>NZ_JBVKBG010000002.1:0-1433827 GCF_055657265.1 Streptomyces sp. NPDC107575 | reverse complement strand
GGCGACCCTGGTCACCGTCTTCTACGGGCTGCGCGGGATCAGCTACCCCTTCTTCGCCTACGCGTTCCTCGTCTGGATCACCCAGGCCGCCCCCGCGTCCCAACGCGGCACGTCCGTCGGCTGGTTCTGGTTCGTCTTCGGCGCGGGACTGCCCACCCTCGGCTCCCTGGTCGCCAGCGCCTCGATCCCGCTCGTCGGCGAGTTCGGCACCTTCTGGGTCGCCTCGGCCATCGTCGCCGTCGGCGCGCTCATCGCACTGCTCGGCGTGCGCGACCTGCGCCACGCCGGGCCGACTCTGCAGGGCGGCACCGACCACCCCCTGCGCGGGCTGATGCGCGGCATCACGATCCTGCGCAACCGGCAGGTCGCGATCGGCGCGTTCGTGCGGCTCGTCAACACCGCCCCGAACTTCGCGCTGTTCGTCGTGGCCCCGCTCCACTTCACCCGCACGATCGGCTTCTCGCAGCACACGTACCTGCTGCTCGTCACCTGCGTCTACACCGCCAACATCTTCGCGAACCTGTTCTTCGGCGTCCTGGGCGACCGGTTCGGCTGGCGGCGCACGGTGACCTGGTTCGGCTGCGTGCTGTGCGCGGCGGGGCTGCTGCTCCTGTACTACGTACCTCTCGCCGTTGGCCCCAACTTCTGGGTGACGCTGCTGTGTTGGGGCGTCTTCGGCATCGGGCTCGCCGGCTTCGTGCCGCTCACGGCCCTCATGCCGGGACTCGTCCCGCGCACCGACAGCGCGAACGCCCTCGCCGTCTACAGCCTCGCCGCGGGCCTCTCCGCGTTCGTGGGCCCTGCCCTGGTCGGCCTGCTCGGCGGCGCGGCCCACATGACGGCACTGATCTGGACGTTCGTCGGCCTCTACGTCGCGGCCGCGGCACTCAGCACGACCCTCCGGTCGTCGGCTGACCCCGGTCGCCGGCAGAAGCCCCGGCCCGCCGCGACCGCGACAGAGGCGGGACACACCTCCCCCACCGAAGCAGCCACGGATCCGTCGAAGGCCCTCTGAAGCCATCCGCCGAACCCCCGCCCGGCTGGGCCCTCCTGGGCCCCGTCCCCGACGAGGACCAGGACAACAGGCAGTGGCAGCAGGACTGAGCCCGCGGGAGCGTCAGCCCTTGACCGCCCCCGCCGCGAGCCCCGACGCCAGCCGGTGCTGGACCGCCACGAAGAAGATCAGGACCGGGACCGTGACCAGGGTGGAGCTGGCCATCACCGGGCCCCAGCTGGTGGTGTTCTCACCGAAGAACTGGAAGATGCCGACCGCGGCCGTGTACTTGTCGCTGCTCTTCATGAAGGTGTACGCGAAGACGAACTCGTTCCACGCGGTGATGAACGCGAAGATCGACGTGGCGACAAGGCCGGGCGCGACCAGCGGCAGCAGCACGGAGCGGAACATGCGCCACCAGGAGCAGCCGTCGATGTACGCCGCCTCCTCGATGTCCTTGGGCACGGTCTGCACGAAGCCCCGCAGCGTCCAAATGGCGAAGGGCAGCGACAGTGCGGTGTAGACGATGGTCAGGCCGAGGAGGCTGTTGAGCATGTCGTAGTCGCGCATCTGGATGAACAGCGGGATGACGAGCGCCTCGAGCGGCACCATCTGCACGATCAGGACCATGACCAGCACCGAGGTGCGGAACTTGAACTTGAAGCGGGCGACCGCGACGGCCGCGAACAGCGCGAGGGCCGCCGAGACCACGACCGTGCCCAGGCCGACGATCGCCGAATTCAGCAGGTACGTACCGAAGTTGCCGCGTTCGAAGACCGTGGTGAAGTGGTCGAAGGTGAGGCCGCCGGGCAGCAGGTCCGCTCCGCGGCTCTGGGCCTTCGGGTCCAGGGCCGTCGAGACCATCCAGTAGATCGGGAAGAGCGTGAAGATCAGGAGTGCGGCGACGGCCGCCGGCAGACCGACCTTGGAACCGAGGGAGGACCGCGTCGTCGCGGGCATGTCGGTGGTGCTCACAGGTCCTCCTCGCCCTGCCGGAACAGGGTGCGGATGTAGATGATGGTGATCACGAGCAGGAGGAGAGTGAGCAGGACCGCCGCGGCGGCGCCCATTCCGTAGTCCTCCTTGGCGAAGGCCTCGAGGTACGAGTAGACGCCGAGGTTCTCGACCTGCTCGTTCTGGCCCTGGCCTCCGGGCATCAGGAAGATCTGCGTGAACACCTTGAAGTCCCAGATGGTCGACAGGATCGTGACCACGAGGAACACCGGCTTGATGGCGGGCACGGTGACCTTCCAGAACCGCTGCCAGGCGTTCGCGCCGTCCAGCATCGCCGCTTCGTACAGCTCCTTGGGGATGGTCAGGAGCCCGGCGAAGACGGTGATCGCGACGAACGGGAAGCCGTGGTGGACCACGTTGAGGGTCCCGATGGCGTAGAAGGAGAGGCGGTCGGTGAACCAGTTGCTGGAGTCGGAGCCGCCCACCAGCGCGCTGAACAGGCCGTCGCCCGGCTGGAAGAGCCAGATCCACACATACGTGCCGGTCACCGCGGGCATCGCCCAGGCGGCCATGATCGCGGTGGAGCAGATGGTCCGCCAGACCGTGCCGAGCCGGTTGAGGAGCAGGGCGATCGCGGTGCCGAGCGCCACCGTCAGGCCGACGCAGGCCACCGCGAAGAACGCGGTGTTGGGCAGCACCGTCTTCCACAGCAGGTCGCCGCTGAGGAGTTCGACGTAGTGGTCGAAGCCGGTGAAGGTGGCGACGCCGCCGCCGAACTTCACCTCGTAGTCCTGCAGCGACAGGATCCCGACCTGGATCATCGGCCACAGCAGCAGTCCCGCGAGGACGACGAGGGAGGGGGCGAGCAGCAGCCAGGGCCGGGTGAGGGTGGTGCGGCGCTTGCGCCTGAGCAGGCGTTCGGACTCGGGCGAGGGCGGGGGCACGGGCGGCCGGCTGCCCTGGCTCTCCGGGGCGTCCACGGTCCCGGTGGCGAGCGTGCGGTTCATGGGGCGCTCTCAAATGTCGGATGTGCGGGGAGAGTTGAGGGGGCGGCGCGGGAGTGACTCGCCGGTCGGTCCTGGGAGTCACTCACCGTTCGGTCCGGCGAGTCACTCACCGTTCGGCCGTGGGAGTCGCTCCCCGCGCGCCGCCGTCACGTACGCCGTGCGACGAGGGGTGTCACTCGCTCTGCGCGAAGATCGCGTCCATTTCCTTGGCCGCCTTGTCGGCCGCCTGCTGCGGCGTGGACTTGCCCGCCAGGATCGACTGGATCATCTTCGGGATGACCTGGGTGGCCTGGATCTCGGTGTACGACTTCGCCTTGGGGACGCTCGCGCCGCCGTCCTTGAACTGCTTGACGAACGGCTTGACCAGCGCGTCGTCCTTGTCAGGCATCTTGTCGAGGTCGGTGTTGGTGGGCGGCAGGTAGCTGGACTGCTCAGCCCACTTCTTGGCGAACTTGCCGGTGGTGAGGAGCTTGATGAACTCCCACGACAGCGCCTGCTTGTCCGTCTTGAACGCGGAGAGGTAGGAGCCGCCGAGGAACGACGGGGACATGCCGCCGTCCTTGCCGGGGATCGGGATGGCGCCGAGCTTGCCCTTGAGGTCGGGGTTGGCGGCGGTGAAGGCCTTCGGGGTCCAGTTGCCGGAGAGGGACATGGCGACCTCGCCCTTGTTCCAGGCGTCGCCGACCTCCTTCTCGGTCCAGGTGTTCACCTTGGCCGGGGACACCTTGTCCTTGAGCGCGAAGTCGGTGTAGGCGGTGATGCCCTCGACGGACTTCTTCGAGTTGATGCCCGACTTCCACTTGCCGCCCTGCTTCACGGCGAGTTCGCCGCCCGCGCCCCAGATGAACGGTGTCGCGAACATCTCCGCGCCGCCGGCGACGGGGAAGGCGAGCATCTTCGGCTCGTCCTTCTTCAGGGTCTTGGCGGCCGAGCGCAGCTCGTCCCAGTTGGTCGGGGGCTTGATGTCGTGCTTCTCGAAGATGTCCTTGCGGTAGACGACCGAGCGCACGCCCGCGTACCAGGGCATGCCGTACTGCTTGCCGCCCAGGGTGCCCGCGTCCTTGAGGGCGGGGACGAGGTCGTCGGTGAGGCCGGCCTCGTCGACCTCCTTGGAGACGTCGACGAGCGCCCCCTTGTCGGCGAAGCCCGGCACCCAGGTGGTGCCGACCTCGGCGACGTCGGGCACCTGGTCGGCGCCGCCCTCGATGGCGGTGGTGAACTTCCGCTGGGCGCTGGCCCACTGCTGGTACTCGACCTTGATCTTGGCGCCGGTCTTCTTCTCGAAGGCGGCGGCGGCCTCCTTGAAGAAGGGCTTGGCGTCGGGGTTGGTGCCCTCCATGATCCAGACGGTGAGCGTCTTGCCCTTGCCGTCGGTCCCGCCGTCGGCCTCCGAGTCACCCCCTCCGCAGGCGGTCGCGGTGAGCCCGAGTGCCAGGGCGGTGCTGATGGCTGCGATGACGCGTCGGTTCATGGGTGGTGGCTCCTCTTACAGCAGTGCAGCAGGGAAGTGATGGTGCCCGTGATAAGCCCGTGAGCACGCAGATTCTCATCACGTTCTCACCATGAGGTCTAGACCCTTTGGGAAGTGGCGACTGAAACGTGATCCGCGTTGCAAACCGTGCAGCCGGTGCGGGCGGTACGACCCGTTCCGCTCGGCGGTCAAGGAACGGCGGCGGCACGCCAGTTGCCCGGGACGGGCCGGTCCCGGGCAACTGAGACGGCGCCGCGTCAGCGCTCGATCTTCACCTCGGCGCCGCTCTTCGCGGACGCATAGACGGCGCTGAGCATGCGGGCCATCTCCAGGCCCTGTTCCGCGGTGGCGTCGGCCGGTATCTCGCCCCGGCAGATCCGCAGGAAGTGGTCGATCTGGTTCGCGAACCCGGTCTTGAAGTCAAAGCCGAGCGAGTCGATCTGCGGCCGCACCTGCAGCAGGGTGTCGTGCCGCTCGGTGAGCATCAGCAGTTCGGGCTCGATCTCCGCGCCGCCCTTGTCGCCGTGGATGCGCACACTGATCTCGTTGCGCGCGTGCAGCGAGTACGAGGTGTCCACGTCGAGCACCTGGCCGTCCTCGAAGCGGATCTGCGCGGTGACGTAGTCCTCCACGGTGTTGGGCCGGTCCGCGGAGGCGGCACGGTACCGCTTGAGGTTCTGGATGTTGTTGCGCGCGCCCAGCGGCGCGAAGGTGACACCGGACGCGGACACCGCCTTCGGCCGACCCATCAGGTACCAGCACAGGTCGATGATGTGCACGCCCAGGTCGATCAGCGGGCCGCCGCCCGACAGCTCCACATCGCCGAACCAGCCACCCGGGTTCCCGGCGGCCCGCAGCAGCGTGGCGCGCGCGGCGTAGATGTCACCGAACTCGCCCGCGTCCAGGAACCGCTTGGTGACCAGCGCGTTCGGTGCGAACCGGCGTACGTAGCCGATCTGCAGCGCCTTCCCGGTCTCCTCGACGGCCCGCACAAGGGACTCGGCCTCGGCGACGGTGACCGTCATCGGCTTCTCGATCAGTACGTTCTTCCCGGCCCGCAGCGCCGCTTCGGCGATGGGGGCGTGCAGGGTGTTCGGCACGCAGACGCTGACGGCGTCCACGTCCGGGTCGGAGAGGATCTCCGTGACGTCGGTCGTGGCCCGCGGCACGTCGAACTGCTCGGCGCGGGCCTTGGCGCGCTCCGGGTCGATGTCGCACACGGCGACCAGCTCGGCCCGCTCGTTCTTCTGATAGGCACTCAGGTGCTCGGTGGCGATGGCCCCGAGGCCGATCACAGCGATACGCGTCGTCATCTCAGGCCACGCCTTCCGTCGTCAGTCGAAGTATGTTCGCAAGGGATTGCTCGATGGCGGTCAGCGGCGCTTCCATGCCCTCGAATTCCAGGCTCACCGGCACGTCGGGCTTGGTGGCGGCCAGGGCGAGCAGGCCGGGCAGATCGACGTCGCCGTGGCCCGAGACGGCGCCCAGGAGATAGTCACCTGCAAGGGTCTTGAGCCAGCCCTCCCCCGCGGAGCGGCGGATGTGGAAGTCCTTCACGCCGATGGACGCCGCCACGTCGATGAGGTCGGCGGCGGTCTTCCCCGGCACCTCGCCGACGCACAGGCCGTTGCCGAGGTCGAGCGTGACGCGGAAGTTCGGGCGGTCCACGGCGTGCACGAGGCGGGCGAGACGCTCGCCGCCGTTCATGAAGAAGCCGTGGTTCTCGATGGTCGACACCATGCCGAGCTCCGCCGCGTGGTCGGCGACCTGGCGGCAGCCCTCGACGACCTTCTCGAACGTCGACTCGAACTCCCCCGGGTCCCGCTCGCGCCAGGCCCACGGCGCGACGTCGTGCCGGAAGATCCCGGCACCGAAGGCCTGCGCGACGTCCAACTGCCGCCGCAGCCGGTCGACTTCGGCGCCGTCCGCCTCCCGCAGGTCACCGCTCACCAGGTAGTTGACGATCGGCACGCCGACGTTCTCGGCGTGCTTGGCCGTGTCCCGTACGACGCGTTCGTTCTCCAGGTAGTACGCCCCGTCCGTCGCGGCGATCTCGATGTGCCCGGCCTTCGAGGCCGCGACCCAGTCCAGCACACCGATCAGGTCCATCTCGCCGCTGCCGATGAGCTGGCGGAAGCAGTACGAACTGACTCCGAGCTTCACTTGGTGATCCCCTCCACGTCGTGTGTGATGCGGGCCCACGGGCTGGGATAGCCGTGGACCCCGTAGATCTCTGAACCGCACCGGTCGAACGCGTTGCCGACGGCGCCGAGCACCACCGCCTCGCGCCCCAGGCCGGACGCGACGAACGCCGGGCGCTCGGGCGAGACCAGCTCCTTCCCGATCGCGGCCTCGAGCGGCCGCAGCAGCGCTCCGACGTCCTTGGCCGCCCCGCCCCGTACGACCACGACCTCGGGGTCGACCACGAGCAGCACGGTGGCGACCCGCTCGGCGATCTGCGCGCAGAAGTCCTCGACCTCGGCCTGCGCGTCGGCATCGCCCGCGGCGGCGGCGCTCAGCACCTGCGCGCTCGTCCGGCGCGACGACCAGACCAACTGCCCGCGCCGCGCGTTGCGCGTCCAGCGCATGCCGCGCTGCGCGCCGAGTTCGCCCGCGAGGCGGTGACTGCCCTGCCGGATCGCACCGTCCAGCACGATCGACACGGACAGCCGGTGACCGATCTGCAGATAGACGACATCGGAGTACCCGCGGCCCGCGCCCGCGCGCTGTTCCGCGAGCCCGGCCAGCTTGATGTCGTTGTCCACGACCACGGGCATTTGGCCGAGCTCCTTGGCCAGCAGCTCCGCGACCGGCAGACCCGCCAGGTCCGGCATCGCGAGACTGGCCCGCAGCCGCCCGTCCGCCTCGACGACACCGGGCAGCGCGATGCCGACCGCCCGCAGCCGTGCCAGATCGAGCGACGAGCCGGCCGCGGCGTCGAGCGCGCGCGAGATCAACGCGAGATCGGCATGCCGGTCGGCGTGCTCGTCGGGCGCGGCCTCCGCGTAGCCCGCCCGGCGGCCGGACAGGTCGCAGATGACCGCGCGCGCCCCTCGGGGCCCCAGGTCGACCCCGGCGACCAGGCCGCCCTCCCGAGCGAACCGGAAGGCACGCGCGGGCCGCCCGGGCCCCGCCGACGCGGCGCTGACACCCTCGACCATCCCGAGCTCGACGAGGTCGTCGAGCACGGCCCGCACCGTCGGCCGCGACAGGCCGGTGGCCTCACTGATCACACCGATCGTGCACGCCTCGTCGGCCTCGGCCAGCACCCCCAGACACGCGACCTGATTCGCCGCCCGCTCCACCTGAACGGCCTCCCGTGCAGTGTCCATTGCCCCCATCACCTATATGGAAACCGGCTTTAATAAACACGGTATAGGAATGGGTTGACGGGGACAAGGGGTGTCCTGTCGAGCGAATATCAGTGGGCGTCAGCGGCGCCGGGTCACCGCTTCTCCCCCGGGGGCATCGACGGCAGACCGCGTTGTGCGCGCGCACGGTCGGTGAGTTCCTGTACGTGCGCCGCCTGGTGGAGTGCGGCGTGCGCGAGGTCGTGGACGGCGGCCATCAGGTCGATGACGGGCTTGGCCGCAAGGCCGGGGACGGCCGTCGAGCCGATGTGCTCGATCTCCGCGAACAGCCCGGGCACCGCCGCCCGAAGCGCATCGATGGCACGCGCGGCCCGCCGGGGCCAGCTCGGGTCGTAGTCGGCCACATGGACACCCCTGCGCTCCGCCACGGCCCTCACCCTGGTCACCGCAGGCTGCGACATCCACCGAAATCCCGCCCAGGCCCAGCTCAGGACGGCAACCGCCCCGTACTCCGGTACCCTGTGAAGCAGTAGGTGCGCCCGGGACGGCCCGTGCGTGAGAGACAAGCGCCGGGACGGCCCGCAGATTGGGAGATCTGACCCGTGTCGGTCGTCTCTGGCATCCGAAACGTCCTCACTCCCCGGGCCCTGGCACAGCTGCTGCTCGGCTGGATCGCCTTCGGCGCACTGCTCGTCGCGGGCCCCGCGCTGGAGGGTCCGCTCTCGACCCCGGTCCTGTTCGGGCTGCTCGCGGTCATCGTCCTCGTCATCGTGGCCTGCGCCTTCGGGGTCGTCACCCAGGCCGAGCGCCTCTCCCACCGGCTGGGAGACCCCTACGGAACCCTGGTCCTGACCCTGTCGATCGTGGTGATCGAGGTCATCCTGATCTCGTCCGTGATGCTCGGCCCCGGGGAACACGCGACCATCGCCCGTGACTCGGTGATGGCCGTATCCATGATCATCCTCAACCTCGTCGTCGGCATCGCGCTGCTCGTCGCGGGCATCCGCCACGGCAGCCTGCGGCCCAACCGCGCCGGTGTCTCCTCGTACGTGTCCCTGCTGGTGGTCCTGCTCGCGACGGCGTTCGCGCTGCCCGGCCTGATCGGTACCGACGGCGCCTACACGGCCGGCCAGGAGGTGCCGATCCTCGTCTCCACCCTGGCGCTGTACGTGTTCTTCCTCTGGCGCCAGATGGGCGCCCAGAGCGGCGACTTCCAGGAGGTCACCACCGAGCCGGCCGCGTCCGCGGCAGCCACAGGGGGCCCGAGCCACCCCGGCATCAAGGACGTCCTGGCGGCCCACCGGACCGAGGTACTGTCACGCGCCGTGGTGCTCGTCCTCACCGTCATCCCGGTCGTGCTGCTCTCCCACGACATGGCCACCCTCCTCGACGAAGGACTCGGCCGCATCGGCGCCCCGGTGGAACTGTCGGGCATCCTCATCGCGATGATCGTCTTCCTGCCGGAGACGATCACCACCATCCGCGCCGCGTACACCGGAGAGATCCAGCGGGTGAGCAACCTGTGCCACGGCGCCCTGGTCTCCACGGTCGGCCTGACCATTCCGGCCGTCCTCACCATCGGCCTGTTCACCGGCCAGACCGTCCACCTCGCCGAGACACCTGCGAACCTCGTCCTGCTCGGCGTCACCCTGCTGCTGACGGTGACATCCTTCTTCGGCAAGAAGGTGACCGCGGTGCACGGCGGCGCCCACCTGATGGCGTTCCTGCTGTACGCGCTCGTCGTCTTCTCCTGAGGGCGGCCGCCGGAGGGGACGTGCGCCGTGGATCGGCATCGCGTCCTCGACTCGATAGCGTGGGCATCCACTGCACGGGGTGCCCATGTGCCCGGCCGGCCCGTACGACGGGCCCCGACGGAAAGTACTGAGAGGCAATGGACGAACCGCCGAAGACGAAGCCCGAGGTCGATGTCCCGGAGGGCGACGCTCCCACCGAGCTGACCGTCCGGGACCTCGTCGTCGGGGACGGACCCGAGGTGAAGCCCGGCATGGTGGTCAAGGTCCACTACGTCGGGGTGACCTTCGCGTCCGGGAAGGAGTTCGACGCCTCCTGGGACCGGGGCGAGCCGTTCAAGTTCGCCGTGGGCGGCGGCAAAGCCATCAAGGGCTGGGACCGCGGGGTGCGGGGCATGAAGGTCGGCGGCCGACGCGAGATCGTCATTCCCCCACGTCTCGGTTACGGCAAACAGCCCCCCACCCCGTTGATCCCGCCGGGCTCGACCCTCGTCTTCGTGGTGGACCTGCTGGACGCGTATTCCAGGACGACCGGGTGGAGCAACCCCCAGTAACGTACGGCGAGTTGCACCCCGATCCGCAGGCTCAGACTTCCCGCCATTCCAGGAAGCCCTGGTCGTCCACGCAGGGCTCCCACTCGCCCCAGATCTGAAAGCTGAAGCAGCGCAGGGCCTGCGCGGTGGCCTCCAGGAGGCGGGTGAGGCTGCCGAAGGCCGGGTCTTCCGGGAAAGTGGCACCGTCGCCGTGCTCGAACACGCCTACCCTGCCCGCCTCTTCGCCTTCTGCGTGGGTGACGAAGAGCAGGTTTCCGCTCTCGTCGTGGCAGACAGGGATCCAGCGCGGATGCCACAGGGGGTGCTCGCCAGGCAGCGGACGCGGGTACTGGCCCGGGATCTGTGGGTGCTTGTCCCTCAGCCGGCGAATGCGGCGGTCGTCCGCCGCTCCCGTACACACGTGGGCGAAGGCCGACCTCCATAGTTTCGCCATACACCCGACCGTACACACGCCCCGCGCCACAGGGCTACGCTGCGATCACTTTGCTGAACCACGGTGCAATCTGGGGGACTTGAGACGTGGCGGATCGCATACTGGCCGACCGGTACCGGCTCGTCAGGCCGCTGGGCCAGGGCGGGATGGGGGAAGTGTGGGAGGCCCGCGACGAGATCCTGGGGCGCCCGGTCGCCGTCAAGGTGATCTCGATGCTCGCGGGCGGCGGCAGCAGCGCCGACGAGGCACGCGCCCGCTTTCTGCGCGAGGCACGGATCACCGCCGCGCTGCAGCATCCGCACATCGTGACCGTGCACGATGTCGGAACGGCCGTCACCCCCGAGGGCAGCACCCCCTTCCTGGTCATGGAGTTGCTGCGCGGCGAGGGCCTGGAGGCCACCCTCCAGCGGGGCCCGGTCGGCGGCGCGCAGGCGGCCCGGTGGGGCGGGCAGATCTGCGAGGCGCTCGCGGAGGCGCACGCCGCAGGTGTGCTGCACCGTGACATCAAGCCCGCCAACCTCTTCGTGACACCGTCGGACCGGATCAAGGTCCTGGACTTCGGGATCGCGCGGGCCGCCGACGCCTCGGCCACCGACGGCCGCCTCACCCGCACCGGACTGGTCATCGGCACGGCCGCGTACATGGCACCCGAACAGGCCCGCGGCTACCCGGAGCAGAGCAGCGACCTGTACGCGATGGGCTGCGTCCTGTTCGAACTGCGCACCGGCAGGCTGCCGTTCACCGCACCCGACACCCTCGGCTTTCTGACGGCGCACCTCAACGACGCGCCACCAGCGCCCAGCAGCGTCGCACCGGACCTCTCGCCCGCGTGGGACGCGTTGATCCTGCGCCTGCTGGCGAAGGACCCTCAGGAGCGGTACGGCTCGGCCACCGAACTCGGCGACGCGCTGCGCGAACTGGAGGGACGGGCCGCCCCCGCGGCCCCGGTGCCGGCACCGCGCCCCGGACACCCGCCCACCGTGGTCGATCGGGAGCCCGCGCCCGCCGCCCCCGCACGCCTCGATGCCGCCGCCACCGTCACGGCCGCGCGTCCCAGCGCCCCGGAACCCGGCGCCCGCCCCGAGTTGAGCCGCCGTGGACTGCTGCTGGGCGGCGCCGGATTCGCCGCGGTGGCCACGGCCGCCATTTCGGCGGGCGTCTATCTCTCCGCCGACCCCGGACAGGACGCGTTCGCCTGGTCGCACGGCCTCGGCGAACGCCGCGGAGGCTGGGACCAGCCCATCCTGTCCGGCACACGCTGCTTCATCCCCGCACACGACGGCGCCGCGTTCCAGGCGTTCGAACTGTCCACCGGCAAGCACCTCTGGAAGCGCGACCTGCGCCTCGAGTGGCCCCTGGCCGGAGACTCGGAGGCGGCCGCGATCGACGACGGCGAGACCGTGCTCGCGTTGATGCAGCTGCCCCAGGACCGGATCGCCATGCTGTACGTACTCGACGGCGCCACCGGCAGGACCCGCTGGAAGCGGGAACTGTACGACAAGGACGACTACAGCCTGCACGTCCTCGACCGCAGCGGACTGGTGCTCTTCGGCAACGGCGATCCCTACCGGCAGACGGTCACCGCCTTCGACGCACGTACGGGGAGGGAACGCTGGACCCAGCAGTTGGACGACTCAGGCCCCATCGCGGGGATCGGGGACATGGCCCTGGTGGGCTCGACGGCACTCGACGGAGGGACCGGAAAGCGGCTGTGGGACCAGCCCGACATGAATCTGTACACCGATCTGGGCCGGCGCATCAGCGGGCCGCAGCGCACGGATGATGCCGTCCTCTTCCACGACAGGGTCACCAAGAAGCGCATCGATCTCGTCCTGCTCGGTGCCCGCACCGGGAAGGAGAAGTGGCGCGTCCCTCTGGCCGACGTCACGACGGTGGCCCCCGGCAGCATCGAGGAGAAGGATCCCCCGGCGGCCCCGCTCTCCGGCACCACGCTCCTGCTTCCCCGCCTCAAGGGCGAGCGCACCAGCCCCACGGCCATCGACGTCCGCACCGGGAAGGAGAAGTGGACCTTCAAGGGTGAGGCCCCCAACGGGGACCGTGCCCCCGACGCGGTGGCCACCCCCGACGGCTTCGTCCTGCCCACGGCCGACGGCGTCGTCTGCCTCAACGCCGACGACGGCAAGGAGCGCTGGCGGTCCGAGGGCGGTACGGACCTCGACATCGCCTCCGCGGGCACGTACACGATGATCCGGCACACCCGCACCGCCCGGCTGTTCCAGAGCCGGCAGACGACACGCGTCCTGCGTTCCGCCGACGGCCGTACGTTGTGGAAGGGCGAGTTCACGGCAAGCTTCGGCACCAGCGTCCCTCTGGCCGCGGGCCGGACACTCGCCTTCCTCGACCCTCAGGAAAACCTGCGCGGCATCCGCCTACCGGGCCCCGTAGGGACTGAGGATCGCTAGGCGTCCGGCGCCACGGTCGCGGTGACCGGTGTGCCCGCCTCCACGGTGCGGCTCACCGTGCACAGGCGGTCGTGCGAGCTCTTCACGGCCCGCGGCAGGATCGTACGGGACCGGTCCCCCTCAGGCCCGTCGGGGAACGTGACATGGAAGGTGACCGCGAGATCCGTCATCCGGTTGCCACCCTCGTCCTCGACCTTGTCGCCGGACGCCGTGATGGTGAACGTGGCCGGCTCGGCATGCCGCGTCGTGGCGGCCTCCACGTCGACCGCGGTGCAGCCCCCGAGCGCGGCGAGCAAGAGCTCGACCGGCGTGAAGTCCTCATCCGAGCCAGTCCCGAAGGTCACCGTGCCCCCGCGGACATTGGTCGCGGTGAACCGCCCCGGACCGGCACGTTCGATGGACACGGAGCGCAGCGCGTTGTCAGTCATGGGTCTGACAGTAGTGTCCGGCCGGGGGGACTGCCGCCTGCTGCGGCCGGGCCGAGCGGGCATCGGCGGATCGTCGTGGGACCAGCGCCCTCATGGACCTGGACATGCAACGAACACTCGTAGCGGAGATTCACGTGACGGCATCACTGTCATGCAGAAAGACCATGTCCCTCGAAGCAGGATCCGTATACGTCTGGGAAACCGCAGCCGGAGCCACCGGACACGTCCTGATCGACCCGGAAGGGGCAAGTGCCCGCCCCTGCACTCCAGAGGGACAGCCTCTCGGCGACATGACCCTCAACAGGGGTGTCGGGAATGTCGAAAACCCCGCCCCCGACACGCAGTTCCGTCACGCCTTCCTGCTCACGGCATCGGCGATCTTCCAAGAGCGGGAGCGCCGAGGGCACCTGCCTGAAGAGATCACGCGCACCTACTGGTAGGCGCCACGACGTCTTGGTCGGCCTCCGTGCGGCCCCTTGCGCGCCAACCGCTTGTACGGCACGGTCCCTGACACCGTGCCGTACAACCCCAGCCCGCGAGGGGCGGCAGGGAAACCCGGCCCTCGCTGAAGGAGCCCGATGCCTGATCCTCACGCCCGACCTGCCCGCGGCCGTGTCGGTGTCCTGCTGCCCCTGGACCTGCCCTCCCCCGAGGTGCTGTCCTACGCTCGGCGAGCCGAACAGTTGGGCTTCGATCAGCTCTGGGTGGTGGAGGACCTCGGCCGGCGCGGCGGCATCGCTCAGGCCGCATCCGTCCTGGTCGGCACCGCGAACATCACGGTCGGCATCGGCATTCTGCCCGCAGGCGCACGCAACGTGTGCTTCGCCGCGATGGAGTTGGCCACCCTCGCCCAGCTCCATCCCGGCCGCCTCATCGCCGGGATCGGCCACGGCATGCCCGACTGGATGCGCCAGGCCGGCTCCTGGCCCGACAGCCCCCTGACGCTCCTCAAGGAGTACACCACCGCGCTGCAACTGCTCTTGCGGGGCAAGCCTGGGCCCAGGAACGGCCGCTTCGTGCACTGCGAAGGCGTCGTCCTCACCGAAACCCCCGACGCCGAGGCCGTCCCACCGGTTGTCCTGGGCGTCCGCGGCCCCCGGTCACAGCAAGCCGCGGGCGAGGTGGCCGACGGGCTCCTTCTGGCCGAGCCCGCCGCCCCCGCCTACATCACCGCCTCCTTGCGCCACCTGGGGCCCGCAGCCGCCTCAAGAACCCGGGAGATCATCACCTATGACGCCGCAGCCGTCGACGACGACGAGGAAGCCGCCCTCGCTCGCGTCCGTGCCGGCCTGCAGGCAATCGGCGAGCCGGGCTGGGCGGCCCACATCGACCCACTGCCCTTCGCCGCCGAACTGCGCGCCCACCGTGCCGCCTGTTCCAACGCCCAGGAGTTCGCCCGGACCATGCCCGCCGCCTGGGTCCGCGAACTCAGCATCGCCGGAACACCCGACCAGGCCCGCGCGGCGATCACCGCCCGCCACACGGCCGGCGCGACCAGCGTAGTCCTCGCGCCCGTCGGGCCCGATGCCCTGACAGCCCTCGGCTCCTTCGCCCGCGTCCTCCCCTGACACCCCTCTCCATCACCGGACTTGGAGGAGCCCCACCATGCGTTCAGGAGCAGACCCATGAGCGTTACCTGCCATCCCGGCGACGATCAATCGGGCTCCGGCCTCCAGATCACCATCAGCCTGACCGCGGCAGAAGTCGAAGCCCTCGGCGCAGACGCCGAGATCATGGCCGAAGTCCTGGACAGTCATCTATGGGCCCTGGGCATGCTGCGCACCCGCGTCAATTCCCGCGACCCCGGCACACCACCACCCAAGCCTGCCGACTGGGCTGCCGCACTCCTGGGGACCCGACGCCTCCATGACCGCCTCCGCGCGATAGACGACGCGGCGATCCGCGCCCACTCGGACGGCGGCGGCCCGCCCCAGCGCCTCGCCCGTGCCCTCGGAATCAGTACATCCGCCACACGGCGCCGATACGCACGACTGGCCAACAGCCCGCGCAGCAACTGGGAGAAGTGGGCGAGTTCTCAACACTCGGTCGGTCCCGGTTCTGTCGAACCTGGTGGCATGCCCGGATGACCATCTCTGCTGTGCTCTTCGACGTGGACGGAGTCCTGCTGCTGCAGGTTCTGTCCGGCAGCCCGTAGTAGATCGTGACTTCCGGCGACCGTGGGTTCGTCGAGTCCCGCTTTTCGGCAGCGGGGCGTCCTCGTCCCGTAGTTCGGGGCTATGGCAGCGATGTCGAAAACGCCAAGCCCACGCCGGACTGCTTCACCTTGGCCGCGTCCCGCCTCGGAGTCAGCCCCGATGACGACCCACCCGAAGGAATCGCTCTGGCAGGCGCACATGCGTGCCACGTCCTTGCCAGAGGTACAGAACCTCGTGCCACCCACCGGGGACCCGGTGAGTGCCGGCGCTGTGGAAACAGTGCGTCGTGCGCGACCAGTTCAGCGACCCGCAGGGCGGCGCTCCGCCTCGGCACTGCCGCTCTCCCCATCGGCCAGAATCGCGCTCGCGACCACATCGAACAGATGGTCCGCACGGGGCGCCAGCGCAGGCTGGTCGCCGAGCCACGCGAGGGCAGCCACCAGCGCGAACAGATCGGTGCCGTCGATGTCCGTGCGGGCCGCGCCCACGGCCTGGGCGCGCGTGAGGAGTCGTGCGCCGGCTGCGCGCAGGGTGACGCACGAGGCGTGGAGCGCGGATTCGGTGTCCTCGATGGCCGCGGCCATCAGCACGGTCACACCCCGGTACTCCGTCGTCCACGCGACACAGTCGCGCAGCCACGAGACGAGGGCGTCGCGGGGGTCGCTCTCCCTCTCCAGCTCGTCCGCCTTGGCCGTCAGCTCGTCGAAGCTCGTGCGCAGCAGGGCGTCGAGCAGGGCCTCGCGCGTCGGGAAGTGCCGCAGCAGCGTGGCGAGCCCGACGTCCGCCCTGCGAGCGATGTCGCGCAGTGACACGTCGACGCCCTCCT
The DNA here is from genome assembly GCF_055657265.1 of Streptomyces sp. NPDC107575. Classification (NCBI taxonomy): domain Bacteria; kingdom Bacillati; phylum Actinomycetota; class Actinomycetes; order Kitasatosporales; family Streptomycetaceae; genus Streptomyces; species Streptomyces sp. NPDC107575. The sequence continues at coordinate 1,417,519 of NZ_JBVKBG010000002.1, read as the reverse complement.
CGCTGATGGCGGCGCCCGCTACGGCGAGCAGCTGGTCGCGGTTCTTCCTGGCGTCGGCCCGCATGTGTCCCTCTTGACTATCCGGATCAGTGGTCCATATATTCGGATCAGTGGTTCACTTATGTGGACCGCCGATCCACATCAGCGTATCCCGCAGTCCAGGCAGGGGAAGAAGATGCCGACACACACGATGCGGGCGGTCCGGCTCCATGAGCACGGCGGCCCCGAGGTTCTGCGCTACGACGAGGTGCCGATTCCCGAGCCGGGTCCGGGTGAGGTGCTCGTCCGCGTACACGCCATCGGCGTCAACCCTCCGGACTGGTACCTGCGTGGCGGGCTGACCACGATCCCCGGCGAACCGGACTCGACGGTCACGCTTCCGGTGATTCCGGGGACGGACGTGTCGGGTGTGGTCGAGGCCGTCGCCCCGGACGTGGACGGCCTCTCCGTGGGCGACGAGGTCTTCGGCCTCCTGCGCTTTCCCAGCTTCAACGGCAGCACCTACGCCGAGTACGTCGCCGCTCCCGCCTCCGACCTCGCCGTCAAACCGGCCGGCATCGACCACGTGCACGCCGCCGGGGCACCCATGGCCGGCCTCACCGCGTGGCAGTTCCTGATCGACGTCGGTCACGATCACCCTTCCCCCTTCCAGGAGGCGCGGCATCGCCCGAGGGCGCTCGACGCCGGCACGACGGTGCTCATCAACGGGGCAGCGGGCGGCGTCGGGCACTTCGCCGTGCAGCTCGCCAAGTGGCAGGGCGCGCAGGTCATCGCGGTGGCATCCGGCGGGCATGAACCGTTCCTGAAGGACCTCGGCGCCGACCGGTTCATCGACTACACCAAGAGCCGTCCCGAGGAACTCGTACGCGACGTCGACCTCGTCCTGGACACCGTCGGCGGCCCCCACAGCAGTCGCTTCCTGCCTACGATCAAGCGCGGCGGCGCCCAATTCCAGGTATTCCCCGGGGACTTCGACCCAGACGACGTCGCGAAGCTGGACGTCACGGTCTCCACTGCCCAGGTCCGGTCGAACGGCGCGCAGCTCGCCCAGCTGGGACGCCTGCTCGACGCGGGCACGGTCCGCGTCGCGATCGACAGCACGTTCACGCTGGCGGACGCACGAGCCGCCCACGAGCGAGCCGCCCAGGGGCACATCCGCGGCAAGATCGTGCTCACCGTCGACTAGCGCGGCGTGCCCACGGCGCGCGGCGCTCTTCGCACCGCGTCGTGGTGCACAGCCGTCGAAGTCCGAAGTCATGCGGCGACGCGGCGCCCCGGATGGATGCGGGACAACACGACGGATCACCGGAGCGGGGTGGCGCCCTTGCCCCCGTACGCCGGGCGCGGTGTCCGGTCGGCACCGGCGCGACCGCCCGCGGACGCTAGGGGCCGTCCGGGTCTGTCGCGGAGGCGGACTTCGTCAGGGCATCGAGCTGCGCGGCGAGGTCGGCGTGGCCGGGAGTGAGGTGGGGGCGGGTGGCGTTGAGGGGGCGGATGAGCGCGGCGGGGTCGTTGTCGGCGAGGGCCTCGTGGAGCCGGCCGAGCGGTTTGCGGGCCGTCGTCGGCAGGTCGGTGAGGGCCGTGATCTGGCCGGCGATGCGGCGCAGGTCGGCCGCGTGGCGCCGGGCCCAGGTGGCGGTGGTGCGCTCGGCGGCGCGGCGCTCGCGGGTGGCCTGGACGCGTTGTTCGCCGGTGGTTCCGGCGGGGCCGGGCTGCCCTCGCAGGTAGCGGCGCTCGGCTGCCTGGCGGCTGGCGACGCCGAGAGGGTGCGCGAGATCGGCCCAGCTGGCACCCGCTTCGCGGGCCGTTTCGATCAGCCCGGTCTCCCATCCGGCGAGCTGCTCGCGGACCTGCCGCAACAGCAGCAGAGAGGCCAGGGCCTGAGCCGCGCCGACGTCGTGCGGCTCGGCACCGCCCGGGTCCGCGCGCCCGGCGGTGTGCAGCGCGTCGTCGATCGCTTCGAGGGCTGCTGCGGCGGCGAGGAACGACGTCGGGCTCGGTGCGTCGGCACTCGACGATGCCGACGGGTCGGCCGGGGTCATGGGCACCTCCCTTGGTTGGTCGGCTGGTCGGCCGTCTGGTCAGTTGTCCAGCAGGCCATCGGGCATGTCATCCATGCGACGACACAGTGTTTGTCATCCATTGGACGACATGCTACAACGGTGTCAGTGAAGCGCATTGGCAGCAACTGCCCGAACCGCTGGAGGTGTTCTCACGATGTTGATGCGCACTGACCCCTTCCGTGAGCTGGACCGGCTGACGCAGCAGCTGATGGAACCGGGCACCTGGTCGAGGCCGTCCCCGATGCCGATGGACGCCTATCGCGAGGGTGACCAGTACGTGGTGGCCTTCGACATCCCCGGCGTCACCGTCGAGGCGATCGACATCGACGTCGAGCGGAACATGCTGACCGTCAAGGTCGAGCGCCGCCCCGTGACGAAGTCCGAGGACGTGCAGGTGGAGCTGTCGGAGCGGCCGCTGGGCGTCTTCTCCCGCCAGATCGTGCTCGCCGACACGCTGGACACCGAGCGCATCCAGGCCGACTACGACGCAGGTGTGCTCACCCTGCGCATCCCGATCGCCGAGCGCGCCAAGCCCCGCAAGATCTCCATCGGCAGCGGGTCCGGCCACAAGGAGATCTCCGGCTGAGCCGGACCGGGAGCACTGAGCCCGCCCGGCGAGCATTGCCCCGGATCGGCGAGCACTGACCCGGATCGGCGAGCACTGACCCGGATCGGCGAGCACTGACCCGGATCGGCGAGCGTCGACAGCGGCGGAGGACGGGTACCTGATCTCCCCCTCGCCCGTCCTCCGCGCCCCCGCGGATCGAGGAAGGCCTGCGGGCCGCGGCAGCCGCCCGGCCCTTGGGAAGGGGTGACAGCCACGGTGACGATGCGACGCGAGGCGTTCCTCGACCACGTCAAGGAACGCGGCGAGTACGCCACCCTTCAGGAAGCCGAGCGCGCGGCCCGCGTGGTGCTCGCCCTGCTGGGCGCACATCTGGTCGGTGAGGTGCGAGCCCAACTGGCGGCGCGGCTGCCGGAAGGCTTCGCCCTGATCCTCCTCAACCCGCTGCAGAGCGCCGAGCCCCTCTCCCCGGAGCGGTTCGTGCGCGCGACCGCGGCCTGGATCGAGGGCGCGACGGAACAGACCGCCACGTGGGATGTCGGCGCCGTGCTGTCCACGGCCGCCGACGCCGCCGGAGACGACCTCCTCGACGAGATCCTGCTCCAACTCCCCGCCGGGTACGACCTCCTCTTCGGCCGCCCCCGACCGACCTGAGCCCCGGTGGCCATGTACGTACGGGCCACCACGACCGTGGCGACAGCCACAGAAAGGCACCCCCGCAGTGATGACCCACCAGAGCAGACCGCTTCAGCAGTCCTACGGTGAGGCGTACGAACACATGCTGGAGAAGGTCCGCTACGACGGCGCGTACCCCACCCGCGAGAAGGCCGAGGAAGCCGTCCGCCTCGTGCTCGCCGGGCTGGGACGCCAACTGACCGGCGACGAACGCGTCGACCTCGCCGCCTGCCTCCCCCTGGAAGCCGCCCGCATCCTCACCGCCCAGATGCCCGCCCTCCAGCCGCTGGGCGGCTGGGCCTTCGTCAAGGAGCTCGCCGCCCACACCGGCGCCTCCCTGGCCACCACCCGCTGGGACACCGGTTCGGTCTTCTCCGCCGTCGCGGCCTACGCCGGCCCCGACCTCGTCACCCGCATCCTGCGCCAACTCCCCTCCGGCTACGCGCTGTTGTTCGGCCGCGCCGAACTCACCCAAGCCGCATAGCCGGACCGAACCTTCCGAACGCCGCCCCAGCACGAAACCGCCTGCGAGCGGACCGCTTCGCCCCTCCGGGGAGACCGAAAGTGCTGGGCGCTCGGGAGTTCGCCGTGACTAGTCTTGGTCAACTCGACGAGTTCGGAGGGGACATGACCGAGGTGAGCGGCAGACTCGACGGCACACGCGCGCTGATTTTGGGGGGCGGCGGTGAGGGCATCGGCCGCGCGATCGTCCGCGCCTACGCCGCCGCCGGGGCGCACGTGGTCGTGGCCGACGTGGACGCCGAGCGGGCGACCGAGGCCGCGGAGGAGGCACGGAAGGCCGGACACTCGGCCCACGCGCTCAGCGGCGACGTCCGCTCGCGTGAGCAGCTCGACGACCTGGTCACCGGCGCCGCCGAGCGGCTCGGCGGTCTGGACACTCTGGTCACGGTGGTCGGCGGGCAGGTCGCGTTCGTACCCGCGGTCAAGCTCCACGAGATGAGGGACGAGGACTGGGACACCGTCTACGAGGTGAACCTGCGCTACGTGGTGCGCGCCGTACAGCGCGTACTCCGGCTGTTCCTGGAACAGGGCACGGGCGGGACCATCGTCAGCATCGGCTCGGTCGCCGGGTTCATGGCCGCACCGAAGCAGGCCGGATACGGCGCCGCGAAGGCCGGCCTTTACAGCCTGGCCCGCACGGTTGCCGCCGAGTACGCGGCCGACGGCATCCGGATGAACGTCGTCGCCGGCGGAGCCATCAACACCGCGGTCAACCAGGTCGAGTCCGCCGGTGACTGGGTCCCGGAGATTCCGGCCGGGCGCTACGGAACGCCGGAGGAAATGGCCGCGTCGGCCGTCTACCTGGCCTCGGACGCGGCCCGCTACGTCACGGGGCAGCAGATCGTCCTTGACGGAGGAGTATCCGTGCGGGGCCCGTTCCCCGAATAACGGGCACTCGGGAACTCGCCGCAGATCCAGGGGTGCGGCGGCGGAGCACTGAGGATCGCCGGTTGCTGGCCCGCTGAACGTGTGCCGGTTCCCCTAGCGTCATGGCGATGAGCCGGTGCAGCACCGGCGTGCCTCCCCACTCACTTCCTCGATGGCGGGTTCGTGACGGTCAATGCCACCGCAGCTCCGAGCTTTCGCCCGATCCGGCGTATCGGGCACCCACTGGTGGAAGACTGCCGACAACGGCCCCCGCCGGGAATCGCCAGGAACATCAGCGAGGGCCGCCGGCGAGACCGCGCGGCTCCCCTTCTCGCGCGGCCTCACAGCTCCGCCCAGCGGCATGCGTTCCAGGAGCGTGCGGGAGGTTCGCCCCGAGAACCGCAGCCGCGGCGGAGCGGCCGGAGCCGCGTTTGTCGGCGATGCAGCTCCAGCCGGCTCAATGGCTTCAGTCACCGATCCGGGGTCTGGGGATCGAGCAGCGCAGCGGCGCTCCCCTGCGCGCCGGAAATGGTAAGTCAGATGCAACTTTGACCTCAAGGCCCTTTCTCGGACAGGGTCTTGGTGGATCGTCACAGGTCAGAGGTACGTTCGGGCCACCAGGACGGAACGCCCGGTTCACGACGCTGCGCCGGAAAGCAGTTGCGGCGGGAACGGGCGTCCCGTTCGGGTGACTCTCGTACGTCTTCCGTGACCTTGCGTTCGGTTGAGGCGATTACAGGTTGATCATCTGGAGCCCGCCGAAGGAGAACCGCATGCGCATGCGATCCGTGTTCGCCAGTGCCGCACTTGCCGCGACCGCCGTGCTCGGCGGGGCTGTCGCCGCCAGCGCCGACACCGACCCGGTCGACGGCCCGGACGTCGTGGCCGACATTGACCTGCCGGCTGACACTCCGCTCCCGAACGACAGCAATGCGATGGACGACATCAAAACGACCCCCGCTCAGCTGGCGGGCGACGCCGACACCATCGCCAACAACGTCGCTCCACCCAGCAGCGGCGGGTTGCTGAACGTGGATGCCAACAACCTGCTCGCCGGGGGCCTTCTCTCGAAGACCGAGAACGCCGCCAGGCAGCTCGGGGGCTGACGGCTGCGCCGGCAACGCGATCAGGTCGTAGTCGTCGTGGGCCAGGCCCCATGCACGGCTCGGGCCGGCAGTCGAATCGCCTGCGAAGCAACCTGTCCGAACCCATGTAGGCCAGAGGTGGATCGACTCTCGGCGCCCTCGCACGAGGGAGTCCTCGGGAGCGGGGCGCCGGGCAGAAGTGCGCCGTCCACCTAGCTGGCCACCCTCAGTTCATGAGGCGCTTCAGGCGTTCGTGCGTGATCTCGGTGCGGGAGATGATCGCGGGGACCGCCACACCGGGCAGCAGCAACCGCCACATGCGCAGGGTGCGTTCGGTCAGGTCCTCACGTCCGCTGGCCACGGCGGAGTACATCTGCATGCCGGTGCATGCCTCGGTGATGAACTCACCCAGCTCGTCCGGCAGGACACCCGCCTGCAGTTCGCCGGAGTCCTTGGCATCCCGCAGGCAGTCGGTCATCACGCCCGCCCACGAGCGGTAGGGCGTCACGTCCCGGGTTCCCATGGCCGCCTGCTCCCCCGTCAGACGCACGCCGGCCCTCAGCAGCGGGTCGATCTGGAGCATGTGGGACCACATGAGGGTGATGTCGACAAGCCGCTGGAGCCCCTCGGAATGCAACTGGGGGACGATCAGCTCGGGTTGCGCGTTCATCACCGCACGGGCCAGATCCTCCTTCGAGTCGAAGTGGAAATACAGGGCTCCGGTGGTGAGCCCCGCCCGCTTCAGGATCAGGTTGATACTGGCACCCGCGTAGCCGTACTCGTCGAAGGCCTCGGCCGCCGCACGGAGGATCGCCTTGCGGGTCTGCACCGCTCGTTCTTGCTTGGGTTCGGCCACGGTTTCTCACTCTCCACAAACGTAACGCTCTCTATGTTATGTCACCGCCTACAGAGCGGCAAGCGTCACACCTGAGCATTTCCGCAGGCTCGCGCGCTCCCAGCCACCCCCTGCCCCGCGGGGCAGGGTCGGTGCCCATTGCACCTTCCCTTCCCAAAAAACCGAACACTCTTTATGTTGCTGCCTGCGGGGCGACCCACCGGATCCCGGGGGCCCCACACTCGTTCGTTCCGCACGTCCTGATGGGGGACAACATGCTCAGCACGCTGCCCAGAACATCTGCGACAACGCTCGCCGCGCAACCCGTGTCCGCGGCCGAGGTGCACAAGCTGGACCCGACCGAGGTGCTGCTCAGCGACTGGCAGCAGGTCGACGCCGACCGCTTCGCCATCTCCGCGCGATGGCCGGCCCACCATCGGTTCTACGCGGGAGCGCATGGCTCCCGTGACGCGCTCATACTCGTCGAGTGCGTCCGCCAGTCGATACCGCTGCTCTGCCACTCCGCCTACGACGCACCGTTCGGTTTCCGGCAGGCGTGGGAGGACCTGCACTTCGCCGTCGAACCCGCGCTGCTCGCCGGGGCGGACACTCCGTTGAGCATGCGGCTGGACGTCACATGTTCCGAGGTCCTGCGCCGCGGCGCCCGCGTCGGGGGCATGACGATGACGGTGGAGGCGTCGTGGCAGGGGCTGCCGGCGGCGTACGTCAGAACCAAGTTCAACAACCAGTCGCCCGCCGTCTACCAACGACTGCGCGGGGACCACGGCGACATGGCTGCGGCCCATGCCCGCGCACTGCCACCCGGTCCGCCGGTCGATCCGGGCCTCGTCGGCCGGGAGAACGGCGCGGACGTGGTGCTCTCGGCAGCGCCCGAGGCAGGTCCGCACCCCTGGCAGCTGCGGACGGACCTCGGGCACCCCCTCCTCTTCGACCACCCGGTCGACCACGCGCCCGGGATGCTCCTGCTCGAGGCTGCCCGGCAGGCGGCCCTTGCCCGGTCCCCCCAAAGAGCTTCCGTGGTGGGCATGACGACGCGGTTCATCCGCTACACCGAGTTCGACGCGCCGTGCCACATCGACGCGGAACTCCTCACCGTCGGGGCCGAGAGGCGGGACGGGACACAGGTCGTCCGGATCACGCTGACGCAGAGCGACCAGGTGGTGTTCACCGCCGACGTGACCACCGCCGTGGTGTAGGACGCGGGATTCCCCCGGGGGCCGGCTACGTGATCCGGCCCCCGGGTTGGCGCGGATTCATGCGGCCCGGGACCCGACCGGTGTCCGCGCCCCGGCGACGTCGGCCCCGTGCCACCAGACCTCGTTGACCGCGTCCGGCACCTGGGCGCCATCGAGAGCGCGGCGCACCGACCGGGCGACCGAGACACCTGCGCGGTCCTGTGCCTCGCGTGTCGACGCACCCAGGTGCGGGGTGCAGATCACCTGGTCGAGGGCGAGGAGCGGCGAGTCCGTGCAGGGTTCCCGCGCGTACACGTCCAGGCCCGCGGCCGCCACGCGCCCCTCGACCAACGCGGCGTACAGGGCCTGCTCGTCGACGATGCCACCGCGGGCGGCGTTGACCAGACGTACCCCCTCCTTCACCTGGCCCAGTTCCCGCGCCCCGACCAGGCCGAGCGTCTCCGGTGTCCTGGGCAGGTGCACGGTGAGGAAGTCACTCGTCGCGAGCAGGGCGTCCAACGGCACTATCTCCACGCCGAGTTGGACAGCGCGTTCAGGAGACACGTAGGGATCATGGGCGATCACGTGCATGCCGAACGCCGCCATGCGCTCCGCGACCAGTGCGCCTATGCGGCCGAGGCCGAGCACGCCCAGCGTCTTGTGTGCGAGCTCGACCCCGCCGTACTTGGCACGGTTCCATTCGCCGTTCTTCAGCGCCTGGCCGGCCTGCGGGATGTTGCGGGCCGTGGCGATCAGCAGGCCGCAGGCGAGCTCGGCGGCACTGACGACGTTGGCGTGCGCGGCGTTGACCACGAGGACACCGGCCTCGGTGGCGGCGGACACGTCGACGTTGTCGAGTCCCACTCCTGCGCGCGCGACCACCTTCAGCCGAGTGGCCGCGGCCAGTAGTTCGGCGTCCACCTGGGTGGCCGAACGGATGAGGATCGCGTCGGCGTCCGCGACGGCCGCCAGCACATCGCGGCGGTCCGAGCCGTCGCAGTACCGAATGTCGAGGTCGTGGCCCAGGGCGTCGACGGCGGCAGGTGCCAGTGCTTCGGCTATGAGGGCGATCGGCCTGCTCATGGGAGTCTCATTCCTTGTCGGATGCGGTCACGTCCCGCAGTGCGGTGAGGAGTTGTTCGATGGAGCGCTCGATCGCGCCCGGGCGTGGCCGGCCGCGCGCGGTGGACTGGGCGGCGAACCGCAGCGCCCGCGGCAGCTCGTCCCAGGCCGCCGTCGCGGCGGCGGCCGGTTCGGGGTGGGTGGTTCCGTCCGCCACGTCGAAGGCGAGCTTGAAGGTGTGGTGGCGGGCAGCAGCCCACAGGTCGTCCACATGACGGGCCACGGCGAGCGGTTCCGCGCGCAGCACTTCGGAGATCCGCAGCAAGGACACCTCGAGGTCGAGGGTCCAACTCCCACGCCCTGGCGTGACGTTGCGGCGCTCGGGCGCGGGCACCCAGTCCAGCCAGCGGTAGTGGTCGGCCGGTGGCACGGGGATCTCCTCGCCGAGTGCGAGCGCGTCGCGGCGGACGACTTCCCCGGGCGGCCGGGTCCAGGGCGCCAGGACGATGGCGAGTTCGCTGTCGGCGATCCACCCCAGGTAGGGCTCCTGGTCGCCGAACGGGGTCAGGGCCGAGAAGTGATCGGCCACCAGCCACCGGCCGTTGTGCCGCTCCCTGATCACCACCCAGTGCGGGGCGTCCGCCTGCCCTCGCGACGGCGCCCAGGGCAGATGCCTGGTGTTGCCGACGGCCAGGACCTTTCCGTCGCGCCGCAACGCGGCGTGCAGGGCCTTGCGCGTCGTCGGCCAGTCCCGCGCGCCGGCGTAGCCGAGCTGTCGGCCGTCGGCTGTCCTGTCGATACGAGAGTGGTGGGAGAAGGCCAGTTCGCCGGTGGGCAGATCGGTGCGGACGGCGAGACGGACTCCGCTGGCGAGCCGGCGGCGGACTTCGGGGACGTCCGGGGTGAGGTGGGCGAGCAGGTTGGTCGTGTAGCAGCTGAGGTCCGGCATGGTGTCCGGGGCGCCGGTCAGGAACACGTGGCCTCCAGGTCGTCGTCGGGATCTGAGAAGGCGCAGCTCAGGGGCGTGCGGGAGCGGTCGCGCAGGCTGATCCAATGAAACCTCTGCCACTGGCCCGCACAGTGGCCCGGCGCGATGTCGATCGACCAGGGGCTGCCGGGCAGGCCGGTGCCCGCGGCCTTGACGCAGGCCTCCTGGGCGGTCCACACCCAGGCGAGTTCGAGGGCTCGCTGGCGCTCGGGCAGCGGGCGGATCTCCTGGGCGTACGGCCCGAGGCAGCGGCGCAGGAGCCCGTCCGGCACGTCGTCCAGAGGGCGTTGGATGTCGACGCCCACGCTCCGTCGACGGCCGACCGCGACCGCAAGCGCCGGGCCGTCGTGCGAGACGCTGACGCCCGTCCCTGGGTCGCCTGCGACGACGGGCCGTCCGTGGGCGTCGGCCCGGATCGGCGCTCCGGCCCGCTCGGGCACCGTGCGGCGCAGCAGGTGGCGCAGCAGGGCGCGACCGGCGAGGAATTCGGCTGCCCGCCGCTGGGACAGGGCTGCCGTCATGGCCAGGTCGTCGGGGTGCGCCTCTTGCCGGGCCCACGCTCCGAGCCCGCCGGTCGCCACCCATACGTCGGGGGCCGCCCGGGTGATGAGTGACGTCATGTGCGCAGCTCCGCGAGGAGCGAGTCCGCGTGATCGGCGACCGTGTCGAGTACCAGCTCGCTCACGCCGCCACCGATCGCGAACACGGCGGCTTCGCTGCGGATGCGCTGAACTCCGTCTCGCAACATCCCGTCGGCTCCCTGGAGTTGGGCGCAGACAGCCAGGACGGGGTCGACGATCAGGCCGACGGCGGACTTCAGCACAGCCGCCGCGGCGAGGTCGTGGTGCCCGGCGACCCGGTCTCCCAGGCCGGCGCACAGAGCGTTGAGCTGTCCGACCTGGACGAGGCAGGCAGCGAAGCGCTGGCGCACGGAAGGGTTGTGCCACAGCGGTCGGCCGTCCACGTGGCGCCGGGTCAGCCGTTCCTTGGTGTCCGCGAGCACCCGGCTCGTCAGGGCCACCGCCCACAGGGCGCCCGCGAGCCGTTCGGTGCCCATGTGCTGGGCGAAGGCGACCATGCCGCGCCCGGGGCGGCCCACCAGGTGGTCCGGCGCGAGCCGGACGTCCGTGAACTCGATGTGCCCGGTGTCGGCGCCGGCCAGCAGGTCCGTGTCGGCCCTGGCGATCCGGACGCCGGGTGCGTCGGCCGGCACCAGCACCCACGTGAAGCTGGTGAAGTGGCGGCCGGGGCGGTGCCGGGCGAGAACGAGGAGGTACCGGGCCGCGCATGCGGTGGTGATCCACCGCTTGCCGCCGTTCAGCACCAGTTCGTCCGGCCCGATCGTCACTTCCGTACCCAGGTCGGCGAGGTCGGAGCCTGCCGCGGCGCGATCCGTGGCGGCGAGCGCGAGGCTCGCGGCGCCGGTCATGACGTGCGCAAGTGCCGCGCGGACGGTTCCGCTGTCCGGCGCGCCCGCGGCCAGCACCGGCAGGGCGCTCGCCGCCTGGACCAGCACGCTCAGCGTCACGCCGTTGTCGCCGCGAGCGTCGACAGCGGCGAGCAGTTCGGCCAGCCGGCCGGGGACGACGTGCCCCGCCCGGCCGTAGAGGCCTTCGATCAGCCCGGCCGCACCGCAGGCCTCCCAGACAAGCGCGGCCGAAGGGCGATCGGGAAGGGAGCCGAGGACGGTGGCAGGTTCCGTCCGTTCGGGCGGTGGGGACAGAAGTCGGACACTCGCCTGCACCTGACGGTCAGTCAAGACGCACCTCGGAATCCAGCAGGGCGAGCTTGCCGTCCACGAGGTGGAGGCGGTCGTTGCTGTAGTTGAGGGCCGCCGAGCGCAGGTCGCGCAGGCTCTGCTCGAGCCGGGTGGGCGAGTCCTTGAGATAGCCGTGGCGCATGCCCACGGCGTCCACGAGGTCGTCGACGGCCCGGTAGCACTCCTCGGCTGCGGTGATCTTCAGCCCGTTGAGAAGCAGTTGGACACGAGGGGCGCTCACGTCGGGGGCGTCGGCGACGGCGGTGCGGGTGTGTTCCAGCAGGGCGTGCACGGTGTCGATCCGCTGCCTGGCCCGGGAGAGCCTGGTGAGCAGCAGTTCCGAGTCGAGGTCCGCCCGGCCTCTGCCGCGCGGGGCACGCAGCAGCTTGACGACGCGGGAGAGCGCGCCGGCCGCGGTGCCCAGCCAGCAGGCCGACCAGCCCAGGTGGGCCATGGGGCCGAACACGGTGGTCACGATCGTGCGGAAGTCGCCGTGCTCACCCACCACCTGGTGCGCGGGGACCGTTCCGGAGAGACGGAGTGCGACGCTGTGGCTGGAGCGCATGCCCAGTGGCTGCCAGTCCCCCGACCGCTCGATCTCCAGCTGGTCCCGGTGGGCGTAGATGAGGGAGACCTGGTGCGGTGAGGTGGCCCCGGGGCTCTGCATGGTGACGAGGAAGCCGTCGGCATGTTCACCGCCGGTGACGATCGGCGCGAACCGGTCGAGGGCCAGTCCGTCCGCCTGTGCGGCGAGCGCCGTCTGCGAGGTCAGCAGGTGTCCGCCCGTGCCGGACTCGGTGGTGACCGAGGCCAGGTACTGCCGGCCTGCGGCGATCTCCGGGAGCAGTTCCTCGCTCAGTCGCCGATTGCCGAACCGCACCAGTGCGGCGACCTGTTGGCAGTGCATGACGAAGATCATTGCCACGGACAGGTCGACGCGGGCGAGGGCGGTGCCCGCCCGTGTCACGTCGGCGGGCGTGCCGCCGAGCCCGCCGTACTCCTCGGGCACGAGCAGCCCCAACAGGCCGCTGGTGCGCATCCGGGACAGTGCCTCCACCGGGAAGGTGGCATCCCGCTCGTGCCGGTCGAGGTGCTCGGCGGCCACGGCGGCGACCTCTTCGACACGTCCGCTCACTGTCAGGGCGGCCGGGGGCGGGGCGAGCAGCGCGGTCGTGCTCATGCCGCCGCCCGGGAGGTGTCGCTCAGGCTGCCCTGCGCCTCGACCGCCGCGGACACGGCCGCCCACAGACTGCCCGCGGAGGCGAAGGTGGCGTCGTTCATGGCGTCGTCGGGGAGCGTCACCTCGAACGCGTCCTCCAGGGCGAACAGCAGCTCAATGGCCTGCATGGAGTCGAGTCCGTACGACCGCAGGGACGCCTCGGGCTCGATCTCCTGGCCGTCGAGGAACTTCAGGAACGGCACGAGCGCATCGGTGAATCGGGGGTCCATCATGTCTCTCCAAGGGTGGTGCCGGCCACGGCCGGGGTGGGGGTGCGAGTCAGGTGGAGCCGGGTGATCTCGGGGTCGGTGTCGGGCAGGTCGCCGTCGACGACGGCCTCCAGGGGCAGCGGGTGCCCGAGGAAAGCGACGAGGCTCGCGCTCAGTCCATAGGCGCCGACATTGGGTACGGCCAGTACGTCGCCGGGGCGCAGTTCGGGCAGGTGTGCCGACCGTGACCAGGTGTCGAGGGGGGTGCACAGCGGGCCGCTGACCAGGGCGTCGAGGGTGTCCGAGCGCGGGGCGGCGGGGCCCGTGGCCGCCGACACGAGCTGCGGGTTGAGCGGCGGCAGGCGGCGCATCCCTGACATGCCGCCGAGGTGGTTGATGCCGGACTCCAGGACCACGACGTCCTTGCCGTGCGAGCGCTTCACGTCGAGCACCGAGGTCAGCAGGGTGCCCGCGGTTCCCACCAGATACCGGCCCGACTCGAACACGATGCGGGTGCCGTCGGTGTGCCGGTCCGGCAGCTCCTCGTCGAGCAGTGCGGTGAGCCCTGGGCGCAGTCCGCTGAGGTCGATCCGCTCGCCGGCGCTCGCGAAGGGAGCACCGAACCCGCCGCCGAGGTCCAGGACGCGCAGCCGCGCGCCGTGCGCGGCAAGGGCCGCACGCAGGGTCTTCGCGGTCCGCAGGGAGCGTGCGAACTGCCCGACCAGCGCCTCGGGTTCCACCAGGTTCGAGCCCATGTACAGGTGCAGGCCCACGAGTTCGGCGTGCGACCGTCCGGCGAACCTGGCCGGCTCCTGGAGCACCCACTGCGTGTCGGCTCCGAACTGGGAAGCCACGCCGGTCATCGCGAGGCCCTGTCCCGGCACGGGCTGGTCGTCGTTGATCCTCAACAGGCACTGTGCGGCAGCGTCGAGCCGTCCCGCGATCCGGTCCAGCTGCTCGATGGCATGCGGGGAGTCCACCGAGAAGAGGCGCACTCCGACGCGCAGCGCCTTGTCGATCTCCTCGTCCCGTTTGCCGGGGCCGGTGTAGAGCACGTCGGCGGCGGGCCAGCCGGCCTCGAGTGCCGCGTCGAGTTCGCCGCTCGAGCACACTTCGGGGCTCGTTCCCTGTTCCCGCAGCACGCGCAGCAGGGACGGGTGCGCGTTGGCCTTGAGGGAGTAGTACACGTCGCTGCCGACAGGCAGCGCCTCACTCAATGCCTGCCGGTTGCGCCGCACTTCGGCCAGGTCGTAGACGTAGGCCGGGGTGGGGATCCGGTCCAGGGTGTGCGGGGGCAGCGACACGGCCGGTGCGGCCGCTTCAGCGGGTGCGTACACGTGTGGCCTCCTCGGTCAGGGCGGCCAGCGCCTTCCGGTCGACCTTGCCGTTGCCGGTCAGCGGGAGCGCGTCGAGCAGCAGGCAGTGCCGGGGGATCTTGAACTCCTCGATCTCCTCCCGCATGCCGGACAGCACCTCGCCCGCGGAGCACTCGCCCACGACGAACAGCAGGGCCGGGGCGGGGTGGTGCGGCGGCAGCACCGCCGCCGCGGTGACACCGGGCACCCGGCGAGCAGCCGCTTCGACCTCGGTGGCGCTGACGCGGAAGCCGTTCTCCTTGTAGATGTCGTCGCGACGGCCGTCGAAGTAGAGGTAGCCCTCTTCGTCGACCCACCCGTAGTCGCCCGTGTTGAGCTGAGGGAGGAGTCCCTCGACGCGGGGGAAGCGCTGCGCGGTGAGCTCGGGGCGGCGCCAGTAGCCCGCCATCACATTGGGTCCCCGCACCACGATCTCGCCGATCTCTCCGGGGGTGAGCCGGCGGCCCTCGCCGTCGACGACGAAGACCTCGGTGCCCGGCAGGGCACGGCCGCTCGAACCGGGCCGCTCCAGGTCGCCGTCGGGCGGCATGATCGTGGCACGCTTGCACTCGGTGAGCCCGAACATCAGCTGCACGCGCAGCTCGGGCAGGCAGGCACGCAGAGTGCGCAGCGTTTCGGCGGGCATCGCGGCCCCGGTATTGGTCAGCAGCCGCAGCGGCGGCGGATCCTGTCGGCGGGCTCGGCGCAGCAGCCGGGCCAGCGCCTCGGCCACGGAGGGCACCGCGGCGAGTACGGTCGCACCGGCCCGCACCAGGTTGTTGACGAGCCCGGGCCCGACCTCGGCGGGGCGGCCGAGCACGACGTGGGCACCGGCCAGAGTCGACACGAACAGCTGGTAGAGGCCGTAGTCGAAGGAGAGCGGCAGCGGGCTGTACACGACGTCGTCCGGCCGGTAGCCGAGGACGCTCTGAATGGCCCCCGCGGAGAAGAGGAGTTGCTGGTGGGTCGTGACGACGGCCTTGGGCAACGAGGTCGTGCCTGACGTGTAGATGAGGCACACGGGATCGACGGCGATCGTGCCGGGCTCCGCCACCTCGGGCACGGGGCCCGCGGCGAAGGCCACGGCGGACAGGGTCGCGGTGGTGTGCGTGGCTACGGCGCGCCGGTGGGCGGATTCCATCGCGGCGGCATCGTCGGTGACGAGCAGGGCGGGTTCGCAGTCGTCGAGTACGTGCTCGAGCTGGACGCCGCGCACCTGCTCGTGCAACAGGGAGAAGATCACCCCGGCCCGTGCGGCGGCGTACACCAGGGCGGGCTGGACGACGGAGCCGGCCGCGCACGCCACGAGACGGTCGCCACGGCTCAGCCCCTGGGCCCGCAGCCACGCGGCGAGCCGGCGTGCGGCCGCGTCGAGCTCCCGGTAGGTGAGGCTGTCGTCGCCGCTGGTCACGGCGGATGCCTCGGGCGTGGCAGCGGCCGCGCGGTCGAGGAGGTGGTGCAGAAGTTCTGGGTGGGCGGACATCAGTTCCCTCCGGTGCGGGCGGGCGCGGACTGCGGTGCGGTGTGTGTGGCGCGCACGAGGACGCGGGCGATGCCGTCGAGGTGGTGGAGGTTCTCCGGAACGAGGTCGTCGGCGGCGCACTCCACGGACAGCTCGCGCTCCAGGCGCTCGATGATGTCGACGACGCGGAAGGACGTGAATCCCGGCAGTTCTGCCAGAGAGTGGGCGCCCAGCACGTCCGCGGCGTTCACGGCGAGCGCCGCGCCGACGATGTCGGCGACGCGCCTGCGCAGCGATGCGGGCACCACCACGGTGGCGCTCTCGCCACCGGGCACGTGGTGTGTCGCAGCGCCCCCGAACACCTCACGGTCCCGACGCAGTTGGGCGGCGAGCCGAGCGAAGGTCTCCGCCGGTTCCGCGCGGCCGCGGGCGACCCTGCGGTAGCCGACGTAGACGCTCTCGGCGAGAGCCTCCCATGCGGCCACGTGCGCATCCCTCGTCGGGTTGTCGCCAAGGCCTGCGGGCCCGCCGAGGAAGGCCGCGTGCAGCCGGCGGGAGCGGGCAAGCAGCCACATCTCCAGAGTGAGCCGGTCGAAGGCGGCGACACGGTCGGGGTGCTCGGCATACGCGGCCACATAGGCGTCGACGGCCGCGTCGTCCGCCAGGTCGATGACCGTGGTGGGTGTGACAGGAGCCAGCTGCGCGGGTGCGAAGGTGACGACGGTCGCGGCCTCGGGTACGGCCGAGGCGATTTCGGTGCGGTCCAAGGAGCGTGTGAGGGGCCTGGCGCTGCCCCATGGTGTCTCGTTGTGGTAGCCGTCCACGACCACGGCGCCGTCCGCGTGCGGCTCCAACAGGAAGCTGTGTTCCATGTGGCGCTGCCCGGCGTACGGGACCCACGGCAGGTGGTAGGCGTCGGACACGATGTAGCGGCCGGGGGCGGGCTCGGGCGGCTCGCCCGCCCGGGTGCGCTCCTGGCCGAGCTCCTCGAGCCCCAACAACGGTGCCGCCTCGCGGAGCTGCACAGTGACGGACCGCTCCACCGTGGGCAGTCCCGTCGGCCCTGGCACGGGGCGGAAACGCAGGACGGAGCCGAGGTTGAGGTGGGTGCCTTCGCCGTGCCACCGGTCCGCGAGGATCGCCAGGTTGACCTGCACGCAGTCGAACAGACGGCAGTCCGTGGCGATCGAGCGATCGGTGTCGATTGGCGGGTCAGCGCTCATGGCTCGCTCCGACCCCGGTGAGCGCGCCCGCCGGCTGCAGGTCGGTCATGGCACGGCGCAGTTCCCCGGGGTCGGGGGCGACATCGCTCAACTCGCCGTCCAGCAGCTGCTGGTAGGCCCCCAGATCCAGGTAGCCGTGGCCGCTGACGCACACGAGGACGCCCTTGTCGGAGCGCAGCGGACCGTTGTTCCCCTCCGCTCCCCCGGCGGCCAGCCGTGCGGCGGCGGCCAGCGCGTGCCCCGACTCCGGTGCCGGCAGCACCATCTCGCTCCGCGTGAACAGGCGTCCGGCGTCGAGCGCGTCGACCTGGCCGACGGCCGTCGCGGCTATCTGATCGCGGTGGCGCATGGCCGACAGCACCTTCGCGGCGCCGTGGAAGCGCAGCCCGGCCGAGTGCGAGTCGGGAATCGGATAGGAGCTGCCGATGGTGTACATGGCCTCCATCGGCCCCGTGCCGGTGGCGTCCGTGCGGTCGTAGGCGTACGTGCCGCGGGTCAGCTTGGGTGTGGTGCTCGACTCCGCGGCGAGCAGCAGCGGTGGCTCGGCCCCCGCGGCGGACGCCGCGGCGAAGAACGGCAGCGCTATCCCGCCGAAGTTGGAACCGGCACCCACGCACCCGACCACGGCATCGAACTCCGCCTCCTGGGAGGCAAGTTGGTCTGCGGCCTCCAGCCCGATCACCGACTGGTGCAGGATGCTGTACGTCTCCCCGCTGCCTATGCAGAACGCGGCGCCCTCCGTGCGAGCGGCGTACTCCACCGCCTCGCCGATGGCCAGGGACAGGCTGTTGACACCGGCCTCGCTCTGGGCCGCCACCTCGGTGAGCGGACTGGGGCTTGCGTGCACAGTGGCGCCGAGGGTGCGCATGAGCGTCCCCCGGTAGGGCTTGCGCCGCAAGCTGTTGCCCACCATGAAGACGGTGCACTTCATGCCGAACATGGCGCAGGCGGCCGCGAGAGCGGTGCCCCACTGACCGGCACCGGTGCCGCTGACAAGCTCCTTCACGCCGGCCTTCGCGTAGTAGTAGGCCTGCGCGAGAGCGGTGTTGAGCTTGTGGCTGCCGGATATGTTGCCGCCCTCGTACTTGACGTAGATCGGCACGCGCGCCCCGACGGCCCGCTCGAAACCCTTGGCCCGCCACAGGGGTGTGGGCCGGAAGGCCCTGTACGCCTCAACGACCTCGGCGGGAATGTCCCAGTGCTCCTTGTGCAGGACACTCTGGCGCACCAGCTCCATCGGCAGGTTGACCTGGACGCCGTCGGCGCCCGCGTGTTCGGGGGTGCGGTCCGGCGGCAGCCGTTCGTCGAGGTGTGGCAGGACACTGCGCCACGTGGTGGGTGGTTGCGTGACGGTCATCGGGCGGCCTCCGCCCCGAGCAGCACGACCTCGATCAGATCGTTGACGGAGCGGAAGGTGCGCCCGACGAACAGATCGTCGGGCAGCACGATGTCCAGCTCGTCCTCCAGCTGCACCAGCATGCCGACGAACCCGAGCGAATTGACGTGCAGGACCTCCCCGTTGAGCAGTTCGTGGTCATCGATGTCGGCGGGCTGCAGGGGCAGGCGTGACTCGGCGAGCACCACGCGCTTGACGCATGCGGCGACCGCGGTCCGGTCCAGTCCTGTGATCATTGGATGCTCCGTGAAGGTGACGGGGATGTGGTCAGAGAGCGCTGCGCAGGGTTCCGCGCGCATCGACGACCCAGCTGTAGGTGACGAGGGAGCCCAGCGTGACGGGGCCCCGCACGTGCATGCGTCCGGTGCTGATGGATATTTCGGAACCGAGGCCGAGTGTCGGGCCGTCATGCAGCCGCAGCGAGCCGTTGACCACGATCGCGGCGGCGTCGACCCGTCGGGCGAAGTCCTCGGTGACCTCGATGTCGGTGGCGACGACGCCCTCGGTGTGCCCTGATCCGTAGCGGCGAATGTGCTCCAGCGCCTCGCCCGCGCCCGCGACCGGGTACACGCCGATGGTGGCGTCGAGGAACTCCCGGCCGAGGTCGTGTTCCTGCAACTCCTCGATGCGCCACGGCCGCCGGCGGTCGTCCGCGGCCGCGGTGTCGGGGCGCGGAGTGCGCGCTGCGAGCCGTACGTTCACCCGCCGCTCACCACGCTCGGAGGCGTGCAGCACGGCCTCCACGAAATCGGCCGCGACCTCTTCGTCGACCAGGACCACCTCGGCGGTGTTGCATGCCGTGGGCTCGGGGAGTTTGCTGTCCAGGGCGGCCTCGGCGGCGAGTTCGAGGTCCGCGCTGCGGTGTACGTAGAGGTGGTTGACGCCGCCGCCGCTGGCGATGACGGGGATCGTGGACGCGTTGCGGCAGTGGTTGATGAGGGAGGGGCTGCCGCGCGGAATGAGTACATCGATCGCGTCCGGGCGCTTGAGCAGGGACCGCAGCTGGGCGCGGTCGGGGTCGTCGAGCACGGTGATCAGGCCGGTGGGCAGCTCGGCGGCCTCAAGGGCATCCCGGGCCACGGCTGCCAGCGCCTGGTTGGTACGGGCGATCTCCTTGCCGCCTCGCAGGATCACGGCGTTGCCGACGGCGACGGGCAGCAGGGCGCCTTCCACTGTGACGGTCGGGCGTGCCTCGTACACCATGAAAGCGATGCCGAGCGGCTTGGGCACCCGCAGGCGGGTCCCCCACTCCCCCACGCGCACGCCGGCATCGGGCTCGGTGACGGCGTCGAGTTCGGACAGGACCGCCTCGGTGAGGCGTTCCAGCTGACCGAGGTGGGCTTCGGTCAGGCGGAGTCGGTCGAGCAGTACCGGCGGCAGGCCGCGCTGCTCGGCAGCGGCGACGTCCTCGGCATTGGCCGCCAGGACGATCGGCCAGTGGGCGGCGAGTCGTTTGGCGAGTTCGCCGCAGTAGCGCGCGTACGCCGGGTCGCCGACCGGAGGGGCGGCAGCGACGGCCGCGCGGGCGGATACGAGCAACTCTTCAGTCATGATCTCCTACCACATGAACTGGCCGCCGTCGACGATCAGTTTCTGACCGGTGACGTAGCGGCTGAGCGGACCCACGAGGTATTCGAGGGCGTCGGCGATGTCGTCCGGAGTGCCGATGCGTCGCTGCGGGATCTCGGTAAGGACCGCGGCGCGGTGCTCCGGCTCGTCGAGCCGGAACCGTTCGACGAGTTCCTGGGTCTCGGTCATCCCGGGGATCAGGCAGTTGACCCGGATGGTGGGGGCGAGCTCCAGGGCCAGGCACTTGGTGAGCTGCAGCAACCCTGCCTTGGAGGCCGCGTAGTTGACGCCGTTGTTCCGGGGGCGCAGGCCGGTGGTCGCACCGACGTTGACGACGGTTCCGGTGCCGGCGTCGAGCATCGCCGGGGCAAAGGCCTGGGTGAGGTGGAAGGGGCCTGACAGGTTGGTGTCGAGCACGCGCCGCCAGTCCTCTTCAGTGAGTTCGAGGAAGGGGCGGTCGATGTTGATGCCCGCGTTGTTCACGAGCACGTCGGGCACACCGTGCTCGGCGAGTACGTGCCGGGCGGCGGCACGCACGGACGCACTGTCGCCGAGATCGGCCTGCACCGTGACCAGTCCGTGCTCGTCGGCGGCGCGCAGCGCCGCGTCCTTGTCGGAGCGGTACAGGGCAAGCGTGCGGTAGCCGAGCCCTCGCAGCCGCCGGGACAGCGACAGGCCGATGCCGCGGGTGCCGCCGGTGACGACGGCGAGGGGTTCCTGGCGGGTCATCGGGGAGTCTCCTGTGGTGTGTCGGCAAGGCGAGTCAGGAAGCCGTCCAGGTGGGACAGGAGCGGGGGCGTGTGCTCCGGGGTGAAGACCTCGAAGTGTCCGCACTCGAGTGCGCGCACGGTCAGCCGGTGCGTCAACTCACGCCAGCTGTCGATCTGTTCGGTGCGGCCCGGACTGTCGCAGGCCACCAGCAGCGCGGGGCCTTCGTGGCGTGCCCGGGTTCGGTGTGCGGCACTGGCCTCGACGTGGGCCATGGCCGTGCTGCGGGCACGTGCGGCGTCCGCGCTGCCACCCAGGTGGCTGACGGACCGCTCGATGGCGTCCAGGAACTCACTGCGGTCGCCGGCGCTGACGGTGGTGTGCTCGGTGAAGCTGTCGACGAGTACGACGGCGGGGGCGGGGCCCTCGTCGGCCATGCGTGCGGCCAGCTCCCAGGCGAGCACGCCGCCCAGGGACCAGCCGACCAACAGGCCGGGCCGTTCGGGCAGCTGCGCCAGTAGGTCGAGGTAGCTACGGGTCATGTCCGTGACGCTGTCGTGCGGGGTCTCACCGGGCAGCAGCCCGGCGGCCCGGATGCCGGACACACTGCCGTACCGGGACAGCCGGGCGGCGAGGGCCAGGTACTGGCCGAGTCCGCCACCCGCCGGGTGGACGAGGACGCTGTGCAGCGGTCCGGGGCGTCGGGCGAGCGGCACGAGCAGCCGGGAGTCGTGGGTGGTAGCCGGCATCAGGTGTCCTCGCGCAGTGCGGTGATCCACGCGGCCTGCGCGCGGATGGTCGGATCCTGGAAGAAGTCGAGGATCGGGATCTGGACGCCGTGCTCCTCCTCGATGGCGGCGCTCGCGGCCATGACGGTGAGCGAGTGCGCGCCGTGTGCCACCAGCGAACGGTCGATGGGGACCTGGCTTTCGCCCAGTCCCAGCAGACTCCCCCACATCCGCTGGAGCGCGGCGATCAGCGGGTCGTCGGACGTGGTGGTCGCGGTGTCGTGGGCATCGGCCTCCTCGCGCAGGGCCTGCTGAGCCCGGTCGGAGAGCAGGGCGCGGTCCACCTTGCCGTTGCGGGTGGTGGCGACGGTGTCGAGGGGGAAGACCCGCGCGGGCACCATGTAGCCGGGGAGGGCGCCCGCGACATGGCGGCGCACGTCTTCGGGGTCGGCCTCGGAGCCGTCCTCCGGCAGGAAGAACAGCGCCAGTCGACGTTCGTGGCCCGTGCCGTGCACCACCGCTACCGCGCGGCGCACGTCGGGGTGTGTGAGGGCGGCGGTCTCCAGTTCGCCGAGTTCGACGCGGTATCCGCGGATCTTGACCTGGTCGTCGTCGCGTCCGAGGAAGACGAGTGCGCCGCTCTCGTCGCGCAGGACCTGGTCCCCGGCCCGATACATACGGGCTTCGGGATCGTCGATGTACGGATCGGGCAGGAACCGCTCCTCGGTGCGGGCCGGATCATTGACGTAGCCGAGCGCGGGGCAGTCGCCTCCGAGATACAGCTCGCCGGGCACTCCACGCGGGGCCAGGTGCCCTGTGCAGTCCACGACATGGGCCGTCACACCGGTGATCGGGCGGCCGATGGGGACGTGGGAGGGCCAGGGCCGGTTGTCTGCGGTGAGCCGGTGCGTGGTGACGGCGTGGGTCTCGGTGGGCCCGTACAGGTTGACGAGTCGCAGGTGCGGGCGCGCGTCGAAGAAGTCCCGTGCCCGGTCGTCGAGCAGGAGTTGCTCGCCGGACACGCACACCTGCCGCAGATGCGGCAGCTGGTCGCCGGCGTCCTGTGCGGCCCGAACGAACGCGGGCAGCGCGGCGACCGGAAGATACACGTGAGACACGCGGTGGGCACGCACCCGTTCCAGGACGGCGGGCAGGTCCCTGCGGTCGGCGGGCTCCCGCGAGACGAGAGTGCCGCCGGCGGCCAGGGTCGGCAGGATCTCCTGGAAGGAGACGTCGAAGCCGAGCGGCGCGTACTGCAGGAAGCGGGTGTGCTCGTCCATGTCGAGGGCGTCGAGCTGCCACTCGGTGAGGTTCATCAGCGGGCCGCTGTTCATCAGCACGCCCTTGGGCCGGCCGGTGGACCCGGAGGTGAACATGATGTAGACGCCGTCGGACGGGCCGACCGTGGCGGGTGGCTCGTACGTCATGTCAGGCCGCCCGGTGGCCAGTTCGGCCGGCGTGACCAGGTCGATGCCGTCCACCGGATCCGGCCCCACGACGAGGCGGCAGTCCGCCTTCTGTGTCATGTAGGTCAGCCGCTCGCCGGGCAGGGTCAGGTCGAGGGGGAGGAAGACGCCGCCGCGGGCGAGGGTGGCCAGGACGGCAACGACCGTGTCCACGAGCGTCGTCGTGGTGAGACCCACCACGGTGCCCCGGCCGACACCGCGTACCGCCAATGTCTGCGCGGCGGCCGTGACCAGGTGGTCCAACTCGGCGTAGGTGAGGCGGCGTTCGCCCTCCTCGACGGCGATCCGGCCGGGCCGGTCCGCCGCGGCAGCCTGGACCACGCGGTACAGGTCGGGCTGTGCCAGGGGGCGTCGGAAGCCGTCGTGGGCGCGGGAATCCTCGGGCGAGGAGTCCACGAAGAGGTCGGCGACGGTGCGGTCCGGCCGGGCGACGGCCCGCGTCAGCAGCCCGGTCAGGGAGGCGGCCAGCGCGTTGGCCAGGGCCTCCGGGAGCAGTTCGCGGTCGCTCTCGAGCTCGAGCAGCCAGCCGTCGGCGTCGGGGGTGACACCCAGCCAGAGGTCGAATTTGGCCGTGCCGTTGCCGTGTTCCCGCACGCGGCGTACCACGGAGCCCGGCTCGACGTCGGTCGCGTCCTGTGCGGCGAGCATGCAGGAGAAGACGGGGTTGCGGTTCGTCGAGCGGTCGGGGTCGACGTGCCGGACGATGCGGTCGAAGGGGACCGCCGCGTCGGTCTTTGCCCGGTCGGTCTCGGCCCGGACGGTCTCCTTGACGAAGACGTCGAACGGGGCGTCCCAGGTGACGTCGACCATGAGCGGCAGCGTATTGACGAAGAAGCCGCACAGGTCGAAGGAGCCCAGGGTGCGGCGGGCCATGACCGGGCTGCCGATGACCACGGTCGCGTTGCCGCTGTGCCGGGCCAGCACAGCGGCGTGGGCCGCGGTGAAGAAGACGAAGGGGCTGACGCCGAGCCTCGCGCACAGGGCGTCAAGGTCGGCGGAGTGCCGCGCGGACAGCCGGATCTCGCGCCGGGCCCCGGTGAAGGCGGTGCTGGTGGGGCGGTTCGGCCGCGGACCGAGGACGGTGGCCGGCGTCGCCCGCAGGCGGTCGGCCAGCGCGATGGCCGCGCGCTCGGTCCGCTCGTCGGCGGCGGAGGCCAGTTGGGCCTCCAGCTCCCGGTGCAGCGCCCGTTCCCGGGCGACGCGTACGGTCTCGACGTCCAGGGTCCGCCGGGCGGCGGCGGTCAGGTCGCGGACGAGCTGGCGCAACGAGAAGCCGTCGAACACGAGGTGGTGCACCACGATCAGCAGCGTCGAGCGCGAGCCGTCGTCGCAGCGCAGCAGCACGGCCCTCAGCAGCGGAGACCGCGTCAGGTCGAAGGCGGTCTCCCCCAGGTCCGCGAGGAGTTCGTCGCGCCGCTGCACGTAGGTGGCCGGGTCAGTGGCGACCGTGCGCAGGGGCGCCTCGTCGGGCACGTCATGGAGGACGGCGCACGGGTCGGCTCCTTCGCGGACGGCCACGCGGAGCGCCGGCTGTACGGCGAGGACCGCGGTCAGGGCCGAGGAGACGGTTGCGGTGCTCAGGGTGGGGTCGAGCTCCAGCTCGGCCACGACGTTGTACAGGTGCGGGACCGGTACCGTGCGGTGCACGACGAGCAGCCCCTTCTGGGCCGCGGTCAACGGCAGGGTGGTGGTGACGGTGCCCGTAGTCGTGGCCGGGGTCTGCGGCGCGATGGTCATCGGACGCTCTCCTTGGGGGCGAGGAGTCCGTGCAGCCACCGCCGCAGGTCGCCCACCGTGTGCACGGCGGCAAGCCCGGTCGGGTCGATCTCCTGATCCGGGTCGGTGATCAGCTCACTGGCTATTCGCAGTACGGAAAGCGAATGCAACCCCACTTCAGCCAGCGGGGCATGGTCGTCGAAAGGCACTCGGATGTGCCTGGAAATGGCTGAGCCGATTTCCCCGTCAGCCCTCTCGCCCGCATGCTTCATTACTCAGACTCCTCGGGAAAAGGTCGCTTCCTGGCGCACCGCAAATCATTCAGCAGAGCGGTCGCGGCGGTCAATGACTGCCTTGCCCGCCCATTGAAGGGTTTGATTGCGCGCCCCACCCGGAGGAGTTCATCAAGGAATTCAATGACAAAGAGGAGGCCGGTTTCCCGGCCTCCTCTTTGCTGCTGGGCGACGCGCAGCCCGCGTACCGGCCCTCCTCAGGCGCGCGGGTCGCCGAACGCCTCCGTCAGGACGGGCCTCGTCAGGACGCGCAGGAACGGCGGAACGGTGAGGGCGACCGACACGGCGAAGACGCCGAAGGCGAGCCGCAGGCCGAACCACTCGGCGAGCAGGCCCATGAGCCCCGCACCCACCGGCATGGCGCCCCAGCTGAAGAGGCGACTGACGGAACCGAACCGGCCGAGCATGTCGTCGGGCACGAGGCGCTGCGCCAGGGTCCGCGCGTTCACCGTCCACAGGGTGCCACCCATGCCACCCAGGAATGCGGCGGCAGCCACGGCCCACAGATTGGTCGTCAGCGCGGGTACGGCCATCATCGCGAAGGTGCCGAACAGGTCGGCGAACATCACCCAACGGCGGCCGAAGAAGCGGTTCAGCCAGGTGATGGCCAGCGCGCCGGCGAGGCCGCCGACCCCCAGGGCGCTGAGCAACGTGCCGTACTCGCGCGAGTTCAGGTGCATCACGGAGGTGGCGAACAGCGGCATCAACGCGAGCCAGGCGCCCCAGCACGCGCACAGCACGGTCAGGATGAGGGCCATGGTGCGCAGCAGCACGTGCTGCCACAGGTAGCGCAGGCCCTCGCCGATCTGTACGCGCACGGCCGCGGGCGCGCCTCGCTCACTGTCGTGCCGGACGGCGCGGAACCGGCCGACCAGCAGGATCACGACGAGCGATGCGGCCAGGTAGGACACCCAGGTCGTACCGAGGGCGATGCCGGTGCCCCCCGCCAGGAGCAGGCCGCCGACGAAGGGGCCCGCGAACTCGTTGCAGACCGTCTCCGCGCCGGCGATCCACGTGTTGGCCCGCTCCCGGCCCTCCGGCGGAGTCAGCGCCGGAATCAGGGCGGTGGCCGAGGTCAGGGCGATGACTTCGGCAATTCCGAGCACCGCGCCCGCGGCGCAGAGCACCGGGATGGTGACGGCATCGGCGGCCGCGAGCGGCATCAGCGAGCCGAGCGCGATCAGCCGCAGCGCGTTGGCGCCCCACAGCAGCCTGCGCCGGTCGAGGCGGTCCACCAGGACACCGACGTGGAGCGCGGCCAGCAGCCACGGCAGGGACAGCGTGAGAGACACCGCGGAGACCTGGGCCGGGGAGCCGGAGGCCTGGGTCGCCATGAGCGGCAGGGCGATCTTGGTGACGCCGTCGGCGAGATTGGTGATCGCCGTGAAGACGAGGAGGACGACGGTGTTGCGGGTGCCGCGCCGGGCGCTGGGGGGCGGCGCGGAGGGCACGGGCTCGGACGCCGGCGGCGGGTCGGCGAGCGCCACCGGCGCCTTCGCGATGTCGACGCTGTGTTCACTCATCAGTCTCCCCTAACCGTCTAAACGGTTTTGCTGGTGAATCTCGCCCGACCGAGTCTGGCACGGAAGCCCCTCCGCCGCTACCCGGTCAACGCGATAGCCGGTTAGCCACATGTAAACTGGCCCTCTTCCCAGGAGGTGGCTCATGCTCGACGCCCCGGCATCCGCCCAGCTGGTCCAGGCGTTCGCCAACACGCTCGACGTGGAGGAGGGGACCGACGAGCTCGACACGGCCCACAAGCTCGACACGTGGCTGCGCGAGCAGGGGCTCCTGCGCGGTGGCACGCGGGTGCACGCCCCGGACCACTCCCTGTGCCTGCGCATGCGCGCCGGCCTCCGCGAAGAGCTGGGCGTCCACGTGGGCGACCAGCCCGACCCGGCGCTCCTGCGCGAGGCGACCGCGGCGCTGCGCGAGCTACCGGTCGTGGTCACCACGGGAACGGCCGGCATGGCCACCGGCAGCCACGGCGTCCTCGCCCCCGACCCGGATCTCACGGCCCCCCGGAAGGCCCTCGCGGCTCTCGCGATCGCCTGGAGCGAGCTCGCCGTCACCGGCGAGGCCGCGCGACTCAAGCGCTGTTCCGAACATGCCTGCGCCTGGGTCTTCTGGGACACCTCGAAGAACCGCAGCCGCCGCTGGTGCTCCATGCGGGTCTGCGGAAATCGCGCGAAGGCCCGCCGGTATGCCGCCCGCCAGAGCACGGAGGCGACTTCCGGGACGCCCGCCGAATAGCCTCCGCTCTCGACCCCGTCACCGCAAATAGAGCATTTCGATATTCTATCGCCGCCCCGCACCGCGGGGCCGCCCCCTTGACTCCACCTGAATGCGCGGCAAAACATTCTCGGGACGCCCTCGGCCCGATTTCCCGCCGCCGCTCATTTCCCTCTCCGCCCCTGCAGGGGCGGAGTATCCACGAGGAGTCCAGATGAACGCCACCAGGACCCTGTACGACTGGTTCGCGCACTCCGTTGCCCGACATGGCGACCGACAGACCGCGCTCGAGGTCGCCGGCGAGGTCGTGACCTACGCCGAACTCGACGCACTCAGTGCACGCGTCGCGGGCGAGCTCGTCGCCGCGCACGGCGGTGTGCCCGCCCGGGTCGGCCTGCTGGCCGCGCGCAGCACGGCCGCCTACGCCGGGTATCTCGCCGTGCAGCGTCTCGGCGCCGTCGTCGTACCGCTCAACCCGCTCTGGCCCGCCGCGCGCAACGCGACGATCGCCGCGGACGCGGAACTCGACCTCGTGATCACCGAAGACCGCACGGACCTGGGGGTCCGGGCAGTGGAACTCTCCGCGGCCCGGATGGACACCCTGCGGACGGCCCCGGTCCCCGAGCTGCCGAACTCGCCGGCCGGGGACGACGACCTCGCCTACATCCTGTTCACCTCGGGCTCGACCGGTCGCCCAAAGGGGGTGCCCATCGCCCACCGCAATGTGTCCGCGTATCTGAGCCATGTGATCCCGCGCTACGAACTGGGCCCCGGGGCCCGTGTCTCGCAGACCTTCGACCTCACCTTCGACCCGTCCGTGTACGACATGTTCGCGGCCTGGGGCTCGGGCGCCGCGCTCATCGTGCCGGACAAGGCGGACCTCCTGGCGCCGGTGCGGTTCGTGAACCGGGCGCGCATCACCCACTGGAACTCGGTGCCCTCGGTCGCCTCGATCGCGATGCGCCTTCGGGCGCTCAGGCCCGGCTCCATGCCGACACTGCGCTGGAGCCTGTTCTGCGGCGAGGCCCTGACGTTGCGTCATGCGGAGGCGTGGCAGGCCGCCGCCCCGCAGTCCGTGCTCGAGAACATCTACGGGCCCACCGAAATGACCGTTACCTGGACCGAGTTCCGGCTGCCGCGCGAGCGAGCGGCCTGGCCGCGACCGGCCAACGGCACCGTCCCCATCGGAACCCCCTACCCCGGCCAGGAGCACCTCGTGCTCGGGGAGGACGGCAGGCCCGCCCCGGACGGCGAGCTGGTCGTGCGCGGCTCGCAGCGCTTCCCCGGCTATCTGGATCCCGCCGAGAACGCCGGCAGGTTCGTGCGCATGGAGGACGGCCGCGCCCGCGTCCACGACGGCACGCAGCCCCTCACGGACGCCCACTGGTACCGCACCGGCGACCGGGTGGGCCTTCTCGACGGGGAACTCGTCCACCTCGGTCGGCTCGACCACCAACTCAAGATCCGCGGCTACCGCGTCGAACTCGGCGAGATCGAGTCGGCCCTGCTCGATCTTCCCGGCATCGCCGAGGCCGTCGTCCTTGCCGTGCCCGGCCACGGCGACGACGTCGAACTCGTGGCCGCGTGCACCGGATCGGTCCCGGACACCGCCGCCCTGCTGGAGCGTCTCGGCACCCGGCTGCCCGCCTACATGGTCCCGGGGTCCGTCACTGTACTGGACGGCCTGCCGCTCAACGCGAACGGCAAGGT
This sequence comes from Streptomyces sp. NPDC107575, assembly GCF_055657265.1. Lineage (NCBI taxonomy): Bacteria > Bacillati > Actinomycetota > Actinomycetes > Kitasatosporales > Streptomycetaceae > Streptomyces > Streptomyces sp. NPDC107575. The sequence continues at coordinate 1,388,616 of NZ_JBVKBG010000002.1, read as the reverse complement.
CGACCGCAAGGCACTCACCAACCGGCTCACCGCGTCGGTCACCGTCTGAGCCACTCACCGCACCACAGCGTCGACCGGGCTCCGCAGTACGGAACCCGGTCGACGTCAGCACGCGGCACGCAGCACGGCGCCGTCCCTCGGGTCGTCCTCGGCCGTCACCTGACGGGCCGCGTCGAGGACGGTCGCGAAGGAGGGGTCCTCGTCGAGGCCCCGACGCCAGACACACTGCGAGTAGACCTCGAAAGGGGGCCACCACCCGATGCGTCCGAGCAGACCGTCCCGCAGCTCGTCGCGGACCACCACGGTGGGCAGCAGAGCGATCCCGATGCCCTCGCTGACACTGCGCTTCACCGCGTCGACCGAGCCCACCGCGAGCACACCACCGGCCGGCTCACCGCCGGCGGCCAGCACGGACTCGAAGGTGTGCTGGTAGCCACTCCAGCGATGCGCACACACCACCGTGCTCGCGGCGAACTCCCGTGCCGAGCCGAGGGACACCCCCACCAGCGGATGGCTCGGCGCGGCCACCAGGCTCAGGCTTTCCCGGCGCAAGGTGTGATGGCGCACGTCGGGTGTCACCGGACGTGGTCCGATGAAGAACGCACAGTCCACACGCTCCTCCCGCACGAGCGCGACGGGGTCGTCGTCGAGCGTGCGCAGGGACACCCCCAGGGTGCGGTGACGCAGATGCAGATACTCGATCAGAGGGACGAGCCGGTACGTAGTGATGCACTCGGCTGCGCCGATCGCCAACGAGGGCGCTTGGCCCGCGGGTTCGGAGACGGAGGTCTGCGCCAGTTCGCTGAGCTTGACGATCCGTCTCGCGTAGCTGTGCAGGCGCCGACCCGCGGAGGTGAGCCGGGCGCCGCCGGCCGTGCGGTCGAGCAGCGGCGCGTCGAGGATCTGCTCCAACGCCTTGATGCGTGCCGTCACCGTCGGCTGAGCCAGCCCGAGCAGGCGGGCGGCCTGGGTGAAACTCCGTGACTCCGCGACCGCCAGAAAGGCGTCGAGTTGTTTTATGTTCATGGCTGCGGTCGATCCCCCAATCATTCGTGATACGAAGCTCGATACCCAGGGTGGGACCCTACGGATATTGAAAGGGAGTTGCACCGGACCTCGGTGTTGCCGTCACCAATACCACTGGTGGGCACTTGCTCGCAGCGCGCTGCCGGGCGAACCATGGAGGCATGTCCTCGCCAGCCGCGCCTCCTCAGATTCAGCGTCCCGTCGACCACGATGAATTCCGCGCCACCTTGGGCAGATTCGCCACCGGGGTGGTGGCCATCACGGCCCTGCACGGAATCGACGACGAGCCTGCGGGCGTCGTCGTCAATTCGTTCACCTCTGTTTCCCTGGATCCCGCCCTGGTGTTGTTCTGCATGGCCACCACGAGCAGCAGCTGGCCCAAGATCCGTACAGCGCCGCGGTATTGCGTGAACATACTCGGCAACAGCCAACGCGAGATCAGCACCCGGCTCGCCGCCCGGGGAGGGGACAAGTTCCAGGGGCTGAGCTGGAGCACCACGCCCAGCGGAACGCCCGTTCTGGACGGGACGCCGGCGTGGCTGGAGTGCTCCACCGAGGCCGAGTACCCGGCCGGTGACCACGACGTGGTCGTCGCCCGGGTGCACCGCATCGGCGGCCACGGGGCGGACACGCCCCTGCTCTTCTATCGCGGCTCGTACGGCCGGATGGCCGACTGAGTACCTGCCTCACCCTTCCCACCGAACCAACGCGAGGTACCTCTCCATGACAGCAAGCACCGACCCCCGCAAGCCCATTGGCGTCGGCATCGTCGGCCTGAGCGCCGACGGCGGGTGGGCCTCCCGGGGCCATGTACCCGCGCTCCAGGCCGTGGCCGGCTACGAGCTGCGCGCACTCGCCACCTCCTCCGCGCAGTCCGCGGAGCGCGCCGCCGAGGCGTACGGCGTCCCGGCGGCCTACGCCCATGTGGACGACCTGGCCCGCGACGAGAACGTTGACCTCGTGGTGATCGCCGTACGCGTGCCCCGGCACCGCGAGTTGATCCTGCCGGCGCTCCGGGCCGGTAAGGCCGTGCTGAGCGAGTGGCCTCTCGCCACGGACCTGGCACAGGCCGAGGAGCTCGCCCTGCTCGCCGAGCAACACGGCGTGCGCACCGCGGTCGGCCTCCAGGCCCGCTCGGCCCCCGCCGTGCGCCACCTCCGCGACCTGATCGCGGACGGCTACGTGGGCGAGGTCCTGTCGACCACGCTGGTCGGCTCGGGCGGCGGCTGGGGCCCGGCCGTGGGGTCGGGCGGTGCGTACACGGTCGACCGGCGCAATGGGGCGACCCTGATGACCATCCCGTTCGGTCACACCCTCGACGCCCTGACCATGTGCCTGTCCCCGTTCGAGGAGTTGAGCGCGACGACGGCCACGCGACGCCCGACGGTCCAGGTCTCGGACACCGGTGAGCGTATCCCGATGACCGCCGAGGACCAGATCGCCGTCTCCGGCCTGCTGGACGGCGGGGCGGTCGCCTCCCTGCACTACCGCGGCGGGTCGAGCCGGGCCACCAACCTGCACTGGGAGATCAACGGGACCGACGGCGACCTGGTGGTGTCGGGAAGCCTCGGGCACCTCCAGTTCGGCCAGTTCACCATCAGCGGTGCCCGTGGCAAGGACACGCGGCTCGCGCCGCTCCCCGTCCCGGACGGCTACCAGGACGTGTCCGGACTCGAGGGGCCCGCGGCCGTGGTGGCGAACGCGTACGCCCAGCTGCGTGAGGACCTGCACACCGGCAGCAGCACCGTTCCCGACTTCCGGCATGCGGTCGAGCATCACCGGCTCCTCGACCGGATCGCCAGGTCCGCCGAGACCGGGACGCGCCAGTAGCGGCCCGCTACTGCACGACGGCCGATGCCCTGCCGGACGCTGCCGGCAGGGCATCGGCCGTCGTGCATACGAGAGGATGTCAGGCCACGGCACCTTGGGACCGGCAGGACGCGACGAGCCGGGCGCACACCGCTTCCGCGTGCTCGTAGAGATAGAAGTGCCCGCCCGGCCAGGTGTGGCAGGACACCGGGCGGCTCGCGTGGGCCGACCACTCGGCGAGTGCCGCCGGCGGGGCCAGCGGATCGTCCTCGCCCCCGAACACGGACAGCGCCGTGCGCAACGGGGTGCCAGGGGCGTAGGCATAGTCGTCGACGAGACTCAGGTCGGCACGCAGTGCGCGTACCACCAGTTTCGTCAGCGCGTCACGGTCGCCGTAACCGCCGGGCAGACCACCCAGGCCGTGCACCTGACGCAGCATGCGGTGCGCCGCCCCCGCCCCCTCCAAGGCACGGGGGCGCCCTGTGCCGAATCGGCGCGGCGCCCGGCTGCCCGAGACGCCGAGCCAGCAGGGGGCCCGGCGCTCGGACTCCAGCGTGCGGACGACCTCGAAGGCGAGCAGTGCGCCCATGCTGTGGCCGAAGACGGAGAACGGGCCGGACAGTACGGGCGCCAGGGTGGCGCACAGATAGTCGACGGCTTCCACGGCCGTATGGCACGGCTGCGTCCCGCGGTCCAGCAGCCGGCCGGGCAGATCGACTCCCCAGACCCGCCAGTCCGCGGGCAGATGGGGCAGCAGCGGGGCGAAGCCGCGCGACGAGCCGCCCGCGTGGTGCAGCAGCACCAACGTGTGGGCGGGCTCGACGCGCAGGGCGGGGTTGAGATCCAGGATCGGCACCTCAGGCCGCCAACTCCGCGAGGAAGGAACGCTGCTGGTCGAGCGGTGCCGGATCGTCCTTGTACAGGCACTCCATGGCGAGCCAGTGCACCCGCACCCGGACCTGCGCCGCGGTGCGCAGCGCGACCGCCGCGACGTGCTGCGGACCGCAGGGCACGTCGACCACCTCCCACCCGTCGGGCCGCCGCGCCGGGTCGGCGCCGAGATAGTCGGCCGCCAGGGGGCGGCCGAGGCCGGTGCCGAGGCCCTTGAGGTAGGCCTCCTTGCGCGTCCACAGCTGCCCGAATTCGACGACGCCCGCGGGCGCGGCCGCCAACTCCCGCTGTTCCTCCGGGTGCAGAGCGGGCGTGCACACCTGTGTCGTGCCGGCCGTCGGCACCTTTTCGACGTCGACACCGATCGGCACGGTCGAAATCCCGATGAGGGCCATGCCGTTGCTGTGGGAGAGCGAGAAGTGCACGGGCGTCCTCGGGGACTCCAGGACGGGCCTCCCGTGCGGCTCCTCGCAGCACGGGCAGGGCTCCCTGCCCATCCGGAGGCTGCGCGGATCGGTGTCGAGGTAGGCGCTGAGCAGCCGGCGCAGACCCACGTGCGCGGAGCTGTACAGGAGCCGGCCCGCCTCACGTCGGCAGGTCCCGGCACGGCTTTGCTCGGCCGCGTCGAGTTCGGTGAGGTCCAGTACGCCCGTACAGCTGCCGAGCGGAGGCTGGCGCAGGATCCACAGGTCGGCGCTACTTTGCGGCGGGATCGGCAATGTCACGCTGGTCAGTCCCTGCCTTGGAGGGGGTGAGGAGCCCGACGAGATGCCGGGCGAGCGTTCCGGTGTCGGCGGCACGCAGGATGAAGGTGAGTTCGACCTCGACCTTCAGGGCGGCGGCGATGTGGCGCTGAAGCTCCAGCCCGATCATGGATCCGACGCCCAGGTCGGTCATCGTCTGGTGCCGGTCGACCGCCTCCGCCGGGCACTGCAGGACACGCGCGATCTCCTGGCAGACGAGGTCCTCGAGCAGGCGCTCCTGCTCGACGGGGGCCGCGTCGTGTATCGCGGCCACGGGTGCAGACGGCAGGTCGGGGATGAATTGCTCTTCGGGTTCCGGGGGTTGTTGGGTCATGTCCGACGGGCTGATGGAGAACCAGTCGAGTACGGCCTGATCCACTGTCATCTGTCTCTCTGTGGGGCGTGGTCAAGGGGCGGCAGGCGGCGCGCCGCGGGTCTCCGCGGCGCGCCACCGGCCAGGCCTTTCGGGCCTGCTTCAGTCCGCGGCCGCAGCGCCCGGCGGCAGTTCGTGGGCGAATCCGCAGCGCAGGTTCATGCCCGCGAGCTCGCCGGTGATCTCGACGCTGCGCCACAGTCCGCCGCGCAGCGGCAACAGCCGCCTGCTGCTCAGCGCGGTCCGAGCGACGCGGGGGTCGGCTCCCACCGGCCAGGAGGCCTCGGGCGCCGCTTCGAGGACGGTCTGCATCATCCACAGCGTGTTGCTCTCGGCCCGGCTGATCGAGTCCAGTTCGTACATCAGGACCTGGGCCAGTTGCAGGTTCACAACGAAGGCGTCGACCAGGGAGACGGCCGGCTGCCGGTCGCCCTCGATCCCCTCGCGCGCGGACTCGGGCTCCGCGTCGAAGGTGATGTCGGCGCGCGCGGAGAAGTCCCGCAGATCGATGTCGACGTCGCGGATGTGGTGGCGTCGGCGCTTGAACCCAGCGCCCCAGAAGCGTTCTCCCTCCGGGCCGAGCGCCGCGGTGAGGTCGCTGTGGTGGGCCTCCTCCACGGCGCGGGCGGCGATCTCGTGCTCGATCTCGCAGCGCACCCGCAGATTTCCGACGGTGCAGTCGTGCACCGACCGGAAGCGGCCACGGTGTCCGGGCAGCTCCGCGGTCTCCACCAGGCGGGCCGCGAGCGGGATGTCGCGCAGCTCCTCTTGGGGTGCGCCGCCGGCCCGCAGGACGACCTTTTGCAGCCGCAGGCGACGGCGGGCCGCGCCGTCCAGGCCGTAGCCGTGCGTCAGGTGGAGTTCGGCCAGCTGGACGCCCAGGACCAGGGCATCGACGGTGCTGAGGTGCGGCCGCAGGTCCGTGCCGTCCTTCTTGCGGGACCAGTCGGCCGGATAGCCGACGTCGACCGTGCCCCGCACTCCGGCGTCCGGGGCGTCGGCCGGCGTGACGACGAGGTCGCCGACGCGGTACTCCGCCCGCTGGTAGCCGCGGGAGAAGAACCGGGTCTCGCCCGGGCCCAGGTAGTCGTCGATGGACTGCAGCAGTACGCGTTCGGCGGTGCTCACGTCACACCCCCGCCCCTGTGGCCTGTATGGACTCCTCGTAGGCGGCGATCAGTTCGCGCACGGTACGGACGTCCGTGATGGACCGGTCCCCGGCGAACGGGTCGACGCCGAGTTCGGCCTCGAGCTGCAGCAGCAGCTGGGCGAGCAGCAGCGAGTTGAGGCCGACGGTCAGCAGCGGGTCCCCGAGGTCGTACTGGACGCTGCCCTCGTCGTTGAGCAGTACGTTGTCGATCTCGCGCAGGATGATCCGCTGCACTGCGCTGTTCGGGGCTTGGGTGTTCTTCAGCATGTGATGCCTCCGTCGATGACCATGGTTTGTCCGGTGATGAAGCGTGACTGGGGCGTGGCGAGGAAGAGGACCGCGTCGGCGATCTCGTCCACGGTTCCCAGCCGTCCCAGCGGTGTGCGCTGCTGGATCTTTTCGCGGTTGCGCGAGGTGACCTCCGCCGTCATGTCGCTGTCGAAGAACCCGGGCGTCAGGGTGTTGACGCGCACGCCCTGCGGCCCGAGTTCGCGTGCCATGCTGCGGCCGAGGCCTTCGAGGCCCGCCTTCGCCGCCGCGTAGACGGCCACGCCCCGGTATCCCCGGATGGCGTTGATGGACGAGATGTTGACGATGCTTCCGCCGCCGGCCCGCACCATGAGCCGGGCGCAGGCCTGGGACAGGTGCAGGGGCGCCAGGAGGTTGACCCTGATCAGTTCGTCCATCCGCCCGGGGGCGGCGGTGAGGAACAGCTCCTGGTGCAGTACGCCGGCGTTGTTGATGAGCAGGTCGAGGCGGCCGAACCGGCTGCCGCAGTCTCGGGCGAACCTGCGCAGCTCCTGGGAGTCGGCCAGGTCCACGGACTCCCAATGGAAGGCGTCCTGGTGCTTCTCGGACATCTGCGCGATGAACTCGTTGGACGTCCGGCTGAAGGTCGACACGCACCAGCCGTCGGCGAGCAGCCGCTCGACCAGGACACGGCCGAGCCCCCTGCTGCCACCGCTCACTAGGGCGACACGGCGGCCCGTCGGCATCGGGTTGGCGTTCATGCCGCGGCCCTGACCTTCTTGAAGCGTTCGGAATGGTGGTCGTCCTGTGACACCTCCACCAGGAGCGGCACCTTGTACGACTCCAGGCGCTTGCTGCAGAACAGCCGCACCTGGCGGGCCACGTCCCTGGGGTCGGCGGGACGCGTCAGCTTCACGAGTGCCTGGACGACCTGGCCGGTGATGTGGCTGCTGCGGCCCGAGACGGTGGCGTCGGCGATGAGGTCCATCTCCAGCAGGACGTTCTCGACCTCGCTCGGGTACACCTTCTCCCCGGCGACGTTGATGAGCTCCGACTTGCGCCCCAGGATGCGCACGTAGTCGCCGTCGACCTCGACCGCGTCCTGGGTGTTGAAGTAGCCCTGCTCATCGAAGGGCGCCGGCGCGTTGAGGTAGCCGAGCATGGCCATGTCCGAGCGGATCCACAGGATGGAGTCACGTATCTCGTACGCGAACCCTTCGCCGCCGAGCTTGACCCAGAGGCTGTCGTCGCCACGCGACTTGGTGGCCAGGATGCCGAGTTCCGACAGGCCGTAGGTCTGCTTGAGACGCACTTCGGGCAGTGCCTCGTGGAGCTTGTGGAGCACGCCGAGCGGCATGGGCTCCGTTCCGTAGGTGATCAGCCGTAGCGAACTCAGGTCGTGGCTCGCGTACTCCCCCGAGATCAGCAGCATGTTCAGGAAGGTCGGTGTGGTGGGCAGTACGTGGATGTGGTGGGCGGCGATCGCGGCGCACACCGTGGCCGGGGTGCGCTCGGCGATGGTGACCAGCGCCCCGCCCTGGCTGAGGGTGTGCAGCAGCGTATTGATGCCGCCGATGTGGTCCAGGTTGAGAAATCCGAGTGTGCGGCTCGCCCTGCGGATCTCGCGGTACTTGCCGAGCATCTTGGCCATGTCGAGGACGGTGGCCTTGCTTCGCCCGGTGGTTCCGGAGCTGAAGAGCACCAGGCCGGGGGTCGTGGCGCCGCGCAGGTTGCCGTAGAGCTCGTGCGCCGCGCGGCGCCCCGTGCGCTCGAACCGGTGCCCGGCGGCGGAGGCCCCGAGGGTGACCACCGCCTCCACCTCGGCGACGTCGAGGAACTCGGCGCGCTTGGCGGTGGGCAGGGGGGCCATCGGAACGGCGATCGCCGCCCGCTCGATCAGGGCGAGCAGCCCGGCGCAGGCCTCGACACCGCTCGGGCCCTCCAGCGCGACGACGTCCCCGGCCCTGATGCCGTGCTCGTCGAGCAGCGCGCCCCACCGGGCGGTGAGCTCAAGTACGCGCTCATAGCTGTACGTTCGGCCGTCGAAGACGATCGCATCGGCGTCCCCGAATTGTTCCAGTCGTTGAAAGAACCAGGCAGTCATGCGCTCTCCGACATGTCATAGAGGGCTGGGGCGAGATGGGTCTGTGCGGTGCGTCCGGGCGTGGCCCAGGGGGCGGGCCGGGCAGGCCAGTTCGGCAGAGGGAGGCCCGGTGCCGGAGGTGTGCCCGGCAGCAGGGGCCACCCGTGCGCGCGTGCCAGCGTGCGCAGCCGATCGTCCCCTCCCACGACGACGGCCGATCCCGCCGCCTTGAGCAGCGGAAGGTCCGAGATGTGGTCGCCGTAGGCGATGGACTCGGAGGCGTCCACCGCTCGTTCGATGAGGATCTTCACCGCCGCGTCGGCCTTGGCCGTGGCAATCATGGGCGGCCCGTCCAACGTGCCGGTGTAGCGGCCCTGTTGGATGATCGGGACGGTGCAGCGGATGTCGTCCGCGCCGAGGTGCTCGGCGATGAGGCGCAGCGGAGCAAGGAACGACCCGGAGACGAGGACGATGTGTGCGCCCTGGCTCTGGTGCCGGCGCAGCTCGGCGACGGCGGGCTCGTGGTAAAAGCCGCCGGTGGCCAGTTCGGCGTCGATCCAGGCCCGCGCCATCGCGGTCATCAGCTCCGCGTCGAGGCCCGCGAGACCGGCGTAGTAGGCGCGGTTGACCGCCTCACGCGGACATCCGAGGGCCGTCATGGCCTTGAGTTCGCACATCCGGTCGTCGAAATCCCGGCGGGGGTGGCCCAATGCCGCGTGATAGTAGGCCAATAACCGGGACATGCTGCCCGAGGTGGTCAAGGTGTGATCCACATCGAAGAAGGCAACTTTCGCGCGTCTCATCTGTCGGTACCTCCTGGGCCTGGGCGAGGGGAAAGCGACGCGACGGAACACTGAATGCGGTGTTCGGTTTCTTCGTGGACTTCGAATGGAAGTTCTTGCTTACGAAATGAATCATCGCAGCGAAGAGCCCAGCGCCCCAGACTTCAATGTCACCGGCTTCCACGACGCAACCGTCAAGAATCCTGCCGCTGCCACCAATACGCACAGCGGCACCCCCTTCACGGGTGAGGCCCGGTATCGAGTGAATCGATACCGGGCCCCGGTCTGCTCCGACTACTTTTGATCGTCTGTCAGATCTTTTGCGGCTGCGCGTCCTGCTCCGCGGGAGCGGGGCTCTCGGCGGGCTGCGGGCTCGTCGCCGCAGCCTCGACGGGCTGCTCCTTGGGCTGCTTGCCCAGCGCCAGGGCGAGCCCGACGGTGAGCAGGATGAGCACGGCCGAGGTATACGTCGCGGCCTGCAGGCCGTCGGACAGCTTGGCCGGCGTGGGGTCGGTGCCGGCGACGGCATTGGAGACGGCCACCAGAACGGCCAGGCCGACGGCGGCGCCGACCTGCTGCCCGCTCGTGGCGAGGCCGGAGGCCAGACCCTGCAGGCGCTCCTCGACACCCGCGGTGGCCGCCGCGAACATGGCGGTCCAGATGACACCCTGGGCAAGGCTGAAGATCACGATGCCGGGGCTCATCTGCGCATAGCTCGCGTCGGCGCCCAGGAAGGCGGCGAAGAGGCCGGTGCCGACGGCACCCACGGACAGGCCCATGACCAGCGTGCCGCGGACGCCGATCGCCGTGGACAGCTTGCCGCCGACCATGGAACCGATCAGCACGCAGGCGCAGGGCAGGATGAACGCGAGGCCGGTGGCCAGCGCGCTCCAGTCCCGCACGGTCTGCAGCGCCAGCGTGATGAAGTAGGCGCTCGCGCCGAAGGTGGCCATGAACATGAACGTGATCAGCGAGCCGAGACGCAAGCTCTTGTAGGAGAAGACCTTCAGGGGCACCAGCGGGTCGGACGTGCGCGACTCGATGACGACGAAGGCGACGATGAGCGCCACCGCGGCCACGAAGCTGAGCAGCGTGGTGGGCGCGGCCCAGCCGGCTTCGGGGCCCTGGACGAGCCCGAAGACCAGGAGCAGTGCACCGGCCGTCACGGAGATGCCACCCGGCAGGTCGAAGCCCTGACGACGCTCGACCGGGCGGTCGGCGGGCAGCACCCGCAGGCCGAGCAGTCCGACGCCGACCGCGAGGGGAACGTTGACGTAGAAGATCGCCTCCCAGCCGAAGGCCTGGGTCAGCACGCCACCGAGCAGGGACCCGACGACCATGCCGCTGCTGCCGGTGGCGCCCCAGATCCCGAGCGCCCGGTTGCGCTCGCGCCCCTCGGCGAAGGTGGTGGTGAGCAGCGAGAGGGTCGCGGGGGCCAGGAACGCTCCGCCGATGCCCTGTACGGCGCGGGCGCCGACGAGCATGCCCGGAGTCGTGGCCAGACCGCCGACGACGGAAGCGATCGCGTAAAGGGCGAGCCCGGTGAGGAACATGCGGCGGCGCCCGAGCAGGTCGGACAGGCGTCCTCCCAGGAGCAGGAAGCCGCCGAACGCTACGGCGTAGGCCCCGATGACCCACTGCAACTGCTGGCCGGAGAAGCCCACCCCCTCACCGATGTCCGGCAGCGCGACGAACACGATGCTGTAGTCGAGCGCGATGATCAGCTGCGCCAGCGCCAGCGCGGCCAGGATCAAGGCCGGGCGGCGGGCGGAACCCGATGAAGTCATGGGTCTGAATGCCTTTCTGGATGTTCCGGAGTTGACAGGTGTGTGGTGCGCGCGTCGAGCGGTCGGCGAGGGCCGCTTCAGGCGGGTACGCGGGCCGGCGTGCCCGACAGAGGAACCTCGCGGGCCCACCGCGCCACGCGGTCCGCGACGGCGCCGGACTGCGGATCGAGCAGGATGAGCTGGAGTCCCGGACGGGCGGCGAAATCGAGACAGATCTGGGACAGGCACACCTGACCCAGATCGGGGTGACACACATCCTGCGTGACATGTGTCCCGTCGCCGAAGCGGTGCCTCTCCCACAACTCGGCGAAGGCGGGGCTCGATTCGCACAGGTCCTGAGTGAGAGCGGCGAGCCGCGGATCACCGAGGAATTCGCCGCTGCGGGTCCGGAACCGCGCGACGGCTTCGTCGGCAACCCGTTCCCAGTCGGCGAACCGGTCGCGGGCCCGCGGGTCGAGGAAGAGCGTCTCCAGATAGTTGTGGTTCGTTCCGTCGAGGCCGAGCAGCCGCATCGCGGTGCTGTTGGCCGCCAGGACGTCCCAGTAACGGTCCATGAAGTAGGCCGGCTTGGGCAGGAAGCCGTCGACCACTCGTGCCGCCAGCCGACGGTCGCCGTCCGCCGGGTTCTGCGGCCGCCGCGGCACGGCGTATCCCGCGAGGCGCATCATGTGCAGGCACTCGACCTCGTTCAGACGCAGCACATGGGCGATGGCCTCGAGGATCTCGAGAGAGACGTTCTTCGCCCGCCCCTGTTCGATCCACGCGTACCAGGACGCCCCGATCCCCGCGAGCATCGCCACTTCCTCGCGGCGCAACCCGGTCAGCCGCCGCGAACCGCCGCCCGGCAGGCCGACCTGCTCGGGTGTCACCTCGGCCCTGCGAGCCGCGAGGAAGCTGCCGAGCTCGGCGAACTTCAGGCTCGACGGTCTGGCAGCTACGAGGTCCTGAGTCAGCTTCTGCCGGCAACCCCCCTTGTCCCCCTGTCGCCCCGCGTCGCGCATCCATAGCGCGACACGGGGTGCCGGTGGTCCCGTGACAGTCATCGTGGCCATCCTCCTTTGCGCGTCGACGAACACTCGCCCCCCTTGGGCGCGGCACTACTGAACAACATAGCGTTCGCTCTTTTTGTTCTCCACCCCAAACAGAGACCTTGCTCTGTTTTTACACGGCGCCAGCCCGCGAAGAGGGGCGGAACCACTGGACACGGCTGTGCAACTTGCCCGTTTTTGCCGGTATTTAGCCGCCCGGGTGACCCGCAACCCGAACATGGAACCAGAACATTCGCTCTCCCACTCGGGCAGAGTGCGTGCCGCATGCAGCTTGCACCCCACCCATGACCCTGGGTAATTATAGAGATTGATTGGTTTTTTTAGCTCCGGCCACGGCGGCACCCTTCGACGCGAGGAGACAGATGATGATGGCGAGCCAGCGGCGGGCCGAGCGCACGCGACAGCGCCTGCTCGACGCCGCAGCCGCGGAGATGTCGGAGTTCGGATACGACGGCGCGTCCCTACAGCGCATCAGCAAGGCGGCCGGCGTGACCATGGGGGCCCTCACCTTCCACTTCCCCGCCAAGCTGGACCTGGCATACGCGATCCATGTGCAAGGCGCGGCCCGCACCCGGAAGGCCGTGTCCGCCCTCGCCGAGGCGACGGCGCCCGACGACGCCGACACCCACCTGTCACGCATCGTGAAGATCACGCTGGCCCTGGGCGAGCTCCTCGCGGAAGATGCCGTGGTCCGGGCGGCCGCGCGTCTCACCCGGGAGCGGACACCGAGCCAGTCCGACTGGAAGGACAGCTGGCTGCCCAGCGTGCGGCTCCTGCTCGACGAGGCACGCGAGGCCGACGAGCTGAGTCCGGGCGTGGCCCCCGCCACGGTCACGACGCTGACGCGCTACCTGGTCTCGGGCCTCGAGGAGTCCGCCCTGCCCGACAGCGGAACGGCACCGGTCGCCGAGCTGGCCGACGTGTGGGATCTGATCCTTTCGGGCCTGAAGGCCGCCCACCCGACGCTCGTGCAGCACACACATCGAGACACCTGACCCACAGACCATGTCACCAACAGGGCGCCGGCCGTGTCCGGCGCCCTGTTGGTGACAGCAATGGTGTGCGCAATGGCTGGCCCACCAACGCTGTTGAATCCGGAGTCTGGGCACCTTCTGGAGCCGTTGCCATGCTTCTCACATGGGCCGTCGAGTCCTCGACTCGCAGTGTGGCGCGCCGCGTTCACCCCAACTTCTCGCCCTCACGACTCCACCGGGAGCATCAGTGAACCTGTCCATCTCCGGTACCTACTCCGTCGGCAAGACGATCACCAGCATGGCGATCTCCCACCTGACCGGGATCCCGCGCACCGCGGCCCCGACCATGCGCGAACTCCTCCCCCTCTCCCTGCCGGGGAAGACGCTCGAGGAGTGCAACGGCGCCGAGCTCATCATGCTGATCACGCGGCGGATCCAGGGGCGCGCAGTTGCCGAGAGCCACCTGCCCGGCGGATACATATCGGATGGTTCCGCCCTGCACGAGTGGTCGTACGCCAACGTCCGGGTCAAGGTCGGCATCAACCCCAACGAGTCCGTCGACCTCGACAACGTCGAGATGCCGGACGACGTCCGCTTCTACGCCGAGGTCATGAAGCAGATCGCAATCCCGGCGAAGCAGCACACCAAGAGCAACTACGACGCGTTCGTCCACCTGCCCATCGAGTTCCCGATCGTCGAGGACGGGCACCGCCCGGTGAACGAGCGATTCCGTCAGCTCGCCGAACAGCTGCTCCTGGAGACCCTCGACGAGCTCGAGATTCCGGTGCACATCGTCGGCGGGACAATCCCGCAGCGACTCGCGCGGATCGTCGAGATCTTCGACTTCCCGCAGGTGATGACCATCGAGCAGGCCATCGCCCGCGCCGAGGAGGAGTACGCGCAGCTCGACACCCGAGGCGAGCTGGAACGCCTCGCCGACACTGCCGCCTGACGGCTTCCCCCGCCACCAGCACCGCCCGTACCGGGCACTTCACCCAAGGCAGGCGCCGCGCCTGCACTCACCACTGACTCCTGAGAGGCACACGTGCGAATCGCTTTCGTCGGCGCATACGGGAACGGCAAGACGACCCTCACCACCGAACTGTCCAAGAAGCTCGGCCTGGAGCGCACCCACGGGAGCGCCATGCGCGACCCGGCCGGCGGCACCCCCAAGGCGTTGGAGGAGACCAACGAGCCCGAGCTGATCCAGCTCGCCGTGCGTCGCTACACCGAACGGGCCGTCGAGGAGGCCGCGCACCCCGAGGGCTTCCTGTCGGACGGCTCGATCCTGCACGAGTGGGTGTACAGCAAGGTCCGCCTGGCTGTCGGCCGCCACCCGGAACCGAAGGCCACTTTGGAGACGGCGGTTCGTGACCCGCGCACCCAGGGCTTCGAGGACGTCGTCGACCAGCTGGGCCTGCTCGCCAAGGAGCACGCCCGGACGGGCTACGACGTGTTCGTCCACTGCCCGGTCGAGTTCCCGCTGCCGGAGGGCCATAGCCCGATCAGCGAGCGCTTCCGGACGCTGTCCGACGAGCTGATGCTCGACATCCTGAAGACGCTCGACGCCCCGGTACACATCGTCACCGGGACCTTCGAGGAGCGCCTGAACCAGATCCTGAGCATTCCCGGCGTGTCCGAGTCCGCCTGACCGCGCCGCCCCCATCCGGCCCGGGCAGGACTCGAGACACCAACCGCCGGCCCGGGCCGGGCTCTTGACGCAGCGTCACCACACCTTGCCCAGACCGACCGAGGAGACACACCTTGCACACCGGAATCGGAGCCTTCCTCTCACCGCTGCACGCGCCCGGCCAGGATCCGCACCTGACCATCCGCCGTGACCTGCAGCTGGTGGAGCACCTCGATGAGCTGAACTACGACGAGTGCTGGTTCGGCGAGCACCACTCCCTGGCCTGGCCGACGATCGGCGCACCGGAGACCTTCATCGCCGCCGCCGCGGAGCGCACCCGCCAGATCAAGCTGGCCAACGGCGTCGTCCCGCTCCCCTTCCACCACCCGTACAACGTCGCCAGCCGAGCGATCATGCTCGACCACCTGTCCCGCGGTCGCTACATCCTCGGCATAGGCCCCGGCGCGACACCGAACGATGCCCACCAATTCGGCGTGGACCAGGACGAGTTGAAGCGCATGGCGAGCGAGGCGATCCCCGCCGTCCGCGAGCTCGTCAACGGCGAGGAGCGGGTCAGCGCCAAGAGCGACTGGTTCGTGCTGCAGGACGCCAAGATGCAGCTGCCCCGCTACAGCAAGCCGGGCATCGAAATGGCGATCTCCAGCATCGGCTCCGCCAACAGCCCCAAGGTTGCTGGGCAGTTCGGTCTCAGCCTGGTCTCCTGGGGCGCTCCCCCGCCCGGCGCCCCGGCCACCGACCTGGCGCAGCAGTGGCGCTACGCGGAGGAGTCGGCCGAGGAGCACGGCACCACGATGGACCGGAGCAAGTGGCGTGTCGTGGCCCCCCTGTACATCGCCGAGACCCGGGAAGAGGCCTATCGCGACGCCCGGGAGGGCTTCTCGACCTGGCTGTGGGACTACTGGGGCAAGGCCGCGGGCTTCGATGTCGCCTCGAGCATGGAGGGCGTCAAGTCCTCGCAGGAGCTCGAGGCCGGTGTCGAGAAGGGACTCGCGATCGTCGGGTCCGTCGAGGATGCGGCCGCCGCCATCCAGCGTCTGCAGGACGAGACGGGCGGCTTCGGCACCTTCCTCGTCTACGCCATGAACTGGGCCTCGTTCGAGAAGACGAAGCGGAGTTACGAGCTGCTCGCCGAGCAGGTCGCACCGCGCTTCTCCGGCAGCACCGCCCGCGGGGACGAGTCGATCCAGTGGAGCGTCGACAACAGGCACGTCTTCCCGCACACCCAGGCCCGCCGGGAGCGGGCCGAGCAGGAGGGGCGCTCCATCCACTCGTAGAGCGAGCGCGATCGACGGTGCCGGCCCCGGCGGACCTGCCGCCCGGGGCCGGCACCGTCGATCGCGTACTGCGGCCCCCTTGCCCCGTATCGCGTGCCGTGGACGAAGCGCGCAGGTCAGGCGGTGGCCGTGGCGCCACCGTCGACGGGCACGGCGGCACCCGTGACGAACGAGGACTGGTCGCTGCACAGCCAGACGGCGGCCCGGGCGACCTCGAGCGGGTCCGCCATCCGGTGCTGCACCGACTCGGCCATGAAGTCGCCCTCCAGAGCCGGGTTCGCCGAGATGACCTGCTGCATCATCTCGGTCCTCGTCGCCCCGACGACCAGAGCATTGACCCGCACCCCTTGTTGCCCGTACTCGGCGGCGGCAGCCTTCGTCATGCCGATGACTGCGTGCTTGGCGGCGACGTAGGCCGCGGAGGCGCCGGTCGCCGCGACACCGGCGACGCTCGAGGTGTTGACCACCGCACCGCCGGAGCCCGCCAGCATCACCGGGATCTGCTGGGCGAGGCAGTTCCATACGCCGCGGACGTTGACATCCATCGTGCGGTCGTAGATGTCGACGCCCGTCTCGTGCAGGCTGGTCCCCGCGGTGGCGAAGCCGGCGTTGTTGAAGGCGGCGTCGAGCCCGCCGAAGGTCTCCACCGCGGCGTGCACAGCCCGTTCCACGTCCGGCAGTCGGCAGACGTCGCCGGCGACGGCCACCGCACGCCCACCGTCCTTGCGGATCCGCGCCACCAGTTCGGCCAACCGGTCCTCGCGACGCGCCATGAGGACGACGGCCGCCCCCTCGGCGGCGAACAGTTGGGCCGCCGCCGCGCCTATGCCGCTGGAGGCGCCAGTGATCATGGCTACTCTGCCGTGCAGCATGTCAGTCCTCCCACAGCGTGCCGGCGGCGGACTCTTCGTCGAGGGTCCGCAACAGCTCCTCGTCGATCTCGTCCAGGGACCGGATCGTGTGACGGACACCTGCCTCCTTCATGAGGTGCCCCTGGAAGCTGTGCTCGAACGACGTGGGAAACCCGATGAACGGTATGCCGTGCCCCCTCGCGGCCTCCGCCACCCGCGCCACGTCGTCGACGAACAGAACCTGAGCGCACTGGAGCGCGAAGACCTCGGTCGTGATCTCGTGAAGTCCTGGGCGGATGGCGTCGGTACAGACGTAGCCGGGGCCATCGAACAGGGCGGCATGCGCACCGAGAAACCGGTCGAAGTGGTCCTTGGCCAAGCCTCCGTAGCAAACGGTCCGCAGCCCAAGGGCGCGCAGCCGCGTCAGAAGCTCGACGACTCCAGGCTGCACGGTGACCGGGTTCTGCCGCAGATACTCCTCTCGCTCCCTGAAGTACTCGGCGAGCGCCTGCGGGCCGCTCAGCCCATTGTCCAGGACCTCGGCCATGCGCTCCCCTGCGACCTTCTGCGGCTGGGAGAAGATCGTCCGCTCCACATCCGCCGTGTAGGCACGGCCGCGGC
Organism: Streptomyces sp. NPDC107575; assembly: GCF_055657265.1. Taxonomy (NCBI): domain Bacteria; kingdom Bacillati; phylum Actinomycetota; class Actinomycetes; order Kitasatosporales; family Streptomycetaceae; genus Streptomyces; species Streptomyces sp. NPDC107575. The sequence goes on along the minus strand of NZ_JBVKBG010000002.1, from coordinate 1,371,303 downwards.
TGGTGATGTAGCGATGGATGACCGGGCTGAACGTGTCGTTGAGCAGAACACCGTCGATGTTCAGCGCCACTGAACGCAACCGGGCGAAACCGTGAGCGTGCGACATGAATGCCTCTCCGTCGGCGGAAGCGCGGGCGGGGCCGTGCTCCGTCGAAGGATCGCAACGGCCGTACTCACCCAACAATCAGAACGTTCTTTATGTTATGGATCCACGCAGCCCGTGTCTACAGCCCCTCGACTCACAGGCCTGGCCGTCGTAGCGCAACGGCCCACACGCACACCTGGTGGATGAGACCGAGGGAATGGAGGCGCGATCTGGGCACGACCCGCCCGGAGTGCCCCGCTTCAGGGCCTCCCGCGCCCCCGCATGCCATCGAGGACGTAGGCGGTGCGCCGGTCGTAGTCCTCCCGGCGGGGGCGGGTGCCGTGCTTGAGGACGAGTGCGCTGTCGTGGAGGAGCGCGTGGAGGTCGCCGGCCGTGAATTCCGGCCGCAGTACGCCGGCGGCCCGGCCCGCGGCGGCGAGCTCTTCGTTGATCTCGCCTCCCACCCGGCAGATCTCCATGAGGCTCGGCGCGTCGGGATAGACCTGCAACATGGTGTCCACGGTGGCCGGCTGACGGTACTGCAGGTCGCGGATGGCGGTGACGTAGCACGTCAGCCGTTCCCAGACGTCCTCGATGGCTCGGCTGCGGTCGATGATGGCGTGGATCTCCGTGGCGACGACCTCGGCGATGACGGCTTCGATGAGGCCGATCCGGCCGCCGAACCGGTTGAAGATCGTGCCCTTGCTCACCCCCGCCGCCTTGGCGACCTCCTCCAGCGGCACCGACAGGCCGCGGCCCTGGAAGGCGCCGATCGCGGCAGCGCGGATCTGCTCGGCGTTGCGCTTGGCGTCGGCGCGCAGCCGAGGTGGCCGCCCCTGACCCGAGGACGTCGTCGCTCCGGATGCACCGGCCATCACTGAACCCCGCCTCTCGCTGCGCTGCGCTGCACTACCGCCGCATAACTTGACTCGGCCAGTCAGTTTACCTACGGTCACCTCCGAGATCTAAATTGACTCATTGAGTCAACTTACTGAAGGGCCACGTCATGATCGTCGTCACCGGCGCCACCGGCGGGCTCGGCGGTGCCACCGTCGAGCACCTCCTCCAGCGCATGCCCGCCGACCGGATCGCCGTCAGCGTCCGCGACGCCGCCAAGGCGAAGCACTTCGCCGACCGTGGTGTCCGGGTACGGCAGGGCTCGTACGAGGAGCCGGCCGCGTTGCGCGACTCGTTCGCGGGCGCCGAGCAGGTGCTGGTGGTGTCCGGCAACGACCCGTCGGCCGACATGATCGGCCTGCACCGCAATGCCGTCGAAGCCGCGGTCGAGGCCGGCGTCCAACGGATCGTCTACACCAGCCAGCAGGGCGCCGTCCCGGGCAACCCGTACCTGCCCTCGGAGTTCCACATCGCCACCGAAGCGATCCTCGCCGAGTCCGGGGTCGCCTGGACCGCGCTGCGCAACGGCGCCTACGGTCCCCTCGACCAGGTGCTCGGCCCCTGGCGGCAGACCGGCCGGATCGTCCAGCCGGAGGACGGGCCCGTCCCGTACACCGATCGCGACGACATCGCCGAGGCCACCGCGGCCCTCCTCGCCGGTGACCGCGCCGTCGAAGGGCCCGTGAACCTCACGGCGCCGACGGCCATCACCTTCGACGACCTCGCCAAGATCGCCTCCGGCCTCACCGGCCGCACCGTCGAGCGGGTCGTCGTGGACGACGAGCAGTGGGTTGCCGACCAGATCGCAAGCGGCGTCCCCGAACCGGTGGCGCGACTCATCCTCAGCTGGCACCAGGCCGGCCGGGCCGGCTACTTCGCCGAGACCGGCCCCCTGCTCGGTGAACTCCTGGGCCGCGAGCCACGCAGTGCTGCGGAGCGGCTTGCGGCCCAAGTCTGATGTTCGGCTTCTTCCGGCCCGTAGGGTCGTCGATGTGCGTGATGTGTCTGATGTGCGGGTGGTGCTGATCGGTGGGACGTCGAACGTCGGGAAGTCGACGGTCGCCCAAGTGGCGGCGGAGAGGCTCGGGTTCGAGTACCTGAGCACCGACGGGCTTGCCCGGCACCCCGGGCGGCCCTGGAGAACCCCCGAGCGGGAGGTGCCGGCGCACGTCGCCGAGCACTACGGGTCGCTTTCGGTCGACGAACTGATCACGTCCGTTCTCGCCCACTACGACCGGCTGTGGCCCCGCATCGAAGAGCTGGTCACGGACCGCGCGACCGCGGACCACGGCAGGACGGGCCTGGTGCTGGAGGGGTCCGCGCTCTGGCCCGTCCGCGTCGCGCAGTTGCAGACCCCGCACACCGCCGCCGTGTGGCTCACCGCCGACGACTCCGTCGTACGCGCACGGGTTCACGCAGCAGGCCGCTACGAAGCGGCCACCGGCGAGGAACGGGAACTGATGGACAAGTTCCTGGCCCGCACGGAGCGCTTCCAGTCACTCATGCTCGACGCCATCGACAGGCTGGGCCTGGACCGGATCGACGCGGGCCGTGGACAGTCCGCCGAGGAGCTGGCCGACACTGTGCTCGCGGCGGCCGACGCGCAGGTCGCGGTGGGGCGTTCAGCCACGGGACTGTGATCACTCGCGGCGACGCACCGTGGGGTGCGGTCTGCGCCGTCGCCCGGCCCGCCGGATGGGCATCCCACACCACCAGGAATGGGGCCCGGACCCCATCGCCCCCACGGCCACGAACGGGCAAGCTGGACGCTTGCTCGGTCCCCACCTGGGCCGCAGGTCCCACCGAGGGCGCGCGATGACCGGCAGCCACTGCGAAAGGGGACGGTGCATGCGCCCGACACGCGCCGCCGCCCCCACAGGCACCCCTGCCACCACTGCGACGGGCCACCGCTTGGCCCTGCTCCTCATCGCACTCCTGTCGGTACTGCTGACCACCGCCCCGCCCGCACCCGACACCCATGGCAGCGCGGCACCGGCATCGACATCCGCATCGGCCCCCGCATCACACCCCACCCTCGCCGCCGCCCTCGACCACCACGCCGACGACGGCTGTACGCCCCTCTGCGCCAACCAGCCGAGAGTCCGGCACGAGCAGCCTTCCGAACGCACCGCCCCGCCGCCCGCCCACGCGCCCGTCACCCCGTACGGCGCGGGTCTCGGCCCTGCCGCGTCCGCGCACCGAACCGCCGCACCCCGCCCCGATGCGCCACCCGTCTCCCCCGGTCGCCCCGGCCACGACGGCAACCGGGCCCCACCCGTCTCCTCCGGCACCTGAGACACCAACGACCCAACCCCCGCACATCACACACCTCTTGCCGCGGCCGCGCTCGGCCGCCGCCGCGGCATGCCTGCCGGAGGCCCGAGTTGACACGCTCCCGTCCCCAAAACAGTCCCCAAAGCCGTCCACGCCCCCGCCCACGTACGCGTACGCGCAGGCGCTCGCGCGCCCCGCTCGTCCGCGCCCTCGTCGCGCTCGCGGTGCTCGCCGCGTCCGTGGCCATCGCACTGACCACGCCGATCCGCCTGGGGCTCGATCTGCGCGGCGGCACCCAGATCGTGCTGGAGACCCGATCCACCGCCACCACCAAGGCCGACCGCGAGGCAACCGACCGCACCGTCGAAGTACTGCGCGGCCGCATCGACGCCCTCGGTGTCGCCGAGCCCACCATCGTCCGTTCCGGAGACAACCGGGTTGTCGTCGAACTGCCCGGCGTACAGGACCCGAAGAAGGCCGCCGACGTCCTGGGCCGCACGGCACAACTCACCGTCCACCCGGTGCTGGGCCAGGCCGACAAGAACAACGCCCCCACACGCAATCGCGACGACCGGGTCCTCGCGGACGAGTCCGGGCAGCGCCTGCACCTCAAGGCCGCTGCGCTGACCGGACAGGACGTCAAGGGCGCCGACGCCCGGATCGACCAGCAGGGCGGCGCCGGCTGGCACGTCACCGTCGACTTCAAGGACGCCGGCAGCGACCGTTGGGCGCAGGTGACCGGCGATGCGGCCTGCCACCCGGACGGTGCCCCGCAGCGGCGGGTCGCCATCGTGCTCGACGACAAGATCATCTCCTCGCCGCAGGTCGACCCCTCCGTGGCCTGCGGGACGGGCATCACCGGCGGCTCCACCCAGATCACCGGATCGTTCGACGACACCGAGGCCCGCGAACTCGCCCTGCTCATCAAGGGCGGTGCCCTGCCCGTGCCCGTCGAGACCATCGAGCAGCGCACCGTCGGCGCCACCCTCGGCGACGAGGCCATCGAGGCCGGCGCCCGGGCCGCCGTCATCGGCACCGCTCTCACGGCCCTGTTCATCACCGTCGTCTACCGGCTGATGGGCTCCCTCGCGACCGTCGCGCTGCTCTGCTACGGCCTGATCTCCTACGCCGCACTCGCCGCGATCGGCGCCACCCTGACCCTGCCCGGCCTCGCCGGCTTCGTCCTCGCGATCGGCATGGCGGTCGACGCCAACGTCCTTGTCTTCGAACGGGCCCGCGAGGAACAAGCCGCCCGCGCCCGGCCGAGCCCCCGCTCCGCGCTGACCGCCGGATTCCGCAACGCGTTCAGCGCGATCGCCGACTCCAACATCACCACCCTCATCGCCGCGGTGCTCCTGTTCTTCCTCGCGTCCGGGCCGGTGAAGGGCTTCGGTGTCACCCTCGGCATCGGCGTCCTCGCCTCCATGGTCAGCGCCCTGCTCATCACCCGGGTCCTGGCCGACTTCGCGGCGAGCCGCCCGGCGGTCCTCGCCCGCCCCCGCATCACCGGCATCTCGACCACCGGCCCGGTCCGCGACGCCCTGCTGCGCCGCAACCCCTTCCTGATGCGCCGACCGCGCCGCTGGCTGGCCGTCTCGCTCGTCGCCCTCGTGGTGGCAGGTTCCGGGATCCTCGTCCGCGGCCTGGACTTCGGCATCGAGTTCACGGGCGGGCGCCTCGTCGAATACTCCACCGCCACCCACGTCGACCCCGACCGGGCCCGGGACGCACTCTCCGACGCCGGGCTGCCGCACACCGTCGTCCAGTCATCCGGCGACGGCAACCTCACCGTACGGACCCAGGAGTTGAGCGCCGCGGAGGCGGCGACCGTCACCGACACCGTCGCGGACCTGGGCGACGGGGCCGACAAACAGCGCGACGAACTGATCGGCCCCAGCCTCGGCGACGAGCTGCGCCGAAGCGCCCTCATCGCCCTGGGCCTGGCGCTGGGCGCCCAACTCCTGTACCTGGCAGCCCGGTTCCGCCTCCTGTTCGGCACGGCAGCGGTCAGCGCACTGGTCCACGACGTGATCATCCTGGTCGGTGTCTTCGCCTGGCTCGGCAAGCCCATCGACGGTGTCTTCCTGGCCGCACTGCTGACCGTGATCGGCTACTCGGTCAACGACTCGGTGGTCCTCTTCGACCGCATCCGCGAACTGTGGGGCAAGGGCCGCGGCACACCGTTCGCCCGACTCACCAACGACGCGATCCTGCAGACCCTCCCCCGTACGGTCAACACCGGCATGGGCGCCGTCCTCATCCTCGCGTCCCTCGCGGTCCTCGCCGACGACTCCCTCACCGACTTCGCCCTGGCCCTCTTGATCGGCGTGACCGTCGGCACGTACTCCTCGGTGTTCACGGCGTCACCCTTGGCCATCGTCATGGCGGAGCCGAGGAGAGGGGGCGGACGCGTACGAAGCACCGAGCGCGCCAAGGCAGCGACATAGACACACGACAAGACAGGACGAGGCCGCTCAACTGGCAAGCACTTTCCCGGGGTTGAGAATCCCGTGCGGGTCCAGAGCCTCCTTGATCCCCTGGTGAACGCGCACACCGGCCGGTCCGAGTTCCTTGGCGAGCCAGTCGCGCTTGAGCAGGCCCACGCCGTGTTCGCCGGTGATGGTGCCGCCCAGGCGCAGGCCGAGGTCCATGATGGCGCCGAACGTCTCGTGGGCGCGGCGCACCTCGTCGGCGTCGTCGCGGTCGAAGATGACGTTGGGGTGGACGTTGCCGTCACCGGCGTGGGCGACGCAGGTGACCAACAGGCCGTGCTGCTCGGAGAGTTCGGCGATCCCTTCAATCATCTCGGCGAGCCGGCCGCGCGGGACACAGACATCATCGGCCAGATAGGCGCCGAGGCGCTCGGTGGCGATGCCGACCAACCGGCGTCCGGCGAGGAGGAGTTCGGCCTCGGCGGCATCTTCGGCGATCACCGTGGTGCCGCCGTGCGCCTCGGCGATGTCGGCGAAGCGGCGCAGATCGCCCGGGGCCGCCCCGCCCCGGTCGGACTGGGCGATGAGGACGGCGCCGGCATCGTCGGGGAAGCCGAGATCGCGGTACGCGCTGACCGCGTCGATGCTGGGCCGGTCCATGAACTCCAGGAGGCTGGGCCGCGGCCCGCTGCTCACGTACGCGGGGACGACCGCGCACGCGGCGGACGTGGTCGGGAAGAACGCCACGGCGGTCAGCGGTCGTTCGGCGGCGGGCCGCAGCCCGACGGTGACCTCGGTGATGACACCGAGGGTGCCCTCGGATCCTACGAAGAGGTGGGTGAGGTCGTAGCCGGCGACGCCCTTGGCGGTGGTGCGGCCGGTGTGCAGCACGCTGCCGTCGGCCAGGACCACAGTGAGCCCGCGCACGAAGTCACCGGTCACGCCGTACTTCACGCAGCACAGGCCGCCCGCGTTCGTGGCCGCGTTGCCGCCGAGCGTGGAGGACTCCCATGAGGACGGGTCCGGCGGGTAGAACAGGCCGTGCTCGGCGACGGCCCGCGACAAGTCGGCGTTGACGACGCCTGCTTCGACCCGCGCGACCTGGTCGACGACGTCGATGTCGAGAATCCGGGTCATGCGCTCCACGGACAGCAGGATGCACCCGTCGACGGCGTTCGCCCCGCCGGACAGCCCCGTACGGGCGGCCTGCGGCACCACGGGCACGCGGTGCTCGTGGGCGATCCGCAGCGTCGCCGCCACCTCGTCGGTGCTACGGGCCCGCACCAGGGCGGCCGGTGGCCCACTGGGGCAGAACGGCGCGTGATCGTTGCTGTGCGCGGCCAGCACATCCGGATCGACGCTGACCGCCTCGGCGGGCAGCGCGGCAAGCAGCGCGTCGAGGGCGGGCTCGACAGCGGCGGTGTCGGTGGCGGGTTCGGTGTCGGCGGCGGGTGCGGTCAAGGCGGCCTCCAGCGGACGGATGGCGGGGTGCGGCGCGGCGGAACGGTCCGAGCATGCGCAGGGGAAGATCGTCTGCGCAAGACTGCGGATGACCTGCTCATGCACAGAGCAAGGGCCGACCGGCCCTGATCCGGAGCGGTCGGCTCAGCGCCCCACCTCCACCAGCCGAACCGGCCCGAGCAGGCCGGACGGCATCGGGTCCCAGTCCTGGGGCGGGGTCGAGCGCCACTGCATGTAGTGGCGCAGGTTCAGTTCGCCGCGCCGCGCCAGGGCACGGACCCGGTTCGCCGCGAGGTTGGTGACGTCGAGTTCCAGGACGTTCTCCCCCTCGCGCAGCACGTGCCCCAACGGCACGCGGAACGGGAGCGCCCAGGCTGTGGCCACGTCACGGCCGTTCAACCGCACGCGGGCGCTCTCGCGTACGTCGCCGAGGTCGAGCAGCCAGTCGCGGGCACGCTCCGTATCGGTGGCGGTGAAGCGGAGCATGTAGCGGGCGGTGCCGGAGAACTCCGCCTCCTGGTCGCCCAGTTCGGTCCAGGACACCAGCTTGTCCATCGTCCGCGTCGGCGGCAGCTCGGGGCCGCCCTCACGGAACGCCAGCGTCCACGACCCGGTCAGCTCGCGCTCGCGGCCGGTGGGCACCGGTGTGGGGGCTGGGGCCGCCGAGAGTGCGCGCGTCGTGAAGGTGCGCAGGATGCGGGACTCTCCGGGTTCGAGCCGCAGCCGCACCTCGACCCCCGCACTGGCGCGCCGGGTCTTCGCGAGACCTCGCGTGTCGTGCAGCGGGTCGAGAACCCCGACGGATGCCGCGTCCGCACCGAGCGGCCACCAGCCGTCGATGCGCCGCGCGGTGACGTTGGTGAGGAACAGGTGGCTGCCTTCGGCGTGGCGGCGGCGCAGCACACGTAGCCCCGAGTCGGCGACGGGCTCGCGCACCGCGCCTGCCGCGGCGAGAGCCGCGTCGAGTCCACGGCCGCTCCCGGTGACGACGACGCGGCCGCGCCCGACCCGGAACGCTCCCCTGTGGCTCGGGTCGCGCCGCTCGCACAGTTCGGCGACGATCTGTTTGAACTCGGCCCGGCGGCGGTCGAGTTCGGCGAGCCCCGGTACGTCCTCGGGCAGCTCGCCGACGAAGACCACCGTCGCTCCCGCCGCAGCGAGGTCGCGGAGCCTGCGGGCGGTCCCCAAGGGGATGAGCCGCGCGTTCGGCACGATGACCACTGCGTACCGGCTGTGGCCGTTGGACACACCGCCGGCAGAGCCGCGGAAGCCGGCGAGCTGCCGGTCGGACACCCAGTCGAACTGCCAGCCGCGCGCTTCCAGGCCCTCGGCAATGTCACCGGCGCCGCTGGGGTGTCCGTACATCCAGTCGGTGCCCTCCCACTTGTAGTCCGGGGACAACTCGATGTCCTCGGCCCCGTCGCCGACCCCGCCGTCGGGCAGGGCCCACAGATCGTGCTGAGGGAAGTGGACGAGGACGTCGTTGCCGTGTTCGCCGGACTGCAGCACCGACTGGCAGCGGGTGATGTAGTCGTTGAGTTCGGGCAGTTCGCCCCAGAGGGTATTGGCGGGCTGGAGTTCGGCGGCCGCGTAGAAGGAGAAGCCGGGCCAGGGGATGTCCCGGGATTCTTCGGTCTCCTCGGGCGAGTACGCCGTGCCGTGGAAGACGATGTGGTTGATGCCTGCGGCGAACAGCAGGTCCACGGTGGGCTTCGCCTGCGACAGCGCCACGTGGAAGTGTTCGTCGCGCCAGGTGAGTGTCTCGGCCGAGGCGAGCGGCTTGCCCAGCACATGGGCCGGCGACGAAGCGCAGCGCCACACAAGGGACTTGGGCGCGTTGGCGGTCCCCGCGCCCTGGCGCAGGCCCGGGATCGGGATCAGCTCGGCGCCCGCGTACTCGGTCTCCGGGATGTCCGCTGCACCGTAGATGTCGAGCAGGTTGGCGGGCGATCCGTGCGCCTGGTTGCGGGTGAGCCAGCCGCGCTCGGCGCTCCAGGCGTCCCACGGCTCGGCGAACTGCTCGAGGAACAGGTCGGCCAGCGTCTCACGGACGTCGGACAGAACTCGCGAGCGCACCTCGGGCGTGCCGTCGCCGGTGAACACCTCGGGCAGGTGCGGGACGAGGTCGTAGCCGCGCAGTCGGGCGAACTCCGCGACGGCCCGGTGTGTCCAGTCCGTCGCCTCCAGCTCGAACGAGTCGTGGAACAGCGCGCGTATCCCTCGTCCTGAGCCGATGGCTTCGCCGAAGTGGTCGAGGTGGCGTCGCACGGCCGCGCCGTCGAAGTAGTCGACCATCAGGCCCTTGCCGCCGGGCCCCGCCCGCTCGACCCGCTTGAGCACCAAGCCGCTGAACACACCCGTGAGTCGCCAACTCCCGGCCGGAGCCGTCCAGTCGAGGGTGCCGTCCGGGTGAACACGGGCGGTGAGGTCGACGGTGTCGCCGCTGTCTGCCTCCCGTGCGACCAGGGCCGCGAGCGGCGGCTCGGGAAGCGGGTCCATGGGCGGACGCAGGTCGGGCCGTGCGAGCTTCTCCTCGTCGACGAGGCCGGGGTGCGGTGGCTGCGTGGTGCGCACGGGGACGCCGAGCCGCTCGCCGTGGTCCAACTCCCAGTGCTCTACGAGGACTTTGCCCGCGCTCTGTTCAGGCTTGATCCACGGCCCGCCGAAGGTCCAGCCGGAGCCCGTGGTGAGGTCCACGCCGAGGTCGAGTCGCCGGGCGTGCCGGGTGGTGGCGTCAAGCGCGTCGAGCCACCCCCGGCCGAGGTAGGCGAGGTCGTGGTCCTCGTAGCCCTGGGCCTCGTAGATGGGCTGGATCTCGACGCCGCCGAATCCGACCTGTTGGAACCGTTCCAGGTGGCGCGCGAGCCCCGCCTCGGTGACGGCGCTGCCGAGCCACCACCAGCGGGTCCAGGGCCGCGCCTCGCGGGCGAACCGCGGCCAGTCGAGTCCGTGCCCGGTTCCGGGAACGGACTCGGTGGGCAGGGCGGCGGCCACCGAGGTGGCACGCAACGCGACCGCGGATGCTCCCAGGGCGACGGTGCCCCGCAGGATGTCTCTTCGGCGCATCGTGCGCTCATCCCCTCGACGAAGTTCGGCCCCGCCGGGACGCGCAGGCCGTCGTGCCACGGCTCGAAGATCGCCCGCCGATGCTCGCAGACCCGGCCCGGCGGCCACAATGGTCTTGCAGCCACCGGACGGGCCACGAATGTGAACACCTGGCGCTTCGCTGACTGCGGCATGTCGCTGAGATGTGACCGACGACATGGCCGGGAGGCCGACGACCTGGGCGAGTTGCCCCTCCGATCACTATGTGCGCCGGCCACCCACCGCCCCTTCGAGTTCTGAGCAGTGGGTACAGATCATGGATGTGACCGGTCCAGTCAGTTCTGCGTGAGAGTCCAGATCGTCGGCTTCTCCTGGTCCGGCGGGTACTGCACCAGGCCGCCGTCGGCGGTGGTGTCGAGGGTCATGCGGGTGATGGCGTTGGTGAGGGTGTAGCCGCCGGGTGCCCGTGCGATCTGCCAACGCTGGAGCGTGTTCTTCGGGTCGCACTTCTCCCACGTGGCGGCGGAGCCGGGCTGCAGCGGCACGTTGAGTGTGAGTTTGCCGCTGCGGGTCTCCAGGCAGGCGCCGCCGGCGTCGTCGGTGAGGGTCGCGTAGCCGTCGGCGGTGCGGGTGATCCGGACGGTGCGGGCGTCGGTGCGGCCGCCGCGGTCCGCGAACGTGTACGTGCCGTCGCCGACCGGGACGCGGGTCAGGTCACGCACGCCGGGCGCGGTGCCGGTCGCGGCGGCGCGTGCGGTGAACGCGTCGTAGGTGGCGTCGGGGTGGGCGGTGCCCCAGGTGGCCTGGGCGATGTGGTCGAGGGCCGGGGTGGTGGCTCGGGAGACCTCGTTCTCGGTCTCGCCGCGTCCGTTGTCCGGCCACAGGCTGATCTTCGCGCCGGTGATCCCGCGGTCGGAGGTGAGCTTCTCGCCCTCGAAACTGCGCGGGTCCCACCGCTGGTCGTACAGCTTGCGAGTGTCGGTGTGGAAGCCGCCGCGCACCAGGTAGAGGGAGTAGGCGGCGTTCATCACGGGGTGGCCCTGCGCGATCAGGGCGCTCGGCTTCACGTCGACGTCCAGCCAGTGCTCGACGGTGGTGCCGGGCGCGACGGGCACGGTGTTGGCGCCGGTCAGGCCGTCGTTCCAGATGCGCAGCCGCTTGCCCCTGCTCTCGGCGTAGGCCTGCACGCGGTTGACGAAGTCGATGAAGGCGTCCTGTGGTGTGGCGTTCGCCCCGTACTTGGCGCGGGCGTACTCCAGCACGTGCGGGTACTTCGCGAAGTCGGAGCCCAGCATGTACTCGTCCGCGCCCATGTGCCACCAGCCGGACGGGAAGACCTCGGCGTACTCGTCGATCAGGCTCTTGTAGTACGTGAACGCCTCGGGTTTGGTCACGTCGAGGCGGGAGGGCTGGGCCTTGCCGTCCTTGTCGACGAGCTGGAGGTCGGGGCGGTTCTCGATCCACGGGTCCATGTGGCCGGGCGAGTTGATCTCGGGGACGATCGTGACGTGGTACTTGGCGCCGAGCGCGACGATCCTGCGGATCTCGCTCTTCGTGTAGTACCCCCAGGTGTTGGCCTCGGGGTGGCTGTCGCTCTTGACCTTGATCTCGAGGAGCAGCTGGTTCAGCCGGCGGTAGGACATCTCGCGCACCAGGTTCTCCAGCCAGTCGGTGGAGATGTGCACGTAGCAGGCGCAGACGCCGACCCCGCGCTCCTTGTACCGCGGTACGTCGACGGTTCGGCCCGCCGGGATCGCGTCGCCCTGGGCGAGCATCTGGAGGAGGGTGCGGGTGCCGTAGAAGGCACCGGTCTCGGCGGCGCCGGTGATCTCCAGCCGGGCACCGGCCCGCAGTTCGTACCCCTCGGCTCCGAGCTGCCGGCGGGCGGGGGCGACGTCGATGACGATGTCGCCGGTCCGGGCGGGGCCGCCGGTGACGGGCACGGTGCCGTGGCCCGCGGCGCGCAGGTCACCGACGAGGGTGTGAGCGACGCGGCGCGATGCCGGATCGTCGGCGACGAGCCGGGTGCGGTCGCCGTACGTGTAACTGCCCGCACCCGGGGCCCAGTTGTCGAGGGCGGGCAGGGTCCGCGGGGCGGCTTCCTGAGGCGACGCTCCGGGCGCGGCGGAGACGGGCAGCGCCCCGGCGAGAAGGGCGAGGGCGGCACCGGCCAGACCGACGAGATACGGTCTGCGGCGCCGGACGGGCGATGTCGTGCGCGACTCGGTCCACATGGGACCCGAGGGTTCCCGGATCCACAAGACGCTGTCCATGGACATCGCGGACGAGTACTTGGACATCCGGGTGCGCGACGTACGCAAGCACGCAAGCACGCGGTGCAGGATTCCAGCACGCCTTCGGGCGCCCCCCCCCAGCCTGCGATGGCCAGAACTTGCACAGAGTGTGCGCAACTGCTGGGTCCCCTCGCACCGCTGGTGGGGAATTGTCGCCTCTGCTGCGCCGGTAGCAACACCTGCGAGCGCACTGCTCGGCGAACGAGGTGGAGGAACCGCCCCGATTTCGTGCCCACCCCCACATGAAGGTCATGCCGGTTTCATCAACTGCCTTGGCATGGCCGGTCATTGATTGGCCGCCCGGCGCACCGTGTGGTGTGATCGCCCGCGCCACTCCCCTTTGAACCCCCCGTGCGAAGGACTTCCCCATGAACTCCGCTCACCAGATGCAGACCCTCGAGATCTCCGACGCCGACCTGGACGGCGTCTCCGGCGGCCTGGCCCCCGAGGGCAGTGTCACCATCGATGGCAAGACCGTCGGCACCGCCGACCTGATGGCCCTGGCCCAGGGCACCGCCCTCGGCGCCGCCTCCCAGGCGCAGAACGCCTTCGCCCAGCCGCACCAGATCAGCATCAACGGTTCCCTCTGATCGCTGCGCTGAGCCCCCTGCCGACCGGCGAATTCCGGGGGGCGTCGCAACACTAGTGATCAACTGGCTGTGGCCAGGAGCTGAGCGAGGCGCTCGGCTGGGGTTCCCAGCCGAGCGTTTTGCGTAGCCGGCTGTTCAGCTCGGCGGCGCCGCCAAGCCATGCCGTATGCGCAGCAGGCCATTTCCCTGTCAAGTCCCGCGTGTTGGGCCCCATGGATGCACCCGGCATGGTGCCAAACGGCATTGTGGGAGTTGTCCGAACGCGTGGTGCCGCCGGTGCCGGAACGTCCTCTACGTGCGGTTGAGGATTTGGTCGTCCCCGTTATCAGGATCTCCCACGCTGCGCCACATTTTCGGATGCGCCTTCGAGCCGCCGAATTCCCACGGATTGCCGTCGCAGACGGTGGTCCACACCTTCTCCGCTTCCTTGTCGTCGGGATACGCGCCCCACTCGCCGGTGCCGCTGCACTCCGACACCTTGTCGCCGTCGTTGTTGAACTCGGCAAGGCCGGTTGCGACGACGGTGCCGTCGTCCTTGAAGAGCAGGGTCCCCGTATCGCCCTCGGTCCAGGTGCCTACGATGTCGGCCCGAGCCAGTGTTCGTGGCTGCCATATGCACCCTGTGGCCAGCGTCAACACCGCGACCGCCAGGACCACGCCACGCACCCCCGCAGCGACTCGCCCTCGTTCATCACACATGACTCCCCCTTGCGCACGTCAGACCCTGGTTGCTTCGCACACCAGATCGTCAAGCGCTAACGGTGCCACGAGAGTTGAACATGTTCAACTCTGCTCGGTGCACACTGACGGCGGTGCAGGCGTCGGCATCCGTTCAGCCAGGGCATCGTTCGCTCGACCACCCAGCGGTGCCACGCCCACAGCTACGGTATGAACACAAAAGTGCATGAAGGTTGAAGGTGGCGTGTATGCCCGTTCATCCTTGCCCCATGAGTCTCGCCCCGCCCTCGTTCGACCTCATCCCCATGGACGGCTATGCCCACGACTGGGCCCTGGTCGACGTGGAGACCTCCGGGCTCATACCCCGGCGCGACCGGGTGCTGTCGGTCGCCGTGGTCACCATCGGTCGGGACGGCGAACAGACCGGTGAGTTCTCCACGCTCCTCAATCCGGGGTGCGATCCGGGGCCGGTCGACATTCATGGGCTGACCGCCGAGCGGTTGCGCGGCGCTCCCACCTTCGACCAGGTCGCGGAGCGCATCGGTGCGATGCTGCGGAACCGTGTTCTGGTCGCGCACAACGCACAGTTCGACTACGACTTCCTCGCCTACGAGTTCGCCCGGGCCCGCATGTGGTTGCCGGTCTCCCAGCGGCTCTGCACCCTCGCACTGAACCGGCGGGTGGACCCACCGACAGCCGACATGAAACTGGGCACCCTGGCCGCCCACTACGGCGTGGCGCAGCGGCATGCGCACGACGCGTTGGACGACACGCGGGTCCTGGCGGGAATCCTGCGAGCGTCGTTGCAAGAGGCGGCACGGCTCGCACTTCAGTTGCCCCTCGTGAGCTGCCCGCCTCGGGCCGAGTCCCAGTTCACACCCACGCCGCCCAAGACGCCCTGCGCCTACCGCAATCCCGGCCGGCTGGCTCCGGGCGCACCGCTCAGGCAGGGTATGAAGGTCGCCATCACCGGCGAAACCGCTTGTGCGCGGGCCGAGTTGATCGGGCGAGGCGTTGCCGCCGGACTCAATATGGTGAGCTCGGTCAGCCACCACACCAGCGTCCTGGTCAGCAACGAGCCTGCGACCATGTCGGCGAAGGCACGGCGGGCCGCCACCGAAGGTGTGCCCGTCATCGACGAGCACACCTTCCTCCAGCTGCTCAGCGACGTAGCAGCCGGAGCCACGCATCAGGCGCCCGGACCGGCACCGGCCGTCCCTGCCCCACGCCAGGCCGAGCCCGCCCCCATCGCGCCGGGCCAGAGGCCATTGGCCGGGCGCCGCGTCCTCGTCCTGGGCGGCACACACCCCGAGGCAGCCGACACGCGCAGCCGCGTCGTCGAACTCGGCGGCTCCGCCGCGGTCAATCTCTCGCGCAGTGTCACGGACGTCGTCGTCCTCCCGAATGGAGAGAGCGACCGCCGTATGCCCCGGATCGCGGAACTGGGGCTCTCGGTGCACGACGAGCGGTGGCTCGTCGATCCGGTCCTGACCGCCACCACCCCCCTCCTCAGCGCCGATGCCAGTACCGAGGAGGCAGGCAGCGCGGCACCCCACGTCCTTCCCCGTGGCGGCGTCATCGACCTGCCCACCCCCACGTCGCCGTGGCATGTCACCGCGTCCTGGGTGCCATGGGAACGCGGTGAGGTCGACGTCGTGGCCTTCGTACTCGACGAGGACGAACAGGTCACCTTCGACGAGGACTTCGTCTTCTACGGAGCCCCGGAGAATCCCGGCGGCACCGTCCACCTGCTCACCAACGGCCCGGCCGAACAGACCATCGCCGTCGACGTCGCTTCCCTGCCCCCGTCCTCGCACCGGGTGGTGATTGCCGCGGCCATCGACGGCAACCTGTCCTTCGGCGACGTCGGCGCCGTTCAGGTCGCCGCGGCACCCGGCGACAGCGCCGCCCCGCTCACGCGCGCGACACTGGACGCCGCCACCAGCGAGCGCACACTGGTCCTGGCCGAGCTGTACCGCCGCGGCCCGCTCTGGCGATTCCGTGCCGTCGGACAGGGCTACGACCACGGTCTCGACGCCCTCGCGCGCGGATACGGAGTCGACATCGCCGACTGAATCCGGGTCAGGTCAGCGCAGGTGGCGGCTCGTCGCACAGCCGAGCTCGCCCCCTTGGGACTACCGTGCGCCTTCAGCGGATCTGGCGACTGCCCGCTGCAGGCCGGCGAAGCCGGTCTCGGTGGCAGCGCCCAGGGCCGTGGCCACGAGGTACTCGGCCAGGACACCGCGCATGGTGTTGCCGGCCAGGTCGGAGCATGCCCAGCTCCAGAACTCGCCCAGCCTGCCCACGGTTTCGCCACCGGCCCGTATCGGCTCACCGTCGCTGCGGCGCGTAATGGCCAGCGCGGGAGCGGTCAGCAAATGACTCCCGCGGTGACGGCGGCGCGCAGCCAGTCCGGATACTCACCCATGAGCTGGTCGTAGAGGTCGCCGTCGGGGATGAGCTTGGGGTCTTTGCCTGCCGGGAAGAAGCCGGCGTTGTCGACGATCCGCTTCTTCGGTACGGCCAGCTCGTCGAGCTTGTGCAGGAACTTGAACTCGTCGTCGCCGTAGCCGATGAACTGCCAGAAGATCGGCAGCTGGGCTGCCTTGCACAAGGTCCGTTCGGCAGCGCGGCGGGAGTCGGGGGAGCCGTCGGTCTGGAAGATCACGAACGCGGGTGTCCTGGTGCCACTGTCAAGGTAGTGGTTGATGACGGCGTCCATGGCTCCGGCATAGTTCGTGGTCCCCATGTGCCCCAGCGCTTCGTGCAGTTCGGCGATCCGGCCGACGTAGTTGTCGAGGCTGATGTCGACGACGTCGTGGGCCTCGGTGTCGAAGAAGACGAGGGGCACGACACCGTCGTCGTCCAGGTTCGCGGACAGGGCGAGAGCCTGTTCGGCGAGGTGCTGCATGCTGCCGTCCTTGTAGTAGCGGCGCATGCTTCCAGACCGGTCGAGGACGAGGTGGACGGCCGCTTGTCGCCCGGTGAGGCCCTGCTTCTGCAGGGAGACGGCGGCCGTCTTCGTGAGGCTGACGAGTCCGGTGGGAATCTTCTCGAAGTCGATCGGCATACGGGTGTGCTCCTTGCGTGGTCGTGGGTGATTGACGGCTGGACGGGCCGAACGGTTGCAGTGACGGCAACTCCACGCCTGTCGGGCACAGCTGATCGCTCCACGACACGATGTCAGCGGGCGCGGACGAAGGTGACGCGCTCCACCGCCACTACGTGTGCGATACGAAGCCCACCACCGCCGAGACAGTGGTGCGGTGCCAATACGCGCTGGTGCGCAGCATCGCGTGGTCGCCGCCGGGCACCAGGGACAAGTCCGCCCGCGCGCCTGCCGCCCGCGCGCGGCGGACGAACGCGGCCGAGGCCTGCGGGTCGGTGACGCGGTCGTGGTCGCCGTGGAGCACCAGGACGTCCTTGCCCTTCAGATGCGCGGCGGGTTCGTCCTCCGGGCACCAGGGGGCCAGCGCCACAACGGCTCGGACCTGCGGCGCCCGTGCGGCGCGCTGAGCGGCGCGGGCGCCCATGGAGTGGCCCACGAGGACCACCGGTACGTCGCCGGCGAACCGGGTCAGTTCGTCCAGCGCCCGTTCCGCGTCCCGGAGGGCATCGGCGTCGGGCCCGTTCCAGCCGCGCACCCGGTACCGCACCCGCGCCAGCAGGACGGGGTCGTCCGCCAGGGCCGCCGCGGTCGCCCGCACGAAGGGCCGCATGCGCAGCGCCGCGAGGTGCCAGGGCCGTGACGGGGAACGGCCGTCCGCCCGGCCGCCGTGCAGGAACAGCACCGCGGCCCGCGCCCCGGGCGGAGTTCGGCACGGCACCAACGCACCGCCCGTACCCGCCGTAGTGGCTCTCCGCCCGGACTCGGTCATACGTCTCCCTCCCTGCCCCACGACGTGTCCGTGGAACACCCGCTACTGATCATCCGCCGCCCGCCGTTAAACGGATTGGTCTGTCCGGCGACTGACCTGCCATTCAACACCGGCCCCAGTCAGATCAGTCCCGTGACCGTGACAGTCACTTGAGCCCGACCGCGCTGGTCCGGGACGGCCTTCGCCAGGTGTTCCTCGACCGTCCGGCGGGCGGCGCGGGCCACCTCCACCGTGCGGGAGTGGGCGAGCGCCACGAGCTGGATCTCGATGTGCCAGGTGCCGTCCGAGCCCTGCGGAGGGGTGAGCCGCACGCCCGACGGCCCGCCGAGCGCGGAGCGCAGGCGGCCGGCGAGATCGGGCTTGAGGAAGGCCACCCCAGGCACATCGGTCACGGCGCGGGCGATGTCGTCGGTGAGGTGGTCGGGGGTTCCGGTCGTGGTCATCGGGCTCCGCCTTCCTGGCCATCGGTGGGGCCGTCGGTGACGTCGATGAGGTCGGTGACGCGGATGTGCACGGCCGCGACGGGCATGCCGAGGTCGCGGTCCGCCGCGTGCCACACGCGCGTACGGACATCCTCCGCGAGGTCGGGGAGGGAGGCGTCGAACGGTGCTTGGATGTCGAGTGCGACCTCGACCCGGTCCGGTGCCTCCGGCCCGGGCAGCGGCCGGAGGCGGCAGGAACCGGCCCGCACACCGGGCACGGTCTCCGCGGCCGCACGCAGGGACCGCGCCGCGACCGCCTCCATGACCCACAGGTCCTCGTCGGGTTCTCCCAGGGGCAGCGGGCGGCCGGGACGCAGTTCGAGTCGTACGACGTCCATGACGCGGCGGGTCAGCGCGGCCGCGGCGTCGTGGCCGGGGTCGTCGTCCAGGGGGTGCCCGCGCAGGTCGCGCACCGCGGACTCCAGCTGGTCGAGGTCCTGGACGGCGGCCCGGCAGTGCGGGCAGGTGGGCAGGTGCGGGTCGTCCGCGCCCTCCTCCCACGCCGACCACACCTGGGACAGCAGGCGGCCGCAGGGCAGCCGCTCGTCGTCGGCGTCCCCGGAGTGGGTTTCGGAGTGGGTTTCGGAGTGGGCGTTGGGCGGGTCGGTGTGAGCGGTCATCGCCAGGCCCCCAGTGCTTGAGTCAGGCAGCGTCGTGCGCGGAAGACACGGGCGCGGACAGCCTCCTGGCTGATCCCGACCGCGTCCGCGATGAAGTCGTAGGGCCGGCCGTCCAGTTCGCGCAGCACCCAGCACGCGCGCTGTTCGGCCGACAGCTGGTCGAGGGCCGCGCCCAGTTCGCGTACGGCGTCGCGGGCCTCGGTGATCCGGGCCGGCGAGACCGTGTGCTCGGGCGCGGGTACCTCCGCGGCCGTCTCCAGCGGCACGACCGGCCTGCGCGAGCGCAGGATGTTCAGGCACCGGTTGGTGACGATGCGGTACGTCCACGTGCCGAACGACGCCGAGCCGTGGAACTCGGGCAGCCGCCGCCACGCACTGACGAAGGCGTCCTGCACGGCGTCCTCCGCCTCGGTGCGCGTGCCGAGCAGCCGTGTGGCCAGCCGCAGCAGCGCGGGCGCATGCCGCTGGACGAGGACGGCGAAGGCCTCCTCGTCCCCTTCCGCGGCCCGGACTGCCAGCAGCGCGTCATCGGTCGCGCTGCCGCCCTCCGGCGGTGCGGTATCTCTGCGGGCACCCGCCACTGAGTGGCTCCTCTCGTGTCTTCCTGACTGTTGGACACACCTGCGCCGCATCTGTGACGCGGCAAATTCGAGGTCGGTCGGGTCGGCCGCGACACAGCCCGATGACATCGATGAAACCGGTGGAAGCGGCGCGACGGACGAAGCCTCGGCCGGGGCCCACCGAAAAGTTCTTCCTACTGGCGCGTCACAGATGCGTCCGGGGCGGGTCTATCCACGTAAGGACATGTCACCGACCGCAGGAAGAAGGACACGCCATGAGCACGAACACGCAGAGCGCACCGGCCGCCAAGAACGTGCCGCTGGAGCGGTCCGGCCGGGCGGAGCAGACGACGGCCGTGTTCGGCGGCGCGACGGGAGCCGACCAGCCCGCGGCCGACCGCGGCAGGACGTCCATCGCCGATGTCGTCGTGGTGAAGATCGCCGGCATCGCGGCGCGGGAGATCCCCGGCGTCCACGACATGGGCGGCGGCCTCTCCCGCACCATCGGCGCCGTGCGCGACCGGGTGCCGGGTGGGCGGCCGAACGTCGGACGGGGCGTGAAGGTCGAGGTCGGCGAGCGGCAGACGGCCATCGACATCGATCTGGTCGTCGAGTACGGGGTCCCGATCGCGGACCTGGCCCGCGACGTGCGCGAGAACGTGATCTCCGCCGTGGAGCGCATCACCGGCCTGGAGGTGGTGGAGGTGAACGTCACGATCAATGACGTCCACCTGCCCGAGGACGACGAGGCACCCGCCGCGGAGAACCGCGTGGAGTGACCGGCTGCTCGTACGGAGGCGGCCGGGGCCCGTGGCACCGGCCGAGACAGGGGTGAGGAGGCAGCGATGGTGGCAATGAGCAGAGCGACGACCGGGATGCTCGCCGGGATGGCGTTGGCCTTTGCGGGGTACTTCGGGGGCTTCGGGGCATTCCTGCTCGTGGCCGCCCTCGGCGCGCTGGGCGGTGCGGTGGGGCACTGGTTCGATGCCGGCGGGCGGGTCGAGGAGCTGCTCGACAGCCGGCGTCGGGGCCGGCGATGACCGAGGCCGCCGAGCGGGGCACGACGGTCGTCTCGGACCGGGCCGTACGCAGGATCGCCGGGCGTGCGGCCGGGGAGGCCACGCCCGCCGTCGGCGGCAGCGGGACGGGTTCCGCGACCGTGCGCGGACGCCGGGCGGACGTCGCAGTGAAGGTGGCGGTGCCGTTCCCGGCGCCGCTGCCCGAAGCGGCGCGCAGAGTCCAGGACCATGTCACCCGGCGCACGGGCGAGTTGACGGGCCTTCACATCAGAGCGGCACGGGTCCAGGTCACCGGACTCCTGCCCGTGGCGGCCTCGAGGACCGCACCGGTGTCCACGACGGCCGCCGACACCAGCCCCACGGATCGGGACACCGGCCGACGCACACCCTTGCGCTGGTGGTCGCCGCGCCGACTGCCGACGGCACTGCTCGCCCTGACGGCCGCCACCGCCTGCGGCGCACTGGCAGCCGACCTGGTCAGGGTGCATGTGGCACACCGCCCGGCCGCCCCCTGGCGTGCCGATACGCTCCGCTGGCTGGAGCGGCACGGACCGGACACCCCCTTCGTCGCCCTCGCCGCCGGCGCTCTCGCCGTCCTCGGAATCCTGATGGTCGCCCTGGCGGTCACTCCCGGGCGCCGCGGTCTGCTCACCGTGGACTCCCCCGCCGCACAGCTGCGGGCGGCCATGGACCGCAAGGCGCTCGCGCTCGTGGTGCGTGATGCCGCGGGGGACGTCCCAGGGATCGGGATCGTACGCGTCCGGGTACGTCGGCGCCGCGTCGTTGTCCGTGCCCAACTGGCCTTCGGGGACCGGACGGTGGCGCGACACGGCGTCGAGGCCGCGACATGCGAGGTCCTCGACGGCTGCCGCCTGCGGCGCCCGCCGAGAGTACGCGTCAAGGTCCGTGCCGACGGCTCCTGGACGGCCGGGACGGACCAGGGCGACGGCGATAGCGGTCAGCGGCCCCTCGACGGCACCCCACTAGCGGAAGAGTCACCTCAGCAGAAGGGCCGTGCCACTGATGCCCCGTAGCCGTACGATCCTGAACCGGGTCGCGCTGGCCCTGTGCGGACTGGTCGCTGTGGCGGCGGGCGGCCGGCTCTGTCCGGGGCACACGTCATGGCCGTCCGCTTTCGGCCCCCACACCCCGTTCCTCGCCCCCGGGCGCCTGGCCTCGCTGCGCGGCCAGGAGTGGTGGACGCCCACCGTCATGGCCGCCTCGGCCGTCGCCGCCGTCCTGCTCGCCTGGTGGGGTGCGCGGCAACTGCGCACCGGGAGGCGGCGGTTGGTGACCCTGCCCGCATCCCGGAGCCAGCTGCGCACCCACGCCCTGGAGGACACACTGGCCGCTCTCGTGGAGAACGTCGACGGTGTCGCCCACTGTCGGCCTCGGGTACGGGTGGCGCCACGGGCAGACCGCCTCGACGCCGTCCTGCGCGTCCATCTCCACCACGACACCACACCCTCCACCGTCCTCCCCCACCTGACCAGGATCGCCTCCGACACGGGGGACGCTCTCGCCCCGTACCGTTTCCGCATGCACATCCGCTTCTCCGCACGCTCGCACCGCAGGCCGCATGTCCGCTGACCCGCACGCCCTCGACGGGCCGCCGCACGGGCGGGACCCCCGCCCCCTCCCCTCAAGAGGTGACGGCCGCGTGTCCGCCTGGCGGGCCGCGCTGCGCCGTACACCGGTGTCGATGTGGCGCGACGACCTGTCGGACTCCGCGGCCGCGCTCACGTACTACGCGATCCTGACCGTGCTGCCGTCCCTGCTGGTCATCTCCTTGGCGTTCAGCCTCATCAGCCCGGACACGGCCGAGGAGTTCATCGCCCATGTCACCGCGTACGCTCCCGGCCAGTCCGGCACCCAGCTCCACGACGTGCTGTCCCAGGCGCTGCGCCACGGCACGGCCGCCTGGACCCTGCTAGCCGTCGGCGCGGTCAGCGCGCTGTGGTCGGCCTCCAGTTACCTCGCGGTGTTCCGTCGCGCGGTCCACCGCATGCACCGGGTCGCGGACCGCCGCTCGACCTGGCACAAGGCCCACCGCATCCTGGGCACGGCGCTCGCCCTGCTCGGCATCCTCGTCCTCAGCGCCCTGGTGCTCCTGATGACCGGCCCGGTCGCCGAGACGCTCGGCCGCTACCTCGGCCTCGACACGGCCGCCGCGTGGGCCTGGAGCCTGTTGCGCTGGCCCATGCTCCTGTGCGTGGTCGCCCTGCTCGTCGTGATCGTCTTCCGCACCGGCCCCGCGCAGGCCCGCACCCGCGCCCACAGCATCCCCGGCGGCGCCCTGGCCGCCTTCCTGTGGCTGTGCGCCTCCGCCGGATTCGCGCTCTACACCTCGGAGTTGAGCACCTACAGCAGGCTCTACGGCTCACTGGCGGGCGCCGTGGTCTTCCTCATCTGGCTGTGGTTGTCGAACCTGGCGCTGCTCGCCGGGGCGCAGTTCACGGCGGAGCTCAGCGAACTGGAGGGGCGGGCGTCGGGCTGAGCGGACGCAAGGCCCGCGATGCTGACACCTCTCGGACTCCGCATCCCCCCATTACGGAACGCCGACGTCAGTAGGGCAGCCCCTCCGACGCCGCACGCAGAGCGGCGTCGAGGCAGGCCGCGAACTCGTCGAACCGGGCCTCGGGGTGGTCCGCGTAGCGGCGGGCGAAATCCTCCGCGGCCGCGCGCAGAGCCCCGTTGAGGGTCGCCGCGTGTACGGCGACGCGCAGGTCGTCGGGGTCGGCGCCGGAACGCTCCGCGAGCAGGCGCGCGAGCACGGGCAACGCGTCGTCATGGGCCTGCAGCCACACGGCGCGGAGTGCCGGCTCGGTGGAGGTCATACGGATCAGCGCGAGGATGGTCGACGTACCGGCAGGCAGATCGCCGGACCGGGACGTCTCGGTGAAGAAGTCCAGGAGGCTCACGTCCGCCGGCCAGTGACGGAGGCGGTCCACCGCGAAGTCGAGTCCCGCGGTGAGCAGGGGCAGTACGCAGCTCTCCTTCGAGGCGAAGTGGCGCCACAGGGTCCGGGAGGAGACGCCGACGGCCTGAGCTATGTGCTCCCCGGTCGTAGCGGTGACCCCCTGCGTGGTGAACAGGCGCACGGCCTCGCAGGCGATCTCGAACCGAAGGGCCGCTTTGCGGCGCTCGGCGAACGACGGCTTGTCGTCCGCCCGTTCCTTCTGCTGCCTTGCGTCCAAGGACACCTGGCGCACCCTCGCCCCCACCATCTGTCGCCGCTGGTCCTCGCAGGATACCGAGGCGGGTCCGGAGGGCGCGTGCAGCTGACAGTCCATCAACTGTCACTTGCAGACACCTTGTCACTGAGTGACACCCATCTCTACTCTTCGATAGGTGACCGGCGAGTAACTACCGTGCTCTCGCCTCCACTTGGCATGGCCGCGCCCGTTGCATCGTCGACAGGCCCCAGCCCGTCCCGTGCGCCTGCACCACTCCTCCTCCCCCCCCCCACTTGATCAAGGAGCTGTTCATGCCCACCCCCAGCCGGCGCGCCGTCCTCACCGGCGCCGCCGCCCTCACCGCCGCGAGCGTCATTCCCGCCCCGAGCGCCGCGGCCGCCCCCGCCCGCGTGAAGCTGACCCGCGAGGAACACCGCGTCGTCGTCATCGGTTCCGGCTTCGGTGGCGGCGTCGCCGCACTGCGGCTCGCCCAGGCAGGCGTCCCGGTGACCGTCCTCGAACGCGGGCGGCGCTGGCCGACCGGCCCGAACGCGGAGACCTTCCCCCGCGTCTCCGGGCTCGACAAGCGGGCGCTCTGGTACGGCACCCTGCCCGAGGCGGTCCGCCCGCTCGCCCGCCTCATCGGCACCCCGCTCGGCTTCGCCCCCTACGCCGGTCTCCTCGAACCGGTCCTCGGCGAGAACATTCTCGGCGTGTGCGCGGCCGGGGTCGGCGGCGGATCGCTCGTCTACCAGGGCATGACGCTCCAGCCCTCCGAGGCCGTCTTCAACACCTGGCTGCCCGAAGCCCTCGACTACCGGCGCATGGACCGCGTCCACTACCCGCGCGTCGCCCGCATGCTCCAGGCCGACACCGCCCCCGACCAGCTCATCGACTCCCCCAACTACTACGCGGCACGGGTCTTCGGCGAACGGATCCGCAAGGCCGGCTACGGCCTGGAGAAGATCCCGATGCCGATCGACTGGGACTACGCGCTGGCCGAACTGCGCGGCGACATGAAGCCCTCGTACACCAACGGCGACTGCGCACTCGGCGTCAACAACGGCGGCAAGCACTCCGTGGACGTGACGTATCTGAAGCAGGCCGAGGCGACCGGCAAGGTCACCGTCGCCACCCACCACAACGTCACCTCCGTCGCCCGCACCGCCGACGGCCGCTGGGAGGTGCACGTCGACCGCACAGACGACTCCGGCACCGTGCTGGAACAGAAGGTGCTCACCACCCGCGCCCTGATCATGGCGGCCGGCAGCGTCAACACCAGCAAGCTCCTGGTCCGCGCGGGCGCCACCGGCGCCATCCCCGACCTGCCCGACGGTCTCGGCGAGGGCTGGGGCACCAACGGCGACCGCATCTACGCCTGGACCAACCTCCAGGACGACTTCGGCGCCGAGCAGGGCGGACCCGTCGTCTACGGCAGCAAGGACTGGGCCGACCCGGCGACCGCCAACACCGTCATCCAGGCGTCCCTCCCGCCCCTCGGCCTCGACACCCGCACCACCATGCTGGTCGGCTTCGGCGTCAGCCCCGACCGGGGACACCTCCGCTACGACTCCGCCACCGACTCCGTGAGTCTGCACTGGCCCAAGGACGGCGACGCCGGCAGCTACCGCGCCATCCACCAGCGGGTCACGAAGGTCTCCCAGGGCCTCGGCACCCTCATCGACACCAACTCCCTGGTCAACAGCACCTGGCACCCGCTCGGCGGCGCACCCATGGGAACCGTCTGCGACCTGGAGGGACGCGTCCAGGGCCAACGCGGCCTCTACGTCCTCGACGGCGCGCTCATCCCGGGCACCACCGGCGCCTGCAACCCGTCGATGACCATCGCCGCGGTCGCCGAACGCGCCATGGACACCATCACCGCCAAGGACATCGGCACCGTCATCTGACCGGCCTGCGACGGACGAGGCGCATGCCTTGAGCGGCACGCGGCGCCGCATGCGTCAGCGACGGCCCGGCTCCGCGCCCGCAACAGCCGCCCCCCGGAGGGCAATCGCCGCGAACGCCTCGTCGAGGAGGTCGGCGAGATACGCCCGGCCATCGAGATGCGTCCAGCGCTCGACCGCGATGGTCAGACAGTCGATGGCCGCGGCCGTCGCCACCTGGAAACCGATGCCGAGCTCACCCTGCTGACCGGCGCGTTCGGCGAGGATCCCCGCAAGGATGTCCCGCCAGCGCGCCATCATCTCCAGGCGACGGGCCCGCAAGGCGGAGGATCCTGCGATGAGGCGGGCCTGGGCGAGCCGCTCGGGCGAATTGTCGCGGGACGGCTCGATGAAGGCGCCCATCGCGTGCCGCAGCGCCGTCCAGTCGTCCTCGTCGGCCGGGCGAGCGCGCAGTGTCGCCGCGGCAGCCTCGCAGTCCGGCTCGAAGGCGCTCATCACGGCCTCTTCCTTGCTGCCGAAGTACCGCAGAAAGGTACTGCGTGACACCCCGGCCGCAGCGGCCACCTCGCTCGACGTGACCTGGTCGAACCCTTCCCGGCAGAACAGATCCACAGCCACCTGCGCCAGCCGGTCCCGCACTGCCGCCCGAGCGATGTCTCGCGTACTCGTCATGTCTGCTGCCTTGACCATTCACCGATGATAACGCCGCGTGATCAGGGAACGCAGACATGAACCACTGTTTCACTCATGAGACGGTGTGTCACTATAGGGTCGCTGCACCGCCCCCTCCCCTTCTCCGACGACTCGGAGCACGTCCGTCCACCAGAAGGAGCCCCCCACAATGAAGATCACCGTTGACGAAGAGAAGTGCTGCGGCGCCGGCCAGTGCGTCATGCTCGCGCCCGAGGTCTTCGACCAGCGTGACGAGGACGGCATCGTCGTCCTGCTGGAGGCCACACCCGCGGCTGACCAGCACGACGCCGTGCGCGAGTCGGCCGACGTGTGTCCGGCAGCCGCCATCCACCTGGCCGCACACGCATGACGGCGCCCGAGGGCGTACTCGTGGTCGGCGCCTCGGCAGCCGGTCTCGGCACCGCCGAAGCGCTGCGCCGCAAGGGCTACCGGGGCCGGCTGACACTCCTGGACAGCGAGCCCGGACTACCCTACGACCGGCCGCCGCTGTCCAAGCAGGTGCTCTCCGGAGCCTGGGAGCCCGAGCGCGCACGGCTGCGCACGCAGGAGGCCCTGGACGCGCTGGACGCCGAGTTCGCGCTCGGCGAGCAGGCGGTGGCCTTCGACGCCGGCCGGCACACGGTGCTGACGGCTTCCGGGCGCGAACTCCGCGCCGACACCGTCGTGTTGGCCACTGGGCTGCGGCCCCGCACGCTGCCCGGCCACGAGGACCTGCGAGGCCTGCACGTCCTGCGCACCCTCGACGAGGCGCTGGGGCTCGGCTCCGCCTTGCGGAAGGCGCGACGGGTCGTCGTCATCGGCAACGGAGTGCTGGGCTCGGAGATCGCCGCGACCTGCGCGGGACTTGGCCTGGAGACCACGATGGTCGGCCTGCAAGTGGCGCCCATGCAGGACCAGTTCGGCCCGCGCGTCGCACACCTCCTGGCCGACCTCCATCGCCGAGGCGGAGTGCGCCTGGTCAACGGCACCGCGGTCGACGGGCTGGTCCGGCAGGCGGGCCAGGTCACCGGCGTACGGCTGCCCACCGGCGAGACCGTGCCCGCCGACCTCGTCGTGGCCGCCGTGGGCTGTACGCCCGACACCCAGTGGCTGGCCGGAAGCGGGCTCGGCCTGGACGACGGCGTGGTGTGCGACGCGTACTGCCGTGCCGCTCCCGGTGTCTACGCGGCCGGGGACGTGGCCCGTTGGTACCACGAGGGCATCGGCGCCCATCTGCGGCTGGAGAACCGTACGAACGCCACCGCCCAGGCGGCCGTCGTCGCCGGGAACATCCTCGGCGAACTCTCCCCGTACACACCGGTGCCGTACTTCTGGACCGACCAGTTCGACGCGAAGATCCAGGTGTTCGGCACGCCCGCGCCCGACGCCGACGTGACGATCGTCGAGGGCGAGGAAGGCGGCCGGTTCGTCGCCCGCTACGAGCAAGCGGGGCGCGTCCGCGCGGTGCTGGGCTGGAACATGCCCAAACAGACCCGCCGGCACAGCCGCGAACTCTCCTACGCCCCCGAGCCCACCACTGAATCGGCCACTGAGTCAGCCACTGAGGCGCCCACACCCGCCTGACACGGACACCGACCACATCACGACCTCAGCCCCCACCGGAGGACGAACATGACCACCGCGCACCAGCCCGGCACCCCGGCCGCCGACCTCCCCGAATTCCCCCACCCCCGCTCCTCGTCCTGCCCCTTCGGCGTGTCACCGCAGATGCGCTCCCTCACCGACCTCGGCCCCGTCAGCCGGGTCAGGTCCTGGGGCGACAGCACCCCGTGGGTCGTCACCCGGCACGCCGAGCAGAAGCTCCTCGGCGCCGACCCCCGGCTCAGCGCCGACCTGTCCAACCCGAACTACCCCAGCCCCGTGGACCCGGCGAAGCACGGCGGGGGCGGAGCCGACCTCAGCTTCGTCGGGATGGACGACCCCGAGCACGCCCGGCTGCGCCGCATGGTCAGCGGGGCCTTCACCATCAAACGCATCGAGGCCCTGCGCCCCGTCGTACAGAAGATGACCGACGACTTCATCGACACCATGCTCGCCGGCCCCAAGCCCGCCGACCTGGTGCAGTCGCTCGCGCTCCCCATCCCCTCCCTGGTCATCTCCGAACTCCTCGGTGTCCCCTACGCGGACCACGAGTTCTTCCAGGTCAACAGCAAGACCCTCGTCTCCTCCACGGCCACCGGCGAGCAGCGCGGCGCCGCCCACGCCCATCTCGCCGGCTACCTCGACGAACTGGTCGGCAAGAAGACCACCGAACCGGGCGACGACCTGCTCTCCCAGCTCGCCGAACGCGTCCAAGCCGGGGAACTCACCCGCCACGAGGCGGCCACCATGGGAGTGCTCCTGCTGCTCGGCGGCCACGAGACGACCGCCAACATGATCACGCTGGGCACGCTCCTGCTCCTGGAGCACCCCGACCAGCTCGCCGTCATCCGCGACACCGACGACCCCAAGGTGGTCGCCTCCGCGGTCGAGGAACTGCTGCGCTACCTGTCCATCGTCCATCTCGGCCGCCGCAGGACCGCACTGGAGGACATCGAGATCGCCGGACAGACCATCCGCGCGGGCGAAGGCGTCATCCTCCTCAGCGAGCTGGCCAACCGCGACCCCGAGGTCTTCGCCGACCCCGACACCCTGGACATCACCCGCAACCCCCGCCAGCACCTCGCGTTCGGCACCGGCCCCCACCACTGCGCGGGCCAGCCACTGGCCCGTATGGAACTCCAGGTGGTGTACCCGACCCTGTTCCGCCGCATCCCGACCCTGCGCTCCGCGACGACCATCGACCAGGTGCCGTTCAAGTACGACGCGGTCATCTACGGCATCCACGAACTCCCAGTCACGTGGTAGCCAGGTCGACGCCTACGACAGATGCTTCCGCATCAATGTGCACATGGTTTCGTACCGGCGCAGTGTTCCGTCGGGGGCCTGCTCGTCCCATGAGTCAAGCCGACAGTCGTATGCGGTGTAGCCAAGGCGTTCGTACAGGGCGCGAGCGCGTGGATTGCTCTCTTCCACCCCCAGCTCCGCCTGCCAAAGACCGCGGTCCTTGATGCGCTGTTCCGCGGCCTCAATGAGGACGGTTCCGATACCGCACGATTGCAGTGCGGGATGGACGGCCAGCTGCCACAGAGTTCCCGCCCCTTCTGAAACCCGGTAGTCCACGCCGCCCTTCGCGATCGGAATGTTCGCAGGTGTGCAGACGGCCAGATAGTCGACGTCACCAGCTTGCGCCCGCTTCAACTGCCGTGCGACTCCCCGGAGATGGTGGTCGGAGCCTGCCCAGGAACAGGACGCCAGATCGGCAGGCCGCAGATCACGCACGACGAGTCTCAACTCAACCTTAAACAAGAACAGCACCCCGGACGTATCGACGTTCCCATCGGCCGGGCCCAGCGCCCTGCGTACGCGCGACGCGGGCCTGCACCCCGCCTGATCCAGAAGGCGAGCGGCCCGGTCCCTGGCGGGGCGGACCGCTCACGATGCCCAGCCGGTCAGACCGGCGGGTTGGAGTAGGCCATGCGCCGGAACGCCGCCTGAGTCCCCGATCCTGCGACGCCGTCGAGAGCACCCCTGTAGCCGTGGAACTTCTTCAGGTTGGCCTGCAGCGACACGATCGTCTTGGGCCCCACGACCCCGTCGATCGAGCCCGTGTAGGGCGAGGGCTGGCTCGGCCAGGTGGCCAGGAAGCGCTGCATCGCCTTCCAGCTGTTGGTCCCGAGCGCCCCGTCGATCGAGCCCGTGTATCCGTACATGGTCAGGATCCAACGCTGGATCCGTTTCGCGCCCTGGCGGTCCAGACCGAGATTCACCACGGCCGCGCTCGCCGGCCCCGCAAATCCGACCACCGCCGCACCGGAAGCCGCCACGGCCAGCAGCCCGCCCCTGATCAGCCCGCGACGCGAGACACCATCTCGCCTGTTCTGCTCCACGTTCGCCCCTCCCCTGTGGCCGGAGATCGTCTCCGGCACGCGGCGCAACCTAACCCGGTTCATGGCCGACCGCCCCCCGGTTGGCAGCGGAGCTGCGCTACGTCGTCCATCAATCGGCGTCTGTGATCCGGCGCTTGACCGGATCGGCAGCTTGCTCAAAGCCACCTGCGGACACGTCCGTCAACCTGCCCCGTGGCCAGGTTGACGGACGTCGGGACCGTATCGTCGATGCACTCGCGCTTCGCATCGACGAACCCGGGGCAGGGCGCCGCTGGAGACCTTGTCGTGGTGGGGAGCGGTCACATTACAGACGGAGAACGACCTTCAAACCTCGCGTCGTTACGGGTCAAAGTGTTTCGCGAACGCCCGGGATCGCGTTTTGCAAGCGAGGACGCACAGGCCGACGCCGGTGGCGACAAGCATCGCGGCGATCACCCCGAGGGTGTGGCTCCTGGACTCCCGCCCCGTCTCGCCGAGTTGGCTCCCGCGGGAGGAGACGGGTGACGGTGCCGGCGCTGTCGTGGCCACCGACGGAGGGGGTGGGAGTCCCGGATGGCGTTGCACCCCGGTCCGACGGGCTTGGCGCGCTCGGCGTCGGCGTCGGGGTCGTGGGCGGCGAGGCCGACCCGCTCGCGGTCGGGGAAGGAGAGGACGGGGGTTCCCACCGGTGACGGCGGCGTCGGGGCGGGGGCCTCCTCCTCGCCATATCCGGACGACTCGTCCTCCGAGCCATAGCCGTCATCCTCGTCGCCGCATCCGGTCGAGGGTGGTCCGTCCCCATGTGGAGTGTCTGGGACCCCGTGCCCTCCGCCAGTCTCCGGGGCAGGATTCTCGTCACTGGCGGCGGATGGCGCAGGCCCGACGGGTAAAGACAGCGCCAGAACGGGTGCCGAGGCACAGCCGATCGCGATGGCTGCTACCACTCCTACCGCCGCTCCGCGCAAGCCGAATCGCAGGCCTCCAGGGCCAGAATGTATGCAGTTTTCGTGCATACCCGTGGCACTCGGGCGATCTGGCGGTGCAGGCAAGGCAACGCGCCGTCGAACCACTTGACTCGCACCCCAGAACCCCTGCGCACACTCAAGGGATCAGGCCGCAAGGGCGCACCGACGAAGCGCACTGCGACTGCCGCCCCACTGCCCGGCCCGCCCGACGTCGCCGCGGGGCGCGTACTCCGCCCATGGCAGGGGCATGCGATCACTTGCGCCCCTGCCGCGTCCGGCCCTTCTCCGCTGTGGAGTTGCCGGCTTTGCGCCAGGACGGTGCGCTCGATTCTCCCGGCTGCGTAGGTGGCTCCGCGAGAAGGCCGTCCCACACCTCGCACCTGATGGTGGGGAGGTGCCCGGCGGTCGCCTCGCCCATCATGACTTCGCCCTCGGGGTCGGCCTCCGGGCAGCCCTCGCGGGCGGCGGCATCCGCGACGGCCCTGCCCTGTCGGGCCTCACCGGCAAAGCCGGCGGCCAGCGCGCTTCTACTTCTGCGTTGCTGCAGCATCTGCCTCGCCGCTACGCGGCCCCAGCCCGCGGCAGCCCGGTGCTCGAAGCCGAAGCGGGGGTGCGTGCACGGTCACCGGGCAGCTGCCGGGTCCCGCTCGGGGCGAGGGACACGGCGCGGATGGATGAGGACGAGCGTGGTGAATACGGCGACCACCGCAAGCGCGGCGGAGACGGTGAGAACGGCCCGGGTACCGTCAGCGACTGCCTGACGGCCCGTGCCGGTGCCGTCGTACAGGGTGAAGACGGTGCCCAGTACCGCGGTTCCCACGCCGGCTCCGAGGGAGGCGAGGGTGGAGACGGTCCCGGAGACCATGCCGACCCGCTCGGGTTCGGTGACCTGGACCGCCACGGCCATCACGGGGGCCCCGGCGATTCCTCCCCCCGCCCCCCAGGCGAGCAGCGGCACGATCAGCACCCACCACGGCGTGCTGGGCGTGATGAGCAGCGCCAGGGCCGCGAAGCCGGCACCCTTGAGCACGTACCCCGAGCCGATCACCAGGCCGGGCGCCCAGTGACTGAGCAGCTTGGAGCCGACCATGCCGGTGGCGATCTGCGCGAGGAAGATCGGCGTCATCAGGAGCCCCGCCGAGGTAGGGCTCAGCCCCAGCCCGTCCGACAGGTACAGGACCAGGTAGACCGAGCCTCCGATGGTCAGGACGCGGGAGAGGAGGACGGCCAGCATCGCGCCGCAGAACGCGGGCCGGGTGAACATCCGTAGCTCCAATGTCGGTGCGGGAACGTGGAGTTGGAGGACCAGGAAGGCAGTCAGCGTCAGGCAGGCGATGAGCAGTGCGACGGTGTCCTGCCCTGCCCATGGTGTGCCGTCGGGACGAAGCATGAGCAGGGTCGCCGTGCCGAGGCCGAGCATGAGCAGCACGGTGCCGGGCCAGTCCGGTCGCCCGGTCGAGGAAGGCGCGGCGGGAGCGCGGGGCAGCACGCGGGCACCCAGCACCCAGGCGGCCGCGCCGAGCGGGAGGTTGATCGCGAAGACCGCACGCCACCCGACGGTGTCGACCAGCACGCCACCGAGCGTCGGGGCGAGAAGTCCTGCCGCGGTCGCGAACGACCCCCAGGCACCGATGGCGAGGTTGCGCTCCTCACCGGTGTAGCGGTCCGAGATCAGCGGAATGCCATTCACCATGATCACTGCAGCTCCGCAGCCCTGGACCACCCGGGCGGCGTTCAGCCACCACAGATCCTGTGCCAGCGTCGCGGCCAGGGAGGCCAGCGTGAACACAGCGATCCCGGCCAGGAACAGAGGCCGCCGCCCCCAGCGGTCCGAGAGGCTTCCGGCGGCCTG
Organism: Streptomyces sp. NPDC107575; assembly: GCF_055657265.1. NCBI lineage: Bacteria > Bacillati > Actinomycetota > Actinomycetes > Kitasatosporales > Streptomycetaceae > Streptomyces > Streptomyces sp. NPDC107575. The sequence continues at coordinate 1,338,487 of NZ_JBVKBG010000002.1, read as the reverse complement.
GGTGAGCGCCCCCATCGCGACCGTATAGGTGACCACCACCGACTCCGCCGATTCCCCGCCCGCGACGTCGGCGCTGATCAGGGGGAGGCCGAGGGCCACGATCGTGAGGTCGACGACGACCAGCCCCGTGGCGGCCATCACCAGCACGAGGACTCCGCTCAACGGCGGGAGCCGACGGGACTTCTGAGCTGCCATCCGAATGACGACCTCCGGGCACGGACGGGTGGGGATGTCAGCCTGCGGTCCCCGAACACTAAAGTCAACAGGAGTGAATTTCAACGGGGAGCCCGTACGATGGCGCCATGCCTGCCGCCTCCCGCCGCCGCCCCACGACACGCAAGGGCCGCCCGGTCCTCACCCGGGAGGCCATCGCCGCCAAGGCCCTGGAAATGGCCGGTACGCACGGGTTCGGCTCCCTCACCATGCGCTCCCTGGCCACCGAACTCGGCGTGACCGTGCGGGCTTTGTACAACTACGTCGAGGACCGACAGGACGTCGTCGATCTCGCGCTGGGGCTCATGCTCGACTCCTGGACCCCTCCGCCCCTGCACCCCACGGCCTGGGAAGAATCCGTCACCGGTTACGCGCAGTCCCTGCGCGCGCTGTACCAGCGCTGGCCGCGCGCCCTGCTGGTCTCCCTCGACGAGGACGCACCTCCGGCCGCCGTTCACCCCAACCGTCTGCTCAACGTCGACCGCTTCCTCCAACTCCTGCAAGGCATCGGCGTCGATCTCCCGGCCGCGCTCGCGGTGCACCGCCACCTCTCCCTGCTCATGCTCTCGTTCGCGCTCGTGGTCGACCGCCCCGCCGCGCAGGCCACGACGGACCGCAGCCGCCTCGTCCCCGACACCTGGCTGGCGGACCATGCCGACCTCGACATCCCCGCCCTGCGCCAGGCCGCGGCGCTGCCCACCCCCACCGCGGACACCCAGTTCAACCAGTTCACGTCCGTCGTCATCGCACAGATCCGCAGCCATCTCGACGCCGCGGGATGCTGAACCCGTCGGCTCCCGAATGTCGCTGACGGCACCGTGTCCGATCCGGTGCGCGGGCCGTCCCAGCCGAGGTCCTCGCCGGCTTCGGCCTGTGCCATCAGCGCGATGAAGCCCCGTCCCCACGCGCCGTCGACCGCCGCATCGCATCCGCTGGGCGTCATCGCCCCACGCCAAGCGCTGCTATTTGACGCCGCCCGCGGCAGAAGGCCCTCGAGTCCCGTCCGGCCTCCGCTGGTTGCACCGCCCACGGAAGCGTGCATCCCGCCTCTGACCTGCCCCACCAGGGCGGCGCCGGCCACGGCCCGCCATAGGGGATCAGTGAGGAGACAGATCGCCCCGTCCGCCGGTCCTCGCCACGCACGAACGCCCGTCCTCGAACTCCACCACGTCATCGGCCACCGCTCGCACCGCCGGGAGGTCGTGGCTGATGAACAGCAGCGCTGTCGCCGCCGGTGCGAGCAGGCCGGGCAGGGCGTCGAGGACCAGCTCCCGCGATGCGGTGTCCAGGGCGGACGTCACCTCGTCGCACACCAGCAGCGCCGGCTGTGCCGTCAGGGCGCGTACGAGAGCGCAACGCTGGAGTTGTCCGCCGGACAGACGGGCGGGGGTGCCGCGCAGCATCGGCTCGTCGAGTCCCAGCTTCACTCCGATCGCCAGCGCCTCAGCCGTCGCGTCCTCGCGGCTCAGACCACGCAAAAGGCGTGCGGAGTCCGCAAGTTGGTGGAGAAGGGGGCGACGCGCCTCGAAGGAGTCCGCACTGTTCTGGTGGACGTACTGGACGACGCGGCGCTGCGCGGCGGTGCGGCGGTCGATGCGGGCCGGCAGCGGTGTGCCGTCGACGCGGATCTCGCCGGAGGTGGGTGTGGTGAGGCCCGCCAGGACGCGGGCGAACGTCGTCTTGCCGGAGCCCGAGGGGCCGAGCAGTGCGGTGCTGCTCCCGGGCGGGAAGGTCATCGAGACCGGGCCGGCCAGCAGGGCCGCGGAGCGGCGGCGCACGACGATGCCCCGGGCCGACACTCCGTCGCCCTGCGGTGAGCTCGGGCCCCGCCTGGCTGGTGCCGCCCCTCTCGCCGTGCCGGTGCGGTGTTCCGCGGCGAGCAGCACCTGGGTGGATCGAGGGCGTGCCGGGACGGGCTCACCCGTGGTCGGCCCGGGGCCGGGCACGCCGGTGCCGAGCACCTCGCCCGCGACACCCTCATCCACCGCCCGGCCGTGCTCCAGCACCACGACCCGGTCCGCGACGCGGCGCACCAGGGGAAGGTCGTGGCTGAGCAGCACGACGCCCGCGCCGTCGTCCGCGAGGCGGCGGACCGTACGGCCCAGCGCGTGCGCGAGTGCGGGGTCCAGGCCGCTGGTGGGCTCGTCGAGGACGAGGAGTCGGGCGCCGGTGACCAGGGCGGAGGCCAGCGCCAGGCGCTGTTGCTGGCCTCCGGAGAGCTGGTGCGGGAAGCGGCGGCGGGCGGTCTCCCAGTCGAGGCCGGCCGCGGTCAGGGCCGCCGCGGCGGCTGCTTTCCGGGCAGCCCGCCCCTGGCAACCACTGAGTGCGGCCAGCTCCGTCAGCACTCCCCCGACGCGGCGGACCGGATCGAGGACGGATTCCGGGTGCTGCGGCAGGTGTGCGGCCCGCCCCGCACGGGCCGCACGGCGTCGGGCCGGGGCGAGGTTCACCAGGTCCGTGCCCTCCAGCAGGACGTGTCCGGACAGCCGTACGGCCTCGCGCGAGGCGCCGAGTGCGGCCAGGCCGAGCGTGGTCTTGCCGCTTCCCGAGGGTCCGACGACGGCGACCACCGTGCCCGCCCGCACCGTCAGGCCGACCTTGTCGAGGAGCGGTTGCGGCACTCCCTCGGCGTGCGCCGAGATCTCCTGGACCTCAAGCAGCGGCACGGTCATGGGCTCCTCCTCGTCCGCGCCAGGGTCCGGTCGACGAGCAGGTTGCCGCCGACGCACAGCGCTGTGAGCAGCCCGGCCGGGGCCAGGACGGCCGCGGGCTGCGTGAACAGGGCGTCGCTGTTCCGCTCGATGAGGACCGCCCAGTCCGGCGAGGACGCGGACAGCCCGAGACCGAGGAAGTTGGCGGACGCCAACAGGTACAGCACGGTGGAGAACCGGCCGCCCGCGTCGGTGGCAAGCGGCGCGGCCAACTCCCGCGCCAGGTACCGGAGATGAATGTACGACCAGCCATGGCCCTGCATGCGCAGCGCCTCCACGACGGACCGCGCCCCGGGAGCGAGTGCGGCACCGCGCACCAGGCGTGCCACGGCCGGGACTTGCAGCGTCCCGGCGACCGCCACCAGCCAGAACCATTCCCGATGGCCCGTCGCGGCCAGGGTCATCAGGACCAGCAGGCCGGGGAAGGCGAGGAGCAGGTCCATCGTACGCATGACCGTCTCGTCGAGGCGGCGTCGCGGTCCCGCGGCGAGCAGCCCCAGCGGCACTCCTGCCGCCATGCCCAACGCGAGGGCCCCGAGGGCGCTGCCCACCACCGAGGCACCGCCGTGCAGGACGAGCACGAGCACGTCGCGCCCCAGGACGTCGGTGCCGAGAAGGTGTCCTGCGCCGGGCGGCTGCGACGGCAGAGCGTCCGTCGAGGGGGCGGCGTCCCCGGCGAACAGCGGCCCGCACAGGGCAAGGAGCACCGGCGCGCCCAGCAGGGACATCGCGCCCCAAGGCCTCCGGGACCGCGCGGCGGCGGAGGACGGGGTCACGCGGTCACCTCCCGGCGGGGCGCGAGGCGGTGGGCGACCAGGTCGGCGATGAGGTTCACGAGGACGGCCGTCCCGGCGAACAGCAGCGCGTACGTCTGCACTTGCGGGAGGTCGCGGTTCTGGACCGCCTCGACGAAGCCACCCCCGAGCCCGCTGAATCCGAAGACGGCTTCGACCAGTACCGCGCCGCCGAGCAGCCCCTCTACGCAGCGGGCGTACTGCTGCGCCGCCGGGCCGAGCGCGCTCGGCAGCACGTGGCGCAGCACCACGGTGCGCTCGCGCATACCGAGCAGGCGCAGGTGCTCGGCGACGGCGCCGTGCCGCTCGGCCGCCACACCCGCACGTATCTGCCGCGCCAGATCGCAGACATGACGCGCCGTCAGGACCGTGACGGGGAGCACCAGGGCGGTCGGCTGCGCGAGCAGGGCACTCGAGTCCATGCCGACGGCGGTGGCGGGCAGCAGTCCCGCCGCCAGCGACACCGAGGCGACCAGCAGCAGCCCGAGGACAAACTCCGGCACGGCGTGCAGCACGACCGCGGCCGTGTTCAGGGTGCGGTCGAGGCGGCTGCCCTCGCGCAGCCCCGAGCAGGTGCCCACGAGGGGTGCCAGCACGGTGACGAGCACCAAGGCCGGCACCCCCAGCAGCAGCGTCACACCGATGCGGCGGCCGATGTCGTCACCGACGGGCAACCCGGTGGTCAGCGAGTTGCCGGGATCACCGGCGAGCAGCCGGCCGAGCCAGTGCCCGAAGCGGGCCCAGGCCGGTTCGTCGAGGCCCAACTGCTGTCGCAGCGCAGCGACTTGTTCGGGCGTACCGAGTTCACCGCGCAGTACGTCGGCCGTGTCGCCGGGCAACAGCGCCCCGACGGCGAACACGGCGACCAGCACCACCAGGCACTGCAGAAGGGCGAGCAGACAGCGCCGCAGGACGTAGGCGCGCACGGCGTCAGCCGAGGCGGACCCGGTCGAAGCGGGCCCAGTCGTGCGAGTTCGGGGGTGCCGCGCGCAGACCGCCCACCGACCGTGCGACGGCGTCGTTGGCATCGGAGAACGCCCACACGAGGAGTCCGGACTCGTCGCGAGCGATCTTCTGAGCGCGGGTGAGCAAAGCCATACGGTCCTGCCGGTCACGCGTGGTGCGGGCCCGGTCGAGAAGCGCGTCGAACTTCTTCGAGGCGTACTGGGTCTGATTGCGGGCCGCACCGCCGCGCACGCGCTGCTGCAGGAAGTCGGAGACGGGCAGGGTGGAGGTGGTGTTGAAGGCGGCGACGCCCTTGGTCTTGATTTCGCTGAAGTAGGTGCTGGACGCCCGGGTGTTGGCGGACACCTTCAGTCCGATCTCGCGCAGCTGCCGCGCCATCAGGTCGGCGGCCGGTTCCCAGGCGGCATCGACGGAGCTGGTCTCCACGGTGATGTGCAGCCCGGCCGCGCCAGCCTCCTGCACCAGCTTGCGTGCCTCGTCGACGTCCCGCTCCCGTGGTGCGAGGTCGTCGGGGTAGCCGCGCAGGCCGAGGCCGAACAGGTCGTTGCCCACCTCGCCGTGCCCGGCGAGCGCGATGCGGACCAGCGCCTCGCGGTCGATGCCCAGCTGCACGGCGCGGATCAGGCGGGGGTCGTCGAACGGGGCGCGCCCCGTGCGCAGGAGCAGTTGCTGCGCGGTCGCCCGCTTCGCGGTCAGCAGGCGTACGGCACGCTCCTTCTTCAGCCGCTCCACGGAGGAGCCGGCCATGTCGGCGCCGTAGTGCACCTGCCCGGACAGCAGCGCGCCCAGCCGTGCGGACTCCTCGTTCGCGGGGACGATCTCCAGCTCGGCGATGTGCGGGGCGCCGTCCCAGTGGTCCGCCCAACGGCGGTATCGGGCGGTGCCGCCGGGGGTGAACGACACGTAGGTGAAGGGGCCGGAGCCGACCGGCTTGCGGAAGTCCGTCGTCCCGTCCGGGATGATCTCGGTGCCGGGGCCTGCGAAGACGGTGGGGAACTCGAAGTTCGGCGCCTTCAGCACGAAGACGACGGACCGCTTGCCGTCGGCCCTGCTCGCGGTGAAGTCGATGGCGGAGAGCAGCACCTGGGACGGGGATCCCGTCCTGGGGTCGGCGGCGCGCCGGTAGCTGTACAGGACGTCCTTCGCGGTGACCGGCTTCCCGTCGTGGAAGTTCGCCTCGCGCAGGCGTATGTGCCAGCGGGTGCCGGAGGCGTCGCTCTCCCAGGACTCCGCGAGCCGCTTGCGCACCGACATGTCGTCCGCATAGGTGCCGAGCGTGTCGTAGAGGGCCTTGGCGCGGGCCTGGTCCACGAAGTTCGGGGCGACATGCGGGTCGAGGGTTTCCTGGGAACCGCCGGACGTGAACGCGGCCCGGAACCGGTCGCCGCCTCCCCCGTCCTTCGTGTCACCGCCACAGCCGGTGAGCAGGCCGGAGCCCGCGAGCGCCAGGGCGCCTCCGGCTGCCAGCACGCCGCGCCGGCCTGGTTTCGATCCCCGCTCCGTCTGCGTGCGGGCATGCGTCGTCACATCGATCCTCTCCGGGGTGTCCTCGCCCCTGCCGTTGGACCGGCGACGGGTCAGTCTCCTGACTCCCGGATCATCGCTCCGCCTCCGCCTTCCCGTCCGCTCGCGCGGGCAGTGGCATGCGGGAGGATCGCTCCCCGGTCACAGTGGCGGGACCGCGCCGGATTCACACCGGCTTCCTGGTCCCCGTCGCCTCGTGCGCTCATTGTGGCGTACGGGGCAGAGAGGGCATACACCCGGTGGGGTCCGCACATCCACGGGCGGTCATACCGGGTGCCGGCCGCCGCGGCCGTCGTGCGCCACAGGGTAGGGAACAAACGTGCTCGAGTTCTGGTCGATCCGCAGGGTTCGGCCGAGGGGCGGCGCGGCGCGCTGCGGGCATTCGAGGCGTTCGCAGACCCGGCAGCCCATGCCGATGGGGGTGGCGGCGGCACTGCGGCCGAGGTCGAGGCCGTCGGAGTAGACGAGCCGGTGTGCATGACGTAGCTCGCATCCGAGGCCGATGGTGAAGGTCTTCCCCGGCTCACCCCAGCCGCCGCGGTGTCGGGTGACGGCGCGCGCGGTCCACAAGTACCGCTGCCCGTCGGGCATTTCGGCAAGCTGGACGTGAATGCGACCGGGGGCGGCGAACGCCTCGTAGACGTTCCACAGCGGGCAGGTGCCGCCCGCGCGCGAGAAGTGGAAGCCCGTGGCGGACTGTCTCTTGGACACGTTTCCGGCCCGGTCCACGCGGACGAAGGAGAACGGGACACCGCGCAGCCGCGGGCGCTGGAGCGTGCTGAGGCGGTGGCACACCGTCTCATAGCCGAGGCCGTACCGGTCGGTGAGGCGTTCGATGTCGTAGCGCGCCACCTCGGCCGCGGCGTGGAAGTCGCGGTAGGGCAGGATCAGGGCTGCGGCGAAGTAGTTGGCGATGCCGATCCGGGCCAGGGAGTGGGCCGGTGAGCCGGGGGCGAAGTCCTGCGCGGCCTGGCGGTCCAGCTCGTCCCCGTGCTCCAGGAGCGCGAGCTGCGTGGCCATGCGGAAGGCGCGCTGGCCCGGGCGCAGCCGCGTCGACAAGTGCAAGGTTCGCGTCGCCGTGTCGTAGTGGTGCAGGCGGTCCCCGGACTCTGTGCCGAGGTGCACTCCGTGCTGCGTCAGGCGGGCCGCCAAGGCGCTCAGCACCTCACCCGGCCGGATACCGATGACGGCGGCGAGGCCCTCCGCCGCGACGTCGATCTCATGCAGGTAGTTCTGGCGCCGGTAGAAGTAGTCGCGGATCTCCTCGTGCGCGGAGCGCGGTTCTTCGAGTCCGGCTCCGCGCTCGCCGCTCGACCCGACGAGTTCGGCAAGGCGCTGGTTGCGGCGGCCGAGGTCCACCAGGACCCGCGCGACCGCGGGCATCCGGGAGGCGAGTTCGCCCAGGTCCGTCGGGGAGACGCGCGCCCCGTCGATCTCGGCCGCCAGCGCCTCGCGCAGGTCGGCCACCAGACGGCTGGTGTCCCGCTCGGAGAAGAAGCCGGGGTCGAGGCCGAACACCTCGGTCAGGCGCAGCAGCACCTGCACGGTGAGGGGCCGCGAGTCGTGCTCCATCTGGTTCAGGTAGCTGGGCGAGATGCCGAGCGAGCGGGCCAGCTCGGCCTGACTCGTGCCGCGCTCCTCGCGCAGCCTGCGCAACCGGGCGCCCGCGTACGTCTTCCCCATGGATCCGCCTCTCCTCCCCTTCAGGGACGGCCAAGCGTACGCCGCCGAGCGCCGTACGCACCCTTTGCAAAGTTGGCAACCTGGCTCCCGAAGATTCGCAGAAGTTGGCACCGATCCACACTTGTTGGCACTCAGTGCCAGTGCCAGAGTTCCAGTGCGGCCCACCGGAATCCCGACGGACGCAGCCCGGAAACCGGGGCACGATTCACGCCCTGACGTCGGAGATCCCGGCACCGAGCGCATCCGCGTCGGCAGGATTGCTCAGCTTGGCCCACAACGGGACAGGTGGGCCGCACACCAGCAGTGAGACACACAGTGCCATACATCGGGTCATGCGCTTCACAGTGCTGACCGAATTCGCAGATGAACGACCGAGGAGACGGTGACCTTCATGGCAACCGATACGTTGACGCAGGCAGCCGAGGAACTCGCCCGCCGCTGGGCCACCGACCCGCGCTGGAAGGGCATCGAGCGCACCTACAGCGCGGCGGACGTCGTCCGCCTCTCCGGGAGCGTCCGCGAGGAGCAGACCCTGGCCCGGCGCGGCGCCGAGCGGCTGTGGCGCCAGCTGCACGAGAACGACTACATCCACTCCCTCGGCGCGCTGACCGGCGGCCAGGCCGTCCAGCAGGTCAAGGCCGGGCTGCAGGCCATCTACCTGTCGGGCTGGCAGGTCGCCGCCGACGCCAACCTCGCCGGCCACACCTACCCCGACCAGTCCCTGTACCCGGCCAACTCCGTGCCCCAGGTGGTCCGCCGGATCAACAACGCACTGCTGCGCGCCGACCAGATCGCCACCAGCGAGGGCGACGACTCCACCGACTGGCTCGCCCCGATCGTCGCCGACGCCGAGGCCGGATTCGGCGGGCCGCTCAACGCCTTCGAGCTGACCAAGGCGATGATCGCGGCGGGTGCCGCCGGCATCCACTACGAGGACCAGCTCGCCTCCGAGAAGAAGTGCGGCCACCTCGGCGGCAAGGTCCTCGTCCCCACCTCCCAGCACATCCGCACCCTCAACGCGGCCCGTCTCGCGGCCGACATCGCCGACGTGCCCACACTGATCGTCGCCCGCACGGACGCCCTCGCAGCGAACCTGCTGACCAGCGACGTCGACGAGCGCGACGCCGAGTTCGTCACCGGCGAGCGCACAGCCGAGGGCTTCTACCGCGTCCGCAACGGCATGGCCCCCGTCATCGCCCGCGGCCTCGCCTACGCCCCGTACGCCGACCTCATCTGGGTGGAGACCGGCACCCCGGACCTGGCGCAGGCCCGCGAGTTCGCCGAGGCCATCCACGCCGAGCACCCTGACCAGATGCTCGCCTACAACTGCTCGCCGTCCTTCAACTGGAAGGCGGTTCTGGACGACGACCAGATCGCCAAGTTCCAACGGGAACTGGGCGCCATGGGCTACCGCTTCCAGTTCATCACCCTGGCCGGCTTCCACTCGCTCAACCACGGCATGTTCGACCTGGCGCGCGGCTATGCCGAGCACGGCATGACCGCCTACGTCGACCTGCAGGAGCGGGAGTTCGCCGCCCAGGAGCACGGCTTCACCGCGGTGAAGCACCAGCGCGAGGTCGGCACCGGCTACTTCGACCAGGTCTCGACGGCGATCAACCCGGCCTCCTCCACCACTGCCCTGACCGGGTCCACGGAGGCCGAGCAGTTCCACTAGGACGTGGCGGGCGGTGCGCCTCACCGGGTCTCCTCGTCACCCGGTGAGCGCCCTCACCCGGCGATCCGCTCCATCCTGCCCATGTCGCGCAGCAGCGGCAGACGGTGCGCGACGACGGGGCGCGCCTGAGTCCCGCCCCGCCCGTCGGTCCAGCACAGGGCGCACGGTTCCTCGCGCAACTCCCGCACCAGCGTCTCTTCCGGTTCCTCGCCCGGCTCGGGCCGTACACGTCCAGCCGCCCGCTTGCTCACCACGAGCTTTCCGTTTTCGACGACGGCCGCCGCGACGGCCTTCATGACTGTGTGATCCAGCCCCGCACTGTGCAACCCGCTCCTCCCACTCCTCGTACCTTCGCCTCCCTCCCTCAGGAGATCCGATGTCCCCGCAGCTCATCACCAGGCCGGTTCAGGTCCTCGCCGCTCCAGGCGACCGCCACGACGAGATCCTCACTCCCGCCGCGCTCGACTTCATCGGTACGCTCGCCCGCGCCTTCGCCTCGGACCGCGAGCGCCTGCTCAAGGAGCGTCGGCGCCGGGCGTTGCGGCTCGCCGAGGGATACCCGCTCGACTTCTCGATGGTGACGCGGCGGATCCGTGAGGACGCGGACTGGCGGGTCGCGCCCCCGGCCCCCGGTCTCGCCGACCGGCGCGTGGAGATCACGGGGCCGCCCGAGCGCCGGATGACCGTCAACGCGCTCAACTCCGGAGCGAGGGTCTGGCTCGCCGACTTCGAGGACGCCACGGCACCGACCTGGGACAACGTGATCGGCGGGCAGCTCAACCTGCTGGACGCGATCGAGCGGCGCATCGACTTCACCACCGAGGCGGGCAAGGACTACCGTCTTGCCACCGATCGGCCCCTGGCGACGATCGTGGTCCGCCCCCGCGGCTGGCACCTCGACGAGGAGCACCTGGAGGTCGACGGCCGCCCCGTGCCGGCCGCGCTCGTCGACTTCGGCCTGTACTTCTTCCACTGCGCGCAGCGGCAGATCGATGCCGGACACGGCCCGTACTTCTACCTGCCCAAGCTGGAGAACCGCGAGGAGGCGCGGCTGTGGAACGACATCTTCGTCCTCGCCCAGGACCTCCTCGGCATCCCGCACGGCACGGTCCGGGCCACGGTCCTCATCGAGACGATCACCGCGGCGTTCGAGATGGAGGAGATGCTGTACGAACTGCGCGAGCACAGCGCCGGGCTGAACGCGGGACGCTGGGACTACCTCTTCAGCGTCATCAAGACCTTCGGCCACCGGACCGACTTCCTGCTGCCGGACCGCGCCCGGGCCACCATGACCGCCCCTTTCATGCGGGCGTACACCGAACTCCTCGTCCACACCTGCCACAAGCGCGGCGCCCACGCCATCGGCGGAATGGCGGCCCAGGTGCCGAGCAAGGATCCCGAGGCCAACGAGGCCGCGTGGGCGAAGGTCCGCCTGGACAAGGAGCGCGAGGCCGAGGACGGCTTCGACGGATCCTGGGTCGCCCACCCGGCGCTGGTTCCGCTGTGCCGGGAGGTCTTCGACGGCGTGCTCGGTGACGAGCCGCACCAGCTGAGCCGCACCCGCGAGGACGTGGAGGTGACACCCTCGCAGCTGCTCGCGGTCCGCAAGGTCAGCGGCCCCCCGACGTCCCACGGGGTGTGCACCAACATCTCGGTCGCGGTCCGCTACTTCGCCGCCTGGCTGCGCGGACAGGGCGCGGTCGCCCTGGACGGTCTCATGGAGGACGCCGCGACCGCCGAGATCGCCCGCGTCCAGGTCTGGCAGTGGCTGCGTCATCGGCAGGTCGACCGGGAGACGGTGCTCGCTCTCCTCGAAGAGGAACTCGCCGCTCTCGTGGCCGAGTTCCCCCGCTCTCCCGTCGACGAGATCCGTGCACTCTTCGAGCGCACCGCGCTCGCCACCGAACTCCCCCTCTTCTTCACGCCCGACGCCTACACGCGCCACCTCGTCCGGACCACGGAGCGGCAGTCATGACCATCGACGTGAACCGTGTGGGAGTCGTCGGGGGCGGCCAGATGGGAGCGGGCATCGCCGAGGTCTGCGCCCGGGCCGGCATCGACACGATCGTGTGCGAGGCCGACGGCACAGCGGTACAGCGCACCCGCGACCGCATCACGGCCTCGCTCGGCAGGGCGGTCGACCGGGGCAGGTGCACAGCCGCGCAGGCGCAGGGCGCACTCGGCCGGATGACGTTCACCGGGGAATTGGACGATCTTGCCGACCGGCAGCTCGTCGTCGAGGCGATCGTCGAGAACACCGACGCCAAGACGGAGCTGTTCGCCGCTCTCGACAAGATCGTCGAGGATCCGGCCGCCGTGCTCGCCACCAACACCTCCTCGATCCCCGTCATGCGCCTCGGCATGGCGACCGGGCGCGCCGACCGCGTCGTCGGACTGCACTTCTTCAATCCGGTGCCGGCCCTGCCCCTGGTCGAGGTCGTCACGTCGCTGCACACCTCGGCCGGGACCGCCGCACTGGTGGAGCACTTCGCCGCGGGGACACTCGGCAAGACCGTGGTGCGCTCCCGTGACCGCGCCGGGTTCGTCGTCAACGCGCTGCTCGTCCCGTACCTCCTGTCGGCGATCCGCATGACGGAGTCCGGCTTCGCGACACCGGCCGACGTCGACCACGGCATGGAGCTCGGCTGCGCACACCCCATGGGACCGCTGCGACTCGCCGACCTGATCGGGCTCGACACGGTCGCCGCGATCGCCGAATCGCTCTACGAGGAGTTCAAGGAGCCGCTGTACGCACCGCCGCCACTGCTCCAACGCATGGTGGAGGCAGGCCTGTTGGGGCGGAAGGCCGGGCGGGGCTTCCATGTCTACGGGCAGGTGGCCACCGAGAACCACCGGGGCTGAGGGGCCCGGGTACCGCCGTCGGAATGAGGGACGGCGGCGGTTGAGCCCGTGGGGCGTGGGCCGGCGCACGACGCCGGTCCGCGCCCCACGGGCTTTCGGCCGTCCAGCTCTCAGGTGGCCCATCTCACCATCCGGAATCCGGACCATCCGGCCACTCTCCGCCACCGGCCCGTAGGGTGAGCGCTGCAGCTGGTTCGCCCCGTCCGCCAGGCGGGATGCGTCGCAAGAGGGAACCCGATGGGAATCCGGGACTGCCCCGCAGCGGTGAGTGGGAACGACCGCCGTCATACGCACTGGGTCCGACAGACAGGGCCTGGGAAGCGACGGCCAGTAGATGTCCTCCCCAACGGGAGGACGCGCCCGCGAGTCCGAAGACCTGCCATCTGCCCGTGCGCGTACGACGCGTGCGCGGACATCCCGGTGACCTCGAGGGCGGGTCGGCGTACATATCCGGCGAACGACCGCGCCCTTGCCGCGCGAGGTCGTACCGCCGTTTCTGTCGCTCCTTCGCGCGTTCGGGTCTTCGGGATCCCAGGGATACGTCTCTCGAAGGAGAACTCCGTGACCACCAGGACCGCAGCCGCGGCAGCACGGGCCACCGTGTACGGCTACCCGCGTCAGGGCCAGAACCGGGAGCTGAAGAAGGCGATCGAGGGGTACTGGAAGGGCCGCGTCACCGCCGACGCGCTGCGTACCACCGCCGCCGAACTGCGCCGCACCAACCGTCGGGAACTGGCGGCGGCCGGCATCGACGAGGTCCCCACCGGTGACTTCTCGTACTACGACCACGTCCTCGACACCACCGTCATGGTCGGTGCGATCCCGGGGCGCCACCGGGCCGCCGTCGCGGCCGACGCCCTGGACGGGTACTTCGCGATGGCCCGCGGCACCCAGGATGTGGCGCCGCTGGAGATGACCAAGTGGTTCGACACCAACTACCACTACCTGGTGCCCGAGTTGGGACCGGACACGGTGTTCACCGCCGACTCCACCAAGCAGGTCGCCGAGCTGAAGGAGGCCCTCGCCGAGAGCCTCACCGCCCGACCGGTTCTGGTGGGCCCGGTCACGTACCTGCTCCTTTCGAAGCCGGCGCCGGGCGTCGCCGCGGACTTCGACCCGCTGACGCTGCTGGATCGGCTGCTGCCCGTGTACGCCGAGGTCCTCGCGGACCTGCGTGCCGCCGGTGCCGAGTGGGTGCAGCTCGACGAGCCCGCCCTGGTCCAGGACCGTACCGCGGCCGAGCTCAACGCCGCCGAGCGCGCCTACCGCGAGCTCGGTACCGCGACCGACCGGCCGAAGCTCCTTGTGGCCTCCTACTTCGACCGGCTCGGCGACGCCCTGCCGGTCCTCGCCAAGGCGCCGGTCGACGGGCTCGCCCTCGACTTCACCGATGCCGCGGCCGCCAACCTCGGCGCGCTCGCCGCAGTCGGCGGCCTGTCCGGCAAGCGGCTGGTCGCCGGTGTCGTCAACGGGCGCAACATCTGGGTCAACGACCTGGAGAAGTCCCTCGCCACACTCGGCACCCTCCTCGGCCTCGCCGACCGCGTCGACGTCGCCGCATCCTGCTCTCTGCTGCACGTCCCGCTGGACGCCGCCCTGGAGAAGGACGTCGACCCGCAGATCCTGCGCTGGCTGGCCTTCGCCCGCCAGAAGACCGCCGAGATCGTCGCCCTCTCCAAGGGCCTGGCCCAGGGTACGGACGCGATCACCGCCGAGCTGGCGGTCAACCGGGCCGCGCTGTCCTCCCGCGCCACGTCGCCGATCACCCGCGACCCGGCGGTGCGCGCCCGTGCCGCCGCCGTCACGGAGTCCGACACCCGTCGCGCCCAGGCGTACCCGGAGCGGGCGGCGGCCCAACGCGCCCACCTGGGCCTTCCGCTGCTGCCGACCACGACCATCGGCTCGTTCCCGCAGACGACCGAACTGCGCACCGCCCGGGCCGACCTGCGCACCGGCCACATCGACACGGCCGGCTACGAGGAGCGCATCAAGAACGAGATCCGCGACGTCATCTCCTTCCAGGAGAAGACCGGGATCGACGTCCTCGTGCACGGCGAGCCCGAGCGCAACGACATGGTGCAGTACTTCGCCGAACAGCTGACCGGCTACCTGGCCACGCAGCACGGATGGGTGCAGTCCTACGGCACCCGCTACGTCCGCCCGCCGGTCCTCGCCGGCGACATCTCCCGCCCCGCACCGATGACGGTGCGCTGGACCTCGTACGCGCAGTCGCTGTCGGACCGGCCCGTCAAGGGCATGCTCACCGGCCCGGTCACCATGCTCGCGTGGTCCTTCGTCCGCGACGACCAGCCGCTCGGCGACACGGCACGCCAGGTCGCCCTCGCCCTGCGCGACGAGGTGGGCGACCTTGAGGCGAACGGCACTTCGATCGTCCAGGTCGACGAGCCGGCCCTGCGCGAGACCCTGCCGCTGCGCGCCGCCGACCACGCCGCGTACCTGGAGTGGGCGACCGAGGCGTTCCGGCTGTCGACGGCGGGGGTGCGGCCGGAGACGCAGATCCACACGCACATGTGCTACGCCGAGTTCGGCGACATCGTCCAGGCCATCGACGATCTCGACGCCGATGTCATCAGCCTGGAGGCCGCCCGCTCGCACATGCAGGTCGCCCGCGAACTGGCCGAGCACGGCTACCCGCGCGAGGCGGGTCCCGGCGTCTACGACATCCACTCCCCCCGCATCCCGAATGCCGAGGAGGTATCCATCCTGCTGCGTACGGGACTTGAGGCCATTCCCGCCGAGCGGCTGTGGGTCAACCCGGACTGCGGCCTGAAGACCCGCGGCTGGCCCGAGACCCGCGCCTCCCTGGAAAACCTGGTGTCCGCCGCACGCACCGTGCGAGCGGACCTCGACCCGGCCTGACGCATCGCGGTGGGGGTGCCGGCCGCGCGGAGCGCCGGCGCCCCCACCGCTGCACCCGAGCGCTTTTTCACGAAGCAGGGGGACAGTCGTGAAGCAAGAGCCGACGACCGTAGTCGTCAACGGAAAACCCATGATCGCCGTACCGGTCAAGCAGTACGAGTCCCTCCTCGCCCTGCGCAGGCAGCTGGGGGCCCAGGGAGCGCGTATGCAGTCACTGCGGAGAGCACTCAGCGATGTGGCCGACTTTCTGGAACGGCTCGATGCGGCACAGGAAGAGACATCGCCCGGCACCGACCGGGCAATACCCGATACCGGCGCCTTCACCGCGGAGCTCCAGAACCACATCCGGCACGCACGCGCACTCACCGAAGCCAAGGGGGCACGGGGCGGTCGGCCCCGCCCACACACCCCTTGAAGTTAGGTTCACCTAACTTTTGTGTGCGACACAACATCTGGCCTAACTGAAATCCAGGAAACCTAGATGTAGTGTTGCTCTCGCTGGTGGTTCACCGGGCTTGACGGTCTGGTGAGGCAAGAGGGAACCCGGTGAAAGACCGGGACTGCCCCGCAGCGGTGAGCGGGAACGACCGCCGTCATACGCACTGGGCCGGGTGAATCCGGGCCCGGGAAGCGACGGCCAGTAGGTGTCCTCCGTCGTCCGGAGGATGTGCCCGCAAGTCCGAAGACCTGCCACCGGCGCGCGCACCGGACCGTGGTGCGCGCGCTTCGAGGCCCCGAGGGAGGGCCGCGTGGCTGTGGCTCGGACCGGGGCAGAGGTACTTCGTACCCGCGTGTCCCCCTTTCCGCCGCACCCGCCCGCCTTCCTTCCCGTCCTCGATCGAGAACGACACGGGAACGAGGAGAGGGAGGCGAGAGACCGTGAGTGGTCTCGTGTATTTCTCCAGCGTCTCGGAGAACACCAAGCGCTTCGTGGAGCGTCTTGACCTGCCCGCGACGCGGATCCCCCTGCGCCCCCATCGCGAGGGCATGCCGACCGTCACCGAGCCGTACGTGCTGATCGTGCCGACCTACGGCGGCGGCGAGCGCGCGGGCGCGGTGCCCAAACAGGTGATCCGCTTCCTGAACATCGAGGCCAACCGCGCCCTGCTGCGCGGCGTGATCGCCTCGGGCAACACCAACTTCGGTGCCGACTACTGCCTCGCCGGGCGCGTCATCTCGGCGAAGTGCAAGGTCCCCGAGCTGTACCGATTCGAACTGCTGGGCACGGAGCGCGACGTCCGTGCCGTACGAGAGGGGCTGGAGAAGTTTTGGACACGACTGTCGTCAACGAGGCGACCGGAGCTGGTGGGGCAGACGGCGTGAGCACTTCCACCACGACCGTGCCGGTCCCCGCCGCGTCCCAGCGCGAGTCGGTCGGCACGCGCAAGGACTACCACACGCTCAACGCGATGCTGAACATGTACGACTGCGACGGACGTATCCAGTTCGACAAGGACCGCGAGGCCGTCCGCCAGTACTTCCTCCAGCACGTCAACCCGAACACGCTCACGTTCCCGAGCCTGAAGGAGAAGATCGACTACCTCGTCGAGAACGACTACTACGAGGCGGAACCGATCCGGCGTTACGACTGGGACGTCGTCGAGGACCTGTACCGGCAGGCGTACGCGCACGAACACCGCTTCCGCACGTTCCTCGGCGCCTTCAAGTACTACACGTCGTACACGCTGAAGACCTTCGACGGCACCCGCTATCTGGAGCGGTACGAGGACCGTGTCGTCGCGACCGCCCTGTATCTGGGCGCGGGCGACGGCGAGTTGGCCTCCCGGCTCGTCGACGAGATGATGACGGGCCGCTTCCAGCCGGCCACGCCCACCTTCCTCAACGCCGGGAAGGCCCAGCGCGGCGAGCTGGTCTCCTGCTTCCTGCTGCGCGTCGAGGACAACCTGGAGTCGATCGGCCACGGTATCAACTCCGCGCTCCAACTGTCCAAGCGCGGCGGTGGAGTTGCCCTTCTCCTGACGAACCTGCGCGAGCAGGGCGCCCCGATCAAGAAGATCGAGAACCAGTCGTCCGGTGTCGTCCCCGTGATGAAGCTCCTTGAGGACTCGTTCAGTTATGCCAACCAGCTCGGCGCGCGACAGGGCGCGGGCGCGGTGTATCTGCACGCGCACCACCCGGACATCATGCGGTTCCTGGACACCAAGCGGGAGAACGCGGACGAGAAGATCCGCATCAAGACGCTCTCGCTCGGCGTCGTCGTCCCGGACATCACCTTCGAACTCGCCAAGCGCAACGAGGACATGCACCTGTTCTCGCCGTACGACGTGGAGCGCGAGTACGGCAAGCCGCTGTCGGACCTGTCGGTCAGCGAGCACTACGACGACCTCGTCGCCAACCCGAACATCCGCAGGACGACGCTGAGCGCCCGCGAGTTCTTCAAGACCATCGCAGAGCTGCAGTTCGAGTCCGGCTACCCGTACCTGCTGTTCGAGGACACGGTGAACCGGTCCAACCCGATCCCCGGCTGGATCAACATGTCCAACCTGTGCTCGGAGATCCTCCAGGTCAACACGCCCAGCACATACGACACGTCGCTCGGCTACGAGACCGTCGGCAAGGACATCTCCTGCAACCTGGGCTCGATGAACATCGCCACCGCGATGGCCTCACCGGACTTCGGAGCGACCGTCGAAGCGGCCGTGCGCGGTCTGACGTCGGTCTCCGACCAGTCGAACATCGACGCGGTGCCGTCGGTGGCGCACGGCAACGACCGCT
This sequence comes from Streptomyces sp. NPDC107575, assembly GCF_055657265.1. Classification (NCBI taxonomy): domain Bacteria; kingdom Bacillati; phylum Actinomycetota; class Actinomycetes; order Kitasatosporales; family Streptomycetaceae; genus Streptomyces; species Streptomyces sp. NPDC107575. Next base: position 1,320,443 of record NZ_JBVKBG010000002.1, on the reverse strand, counting down.
CGCACGCCATCGGCCTCGGCCAGATGAACCTGCACGGCTACCTCGCCGCGCAGCGCATCCACTACGGCAGTGAGGAGGGCGTCGACTTCACGAACATGTACTTCTACGCCGTCGCCTTCCACGCCCTGCGCGCCTCCAACCAGCTCGCCGCCGAGCGCGGCACGGCCTTCGACGGGTTCGAGACCACGCGGTACGCGGACGGCTCCTACTTCGACACGTACACCGACCGGGTATGGGAGCCGGCCGCCGATCGAGTGCGCGCCCTGTTCGCCGACTCGGGCATCACCCTGCCCACGCAGGACGACTGGCGTGAGCTGAAGCGTTCGGTCCAGGAGCACGGCATCTACAACCAGTACCTCCAGGCGGTGCCGCCGACCGGTTCGATCAGTTACATCAACGACTCCACGGCGTCCATCCACCCGATCGCCTCCAAGGTGGAGATCCGCAAGGAGGGCAAGCTCGGCCGCGTCTACTATCCGGCGCCCGGCATGGACAACGACAACCTGGAGTACTTCGAGGACGCGTACGAGATCGGCTACGAGAAGATCATCGACACGTACGCGGCCGCCACTCAGCACGTCGACCAGGGCTTGAGCTGCACCCTCTTCTTCCGGGACACGGCCACCACCCGCGACCTGAACAAGGCCCAGATCCAGGCCTGGCGCAAGGGCATCAAGACGCTCTACTACATCCGGCTGCGGCAGGAGGCGCTGGAAGGCACCGAGATCGAGAACTGCCTGGCCTGCACGCTGTGACGACCGCCCGCCCCGCCCCTGCCCGCCCTCAGAACGACGCTGCGAAGGCACGATCATGACCACCCTCCCCTCCCTGACCGAGCTGTCGGTCACGCCTCCCTCCTACCGTCACGACCCGGCCGCCCGGCTGCGCCCCGTCAACTGGAACCGGGTCACCGACGAGAAGGACCTGGAGGTGTGGAACCGGCTGACCTCGAACTTCTGGCTCCCCGAGAAGGTGCCGCTGTCCAACGACATCACCGCCTGGCAGCAGCGGCTCAGCGCCGAGGAACGCACCCTCACCATGCGGGTGTTCACCGGTCTGACCATGCTGGACACCGTGCAGGCCACGGTCGGCGAGATCGTACAGATCCAGGACGCGCGGACCGAGCACGAGGAGGCGGTGTACACCAACATCGCCTTCATGCAGGCGGTGCACGCCCGCAGCTACTCGTCGGTGTTCTCCACGCTCTCCACCACCCCGGAGATCGACGACGCCTACGAATGGGCGGTCGGCAACGACATCCTCCAGCAGCGCTGCAAGGCCGTCCTGCAGCACTACTACGGCGACGACCCCCTCAAGCGGAAGGTCGCCTCGACCCTGCTGTCGTCACTTCTGCTGTACGCGGGTTTCTACCTGCCGCTGCACTTCTCCACGCACGCGCTGCTGACCAATACCGCCGACATGATCCGCCTGATCCTGCGCGACAAGGCGGTGCACGGCTACTACTCGGGCTACAAGTACCAGCGCGGCCTGGAGAAGCGGACCCCTGCGGAGCAGGAGGCCATGCGCGTCTTCACGCTCGAACTCCTCGACGAACTCTACGAATTGGAGCTGCGCTACTCGGGCGAGCTGTACGAGCCGCTCGGCCTCATGGACGACGTCGCGGTGTTCGTGCGCTACAACGCCAACAAGGCGCTGATGAACCTCGGTTACCCGGCGCGCTTCGGCGCGGACGAGACCGAGGTCAACCCCGAGATCCTCGCCGCCCTGTCCCCCGCCGCGGACGAGAACCACGACTTCTTCTCCGGGTCCGGTTCGTCGTACGTCATGGGCAAGGCCGAGGACACGGACGACGACGACTGGGACTTCTGAGACTCATGTCCACGACTCCCCACGTGCCCGCCCAGCGGGCCACCGCGCCCTTCGGCCCGTGCGTGCTGCTCAAGCACGGCGAGGTCTTCCTCAAGGGGCGCAACCGCGACCGCTTCGTGGAGCGGCTGCACGACAACCTGCGGGTCGCGCTGCGCGACGTCGGCGGGTCCACCTGGATCAAGCCCGCCCAGAACGTCACGGTTCTGGGCAGCGACGGCCGGGTGCCCATCGACGCACTCGTGGAGCGTGCCCGGCGGGTCGTCGGGTTCAACGTCATCGAGCCCGGGGTGCGCGTCCCCAGCATTCTGGACGCGGTGACGCGGGCCGGTGTCGAGGCGCTGACGGAACTGGCGGCCACCAGGGGCGTCCGTGACTTCGCGGTCCGGGCCCGCAGGCGGGACAAGTCGTTCCCGCTGACCTCGTCGCAGGTGGCGGCGCACGTGGGGGCACGGATCAAGGAGACGCTGCCGGACCTCCCGGTGAACCTCAAGCACCCCGAGGTCCTGCTGAACATCGAGATCGACCGCAAGGAGACCTACCTGACCTGGACGCGCCTCGCGGGCCTGACCGGTCTGCCGGTCGGCTCCAGCGGGCGCGCCCTGGCACTGCTCTCCGGTGGCTACGACTCCCCCGTCGCCGCCCACCGGGCCCTGCGCCGAGGGCTCGCGGTCGACTTCGTGCACTTCAACGGGGCCCCGTACACGAACCCCTCTTCCGTCTACAAGGCGTACGCCCTGGCCCGTGAGCTCAACCGGTACCAGCCGCCGGGCAAGCTGCACGTGATCGCGCTCGGCAAGGCCCAGAAACAACTCGCCGTCGCCGGGGCCGGCCGGCTGCAAGTGGTGGCACAGCGCCGCTTGATGGTGCGGGCCGCGTCCGCGCTCGCCGCACGGCTGGGCGCCGAGGCGCTGGTCACCGGCGACAGCCTCGGCCAGGTCGCCAGCCAGACCCTGGCGAACATGGCGGCCGTGGACGAGGCGGCGTCCCTGCCGGTGCTGCGCCCGCTGATCGGCTGGGACAAGCAGGAGATCATCGACGAGGCCCGCGCGATGGGCACGGCGACCATCTCCGTCCTTCCCGACGAGGACTGCTGCCAACTGCTCGCACCCCCGCGCGTCAGCACGCGGGCCGGGCTGCCGCAGCTGATGGCCGTGGAAAAGCGCATCGACCTCGACGAGGTGGTGGAGGCGCTCCTCGCACACGTCCAGGTGATGGAACCCGGAGCCGACCCGGAGCCGGAGCGGGCTCGCTGCACAACCCCGGCATCGGCATGAGAATCCTCCGCCGGGCCCGTGCCGCGCGCGTCTCAGTGGTTCGCCAACGCCGCCGTACGCGGTTGCCGGTGCCCCCGCGTCTCGACCTGGCGCAGGGCCGAGCCGACCCGCACGGCGTCCGCCGATGCGGCTACGTCGTGCACACGCACGGCCCAGGCCCCTCGGGCCGCCGCCAGCGCGGACACCGCGGCGGTGGCGGCGTCACGGGCGCGAGCGGGGCGGGGCGCGCCGGTCCCGGGGTCGGCGAGCAGCGTGCCGAGGAACCGCTTGCGGGAGGCGCCCACCAGAACGGGGCAGCCCAGGCGGGCCAGTTCGTCGATACCGGCGAGCAACTCCCAGTCGTCGTCGCGGTCCTTGGCGAACCCGAGGCCCGGGTCGACGATGAGCTGCCCGGGGTCGACGCCGGCCGACACCATCGTGTCGATCCGACGCTCCACCTCGCGGACGACATCCGCGCGTACGTCCGCGTACTCTGCCAGGCCCTCCATGACATCCGCATGCCCGCGCCAGTGCATCACCACGAACGGAACGCCACTGCGCGCGGCGACCTCGGCCATGCCGGGATCCGCGAGGCCACCACTCACATCATTGATCAGACAGGCTCCGGCCTCCACCGCCGCCGACGCCACCGAGGCCCGCATGGTGTCGACGCTCACCGGCGCTCCGCCGGCCACCAGCCCGCGGACCACGGGCAGCACGCGCCGCAGCTCCTCCTCGCAACTGATCCGCGAGGCGCCGGGGCGCGTCGACTCCCCGCCGACATCGATCAAATCCGCGCCCTGGGTGACGAGTTCCAGACCGTGCGCGATGGCGCGCCCCGGATCGAGCCACAGACCGCCGTCGGAGAACGAGTCCGGTGTCACATTGAGAATTCCCATGACACCGCAGCGGTCCCAGGACAGTGCCACGGAAGAAGGGTTGGTGGACGCACTCATGAGGAAATAATGGCTGATCCGCATTCACTGTGTACAGCGGGGCCAGGGAAATCATGCCCGAACCGCCTTCACTCATATCAACAAGTGGACTTCCCTGATGTGGAGTTCGTCAACTGGATAGGTTGCCTCCATGGTTATCGGCACCTCAAGCACCCGGTCGGACAGCGCGCAGTCCATTCGAGACCTCCTCTCTCAGGGCGACCGCTCCTACTCGTTCGAGTTCATGCCCCCGCGCAGCCCGGCGGCCGAGGCCGGACTATGGAAAGCCATCCGTAAGCTGGAGGCACTCTCGCCCACCTTCGTTTCCGTGACGTATGGCGCCGGGGGTTCCACACGGGGCCCCACCATCAATGTCACGGGGCGTATCGCCCAGGAGACGACACTCACACCCGTCGCCCACCTGACCGCTGTCGACCACAGAGTCGCCGAACTGCGGAACATCCTCGGCCACTACGCCGACCAGGGAGTTCGCAACATCTTGGCTCTTCGGGGGGACCCTCCGGGCAATCCGCTCGGCACCTGGAACCGGCACCCCGAGGGCGTCGGCCACGCGGCCGAGCTCGTCAGCCTGATCAAGGAATCGGGGAACTTCTGTGTCGGGGTCGCCGCTTTTCCCGAAATGCATCCACGTTCACGCGACCTTGCCAGCGACATACAGCACTTCGTCGACAAGTGCCGGGCAGGGGCGGATTACGCCATCACGCAGATGTTCTTCGACGTGGACACGTATCTCCGTTTCCGTGACCTCGTGGCTGCCGCGGGGTGCGAGACACCCATCATTCCCGAGATCATGCCCGTCACGACACTGCGATCCCTGCGGAGAATCCCCGACCTTTCCACGGCCACGTTTCCGAGCGGGCTCGCCGACCGCATGATCGCCGCGGAGGGCAACCCGGCCGTCGTACGCGCGCTCGGAATCGAGCACGCCACGGAAATGTGCCGCCGCCTCATCGCGGAGGATGCGCCAGGACTGCATTTTATGACCATGAACTTCTCGACCGTGACGACGGAGATCTACCAGAACCTGGGGCTCGCGTCTTGATTCCGAGGGAGGCGGTGGGAATATTTCTCGCCACTAGATGGCCAGGCCCGCCCCACCACCTTCGCCAACAAGGCAGCAGGCGTCGGAGTCAGGTAACCCGCAGGCCACTTGGGGCATGATGGGTCGGCACCACAGTCAGCCGAAAGCGGAACAGCACCCATCAGCCCAAGGTAATCCGAAAGGACATGAACGGTGTACTGCCCCTTTTGCAGACTCTCTGACAGCCGCGTCGTCGACAGTCGGTCCACCGACGACGGCACCTCGATCCGCCGAAGGCGCCAGTGCCCTCACTGCCAGCGGCGGTTCACCACCGTGGAGACGTACTCCCTCCTCGTGGTCAAGCGCAGCGGAGTCACTGAGCCATTCAGTCGCACCAAGATCGTCAGCAGTGTCCGCAAGGCATGCCAGGGCCGCCCCATCACTGAGGACATGCTCGATCGCCTCGGCCAGCAGGTGGAGGAGAACCTGCGGGCCGCCGGAAGTGCCCAACTGAGCACACATGAAGTGGGGTTGGCGGTGCTCGAACCACTCAGCGAGCTCGATCCGGTGGCCTACATGCGCTTCGCCTCTGTGTATCGCGCCTTCGAGTCGCTCACAGACTTCGAGACCGCCATCGCCGAACTGCGCGCCAAGTGCCACCAGTCGGTGAGCTGAACCACACAAGCTGACGCAGGTGACGCCTCGAGCCAGCCGGTCACACATCCCCTGTGGCGAAATACCGGTACGCGTTACTTCACGAAAGCACCCATCCTCTGCCTCTCGGCGGCGAACGGCATGGAAAAACTCCGTTCGAAACGCACACCTTCTACGAGCGTCGCCTCAAAGACCAAGGAGACCGTCTCCTTGGCCGCCATCGCGGTCGGCTGGGACATCTCCGCGATCGCCTCGGCGACCTTCAGAGCCCCGGCCCGTAGTTCGCCAGCGGGGACGACGCGGGACCAGCGCGGTGCGCTCAGCCGCGACCGCGTCCACGATGCGGCCTTTCGGGCACGTTTCGTCGTGATCACCACTGGTCTGGCTTTGGTAGGCGAGAACCAGTTGGTCAAAGAAGTGTCACGAAACCTCCGGGCCCCCGAGGTAGCGCTGGAGAGCACTCGCAGTGGTGTCCACGAACTCCTCGGGATGGCGTCGGCGTCGGCCCAACAGACCTGGGCATGCTTGCGTGGCTCGCGGTTCCCAGGTTCGCCGCTCCACGCGTGGGCTGCGAAGACAGCGGCCAGGCCGCCGATGGGAGCTTCAACTCCCCAACCTCGGTGGGTGATGCGGGCGACTTTGACGACCTCAGGCTTCACCGTCAGGGCGGTCCTTTCGTAGAACTCGCGCACCGGGGACGGGCGTCCGCCATCGGCTCAGCCCAGATTTCTCGGGGGCTGCTCGCCCACCATCCGAAGCAGGTAGGTGTCCATGATCCAGCCGTGCCGGGCCCGTGCTTCGGTGCGGACCTGCCTGATGCGGTCACGCACCTCGTCCAGGGGCCCGGCGATCAGCAGCTCGTCCGGGGTTCCCAGGTAGGCGCCCCAGTAGATCCAGACGTCCTCGCCCTCGACCTGGGTGAACGACTCGCCCCCGTCGAGCATGACGACGATGTCCCCGTCGTCGTTCTGCCCCACCTCGGGCAGGCGCCGGGCCGGCGTGATGTGCACGGGGCGGCCCACCTGGTTCAGCGAGATGCGGTGCCGCGCGGCGAGCGTGGAGACACTGGTGATGCCGGGTACGACCTCGACCGTCGCGGAGACCCGCCCACGCTCCTCGATGTCGGAGAGGATCCCGAGTGTGCTGTCGTAGAGGGACGGGTCGCCCCACACCAGGAAGGCTCCGGTCTCGCCCGGCGCCAGCTCCTCGAGCATCAACCGCTCGAAGAGATCTCCCCGCCGGGCCCGCCAGTCCTCAATGGTGGACGTGTAGGCGGAGCGGTCCATGGGACGGCGGTTCCGGCTCGGGTCCTCGACCTCCACCACCCGGTACGGCTCCTCGGCATGCTCCTCCACCATCTGGTGGCGCAGATCCGTGAGAGCGGACTTGTCGGCACCCTTGCCCACGACGAAGAAGACGTCGGCGCGCTGGATGGCCTTCACAGCCTGGAGGGTGAGGTGGTCGGGGTCGCCCGCACCGATGCCGATCACGAGGATCGTGCGCCGCCGTGTGCTCTCGGAGTCGACCGTGCTGTCCATGTTCTGCGTGCCCATGACGAACAGTCTCGCAGTCCCCCTCTGCCACCCACCCCGGGCCCTCCAGCCTCACCGACCGCCCGGAACCGGCCGCTGCACCGGGCCGTCGTACGAGGCCAACGGGCGGATGAGAGCGTTGTGTTCAAGCTGCTCGGTGATGTGTGCGGTCCAGCCGGTGATCCGGCTCATCACGAAGATCGGGGTGAAGACGGGGATGTCGAAGCCCATCAAGTGGTAGGCGAGACCGGCCGGGTAGTCCAGGTTCGGGTGGATGCCCTTGGCCGAGACCATCGCGTGGCGCAGGGCCGCGTGCAGGGTGGCCAGACGCGTCGTCTCCGGGTCGGCGGCGCGGGCGACGAGCCGGTCGAGGGCCTCCTGCATGATCGGCACGCGGGAGTCGCCGTGCTTATAGACACGGTGCCCGAAACCCATGATCTTGCGCTTGGAGGCGAAGGCGTCGGCGAGCCACGCCTCGGCCTTCTGCGGGTCCTCGATCTCGTTCAGCATGTGCATCACGGCCTCGTTGGCGCCGCCGTGCAGCGGGCCCTTCAGTGCGCCGATGGCCGCCGTGACCGCGCTGTACAGGTCGGAGAGGGTCGAGGTGACCACGCGAGCGGTGAAGGTCGAGGCATTGAAGCTGTGCTCTGCGTACAGGACGAGGGAGATCTCGAAGCAGCGGACCACGGACGGGTCCGGGACGGATCCGAAGCACATGTGGAAGAAGTTCTCCGCGTAGCCGAGCTCCGGGTCGGGCGCGAGGGGTGCGAGTCCCCTGCGCCGGCGCTGGTCGGCGGCGACCACGGTGGGCAGTTTGGCCAGTAGCGCCAGGGACTTGGCACGGTTGACGGCGAGGCTGTCGTCCGCTTCCGAGGGGTCCTCGGCGCCGAAGAAGCTCACGGCGGTGCGCAGCACGTCCATGGGGTGGCAGGTCTCCGGCAGCCGTGCCAGGAGTTCGGCCGTGGTGCGGTCGAGCGGGCGCAGGGCGCGCTCGCGGGCCTGGAACTCGCGCAGCTGGCCGGGGTCGGGCAACTCGCCGTGCCACAGGAGGTACGCGACTTCCTCGAAGGAGCAGCGGGCTGCCAGGTCCTGGACCGGGTAGCCGCGGTAGGTGAGGGAGTTGGTGTCCTGGATGACGGTGGAGATCTCGGTGGTGTCGACGACGACACCGGCGAGACCGCGGTGGATCTCCGGGGTGATGGTCATGGCGGTCCTCCGGAAGGTGCGGGCGTCAGGAGTGGGCGGGGAAGGTGATCCGGGGCGCCGCGGCCGCGGTCGGCCAGGACGCGGGGGTGCCGGCAGGGTCTGCGGTGGCGCCGGTCAGGCGCCGGGCGGCAGCCGGAAGTCGAAGACGGAGGCGTCGAACGCCGCGTACTCGTCGTAGCCGAGAAGCTCGTACAGGCGTGAGCGGGTCATCATGCGGGGCAGCAGGGACTCCTGCGTGCCCTCCGCGGCGATCGTGCGCAGGCCGTCCTCGACGGCGCCCATCGCGGTGCGCAGCAGTGTCACCGGGTACAGGGCGATGTTGTAGCCGAGCGATTCGAGGGTCGTGATGTCCAGCAGGGGCGTCTTGCCGAACTCGGTGAGGTTCGCGAGCAGCGGTACGTCCACGGCCTCGCGGAACGCCTCGTATTCGGAGCGGTCGGCGAGGGCCTCGGGGAAGATCGCGTCGGCTCCGGCGTCCACGTATGCCTTCGCCCGGTCGATCGCCGCGTCCAGTCCCTCGACCGCACGGGCGTCGGTGCGGGCCATGAGCAGGAAGTCGGGGTCGCGGCGGGCGTCGACGGCGGCGCGCAGCCGCTTGACCATCTCCTCGCGCGGGGCGATCGTCTTGCCGTCGAGGTGGCCGCAGCGCTTGGGGTTGACCTGGTCCTCCAGGTGCAGGCCCGCGAGGCCCGCGTCCTCCAGGAGCTGCACCGTTCGGGCGGCGTTCATGGGTTCGCCGAATCCGGTGTCGGCGTCGATGAGGACCGGCAGATCGGTGACGCGCGTGGTCTGCACCGCGCGTGCGGCGATCTCCACGTTGGTGGTCAGGCCGATGTCGGGCAGACCGAGGTCGGCTGCCATCACCGCGCCGGACAGGTAGACCGCGTCGAAGCCGGTGTCCTGGATGAGGCGGGCGGAGAGCGGGTTGATGGCGCCGGGCATGCGCAACAGCCGCCCGGAGGCGAGCTGTTCACGCAGGGCGCGGCGGCGCTCCTGCGGTGTCGTACGCGTGTGGAGCAGCATCAGAACAGGCCCTTCGGGAGCTTCGCGTCGTACGCGGCGACGGCTTCCAGATCCACGGGCGGGAAGAGCCCGTCGAGGTCCACCGCTCCGAGGTCGGCAAGGTGTTCGGCGGCGGACAGGAAACGGTCCTGGTCGGCGGCGGTGACGACGCCCTCGGCCAGGGTGCGGAACTTTCCCTGGTAGGCGGGGCGGTCGAAGGGGCGGGCACCGGCCGGGTGCGCGTCGGCGACACCGAGCTCGTCCTCGATCACTGTGCCGTCGTCGAGGGTGATGACCGCGCGGCCACCGAAGGCCCGGCGCTGCGGGTCGGGGTCGTGGTAGCGGCGGGTCCACTCCGGATCCTCGACCGTGGTGATCTTCTGCCACAGTGCGACCGTCTCGCGACGCCGGGCACGCTCAGGTGCGTAGGAACGCTCGTGGTGCCACGTGCCGTCCTCCAGGGCGACGGCGAAGATGTACGGCACGGAGTGGTCGAGGGTCTCGCGGCTGGCGTTCGGATCGTACTTCTGCGGGTCGTTCGCGCCGGAGCCGATCACGTTGTGGGTGTGGTGGCTGGTGTGCAACACGATCGAGCGCACCTGGTCGAGCGGGCCGGCCTTGTCGCGCAGGCGCCGGGCCAGGTCGATGATCGCTTGTGCCTGGTACTCGGCCGAGTGCTCCTTGGTGTACGTGTCCAGGATCGCGCGGCGGGGTTCGCCCCGCTCCGGGAGCAGCACCGTGTAGTCCGAGCCCGGCCCGTCCAGCATCCAGGCGAGGAAGCCGTCCTCACCCTCGTAGACCGGTGACGGGGCGGACTCGCCGCGCATCGCCCGGTCGACGGCCTCGATCGCCGCCTTGCCGGCGAAGGCCGGGGCGAACGCCTTCCAGCTGCTGATCTCGCCCTTGCGGGACTGGCGGGTGGCGGTCGTCGTATGCACGGCCTGCTGGATGCCCTGGTGAACCGTCTCGGTCGGCAGTCGCAGCATCGCGCCGAGCCCGGCCGCGGTGGCGGCGCTGAGGTGGGCGACGTGGTCGATGCGGTGGGCGTGCAGGCAGATGCCCTTCACAAGGGCCACGTGGATCTCGTACGCGGCGACGATGCCGCGCAACAGGTCGGCACCGGTGCGCCCGGTGTGCTGGGCGACCGCCAGAAGCGGCGGAATGTTGTCGCCCGGGTGGGAGTAGTCGGCGGCCAAGTACGTGTCGTGGAAGTCGAGTTCACGCACCGCGGTGCCGTTCGCCCAGGCTGCCCACTCGGGTGAGACGCGGGCGCGGCTGCCGAACACGGACGCTCCCGGCGCAGTGGCTCGGTGGGCGCTCGCCTGGGCGCGGGCGACCGCGACCGGGCGCCGGGTCAGGGAGGCGACGGCGACCGAGGCGTTGTCGATCACGCGGTTGACGGCCATGGCGACACTGCTCGCGTCGAGGTCGTCGGTGGCGGTGGCGACGGCGGCCAGCTTCCAGGCCAGCTGGTCCTCGCGGGGCAGACGGTCGGAGCTGGGATGGACGCGGATTCGGTGCTCGATCACGTGACTCCTCACGGCGGGGGCGGCGTGCGCCCTGGTACGGCAGGGCCCTCCGCGAGCGGCGGCGGGCCCGGATGCGACACGGCGGAAACGCTTCGCGCCCCGCCCGATGTGCTGATCCTGCCCGCCGCGGATTGCGGAGACCACAGGCCGAAGCTGTGGAATCCGTACAGGTCACGACGCCGCATCTGCGAATTCTGCGAAAGAAGCGGATGCTAGATTCGCAAGAACGACCCCCGACGAGCAGGAGGCGCCGCCGTGCCCCGACGCCCCGCCGAGCACAAGATCTACGCCCATGCGAAGCTGCGCCGACTGCGCCGCGAGGCGGGCATGAACCAGGTGGACATGGCCCGCGCGCTCGGCATCTCGACCAGCTACGCGAACCAGATCGAACAGAGTCAGCGCCCGCTCACGGCCTCCGTCCTGCTGCGGGTCGCGGAGGTCTTCGGCGTCGCCCCGGAGTACTTCTCCGGCGCCGAGGAGGACCGCCTCGCCACCGATCTGCGCACGGCGCTGGCAGACGAGGCATGCGGCACCCCGCCGCCCGTCGAGGAGATCGCCGACGCGGTCCGCGACCACCCGGAGGTGGCACGCGCCCTGGTCACCCTGCACCGCCGCTACCGGGACGCCGCCGCGCAGGCAGCGGCACTCGGCACCAAGGACCGGGGCACTGCGGACCTGGCCGCGCCCCTTCCTGCTGCCGAACCGCACGACGACGTACGGGACTTCTTCTACGCGCACCACAACCACTTCGCTGCACTGGACACGGCCGCCGAACAGCTGGCCGATGAGATGGAGTTGCGGCCGGGGCAGATCACGGGGCCGCTGGCCGTACGCCTTTCGATGCGGCACGGGCTGAAGGTGGTGCAGGCACCGCCGGGCCGCGCCGCCGACGCGCGCCGCCTGGACCGGGAATCAGGACTGCTGCTCCTGTCACCGTGGCTGAGCGACGGACAGCGCGCCTTCCAGCTCGCCACTCAGCTCGCGTTCCTCGAGCATGCGCCACTCCTCGACCATCTGATCGACGGGGCCGCCGAGTTGGCCTCGCCGGAGGCGTCGGCACTGGCCCGCATCGGCCTCGCGAACTACTTCGCGGGCGCGCTGCTGATGCCGTACACGGCGTTCCACCGGGCAGCGGAGGACAGCGGCTACGACATCGAACTGCTCTCGGCGCGCTTCGGGGTCGGTTTCGAGACGGCCTGCCACCGGCTGAGCACGCTGCAACGGTCCGGGCAACGCGGAGTCCCGTTCTCCTTCCTGCGGGTCGACCGGGCCGGGAACATCTCCAAACGGCAGTCGGCGACCGACTTCCACTTCTCGCGCCTCGGCGGCACGTGCCCGCTGTGGACGGTGTACGACGCGTTCTCCGCACCAGGCCGCGTGCTCACCCAGGTCGCCGAGATGCCGGACGGGAAACGGCACTTCTGGATCGCCCGCACCATCACGCGCGGCGGCCACGGCCATCACGCGCCGCGTGCGGAGTTCGCCGTCGCGCTCGGCTGCGAGCTGCGCCACGCCGACCGGCTGATCTACGCGGCGGGCGTCGCGCTCGACGACCCGCGCGCCACCACTCCGATCGGGCTCGGCTGCCGCATCTGTGAACGGCGTGACTGTGCCCAGCGGGCGCGTCCGCCGGCCGGCGGACGCCTGTCGATCGACGCGGACCGGCGCACGCACGTGCCGTATCCGGTCGAGGGGCAGGGCTTCTGATTTCCAGACCGGTCTCCTGTCCGGAGGCCCGCCCGATCGGCAGCCCCATGTCCAGTGGCCTCACTGGATCGGTAACGCCGAGCCACCAATCCCCCTTCGCACCTCCCGAATTCCGGAAGGACCCCACCGTGACCCGACGCGTCTGGTTCGTCTCGCCCGCCATGAACGCCTCGCTGCGGCAGGCCCGGTTCGACGACGGGGCCCCACTGGACGCCGCGGGCCGCGAGCACGCCAGTGCCGCGGCCGGAGTGCTGCCGACGCCTGCCCTCGCCGTTGTGTCCGGGAGCCGGCGCTGCCGCGAGACCGCCGAGCTGCTGGGGCTCGACTCGTCCGTCGCACCGGACGAGTTGGCCGCACCGGACACGGGCAACTGGCGCGGCCGGACCTTGACCGAGGTGAGCGAGACGTCACCGCAGGATGTCGCCCAGTGGCTCGGGAACCCCGCCTTCGCCGCCGGAGGCGGGGAAAGCGTGGCCGACGTGTGCGCGCGGGTGTCGCGCTGGCTCGACGCCATGGCCACTGACAGCGGTCTCGTGATCGCCGTCGTGGAACCGGAGTTGACGCGCGCCGCCCTGGTGCACGCCCTGGGCTCGCCGCTGTCGGCGTTCTGGCGCTGCGACGTGGCACCGCTGACGGTCACCGAACTGAGCGGGCGCGACGGACGCTGGAACGTGCGCTGCGGTCGGCCCCTCGCCCCGCCCGGAGCCTCCGTCGGCCCGCTTCCTCAGTAGGTGCCGTCGCGGAAGCGGCTCAGCAGCGCCGCGAGGGCGCAGCGCGGGCAGTCGGCCGCGATGCCGCTCCGCGCTCCTGGTGGTGACACGGCACAGGAGCCCTCGGTGCAGTCCCCCACCAGTTCCTCCAGCTCCTCAAGGAGGCGCTGTGTCCGCTTCGCCTGCTGGGCAAGGGCTCGCACCCTGGCGCTCTGACCGCCGATCTGGCGTCGGCTCGCGACGAGTTGCTCGTACTCCTCCACCGTGAGTGCGACGGCCTCGCGGCCGCCGAGGACGATGTGTCGGGGCTGCATCTGTCTGCCCACGCGGCTCCTCGCTTCGTCGCCGGACCAGTGGTTCCGGTGTAAACGAGTGAGGGCCCTCGGATGGTTCCGCGGGCCCTCGTTTCTCGCTCGACCTGCGTGATCGAGTGAACGGATCAGCTCCCTGCCGATACCGCCTCACCTGCCGCGACGGGCTTGGGATGGAGCAGGCGCTCGGCCAACTCGCCGAAGAGCAGGCCGAATCCGGTCCACAGCGTGACCTGGATGGCGAGGGCGGAGAGCCGGAAGCGCCACAGGACGGCCGCCGGGAAGTGCTCGGGCACCTCGTTGATCACGGGCAGGAACTGGAAGGCCAGGCCGACGACCACGGCGAAGCCGAGGACGGCGACCACGGCGGCCCACCAGTTGCCGATGCGGGGCGCGAGTCGCTTGCCGAGGATGGTGGCCGCGACCGCGAGGAGGATGCTGAGCACCATCATCAGGAAGTACAGGGTGGTCCGCTTGCCGATGGTGTCGGGGTTGCCGACGGCGGGCGGGTTGGCCGGGTACTTCAGGAACGGTACGACGTAGACGGCGATCAGTGCGCAGCTCGACAGCAGCAGCGCGGTCGCGCGCGGACCGAAGCGGCCGACGCGGCCGAGCGCGAAGCAGTAGGCCAGCGCCGCGATGCCACCGAACGCGACCCCGTAGATGAGGACGCCGGTGGCGAGGCCGGCCGTGGACTGGAGGCTGCGCGAGACGAGTTCGACCTCGTCACCGTGCGAGTGGCCGGCATGGGCCTCTTCGAAGCCGATCGCCTTGTCGACCATCGGTTCGCCGAGCCAGTAGGAGATGACCAGGGCGAGCACGCCGGCCGCGAGGCCGGCGAGCATGCCGCGAACGAGCAGGTTGCGTACGGTTGTTGAGTTCATGGGTGCGTCGGGTTCCCTCGGGTCAGTGGCAGGGGAAGCCGAGCAGGTGGCGGGCGTCGTGCACCCATTCGTGCACGTCCGCTCCGCTGAACACGGAGGTGGCGCCCTGTTCGGCGCCGACGAAGTAGAGAAGAACCAGCATCAGGATGCCGACGAACGCGGCCCAGGGGGCGATGTCCTTCAGCGGCAACTTGGCCGGGACCACAGGGGTGTTGGGGGTCGGCTGGGCGACATGCTGCGCCATGGCAGGGCCTCCTTCGGGAGTTCGCGTCCCGTCTCGGTGGTGCACAGGACGACAGCCACGGGTCTGACTCACGCGCGGTCCACTCGACCGCCCGCACACAGTGGCGCGACCGTGCCGGATTCACACCGGCTTCCGTCGTGCTGTCGTCGATACCCAGTGAAGGTACCGCGTGACGCGTCCATGGCCAAGACCAGGCCTGCAATGCCCCCGATCGACGTGACCATCCCCGCCAAAGAAGGCGAGGGACCAGGAGCGGCCCCACACGCCGAGCGCCGTACTGGCCGCCGAACGCGTGCCGGACGCGCTCCGGCGGACGTGACAGCCAGGGCTATTGCACAGCATGCGCAACAACCAATTAGAGTCAGTTGTCGTACCTACTGATCAGGAAGGTTGTCCTCGATGCCGGTCATACCCGCCCGCCGGAGCGTGCTCACCGCGGCAGCAGTCGTCGGCGCCGGTCTGCTGACCGGTTGCTCGACCGGCAGTTCCGGCACCTCGTCGCCGAAACGGGGCGGGACGGTGAGCGCGGCGTTCCCGGGCGCGGGGGTCAAGGAGACGATGGATCCGCACGCGCAGCGGCAGTTCGTCGACATCGCCCGCCACAAGGCCGTCTTCGACAAGCTCGTCGACCTGGACTCGGCCCTGCGGCCCGTGCCGAGACTGGCCCGGAAGTGGTCCAGTGACAAGTCCGCCCAGATCTGGCGGTTCGAGCTGCGCGAGGCGCGCTTCCACGACGGGCACGTCCTGACCGCCGACGACGTGCTGTACAGCCTGAAGCGGATCCTCGACCCCAAGGCCGCCGACCACCTGGCGAAGAACTCCCTGTCCCACGTGGACCTCGCCAACAGCCGGGCGGTGGGCAAGCGCACGGTGGAGATCCGGCTCGAGCAGCCCAACGCCGAGCTCCCGTCGCTGCTGGCCATGACCGGCACCAGCATCGTCCGCGACGGCTGGAACGACCCCAAGCACCCGGTCGGAACAGGGCCGTTCACCTTCGTCTCGTTCCACGCGGGCCGCTCCTTCGTGGGACGGCGTTTCGACGAGCACTGGAACGGCGCCCCGCACATCGACGAGGTACGCATCCTCTCCGCCGACACGGAAGCCCGCTCCGCGGCCGTGCGCAGCGGCGAGGTGCACTATGCGCACGAGATGTCGCCCACCTTCGCCCGGACCGTCGAGCACGACAGCCGGGTCCGGATCGTGGCGACACCGCACAGCGGGGTGCAGGGGTTTGCGCTCAAGACGGACCGCGCGCCCTTCGACGACCCGGACGCGGCGATGGCGGTGAAGCTGCTCATCGACCGCAAGCGGTTCGTGGACGTGGTCGGCGCGGGCCGCGCCGAGATCGGCAACGACCTGTACGGCAAGGGGTACACGTACTACCCGAAGGGTCTGGAGCAGCGGGAACAGGATGTGGCCGAGGCCCGGAAGCTGTTGCGCCGCACCGGGTTGTTCAACAAGACCGTCACCTTCTACACGTCGACGGCGGCGGACGGGTTCGCGCAGGCGGCCCATCTCTTCCGTGAGCAGGCGGGTGACGCGGGCCTGAAGGTGAAGATCGTCAACGGGCCGCCGGAGACGTACTTCACCGATGCGCTGTCGACCGGGACGGTGGTGAACCACCGTTGCGGTGCCATGCCCATCCCCACCTACATCAGCGAACGGCTCCTGACCGGCTCGCCGCAGAACATCTCGGCCTGGGAGCACCGGGACTTCGACCAGGACTTCGTCGCGGCGCGGGCGGTCGCGGACACCGAGCGCCGCACGCGGGACTACCGGTCGTTGCAGACCACGCTGCGAGACCGCGGGGGCCTCGTTCTGTGGGGGCACATGGAGTGGCTGAACGTCGTCTCCAGCACGCTGCACGGCGTGAAGGAGGCGGCGCCGAACACCACGGACTGGGCCCGCTTCGACAACGTGTGGCTGGACTGACGTGCTGCGCTACGCCGTGCGCCGCGGCGCGTGGACCGTCGTCCAACTGGCCGCGCTCAGCGTGATCGTCTTCCTGCTCACCAACCTGCTGCCGGGGGACGCGGCGACCGCCGAGTTCAACGAGCAGACGAGCCTGGGCCAGGTCGCCGACCTGCGCCGGCAGATGGGTCTTGACAGGCCGATCGCCGAGCGCTTCGCCGACTGGGCCCACGGACTGCTGACCGGCGACCTCGGGACCTCCCTTGTCGGGGGCCAAGCCGTGCGCGACGTACTGGTCCCCTCACTCCAGGCGACGATGGCCCTCGCGGCCGTCACGCTCGTGATCCTGGTCCCGCTGGCCGTGGCCATCGGCCTGCTGACCGGGCTGCGGGCGCACAGCCGCACCGACCGGGTGGTCTCGGCAGTGACGCTGACACTGACGTCCATACCGGACTTCGTGCTCGCGCTGCTCCTGGTGGCGTTCTTCTCGCTGCGCCTCGGCTGGTTCCCCTCCACCTGGGTGGGCGCCGACGACGGATGGTGGCAGCGTCCGGAGCTGTTCGTGCTCCCGGTGGCAGTGCTACTGGCTCGTACGGTGTGTTCCCTGTCCCGGCAGGTGCGCGCCGGCACGCTCACCGCGGTGCAGGCCGGGTACACGGTGCAGGCCCGCCGTCTCGGTGTGCCGCCCGTGCGGCTGGTCTGGCGGCACATCCTGCCGAACGCGGCCGTGCCCGGCGTGCAGGAACTGGCCCGCACCGGGGACCAGTTGCTGGGCGGCGTCCTGATCGTGGAGGCCGTCTTCGCCATCCCCGGCACCGCCACGGCTCTGATCGAGGCCGTGCAAAACCGTGACGTGCCCACCGTCCAGGGGCTCACCCTGGCCCTGGCGGCGGTGGCGTGTCTCCTCAATCTCGGGGCCGACCTGGTCGGTCAGCGGCTGGCTCCGCGTGCGGAGGTGCTGCGATGAACAAGCCGTGGACCAGGCGGTACGCACGCGCGGCCGGCGGCGGCCTGCTGCTGCTTCCGCCGTGCGCCGCCGCCCTGATCGGGCCCTTGGTCACCAGCGCCGACATTCCGGCCGACGGTGCGCCCTACAGCACCGGCGACGGCCACCCGCTCGGCACGGACCAACTGGGCCGCGACGTCCTGACGCTGGTCCTGCGCGGTGGCGCGAGTGCGCTCGGCGTGGCGTGCGCGGCGGTGGCGCTGGCCGTCGTCCTCGGTGGGCTGCTCGGCCTCGCGGCCGCGTCCGCCCGCAGCCGGTGGCTCGACGATCTGCTGATGCGTCCCGTGGAGCTGTTGCTGCCGCTGCCCTCGCTGCTGGTCATCAGCGTCGTCGGGGTCGGCTGGCGCGGTCAGCCCGTCGCGGTCGCGCTGGCGGTCGCGGTGCTCAACGTCCCGGCCGTGGCGCGGCTGTTGCGGGCGTCCGCGCTGGACGCCGCGAGCAGCCCCGTCGCGGAGGCGATGCGCCTGCAGGGCGAGTCGGCGGCCCGGATCCTGTTCGGGCATGTCGGGCGCGCCGTGCTTCCCGTGGCCGCGGCGGACGCCGGCACCCGGGTCGGGACCGCGGTGTTCACCGTGGCCGCGGCCAACTTCCTCGGCCTGGGCCTCGATCCGACCTCGCCGGACTGGGGCGTGGTGATCGCCGCGAGCCGGGAGGCGCTGTTCGTGCAGCCCTGGGCGGTCTGCGCGCCCGCCCTGCTGCTCGTCATGTTCACCGTCGGCGCGAATCTGATGGCCGACGGACTGCTGCCGCACAGCGAGCGGCGCCACGCCCCGGCCGTCCGGAAGGTGCTCGCATGGAACCGGTGATCCAGGTGCACGGGCTCAGCGCGCACGCCGGGACAGCTGTCCTCCTCGACGACGTGGACCTGACCGTCGCTCCCGGTGAGGTGACCGCGCTGGTCGGCCCCTCGGGCAGCGGCAAGACCACGGCCGCACTGGCCCTGCTCGGTGAAGCGGCCGACGGCGTGCGACTGTCAGGCTCCGTGGACGTCGCGGGCACGCCCATGGTCGCCGAGGGAGGCCCCACCCGCCTCGCCTCCGCCGCCCGCGGCCGGCTGATCGCCTACATGCCGCAGCATCCGGCGAACGCCCTCAACCCGGCACGCCGGATCGGCTCCGTCCTGACCGAGCTGGCCCGGCTCCACCGCAGCGAACACGGCGACAGATCCGTCGCGGCCGCCCATGCGGCCGACGCACTGCGTCTCGCCGGCCTGCCCGACGAGCGCGCGACCCTGCGCCGCTTCCCGCACCAGTTCTCCGGCGGACAGCGCCAACGGGTGGCCCTGGCCCAGGTACTCGCCTGCGGCCCGCGCGCCCTGGTGCTCGACGAACCGAGCACCGGCCTGGACACGGTGGCACGGCTGCGGCTCGCCCAGGAGTTGGGCCGGCTCGCCTCCGACGGGTTCGCGGTCCTGCTGCTCAGCCACGACCACGCGCTCGTCCGCGCGGTGGCCGCACGGACCGTCGTCCTCGACCAGGGCCGGGTGTCGTCGGCCGGCCCGACCGCCGAGGTCCTGCCGACGCCGCCCGCCGCCGCCGCGCCGGAGCCCGCCGTGCCCGTGCAGCGGTCCGCCTCCGGCGCCGGCGAGCCGACAGCCCTGCACGCGGGCGGGCTGACCGCCTGGCTGCGCGCCGGCCGGCGCGGGGACGTACTCCACAACGTGTCGGTCGGCGTCCCGGAGGGCGGCTGCACCGCGGTCGTCGGCCCGTCGGGCAGCGGAAAGACCGTGCTGGCGCGCTGCCTCGCCGGTCTGCACGAACGGTACGCCGGTGAACTCTCCCTGCACGGTCGGCCGCTGCCCGTGCTGCGGCATCGCACACCGCCCCAGGTGCGCGCCGTGCAGTACGTCTGGCAGGAGGTGCGCGACTCCTTCGACGAGCGCCGCTCCGTCCTCGACCAGGTGGCCCGCACCGCCGAACGCCTGCACGGTGTCACCCGCCGCGAAGCAACCGACCGCGCACGGCAGATCTGGGAGCGGCTCGGGCTGACGTCCGAACACGCCACCCGGCACGCCGCTGCGCTGTCGGGCGGCGAGCTGCAACGAGCCGCCCTGTCCCGGGCGTTGCTCGCCGAGCCCGACGTGCTGATCTGCGACGAGATCACCACGGCCCTGGACTCCGTCAGCACCGCGCTGGTGACGGCGGAGATCGCACGGCTGCGCCGCGAGAGCCGTACGGCGGTGCTGTGGATCAGCCACGACCTGCGGCTCGTCGAGGAGGTGGCCGACGACGTGGTGGTCCTGGACGCGGGCGCCGTGGTGGAGAGCGGAGATCTGCCCACCGTGCTCGCCGACCCGCAGTCCGAGACGACGCGGCTCCTGCTGCGCTCACAGCACCTGGGCCGGCCCACCGGCCCGCCGCCGGACGTCCACCGAAAGGAACAAGCACACCCTTGACTTCCTCCCCTCCCTGAAGGGAGGGGATTTCCATAGCTCGCGCTACAGGCTTTTCTGCTTCATTGCCGCCCGCCCGCCCGGAGTTCTCCGTTGAGGTCTTACACCAGCTCCACAGACAGACACCGCCAGCCCGGCGGCCAGAAGGTTCTTCGCTGCGTTCACGTCCCGGTCATGGGTCGTGCCGCAGTCACACGTCCACTCGCGGACGCTCAGCGGCATCTTCCCCTGGAGGGTGCCGCAGGCGGAGCACAGCTTGGACGAGGGGAAGAAGCGGTCCACGACCACGACTTCCCGTCCGTACCAGGAGGCCTTGTCCTCCAGCAGGCCCCGGAACTCGCGCCAGCTCGCATCGGAGATGGCGCGGGCGAGGGAGTGGTTCTTGACCATGGTGCGCACGGTCAGATCCTCGACAACGAGCGTTTGGTTTTCGCGCACGAGACGAGTCGTCAGCTTGTGCAGACTGTCGCGCCTGCGATCGGAGATCCGGGCGTACACCTTGGCGACCTTGCGGCGGGCCTTGGCCCGGTTCGCTCCGTTGCCCTTGGCCTTCTTTGCGAGGTTGCGCTGCGCCTTCGCCAGACGGGTCCGGTCCTTGTGCTCATGTCGGGGGTTCGCCACCTTCTCCCCGGTGGACAGGGTGAGCAGGTGGGTCAGCCCGGCATCGATACCGACTGCCGTATCCACGGCGGGAAGCGGCTTCACGGACAAGTCCTCGACGAGCATCGACACGAACCAGCGGCCCGCCGCGTCCTGCGACACGGTCACCGTGGACGGTTCCGCACCCACAGGCAGGGGGCGCGACCACACGATGTCGAGGGGGGCACGCATCTTCGCGAGAGTCAGCCTCCCGGCACGGAAGCGGAAGCCGCTGGTCGTGTATTCGGCGGACTTCCGGGACTTCTTCCGGGACTTGAAGCGCGGGTACTTCGCCCGCTTGGTGAAAAAGTTACCGAACGCGGTCTGCAGGTGCCTGAGCGTCTGCTGGAGCGGTACCGACGACACGTCGTTCAGGTAGGCGAGTTCTTCGGTCCTCTTCCAGCCAGTCAGCATCGCCGACGTCTGGTTGTAGTTGACCCGCTCCTGTCGCGTCCACGCTTCGGTGCGGGCAGCGAGCGCCAGGTTGTAGACCTTCCGCACGCATCCGAAGGTGCGCGACAGCTCGGCTGCCTGCGCATCTGTCGGATAGAAGCGGTACTTGAACGCCCGCTTCACGGGTCCTCAACCATGTTTCACGAACTAGCCACCGTTTCCGCGAAGGGCCACATGTGCAGCCTAGAGCCCCGCCTTTCGCCTTGGCGGCGAAACTCCACTCGCTGCCCGCTACGCGGGAGCTTCATTTCCTCCCCGGCCTGAAGGCCAGGGTATCCATGAAGGAGACACGATGACTGCAACGACCGACGCCACCTGGCAGCACTGGCAGACCAGTTGGGACCGCCAGCAAGAGTGGTACATGCCCGACCGCGAGGAGCGCTTCCGTGTCATGCTCGACACCGTCGAGGCGGTCGCGGGCCGTGCCCCGCGCGTCCTCGACCTGGCCTGCGGCACCGGCAGCATCACCGACCGGCTGCTGCGGCGCCTGCCCGACGCCGAGAGCACCTGCCTCGACATCGACCCGGTCCTGCTGACCATCGCCCGCGGCCACTTCGCCGGGGACGCACGCGTCACCTTCGTCGAGGCCGACCTCACCGACCCCGACTGGACCGAGCGCCTGCCCCACACCTCGTACGACGCCGTGGTCACGGCCACCGCGCTGCACTGGCTCGACACCGAACCGCTGCGGCGGCTGTACGGCACGCTGGCACGCGTCCTGCGGGAGGGCGGCGTCTTCCTCAACGCCGACCACATGCGCGACGAGTCCGCGCCCCGCCTCAACGCGGCCCTGCACACCCTGCACACCCAGCGGCAGGCCGAGCGGCTCCAGGACGGCGCGCAGGACTGGGCCGCATGGTGGCGCGAGGTGGCCGACGATCCGCACCTCGCCGACCCGGCGACGGAGCGCTTCGCCCGGCTCGGTGACCCCCGCCGGCCGCGCACCGACGGCCCGCCGAGCGACCGGCCGACCACAACGCGCTGGCATCTCGACACGCTGCGCGGCGAGGGCTTCGGCGAGGCGCGCCAGGTGTGGTGCTCGGCCAGCGACGCGCTGGTGGCCGCGCTGCGCTGATCAGGGACGGGCGGTTCAAAGAGGCCGCGAGACAAGGGTGCGGGAGGGGTGTTTTGGCCCGAGGAGTGCCGCGTGGCTCGCCCCCGAGGGAGCGGGGTGGGTGGCCGCGACCCAGCCGGCCCGTTTGTAGAAGCGGAGGGTGCCGGTGGCGCGGGCCGAGGTGAGCAGCCAGCACCGGCCGTCCGCGCGGTCCTCCGTCACCGCGAGCAGCAGCCGTTCGCCCAGGCCGTCGCCGCGGGCGCGGGTGACGACGGCCAGTTCGTCGACCTCCCGGGCGCCGCACAGCCACTCCCGGGTGTGCCGCTCGCCCAGCGCGGCCGCTATCTGCGGATAGCAGCGCTCGGCGGGGAAGGGACTGGGCGTGGTCCAGGCCGTCGCCCAGCCGAGCACCGACCGGCCCGCAAGCGCGAGCGCCGCGACGAATCCCGGCCGGGCCACGTCGCGCGCCAGCCGGTGCACATAGGCGTCGGCCTGCTCGGGTCCCTCCGTCCAGGGCGGCGCACCGAAGGCGTCGGCGTACACCGCCCGTACACCGACGCCGTACGTCAACAACTCCTCCCCGCCGACGAGTTGCACCCGGGCCGACATCACGCGGCCTGTGTACTGATCGTCGTCGGCAGCGGTGTCAGGGACGCAAACTCCAGGGGTGCCGACGGGTCGATCGAGACGTTCAATGGAGCGGGTTCGGCGCCGGAGCGGACCAGGAGGTCGCCGACCGCGGCAATCATCGCGCCGTTGTCGGTGCACAGCGTCATCGGCGGCACCCGCAGCTCGATGCCCGCGGCCCGGCAGCGCTCCTCGGCGAGCGCCCGCACACGGGAGTTCGCCGCCACTCCCCCGACCACGACGAGTGTCCGCACGTCGTGATCGCGGCAGGCCCGCAGTGCCTTGCGCGTGAGGACGTCGGCGACGGCCTCCTGGAGCGCGGCCGCGCCGTCGGCGACCGACGGCTCCGCGCCACGCAGCCGGTGCTGCTCCACCCACCGGGCAGCCGCCGTCTTCAGGCCGGAGAAGGAGAACGCGTACGGGTCGTCACCCGCCTTGGTCAGCGGGCGGGGGAACGCGACGGCTCCTGAGTCCCCCGTCGTGGCCGCACGGTCGATGGCGGGGCCGCCCGGGTAGGGCAGGCCGAGGATGCGGGCGACCTTGTCGAAGCACTCGCCGGCCGCGTCGTCGAGGGTGTCGCCCAGGTGCAGGATCGGCTCGCGCACCAGGTCGCGGACCAGGAGCAGGGAGGTGTGGCCGCCGGAGACGATCAGGATCACGCACGGCTCGGGCAGTGGCCCGTGCTCCAGGGTGTCGGCAGCGACATGCCCGGCCAGGTGATGCACCCCGTACAGCGGAACTCCTGCCGCGTAGGCGAGGCTCTTCGCTCCGGCCAGGCCGACCTGCAGCGCGCCCGAGAGGCCCGGACCGGTGGTGACGGCCACCGCGTCGAGTTGGCCGAGCGTGAGCCCGGCCTGGGTCAGGGCCTCTCGCACGACCGGCGTAAATGCCTGGAGGTGGGCCCGAGAAGCGATCTCGGGCACCACGCCGCCGTAGCGCGCGTGCTCGTCCATGCTCGACGCCACCACGTGGGCCAGCAGTTTTCCGTCCTGCACGATGCCCGCACCGGTCTCGTCGCACGACGACTCGATCCCCAGCACCACCGGTCCGCTCACCACGGCCTCCTTCTGCACACGTTCAGTACTTGCAATATATGTGCAATAAGGCCGTGGGGGCAGATCGCCCCTGCCTGCCCGCAGCAGGGACGGCGTCCCACCGGCGGGCCCCACCTCGGGTCTCAGTCCGCGCAGGTCGCGCACAGGCCGTGGACGAGCAGCGCCCCATCGGCGTCCGGGCGCAGCCCGGTCAGTTCCTCGATATGACGGGCCGCCTCGACCAGCCCGCCAAGGGGCACGTCCTTCACCGCCCCGCACCGCCGACAGACCGCGTGATGATGGGCATCGGCCCCCGCTCCGTAGCGCTTGGGACCGGGACCGTCGACCTCGTGCGCCAGACCGACCCCGACCAGTACCTCCAGCGTCCGGTAGACGGTCGCCTGGTCGACCCGCTCCCCCGCGCGGCAGAGCGCTTCGTAGACCTCCACCGCGGACAGATGACGCTCCGTCTCCGCCAGCAGGCGCAGGATCCAACGCCGGTTCGAGGTGGCGCGCAGGCCACGGCCGCGCAGCAGCGCCGAGGACACCGCTCCCGCCCCACCTCCCGCGTCATCCGGCGAACAGCTGATCACGCACCCCCATACCTGCGACCGACTTCAGGCGCCGCGCCCGCTCCGTCCGGGCGCACATCGCCGGACCTAGGTCCAGCGCCCGATCGCACCGTATCTTTCTTGCTGTTAGCGTGCAGCTGCACATCAATCGCAATAAGCAATACGTCAGAGGGTGTTGGAATTGGCGATCTACACGCTGCCGGAGCTTCCGTACGACTACGCGGCGCTCGAGCCGGTGATCAACCCGCAGATCATCGAGCTGCACCACGACAAGCACCATGCGGCGTACGTGAAGGGTGCGAACGACACCCTGGAGCAGCTCGCCGAGGCGCGCGACAAGGAGTCGTGGGGCTCCATCAACGGCCTGGAGAAGAACCTGGCCTTCCACCTCTCCGGCCACATCCTGCACAGCATCTACTGGCACAACATGAACAGCCCCAAGGACGGTGGGGGTGGCGAGCCGACCGCCGCCGACGGCGTGGGTGAGCTCGCCGACGCGATCACCGAATACTTCGGTTCCTTCGCCGGCTTCAAGGCCCAGCTCACCAAGGCCGCCGCCACCACACAGGGTTCGGGCTGGGGC
Organism: Streptomyces sp. NPDC107575; assembly: GCF_055657265.1. Taxonomy (NCBI): domain Bacteria; kingdom Bacillati; phylum Actinomycetota; class Actinomycetes; order Kitasatosporales; family Streptomycetaceae; genus Streptomyces; species Streptomyces sp. NPDC107575. The sequence continues at coordinate 1,295,333 of NZ_JBVKBG010000002.1, read as the reverse complement.
GTCCTCGCCTACGAGCCGCTCAGCGGCCGCCTCATCGTCGAGCAGGTCTACGACCACCAGGGCAACGTCGGTCAGGGCTCGACCCCGATCCTCGTCTTCGACGCCTGGGAGCACGCGTTCTACCTGCAGTACAAGAACCAGAAGGTCGACTTCATCGAGGCCATGTGGGCCGTCGTCAACTGGCAGGACGTGGCCAAGCGTTACGCCGCCGCCAAGGAGCGCACGAACAGCCTGCTCCTCACCCCCTGACCCGTCGGGGGACCGCGATGTCCTGCTCGTGATCGTCTTCTCACCCTTCACCGGCAGGCACGACAAGGGCTCCTGCGGACCGCGCGTCCGCAGGAGCCCTTCGCCGTTCCGCAGCCGTGCCCGAACGGCGCACTGCGTGACGCGCACCACACTTTGAGCCGGGAACGCCACGGGATCCGTATCCGACTAGTGGCAGACACCGTGCGTCCCAGGACCTGTCCCGACGCGGGGGAACGGTGGCGGCACTACCAGGAGAAGCAGTGAGTGAAGCCTCCGGCGGCGGACCCGCCCTCGTATCGCCCTCTGATCGCCGGGCGCCCCGGTGGCGCCCGCCGCCCGCCCTGTTCGGTTTCGTTCTGCTGCTCGCGGTGTTGTTCGGCCTGTCGTACGCGGTCGGACACGCGGCGGGCCCCGTGGCCCCGGGCATGCACGGGACGGACTCCGGTCACGGCGCCGGCGGTGGCTCCCACACCGGCGACACGGACGAGATGGACATGGGGCACGGGAGCGGCAACTGATGGGGACCGGATCTGCGCCGTCCCTGACGGTGACCGACATCGCGGTCGGCGGAATGACGTGCGCCGCATGCGTGCGGCGGGTGGAGAAGAAACTCGCGAAGCTGGCCGGCGTCGCGGCGAACGTGAACCTCGCGACGGGCATCGCACGGGTCAGCCATCCCTCCGGCATCAGTCCGCAGGAATTGGTCGGCGCCGTGGAGCAGGCGGGATACTCAGCCCGGTTGCCCACGCCAGAGCGGCAGGCGATCGCGCGGGATGAGGAGTCGGCCCCTGATCGTGCCGAGCGACAACGGCTGGTCATCGTGGCGCTGTTGTCGCTCCCGGTGATCGTGTGGTCGATGGTGCCGGCCCTGCAGTTCCGTAACTGGCAGTGGCTGTGTTTCTTGCTGGCCGCACCGGTCGCACTGTGGGGTGCCTGGCCATTCCATGCGCGTGCCGTGCGCGGTGCACGGCACGGCGCGGCGACGATGGACTCCCTGGTCTCGCTCGGGGTGGTGGCATCCTTCTCCTGGTCCGTGTACGCACTGTTCTTCGGCGGGGCGGGGCGGGCGGGGATGCGCATGCCGTTCACGCTGGTGCCCTCCGCCGCGGACGGGATCGCGCATCTGTACCTGGAGGCGGCGGTGGGTGTGCCGCTGTTCGTGCTGACGGGGCGGTTCCTCGAGGCGCAGGCGCGGCGCGGTACGGGGGCCGCGCTGCGCTCCCTTGCCCGCCTCGGCGTCAAGGACGTCGCGGTGCGAGCAGGCCGCAGCGAGCGTCTGGTGCCCGTCGAGCAACTCGCCGTCGGGGACGCCTTCCTGGTACGTCCGGGCGAGCGCGTCGCCACGGACGGCCTGGTAGTGGAGGGGAATTCCGCTCTTGACCAGGCCCTCGTGACGGGCGAGAGCAAACCGGTGGAGGCGGGGCCCGGAGACGCGGTCGTCGGCGGCGCCGTCAACGCGGGTGGGTTGCTCGTCGTGCGGGCCACCTCGGTCGGCGCGGACACCCAACTGGCGCGCATCACACGCATGGTGACCGAGGCGCAGGCCGGAAAGGCACGCGCGCAGCGGCTCGCGGATTCGGTGGCCGGGGCGTTCGTGCCGGTGATCCTGGCGCTTGCCGCGACCACGCTGGGCTTCTGGCTGGGCGCGGGGGCCGAGGCACAGGCGGCCGTCACCGCGTGTGTGGCGGTGCTCGTGGTGGCGTGCCCGTGCGCGCTGGGACTCGCCACGCCGACGGCGCTGATGGCCGCGACCGGCAGGGGCGCCCAGCTCGGGGTGCTCGTGACCGGGCCACAGGCGCTGGAAGGGCTGCACCACATCGACACCGTCGTGCTGGACAAGACCGGCACGCTGACGTCCGGGCACATGAGCGTCGGCGCCGTCTCCGTGGCCGCGGGCAGGATGACGGAAGGCGAGGTGCTGCGTCTTGCCGCGGCGGTCGAGGACGCGTCCGAGCATCCGCTGGGCCGTGCGATCACCGTGCATGCCGTTCGCGCGCTCGGGGACGAGGTCCTGCCTCCCGTCGAGGACTTCACCGCGGTGCCGGGGATCGGTGTCCGGGGCCGGGTGGAGGGCCGGTTCGTCGAGGTGAGCGCCGTCGACCAGGACCTGCCGGCATCGCTGGAGGGTGCGCTGCGTGCTGCCGAGGACGCCGCGCACACCGCCGTGCACGTACGGGTCGACGGGCAGGTGGTGGCGCTGATCGCCGTCGGAGACGTGGTGCGGTCCGGCAGCTACCGTGCCGTGGACCGGCTGCGGCGCCTGGGCGTACACCCGGTCCTCGCCACCGGCGACCGGGAGGCGCCCGCGCGGGCGGTCGCCGCCCAACTGGGCATCGACACCGTGCACGCCGCCTGTTCTCCCGAGGACAAGGCCGCGCTGGTGGCGGCACTGCGCGCGGAGGGGCACCGGGTGGCGGTCGTCGGTGACGGCGTGAACGACGCGGCGGCCCTGGCCTCCGCCGATCTGGGGATCGCCATGGGGGCGGGTACGGACGTGGCGATCGGTGCCGCCGACGTGACGCTGGTGCGCGGTGAGATCGAGGCGCTGGCCGACGCGGTACGCCTGTCCCGTACGACGCTCGCCACCATCCGAGCCAACCTGGTGTGGGCGTTCGGCTACAACGTCGTGACCGTGCCGCTGGCCATGGTCGGCCTGCTCAATCCGATGCTGGCCGCCGCGGCCATGTCGGTCAGCTCGGTCCTCGTGGTCCTCAACAGCCTGCGCCTGCGGACCTGGCAGCCCGCACCGGCCCCGGCCCGTCCGCGCGATTCCCGGCAACGGGCGAGGAGCAACTGGTGACGACCTCTCCCCCCGACACCGCGCCGCCCATCGTCACCGGCCGCGGGCAGCGGCTGAAGCAGACAGTGCTCGCCGCTGCCGCGCCAGTCGTCGCGTGCGTGCCGGCCCTGGGCGGGCTGACCGCCTGGACGTCCTTCGGCCGGGCCGGTACACCTCCCGACCTCTCGGTCACCGGGGCCCGCGTCTTCCAGCCGCCGGGAGACACCCCGGCAACGGCGGCGTTCTTCCGGATCACCAACAAGGGCGGCGCGGCCGACGAGTTGACCGGGGTCACCTCACCCGCCGTGCCGGGCGGGATCGCGCTGAGCCGCCACCGGATGACAGAGGACGGCGCGGCCTACCGCGACGTCGCCGCCCGGCTGCGCATACCAGCCCGCGGCACCCTGGACATGACGCCGATGTCGAGCGACGTGACCGTGCTAGCCGGCCAGGGGTGGCGGTCGGGCGACCGGATCCCGTTCGACCTGCGCTTCGCACACAGCGGCACCGTGCGGGTGCGTGCGGAGGTCGTCCGGCCCCGCACGAATCCGAGCCGGAGTGACAGATAGCCCGGGGGAACCGGCCGGCCGGTTCCCCCGGGAGTCGATGATCAGGACACCGGGGCACAGACCACTCCCCCGCCGCGGCACGAGCCCGCGCCCCGCATGGCTTCCTCCGCGTACGGGAAGACCAGCCACTGACGGCTTCGGCGCCGGGTCAAGCCCCGGCATCCGCGGGCCGGTTGATGCCGACCCTCCGGTTCATGAGCGAGGAGCAGGCCATGCGGACGCATGCTCGTACGCCTTCCGAGATGTGGCCCTGGGAGGACCCGGCGAGCGGTGCGCCCGCTCGCCGGCAACGGGTGCGGGACAGCGTGCACACGTGGTCGCTGCCCGCCCTCACCGCGGCCATGCTCATAGGGGCGTACGGCTGGCTGGGATTCTCCATTCATGCCGCGCCCGGAGCATGGGCCGGCGCCGCCGCCGGGGCGACCACCAGCCTGCTGCTGCACTTCTGCGTCCGCCGCGCCACTTCCACCGGCCGACGCGAGCCTGCGCCGGGCCCGTGGCACGCACGCCGTTGAATGGATCCGGCGCGCGGCCGGACGCTCAGGCGTCGGCGGTCTCGGCAACCTGGTAGCCGGCCTCCTCGATCGCGGCCCGCAGCACGGCGTCGTCCAGGCCGGCTCCCCCGACTCGGACCGTGTGGCTCTCCAGAGCCACATCCACGGCGCCGACACCGGGGACGGCGGACACCTCTTGCGTGATGACGCTCGCGCAGTGGCCGCAGCTCATGCCGGTGACGCGGTAGTCGATTCGGTCCATGGCGCTGCTCCTGGGGGTAGGACGACGTGCGTGCGTCTTGGGATACGTGCGAAACGAGCCCGTCGTTCAGCCGGGCCCGTGTTCTCCAGGAGTCGGTCGCGGGCGCGGGAGAGTTCCTCTGTGTGCCAGGCGTCACACGGACGGGTGACGCAGCTGCCGCGATGTTCAGCGGAGACGACCCCGCCCCTCCGTGGTGCGTGCGGGCGGTGCCAAGATGTGCCCGTGCCAGTCAGCCGGGTGTCTCGCGCTTTGCGCGCCGCGATGTTCGCGGCCGTGTGCGTCGTGCTCGCGGCCGTGGGCCACGTGCTGATGTCGGGTAAGCCGCTTCCGTGGCCGGTGCTTGCCCTGGCCGCTGCCGGGACAGGGCTGACCGGCTGGCTCTTCGCGGCCGGCGAGCGCCGCCGGCGAACGGTGATCGCGCTGACGCTGGCCGTGCAGGCCTGCCTGCACGTGGCCTTCACGCTCACCCAGTCGCTCACCGCGCCGTCCCCGGCGCCCGGCGCCGCCGCGGCCGCCCCGCAGCAGTGGGCCCGCCTGCTGCTGTGCGGGAATCCGTCCCCCCAGGAGGCCGCGCACGCCTACGACTTGGCGGTGCGCACCGGTCTCGTCCACCGCATGCAGGCACCGGCGTCCCACGGCGGCGGCACGATGTCCCACGACATGCCCGGGATGCACCACATGGCGGGCATGTCGGGCACGACCTCGTGGGGGATGCTGGCCGCGCACGTGCTGGCCGCTCTGCTGTGCGGCGCATGGCTGGCCCAGGGTGAACGCGCCGCGTTCCGCGTGGTGCGGGCGGTGGCCGACCGGGCCTTCGTGCCACTGCACCTGATCCTGACGCTCTGTCCGGTCGGCGACGTCCCCTCACCGATCCGGCGCACCATCGCCGCCGTGCCGCGCCTGCGGTCCCGGCTGCTCGTCCACGCCCTCGCCACCCGAGGCCCTCCGGGGGCGCCCGCTGTCGCATGACAGCCGGTGCCACACGCCCTGCGGCCGACGGCCGTCCGGGCGCACCCCCGTGTCCGCGCATCCGCGGCACGGCCACTTCCCGCTTTCCCGTACGCGCCCGTGAGCCGCGCGGCCCTGTCCGCCGCCGGCATCGCATGTGTGCGCTGTTCGGGATCCGAGAAAGGACCTCGGGCGATGACTTCCGCCCTGCCCGTGGTGACCGACGAGACGGTCACCACCATGGCGCTCGCCGCGGCACGCGGCGACCGTGCCGCAACTGAACGCTTCGTACGCGCCCTTCAGCTCGACGTACGCCGGTTCGTGACCTACCTGGCCCAGGACGCGCAAGCGGCCGACGACCTCACGCAGGACACCTTCCTGCGCGCCCTGTCGAGCCTGCACCGGTTCGAGGGCCGCTCCTCGGCGCGCACCTGGCTGCTGAGCATCGCGCGACGCGTTGTGGCCGACAGCCTGCGCCGCGCCGCGGTGCGGCCGCGCCTCGCCGACACCGACGACTGGCAGGGCGCCGCCGAGCGCAGCCAGCCAAAGGGACTGCCCGGCTTCGACGAGGGCCTCGCCGTGAAGGAGCTGATCGAGGCACTGCCGCCGGACCGCCGCGAGGCGTTCGTGCTCACCCAGCTGCTCGGGCTGACCTACGCGGAGGTGGCGGTCCTGACCGGCTGCCCCGTCGGCACGGTGCGCTCGCGCGTGTCCCGGGCCCGCGCATCCCTCGCCCAGTGCCTGAGCGACGCCGCGGCGGTACCGGACGACGCGTCCGCGCTCGTCGCGGCCTGAACCTCCCCCCTGACGCCTGCTCCGGCTTCGTGACGACCCGTCACGAAGCCGGTGGGAACTCGTCCGCCTCCGCGACCGACCAATCCTGCGGACCGCCGACAGCGGTGGGCGACGTTCCCCGTACCAGAAAGGCCCGTTATGGCCGAGAGCCACACAGCGCACGCTGCGGCAGACATATCCACAGCGACCTCCGACCTGAACGATCCGGAGACCGGCGAAGCGCACGCCGATGACGAACGAGCCACCGGGCCCGGCACACCTTCCGGAGGCGGCACACCCCCCGTCTCCTGGAGCGGCCTACGACCGTTGCTGCTCAGGCTGCACTTCTACGCGGGCATCGTGGTCGGCCCGTTTCTGCTCGTCGCCGCGGTGACAGGGCTCCTGTACACCGCGACGCCGCAGATCGAGGCCGTCGTCTACCGTCACGAGCTCACCGTCACCCCGCACGGCGCGACCGAACCGCTGTCCGCCCAGGTGGCGGCCGCCCGCACGGCGGTCCCCGAGGGCACCGTGTCCTCCGTGACGCCCGCCCCCGGCCGCACGGACAGCACCCGCGTCGTCTTCGACAGGCCCGGGCTGCCCGACAATTACACGCAGACCGCATTCGTGAACCCCTACACCAGTGAAGTCCTCGGCCAGGAGAGGACGTTCGCCGGCTGGTGGCTGCCGGTCCGCGCCTGGGTGGATGGGCTGCACCGCCATCTGAACCTCGGCGAGTTCGGCCGCAACTACAGCGAGATCGCGGCCAGTTGGCTGTGGGTGGAGGTCCTCGGCGGGCTCGCGCTTTGGCTGACGGCCCCGCGCTCACGGCAGCGGATGCGCCGCGTGTTCGTCCCCCGGGGCGGCCCCAGGGGGCGTCGCCGCACCTTGTCCTGGCACGCCACGGCCGGTGTGTGGGCCTCCGTCGGCCTCCTGGGCCTGTCGGCGACCGGCATGACCTGGTCCGTGCACGCCGGAGCAAGCATCGGCAAGATCCAATCCGCGCTGGCGGGACCGACGCCTGCGGTGTCCACGACGCTGCCCGGCCACAGCGACGAGAAGCGGCCCGACGCCGGCACGGCGCGCGCGAAGGACGTCGGGATCGACGCGGTCGTGGCCTCCGCGCACGCGGCCGGGCTGCGCGGAGTGCTCAACGTGACGCCGCCGACGAAGGACCAGGCCACCTACGTGGTGGCGGAGAACACCCGCAGCTGGCCCGAACGCCACGACAGCGTGGCCGTCACCCCTGCCACCGGCAAGATCACCGACCGTGCGAACTGGTCCGACTACCCCTTGCTCGCCAAGCTGACCAACTGGGGCATCGACGCCCACATGGGTCTCCTGTTCGGGCTCGCCAACCAGATCGTCCTCGCCCTGCTCGCCATCGCCCTCATCGGCATGGTCCTCTGGAGCTACCGCATGTGGTGGCTGCGCAGGCCCACCCGCGCCGAAGGTTTCGCGCTGGGCCGGGCGCCGGCGCGAGGGGCCTGGCGGCGGCTGCCGGGCTGGTTCCTCGCCCCCGCCATGCTGCTCACGGCCGTCATCGGCTACTACCTACCGCTGTTCGGCCTGCCCCTGCTGGCGTTCCTCGTCATCGATGTGATGCTCGGTGCGCGGCGCCGGCGGCGCCCTGCGCGTACGGAGGTGACCGCGTGATCAACGCGCCCGGTCTGAGGTGGGTCCTCACCGCACTCTTCGCTCTTCCCGCCCTGTACGCCCTGTGGCTGACGGCAACGCCGGGCCGCACAGTGACCATCCGGGTGGGACACGCCCTGCACGCCGTGATGGGGATCGCCATGGTCGCGATGGCCTGGCCCTGGGGGATGGAACTCCCGGCCGGCCCCCAGGTCGTCGTCTTCTCGGCCGCCGCGCTGTGGTTCGCGTTCGCCGGGGCGACGCTGTCCCCCTCTTCATTCACGGGTTCCCGCACCGGCGCGCTGCTTGCGGCGTTGCCGCACGTCGTGATGATGGCGGCCATGGCCTGGATGGCGGCTGTGATGGACGGTCCCGTGATGGCGGCCGGTTCGGGAGGCGCAGGCCACGACATGCCCGGAATGGACATGTCCGGCACCGGCGCCACCAGCACCATGACCCTCTCCCGCGCAGTCGATCAGTGGACGGCCGGTCTTCTGGCCGTCGCTCTCATCACCCTCGGACTGCGCTGGCTGGCCCAGGCTGTCGACCAGGCCCGGATCGCCTCCGCGCCCGCACCGAGTGCGGCGTACGAACCCGCCTGCCACGGGGCCATGGCCGTGGGGATGGCGGTGATGTTCGTCCTTCTCCTGTGACGTCGGAACGGAAACCCGGCACCGCCCCTCGGCTTCACCCTGCCGACCACGGCCGGTGAAGCAAGCTCCGCGAAGGTCGCGAACACGGCCGGCGGCCCGACCGCGGCGAGCAGCAACGCGACGGGACCAGGCCTGGCGTCGCGGGCCTCGGGGCAGGCGTGCCGGGGCGGGCGACCGCGGGTCTTACCCGTACGCACGCGCTCCCGCGGCGGCCGGCCCAGGTAGAACCGCTGCCCGCGTCCCAGCACGGGGAGCACCACCCAGATGCGGACCCGGGTTTCAGCCGCGGGTCCGGACTGCGCGCAGCACGTCCTGGCAGACCTCGGCGGCGCGACCGGCCGTCCGTGCGCAGATCCGGCAGTGCTCATGGTGCTCGGCGTGCCGGCCGCACAGATCGCGACTGCGCTCGCAGGCGACGCGGCACGCCTCGACCTGCGCGGTGAGCAGTTCCGGGTCGTGGCTGCTGCCGCGGGTCAGGATGCGGCGGGTCGCCGCCGCGACGTCGGCGCAGTCCAGGTCCTGGCTGATGGCGGGCCGCAGTTCGTCGGCGTCCTTCTCGGTGAGCATGCCCGCCGCGCAGGCGGCGGCCGCCTGCTCGCACTGGGCGAGCACGTCGACGGCCTCGGCCAGCACCTCGCTGCTGAGAGGGCTTGCGGTGCTGACGCTGGCGAAGAGTTCCCGGGTCTGGAGCATGGTGTCCCCAAGTCGGTCGGGATGGTGGGCTGCCTGTGCGGAGTCGACGCTAGTACCGGACGGACGACGCGGGAAGGCGTGCGCCACCGCCGCCCGAGGCCCCGGGATCCGGGGCACGCATCAGATGCACCGTACGCCGCGAAGGGCCCTACCAGTCCCCACAGCCAGCGGTAGTAGGGCTGGCGCCGGCTCCCGCCTCCAACTCACTCTGCCCGTGGATGATGTGGGCGCGATGTGCGAGAAACTGGCTGCCCGGGGCGTCACCTTGCTCGACGGTCCCATGGACCGGCCCTGGGGTGTACGGACCGCCAGCTTCCGCGATCCCGGCGGTCACATCTGACGGAAACCCTGGGCGAACCCGTTCTGCCCTCAGCATGGAACTGCCTCGGACTCGTCCAGCATCACGCCTTCGACGTCGAGCGGTTCTGGTTCCGCGCAGTGGTCGCCGGCGAGGAGGCCGTCATCAAGTCCCTGGGTGACGTCTCCTACGCACCCGCATCCTCGGCAATGTCATCAATGAGTACCGATACGCAGCCTGACCTGCAGCCCCGGCTTTCCGAGCCCCGCAGTGCACCGAGCCCACCTCTTGATCTCCGCTTCGTCAGCAACTAGCTTACGGTGACTGCTGATCTGATCCATGACGACCGCGCGGAGGAGGCGACCCCGGATGCATCACTACTCCGACCTCGCCCGCCACGCTCAGCGCACGGCCTGGGCCCCGGGACGGATCGCGCACGGCTGCTGAGCCGCCCTCCCCTTCCGCCTTCACGTCCTTTCATCGCCTTCCGGCATGCCACGGCTGCTGTCACCTTCGCTGTCGCGTGCCGCATGCCGTGCTGCGCCCGTGTGTCCCATGAGGCGCCACTGAGCTCTGATCACAGAAAGCTGCCCGACCTTGGCGTACATCACGGTCAATGGGGAGGACGAGCCGATCGCGCCGTCCGCTCCCCACACCACAGTGCTGGGTTTTCTACGTGAGCGTGGGCTCACCGGCACCAAGGAGGGCTGCGCCGAAGGCGAATGCGGCGCCTGCTCCGTCCTGGTTGCCCGTCCCGGCGTGCACAAGCCCACCGACTGGGTGGCGGTCAACGCCTGCCTGGTGCCGGCCGCGGCGCTCGACGGTCAGGAGATCGTCACGTCCGAGGGGCTCGCCACCGCCGGCGAGCCCGGCACGCCGGCCGCCCTGCACCCGGTGCAGGAGGAGATGGCGGTCCGTGGCGGGTCCCAATGCGGCTACTGCACACCGGGGTTCGTGTGCAGCATGGCCGCCGAGTACTACCGACCGGACCGCTGCGCGCACACCCCTCCGGTCGACGGCAACGACCCGGCCGGTGGCACGGGCCCCGACGCCGAGCACGGGCCGAACGGCTTCGACCTGCACGCGTTGAGCGGGAACCTGTGCCGCTGCACCGGCTACCGCCCGATCCGCGACGCCGCGTACGCCGTCGGCGCACCCACCGGCGAGGACCCGCTGGCACGGCGCCGCGAGCAGGCCCCGCCCGCTCCCGTCGTCACTCAATACACCGACGGTGAGCGGGAGTTCCGGCGCCCGAGCTCCCTCGCCGACACGCTGCGACTGCTGCGCGAACGGCCCGACGCCGTGGTCGTCGCCGGCTCCACCGACTGGGGCGTGGAGGTCAACATCCGCTCCCGCAGGGCGGATTGCGTGGTCGCCGTCGACCGGCTCCCGGAGCTGCGGGAGCTGCGCGTCACGCCCGACCACGTCGAGGTCGGGGCGGCGCTGACGCTCACCGAGATCGAACGCCGCCTCGACGGCGACGTACCCCTCCTCGCCGAACTCTTCCCGCAGTTCGCGTCCCGCCTCATCCGCAACAGCGCGACCCTCGGCGGGAACCTGGGCACCGGTTCCCCGATCGGTGACAGCCCGCCGGTGCTGCTCGCGCTGGAGGCGTCGGTGGTCCTCGCGGACGCGGACGGCGAGCGCGAGGTCCCGCTCGCCGACTACTTCACCGGCTACCGGCAGAGCGTGCGCCGCCCCGGCGAACTGATCCGCGCGGTCCGCGTGCCGCTGCCGCTGTCGCCGACCGTCTCCTTCCACAAGATCGCCAAGCGGCGCTTCGACGACATCTCCAGCGTCGCCGTCGCCTACGCCCTGGACGTCGTGGACGGCACCATCCGCAAGGCCCGCATCGGCCTCGGCGGCGTGGCCGCCACTCCGATCCGCGCCCTCGCGGCCGAGGCGGCACTCGAGGGCAGGCCGTGGTCGCGGGAGACCGTCGACGAGGCCACCGAGGTGCTGCGCGCCCAGGGCACCCCGATGAACGACCACCGCGCCAGCGCCGCGTACCGCTCGGCGATGCTCGGCCAGAGCCTGTTGAAGCTGTACACGCAGACCACCGAGGCGGTGTCGGCATGAGCCAGTTGTCCGAGCGACCCGAGAACTCCGTCGTCGGCGTCCCGATGCCGCACGAGAGCGCGTCCCTGCACGTCACCGGCGCCGCGCTGTACACCGACGACCTGATCCACCGCACCAAGGACGTGCTGCACGCCCACCCGGTCCAGGTCATGAAGGCCTGCGGCCGCGTCACCGCGCTGCGCACCGAGGCGGCCCTCGCCGTACCCGGTGTGGTCCGCGTCCTGACCGGCGCCGACGTACCCGGGGTCAACGACGCCGGGATGAAGCACGACGAGCCACTCTTTCCCGACGAGGTCATGTTCCACGGACACGCCGTCGCCTGGGTGCTCGGCGAGAGTCTGGAGGCGGCCCGGCTCGGCGCGGCGGCCGTCGAGGTGGACGTCGAGGAACTGCCCTCCGTGATCACGCTGCGGGAGGCGATCGCGGCCGAGAGCTTCCACGGCGCCCGCCCCGTGATGCGCATCGGCGACGTCGACACCGGATTCGCCGACTCCGCGCACGTGTTCACCGGCGAGCTGCACTTCTCCGACCAGGAGCACTTCTACCTGGAGACGCACGCGGCACTCGCCCAGGTCGACGAAGCCGGGCAGCTGTTCGTGCAGAGCAGCACCCAACACCCCTCGGAGACCCAGGAGATCGTCGCCCACGTCCTCGGCCTGCACAGCCACGAGGTGACCGTGCAGTGCCTGCGCATGGGAGGCGCCTTCGGCGGCAAGGAGATGCAGCCGCACGGCTTCGCGGCCGTCGCCGCACTCGGCGCCAAGCTCACAGGCCGCCCGGTCCGGCTGCGCCTGAACCGCACGCAGGACCTGACCATGTCCGGCAAGCGGCACGGCTTCCACGCCGACTGGAAGATCGGCTTCGACGCCGAAGGCCGCATCCAGGCCCTCGACGCCACCCTGACCGCGGACGGCGGCTGGAGCCTGGACCTCTCCGAGCCGGTCGTGGCCCGCGCGCTGTGCCACATCGACAACACGTACTGGATCCCCAACGCCCGCGTCACGGGCCGCATCGCCAAGACCAACAAGGTCTCCAACACCGCCTTCCGCGGCTTCGGCGGCCCCCAGGGCATGCTCGTGATCGAGGACATCATGGGCCGGTGCGCGCCGCTGCTCGGCCTGGACCCCGTCGAGCTGCGCGAGCGCAATTTCTACGGTCCTGGGCAGACGACTCCGTACGGGCAGCCGGTCGTCGCCCCCCAGCGGATCTCCGCCGTCTGGCAGCAGGTCAAGGAGAACGCCTCGCTCGCCGACCGGCGCCGCGAGATCGCCGCGTTCAACGCCGCGCACCCGCACACCAAGCGGGCGCTGGCGATCACCGGCGTCAAGTTCGGCATCTCCTTCAACCTCACCGCCTTCAACCAGGGCGGCGCGCTGGTCCTGATCTACAAGGACGGCTCCGTCCTGATCAACCACGGCGGCACCGAGATGGGCCAGGGGCTGCACACCAAGATGCTGCAGGTGGCCGCGACCACGCTCGGCATCCCCCTGCACAAGGTCCGGCTCGCCCCGACCCGGACCGACAAGGTGCCCAACACCTCGGCCACCGCGGCGAGTTCGGGAGCGGACCTCAACGGCGCGGCCATCAAGAACGCCTGCGAGCAACTGCGTGATCGGCTGCTGCAAGTGGCCGCCACACGGCTCGGCTCGAACGCCTCGGACGTACGCATCGTGGAGGGCGTCGCCCGCTCCCTCGGCAGCGACGCGGAACTGGCCTGGGACGACCTGGTGCGCACCGCGTACTTCCAGCGGGTGCAGCTCTCGGCGACCGGCTTCTACCGCACCGAGGGCCTGCACTGGGACGCACAGACCTTCCAGGGTTCGCCGTTCAAGTACTTCGCCCACGGCGCCGCCGCGGCCGAGGTGGAGGTCGACGGGTTCACCGGCGCCTACCGCATCCGCCGCGTCGACATCGTGCACGACGTCGGCGACAGCCTCTCCCCGATGATCGACATCGGCCAGATCGAGGGCGGCTTCGTCCAGGGAGCGGGCTGGCTGACCCTGGAGGACCTGCGCTGGGAGGCCGGCGACGGGCCGCACCGCGGCCGACTGCTGACCCAGGCGGCGAGCACGTACAAGCTGCCGAGCTTCTCGGAGATGCCCGAGGAGTTCCACGTCGAGCTGCTGCGGAACGTCCCCGAGGAGGGCGCGGTCTACGGGTCCAAGGCGGTCGGCGAGCCGCCGCTGATGCTCGCCTTCTGCGTACGGGAGGCGCTGCGGCAGGCCGCCGCCGCGTTCGGGCCCGAGAGAGCCGACGTCGAACTGGCCTCGCCCGCGACCCCGGAGGCCGTGTTCTGGGCGATCCAGCGGACACGCCAGGCCGACGACGCCTCCGACACGGCGTCACCACCGGTCCCCGCCGACGTACGGGCCCTGCGCAGTGCCTGACTTGACATGGGTCGGCGCGGTCGCCCGGCTGCGCGCACGCAGGGAACCCGGCGTGCTCGTGACCGTGGCGACCGTGCGCGGCCACGCACCGCGCGAGGCCGGCGCGAAACTCGTCGTGGCACGGGGCGAGACCTGGGGCTCGATCGGCGGCGGCAACGTGGAGGCCGTCGCCATCGACCGGGCCCGCGAGCTGATCGAGGCGCACAAGACGGAACCGGAGCTCCTCGACTTCGCCCTCAACGACAAGGTCACCAACCGGCACGGGGTGCAGTGCTGCGGCGGCGCCGTCACGGTGCTGCTCGAACCGCTGCCCGTGGTCGGGGCGGTGGCGATCTTCGGCGCCGGTCACGTCGGGCTCGAACTGGCCCGCATCCTGGCGCGGCAGGACCTCGAACTCCACCTCGTCGACAGCCGCGCCGAGATGCTCACCGAGCAGCGCCTCGGCGTGCTCGCGGACGCGGTGGCCGGGGTGCACGTCCACAACACACCGCTGCTCCCCGAAGAAGCCCTGGAACAACTGCCGCACGGCACCCACGTCCTGATCATGACCCATGACCACGCCGAGGACGCCGCCCTGTGCGACGCGGCGCTGCGCACCGACCACCTCGGCTCCATCGGGCTGATCGGCTCCGCGGCCAAGTGGTCCCGTTTCCGGGGGCGCCTCGCCACCGAGGGCGGCCATGACGCGGCCACCATCGACCGCATCAAGACCCCGATCGGGCTGCCCGAGATCGGCGGCAAGGCGCCGGCCACGATCGCGGTGAGCGTGGCGGCGGATCTGCTGCGGATGTTCGAGGCGGAAGGGGGCTGAGCGCCCGGGTGCGGAGGAACCTGTGGCCTGCTCGCGCCCGGAGTCGAGCACGTCCGCCTTGACCGGACCCTCGACCACAGGGTGATACGTGAGGTCGAGGTTGCTGTCGCCGAGCGGAAGGACCCGTCGGCGTGAGCGGTCGGAGCGACTGGGGAGACCCTTCTGGATCACCTCACCGACCGCCATCACAAATCAGCCATAGAGGAGCACGCTTTCCTCACGCATGAGTGATGATGTCCCGTCAGCACATCCTCATGGGGGGAACCATGAACCGCCGCTACACCACCGCCGCCGGCATCCTCGCCGCCGCGGCACTCGCGCTCACCGGCTGTACCGCCGACAACACCAACGAAGCCAAGCCGAAGCCGAGCGCCACACCACTCAGCCCGCAGCCGAGCTTCGCCGAGATGGAAGAGGCCAAGCCCGGCGGAACCCCGCTCGTCATCCCGCCGGAGCCGACCGGCGCCAAGCGCGCCGCGCTGCTTCGTGCGCTCGCGGCCGCCAATCCGGCGATCGTGACGTACGAGGACAAGGCGATCGACGCCGCACGCAACCAGTGCGGCGCCTTCGGCGAGGGCGTGCAGAAGCCGGACCGGCTGGCCTCCCAGCGCTTCACGTACAAGGACGTCACGACCACCGAGGCCCAGGGCAAGCAGATCAACGAGGCGCTCAAGGGCCTCGGGTTCTGCAAGGTCTGACACACGGAATGAACCCGGCCCTCCAAGGTGTCACCCAGTGGCACTCAGCGCCACGTGCTCGCCCACCGCGAAGCCGCGGGTGATCGCCGATCCGAGCGTGGCCCCGCCGCCCGGGTAGGCGTCGTGGAACGCCGTCCCCCGCCGCCTGGTGCCCGGTCTCCCTGGTGCCCTATCGCAACGGCCGCACCGGCGTGTTCCCGCACATCATGGACCGCGCCAAGCCGGGAAGCATCGGCGTGCTGCGCGACGGACGGCGGTTCGTCAACGAGGCCAACGGCTACTACGACTACGTCGCGGCGATGATCGCGGCAACCCCGGACGGCGAGCCGGTCGAGGCCTGGCAGATCGCCGACGCCCGCTTCGTGCGCCGCTACCCGCTCGGGATGGCCAAGCCCCGCCCCGTCCCCCTGCTCCCCTACCTCCGCAGCGGCTACCTGCGCCGCGGCCGCACCATCGAGGAACTCGCCCGCGCCTGCGGCATCGACCCGACCCAACTGGCCGCGACCGTCCGGGAGTTCAATGCTTCGGCGCGCCGCGGCGAGGACCCCGCCTTCCATCGCGGATCAACACCCTTCAACCGCTACGGAGGCGACGCCACCGTGACGCCGAACCCGTCACTCGCGCCCCTGGAGAAGGGCCCGTTCTACGCCGTACGCATCGTGCCCGGCAGCTTCGGAACCTTCGCCGGGCTGGCCACCGACGCACACGCCCGAGTCCTGAGTGACGAGAACGAGCCGATCCGTGGTCTCTACGCCGTCGGCAACGACCAGGCAAGCGTGATGGCCGGCCACTACCCCGCCGGCGGCATCAACCTGGGGCCGGCCATGACCTTCGGATGGATCGCCGGCGAACACCTCGCTGACGTCACCGATCCGGAGGAGGAGGCGATCGGCGGCCTCGCACGGTGACCTGACACCAGCCGCCAGCGGTCGAGTTCGTTCGTCAGCCACGCCCTGCAGCGAAAGTGAGTACCTGCGCCATGCCCGACCAGACCATCACGCCCGACACCCTCGGCACACACCCCGTGCTGCCCACCGAAGCGTTCTGGCCGAACCGCTTCGCCGGACAGGTGTTCCTGGTGACCGGAGCCGCCGGAGGCCTCGGCTCCGCCACCGCACGGCGCCTCGCCCGAGAAGGTGCGCAGGTGATGTGCACCGACATTCGCGCCGGCGGCACCGCGGACGGCTCCAGCCCCGACGACTGCCTCGCCCTCGACGTCACCGACCGCGAGCACTGGGACCGGGCCATCGCCCACACCATCACCACCCACGGCCGCATCGACGGCGCCCTCTTCTCCCACGGCATCCAGGGCCCCGAAACCTCCGTCCCCGCCATGCCCTACGACAAGTGGGCCGCCACCATGACCGTCAACCTCGACGGCTGTTTCCACGGACTGGCGGCCCTGCTGCCCACGCTCCAGGCACAGGGCTACGGACGCGTCGCCGTCCTCTCCTCCATATCCGCCCGCGAGGGCAACCCCCACCAGGCCGCCTACTCGGCCTCCAAGGCCGCCCTCGTCGCCCTCGTCAAGACCGCGGGCAAGGAAGTCGCCCCCGACGGAGTCACCATCAACTGCATCGCACCCTCCATGATGCGCACCCCCCTCATCAACGCCCTCAGCCCGGAACGCAACGCCCAACTCCTCGCCCGCGTCCCCATCGGCCGCATCGGAGAACCCTCCGAATTCGCCGCACTCGCCACCTGGCTCCTCTCCCCCGAAGCCACCTACATGACCGGCCAGCACCTCGACCTGAGCGGCGGACGCAATACCGGCTGACCAGTACAGACTGGGGTGGGGGTTGGCTAGTGCTGTGACCGCGTTGGTTGGCCGGTCGGTGGGGGCCAGAGGGCCGGGGAGCGACAGCGCGGGGCACGTTGATCAGCGGGGCGGCGGCCGACGGCCTTGCGGGCTGCACGCCGGCGTGAGGACTGCCCGCAAGAGCTCGCTGCACCCCTGGGGACATGCGCTGACGGCGGGAGAACCGGCTCGACGGAAGTGCGTGCAAGGCCGGGCTCATGCGAACTCGACCAGGCGTTGTCATACCCCCGGTGTAGCGTCCGGGCCGGAAGTCAATTCATGCTCTGCGGTTGACGGAGGCGCGCGGATGACGAGTACAACAGGCGAGGCCGCGATGGCGGTGTCCCGGCGCATCAAATCTCCGGCGGTGAACGCCGAACTCGACGCTCTCAGGGGCGCCCTGAACGGCCAGCGCGCGCACGTCCTCGGAATCCTCGAAGGGCTCTCGGAGGAGGAGTTGCGGCGGCCGGTGCTGCCCAGCGGCTGGAACTGCCTGGCTCTGCTGCGACACCTCACCTTGGATGTCGAACGCTTCTGGTTCCCCGGAGTGATTGCGGGCGAGCCGGATGTGGCCGGACAGCTCACGGCTGGCGCGGAGGCGCACTGGTACGTGCCCGAAGGGATGAGCACCGAGGAGGTCTTCGCCGACTACCGGGCCGCCATCGCGCGGGCGGACGCCGTGCTCGCCGCCACCACGCCCGAACAGGAACCCGCCGCCTGGCCCGTGGAGCTCTGGCCGACCTGGCGGCTGCCTGACGTGCGGCACATCCTGATCCATGTCCTCACCGAAGTCGCGTGCCACAGCGGACACTTGGACGCGGTACGCGAACTGACCGACGGCACCACCTGGCTCGGCGGCAACCCCTACGACGGCTGATTCCGCGGCGGCTGGCGGGGCGGACGAGAATGGTCTGGGCACTTGCTTGATGAACTGGTTCCACTGACAGACAGACCAGGAAGTGGAAGGAGCTGACATGCCTCTCGTTGGTCCAGGCACGCATCGCCCCCTCCGAACTGTTGTCGAAGATTGCGTGGCCCCCGATGGAGCTGCTGCATCAACTCCTCCGCCAGGACCACGTGCGATTCAGCAGCACACTTGCTCAGGCCGTCCAGTGGCACCGGGAATACTGGTCGACGGACGAGGATCGTTGCCGCCTCCGTTCAGGCGCGGTAGCGGCCGGCAGGCGAGTTCGAGACCTGAGCAACCCAAGGGAGCAGGTCCAGCGTCCAAAGCGGTGACGGGTGTTCCTCACCATGAGGCGGGACGTAGCCATCTGGCCTTCTCCGCAGGATAGTTTGTCGCTCCATGGATCGACGTCCCATCAAGCTCATGCTCGATGTCCTGCTCATGCTGGTCGGGGCTTTGTTGGGAATGGCCACGAACTATGCGACCGGCGAGACGGGTCATGTGCCCCTGGTTTTGAGGCTGTTGCGGGATTGGTCGGTGCCACTGATCGGTGTTGCGTTGGCGGTGCTCATCGGGGGACAGGTCACGCTGCACTTCCTCGATCGGCCGTCGCCGGTGCGCCGGATCTGGGCCAGGGATCAGCTGCCGTACCCGGGGCTTGAGGCCTTCACCGAGGATGACGCGGCGGTCTTCTTCGGACGGGACCGGGAGATCACCGGTCTGGTCGGGCGCCTGCACCCAGTAACGCCGAGTCGGGCACAGCGATTCGTGGCCGTGGTCGGGCCCTCCGGCAGTGGCAAGTCTTCCCTGGTGCGGGCCGGGCTGCTGCCGGCGCTGGCCCGGCGGCGAGGACGCTGGTCAGTCGCAGCACCGTTCTCGCCAGGGGCGGACCCGGTCGACACCTTGCGACAGCGGTTGACTCAACTACCCAATGAGCGACCTGCGTTGATCGTGATCGACCAACTGGAGGAGTTGCTCACCCTGTCCGGACCCGAGGAGCGTGCCGCGTTCCTGAACGCCGTGCGAGACGCGCTGCGCCGCGACCCGCGGTTGTGGGTGGTGGCCACCTTGCGATCGGACTTCCTCACCGGGTTCCTTGAGGCGGGCTTCGCCGAGCTGGTACGCGAGTCGATGATCGTCGGCACGCTCGCCCGGGAGGCGCTGCACGAGGTCATCGAGAAGCCTGCCGAGCAGGCCGGCCTGACCTTCGCTCCGGGCGTCGTCGCGCGCATGGTCGACGACTGCGGGGGCGGCGACGCTCTGCCGCTGCTGGCCTACACCCTCCAGGAGCTGTACCTGCGCGCCGGGGGGTCCGGTGGGACGGTGACCGAAGAGACCTACCGAGCTCTCGGCGGTGTCGCCGGAGCCCTGTCGGAGAAGGCCGACGAGATCGCCGCCGAGCTCACGGACGCACCCGTGATCCCCACCCTGCTGCAGTTCGTCACCGTCGACGGCAACGATCCCACCCGCCGGCGGACCCGCCGCGACGACCTCACCCCTCAAGAGCAGGAAGTCGCCGACGCCTTCGTCGCAGGGCGCCTGCTCACCAGCGACGGCGGCGTCCTGGACGTGGCCCACGAGGCGTTGTTCCGCCAGTGGGCGCCGCTGCGCCAGGCGGTCCGTGCCCGCGCTGAGGATCTGCGCCACCGTACGGAGTTGGAGCGCTGGGCACAGGATTGGGACCGAACCCAGCGTCAGGACGCCTATCTCCTCACCGGGGAGCGGCTGTCTGCCGCCCAGCGCTGGGTGGCCGACTCCGCACGGGCACTCGGCACCACGCCACTGGTCGAGGAACTCGTGGACCAGTCGCTGCGAGCTCACCGAGAGGCAATGGAACGCACGGCGGAGCGGGTAGCCGCCCGAGTGCTCGAACGCGTCGACACCGAGCCGGAGCCCGCCGTGCTCGCCGCGCTTGCGGCAGTGGAGGAATGCGCGGCCACCCCGGCCGCCGTCCAGGCACTGCATACGGCGCTGAGCGCATCACGGCTGCTCGCGGTGCTGCGCGGCTTCGAACGCGGCGCATCCGGAGTGGCCTGGTCACCGGACGCCCAACGGCTGGCCGTGTCGAGCGACGACGGCACCGTCCGGGTGTGGCGTCCGGAGAGTGACGACCAACCAGTAGTGCTTGAGGGCAACGGCGCCTGGATGCAAGCGGTGGCCTGGTCCCCCGACGGACTCAGGCTCGCCGTCGGCTGCAGGGACTCCACCGTCCGCATCTGGTCCACAAGCACGTGGACCGAGCAGGCCGTCCTCCGCCACACGGAGGCCGTCGGCGAGCGGGAAGAGGGGGTCGGCGGCGTCTCCTGGTCGCCCGACGGAAGCCGCCTCGCGTCGGTCGGCAGCGACTGCGCCGTGCGCATCTGGGACACCGACACGTACAGCGTGTCCGCGGCGCTGCGCGGCCACCAGCACATGATCTGGAGCGTGACCTGGTCGCCCGACGGGAGACACGTGGCCAGCGGCGGAGAAGACAGCACGGTACGGATCTGGGACGCGACCACGTCCAGCGTCGTCACCGTGCTCACCGACCACCAGAACAACATCGAGTCGGTCCGGTGGTCTCCGGACGGGCGGAAGCTCGCTTCGGCCTCGGGCGACCGGACCGTACGGATATGGGACACCAACACCTGGGAGACGCTGCGAACGCTGGAGAGCCCGGAGGTCATCAACTCCCTTGCCTGGTCCCCGGACAGCGCCCGCCTCGCCGGTGGTGACGCGAACCATACGGCCTATGCATGGAACCTCGACGGTACCGACGGCGAGGTCCGGTTCACCGACCACGTCGACACCATCTACGGCATCTCCTGGTCCCCCGACGGAAGGCGGTTGGCTACCGCGTCCCGCGATCGGACCGCGGCTGTTTGGGACGTCACCGGATCCACCACCATTCTCGGCGGCCATGCCGATGGAGTCCTGCACGCCGCCTGGTCGCCCGATGGAACGCGCATCGCCTCTGCCTGCCAGGACGGCTCTCTGACCCTTCACGACCTCGTCACCGGCCGAGAGATCCGCGACCGGCACATCGGTGAGGTGTCCGACATTGCCTGGTCCCCCGACAGCACCCGTCTGGTCGCCGCCCTGCGCGACGGTGCCGCCGCTGTGCGAAGGGCCGACGCCCGCGACGACGGCATCATCCTGAACGGGCACACCGAGGAACTGTCCAACGTCACCTGGTCACCCGACGGCACGCGCATAGCCACCGCCGGCCGCGACGGCACGGCCCGCATCTGGGACGCCGCCACCGGAGCGACCGTGCACATCCTGCGCGGCCACCAGGACTGGATCGGCGGAACGGCCTGGTCACCGGACAGCCGCTACCTCGCCACGTCCAGCACGGACCGCACCGCCATCGTCTGGGACACCACCGACGGCAACGCCGTCACCACCCTGTCAGGTCACCTGGACTACGCCTGGAAGATCCACTGGTCTCCGGACGGCCGCCGCCTGGCCACCGGTTCGCGCGACCGCACAATCCGCCTGTGGAACCCCTTCCAAGGCACCGAACTCGCCGTCCTGACCGGCCACGAGGGCCCGGTCCAGGACCTGGCCTGGTCCCCCGACGGCACCTCGATCGCGTCCGTGTCCCGGGACCGCACAATCCGGCTCTGGGACCCGGACAGCGCCACACAGACCGCCGTGGTCGGCATCCACGCCGACTGGGTCAACGGCCTCACCTGGCACCCTGACGGCACACGCCTCGCGACCGCCTCCCGTGACCGAACGGTACGCATCTGGACACTGGCAGAGCACGACCTCGACGGCCTGCTCCGTCGCGCCCGCAAAAGAGCCTTCCGCTCGCTCAGTACCGAGGAGCGCCACGCATTCCTGCTACCGGACGAGTGTTGACCATGAGTCTGCTGCCAGGCAGCTTGGCAGGCGAAGGTCGCCTTCCCGGTCGCGGCAACAGCCAATCCTCCCGTGACGACCGCCGGCGCCTTTCGCTCCAAACACGTTCGTAGAAGCGGTTCTTGAGATCAGCGCAGGCTGGGAGTACCGGCCTGGTCTCCGGCGCCGTGCTCGCCGCTCCCACCAGGCTCCCCCACCCCTGGCGCGCGCCCCGAGGACCCGTTGACGCCGTCGGAGCGAGGGGCCTAGGAGTTCCGCTGCGCCTGGAAGACCATGAGGGCCAGCTGGACCCGGTTGTCCAAGCCGGTCTTGGTGAGTGCGCGGGAGATGTGTGTCTTGACCGTGCCTTCGCTCATGAAGAGGGCCTTCGCGATGGTCGCGTTGGAAGCGCCTTCGGCGACAGCCTCGGCGACGGCGCGTTCTCGATCGGTGAGCGTCTCCAATGTCTGCTGAGCTTTGGCGCCGGCGGAGTCACTGGCCGTGCGAGTGTGGCGTGCCACCAGTTGGCGGGTGATCGTTGCCGAGAACGCGGACTCCCCCGAGGCGGCAAGGTGAATCGCGTGGCACAGCTCTTGCGGCGCGACATCCTTGAGCAGATATCCACTCGCGCCGGCCTGCAGTGCGTCGAGGACGTGTGTGTCCAGGTGGAAGGTGGTCAGCATCAACACCGCGACCGACGGTAGCGCCGCACGGACACGGCGGGTGGCCTCGACGCCGTTCATCTCCGGCATCTGCAGGTCCATCAGGACGACATCGGGACGGTGCCGCGTTGCCGCGCTGACGGCCTCGGCCCCGCCTGACGCCTCGGCGACGATGGTGATCGTGGGGTCCACCGACAGGACCATCGACAGACCGGTGCGGACCATGGCGTCGTCGTCGACGATGAGCACCGACGTGGGCGTGCCGGGAGTGCTGCTGGAAGGTGGGGAGTTGGTCATCACAGAGGCACTCGCGCAGACAGCCGGAACTCGTGGGTGTTCTCACCGCGGTCGACGGCCTCGTACTCGGCGACGCCTCCCACGGTGGCGATCCGTTCGACGAGGCCGCTCAGCCCGGCGCCGCTTCCGGGCAACGCCGGCTCGGCTTCGTCGATCGGGTTGGT
This sequence comes from Streptomyces sp. NPDC107575, assembly GCF_055657265.1. Taxonomy (NCBI): domain Bacteria; kingdom Bacillati; phylum Actinomycetota; class Actinomycetes; order Kitasatosporales; family Streptomycetaceae; genus Streptomyces; species Streptomyces sp. NPDC107575. The sequence continues at coordinate 1,272,351 of NZ_JBVKBG010000002.1, read as the reverse complement.
GATCATGATGAGGGCGTCACTGCCCTGGCGGTGAACATTGACCGTGACCAGTGCACCAGGGGCGTGCTTACGTGCGTTGGTCAGCCCCTCTTGTACGACGCGGTAGACGTGCTCGGCGTTCGGGGACTCCTGAAGCACGGCTGTGCTGCCAGTGTCGGTGCCGCTGTCGGCGAGATCGAGGCGCGCGACGATCATCTGGCCTGCCTGTCTGGCTTCGTCGATCAACCCGGCGACAGTGTGCTCGTGTTCGGAGCTTTGCGGTGTCACGACGGTGCCGTCGCGCAGCATGCCGATCACCGTGCGCAGCTCGTCGAGTGCGCTGATCGCGGTCGTTCGGATCGTCGCGGCCGTGGTGCCGACATTCTTGGCGTTGTCCCCGGCGACCGCGAGCCCGCCGGCGTAGAGCGCGATCAGCGAGATGTAGTGCGCGACCGAGTCGTGCATGTCCCGGGCGATTCTGGCGCGTTCGGCCATCTGGATCTGTTCCGCGCGCTGCTCTCGTTCGCGCTCGATACGGGCCGCTCTGTCCCGGTAGACCGCGACCAGGTCCTGCTGCTTCTGCTGCAGCGCGCCCCAGGCGACCACGGCCAGTGCCATCGCGGTGTTGACCACCACGGTGAGGCTCAGCACCGAGTTGGCCGGATACAGCAGCCAGAAGACCACGCCGCCGGCGATGTCGGCCAGCGCCACGACAAACGCCTGTTCAATGCGCCGACTGCGTGCCACGGCGAACAGGGCCACGTAGTTGGCCACACCGGCGGTGGCGCAGAACGCCCCAGCGACCGCCAGCACCAGACCGACCACGACCGGAGCACGGTAACGGACCAGCAGCACGAGACTCGCCACGGCGCCCACGGCGATGTCGAGGACGCGCCACCCGCCGCCCGGGCGTTGCTCGAGGACCAGGAACAGCATGGCGAGTCCACCGGCGAACGAGGCCAGAACAAGCAACGCCGACCGGCCGCGCTCGATCCACGGCCCTCGACGCACCGGGGCCTCGTCGTTGCGACCGCCGACGACGGCGAGAGGAGGAGACGGCACCGGACCACCCTAGACGGCCGGTCCCGGCGGCACAGTCAACGAAAGTCGTAGAAGCCATTGGCCGTTGGTGGACGCGACCGGTCCCGATCGGCAGACGTCCGGCGCACGGCCGGCCGACATCGTTGAGGACATGAACACCACACGTCCTCGCCGATACCTGATGACGCTGCTCGGGCTGGACCCAACCGGTCAGCGCTCGACGACCCGGATCCGTTTCGCCGTCACCACGGTGGCCGCCTTCGCGACCGCCGTACAGATCATCGTCTGGTTGCTGATGGGCATCATCCGCACGCGTCTCGACGGCCCGTGGTGGCTGTGGACGCCCGGCAGCGCCCTCATCGTCAACGCCGCCCTGCTGTCCATGGAACACGTCCGCCACCAGTGGCCACGCACCGGAGCCTCGCACAGCCTCCAGACCGGAAACCTCCGTGCAGACGACATCACCCGGGAGTCACTGTGACCACGCCATCGACCACCCCGAACCTCTCTGCCTCGTCTCGTCACACAGCCGACGCATCGGACCTGACCACCGCCGCGTTCGCCGGCCGGACGGGGATGGCAGCGGGTGCCCTCTCCGTACCGTTGGTGGCTCTGTACTTCGTCTACTCGGGACCGCCCCCGGAGTGGAACGTCCTGACACGCAGCCTGCTGACGCTGGTGATCATGGCGGTGCTGACGGCGTTCGGCGTCGCTCTGGCACGCCTGCTCCCCAGGGACGACACGGGCCGGCGCACCATCGCCGGCCAGCTCACCTTCGTGTCGCTGCTCACCTACGTCGCGGTGATCCTCTTCGCCACCTCGCTCGAGGCCGGCACTCCCCTGGCCTTCCCGGGCCGGGACATGGACCCGACCACGGACGGCCCTTTGGCGGCCGCCATGGCACTGGCCCACGGCCCGATCGCCCACCTGTGGATCGCGATGTTCCTGCTCGGATTCGCCCGTGCCGCGCAGCAGTTCACGACAGCCGCGTCACCGATCGCGCCCCGGTGGACTCTGCGCGGCGCCATCGTCGTCGGAACCATCAACCTGCTGGCCGTCCCGTCCCTCTACTTCGGCATGGACGCCACCCACTTCTACGCCATCAACGGGTGGGGTGCGGACGCCCTCGTCGGTCTGATCACTCTGGTCTGGGTCGGTTTCATCGGGCTGGGGATCCACCGGGCTCGCAAGAACCGGGCACGGGTGCTGACTTGACGGGTGGTCGGCCCAATCCCGCCTGGCACGAACTCCCGCAGAAATGAGGCCTCCCCGGTGTGTTCCGGGGAGGCCTCTTTCCGTGGTCGGGCCAGGGCGGCCCACACGGACACCTGTCAGACGGAAAGGTGATGGACGGAGCCGAGCGACCGCAGGCCCTCCGTGATGCAAAGCCGGTCCGAAGCGCCACCCAACTCGGTCTGCAGCAACTGGTATTCGGCGCCCTGCTGGTGCCCCCAGTGCATTGCGGCCCGCCACAGAGACCGGCCGTAGCCGTGACCGCGGTGCCGCGGCAGCACGCCGAAGTACTGCGGCAGCAGGCGCAGCGCGCCCGTCGCGTCCGTCATGGTCTCCATCGGCCCGATGGCGCCGGCCTCTCGGCCGTCATGCAGCACAGCGAGGACCGGGCCGACAGCGCCAGCCATCATCCGCTGGTGGAGGAAGACGAATCCGTACGCCGCCATCTCCTGCGCGAACGCGTCGAACTCGGCCTCGTCGGACAGCTCCTTGGAGTCCTGCACGCGTACCTGGGGCTCCTCGCCCGGCCCTCTGGTGAAGTCCTTGAGCTGGACCCGAGTGCCGACTCCCTGGTCGCAGCCCCCGGGCTCGCCGGGGCTGCGAAACCAGACCACGCGGGCCTTGGCCGCCCCATACGCCGGGGCGAGCCGGCAAGCAAGGTCGGCGCCGGCGGAGAGGCTGCCGGGATCGGTCCCGTAGACGTGGACCTTGACGATGCCGGTGCCGCGCTCCAGGAGAGTGGGCATGAGCGTGTGGTGCGCGTCGTGCTCAATGTGCTCGACCAGGAGACGCTCGGCCTTGGTCTCGGACCAGGGCATCGCGGGCTCGATCCAGCCCCACTCGAAGTGCATGTGTGCACGCTACTCAGTACGCACACGCCGCAGGTTCTGACGCGCATCGCATCGAAACCTGCTCTTCCAAGAGCGATTCACGCGCTCGTCCAGGGCGAACAGATCGGGGGCGGCATGGACGCACTGGCCGTGGTCCTGACACTTGTTGAGATCGACTTCTACCTGCACGAGAACTCCTTGATGCCGGGGCGGGGCCATGGCTCTCAGGGTCAGACGAATCGGACGGGGAGGTGAGTGACGGTGCGCAGGAACTCGGTGTGCGCGTAGGCCGGTTCGCCTGCCGGCTCGATGCCTCGGAAGCGGTTGACGATCGAGCTGAAGACCACGTCTGCCTCCGCCCGGGCCAGGACCTGTCCTGCACAGCCGTGCATGCCGGAACCGAAGGCGAGGTGCCGACTGGCGGCGACCGGCCGTGTGTGGTCGCCGAGGCGATGAGGAGGGCCAGCGTCGCGCCCGCAGGCACCGTGGTGTCGCCGATGACGGTGTCCTGCGTGGCCAGACGGACGACCATCGACTCGGGTGGGTCGATGCGCAGGATCTCGTTGATGATGCCCGGTCGGGCCTCCGGCTCGTCCCGGTAGGCCGCGAACAGGTCGGGCTTCTGCGTCATCAGCCAAATACCGTGGTTGATCAAGTGCTTGACGTCGAGGTGCCCGACGGCGAAGAAGAGGAAGGTCGAGTAGACGACCTCCTCCTCGCTCATCCTTCCCTCGTCCTGCGCGGCGATGAAGGCGTCGATCATGCCGCCGCCCGGGTGGGCCCTCTTGTCGGCCACGAGGCACCGGATGAGCTCGGCGAACCAGGCGAGGGCATCCGAGGCGAACCGGCCCTCCTCCTCATTGCCGCCGGGGCCGAGACTGAGTCCGATCTCGTAGGTCTTGCGCTGGATTTCGAGCATGCCGGCCGGCTCGATCCCGAGGACGTGACAGATGCTGTTGAAGGTGGACTTCAGGGCCAGGCCGTCGGCAACGTCGAGTACGCCGTCTCCCGCCTCCACCCCGTCGAGCACCGACTCCACGCACACCCGTGTCACCTGGGACCACTGCTCGACCGCCTTGGGCGTGAACCACTGGTTGGTGATACGCCGCAGCCGTGTGTGATCCGGTGCGTCCGTGCCCAGCACCGTGTGGTGAATCGGCGCTGCCGGCCCGAAGTCGAGCTGCTGCACGCTCAGCGTGGGATTGCGGATCAGCCGGGCGACGTCCTCGTACCGAGAGACGACATACAGGCCGGCCGGGTGCCGGTAGACGGGCCGCTCCCCTCGCAGGCGGGGAGAGGCGCGCACCCACCTCCGGAGAATTGTCCATGCGGACAGTTTCGTCAATGCCTCGAACGCCCGTCATCGACGCTCCCCATGTACGGAACCATGCGGGCCTCCGGCCACCGGGACACTCGTACACTTTGATCCCGAACGACTCATTGACGAGGGGAGCGCCCGTGCCCGGCCACAGGTCCATCACCGAGGCGGAGAAGCTGGCAGAAGCCAAGCTCGGCGGCGCGGCCATCCGCCACGAACGCATGGCGGTCGTGGCCAACATCTACCGGGCCGCCTCCGCCGTGCGCCAGCACCTGGAGAACAGCGTGCTGCGCAAGGTCGATCTGACATGGACCGCGTTCGTCGTGCTGTGGGTGATCTGGGTCTGGGGCGAGTCGGAGACCCGCCACGTGGCAGAAGAAGCCGGGATCTCCAAGGGCACGCTGACGGGGGTGGCCCGCACTCTCGAGGCCCGCGGCCTCGTGGCGCGCTCCGCCCACCCGACGGACGGCAGGCTCGTGCTGCTGCGCCTGACTCCCGAGGGAGACGCACTCATGCGCCAGGTGTTTCCGGAGTTCAATGAAGAGGAGGCGTTCGTCTCCGACAGGCTCGACGACGATGCCTGCCGGAACCTCGCCGACGGGCTGCGCCAAGTCGTCCTCCAGGTCGAGAAGCACGGCGAGGAGCGCCGCCTGTCCTTGCTGGACGGCGCCCGGCCCGCCCCGCGACGCAGCGGCCGCCGACCGAAGGCGTAGCCCCTCCGCCACGTGCTGCGGCTATCAGTGCGGGCTTCCCGCGGCCCGCACGAGCGCGTCGAAGAGCCCCTGCTGGGCGGGGTCCTGGTGTGCCGTGTCCTCCGGGTGCCACTGCACTGCCGTGAACCAGCCGTCGTGGGAAGGCAGTTCGAGGCCCTCCACGGTGCCGTCGGCCGCGTGTGCGGAGGGTTCGAGGCCATCGCCGAGGCGGGCCACGCGCTGGTGGTGGTAGCAGGACGCCTCGGTCTTCTCCGCGCCGGTGGCCTGCTCCAGCAGGGTGCCGCGCCGGATCGCCACCGGGTGCACGATGTGCCGGTGCTCGAGGTCGGGGCCGCCCATGTCCTGTTCCAGGGAACCGCCGAGCGCCACGTTGACGACCTGGAGCCCGCGGCAGATCGCCAGCAGCGGCAGTCCCGCGTCGAGGGTGGCGCGAGCGGCCTCCAGGTCGAAGGTGTCCTGGAGGTCGTCGACGTCGTAGACGGCCTCGTGGGTGTCGGCGGCACCGTAGCGGTGCGGGGCGAGGTCGCCGCCGCCGGGGAGCAGCACGCCGTCGAAGCGGGCGAGCCGTGCGGCGGTGTCCGTCGCGGCGGGGTGGATGGTCACGGGTTCACCGCCGGCCCGCCACACGGCCTCGGTCAGGGCGCGCGCGGTGACCTCGGCGGCGTAGCGCAGGGCCGAGGTGGTGGCACTGAAACGGGCCGGGATCGCGATCAGCGGACGGGCGGGGGCGGTTGAGGAGGGTGGGGTCACAGCTGGATCCAGGTCGTCTTGAGTTCGGTGTACTTCTCCAGGGCGTGGACCGACTTGTCGCGGCCGTTGCCCGACTGCTTCATGCCGCCGAAGGGCACGGTCAGGTCCCCTTCCTCGTAGCAGTTGACCCAGACCGTGCCAGCCTTCAGCGCGCGGGAGACCCGGTGGGCGGTGGTCAGGTCGGCAGTCCACAGTCCGGCGGCGAGGCCGTAGTCGGTGGCATTGGCCAGCCGGACAGCTTCGTCGAGGTCGTCGAAGGTGAGGACCGACAGGACAGGTCCGAAGATCTCCTCGCGCGCCAGACGCATGTCGGGGGTCACGCGGTCGAGGACGGTGGGCCGCAGGTAGCTGCCACCCGGCCCGGCGGGCGCCCGGCCGCCTCCGGCGCGCAGCCGCGCGCCCTCCTCCAGGCCGTGGCCGATGTGTTCGAGGACGCGGCCGAGGTGGGCCTCGCCGACCAGGGCGCCCATCTCGGTGGCGGGGTCGAGGGGGTCACCGACCCGCAGTTCGCGGGCCCGTCGCACGACCGCCTCGGTGACCTGTTCCGCGATGGAGGAGTGCACGAGGAGTCGGGACGGCGCGGTGCACATCTCGCCCTGGTTGAAGAAGATGCCCCAGGCGGCTGTGGCGGCGGCCTTCTCCAGGTCGGGGGCGTCGGGCAGGACGATGTTCGGCGACTTGCCGCCCAGTTCGAGCCAGACACGCTTGAGGTTGGAGTCGGCGGCGTAGTGCAGGAAATGGCGGCCCACAGCGGTGGAGCCGGTGAAGGCGAGCACGTCGACATCGGGATGCAGACCGAGCGCTCGGCCCGCGGCCGGACCGTCTCCCGTGACCACGTTGAGCACGCCCGGCGGCAGGCCCGCGCGCGTGCCGATGGTGCCGAGCAGCAGCGCGGACACGGGTGAGCACTCCGACGGCTTCAGCACGACGGTGCAGCCCGCGGCGAGGGCCGGAGCCACCTTCCAGCCGGCGAGCGTGAGGGGGAAGTTCCAGGGCACCACCGCACCGACCACGCCCGCGGGTTCGCGGGTGACCAGGGCGAGGGCGTCCGCCGGAGTGTGCGGGGACTCGTCGGTGAGCTTGTCGGCCAGTTGCCCGTACCACCGGAACGTGCCGATGACGGCTCGGAGTTCGATGTCGTACGCGTCGGTGATCGTCTTGCCCATCTCCAGGCTGACGGTCAGGGCGAGCCTCTCCCGTTCCTCTTCGAGGAGGTCGGCGATGCGCAGCAGCGTCCTGCCGCGCTCCGCGGGGGCCATGCGTGGCCAGGGGCCGGTGTCGAAGGCGCGGCGGGCGGCGGTGACGGCCGCGTCCACCTCTGCCTCGCCCGCGTCGGCGACCTGGGTGAGGATCTGGCCGTCGCGGGGAGAAACGGCGGCGAACGCACGGCCGCCACCGGCCTCGTCCTTGCCGTCGATGTGGTGCTGCTGGGGCAGGGCGAGATCCTTGGCCCTGCGCACCAGTTCCTCATGGGTGACGTCGAACATGCACCCTCTCCGTTCGGTTGGGCTCGTGTGCTGTGGCGTGGTGCCCGCAAAGGCGTCGAAGGGTCACCGCGAGCGCCGCAGCGGAAGGGACTGCAGGTCCTCCCCCACCACGACGTGGCCGCTGAAGCCCTTGCCTGCCCGGCGCTGCCACGACCCCTTGCTCACCAGGGCGGGGTTGGCCGGGACGAGGTGGGTGAGGACGAGCGTGTCGACCCCCGCCTGTTCCGCGAGGGGGCCGATCTCGGTGACGTCGGTGTGCGAGACACGCAGGTGGTCCAGGAGCGCATCGCTCAGGTCGGCGCTCTTGTAGAAGTCGATGTCGATGACCTCGTGGACGAGGACGTCGGCGCCGCGGGCCAGGCGCACGATGTTCTGCGTGGCGGAGGTGTCGCCGGAGAAGACGACGGACCCGTCGGGGGTGTCGAAACGGTAGGCGTAGGAGGGGAAGACGGGGCCGTGCGGCACCAGCACGGCCGTCACCTTGACGGTGCCGTCGTCCATGACGAGGAACGGGTCCATGTCGGGTGCGGTGGGGCCGAGCGGGTCGGCCCCGACGGCGGGCGGCTCGATCTCGTGGACCCGCATCAGGTCGCGGACGTCGGGGATGCCCGAGTCGCGCATGAAGACGTTGGTGCTGTAGGCGAAGGCCTCGATCTGCTTCGTCATCAGCGTGGCGAGTCCGGGCGTCGGGTCCTTCGGGGCGACGGTCGCGACATGGCCGCCGCCGAACTTCGGGGGCAGCGCGCCGGCGGGGCCCGGACCGTAGAGAGGGACGGGGCCGGTGACGCCGTCGTTCTCGTCGTTGCCGCCGAAGCCGGGGAGGAGGAAGAAGTTGTACAGGTCGCTGATGTGGTCGGCGTGCAGGTGGGTGATGAAGGCCGACGTCAGGTCCTGATAGCGCAACCCGGCCGCCAGGTACTGGGAGACGGCGCCGCGACCGGCGTCGATCAGGTGGACGCGGCCGTCGACGACCAGGGCCGAGGCGATGCCCATCCGGCCGGGCTCGGGCGGCGGGCCGCCCGCGGTGCCGAGGAGAACGAGCCGAGTTCCCTTCCGGGGGTGGGCGGGTGCGGCCGCCGCTCGCCCCGCGGCGAGTGCCGGCAGGGCGAGGCCGGCCGCCGCGGCGGCGGCTCCGCCCAACAGGCCACGCCGCGGCACTGACCGCTCACGGTCGGCATCGGCGGCACAGCACGGCAGAGCGGGGGTGGTGTTCGTCATGCGGGATGAGGTCCCTTCTGCGTCACAGAGATGCGGGGGTGCCGTGGACGGGGCGGCCTTCGAAGACCGTGAGGAGGACCTCGGTGGCGCCCACCTCGCCGGTCGGAACCTCGAAGAGGTCGCGGTCGAGGACGATGAAGTCGGCGGACTTGCCGGGGCGCAGCGTGCCGACGCGGTCGGCCAGGCCGCAGGCCTCGGCGCCGGCGAGGGTCATGAAGTGCAGGGCGGTGGGCAGATCCACCGCCTCCTGGCCGTGCTGGAGGATGCCCTGCAGGGCCGGGAACAGGTTCGGGTCCTGGGTGAGGATCCAGTCGGAGCCGACGGTGACCCGGGCGCCCGCGCGCTGGAGGGTGGCGAACTTGAACCCCTCTTTCAGGCCTGCGAATTCGGGTTCCGGCCGGTGCCAGAGCGCCGGGGACATCTCCGCGACCGCCTTGAGTGTGGCGAAGCGGGGCAGGTCGGCGGGGTCGACGAAGCCGCAGTGGGCTATCTCGTGGACCGGCCCGTCGGGCCCATTGGCCTTGCGGGCGGCCTCGACGGCGTCCAGGGCCACGCGGACGGCCCCCTCGGCCGCGCAGTGGATCTTGACGGTGAGGCCGTCACCGTCGAAGCGGGTGAGCGCCTCGACCAGTTCGTCCGCGGGGATCACCAGCCAGGTGTCGTCCACGCTGCCGTCGGGGCGCAGCCCGGCGTGCGTGTGATGCGGCGGCAGCGGGGCGCCGTCGAGCCACAGCTTGACGAAGCCGGTGCGCACATGGGCGGTGGCGTAGGAGTCACGATCGGCGATGCGGCGCTCCAGTACCTCGGCGCTCGCCATTCCGAACCCCTCCTCGCGCCAGACGAGGTGCGCGGCGACATGGGCGGTGAGGTCGCCTGCCGCGTCCAGTTCGCCGAGCGCACGCAGCTCCTGACCGGAGGCGGAGGCCTCCTGGACGGAGGTGATGCCGTACCGGTTGGCGACGGAGACGGCCCAGCGGACCGCCTCCCGGTAGACGGCGGGTTCGTGTTCGGGGACGGCGCGTTGGACGGCCCAAGTGGCCCGTTCGACCAGTTCGCCGGTGGGTACTCCGGTGTCCGGCCGACGCAGGATCCGGCCGCCCTCCGGGTCGGGGGTGTCGGCGTCGATGCCCGCCAGTTCGAGGGCCCTGGCGTTGGCGAAGCCGTGATGGGCGGTGTAGTCGTGCAGGTAGATGGGCCGATCGCCATAGGCGTTGTCGAGGAAGGCGCGGTCGGGGGCGGCCTCGGGGAAGGCGTTCGGATTGATCTCTCCGCCGACGATCCATCCCTCGCGGCCGGGCAGTTGGTGTCCGCCGCAGCCGCAGTCGGCGAGGCCGGCGAGGATGTCACGTTCCTCCGCGTCGGGCCGCAGACGGCACTCGTAGCGGAACTTGAGCCCGCTGAGCAGCAGATGGATGTGGGCGTCGTGGATGCCGGGCATGACCATCCGGCCGCCCAGGTCGACCACGTGCGCGTCCGGCCCGGCGACCGAGCGCACCTCCTCGTCGGTGCCGACCGTCGCGAGTTCGGCGCCGTGGGTCAACAGCGCCTGCGCCCAAGGGCGTTCGGACTCCCCGGTCCAGATGCGGCCGTTGAGGTAGGCGACGCGCTCCACGGGCGGGGCGGGGGCAGGGCCGGGTGCTGTCGATGACGTCATGGTGTGTCCGTCGGTTCGGCTCATGTGCTCGGCTCCGCCCTGCGCGTCCTGGACCGCGTCAGCAGGGCGACCGCCACACCGAGGAGCAGCACGGCCGGCACCGTGGCCTGGAGCCACAGCGCGGTGCTGCGGCTGCCGCCGATGAGCGTGGTGAAGTTCTCGATGATGAGCCAGATGGCGCCGAGGATGCCGAGCGCTCCCAGCGCGGGCGCGACGAGTGTGTTCCACACCCGGGCGTCGGCCCGGGTCCTGCGGAAGAACACGACGACGGACACCGAGGTGAGGAAGTACAGCAGCATCATCCCGAGGACCGCGACGCCGCTGAACCAGGAGAACAGCGTCAGGACGGGATCCTTGCCGAGGACCGCGAAGGGCAGCACCAGCACGAGCGCGATCCCTGTCTGCGCGACGCCCGCCGCCCAGGGTGAGTGACGGCGGTTGACCGCGGTCAGCGCGTGCGGCAACAGCCCGTCGCGGCCGAGCGAGAACAGGTAGCGGTTGGCGGAGTTGTGGAAGGCGAGGATGCCGGCGAACAGCGAGGTGGCCAGCAGGATCGGGAGCACGTCGTTGATCCAGCCGCCGAACTGTGCGGCGATCGGCGCGAAGACGAACCCGGACGAGTCCCCACTCGCCAGCGCCTTGCCCGCGTCGCCCGTGACCCCGGACGCCCCGTGCGCGGACACCAGCATCCACGTGGTGAACGCGAAGAACCCTGTGATCACCGCGACGGAGAGATAGGTCGCCCGGGGCACCGTCCTGCGCGGTTCGCGGGCCTCCTCCCCGTAGATGGCGGTGGCCTCGAAACCGAACATCGACGCCACCGCGAACATCAACGCCACCCCCGGAGCCCCCTGCAGAGCGGCGGACGGGGAGAAGCTGTCGGCGAATCCGAGGCCCTCGGGACCGCCCCCCTTGAAGAGGGTGACGAGGGCGAACACGATCAGAATGCTGAACTCGGCCAGCACGAACACGGCGAGGATCTTGGCGCCCATGTCGATGCCCGCGGCGCCGAGCACCTGGACCACCGCCATGGTGACAAGCACCAGGAGCCACCACGGCACATGGAGACCGGCGTAGTGCTCGACCAGGCCGCTGAGCGTCGCGCCGTACAGGCCGTACATGGCGGCCTGGATGGTGCAGTAGGCGAAGAGGGCGACGGCGGCGCTGCCGGAACCGGCCGCGCGGCCGAGGCCCTTGCCTATGTACGTGTAGAAGGCGCCGGAGTCGACGACGTGGCGGCCCATGGCGACGAAGCCGACCGAGAACAACAGGATGACGACACCGGCGGCGACGTAGGCGGCGGGCGCGCCCGCACCGTTGCCGATGCCGACGGCGATGGGTGCGGCTCCGGCGATGCCGGTCAGCGGGGCCTGGGCGGAGAGTACGAAGAAGAGGATGCCCAGCACCCCGAGGGAGTTGGGCTTGAGCTTGCCTGCGCTGGGAGTCTCAGGAGAAGTCGGCGTGACGACCGCCGTCTGCGCTTCCACTCGGATCACCTGCCGGGACGAGGAGGGAGAGGGGAGGAAAGAGGGGGAGGAATTTTGTTTCGACTCAAACGAGATGCCTCATCGTCGACCGGAACTATCCGATTGACAAGGGGTTGGGACGGCTTTCGCTCGCGAACTCCCGGCCCAGGCACGGGGAAACAACCCAGGCCCCCGCCTGTGAGCGGCGGGGACCTGGGCTGACGTGACGACTCGGCGGGGCCGGGGGCCGCCGCGGGCGCTTACTCCTCTTCCGCGCGCATGCTCAGCAGCGCACGCAACTCCTCGAGGGCGGCCTCGGTGACCTCCGGCTCGTCCAGCACGAGCTGGTGCAGCACCAGACCCTCGAACGCCGCGAACACCAGTCGTGTCAGAGCGGGTGACGCGCCCTCCGGGAGGATGCGGGCCAGCTCCCGTTCCGTCGCCGCGAAGTACTCGCCGTACAACTCACGGATCTGCGGCAGCAGTTCGGGCCTGCGCTTCGCCTCCAGCATCAGCTCGTACTGGAAGATCTGCATGCCGGGATCAGCGGTCACCATGTCCGAGAGCCCGGTCACGAAGTCCGAGACCTTCCCGGTGCCCGGCTCCAGCGCGCTGGTGCTGGCGCTGGAGCGCACGGTGTGCTCCAGCGCCGCCGCGATCAGCGCGTCACGCGAGCCGAAGTGGTGCACGACGAGCCCGTGGGTGACTCCGGCTTCCTCGGCGACCGCGCGGTAGGTGAGCTTGCGCAGCCCGCCCCGCGCCACCACGCGGACGGCGGCGCCGAGCAGCGCCTCCCGGCCGGTCCCGTAGTCCACCCGCTTGCGGGTTTTGGCGGCGGGCTTGTCGGAGGAATCGCTCATGTCGGCGACCCTACCGGCACACCCGTGGCGTGCAGGGCCCGTCCGCGGGCGTCACCGCTTCGGCGGCCTGATGCCGCGGAACTCCCAGTCGCCGCCGAGCGCCGTGGACAGCACCTCCTCGGACTCGGTGGGCTGGGCGCCGACGTCGGCACGGACGGCGGTGGGTCCGGTCACGATGTGGTTGGTGAGCCGGCCGAGCCCCTCGACCTCCACCTCGACGACGTCACCGGGCGCGACCGGGCGGGAGTTGGCCGGTGTGCCGGACAGCAGGACGTCGCCGGGGTACAGGGTGATGGTGCGGGCGATGTCGGCGACGAGGTAGTGCATGTCCCACTTCATCTCGTCCGTGGAACCGTCCTGGACGACCTCGCCGTTGACGTACGTGCGCAGCCGCTTGCCGCGGAAGTCCCAGTCGGTGACCAGGCCCGGACCGAGCGGGCACAGGGTGTCGGAGCCCTTCACCCGGAGCATCGAGCCGGCGTCGGTGTCGCGGAAGTCGTGCAGGCCGTAGTCGTTGGCGACGGTGTAGCCGGCGATGTACTCGCCCGCGTCGGCCGGGGCGATGTTGCGGGCGGTCTTCCCGATGACGATGGCGACCTCGCCCTCGTAGTTGAGCCACTTGCAGCCGTCGGGGCGGACGACGGCGCCCTTGTGGCTGTTGAGCGCGGAGGTCGGCTTGTGGAAGTACGTGGGGGTGTCGGGCAGGCCGATCCGGAACTCGTCGACGCGGCTGCGGTGGTTGAGGTGCACCGCGATCACCTTGGAGGGGACGACGGGCGGCAGGTGCCGGGCCTCGTCGGTCTTGACGCGGCGGCCGTCGCCCGCGACCAGTTCGTCGCCGTCGACGGTGACCTGGACGGCGGCGCCGTCGAGGAGGATGCGGCGGTACTCAGAAATCTCAGCCATGTGCGGTCTCCTGTACGCGAGCGGGGGTGGGGGCCGTGGACGTCCAGCCGTCGGCCGGGCGGTCGAACCAGAGGTGGACCTGGCCGGTGCCGATGGAGTTCTCGTACGCGCCGTACTGACGGCCCTTGGCGGTGCAGGCCCGCTCACCGAGGGCGCCGGCCATCATCAGGTAGTGGAAGAACTTCGCCTCCGGCCTGTACCTGGCGAACTCGTCCATGGTGTCGAGGACCTTGTCGTGGCGGCCCTCCTTGAACCAGGCGATGCGCTCCTCGTCGGCGGCGCGGGCCTCGGGGGTGAAGATGTGCGCGGGGTCGCTGGACTCGTGGTCGCGCAGTTCCCGCAGCGGCCAGAAGGTGTGCGACAGGGCGCCCGAGGCGATGAGCAGGACGCGGCGGCCCGGCGTGGCGGCGATGCCGTCGGCCAGGGCGCGGCCGAGCCGCAGATGGTCCTCCATGTCACCGGTCTGGCAGACGCCGATGGTGACCCACTTCTTGTCGGGAAGGCCCTCGCCGAGGAACTTCCAGAGGTTGATGGTGGCGTAGTAGATCGGCAGGTACGGGTCGGCGATCGGGGTGATCCAGGTGCCGTGCTTGTCGGCGAACCGGGCGATGTTCGCTGCGAGTTCGGGATCGCCGGGGAAGTCGTACGGCATGCGGCACATGCCGCGCGGCAGCTCCTCGGAGGTGAACAGGCCCGCGCGCCGGTCCTGCGCGGTGACGACGAACTCGACCGTGGTGGCCCAGTGGGAGTCGAGGACGACCACGGTGTCGTAGTCGTCGCGGTCGAAGACGTCCGCGCGCAGCTGCTGGAGGCCGGTGACGAGGGTGATCTCCTTGCCCTCGTTCAGCTCCAGGCGGTCGGCCTCCGGGAGCACGATGGTGGGTACGTGGGCGAGGAGGCCCGCGCCGACGATGTCACCCATGGGCGCTCCAGCCCTTCGGCGCGGTGACGGTGTTCTTGAGGTCGCAGTAGAAGTCGAAGCTCCAGGTGCCGCCCTCGCGGCCGACGCCCGACTGACGGGAGCCGCCGAAGGGAGCCTGGAGGTCGCGTACGAAGAAGCAGTTGACCCAGACCGTGCCCGCGACGAGCCGGGCCGTGACACGGTCGGCGCGCTGCCGGTCGCCGGTGGCGAGGGTCGCGGCCAGGCCGAAGCGGGTGTCGTTGGCGAGGCGGACGGCCTCGTCCTCGTCGGCGAAGGTCTGCAGGGTCAGGACCGGGCCGAAGACCTCTTCCTGGACGATCTCGGATTCCTGGGCGACGCCGGTGAGGAGGGTCGGGGCGTAGTAGTTGCCCTCGCCGCGGGTGCCGCCGAGGACGGCGCGGGCGCCGGAGGCGAGCGCGCGCTGCACGAATCCGTCGATCTTGTCGAGCTGGCGGGGGTGGATGTTGGGGCCGATGTCGGTGGCCTCCTCGCGCGGGTCGCCCTGCTTCAGCGTGGACGCCTTGGCGACGAACCGGCGGGTGAACTCGTCGGCGACGGAGTCCTCCACGAGGAGACGGGTGGCGGCGAGGCACACCTGGCCCGCGTTGTCGTACTGCTCGACGGCGAGGTCCACGGCCAGGTCGAGGTCGCTGTCGGCGAACACCAACAGGGGTGACTTGCCGCCGAGTTCGAGGCTGAGCGGGGTGAGGTTCGGGGCGGCCTGCCCGGCGATGTGCCGGGCGGTGGGCACGGAGCCGGTGAAGCTGACGCGGCGCACGTCGGGGTGGGAGGTGAGCGCGCCGCCGATCTCGGACCCGTAGCCCTGGACGATGTTGAGGACGCCGGGCGGCAGGCCGGCCTCTTCGGCGATGTCGGCGAAGAGCGACGCGGTGAGCGGGGTCCACTCGGCGGGCTTGAGGACGACCGTGTTGCCCGCGGCGAGGGCGGGGGCGAGCTTCCAGCTGGACAGCATCAGCGGCGCGTTCCACGGCGTGATGAGCACGCAGGGGCCCGCCGGGTCCCAGGACACGTGGTTGGTGTGTCCCCGTGTGTCGAAGTCCTCGTGGCCGAGACGCTCGGTCAGCCAGTCGGCGAAGAAGCGGAAGTTGTGCGCGACGCGGGGCATCACGCCGCGACGGTGGGAGCGAAGGAGGGCGCCGTTGTCGCAGGTCTCGACGAGAGCAAGCTCTTCGATGCGCTTGTCGACGCCGTCGGCGAGGGCGTGCAGCAGTCGGGCGCGCTCGGCCGGCGGGGTGGCGGCCCAGGCGGGGAAGGCGGCCTTCGCGGCGGCGATCGCGGCGTCCGCCTCGGCCTTGGCGCCGCGGGCGATCTCGCCGAGTACGGCGCCGTCGATGGGTGAGACGTCGGTGAAGGTGTCTCCGGAGGCGGACGCGACGCGCGCGCCTCCGATGTAGTGGCGGGTGTCGACCGGGACGCCGGCGACCGTGACGGTGTGTTGCTCAGTCATGTGCGGGGGCTCCTGACGAGGACGGATGCGGTGGTTGCGCCGGAGGGCTCTACTCGGCGCCCGAGGTGCCGGACTCCAGGAGCCGACCGCCGTCCCACACGACGCCGACCTGCCGGTAGTACGCGGCGATGGGCTCGCGGATCTCCAGGCGGGCCAGCTCCTCCGTCGGGGCCTCGAAGAGCTCGAGGTCGGCGTCGCCGGTCCAGGCCTGGCCGCCCTCGAAGGACGCGGCGCCGGACTCGATCAGCTCGTCGAGGGCGAGTCCCTTGCCCTTCTCGATGGAGGGCAGCCAGCGGTGGTGTGCCATGGGGTGGGCGTTGACGAACCCGTTGGTCTCGGACGGCTCGCGCAGCGTGACGACGGCCTGGGCCAGACGCCGGTCGGCGGCGGCGATGGTGGCGCCGAAGCGGGCACCGGCCTCGATGCGCGGCGCGGGCCCGTAGGGGTGCGGGCGGGTCTGGTGGATGGAGCCGAGCTTCTTCGGGTAGCCCTGGTGCAGGCCGCGGGCGACGGCGAAGTCCTTGTCGACCCAGATGTACACGCAGCGGGTGTAGGTCTGCCCCTTGTACTGGCAGCGGACGACAGCGAAGGCCTCCTTGTACTGGGCGAGCACCGGGTCGAGCAGCTCGTTGCCTTCGGCGGAGCAGGACTGCCAGTCGGCCCAGATGAGGGCGACGGCGCCGGGGTCCTCGTCGGCCAACTCCAGGGGTTCCGGAAGCAGTTCGCGGACGCGGGCCGGGTCGGTGCGGTACTCGACGGTGAGCAGGTCGCCGGAGTAGCGCCACGGCGGTGAGGGGATCAGCGAGGACGCGCCGGTCGCCGTCTTGGGGTGGAAGTATCCACGGACACTGGTCACTTGGGGTCCTTAGGAAGCTCTCGGTGTTTCTTAGGCGGTGAGTACGGGCTGCTTCATGAGTTCGGCGCGACAGCGGGCGGCAGCGGCGGCCGCCGCCCTCCCGCCGAGCGCGACGACGCCGACGAGGCGTCCGCCCTGGTGGTATCCGGCGAGCACGTCGCCGTCGGGGTCGCCGTCCAGGACGCGCACGTCGTCCTTGCCGAGGGCCGGGGCACCGAAGGACTGGAGCCGGAAGTCGTGCTGGTCGCTCCAGAACGTGGGAAGCGGCGCGAACGGTTCGGCGGGAGCCTCGGCGCCTGCGAGGTGGGCGGCGAGCACCTTGGCGGCGTGCTTGGCGGTGTCCGTGGGGATGGACCAGTGCTCGACGCGGCGGGGGACGCCGTCGTAGCGGGCGTTGGGGAAGCGGGCGACGTCGCCGACCGCGATGACGTCGGGGCGGCCACCGGCGCGCAGGTGTGCGTCGGTGCGGACGCCGTCGGTCAGGTCGAGGCCGTTGCCTTCGAGCCACTCGGTGTTGGCGACGGAGCCGACCGACTCCACCACGACGTCGGCAGGGAGCACGGTGCCGTCGGAGAGGGTCACACCGGACACCCGCTCGTCGCCCTCGAAGCCGGTGACACCGGTGCCGAGCGCGAAGCGGACCCCGCGCTCCTCATGGCGTCGCAGCAGGGACCGGGCGAGCAGTTCGCCGAGGGGGCCGACCATGGGCAGCGGCATCGGGTCGACGACGGTGACCTCGGCGGCCCCGAGCGCCACGGCGGTGGCGGCGACCTCGCAGCCGATGAATCCGGCCCCCACGACGACCACGCGCGCTCCCGGCCTGGTCAGGTCGCCGCGCAGCGCCCGGGCGTCGTCGAGGGTGCGCACGGTGTGCCGTCCCGCCGTCGGCCCCGGGCAGCGCAGGCGGCGCGGGCGCATGCCGGTGGCGACGACGAGGCCGCTGTAGGCGAGGGTGTCTCCGCTGTCGAGAGCGACCGTACGGCCGTCGAGGTCGGCGCGGAGAACCTTGACGCCGAGGCGCCATTCCACGTCGGCGACCGCCGGCCTGGGCCTGAAGGCGAGCGATGCGAACGGGGCCTTGCCCGCGAGGACTTCCTTCGACAGGGGCGGCCGGTTGTACGGCATGTGGGGCTCGTCCCCGACGAGGGTGACGGGGCCCTGCCACCCCGCGGCGCGGAGCTGTTCGGCGGCGCGCAGGCCGGCCATCGAGGCGCCTGCGACAACGATCGGGGCGGTCACCGGCTCAGGCCTCGATCCGGATGGCCTGGAGCGGGCACACATCGGCCGCTTCCTCGACCTCGTCGAGGAGAGCATCGTCGGGGTCAGGGACGTAGGCGAGACGTCCGGCGTCATCGAAGCTGAAGACGTCCGGTGCGGCGAATACGCACTGGCCGTGGTCCTGGCATTTGTTCATGTCGACGACGACCTTCATGGCGGGGCCTCCTGATGCCGAGGGAGCGTCTGATACCGAGCGGGACGTCGCGCTCCACGACTGGCGCCTGCATCGCCCCTGGCTCGTTTGACTTCAAACAACATAGGAAGTGAGCACCCCCTGGTCAATACCTATCCGCCTGGATAAATTTCTGCGACGGAACCCTTGCGGGGAACCACCGGGCCTCCATACCGTTTGCAGCCAAACGAGCGAACGGCCCGCCACAGCAGCGCAGTTCGAGGCCGCCCCTCCCCCTCCACTCCCGCAGAGGAGACCACGGTGAGCTCAACCGACACCCCTCCCGTCCGCGACCACATGGCCCGGCTCGCCGCCGAGGGCATCGACGTGGTCCGGGTGACCTATCCCGACCTGATCGGCACCGACCGGGGCCGGGAGGTCCTGCTCGACCATCTGCCCGCGGTCTGCGACCACGGCCTCGCCTTCTGTCGCGCCGTCTACCACACCAGCCCGCAGGGCGACGTCGTCGATGTGTCCGGCGGCCTGGACGCCGGCCTTCCCGACATCTGCGTACGGCCCGACCTCGACACCCTGGCCGCCCTGCCGTGGGAGCCCGGCGTCGCCACCTGCCTCGGCGACGTCACCGACCCGGCCACCGGAGCGCCCGCGCCCGAGTCACCGCGCGACCTGCTGCGCGCGGTCGTGAACCGGTGCGCGGAGCACGGCCTGCACCCAGTGGTCGGCCCCGAGCTCGAGTACTTCCTGTGCGAGCCGAGCCCCGAATCGCCGCAGGGCTGGCGCCGCTACAGCGATGCCGCGGGTGTCGTCTACACGGCCGGCCTGCGCGCGGACGGCGACAACCACCTGCTGCGCACCCTGCGGCTGCTGCGCGACCTCGACATCGGTGTCAGCAACGGCAACCACGAGTTCGACGGCGGGCAGTTCGAGATCAACCTGACCCACTCCGAGGCCATGGACGCCGCGGACCGCTCCTTCCGCTTCAAGTCGGCGATCAAGGAACTGGCCCGCAAGGAAGGCCGGTTGGCCACTTTCATGGCCAAGCCGTTCAACGGCGTCGGCGGCTCGGGCTTCCATCTGCACCTGTCCTGCACCGACCCCGACGGCGGCAACGCCTTCGACGACCCCGCCGGCGCGCACGGCCTGTCCGCCACCGCACGGCACGCGATCGCCGGCGTCCTCGCCCACGCCCCGGCGCTCGCCGCCCTCGCGAACCCGACGGTCAACTCCTACAAACGGTTCGGCCCCGACACCCTCGCACCGTGGCTGATCGACTGGGGCCTGGACAACCGCAGCGCCATGGTCCGCATCCCGCCGGAGCGCGGCAGCGGCTCCCGCATCGAACTGCGCCTGGGCGACGCGAGCGCCAACCCGTACCTCCTCATCGCCGCCACCCTCGCCGCCGCCCTGCTCGGCGTGCTGGCCGCCGAGGAGCCGCCCGCCCCGCTGGAGGGCTACGGCTACGACACCGCGCAGTCCACCCTGCTGCCGCAGACACTGCCCGCCGCGCTCGACGCCCTGGAGGCCGACACCGCGCTCGCGGAGCTGCTCGGCAAGGACTTCACCGCTTCCTACCTCTCGTACAAGCGCGACGAGGTCGCGCGCTTCCAACGGCACGTCACCGACTGGGAGTTCACCGAGTACGCCTACCACCTGTGACGCCACCGCACCCGTGAGCCGAGGAGGCCGCACACCATGACCATCACCCCCGACCAGATCGCCGGAGCCGCCGTCGAGCCGCTGCCGCTCGCCGACGTCAACCTGGCCGACCTCGACAACTTCACCGACGGCATCACGCCGTACCGCATGTTCCACACCCTGCGCCACGAGGACCCGGTCCACTGGCAGGACGAGGAGGCCCCCAACTCGGGCTTCTGGGCCGTCACCAAGCACGCCGACATCGCCCGCGTCGACCGCGACGCCGAGACGTTCACCTCCACGAAGTTCACCAACCTCGAGGAGGTCGACGAGGACCAGATCAAGAAGCGCGCCTCCATCCTGGAGCTGGACGGCGTACGCCACCGCGCGATGCGCAGCCTGCTGCAGCGCCAGTTCGGCGCCAAGGTCATCAACAGCTACACCGACTTCCTGCGCGGCCTGACCGCGAAGACGCTGGACGCGGCGCTCGCCAAGGGCAGCTTCGACTTCGTCAAGGAGGTCTCCGCGGACTTCCCCATCAACGTCCTCGCCCGCCTCCTCGACGTCCCCCCGGAGGACAACCAGCAGCTCATCGACTGGGGCAACCGGATCATCGGCAACACCGACCCGGACTACGCCGACGTCCTGCTGGAGAGCGCGGAGAGCGAGAAGTACCGCGACCTGCCCTTCCGCTCCCCCGCCTCGCTCGAGGTCTTCGAGTACGGGCGCGAGCTCGCGCGGCAGCGGCGCGGCGGCGAGGGCACGGACCTCGTCTCCCGCCTGGTCAACCAGACCCCGCGCGACGGAGTCCCGCTCTCCTCCCAGGACTTCGACAACTACTTCCTGCTCCTGGTCGTGGCCGGCAACGAGACGACCCGGCACACCATCACGCACTCGATGCTGGCCCTGCTCCAGCACCCCGAGCAGCTGGCCCGCCTCCAGGAGGACCCCTCGCTCATCCCCACGGCGGTCGAGGAGTTCCTGCGCTGGGCCTCGCCCGTCTACCACTTCCGCCGCACCGCGACCCGCGACGTCGAGCTCGGCGGCAAGCAGGTCAAGGAGGGCGACAAGGTGGTGATGTGGTACGCGTCCGGCAACCGCGACGAGGACGTGTTCACCGACCCGTACGCCTTCGATGTCACACGCACCGACAACGACCACGTCACCTTCGGCAAGGGCAGCCCGCACCTGTGCCTGGGCAATCTGCTGGCCCGCACCGAGGTCCGGATCATGTTCGAGGAGCTGGTCCCGCGGCTCTCCTCGATCCGGCTGACCGGCGACGTGCCGCGTGTGCGCTCCAACTTCGTCAACGGCATCAAGAAGCTGCCGGTGGAGGTCACCCTTGCCTGAGCCGTCCGTGCCCCGACGCCCGCGCCTCACCCTCGTCCTCTCCGAGAACTGGACGATGACCGGCGGGCGCTGCGATCTCGATGCTGTCGTGCGCTGGGCGCGGGAGGCCGAGGACGCCGGGTTCGACGCGGTGATGCTCAGCGAGCACATCGTGCTGGGCCCGGACGCCGGGGCGAACGGTGTGATGCCGAACCCCCGCGAGTACGCGCTGCCCGGCAACCAGCCCCCGGACACACCGTGGCCGAACTCGATCGTCCTGCTCTCCGCGATCGCCGCCGTCACCGAGCGGATCCGGCTCGCGGCCGCGGCGATCCTGGCCCCGCTGCGCCACCCACTGCTGCTCGCCAAGGAGCTGGCGACGCTCGACCTGCTCTCGCACGGGCGCCTGGTCGTGCTGCCGACGGTGAGCTGGAGCCGCGACGAGTACGCGGCACTCCAAGTCCCCTTCGAGCACCGCGGCAAGCTCCTCGACGAGCACCTCGCGGCCTGGGCGGAACTCTGGAAGCCGGGCCCGGCGACGTTCGAGGGCGACTTCTACCGCTTCCAGGACGTGCACCTGGAACCGGGCCCGTACCGCGAGGGCGGCCCCCAGCTGTGGTTCGGCGGCTCGACGCTGCACGACGCGCTGCTGCGCCGCATCGTCCGCCACGGCCACGGCTTCAACCCACTGGGCCGTCCGGCGCCCGGCGAGATGGACAAGCTGGCGGCGGCGATGGCCGAAGCGGGCCGCGACATGCGGGAGCTGGAGCTCATCGGCGGTACGCGCGCCGTCTTCCCCTCTCCCGACGCGAGCGCCGACCTGGACCGGGCGCTCGCCGCGATCCCGGAGCAGTGGGCGGCGGGCTTCACCAACTTCTGCGTCAAACCGTCCCAGTTCACGGACGACCCGCGGGGCGTGGGCGCGTTCTGCCGGGAGGTGGTGCGCAAGGTGGACCGGCTGGTGTGACTGCCCGTCCGCTTGGCACACCGCACATAGGCGGCAAGCCTGGCGTTGCCGCACAGCCGAAGACAAGACAGGGGGCATCTGACGTGCGCGCGCTCGTCCTCATGCACGACCACGTGACGGAGCCGGGCCTGATCGGGACCCGACTCATGGAGCGCGGATACGACCTCTCCACCGTCACGGTCGTGCCCGCGGACCACTACCGCGAACCGAACGTGCACTTCGACTTTCCCGACGCCGACGGCTGGGACCTGGTCGTGTCCCTGGGCGCGCCCTGGTCGGTCTACGACGAAGCCGCCGTGGGCAATTGGATCGACGGCGAACTCGCCCTGCTCCGCAAGGCGCACCACTCGGGCATTCCGCTGCTCGGCGTGTGTTTCGGCGCGCAGGCCCTGACCACCGCGCTGGGCGGCTCGGTCGAGGCGGCACCGAGCCCGGAGATCGGCTGGTCCCGAATAGACACCGACGACCCCTCCCTGATCGCGGACGGCCCATGGTTCCAGTGGCACTACGATCGCTGCGTCATGCCACCGGAGGCCATCAGCGTGGCACACAACGAGCTGTGCACTCAGGCCTTCCGGGTCGGCCGCAGCCTGGCCGTCCAGTTCCATCCGGAGATCACCGCGTCAGTCGTCGGCAAGTACCTCGACAACGACGGCAGGGAGCAGTGCCTGCGGCACGGCGTGGACCCCGACGAGCTCCTCGCCCAGAGCCGCGCCATGGAAGCAGCCGCACGGGACAACACCAACCGCCTCGTCGACACGTTCCTCGACCGGGCGGCAGAGGCTTCAACGTGAACGCCTTGGGCAGAGGCATCGCCGCGGAGCCGGGGCGCGTGGTCGCCCCTCGGCGCCGGGCGCGCAACCAATGCCCTTCACCACCATGGGCCCCACGTCCGCGTCGGCATTGAGGACTCGATGTGGATCGGCCCCGGCCGGCTTGCCGCGATTTCCGGTCCGCATTCGTTCTGGACCGGAAATCGACGGCGCTACCCTCCGGCCGCACGCGGCTTCCGCCGCCTGTCAGACCCCCGCCGGACGGCCTCCCCCTCGGGTCAGCGCGTAGCCTCCGATGCCCGCCAGCGCCGCGAGCACCGCGCCCGCCGCCGTCCACAGCCAGCGGCTCGTCCACCAGGTCGAGGACCAGCCGTCCGCCGGTGCGGCCTGCTCGGCGGAGGTGGTCGTGCCCGGGACCAGCGGGGTGGACAGGCTACCGTCGACCGCCGCGGCGCCGCCCATGTCCTTCGAGTGGGCCTCCATCGACGCCGTCACCGGCCGGCCCAGGTCGGCGTCGGCGAGCGAGGTCGTCGTGAGGCGGACGTAGTAGGTGCCGGGCAGTGGGTCGTTGCTCCAGGCGTCCGCCGAGGCATGCACCGTGCGCAGCGTGCAGGCGAGTTCCACGCGGTTCGCCCCGGCCTCGACGGCGCGTGCCTGCATGCCGTACTGGCAGGGCTGGCGGCGCCGCAGCCCGTCGTAGACGTCGATGCGCCAGGTCTGCGCGCCGTGCCGGGTCTTCGGTTCGGGCAGCTCGACGGTCGCCTTCACCGTCGGGCGCTGACCGGCGTCGGCCGGGAACGACCAGTACAGGTAGTCGCCCGTCGACGCGCTCGCCGTCGCCTTCTGGTCCTGCTGCGTCTGCGCCGCCGTGCGGAACGATGTACCTGCCTCGGTCGGGGCCTTCTGGGCGGCGTCGTCGCCCTCGTCCGCGGTGGCGGGTCCGGCCAGCGCCAGCAGTGCGGCAGCGGCGCCCAGGAGACCGCCGGCCAGCCGTCTCGTACATCCCAACTGCGTTGCGAACTGCATCAGTTCGTCCTCCAAACAGCGACACGCCAGCGCGAGAGCCAGCCCCAGATCACACCTGCGAGGAAGCCGACCACCAGCAGGGCGGCCAGCAGCCACCAGCCGTTGCCGAGCCCGAACGCGGCCACGTCGGACGCCTGGTCCGGGCCGTCCACCAGGTCGACCGTCAGCTCGACCGGCAGGCCGGGCGTCGTCTTCACCGAGGCGGGCGCGGAGAAGGAGTTCGAGACCTGGAGGCAGACCGACTCCGCCTGAGTCTCGTCCGTGTCGTCGTCCTGCTCGGGCTTCGGGTAACGCAGGCCTGTCGAAAGGACGTCGGTGCGCCCGTCACCCGCCTCCTGCCCACGCACGATCTCCCGGCCGCGTGTGGTGACTGCGCGCAGAAGCACCCCGTAGTCCTGGTTGACCGCACGGTCGGCCGCGACGCTCACCGAGGCGCGCAGCTCCTGCCCCGGTTCGACGTCGACGCGGTAGAAGCGGTGTTCGCCGAACTTCTCGCGGTCGGTGTAGAGGCCGGCCTTGAGCTGCGGCGCGTCGGCGCACTGGGCGGCGCCGTCGACAGCCACGGGTGTGGCCACCGGATCGGCCGCCCGGTCGACCAATTGGCCGACCTTGTCGGAGAGTTGGTTCTTGTGGTGCACGGCGGTGTAGGTGCCGCCGGTCGCGTCCGCGATGCAGGACAGCTGCTCGCGCGTCTTCGCGTCGGCGACGAGCCCGAGGGTGTCGATGGTCAGGCCGATGCCCTTGGCGGCTATCTCGCGGGCCACCTCGCAGGGGTCGAGCGGCTGACAGGTGTCCTCGCCGTCACTGATGAGGACGATGCGCTTGGCGCCGTCGCCGGACGTGAAGTCGTCGGCGGACTTGAGCAGGGCGGGACCGATCGGCGTCCAACCGGTGGGCTGCAGCGTGGCCACGGCCGTCTTGGCCTCGGTACGGTCCAACGGGCCGACCGGGTAGAGCCGCTCGGTGTCCTTGCAGCCCGTTTTCCGGTCGTCGCCGGGGTAGTTGGCCCCGAGCGTCCTGATCCCGAGCTCCACCTCGTCGGGCGTCGCGTCGAGCACCTCGTTGAACGCCTGCTTCGCCGCGGCCATCCTGGAGCCGCCGTCGATGTCGCGGGCGCGCATGGATCCGCTTGCGTCCAGGACGAGTTCGACCTGGGGCGCGGGTCTTTCGTCGGCTCCATCGGCGTACGCCTGGGTGGGCGGCAGGCCGCCGACGGCGAGGGCGGCGACCAGAGCACACAGGCCCGCCGCCAGCCGTTGTTTGATGATCATCGGCGGATCTTATGGATCTTGAGGGGAGAAGACCAAAACGAGCGTGCAGCCATCCATCACCGACCTGTGCAGCCGGGCGGAGAGCCAGAACTGCCAGCGGCCGGCAATACCTCAAGAACGCGTGCGGTAATACGAGGCCAGGGCGGTGTTGAGGACGACGGCCACGGTGAACCAGAGGGACGGAAGCCGCTGCCCGAGCGCAATCAGGGCCAATGCGGCGGCACCGAACACCACGGCCCTCGCGCCGAGTTGGGCGGCATACGGTATCGCGAACCGTGCTTTCGGCGCCGCGAACATCGCCCAGAGCACGGCAGCGCCGAGCGGCGCGGCCACGGCAAGAGCGAGGGATCCCGCCCACCCGACGTTGCGGGTGAAGCCCCACCAGGCCAACAACCCGAGCGTCAGCACCTCCAGCAGGAAGGCAATTCCCTCATTGACGAGGAAGAAGGCACGGACGGCCGACGGCATCGGAGTAGTCATGGGGCCACTTTCATGCGTGTGCACGGAAGGGTCCACTCCGATCGGCGCGGTCTCGAACGACGGCCTCGTAGGCGAGGACCGCGACGGCGGGAGCCGTGCCGCCGATGCGCGGCTACGGAGCTCCGTTCGCAGTGCGTCGCCGCCGGCACGGCGCTCCATCCGGTAATGCGCTGGCAGGAATCCCAGGCGTGGTCCCGTACTGGCTGCCCCGAATCCCCCTCCCCAGACCCCGCTACGTCCCACCCCGCCCCTCCCTCTCGAAGCGCCCCGCATACACACACCGGATCAACCCGGCGAACGCGTCCGGGTCCTGCAAGGGGAAGAGGTGGGTGCCGGGGACATGGGTCAGGTGGGCCGGGGTGCCGGTGCGGCGGACGGCTCGTAGGAAGGCGCGTTCGTCCTGGCGGAAGAGGAGGTCGCGGTTTCCGTTGACGAACTGGGTCGGTGTGCGCAGGCGTCCGGCCAGGCTCAGGAAGTCGACGCGGCGCAGTTCCTGGACGGCCTCGCCGAAGGCGTGCCGGGCGAAGCCGCCGGCGAGGACCGCCTCGGCGCACTCGGGGGCGGTGTGGCGGCGGAAGAGGCGTGCGTTGGCCGCGTCGCTGCGTTCCTCGGTGCGGCGCGCGTCGATGCGGGCGGCGGCGGAGTAGGCGAGCGCCTTCCAGCCGTGGGGTTGCGCGGTGGAGCCGCAGAGCAGCAGCCCGCGTACGTGCTGCGGGCGGGCGGCCGCGTGGGCCATGGCCACGTAGCCTCCCAGGGACATGCCGACGACCAGCGGCCTCCGGCCGGTCGCGGTGTGCGCCTCGGCGACGGCCGCGCCGAGCGCCTCGACCGCCGAGGCGAGGGTGAACCGCCCGTCGCGGAACGCCCCGTGGCCGGGCAGGTCCGGGGTGCTCACCCTGACGTCGGGTGCGAGTCGCTCGGCCAGTGGGGTCCACATGGAGGAGGACAGGCGGATGCCGTGCACGAGCACCACCGCGG
This sequence comes from Streptomyces sp. NPDC107575, assembly GCF_055657265.1. Taxonomy (NCBI): domain Bacteria; kingdom Bacillati; phylum Actinomycetota; class Actinomycetes; order Kitasatosporales; family Streptomycetaceae; genus Streptomyces; species Streptomyces sp. NPDC107575. Next base: position 1,245,780 of record NZ_JBVKBG010000002.1, on the reverse strand, counting down.
CGGCCGCCCCGTCGCTCCCGAACACCCGCAGCCCCCGCCGCGTCATGCCGCGCTCCGCGGTCCGGTGAGCGGCGTCCCGCCGGGCCGGGCCGTGACGCCCCGCAGCAGCGCCGTCGTCCGGTCCAACGTCGCGCGGGCGCCCGCGTATTGGGGCCGGTGCAGTGAGCGTGCCGCCTGCCCGGTGAGGAAGCAGCCGGGTGTCACGACGGCCGCGTCCATGGCGACGAACACGGTGCGCAGGGCCTGGTGCACCAGCGTGCCGTGGCTGGCCATGTGCCCGGTCACCACGGGAAGCACGGCCTTGCCCGCGAGGGCCCGGCGGGGCAGCACGTCGAGGAATGCCTTGAGCAGGCCGGAGTACGAGGCCTTGTAGACGGGGGTGGCGATCACGAGGCCGTCGGCGGCGGCCAGTTGGGCCGCGGCGGCGACAAGCCGGGGGTGGCCGGCGTCCCCGTGCAGCAGCGCCTCGGCGGGCAGCTCGCGCACGGCGAGGTGCCGGATCGCGTGGTCGTCCTCTCTCAGGCGCGGGACGACGTGCGTGAACAGGACGTGCTCGGTGGTGGAGTCCGGCGAGGGGCTGCCGGAGACGGTCAGGAACGTGGCCATGGCGGGTCGTCACCTCACGAGGGACGGTGGATGTGGTGTGTGGGGTCTCAGATCGCCGCGCCGGCTCCGGCGGGGGCGGGCTGCGAGTGGGGCGGTGGTGTCAACTCGTGGGCCTGGGCGCGGTCGTAGCCGCGTCGGTCGTAGAAGTGCGATCCCAGCAGGCCCAGTGCCACGGCGCCGAGCGCGTAGGCGCCGGTGACGAGCCATGCGGTGGTCAGCTGCGGGGTGTCGCTGCCGAAGAACAGCAGGGTGCGGATGCCTTCGACCGCGTGGCGAGCGGGCAGGAGGCTGCCGAGCGTGTCCAGGTGTGCGGGCAGGGCCTCGGGCGGGATGGCACCGCCCGACAGCGGGATACCGACCAGGGTGACCACGAGCAGAGCCACGACCTGGCCGGGAGCACCGAACACGGCGAACAGCGCGAGGGTGAGCAGGGTGACCGCGGCGCAGACCGCGCCGCAGAACACCACCAGCAGGCCGGGGGCCTGCGGGGACAGGTCGGTGCCGGCCCGGCCGACTTCCGCGACCACCGCCCCCGCGGCGAACCCCATGACGGCGCCGATGACCGCCTTGGCGAGGAACGTCGAGGAGCGGGCGATCCGGACCACGGGCAGCAGCAGTCGGCGCGGGCCGATCTCCAGTGGGAGGTAGCCGAGCCGGGCGTCGACGAACATGGTGAGCAGCGACGCGGGCAGCAGCCCGGAGATGAGCAGCGCGACGGCCAGGTACAGCGGCACCGTGCCGCCGGAGGGAGCCGAACCGGTGTCCTTGGGCTGCTGTTCGGCCGTGATCCGGAGCGGGTCGCGCAGCAGGGCGAGGAAGCCGGCGCCGGCGTGTGCCGGCTGTGTCCGGGCCCGCTCGGGGGTGCCCGCCGCGGTGGGCCCGGCGGCTGCCGCGGCCTTGGCGGCTGCCTCGGTCGCCGCCTTGTCGGCCGCCTTGGCCTGGGCGATGAGGCGCTCCCCGAGCTGTTCGGAGGCCGCCGCGGCGGTGCGACGTGCCGCCTTGTCCGCCATCGACGCGGCCATGCCTCCCACGCCCTGGTGGCTGAGGACGGTCACCGATGGGCGCCGGGCGGACGGTCCGACGGCCAGCAGGGACAGCGAGCTGGCCGTGAAGTTCGGGGGCAGGGCGAGCACGGCGTACGCGTCCTGCTTGTCCAACGCCCTTTCGGCGTCGGCCCGTTCGGTCACGACGGTCCACCGGACCCGGTCGTCATCGGCCGCGGCCCGGGTGATGCCGCGGACCAGTTGCGCGCCGAGGTTCACGGTCGTGCCGTCGGCGGTCCTCGCGCCCTCGTCCTCGGAGAGGAGGACCAGGGGCAGCCGGTGCAGCTGCCCCTCCGGGTCGCTCGCCGGGCCCAGGTAGCTGATGGTGCTCAGGGCGGCGAGCAGACAGCCCACCACCGCGACCAGCCAGGTGCGCGGCTGCTTCCAGACGGTGCCGGCTCGCATGTCGGTGTCGCCTTTCGTCATCGGGTGCGTCATCGCGGGCCTCCCGCCGCCGTGGCCCGGTCCACCGGACGTACGAGTCCCAGGCGCCGGCGCAGGGTGTGCGCCTTGCGGTCCGCCGGGGGCGGCAGGAGCCCGCGCTCGCGCAGCAGGGGCAGGGTCAGGCGGGCGAAGACCTCCAGTGAGGCCGGCCCCGCGGGAAGGTCCAGGAGCAGTCCGTGCGGCTGCTCGGTGCGGATGGTCTTCTCCAGCAGGTCCGCGTTCTCCTCCGCGGCGGCAGCGGAGCCCGTCGCGGGCAGTGTCACCGGCGTCAGGCGTGGCACATGGGTGCCACCCTCCTCTGCCGCCACGTGATAGTCGGCGTGCGTCCCGGCCGACGGGGTCCAGGCGGTCAGCAGCACGGGGTGACCCTGGGGCGGGCGGGCGATGTTGAGGGGGCCCGCGACCCGGTAGTGCGTGCCGTGGTGGTCGAGGGGGTGCACGGCCTCGGGCCGGAAGTAGCGGCCGCTCGCGCGGTCGTGGACGAAGGCGTCGTCGTCGAAGCTGTCCCACAGGCCCGTCAGGACGGTGAGGTACTCCTCGGCGCGTGCCTGTTCGGCCCCGGTTCCCCCGTCGTCTCCTGCCTCCTCGTGCGGGGCGAGTCCGGCCCACTGTTCCGCCGGGTTCGCCCGCGGGTCGAGGAGGAGGCCGGCGCGTCCGGCGGACAGGATGTCGAGCGTCGCGAGTTCGCGGGCCAGGTGGAACGGCTCGTAGTACGCCGTGGAGGCCTCGGCGACCAGACCGAGCGCGACGGTGCGGGCGGCGACGACGGCGAGCACTCCGGCGGGTTCGACGGTGGCCGGGTCCGCCGGGTCGCCGCGGCGGACGACGAGGGCGTCGAGTCCAGCGCGGTCGGCGGTGACCGCGGCGTCCGCCAGTGCCTGCAGGCCCGTTCGTGCGGGCTTGCTCCGGACGGGCGCCGCCACGGTGGCGGGCAGCGCCGCGAACAGCCGTATCGGAGCGGGGTGTTGGTCACACATGTGCGCCTCCCGCGGCGAGCGCGTGCTCCGGCAGGCCGAGGTTGCGGCGCAGGCCCCCGCCCTCGTAGGAGTTGGGGAAGAGTCCGCGGCGCCACAGTTCGGGGACGACGTGGTCGACGAAGTCGACGAGCGGTCCTGGCAGGTAGGGAAACGAGATCATGAATCCGTCGGCGGCCCGCTCCTCGTACCACTGCTGCATGTGGTCGGCGATGTGCGCGGGTGTGCCGGCGACGATCTGCCCGGTCAGGAAGTGCTCGGCCAGGCCGCGGATCGTCAGGTCCCGCTGCCGCGCCATCCCGATCAGCAGGTCGCGCCTGCTCTCGCTGCGATCGGTGGGCGGGATGTCGGGGAGCGGCCCGTCCAGGTCGTGTCCGGACAGGTCGATCCCGAGGTTCTCGCGCAGCCACTGCAGCGCGACGTCCTGGTGGACCAGGCCGCGCAGGGTCCGCAGCTTCTCCTGGGCCTCCGCCGCACTCGCGGCGACCATCGGCCACAGCGTCGGCCAGATCTGTACGTGTTCGGGGCGCCGGCCCGCGGCGCGGACGCCGTCCTTGACCTCGGCGTAGAAATGGCGGGCTCCGGGCAGGTCGCGCTGGTCGGTGAAGACGACGTCGGCGTAGCGGGCGGCGAAGGCCCTGCCCGCGGTGGAGGCGCCGGCCTGGAAGAGCACGGGGTGGCCCTGCGGGGGCGGCGCGATGCCGGGCCCGCCGCCGTGGTGGGCGGCGTCCCACAGCTGCCTGACCTCGTCGACGACGGCGGCGGCCCGCTGGTAGCGCAGGTCGTGGGTGAGCGGGCGGCGGCCGAAGTTGGCGGCCTCCTGCGGCAGGACGGAGGTCACGATGTTCCAGCCGGCGCGCCCCGAGGACAGCACGTCGAGGGACGCGAAGCGGCGGGCCAGCTGGTACGGCTCCCAATAGGTGGTCGAGCCGGTCGCGACGAACCCGATGTGTTCGGTGGCTCCGGACAGCCCGGCCAGCAGGGTCATGGGCTCGAAGTGGTCCGCGCGGGCGGAGCGGTCGAGGCCCTGCCCGGCGCCCCAGGGGGCCAGCAGATCCGGGCGGAAGACGGCGTCGATGCGGCCGCGTTCCAGCTCCATGGCGAGCAACTCGTGGAACGGGTAGTCGAGTTGGCCGGAGGCGTTGGCCTGCGGGTGGCGCCAGCCGGCCCAGTGGCCGCCGGATCCGTGCAGCAGTACACCCAGCGCCAGACGGCCGGGCGGCGCGTGCAGCATGGCAGTGGTCCCCTCGTCTTGTACGTGTCGTCGTGTACGGGTGGTGGATGGTGTCTCCTGTGCGGCGGGTCAGCCTCGCCCGGGCGAGCCGGCCGTCAGGCCGGGTGGCGCGGCGTCCTCGGCCACCGCGCACGCGAGGCGACGCAGGAGGCCGGGCACGGTCTCGCTCTGCCACGGGAAGAAATGGTCGCCCGGCAGCACGGTGAGGCCCTGCCATCGAGGGGCGTGGCGCTCCCAGTGGGCGACCTCGTCCGGCGGATGGACGGGGTCGCGATCCCCGGCAAGGGCGTACAGGGGGACGGGGACGGCGGGCACGTCCGCCCTGCGGGCGTGCGCCAGCAGTCGGAAGTCCGCCTGGAGCGGGCGCAGCACCAGCCGGCGCATCTCCGGGTGGTTCAGCACGGGTGCGGGCGTGGAGCCCAGGCGTGCCACGTGGGCGAGCAGCGCCTCGGGGTTCTCGGCCAGGGCGTGGTCGGCGTCGGCGTCGAGCCGGTCGGGTGGCGCCATCGCGGAGACGACGAGCGCGTGCGGCGGGGTGCCGCGCCGGCACAGCTCGGCGCAGAGCTCGTAGGCCAGCAGGCCGCCCATGCTGTGTCCGAACAGCACCAGGGGAACCGTGGGGTCGCCGAGGCGGGGAAGCAGCTCCGCGACGACGTGCTCGGCGCGCTCCAGGGGCTGTTCCGTCAGCCGGCGGCCGTGCCCGGGCAGTTCGGGCGCGAGCGCCTCGATGCCTGCGGGCAGGCCGGAGAGCCAGGGCCGGTAGGCGTCGGCGCCACCTCCCGCACAGGGCAGGCAGACGAGTCGGACGGTCGGGTCCATGCGGTTCCCCCTGAACGCTGAGCCGAGTGCACCGGGACGGACACAAACGCAACGCAACGGTGCGTTGCAATCCTAGGGCTCGGCTAGGGTTAGTGCAACACAACGTTGCGTTGGCCTCACGGAGGCCGGTACGGAGGCGGCAGTGACGGACAGCGGCACGATGCAGAGGCGGACCGGCGAGCGCGGCGGACCCCGCCGCAAGGAGGAGATCTTCGCCGCGAGCCTGGAGCTCCTCGCCGACCAGGGCTACGACGCCTTCACCGTCGAGGGCGTCGCCCAGCGCTCGGGCGTCAACAAGACCACCGTCTACCGCTGGTGGCCGTCCAAGTCCGAGCTGCTGCGCGACGCCCTGCTGCACTCCGGCACGCTCGCGATCGACCTGCCGGACACCGGAAGCCTCACCGGCGACCTGACCGAGCTGGCCGCCCAGATCCAGGGGTTGCTCGCCGGGCCGGAGACGCGCACGGTGGTGGAGGCCGCCCTGGTGGGCGCCGCACACCACCCGGCCATGCGGGAACTGGTGACGTCGTTCCTCGAGGACCGCCTCGGTCGCCACCAGCCGCTGTTCACCCGGGCCGTCGAGCGGGGCGAGCTGGCGTCCGACTTCGATCCGGCCCTGCTGGTCGACGCGCTGGCCGGCGCCCTGTGGATCCGGGTGCTGGTGCGGCGCGCCCCGGCCTCCGAGGACTTCACCGGGCAGCTGGTCGCGCTGCTCGCCGACGGGATCAGCGCGGCGCGACCCCGGCCCGGGCGACGGCGCGGGTGACACCGTCGAGGTGGCGCAGCACCTCGGCGTAGGACCGTGCGGCACCCACCTCGTAGTACGGGAGGCCGACCTCCGCGCAGTACGCCTTCACCAGCGGGCGGCAGCGCCGCAGGTGCGGGCGCGGCATGGTGGGGAACAGATGGTGCTCGATCTGGTAGTTGAGGCCGCCGTAGAGGAAGTCGTGCAGGCGGGAGCTGCGGATGTTGCGCGAGGTCAGCACCTGACGGCTGAGCCAGTCCGGCTCCTCGCCCTCGTGCACCGGCATGCCCTTGTGATTGGGGGCGAAGACACAGCCCAGATAGACGCCGAACAACGCCTGGTGCACGAGTACGAACAGCACGCCGGGCAGCGGGGGCAGGACGGTGAAGACCACCGCCGTGTACCCGATCGCGTGCACGACGAGCAGGGCGAGCTCCAGGCGCGGGCGGCGCACCACCCCGCGCCGGATGGCCACGACCGAGCCGACCCGCAGGCCGAGCGCCTCCAGGCACAACAGCGGGAAGAACAGCCGGGCCTGATGGTGGATCACGAACATGCGCAGCCGGGAGGCCCCCTCGGCCTGCCGCGGCGAGAAGGCGACCACGCGGCGCAGCACGTCCGGGTCGAGGTCGAGGTGGTTGGGGTGGTTGTGATGGCGGGTGTGGTGGCTCATCCACCAGCCGTAGCTGAAGCCGAGGGCGAGGTTGCCGTGCAGCAGCCCGAGGGTCTCCATGACGCGGCGGCGGTGCGTGACCTGCGCGTGGCCCAGGTCGTGGCCGAGCAGCCCGGTCTGGCCGTAGGCGAAGGCGAGCAGGACGGCGCAGGCCGGCAGCCACCAGGAGTCGCCGACCAGCACGAACAGGATCCAGGAGCCGGCCAGCAGGGCCGTGTTCGTGGCGAACTTGGCGGCGTAGTAGCCGCGCCGGGGCGCCAACAGGCCCTGGTCGCGGATGCGTTGCTGGAGCGGTGCGAAGGATCGCGTGTCCGTCGTGGGGTGCATGCCCGCACTGCCTCTCGGTCGGTCTGCGTGTCGATGGGTGCGCCGAGGCCGTACCGATGGCCGTATCGCCGATCGGGCCGGTCACTCAGGCGGCGATGTCCCGGCTGAGCCGTTGCAGCGTGGCGCGCATGCCGGCGCTGTTGGCGTCCGCGCGGTCGTCGGGGCGCGTGCCGGTGAACGCGCGGCCGAGCAGTTCCGTGAGCCGCGCGCCGGGGCCGGTGCGCAGGTCCTGCCAGTACTCGGTGACGCGGGTCGCGTCACCCTCCCGCTCCAGGCGGTAGCCCCACAGGGCGACCGGCAGGCCGAACGTCCGGACGAGGAAGGCGAATTCGTGGGGTGCGTCGGCGACGGTCACCCTGCAGTTCGTGAACCACACCCAGGGGCCCTTGCGGTTGAAGCCCACGAACCGGGAGCCCTCCCGGGCCGTCCTGCCGCGATGCCACACGAGGAAGCATTCCGGGCTCCATTTCCCCATGTTCCGAACATGGGAGAGAGCCGCATACAGTTCTTCCGCGGAGGCTTCGACAACGATGCTCTCCTGAACCTTCCACCGACGCTTCAACAGGCCCTCCGAGACGAGTTCAGACACTTATTCCAGAGAAGTCACGGCCCGGCGGGACCGGGCGGACTCTAACCAGATCCGACACCGTTTCGCAATGGCCGAAACGGAGTGCTCCATTCCCATTTTCCCGACTAATTGAAGCTCGAATCATTAACGAAGATGTCACTTGACGTAATCCGGTCGCGACCGTAGCTTAGAACGAGTCGGATCGTTCTAGCCGACGGCGGGCCCTCTTCGGCGGCCCGTCTCTCAGGGCCGGCCCACCCCGCCCGTCAGCGTTGACGGACGGGCTCTCGCCTGGCCCTTCACGGACATCGGATACGCGCTCACGGGGGTGGCGCGTCCGGGTCGACGCGTGTCGACCCGTGGCCTGTCCCCCCGTGACCGAGCCAGGGGGACCACATGAACAAGATCGCGCACGCGGTCGGAAACGCGATCTGCGACGTCGCGTCCGTTCTTCAGCTGCTCTGGAACAGCTGGGACCGAACCGGCCGATGAACGAATTCCGCGTCACGTGCGCGGAACGCGATCGAGAAGAATTCCCGAACTCCTCTCCGGAAACGACCCACGCCCCGTTCCCGGAGCTGACGACCGTGTCCAGCATTCTCCGTGCGGTCGCCCACGAGATGGAAATGCAGTGTTCGCGACCGCGCCCCTCCATGCCTTCTTACGGCCCAGAAAAGGTGGACAAGTGAGCCTCCTCCTCGAGAAATGCGCCGCCTACACCCGAGCGCGCGACATCAGGAACGCCGGCCTCTACCCCTACTTCCTCAACTTCGAGGCGCGCGATGCGGGAGTCGCCCGCATGACCGACGGCCGCGAGGTCGTCATGTGCGGCTCCAACGACTACCTGGGACTGAGCACCGACGCGCGGGTCATCGAGGCCGCCGCGCAGGCATCGGCCCGCTACGGCGCCGGCTGCACCGGCTCCCGGTTCCTCAACGGCAACCTCGATCTGCACGACCGCCTGGAACAGGAGCTCGCCGAGTTCTTCGGCAAGCCCGCCGCCCTCGTCCTCACCACCGGCTACCAGGCCAACCTCGCGGCCGTCGCGGGACTGTGCGGGCCGGGCGACCTGATCCTCATCGACAAGGAGGCCCACGCCTCCCTGATCGACGCCGCCCGGCTGAGCCGCGCCAAGATCCAGTGGTTCGCGCACAACGACACCGCCGACCTCCGCGACAAGCTGGCCCGCACCCGGCACCGGGGCAGCGTCCTCGTCGTCGTCGACGGCGTGTACAGCATGGAGGGCGACCTGTGCCCGCTGCCCGAACTCACCCACGTCTGCGACGAGTTCGGGGCCACCCTGCTCGTCGACGACGCCCACGGGGCCGGCGTCCTGGACAAGGGCCGCGGCACCAGCTCGCACTTCGGCCTGACCGACGAGGTTCCGCTGATCACGCTCACCTTCTCCAAGGCCTTCGGCTCCATCGGCGGCGCCGTCCTGGGCGACGAGGACGTCATCGACTACCTGCGCCACAACGCGCGCGCCCTGATGTTCTCCGCCAGCGCCAGCCCGGCCAACACGGCCGCCGCCCTGGAGTCGCTGCGCATCCTGCGCGACGAGCCCTGGCGCTGCACCGCCGTCGCCGACAACGCCGCCCACATGCGCCGCGAACTGACCGCGCTCGGCTACGAGGTCGGCACCAGCGCCACCCCCATCGTGCCGGTGGAGACCGGCGACGACCTGGCCACCCTGCACGCCTGGAACCTCCTCATCGACCAGGGGGTGTACGTCAACGCCGTCCTGCCGCCCGCGGCATCGCCCCGGCTGCGCACCAGCTACACGGCCGTGCAGACGGCCGAGCACCTGGAGCGGGCCGTGGCCGGCTTCGCCGCCGTCCGCGACCGCATACTCACCCTTCCCGCGGCGGCCTGAACCCGCCCGCCCCGATTGGGAGTCACGCCATGCCCACCGCCCTTGTCACCGGCGCCACCGCGGGACTCGGCAGCGCCTTCGCCCGCCAACTGGCGGCCCGGGGCTACGATCTCGTCCTCGTCGCCCGCTCCGAGACGGACCTCAAGGAACGCGCCGAGGACCTGCGCGCGCAGGGAACCACCGTCGAGACGATCCCGGCCGACCTCACCAGCGACGAGGGCTGCTCCGCGGTCACCGACCGGCTGCGCGCGGAACCCGCGATCGACGTACTGGTCAACAACGCCGGCATCGGCCACGAACGCCCCTTCCTCGACACCGGCATCGCGGCCGAGGAACGCCTCCTCGACCTCAACGTGCGCGCCGTGCTGCGGCTCACCAGCGCCGCCCTGGCCGCGATGACCGAGCGCCGCGCGGGCGCCGTCCTCAACGTCGCCAGCGTCGCCGGCCTCGGCCCGGCCTGGCTCAGCTCGACCTACCCGGCGAGCAAGGCATGGATCATCGCCTTCACCGAATCCCTCGCCGCCTCCCACCAGGTCAAGAGCGCCGGCGTGCGGATGACGGCGCTGCTGCCCGGCTACACGCGCACGGAGTTCCACCAGCGCGCCGGCATCCCCACCACCTTCCCGCCGGACTGGCTGTGGCTCGACGCGGACGCCGTGGTCCGCACCGCCCTGGACGACCTCGCGGCCGGCCGGGTGCTCAGCGTGCCCAGCCTCCGCTACAAGATCGCCGCCTGGGGCCTGCGCCACCTGCCCCGCGGCCTCTCCCGCCTCGCCGCCTGGGACATCAGCAAGCCGGCTCACTGACGAGCCGTTTCGCACGAAGAGACGGACGGAGACAGACCCGCATGACCGAGTGCCTCTCGGCCCGGCCCGCCACACCGGCGCAGCTGAAGCTGCACACGCACACCCAGCTCTTCACCAACAACGCCGCGTTCAACCTCTCCGGCGCCTACCGGATCACCGGCGACATCGACGTCGGCCGGCTGCGCGGCGCGCTCGCCCGCCTCGGCCGCGGCATCCGCGCCCTGAACACCTCCTTCGAACAGCGCGACGGCGAGGTCCTGGCCGTGCACCGCTCCCGGCCCGCACCCACCGCCCAGGACATCCCCCTGACCCGGCTGGCCGGGGACGCCCGCGAGGAGGTCGCCCGCCGCCTCGCCGAGCGCGCCGACACCCCGCTGCCGCCCAGCGCCCCCGAGCAGTACCACTTCGCGCTCTACCAGGACGACCACGCCGTCTACGCGGCGCTGCTCTTCTCCCACCTGGTGCTGGACGGCTACTCGTACTTCAACTTCGTCGCGGAACTCGAGCGCCTGTACGCCGACCCGGGCGCCGAGCTGTCCGCGGCCGCCCAGGACGATCCCTCCGCCCTCGTCGTCCCGGCCCCGCCGCGCCCCGAAGCGGTCTCCTTCTTCCGCAAGCAGCTCGCACACCTCACCACGTTCGGCGACGACCGGCTGCAGGGCCGGCGCGCCCCCGACGGGGGCCTGCTCGGCGAGGAGCGCCGCCTGCGCCTGGACGCCGCCACCAGCGACCGCATCCGCCGACAGGCCGAGGAGGTCGGCTGCACGCCCTTCTCCTACTTTCTCGCGGCCTACCTCGTCACCTACTCCCGCTGCACCGGCGGCCGCCAACTGGTCACCGGACTCCCCCTGGCGGGCCGCCGCGGCCTGCGCCAGCGCCGCGCCTACGGATACTTCGTCAACACCCTGCCGCTCGCCGTCGACCTCACCGAGCACGACACCTTCGCCGAGCTGTGCCGGTCCGTGCAGGCCACGACCACGGGCATGCTGCGCCACCAGAACTTCGACGTCGCCGCCTCGGCCGGCGAGGTGTGCCCGCGGGCGGCCGGCGGGATCCTCGGCACCGACAGCGCCTTCACCTACTACAAGGAGCCGCTGCAACTGCGCCTGGCCGGCTGCGACATCGAGTGGATCGTCCAGCCGCGGCGCCAGGTCAAGTACCCGCTGTCCATGAACGTGGAGGACTTCGGCGCCACGTTCACCGTCAACGTCGAGTGCTCGCACGAGCAGTGGGCCACCGATCCGCTGGCCGTGCTGCGCACCGTCCTCGACCACGTCCACGACCACCCGGCGATCCCCCTCACCGACATCCCCGCCCTGGATCCCGGGGCCACCGCGGACCTCGACCGCCTGGTCAACCCGCACACCGCGCGCCCCGCCCTGCCGGTGGAGCCCTCCCTGGACGCCTGGTTCACGCAGGTCGCGCGCCGGCATCCGGACCGCACCGCCGTCAGCCTGGGCGGGGAACGGCTCACCTACGCCGCACTGGAGGAGGCCTCCGAACGGATCGCCGCCCGGCTCGTGCGCGAGGTCCCCGGCCGGCACGTGGGCATCGCGATGCGCCGGGGCCCGACGCTCGTCGCCGCGATACTCGGCGTCCTCAAGGCCCGCAAGGCGTACGTGCCGCTGGACCCGAACTCCCCCGCCGCACGCATCGAGCAGATCCTGCACAGCTTCCCCGACGGGCTGCCCGTCGTGCAGGACGAGGCGCGCTGGCAGGCCGTCGCCGCCCGGGCCCTGAGCGCACAGGAACTGCTCGCCCCCGGCCCGGTGACCGCGCAGCCCGCGGCGCCGGCCGACCCGGACGCGGACGCGTACGTCATCTTCACCTCCGGCTCCACCGGCCGCCCCAAGGGCGTCCAGGTCACCCACCGCAATGTGATGCGCCTGCTGCGCGCGGCCGAGGAACACTTCTCCTTCGGGCCGCACGACGTGTGGAGCCTGTTCCACTCCTACGCCTTCGACTTCTCGGTCTGGGAGATCTTCGGCGCCCTGCTGTACGGCGGCCGCCTGGCCGTCGTCCCCGAGACCGTCGCCAAGTCGCCCGACGCCTTCCGGGACTTCCTCGCCCGCGCACGGGTCACCGTCCTCAACCAGACGCCGTCGGCGTTCGGGCAGCTCCTCAAGGTGCTGCGGCCCGAGGACCGCGCCGCACTCGACCTGCGCTACGTCGTCTTCGGCGGCGAGGCGCTGCGCCATGCCGCCCTGCAGCCCTGGTTCGATCTCATGGGCGAGCGCGCCCAACTGGTCAACATGTACGGCATCACCGAGACCACCGTCCATGTCACCCACCACCCGGTCACCGCGCACGACGCCCGGCACGAGCGGGCCTCCGCCATCGGGCGGCCGCTGTCCGACCTCACGGTGCGGGTGGTCGACGCCGACGGGCACCTGTGCCCGCCGATGGTCCCCGGCGAGATGATCGTCGGCGGTGCGGGGGTCGCCCGCGGCTATCTGGGACGCCCCGAACTGACCGCCGAGCGCTTCCCCCACCAGGACGGGGCGGCCGTGTACCGCTCGGGCGACCTCGGCCTCGTACGCCCCGACGGCACCCTGGTCCATCTGGGACGCCTCGACCAGCAGGTCCAACTGCGCGGCTTCCGCATCGAGTTGGGCGAGGTCGAATCGGCGCTGCTGTCCCTGCCGGGCGTCCGCGAGTGCGCGGTGCGCCTCGACGAGCGCGACCCCGAACACCCCGCGCTCGTGGCCTTCCTGGCCGGCCGCGACCTGCCCGACGACGCGGCGGTGCGCGCGGCGCTGCAGGAGCGGCTGCCCGCGTACATGCGGCCCTCGCACCTGGTGCGGGTGGACGCGCTGCCGCTGACCGTCAACGGCAAGACCGACGAACGGGCGCTGCCCTGGCCGCCGTTGACCGCCGCCGTGCCGCAGCCGCGTGCGGCGGAGGCAGGATCCGCCTCCACGGCCGACGCCGTCGAGGCCGTGTGGCGGGCCGTGCTGCCGGCGGCCCGGTTCGGCCCGGACGACAACTTCTTCGACATCGGCGGCACGTCGATGCACGTCGTCGAGGTGCACCGGCGCCTGCAGGAGCGGCTCGGTGTCGAAGAACTGGCAATGATCGAGCTCTTCACGCACACCACGACGCGGCGGCTCGCCGCGCACATCGACGCGATACGGGGGAACCACTGATGTCCGAACACCTTGATCCGCGCTCAGGACCGATAGCCGTCGTCGGCATGGCCGGACGCTTCCCGGGCGCCGCGAGCGTGCCCGAGCTGTGGGAGCTCCTCCTGGCAGGGCGCGAGGCCGTGCGCCGCTTCTCCCCCGAGGAGCTGGCCGCCGCCGGGGTCGACGCCGCGCGCATGGCGGAGCCCACCCATGTGCCCTTCGGCGCCGACCTCGCGGACGCCGACCTGTTCGACGCGGAGTTCTTCGGCATCACGCCGCGCGACGCCCGCCTCATGGACCCGCAGCACCGCATCTTCCTGACCTGCGCCTGGCAGGCCGTCGAGGACGCCGGCCTGGTCACCGGCGGCGGGGCGAACGTCGCGGTGTACGCGTCCGGCAGCCTGTCCACGTATCTGCTGCGCCACGTGCTGGGCTCGGCGGAGAGCGCCGACGACGCCCTGACGTACCCGGTGCTGCTCGGCAACGACAAGGACTTCCTGGCCACCCGGGTCGCCTACAAGCTCGGCCTGAGCGGGCCCGCCCTGACGGTGCAGACGGCCTGCTCCAGCTCCCTGGTGGCGGTGCACCTGGCCTGCCGGGCCCTGCTCGACGGCGAGGTGGATGCGGCGCTTGCGGGGGGCGTGAGCATCTCCTTCCCGCAGACCGCGGGCCACGACCACCAGGCGGGCGGCATCCTCTCGCGCGACGGGCACTGCCGGGTCTTCGACGCGGAGTCGACCGGCACCGTCAAGGGCAACGGCTGCGGCGTCGTCGTCCTCAAGCGCTTCGCCGACGCCCGCCGCGACGGCGACCGCGTCTACGCCGTCATCCGCGGCAGCGCCCTCAACAACGACGGCTCCGCCAAGATCGGTTTCACCGCGCCGGGCACCGCGGGCCAGCAGGCGGCGATCGGCAAGGCGCTCGCGGCCTCCGGCGTCCCGGTCGGCGACATCGGCTACATCGAGACCCACGGCACCGGCACCTCGGTCGGCGACCCGCTGGAGCTGTCCTCGCTCGCCGCCGCCCACCGCGCCGCCGGCACGCCCGCCGACGGCACACTGATCGGCAGCCTCAAGGCCAACCTCGGTCACCTGGACGCCGCGGCGGGCGTCACCGGCCTGATCAAGACGACGCTCGTGCTGCACCACCAGACGGTGCCGCCGCAGATCAACATCGGCGAGCCGAACCCGTTCCTCCAACTGGACCGGCTGCCCTACGCGATACCGCGCTCCGCGGTCGCCTTCGAGGCCGAGCCGCTGCGCGCCGCCGCCGTCAGCTCCTTCGGCATCGGCGGCACCAACGCCCACTGCGTCCTCGTCCAGGCCCCCGACGCCCCGCAGGCGCCGCCAGAGCATGCGGGCACGGCGTACCCGATCGTGCTCTCCGCCCGTACCCCGGAGGCCCTCGCCGAGCTCGCGGGAGACCTCATCGAGCGCCTCGACGCGCACCCCGCGCCGCGCCTCGACGACCTGGCCCACACCCTGTTCGCCGGCCGCATGCGGCACGCGGTGCTGCACGGGTTCACCGCCACGACGCCGGCCGAAGTGCGCTCCGGGCTCGCCTCGTTGATCGCCTCGGGTGCCAACGGCCGGCTGCCCGAAAGCGTCCCGCCGCCCACCGCCCACAAGATCTCCCTGCCGGGCCACCCCCTGCACCCCCTGCGCCACTGGATCGAGGCGGACACCCCCGCGCCGGTCCACGACGAGCGGCCGCCGACCGGGCAGCCGCGGCGCGACCCGCTGCCGGCCCCCGCCACCACCGGGGACGGGGCCGGCAGCGGCACCGACGTCCTGGCTCAGATCATCGCCGTGCTGGAGGAGCACCTGGGCGTGCCGGGCATCGCCCCGGACGACGACTACCGCGACCTCGGCGGCGACTCCCTGCACGCCGTGGAGATCACCAGCGTCCTCCAGGCGCGCTTCGGTGTCGCCCTGCCGCTGGACACGTTCGGCTCGCTGGGCACGCCGCGGCGGATGGCCGAGGCGGTGTACGCCGAGCACGCCGGATCGCCGGCCGAGCGGGGGCTGGTCACGATCCGCGACGGCGAGCAGACCCCGCTGTTCCTCGTGCACCCGGCCGGCGGCACCAACCTGCTCTACTTCACGCTCGCCCGGCACACCCGCTCCACGATCCCGCTGACCGCGCTGTCCTTCCCGGGCGCGGCGGACGAACGGCCCGCGACCCTGCGCGCGTTGGCGGCCCGCTACGTGGAGCGGGTACGGGCCGAGCAGCCGCACGGCCCCTACCGGCTCGGCGGCTACTCCTTCGGCGGCAACGTCGCCTTCGAGATGGCGCTGCAGCTCCAGGCGGCCGGCGAGCGGGTCGAGCCGCTGCTGATGCTCGACAGCCATGTGCCCGAGAGCTACGTGGGCGGGCGGCTGAGCCCCGAGGAGTTCGACGCGGCCTTCTCCGTGCTGTCCCGCCAGACCGCCCTGATGCGCGGCGTCGACGTCGGCGTGCTGCGCGACGAGGGATTCCTGTCGATCTGGCAGGCCAATCACGACTGGCTCAAGTCCTACTACCCCGACCGTCTCTTCGACGGCGACATCCTGCTGGTGCAGGCGGAGGAGCCCGAGCCGGAGGAGATGCTCGACGCGCTGCACATCAACGTCCGCGACAAGTCGCTGTGGCAGGACCACATCACCGGCCGGCTGCGCGTGCAGAAGGTCCCCGGGCACCACTTCACGATGTTCGACGAGGGCGAGCGGCTCACCGCCCTGGCGGCCGCCTTCGACGACGCCGTCGCACACTACGGAAAGCGGTGAGGCCGATGCTCAGCTACGGCTCCTACATCGGCGGCACCGAGGCACCGGGACAACGCTGGGTCTACACCCTGCGCGCCTCCGCCATGCTGGACGACTTCTTCGGCGCCATCCGTCTCAAGCGCGGCCTGGAACAGGGCCACATCCCCCTCGACGAGGTCGGCCCCGCCCTCGTCGGCCGGTGCGCGAGCGCGGACGGCGACGACATGCACGCCGCTCTCGAACTGGCGGCCGGCGCCGCGGAGACCTGGTCGGCGGCCCCGCTGGAGCAGCGTATGCGCGTGGTCGAGGAGTTCCACGACCTGGTGCGCGAGCACCACGACACCCTCGTCGACCTGATGATCGCCGAGGGGCACCCGCGGGCCCTGGCCCGCTGGGAGGCGGCGGGCATGCTCGCCAACACCGGCGCCGCGACCCGCACCTTCCTCACCGGCCGGATGCGGCACACCGTGCAGGCGGGCCCGCGCACCCTGCAGGTGCGCCGGGTGGCGGACGGCGTGGTCTGTCTCAATCCGCCGCAGAACGCCACCGTCGCCAACGCCCTGCTCGGCATCTGGGCGCTGGCGGCCGGCAACGCCCTCGTCGTGCGCGCCCCGCGCAGCGCGCCGCTCGGCGTGATGTACGCGCTGCGCGAGCTGATCGCCCCCGCCCTGGAACGGGCGGGGGCCCCGGCGGCCGCCCTGTCGGTGCTGTGCGCCGACGCCCGCTCCACCCTGGACCAGTGGCTGGACAGCCCGCTGGTGGACGACGTCATGTACTTCGGCAACAGCGAACAGGGCATCGCCTTCGGCGCCGAGTGCGTCGCCCGCGGCAAGAAGCCGATCCTGGAACTCGCGGGCAACGACATCTGTGTCGTGTGGCACGACGCCGACCTCGACCTCGCCGCCGAGGCACTCGCCGAGGCCTTCTACGGCTCCGGGCAGATCTGCATGGTGCCCAACTGCGCCGTCGTCCATCCCCGCGTCGCCGACGCCTTGCTGGCCCGGCTGCGGGAGCGGGCCGCCGCCATCAGGCCCGGCCCGCCGGAGGCACCGGACGCCCTGCTGTCCCCGGTGCTGCGCCCCGACAAGTTCTACGACGTGCTCGCCCAGGCCACCGGCACCGGCGCCGAACTGGTCTGCGGCGGGCGCCGCCTGGACGTGCACGGCCGCCCCGACCCGACCGGAGGGCTGTTCCTGGAGCCCACCGTGGTGCGCGTGGACGGCCTCAAGACGGCCCGCGACGTGGACGCCGTGCGCGACGAGACCTTCTTCCCGCTGCTGCCCGTGGTGGTCCCCGAGGACGCCCCGGACGACGAACTCCTTCGCTCCGTCACCGACTTCGTCAACAGCAACGCCTACGGGCTGCGCAACTCACTGTGGACCGGCGACGAACGGACCGTCGACACCTTCCTCGGCCGGGTCCGCGGCGGCGGGCTGCTCAAGGTCAACGACTCCCACATCGGCTTCCTCCCGCTGCTGCCCACCCACGGCGGCACCGGACTGACCGGCGGGCCGGGCGGCGAGGCCAACTACCCGATCCTGCGCACCTCCCACCTCCAGGGCGTCAGCGTGGCCCGCGGCGTGCGCCCCGGCGCGGCGGTGTTCGCCCAGGTGGGGACCGACGACATCGACGACACCCACGTACCGGAGGTGTCCGCGTAATGCGCGGCATGGACAGCGCACGCGAGGCGTGCGACAAGTTTCTGCCCGGGTTCGCCCAGGCCCTGGCCGACGTCGACCGCCGGGAGCTGGAGTCGCCCGGCAGCCCCGGCATCGACCTGTTCCGCCGGCACGCGGGGCCTGGCCTGCTGGTGCCCGCCGCCTACGGCGGGGCGGGAGCGGGCGCTCTGGAGGCGGCGCGCGTCACGCGGGCGCTGGGGGCCCTCTCGCCGTCCCTGGGCGTGGCGACGGCCATGCACAACTTCTCCGTGGCGAGCCTGGTCGCGCTGGTCGCGTCCGCCGACGCGACCGGCCTGGAGTGGCTGGTGATCGAGGGCATCGCCCGCGACCGGCTCCTGGTCTCCTCCGCGTTCGCCGAGGGCCGCACCGGGGCGGGCGTGCTCGACTCCGGAGTCCTCGCGGTGCCCGTCGAGGGCGGCTACCTGGTCAGCGGCAGCAAGAAGCCGTGCAGCCTGTCGCGTTCGATGAACCTCATCACCGCGAGCGTGGCCCTGCCCGGCGAGGACGGCGGAACCGACCTCGGCGTGGCCCTGATCCCGGCCGACTCCCCCGGCATCACCCGCCGCCCGTTCTGGACCAGCCCCTTCCTGGCCGGCGCCGAGAGCGACGAGGTCGTCCTGGCCGAGGTGCGCGTCCCCGACGAGCTCATGCTGCGCCCGCGGGTCGAACTGGGCACCGGGCTCGACACCCTGCAGACCGTCGGGTTCGTGTGGTTCGAGCTGCTGGTCACCAGCGCCTATACCGGTGTCGTCGCGCGGCTCGCCGAGAGCGCGCTCGCGGCGGGCCGGGGCAGCGACACCGACCGCGCGGCGCTGCTGACCGGCGTGGAGGCCGCGATCGGGCTGGCGGAGAACGTGGCCCGCGTCGTCGACGAGGGCACCGTGGGCAACGACGAGCTGGCCGGAGTCCTCACCGCCCGCTACGCCGCGCAGGACCTCCTGGTCTCCTGCGCGGACCGGGCCGCCGAGCTCCTGGGCGGCCTGGCCTTCGCCACTGACCCGGACGTCGGCCACCTGCTGGCGGTCAGCCGCGCCCTGGCCTTCCACCCGCCCTCGCGCGGGGCCACGGCACAAGCGCTGATCGACCACCACGACGGCGCTCCGCTGCGAGTGCGCTGATGGCCGACACCACGGGCCGGGAGATCGCCGGCCTCTACAAACAACACCTCAGCCGGGGCCGCGGCACGCTCGGCGAGATGTTCGGCGGCCAGGTCGAGGTCTCCTCGTCCGGGTCCTGGGTGCACACCCATGACGGCCGCGCGTACCTCAACTGCGGCGGCTACGGCGTGTTCCTCGCGGGCGCCTGCCACCCGCGGATCGTCGCCGCCGTCGAACGGCAGCTGCGCTCGCATCCGTTGGCGACCCGGCTGCTCCTTGAGCCGCGCGCCGCGCACGCGGCGGCCGCCCTGGCCCGGGTCGCCCCGGAGGGTCTGGAGCGGGTGCACTTCACCAACTCCGGTGCGGAGGCAGTCGAGACCGCCCTGAAGCTGGCTCGCAGCCGGGGCCACCGGCGCATCGTGTCGACCGCGGGCGGCTTCCACGGCAAGACGCTCGGCGCCCTGTCGGCCACCGGCAAGCCCTTCTACCGCGATCCGTTCGTGCCACTGCTGCCCGACACGGTGCACGTGCCCTACGGCGACGCGGCGGCGCTGCGGCACGCGCTGGGCGACGACGCCCGGGACGCCGTGGTGATCGTGGAACCCGTGCAGAGCGAGGCCGGCGTGGTGGTGCCGCCCGAGGGCTACCTCAAGGACGTGGCCGGCGCCTGCGCCGCGTCGGGGGCGTTCTTCGTCCTCGACGAGGTGATGACCGGCCTCGGCCGCCTCGGTCGGTGGTGGGGCGCCGACCGCGAGGGCGTCACCCCCGACGTGCTGCTCGTCGGCAAGGCGCTCAGCGGCGGCGTCGTGCCCGTGGCCGCGGCCGTCGCCACCGCCGACGCCTTCGCCGCCTTCGACCGCGACCCGTTCCTGCACACGTCCACCTTCTCGGCCGCCCCCTTGGCCATGGCGGCCGCCGAAGCGGCCATCGACGTCATCGAGGACGAGGGCCTCGTCGCCCGCGCCGAGGTGCTCGGCCGGCGGATCCGCGCCGGCCTGGAGAGCGCCGTGGCCCGCCACGCACCGCACCTGGTGCACGAGGTCCGCGGCCTCGGGCTGCTCATCGGCATCGACTTCCACGACCCCGGCCTCGCGGGCGAGTTCCTGCTCGAACTCCTCGCCCGCGACGTGATCGCCAACCACTCCCTCAACGCCCACGCCGTCGTCCGCCTCACCCCGCCCGCCGTCCTCGGCGCACGCGAACTCGACCACCTGGACGAAGCGCTCGACGCCGCCCTGCGCGCCCTGGCCCGGCGCTTCCCGGCCGCCTAGCACGGCCCGCCCGCACCGAAAGGAACCCCACCCATGCGTTCGGTGGAACTGCTCTACGGGGACACCCGGCTGTCCCCCCGCGAGGCCTACGACCGGGTGTGCGACTTCGCGCGCTACCCGGACCTCGTCGACACGGTCCGCTCCGTGACCGTCCACCCGGCCGCTGCCCCCGCGCCGCTGCGCAGCGACTGGGCGGTCGACTTCCGCAACGGCGTGCTGGCCTGGAGCGAGGAGGACGTCTTCGACGACCGGGCCCTGTCCATCGTCTTCCGCCAGACCGAGGGGGACTTCGAGTCCTTCGACGGCCGGTGGGAGGTCACCGCCGGCCCGGGCGGCACCGCGCTGGTGCGCTTCAGCGCCGCGTTCGACTTCGGCCTGCCCAGCCTCGCGGGCATCGTCGACCCCGTCGCCGCACGCGTGCTGCGGGAGACGATCGAGCACATCCTGCGCGCGCTCCTCACCGAGGACACCCAGGTCGGCCGCGACGGCCTGGGGTGCGGCGACTCCCGTACGAGGGCCGCGTGATGGACGCCGTCAACCGCTTCGAGACGCCCACCACCTTCGCCCTGGTGCGGGCCGAGTACTGCGCCGGTCTCGCGCTGTCCGCGGGCCTGTTCCTGTGGCACCTCGACGAGGTGCGCTGGCCGGTGGCCCTCGCCCTGTTCGCCTACATCGACGTGATCGGCTACCTGCCCGGCGCGCTCGCCCACCACCGCGCGGCGGGCGGGCCGGTCCCGCGCGCCTACTACGTCCTGTACAACGCGATGCACAGCTGGCTGACCGCCGGCGCCGTAGTGGCCCTGTGGGCGTGGCTGGTGCGCCCGGAATGGGCGCTGCTCGCCGTGCCGATCCACCTGTGCGGGGACCGGGGCCTGCTGGGCAACTTCCTCAAGCCCTTCGCGGTCGCCTTCGAGCCGAAGCCGCACCCCGCCTTCGTACGCCTGGAGGAGAGCCTCAAGTCCGGTACCACCGCGCCGGGTCCGGCCCGGGCCGAGCGGGTGGAGGCAGCCGGGTGAGCGCGCCCACCGAGGCGGCGCCCGGCCTCGATGTCCTGCGGGAGCACGCCGACCACCCGAGCGCCTTCCTCGCCGTCAACGCCCGCACCCGCCACTACCGCAGCGCGGCGGCGCCCGGGCTCATCGCCCATCTGCCCGGCCGGCGCCACCACGTCCAGTTCGCCGGCCCCTTCGCCCCGCCGTCCGCGCGCGGCGACCTCCTCGACGCCTACCTGCGACACCTGGACCGGGGGCCAGGCCGGGGCGCCCGCCTCACGGCCGTCCAACTGCGCCGCGACGACCTGCCGTTGTACGTCGAACGGGGCTTCGCCGCGAACCAGATCGGCAGCTCGTACGGCATCGACCTGCGCGCCTTCACCCTCCGCGGCAAACCGCTGGCCAAGATCCGCCAGAACGTCTCGCGCGCCCGCCGCGAGGGCGTCACGGTGTGCGAGGCGGGCCCCGACGACCTGCGCGACCAGCAGGCCCTCGACCGCATCGACCGGGACTGGCTGCGCGCCAAGGGACGCCACGTCAAGGAACTGTCCTTCCTGATCGGCGAACGCGGCGGCCCCGGACGGCGGTTGCGCCGCACCTTCCTCGCCCGCCACGACGGCCGGACCGTCGCCTACATCACCTACTCGCCCGTCTGGGGCGGCCGCCCGGGATGGCTCTACGACCTCACCCGCCGCTCGCCGCTCGCCCCCGTCGGCACGATCGAACTGATCAACCTGACGGCGCTGACCCGGTTCGCCGAAGAGGGTGCATCCTGGCTGCACCTGGGTCTGACCCCCTTCGCCGGCCTCCGCCCGGACCTCGAACCACCGGGCGCCGCACCCCTGTTGACCCGGGCCCTGCAGCTGGCCGCCCGGCACGGGTCGGCGCTCTACCCCGCCCGCACCCAGGAAGCCTTCAAGCTCAAGTGGGCGCCGCACGTGATCGAACCCGAGTACGTCGCCTTCCAGGGCGGCGCCCGCGCCGGGGCGGTCTGGCACCTGCTGCGTGCCATCGGCGCCGTATGAGGAACCGCCCGCACACCGCACGTGCCGGCGCCAGCCATCACCAGAGACCCGAGTCCCGACAACCGTGACAACGAGAAGGACGACACCATGACCAACCTCCCCGTGGAAGCCGACTGGAACGCCGCTCCAGGCGTGCTGGACGGCGCCGTGAACCTGGAGCTCACCCCGGGCACCTGCAATCTGCCCTACTGGATCGAGCACGTGGCGGGCGGCATGCTGCGCCGCCTCGCCGACGGGACGGTGCGCGCGGACGCCCCCACCGAGGCGGTCACCCGGCCAGGCCCGCTGCACGACGCCCTGGTCGACGAGTTCACCTTCCGCACGCTCGCCGAGGAGAAAGCCGCCCGCGCCCTGTCCTTCCTCGTCTTCCACGCGCCCGACGCCGACTGTCTGGAGTTCTTCTCCACCCAGCTCGTCGACGAGGCCCGCCACGCCCGCGTCTTCCGTGAGCACCTCCTGACGGCCGGGGTCCCGGCAGGCGATCTGGCCGCGGCCGTCGCACGCACCGCGGCCTCATCGGGCGCCGCCGTGCTGGACCCGCTGGAGGCCTTCGGCCTGCAAGTCCTGCGCGATCAGGGCGACTTCTACGGCGGCGTACTCGTGCTGACCGTCCTGGTGGAGGGCGTCCTCGCGCCCGCGGCCGAGCTCAGCGAGCGCAAGTGGAAGCTCTTCGACCCCTCCGCCGCCCTCGTCGAGCGGGGCGCCAACATGGACGAGATCCGCCACCTCGCGGTGGGCAGCGCCATCGTCCGCGACCACCTCACCCGCCATCCTGAGGAGCAGCCCCGCCTCCTCGCCCTCATCGAAGAGGGCCGCCGGCTGTGGGAGAAACTGCCCATGGCGGAGGTTCTGTTCCGCCGCGAGTCCCTGTTCCAGGAGGGTCTCGCGGAACACGGTCACCTGCTCGGCGACTACGAGATCTGGCCGGGCCGCCGCCTGGTCGACACGGGAGTCCAGGAGCGGATGGAGGCGGCGGAGCGCTGGTCCCGCGAGACGCAGGACGCCCGCCTGGAGTACATGCTGCTCGGCAAGGCCCTGTGATGGCCGCCCGCAGCGAGAACGCGCCCGCCCCCGCGGCCTGGCGGATCCCCCTGCCCGAGCGGGCGGGGGCACCGTCAGCCGCTCTCGCGGCACGTGTCACCACACCCGAGGACGCACCGCGTGCCGTCGTCGTGCTCTGGCCCGCCCTCGGAGTCACCGCGCGCTACTACGACCCGTTCGGCGCCGAGCTGTCGACCCGCGGCATCGCCACCGTCAGCGTCGATCTGCGCGGGCAGGGGGACAGCCGCCCGCGGCCGGGGCGCGGCGCGCGCCACGGATACGACGAACTCGCCTCCCGTGACTGGCCGGCCGTCGTCGACGCCGTACGCGACCGGTTCGGCCCCGGCGTCCCGCTCTACCTCCTGGGGCACAGCATCGGCGGCCAGATCAGCGCCCTGCATCTGGCCCGGGCCCCGAAGTCGGTGGACGGCCTGCTGCTCGTCGCCGCCGGCTCGGTGGACTTCCGCGGCTTCCACGGCAGGGACCTGGTCCG
Organism: Streptomyces sp. NPDC107575; assembly: GCF_055657265.1. Lineage (NCBI taxonomy): Bacteria > Bacillati > Actinomycetota > Actinomycetes > Kitasatosporales > Streptomycetaceae > Streptomyces > Streptomyces sp. NPDC107575. The sequence continues at coordinate 1,222,201 of NZ_JBVKBG010000002.1, read as the reverse complement.
GGTCCTGGCCTCCACGCAGCTCGTGGCACTCATCTCGACGGTGCTCGGCTTCTGGCCGGGCGACCGGCTGGGGTTCGGCGGCCGCCAGTCGGCCCGGCTGATGCGGGACTGGGCGCGGATCTGCCGCACCGGCCGTTTCGCCCCCACCGCGTCGGCCTTCGACTACGAGGCCGGCCTCAAGGAGGTGCGGCTCCCGGTTCTGGCGATCTCGGTGGAGGACGACCACCTGGCTCCGCTCACCGCGGTCGACCGGCTGTGCGCGAAACTCCCCGCCGCCGCCCTGGATCGCTGGCACTTTCGCCCGAGTGACGGCGCACGCGTCGACCACGTCCGGTGGGCCCGCCGGGGCGCGGAGGCGGCGGAGCGCATCTCCGACTGGATCCGGGAGCAGGGGGTGTGAATGTCTGGTGCCGCTCCGCCTCCGGGCTTGAGCAACCGCTGGGCATCCCCCATCATTTCAAAACGAGGCGGATCGTTCTGACCGCCTCCCGCGACGGAACCTCTCGTCGCACAGTGCGCGATCGGAGAACTCACCAACGCATGGGAACGAAAAGAACTCTCGCACCGGTACCCGGGGAGAACGGCCAGAGCAGGCGGGACCTGGAGGCACGCCAGCGCATCCTGTCGACCACCCTGCGGATGCTGGGAACCCTGGGGTACTCGCGGTTGACGGTGGGGGGCATCGCCCAGGAGGCCGCGGTCGGCAAGGCGACCATCTACCGTTCCTGGCCCAACAAGGCCGCCCTGGTCCTGGACGCCGTCCGCGTCGAGCTGCCGGAAGTTCCCGTCGACGATGTCGGCGACAGCCGGAAGGAGATCGTCGCCGTGGCCAAGACGCTGGCGGAGATCTACGGTTCGCCCAAGGTGCGGCTGGTCCTCCCGGCACTCGTCTCGGACGCTGCGGCCGACCCCGAACTCGGCGACCAGCTGCGCGAGGAACTCATCGAGGAGCGCAAGAAGCAGTCCGTGGCGGTGCTGGAGCGCGCGGTCGAGCGCGGCGTCCTGCCGTCGGACGCGGACGTCTCCACGGTGCTCGACATGTGGGCCGGACTGATGCTGTTCCGCAGCCTGTTCTACGGCATCAGCCTGGACGGCGGAGCCGTGCACAACCTGGTGAACGCGACACTGACGTCCCCGCCACTCAACGCACCTGCGGACACGACGCACGCGGACTGAGCCCGGAGTGGGCCTGGTGAGCCCGGACGGCTTGGTGGAAGCCTGTCCGGGCGATCGCCCCATTGACGTCCAGGCGCCTCGGAAGCTGCTCGCGGCCCGGTGGTTCCGCCCTTCAGTTCTCAGTCATCGCGCTGCCCGGCTTGTCCCGGCAGGAACTGCTCTCGATCTCTCCCTCCTGCGGCTTGGCCTCATCACGGTCGGCCTTGGGGACCTTGGGGAGGTTGATCTGGAAGTCGCGGTCCCAGTCGTTCCCGTTCACGTACTCCAACAGGGCCGCTTTCAGCTTCTCGCAGTCCTCACGGTGGCCCTTGTACATGGCGATGCCGTAGTCGTTGTAGGCGCCGAACGTGATGCCGGGCGCGACCTTGAGCCGGGGGTCGGAATCCATGAACCCGTAGAGGATCAGCTGGTCGGTGGAGATCGCGTCGACCTTTTTCGCCACCAGTTCGCGGACGCAGTCGCGGGCGTCCGTCAGCTCGCTCGTGCCGATCCCGTCGTAGTCCTTCTTCTCCAGCTCCGTCGCCGACGTGGTGCCCTTCCAGACACACACCAGCTTTCCATGGAGGTCATCGAGGTTCCGGTAGCGCTTGGCGTCCTCGGCGCGCACGAGAACGCCCTGTTTGGTGGAGGCGTAGGGGCCCACGAAATCAAGGTTGTCTCCGTCGTCCTCCTTGGTGGCCATGCGTGTCTCGGTGATCGAGTAGGTGGCCGCCATGAGGTCGACCTCGCCGTTCTGCAGGGCGCGCGCCCGGTTCTGGGACAGCACACCTTCGAAGTCGGGGGACTTGACGTCGACCGCGGAGAGGACCTCCTTGGCCACGGTGACGTCGAATCCGTTGAACTCGCCGTCGTGCGGCGAGTAGCTCGTGCCCGGCTGGTCGCTCTTGGCGCCGACCTCGACCTTCTCCCCGTCCTCGAACAGCGACGACTGCTGTGAGCCGCAGCCGGCCAGGGACACCGCGATGAGTGCCACCGCGGTGAGGGTGATGGCGACGGGGTACGTACGGCGTTCTGCGTTGCCCATGAACCACGGTCCTCTCAGTCGTTGTGGAGCGTTCCGCGGGCCTCTGCAAGCCGCATGGCGCAGCCCGTCTCCGTGTGCACCGCAACCTCGAACCGGACGGTGCCCTCGCGTCCGCCCAGGTCGAAGTCGACGGTCGACGTCGTCGGCACCTCCTTCGCGCCGGGGGAGATGCCCGAGGTGACGGCGGTGATCGTCGCTGTGGTCCGGCCAACGCAGGTGGGGGTGTCCGGGTCGTCGTCCTCGATGGTCAGCCGCAGCCGCAGCGAGTCCCGTACGTCGCCGGGAACGGGGCGTGGCATCTCCACGGTGAGCGGGTCGCCCCGGTGGCCCACGGGCTGCGCCCCACTGATGTGCATCTCCACGCCGACCTCGCCGGTCCGGTCGACATCCACCCAGGCGAGCGCGCCGCCCCCGCAGCAAAGGGCCGAGACGACGACCAACGCGCTGCGCACGGCCTTGCGCCGCTTCGCCTCGGCACGTGCCTGACCCTCGTCCCGGACCTGCCCGGCCCGGTCGGCCGGATACAGCGCGGCGGCGCCGGCCACGAGCACGGCGACGACCACGAGGACGTAAAAGCCGGTGTACTGGCTCTGTGGACCACCGGGCCAGCGCACGACGGCGAAGACGGTGAAGCCGACGGTCGCCGCGATCACGACGGAGGCGAGCACCGGGAGCCAGGCCATGTCCTTGCGGAAGCTGATGCCGCCGAGGTTGAACGTGGCGTTCGGGCCGACCTGGCCGATGGCGGCGGAGTGGTCGCCCGTCGTGGTCGTGGTGGAGCCGGTGGGTCCGCCCTGTGCACCCCCGCCGGACGCGCCGCCCATGCCGGGGCCCGGCGTGGTCATGCCGGGCCTCCGCGGTGGCCGTCGCCCCCGAGGTTGAAGGTGGCGTTCGACCCGATCTGACCGATGGCGGCGGAGTGTGCCCCGTGGGTCGTGACGTTGTACGTAGGTGCGGCGGCAGGCGCGGCGAGGAGCTGTGCCAGGCGGCCCTCGTCCAGGCCCTCTTCGTGCCGCCGCTCGCTCACCCACGTCGTCAGGGCATCGGCGAGGCGGGCCCGCTCCTCGGCGGAGAGCGATCCAAGGAGCTGGTCGGCCCGTTGCTCGCTCCGATCGCCGGTGAGGACGAGCGAGGTTTCCCGCCCGTCCTCGCGCCGGAAGAGCCTGCGAAAGCATCCCCGGCCCGCTTCGATGGAGCCGTCCGTGATGCGCTGTGCGGCGCTCGCCACCATGGCGGCACCCAAGGTGTTCGCCGCCATGGAGAAGTACGTCGCGAGGTCCGTGGAGATCTCCGCAAGTCCGGTCATGACGCCCCCGTCACCCAGTAGTTGTGTGCATCTGCCAAAGATGTCAACGGGCTCATGTTAAAGGCCTGTTGAAGTTTCTGACAGCTGTTTCGGGAGGGCCCGGCGGGACGCCGGCTGCCTAGGACGAAGGCCCAGCTCCGCGTCCGACTCGTCGGGGAACAGGGCCTTCGGTGGACACCCGGCAGCCATGGTCACGCCCGAGTGAGGATGACGTGCTGAAGCGACGTGCGGCACGGCCTTCGACGACTTCCAGTCCCTGGTCCATCTCCTGCTGCATGCCGCCCGCCTGGACATCGACGGCCTGGTGGTCCCGCCGTACGGCCTCGGCCGCAAGGACGACACCCTCCGCGTCCTCGACGTCTACGAACGCGACCTACCGCGTCTTCCTCACCGGCGGCGATCACGTCAGTCGTTGGCGCCTGGAGTACCCGAGCGACTTCGCCACCCCGGATGGACCGCTGTACACGCGTACTGACGCCTCACGTCGAACTCGCCCTCAACCAAGCCCAGCGCGAGACGTTCTCCGGGGGAGATGGAGACGGGTTCATCGACGGCCCGCCCCTGGAAGTCAAATGGCGCCTCGCCGTGCTGCGGGGCGACGAGGCGTCAGTACGCGGTCGCCGTGTCCTCCGCGAATCGGCGTGGCAGGTCGGACATCCCGGCGGCGGCACGACCGACGCCCGGGGGCGACCGGCTCGCCCTCCGACTCAACGTGCTCAGCATCACGGCCGCTTCCCTGCTTTCTCGTGCAACCCTCAACCGCCGTGGTGAGTCTTCTGTGTGCCGAACGGCGAGTCACGCCTGCAACAAATTGGGGCAAACGCCAACGGACCAACACCTCGTCGAAGCGGGATGTCCACCGGACGCCTCTGTCCCTTGCAGGAGCTCAACGCATGGCCGAGCACAAACGCCGCCTTACCACCCCGCCTCCGACGCACGTGCGCGTCGCCGCGGCGAGCGGCCTCAACGGCGACGGCCACCCGATGTTCGGGACGAACACCGTCAGCTGATCCGGAGTCATGAGTGGTTCAACCCGCCCACCTGGGCGACCACTCGCCGGTCGATCAGCACAGCAACAAACACCCTGACTCGTCATCGTCAACCACCCTGCGAAAGGCCCGCCCATGAAGCGCACGCTCACGTTGATCACCGCGCTGGCCGTCACCGCACTCGCGCCCACAACGGCGCACGCAGCGGTCAAGAAGGCCAAGGCTCCGCTCACTTGCGAGAACCGGACGTTCACCTCGAGACCGGGCCCGAGCTTCAGCGACCCCGAGGACCCCGACGCCCAGATGAACGTCATGGGCCCGATCATCGACTCGATCAACAGCGCCAGTTGCGGGCAGACCATACGCGTCGCCATGTACTCGATCGGCAACAGCCACCCGGGCCCGGAATTCGCCAACGCCCTCATAGCCGCGCACCAGCGCGGCGTCATCGTCAAGGCGCTGATGGACTCTCACAGCGACAACGCGACCTGGCAGTCGATGGTCAACGAGTTGGGCAACGACCCGCGCGCCTCCAGCTTCGCCGCACTGTGTCCGGGCGGCTGCCTGACCCACTATTCCGGCTCCGCCCTGCACGCGAAGTACTACATGCTCAGCGGCGGGAGCGACGCGAACAGGACCGTGACCGTCAGCAGCGCCAACCCCACCTCCGCCCAGGCCAGAACCGCGTGGAACAGCGCCGCCACCGTCAAGGGCAACGTCGACCTCTACAACTCCTACGTCCGCTACTTCACGGCCATGTCCAAGGGCGCGCTCAACGGCCCGGGCCCATTGATGCCCGACTACTACAACTCCACCAGCGGCACGGACGCCAGGACGACACTGTCCCCGCCCTCGTACCAGTGGCCCAAGGCGCGCTCCAAGAGCGACACCTGGGTCGACTTCCTGAACAACGTCAAGGCGCCGGCCACGATCAACATCGCCATGTTCCAGTGGACTTCTCACGGGAAGCCGGGCGACCGGAACTATCTGGAGCTGCCGAAGAAGCTGGTGAGCCTGGGGAAGTCCGGCGTGAAGATACGGATACTCTTCACCGCCGGTCAGGTTGACGGCAGCGTGGAGGACTACCTGAAGGACCGGACGAACATCGAGGTGCACGACACCTCCCGCGGCATCGACGCGAACGGCAACGCCCTGCACTACACGCACGACAAGTACATGATGGTCAGCGGCGGTTACGCGAGCTCGTCCAACGCCAGAGTCGTGTTCGTCGGCTCCTCGAACTGGACGAGCAACGGCGTCTGGCACAACGACGAGTCGGACCTGAAGCTGGTCGGCCAGTCCAGCTACGACATGTTCATCAACGACTGGCAGAACCAGTTCAACCGCTGCTGCGGGACCGTGGCACGGGAGTTGACCGCCGAGAAGCGCGCCGAGAACACGGCACCCGAGATCCCGATCGACCCGGAACAGGTCGAGGAGTAGGCGCCACAGCGGCCGCCCTCAGCGACCGTCCCCAGCGGGCCGCCGCACTCAGCCGCCGCCCGCCAGCACCCGGTCCGGCGTGATCGGCAGCTCGCGCTGCCGGACGCCGGTCGCGTGGTGCACGGCGTTGCCGATGGCCGCGGCCGTCCCGACGATGCCGATCTCGCCGATGCCCTTGCTGCCCATGGGGTTGAGGTGAGGGTCGTCCTCCTCGATCCAGTGCGCCTCGATCGCGGGCACGTCGGCGTGCGCGGGTACGTGGTAGGCGGCGAGGTCGCGTTCCACGAAGTCACCGAAGGCGGGGTCCAGCGTGCTGCCCTCGGTGAGGGCCATCCCCAGGCCCATCGTCATCCCGCCGATGAACTGGGAGCGTGCGGTACGGGAGTTGAGGATGCGGCCCGCCGCATAGACGCCGAGCAGGCGCCGCACACGGACCTCGCCGGTCACCGTGTCGACGCCGACCTCGGCGAAGTGTGCGCCGAAGGCGTGCCGCGCGTAGGCGCTGTCGGCGTCGGCCCGGCCCGCCGTGTCGGCCGTGGCATCGAGCCCTTCCGCAGGGAGCCGCTGTCCCTTGCGCTCGGCGAGGTCCGCCGCCAGTCGCGTACAGGCCTCGTGGACGGCCCAGCCCCAGGAGGCCGTGCCGGAGGAGCCGCCCGCGAGCGAGGCGGTGGGGAGGTCGCTGTTGCCGACTTCGGTACGCACGCGGTCCAACGGGACACCGAGTGCGTCGGCGGCGACCTGGGCCAGGACGGTACGCGCGCCGGTCCCGATGTCGGTGGCATTGACCCGGACGACGAAGCTGCCGTCCGCAGCGGCGTGGGCGCTCGCGCGCGACGGCGCCACGATCACGGGGTACGTCGCCGCGGCCACGCCGGAGCCGACCAGGACGGGTCCCTCGGCGCGCGAGCGGGCGCGCGGGTGGCGTGCGGACCAGTCGAAGCGGCGGGCGCCCTCGCGCAGGCATTCGGCGAGGTGGCGGCTGCTGAAGGGGCGGGAGCTGTCGGGTTCGTGCCGGGTGTCGTTGCGCAGCCGCAGTTCGACGGGGTCGAGGCCGAGGGTCTCCGCGAGTTCGTCCATCGCCGACTCCAGGGCGTACATGCCCGGCGCCTCCCCCGGTGCGCGCATCCAGGAGGGGCTGGGCACGTCGAGCGGGAGCACCCGGTGGGTGGTGCGGGCGTGCGGCGAGGGGTACATGACGCGGGTGGCGGCGGCCGCCGTCTCGACGAACTCCTTGATACGGGAGGTGTGCGAGGTCACCTCGTGAACCACGGAGGTGAGGGTGCCGTCGGCCTCCGCCGCGAGCCGCACCCTCTGCACGGTCGGCGAGCGGTGGCCGACGACGGCCGCCAACTCCCTCCGGTGCAGGACGAGTTTGACCGGCCGCCCGGTGACGCGGGAAGCCATGGCAGCGAGCACCACGTGCGGCCGTGGTGTGCCCTTGGCGCCGAAGCCGCCGCCGACGTGTTCGGAGACGACCGTCACCTGGTCCTTCGGCAGCTCGAACAGGCCGGCCAGGACGTCACGTACCGTGCTGGCGCCCTGGCTGGAGTCGTACACGGTGAGCCGACCGCCCTCCCAGTGGGCGGTCGCCGCGTGCGGTTCCATCGGGTGGTTGTGCAGCGGCGGCACCCGGTAGGTGACATCGACCCGGGCGTCCGCGCGGTCGTACGCGGCGTCGGCGTCGCCGCGTGTGTGCTCGCCGGAGGTGCCGTCGGTGTCCTCGGGTACGTAGGCGTCGGGGTGGCCGGCGGTCAGGGTGACGTCATGGGGTTCCTCGGCGTAGGTGACACGGACGGCGGCGGCTCCCTCGCGTGCCGTCTCCAGGCTGTCGGCGACGACGAGGGCGACGTACCAGCCGCGGTGCGGGACCCGGGCGTTCTGGAGCACGCCGAGCGTCGCGTCGTCCGGTTCGGCCAGGCGCGGCGCGTTGAGGTGGGTGAGGACGGTGACGACACCGGGCAGTGCCCGCGCCGCCGTGTCGTCGACGGCGGTGACCTCACCCCGCGCCACGCCGGCCGGCACCGGCCAGGCGTAGGCACAGCCCTCGGGGGTGTGTTCGGCCGCGTAACGGGCGGCCCCGGTCACCTTGGCCGGGCCTTCCCTGCGCGCGGCAGGCGACCCGAGGGCGCTGGTGGTGTCCGGCATGGTTCTTCTCCCTGGAGAGCGGGTGGGGTGAGGCGGTCTGCCGTGTCAGGAGACTCCGGGCGGCGTCAGGCGGCGCAGCATGTCGCAGGCCAGATTGCGGGCGAGGCGCACCTTGAACGCGTTGTCGCGCAGCGGTTCGGCGGCCTCGAGTTCCACGTCGACGGCCCTCTCGAACGCCTCCTCCCCCGCGACCTCGCCCGTCAGCACCTGCTCGGCGCGCAACGCCCGCCAGGGCCGGTGCGCCAGACCGCCGAACGCGATGCGGACCTCGCGCACCACGGCGTCCTCCACCCTCAGGGCGACAGCCACCGAGGCGAGCGCGAAGGCGTACGAGGCCCGGTCGCGCGCCTTGCGGTAGGCGGAGGGAAGCCCGGCGGCGGCGGCCGGGAGCAGCACGCCGGTGACGAGCTCCCCGGACGCGATCTCGGTGTCCAGGTCAGGACGGTCACCGGGCAGCCGGTGGAACTCGGCCGCGGGCACCGTGCGCCGACCTTCCGCGCCGTGCAGCTCCACCTGGGCCTCGAGTGCGGCGAGCGCGACCGCCATGTCCGAGGGGTGGGTGGCGATGCACTGCGGCGAGTGCCCCAGGACCGCGTGGTCGCGGTGAACGCCGTCGCGCGCCGCGCAGCCGGTGCCGGGCTCGCGTTTGTTGCAGGGTTTACCGAGGTCCTGGAAGTAGGGGCAGCGGGTGCGCTGCAACAGATTGCCGCCGGTCGTGGCCATGTTGCGCAGCTGCCCCGAGGCCCCCGCGAGCAGCGCCTGCGGCAGCACGGGATAGCGGGTACGCACCAAGGGGTGTGCGGCGAGGTCACTGTTGCGGACGGTCGCCCCGACGCGCACGGACCCATCCGCGAGCTCCTCGACCCCGTCCAACGGAAGCCCGCTCACATCGACCAGCGTTCCGGGCGTCTCCACGCCCAGCTTCATCAGGTCGACGAGGTTGGTGCCACCGCCCAGGTAGCGGGAGCCGGGGTGACTCGCGTGGGCCGCGGTCGCCTCGTCGACGCTACGGGCCCGTACATACTGAAACTCCTTCATCGGGTCACGTCCTCGACGGCCTCGACGATGTGCGGATAGGCCCCGCAGCGACACAGATTGCCACTGAGCCGCTCACGGATCTCGTCCCTGCTCAGCGCGACGGGCTCGCCCGGTTCCGCGCCCGGATCCGTCACGTACGAGGGGTGGCCCGCCTCGGCCTCGGCGATGGCACCGACGGCGGAGCAGAGCTGGCCGGGTGTGCAGTAGCCGCATTGGAAGGCGTCACGGGCGAGGAAGGCGCGCTGGAGGGGGTGCAGGTGGCCTTCACGGTCGCTGCCCAGGCCCTCGCTGTCGGGGCCATCCCGGCCGTCGTCGGCCCGCAGACCTTCGACCGTGGTGATGTCACACCCGTCCTGGGCCACGGCCAGCAGCAGGCAACTGTTGGCGCGACGCCCATCGACGAGCACGGTGCAGGCGCCGCACTGGCCGTGGTCACACCCCTTCTTCGCGCCGGTCAGATCCAACCGCTCGCGCAGGACGTCCAGCAGTGTGGCCCGATGGTCGACGGTGAGCTCGCAGCCCTTGCCGTTCACGGTCAGTGACACTGCCGAGTGGAAGGCACCGGTTGCCATGGGCGCTCTGCTCCCTGTCGTCCGACGTCCGAAGCGTGGTCCGGTCCACGACCCCGCGTATCCAGCCTGGGCCAGAACACACACTCCGGCATGTGGAGGACGGGCCGGGCGTGGGACCTCCGGTCCGTGGCACGTACTTGGCCCGGGCCCCTGGCTTCGTCTGTCAGACTGCTTGGGTGATCGTCAGACCCGCGCAGGAGTGTGACTTCCCGAGCTTCCTTGCCCTGGCTGCCCAGGTCGAGCACTGGTTCGGCCCGATGGTCGAGAAGCCTGGCTTCCATGGCGCCGTCAAAGATCAAATTCGCCGGTCGACGGCGCTCGTCGCCGTCTCTGCAGGACCAGACATCCTCGGCGGGTTGCTGTTCGACGCGAAGGCACCTGTCTTTCACGTCAATTGGTTGGTGGTTTCGGAAGAGGGACGTGGCAGCGGGGTCGGTCGCGCGCTGATGGACGAGGCGTCACGCAGGTTCGTGCAGGGGCCGGGCACCATCGAAGTGGTCACCTTCGGAGCCGACCATCCAGGCGCCGTTTCCAGCGGTGCTCGCGCCTTCTATGAGTCGCTGGGCTTCGTTCCCGCCGAGGCGGCGGGACCAGGGCCGGAAGGTGGGTCACGGCAGATCTATCGTCGGCTCGTCTCCTGAATGACGTGGCATTGGCATGGCCGCAATCTGCCCAGGCCGAGTCACGTAGTTCCCAGCCTGGGCCTCACCCCTGGACGCCATGTCGTGTGGACAGCTCTGCCGTCCCGCCGCACGTCAGCCGCCGTCATGGGGGGTGGATCCTATGGTCGCCAGGCTCTCGGGTGGCAGCCGTCGTGTGTGATCAATTCGCCGTGGCGGGCGAAGACTTGGTCCGGTCCGGTCTGCCATAGGTGACACGCCGCACGAGTATCTCGAAGGGGCCGCGCCGCCCCAGCCTCTGCATCCGGGAGGCGAGCAGCACGGTCGCGCACCAGGTGGCGGTAGCGAGCAGCGCTGTGATGGCGACGGTCAGGGTGCCGGAGAGGTCGAGGAGGAAGGGCGTGAACACCACGGCCCAGACCACCGATTGGGCGAGGTAGCAGGTCATCGAGCGCTGGCCGGTGGCGGCGACGGCGCTCACCACCCGCCCCCGCCGGGCGCCGATCCGCGCCGCGACCAGAGCCACCAGCGCCGCGTAACCGAACCCGCCGAGTACACCCGTTGCATCGTGCAGCGGGCCGATCCATTCCAGGGTGTGCGGGCCGGGGGTGGCGACGAAACCGGAGGCAGTCAGCGCGGCAGGCTGGGCACCGAGCGACGCTGTCCCGATTCCGGCAGCGGCAGTGATCCGCAGGAGCGTCCGGTACTGCTCGGGCCGCTCCAGGAGCCGGCGGCGTCCCGCCCACAGGCCGACCGCGAGCGGGCACAGGAACCCCATCGGCCCGAGGAGCGCCACGAAGGGGGCCACAGCGAGGCGGCTCGTGATCATCGTGCCTACGTCCGGGGGCAACATCGACACATGCGGCGGATCACTGCTCACGGCCGACGAACCGTCGTTCGGCAGCGCAAGGAGTACGAAGAACAGCACGGCGGTGAGCATCAGCCAGCGGTCCTTCCATCGCACCATCCATGCCGCCGCGAACAGCAGCACACCGTAAGCGGCCAGGATGTCGCCGACGTACAGCAGGAGCGCGTGCAGGGTACCGACGACCACGAGGGCCAGGCTGCGTCGCCACAGCAGGCGCCGGACGTCGCGTGGCCGCGGCCGAGATGCCACCTGCCGCCGCACGATGTGAGCCAGCCCGTAACCGAAGAGCAGGCCGAACATCGGGAACGCCCGGCCGTCCACGAACGTCGAGATCGTCCAGGCGGTCGTCGAGTCGAGTACGGATCCCCCTGCGGGAAGCCCCCGATGACCTTCGAACCCTGAAGAAAGTAATGGGAGTTGGCGAGGGCGATGAACAGCAGCATGCAGCCGCGCGCCAGGTCGGGCGCGAGGGCCCGACCTGCCAGGTCCGTCGGTCCGGAGCGGTCCGGCGGCGTGTCTGAAGCCATGTCCGTCGTCATGGCTTCAGACAACGGCATGCCCTGTCCACACCACGTCGGCCGAAGGTCGAGAGCGCACCGACTTTGGTCTACGAGTGCCCGGCGTCCCCGTCCAGCACGCCCGCGTCATGCATGAGCAGCGCAATCTGGACGCGGTTTCGAAGGCCCAGCCTGGTCAGGATCCGGCTCACGTGGGCCTTCACTGTCGCCGCACAGGTCCCGTACGGACAGCGGCCCGTTCTGCAGGAGTTCGAGGACGCGGATGCGGATGGGGTGCCCGAGCATGCAGAAGAACTCTGGGGCATCCGATTCTTCTATCTTCTTCCCCGCAGACTTCCAGTTGCTCCTCGGTGCGCCTGAGGTGGTGACAGGCCATGGCGAGGTTCGAGCGGGCCTCGTCGATGACTGGGTGCCCAGAGTGATCAGGATGTCCTCGACCTTTTCCTTGAGGCCGAGCGTCTCCATGGTGCGCGTCTTGGCGCGGATCACATCGGTGTTCCCGGCCGCGGCGACGTTCAGGTCGAGCCCCTTGCCGCCGCCCAGGGGACCGAGGGCCAAGCCGCCGGTGTAGTCGACGACGGCGGCTCCCAGCGCGCCCTCGATCTCGGTCAGTAGGGTCTTCAGTGACACTTCCACACTGGTCAGGGGTCCCCCTGGGGAGAGAGGTACGAGGCCTGGCTCCAGGTCTTCGTGGCGCCCGGACCTACCTCCCCACCCGTGTGAGCCCGGTGAGCGGAACCGCTGCTCCGAGGATTCGCTCGGCCGCACGGTGCCCCGAGCACAGCGCCCCATGGACGGTGGCCGGATCGTTCCCCCACGTTGCCTCGCCCGCGAAGTGGAGGACCCCGTCGACAGGGCCTGCCATCGCATCGTGGTCGTCGTGCGTGGAACCGACCGCGACGTAGGAGTACGAGCCGAGAGCCAGGGGGTCGCTGCCCCAGCGTGTGATCCAGTGCGCCACAGGGCCGGGGACCGAGCTCCCGTACATGTCCCGGAGGGAGCCGAGGACCGACGCGACCACTTCTTCGTCGGTCCTCCGCTCGATCTCCCGTCCCCAGGCTCCGCCGGCGAAGGTCAGCAGCATGGGCTTGCCGCTCACCATCGAGACGTCGTACCAGGAATGCCAGGGCACACCCGCACGGCCATGCTGGCGGATCGCGTAGATGTCGTCCTGCCAGAACCGGTCCGGGAACTGCAGGAAGACCTTGTTGAACACGCCCATGCCGAGTCGATCGATCGGGCCCGCGACGGCGTCGGGCAACGCGGGCCTGAATTCGATCGCCCCTGCCTTGAGCACACCCAACGGCACCGTGACGACCACCTGGGCAGCCTCGAAGGACTCGTCCGCGGTGTCGACCCGCGCCCCGGTGGCCGATCGAGTGATGGTGGTGACGGTCGTTCCCAGCCGTACGTCGAGGCCTTGCGCGAGAGCCCGGGGAAGTACGTCGTAGCCATCCGGGAAGACCACCTCGTCGCCCTCGATGGCGTCCTCGTCGAGGCCGTGCGCGGCGACCTGTTCGGCGTCCGCGCCGCACTGCTCCTCGGTGCGATGCCGGTAGAACGCGCGGACCCGTTCGGCGCGTTCGGGTTCCCAGCCGGTCGCGGCGAGGGCACGGTCGGCCGCCGTCGCATAGCTCTCGTCGTGACCGGACTTCTCGACGGCCGACCGCAAGGCGTCATCGGCCTGGTCGACGTCGCTGGTCCACTGATGGGTCGCGTTCCCGTCCAGCGGGCGCCGGAATTCGTCGTAGTCGGCGATCGGCCGCCCGCCCGCCTGGAAACTGCCCACGGTGAATTCGCGGGTCTCCATGCCGAGTTCGGCGACAAGTCCCGTGAGGGGGTTGCCGGTGAGGCCATGGATCCAGGAAGCGCCACGGTCCACGGAGAACCCTGCCGTACGGTCCGTCCACACCCGCCCGCCGACGCGGTCTCGTGCCTCGAGCACGACGACGCGTTGCCCTGCGGCGTGCAGCAGTCGCGCGGCGGTGATGCCGGCGACTCCCGCGCCGACGACGACAGTGTCCATGGGCGTTCTCACTTCTCCGGGTTCTGAGGACGGGGCTGCCTGCCGGGCGTCGGTGTGCGACGTCACGGGGTGTGTCCGAGCTGGGCGAGCGCGCGGTCGAGCATGTCGGCGAAGAAGTCGGCCGCCGCCTCGTCGATGCACAGCGGTGGCTTGATCTTCAGGATGTTGAGGTGGTCGCCGGTCGGCTGGACGATCACACCGAGGTCGAGCATGCGGTCGCAGAGCTCGGCGGTCTCCTCGGTCGCGGGCTCCAACGTGCCGCGATCCCGGACGAGTTCGAGCCCGAGATACAGGCCCGAGCCGTGTACGGCTCCGATGACGCGGTGGCGGTCGGCCAGCTCTTCCAGGCGCGCCTTGAGGTGGCCTCCGACGCGTACCGCATTGCCCTGGAGGTCCTCGTCGCGCAGGGTGTCGAGGACGGTGAGGCCGACGGCGCTCGAGACCGGGCTGCCGCCGGTGGAGGAGAAGAAGTAGCCCTGCTCCCGGTACCGTTCCGCGATCGCACTGGACGTGATGACGGCGCCGAGCGGGTAGCCGTTGCCCATGGCCTTGGCCACGCAGACGATGTCGGGGACCACCTGCTGCTGCTCGAATCCCCAGAACCAGTGGCCGAGACGGCCGTAGCCGACCTGCACCTCGTCGGCGACGGCCAGGCCACCGTGCCGGCGGACGGCCGCGTACACCTCGGCGAGGTACCCCTGCGGTAGTGCCACTCCCCCGGCGTTTCCGTAGAAGGTCTCGCTGATGAAGGCGCCCGCCGGTCGTCCGGATGCGGCGAGTTCGTCGATCGCGGCGACCGCCTCGGGGGCGTACCGGTGCGCGTTCGGGCCGCGGTGGACGCCGCGGTAGGAGTTGGGCGAGTCGACGGTGTGCACCCAACTGGGCCGGGTGGCCAGGGCGTTGGGGTTGTCCTGGAGGGAGGTGGAGATCGCGTCGGAGGCGTAGGTCCAGCCGTGGTACGCCTCGCGCAGGGCGACCGCGTCGGGCTGTCCGGACGCACCGAGGGCGAGCCGCATGCCCAGATCGACCGCTTCCGATCCGGAGTTGACCAGGAACACCGTGTCCAGCGGGACGGGCAACAGCGCGGCGAGCCGTTCGGTGAACTCCACCACCGAGGCGTAATGGAAACGCGAGTTGGTGTTGAGGCGGCGCAGCTGCCGGGTGACGGCCCGCTCGACGCGGGGGTGCGCGTGGCCGAGCGGCGTCACGTTGTTGACGATGTCGAGATAGGCACGGCCGTCCATGGACAGCAGGTGGTGGCGCCAACCGCGTTCCATGCGGGGCGGGTCGGCGTAGTAGTGCCCCTGCACCGGCGCGAACGCAGCGGCACGGCGGTCGAGCAGGTCCGCCTCTTCGACGCGACGTGCGGCGGGTATGCCGAGCAGCGGGGCGGGATCGGCCGTGAGCGCGAGCCACCCGGCCGCATACTCGGGCCTCACCAGCACAGGCACAGCAGCACAGTCGGGGTCGCGCACAGACACGTGCAGGGTGGTGCCGGACTGGAGGTGAACCAGCCCCTCGCCCGCCTCGACCACGGAGCCGGTGGTGACCAGCGGGAGAACCGTGTCGGGGAAGGTCAGTGTCAGCACCCGTGTGCCGTACGTGACCTCCACCCGGCCCGGCTCCACCGCGAGGATCGTCCCCTCGGCCGGGGCCTGCGCCCAGGCGGACCGGTCGAGCCACACATCGATGCCGGTGGACACCGTGGCGGCGGACTCGGCAGACAGCGGTGTCGCTCGGGTGAGACGGGCCTGCCCGTACGGGGTGACGACGGCGGCGGCGCCGTCCGCGAGCGCGGAGTTCGCCAGGCGGTCCTCGATTCCGTCCTCGAGCCAGGCGCCGCGGTCCATGGCGTCTGCGCTGGTGGACAGGTCCAGAACCGTGATGTCGTCGGCGGCCAGGCCGCGCAGCAGCGGGTGTGTCGGCGCGTCCGCCGACTCCACCGCCTCGGCCATGCCGACCGCGTTCTTGACCAGGTTCGTCATGACCGGCACCGACAGGCAGATGGCCTGCTCGAATATCCGCCACTCGCGTTCCAGGGCGGCCACCGCGTAGGCGTTGTCCTCGTCGACGGCTGCCTGCTGGCGGCCGCTGACGACCAGGACGGCAGCGCGCAGGACCACGAGCGGCCACAGCGACTCCAGCTCCTCGCGCGACAGCGGCCGGACGGCGTGGAAGGCACGTACCGCGGGCAGCACGTGATGCGGTTCGACACCGTCGTGGTGGAGCATGGAGGACAGGCACACGGCGAGCTCTCCGACGGCCCAACTCGTGGTCAGGTCACCGAAGTCGATGACTCCGTCGGGCACCTGCATGGACACCGACACACCGCTGTCGAGCGCACGGATCAGGTTGTCGTCCGTGATGTCGAGGTGCACGGCCTGCACCGGCAGGCTGTCGGTCCGCGCTTCGACCTGCCTCCAGGAATCGGCCGCCGCGGCGAGGACGGCCTCGCGCCGGTCCGGCTCACCGATGTGGCCTGCGAGTTCCGTCACGACACGGTGGGCGTGGCGCAGGTCCCACTGGAGCACCCGGTCGAGTCCCGGGTGCCGGAAGTCGCGCAGAGCGGCAGTGACTTTTGCGGCGACCGCGCCCATGGCCGCGACCGTACTCGGGGTCAGGTGCCGCGGCCCGGAGAGCGTGCCGCCCGGAAGGTGGCGCAGCAACCGGGCGATCGCCGGGCCGCTCCCGGTGTCCACCGTGCGGCGTCGAGGGGTGCCGTCGGGGTGCCGGAGGACGGTGGCGACCCGCAGTTCCGGGTGTGCCTCGGCGACGAGGTCGGCGGCGGTGTCCTGCGCCTCCAGCTCCGCCGGGCCGAAGGCCGGGTTGGCGATCTTCAGGATCGCGAGGACCGAATCGTCGTCGGCACGCAGCAGGAAGTTGGCGTCCTGCTGGCTGCCCAACGCCTGGGCACGGGTGGTGGAACCGTACAGCTGCGCGGCGATGTGGTCCGCCTGATCGGGCGTCACCTGCGGTGCGGGGAGCGCACCCTGGTCGAAGAAGTCGATGGTGCGGTGTTCGTCGTGCGGCATGCAGGGTTCCTCGGCTGGCTGGGGACGAAGCGTGGAGCGAGCAGACGGTGGGCGCACCCCGGTCGCACGGGTGGAGCTCAGAGAACTCACCTCGGTGACCGTTTCAAGCACAATGGCGGATCTTGACGCTCGAATCAACAGTTCCGACGAAGGAATCACGCGTGGATGGGACGCAACACGGCAAGGAGGACCCCGGCAGCGCGAAGCGGACCCGAGCGAGGCCCGAGCGGGAGCAGCACACGCCGGAGCCCCCGCGCCGGCACACGGCACGGGGGCTCCGACAGCTGCAGAACGGAACAGTCCCTAGTCGACTTCCCACATGAACCGGTGGGTGTGGATCGCGAAGTACGGGAAGCTCTCCACGGACGCGACACCCTCCACGCCGCGCACGACGTCATTGATGAAGTCCAGCAGGCCGCGCGGATCACCGCACACGACCTCCGCGAAGAGGTCATAGCGGCCGGAGGTCAGCACGGTGTAGACGACCTCGTCGTGCCGGGAGAGCTCATCGGCGACCGCCCGCGAGTCGCCCCCGATGCGCAGACCCAGCAGTGCCATCGTCTGCTGGCCCATCGTCATCGGGTCGGTCACGCCGACGACCTGGACGGCCTTGGCGTCGATCAGCCGCTGCAGGCGGATCCGCGCGGCGGACGGCGACAGTCCCACCTTCGGCCCCAGGTCGGCGTACGGGATACGCCCGTCGACCTGCAGTTCACGCAGGATGGCCCGGTCGATGTCATCCACGAAGCGCCTCACTCCCCTGCATGAACGGCACGCCATGCACTCGGTTCAGGCACCATGCCGGATCACGGCACTCGAATCAAATGCCTCCACGACAGAACCGAGCGTCGGCCGCCCCTGAAAAGCCCTGACGCACAACGCTCATTCCGTCAGTGACCGCCAACGGTCACGACTGACGCCGGCCTCCGTGCGGGCCCGCCTCACCCCGACATCGGCGCCGGAACCCCGGCCCGCTCCTCGGAGTCCGCCGCGGGCCGGGTCTCCTTGGCCAGCAGGACCGTGCCCGCCGTGAGGCCGCTCATCAGGGCGATGAAGACGACGACGCCGGTCACGCTGTGGTCGAACCAGAGCAGCAGCCCCGTGGCCAGCATCGGAGCGAGCCCGCCGGTCAGGACGGTGCCGATGTTGTTGGCGACGCCGACCGCGCTGAACCGGACCTTCGTGTCGAAGAGTTCGGCGAAGAAGGCGGGCTGCGAGCCGAGGATCGCCGACTGGCCGATGCCGAGCGTGACGAGCAGCGCGACCCAGATGAGCGCGGTGCTGCCGCCCTCGACGATCCAGAAGAACGGCCATGCCGCGAGCAGCAGCACCAGCGCCCCGCCGACCGACACGGCCCGCCGCCCGATGCGGTCGGAGAGCGCGCCGAACGCGGGCACCGTCACCAGTTTCACCGCTGCGGCGATCGAGATCCCGCTGAGCAGCGCGGCGGTCGACAGGCCCCGGTCCTCGGCGTACGCGACGGAGAAGGTGCCGAAGATGTAGTAGCCGGCGTTCTCGGCGGCTCCCGCGCCGATGACGATCATCATCTCCTTGGGGTAGCGCCGCCAGGCCTCCACGAACCGGGTGCGGGCGAGGCGTTGGCGCCAGGTGCCGGTCCGCTCGCGGGGAGCGGGGGCGCCGCTCTCCTTGAACTCGGCGGTCTCGTCGAGGGACCTGCGCACCCACAGGCCGAACAGGGTGAGTACCGCGCTGAGCAGGAACGGGATGCGCCAGCCCCAGGCCAGGAATGCCTCGTCGCTGAGCAGCCCGGTGCACAGCGCGAAGACGCCGGTGGACAGCAGGGTGCCGGTGCCCGTGCCGATGGCGGGCAGCGAGGTGAGCAGCCCGCGCCATTTCGGCGGGGCGTTCTCGAAGAGGATGATGAGCGCACCGGTCTTCTCGCCGCCCGCGGCGAACCCCTGCACGAAGCGCAGCAGCGTCAGGAGCACCGGGGCAGCCACGCCGATCTGTCCGTACGTCGGCAGCAGCCCGATGGCGGTGGTGGCCACGCCCATCAGGAGCAGGGTGGCCACGAGGACCTTCTTGCGGCCCTGGGTGTCTCCCTTCTCCCCGAAGTAGGCGCCGCCCAGCGGGCGTGCGAGGAAGCCGATGGCGAAGGTGCCGTAGGCGAGGATCGTGCCGACGAGCGGGTCGCTGTCGGGGAAGTACACCTTGTTGAAGACCAGGGACGCGGCAGTGCCGTAGAGCGCGAAGTCGTACCACTCGACGGTCGTCCCGAAGACGGCCGCGACCGCCACCCTTGGCTGCACCAGCCGCCTTCTGCTTGCCACTTGACTCATGGGACTCCCTCGTCGCCGAACGCCTGACACGGGCAAGAAACACCGGCGTACCACCTGGTGGTCCTCTTGTGCCGCTGAATGGTTCGGTGATGTTATGGAGGGGCCCACCCCGTGACAAGGGGTCGGCGCCGACATGTTCTGTTTCCGGGAGGAGACCCATGCCCGAGTCCGAAGCGGGGGGCGTGCGCAGCGTGCAGCGCGCGGTCGACCTGCTCGCCCTGTACGACGCCGAACATCCGGCCCGCACCGTCCGCGAGCTGGTCGTCGAGACGGGGCTCGCCAAGTCCACCGTCGTCCGCCTCGTGCACACCCTGGAGCAGTGCGGACTGCTGTGGAGCCGTGGCGACGGTCGCACGGTGCCCGGCCCCGGACTGCTGCGCTGGGCCGAACTGGCCACCTCCACCTGGCAGTTGCCCGAGGAGGCGCTCGCGCTGATGAAGCGGCTGAGCGACGCCAGCAGCGGAGAGGCCGTACACCTGTACGTACGGCAGCAGGGCGCCCGCGTGTGCATCGCCCGGCAGGAGGGCACCCGCACCCTTCGCCACGTGGTCCGCGTCGGGGAGGAGATGCCCCTGTGGTCCGGCGCGGCCAGTCATGTCCTGCTCTCCCGCGCCGACCGTGCCGATGTCGAGGCCGTCGCGGCCGGGGCGCCGCACGAGGACTGGCCCGCGTTGCTGTGGGAGAGGTCGCAGCGGGCCGCGGTGACAGGCTGGTCGGCCAGTCACGGGGAGCGCGAGGCGGGGGTGTCCGGTGTGGCCGCGCCGGTCTTCGACCCGTCCGGGCGCGTGGTCGCCGCGCTGGCCCTGGGCGGGCCCACCACCCGTTTCACCGAGGAGACCGTGGCCGACTTCGGGAAACTCCTGGTCGAGTCCGCCACCGCACTCACCGCCCTCGACTGCATCGGAGGCACCACCCGATGAGTACGCCACTGCTCGAGGGCATACGCGTCCTCGACCTCACCAACGTCCTCGCGGGCCCCTTCGCGGGCTACCAGCTCGCCCTCCAGGGCGCCGATGTCGTCAAGGTCGAGATGCCCGAATCCGGCGATCTGGCACGACAGTTGGGTGCCGATCGCGAGCTCAGCGAGGACCTGCTCGGCGCCTCGTTCCTCGCACAGAACGCCGGCAAACGCTCGCTGACCCTCAACCTCAAGGACCCGGCCGGCAAGGAGGCCCTGCTCCGGGCCGTGCGCGACGCCGATGTCCTGGTGGAGAACTTCCGGCCCGGTGTGATGGACCGCCTCGGTGTCGGCTGGGACGTGCTCAAGACCGAGAACCCGGGCCTCGTCTACTGCGCCATCTCCGGCTTCGGGCAGACAGGGCCGATGCGCCACCGTCCCGCTTACGACCAGATCGTGCAGGGTCTCAGCGGCATGATGAGTGTCACCGGTACCCCCGATGTCACCCCGCTGCGGGCCGGGTTCCCTGTCGCGGACACGCTGGGCGGCATGGCGGCGGCGTACGCGATCGCGGCCGCGCTCGTGCGCCGGGCGCGCACGGGTGAGGGCGCCCTCCTCGACGTGTCCATGCTGGAGTCCGCGCTCACCGCGATGGGCTGGGTCACGTCCAACTACCTGATCACCGGCCGCAGTCCGCAGCCCATGGGCAACGAGAACTTCACCGCGGCCCCCTCCGGCACCTTCGCGACCGCCGACGGACACCTCAACATCGCCGCCAACCGTCAGCAGCAGTTCGCGACGCTGTGCCGCCTCATCGACCGCGAGGATCTGCTGTCGGACCCGCGCTTCGCACACCCCGCCGACCGCAAGACACACCGCGAGGCACTGCGCTCCGAGGTCGAGGCCGGGCTCGCGCTGCGGACCGCCAAGGAGTGGGAGGAGATCCTCTCCGACGCGGGGGTTCCCGCGGCCCGCGTGCTGTCCGTCCCGGACGCCCTCGGCCTGGAGCAACTGGCGGCCCGCGGCTTCGTCCACGACCTGCCCTTCCCCGACGGCCGCGACCGTTCCCTCCAGGTACTGGGCAGCGCGATCCGGGTGGACGGCGAACCGGCCGGCCCGGGCGGCCCGCCCCCACGACTCGGCGAGCACACGGACGCGGTGCTGGCCGAACTCGGCTACGGCGAGCGGGAGATCGAAGAACTGCGCACACAGGGAGCGGTGTAAATGAGCGGGTCCCCCACACCTGAAGGCCTGATCGAGCAGGACCGGGTCACCGACTGGTGGTCCACCGCAGTGAGCCGCATCCGCCCCGGTGAGATCCTGCTCCGCGGCTACCCGGTGCAACAGCTCATCGGCCGCATCACCTTCGCCGAGCAGATCTGGCTGATGTTGCGCGGCGAACTCCCCACCCCCGCCCAGGGAAAGCTCCTGGAGGCCGCCCTCGTGGCCGCCGTCGACCACGGCCCGCAGGCTCCCTCCATCGCCGCCGCACGGATGGCGGCCACCTGCGGGGTCGGCCTCAACAGCGCGGTGGCCACGGGCGCGGGGCTGCTGGGCGACGTCCACGGCGGGGCGGGCCAGCAGTGCATGGAGGTGCTGGAGCGGATCGTCGCGGGAGCCCAACCCGCTGACCTGGTCGCCGAGTTCAGGTCACGCAAGGCGTACGTGCCCGGATTCGGGCACC
Organism: Streptomyces sp. NPDC107575; assembly: GCF_055657265.1. Lineage (NCBI taxonomy): Bacteria > Bacillati > Actinomycetota > Actinomycetes > Kitasatosporales > Streptomycetaceae > Streptomyces > Streptomyces sp. NPDC107575. The sequence goes on along the minus strand of NZ_JBVKBG010000002.1, from coordinate 1,200,562 downwards.
GCTTCCACCCGCACGACCCGCGCCGCGATCCCCTGCTGGCGCTGGTACGAGAAGCGGTCGCCGCGGGGGAAGTACCGGGCCGCGCGCTGGCCGCCGGTCTGGCACTGGAGGAGGCACTGGCCAAGGGGCGCGCCCGCCCGGTCCCGATGAACATCGACGGGGCGACGGCCATCATCTACGCCGAACTGGGCTTCCCCGCGGAACTGGGCCGCGGCCTGTTCGTCCTCTCGCGCAGCGTCGGCATCCTCGCGCATGCCTGGGAGGAACACGAGACCGGCGCCCGGATCAAGGGGCCCCTGCCCAGGCCGCTGTTGGCCGGGTACCACGGGGTGACGACGCGTGACGTGAATCCCACGTAGCAGCGCTGGACCAGCCGCCTGAAAGCTCCAGCCACATGAACTGGTAGCCAAGTCATGGGCGTTCTGCCACGACGTCAGCAAGACCTCGCGCCCATCCCCGAAACGCGTGGATCTCCAACATCTACGTACGCGGCGGTGCCTGGCTGGAAGGCGTCCCCGAATGCGGCGCGGGGAACCCGCCACCGGTGTGACGGTGGCTTGAACCTGCGCCGTGCTGCGGCGGCCGTTCGCCCTCACCGCCGCCGCAGGTGTCGGCCTCATCGCCAATACGTCGGGCCAGGTCGGACTGGCGGTCATCACATATCCCGCGGCGCCGAGGACCGCTGGCGTCGGCTGGACGTCGGCACTCGGGCGGCGGGTCGGTAAGGATCCGGCTGACACGCGGGACTGCTGAATTGGCGGCTCCTGAGCAGCGTGCTCACCCACCTGCCGTGCCCGATCGGTGCACACGTGGTGCGGCACCGTCAGGAACGAACGGTTGCTGCGAATCCGCGAATCCGCGAATCCGGAAGACGAAACCCGAGTGACGACGCTCGCTAAGCGCCCTCCGCGTGCCGCAGGACCCGTGCCGCATGTTCCGCGGCCGGGACGCTCAGGAGTGCGTGGAGGCGATCGAACATCTTGCCTGCGGCGACGCCGTTCCAGTTGGCTGGGAGCAGGTCGAGCGGCAGCCCGGGATCGAGGTACGGCATTCGGCGCCACTGCGTCAGCATCGGCACGTAGGCGCGAAAGGCCTCGATCGGCTCGGGCTCTCGTCCGGCGAGGGCATTCAAGGTGGTGGCGGAGTGCTGAAGGAACTCCTCGTACAGTGCGGCGAGTTCGCCGAGGTTCCACCAGGTTGCGACCTTGTCCTTCAGGTCGCCGAAAGCGAAGTGGTCTCCGGTGAAGAGTTCGACGTAGTCGGCAAGTTGACGACGTTCCAGGGTGCGGCGGGTCTCGGCGGCCAACGTGCCCGGAGCTACCCAGATTCCGGCCGCGACGGACCCGAAACCCAGCTGGGTCAGGACGGTGCGCAGGGCATGTCGCTTTTCACGCTCGGCCTCGGGCACCGAGTACGTGACCAGGACCCAGCCGTCTTCGAGGTGAGCCCTGCTCCGGTGGAAGATGCGGACATCCCCCTCGGCGAGAGCGTCGAGTGTCGCCGCCCCGAGCGTGTAGCCGGCCGCGCTGCCCCGGCGTTCGCCGCACAGGACCTCGCGGCGTTTCATGCGGGAGATCGAGGAACGGACAGCTTTGCTGTCCACGCCCAGGTCCCCCATGAGGTCGATCAGGGAGGCGACGGACAGCCAGGTTCGCTCGCCTCTGGCGTACAGGGCGAAGACGGTGAGGATGAGCGGTGCGTGCCGGGACTCGCGCTCGGTGCGCGCGCCCTTTGCCGAGGAGTTGTCGGCTGTGGTCGTTTCCGACCCCTGCGTCGACCGCGCGGTCATGCCGTCACCGCCGTCGTGCGCTGCGGGGACACCATGGGTCCCCGTCGTCTCGCTGACCTGCGGGCGCGGTCCACTGCTGTCTCCATCCGTGGTCAGGGAGGCCTGTCACATGGGCCTGATTCTGGGCCAGGGAGGATTTTAGGTGAGTTCGAACCGCTCGAAGGTTCAGGCGGGCGGTGTGCGACGGAGGACGCCCCCGTGGGGCATCGTCAACTCGAACCGGCTGCCTTCCCTCTCCGCGCGTACCACTGAGGGGTCCGTGACGGCGAGGACGTCGCCCGGGCGCAGGGGGGCCGACGCCGACGCTTCCACGAGGAGTGTGTCCAGGTGACGGGCGAACGCGGCCACCGGTCGGCTCAGTACGAGTTGCCCGTCGACGTGGGCCGTCAGGTCGCCGCGCACGGTTTGTCGAAAGTCGTCGGGAGTGACGAGGTAGGGGCCGAAGGAGGGGCGGTCCGCGTCGAGGTAGCACGCGTAGCCGACGATCATCTCTGCGGCGCGGTCCGGTGGGACGTGTGCGCAGGGGTAGCCGACGACCGCGGCCAGCCCTGGGCGTAGTTGGGGCGAGGCCGGGGCCGCATCGCTTGGCGGCGCCGGCTCTCCGAGGCTCCCGCGTTCCTGTTTGGCACTGCCCGTCCGGACCACCATGCGCGACGGTTGCGGAATGGGGGCCAGAACGTCCACGTCCTCGAGTTGGTGGTCCGGTGGCAGTCCGACAGCGTTCATGGCGATGCCCATGAGGTCGTCGTCCCGCAGGGCGATGGCGAGGGTGGGGGCTTCGAATTCCGGGCGGACGCCGAGGTCGACGACCTCGGCGCCTTCCAGGAGCCCCCAGGATTCCCGGCCGGCGTGCCGGAAGGAGAGCAGTTGCACGGGGGTCGCCTACTCCAGGTTGGTTCCGGCTGCGGGGCCTTCGAGGAAGCGGTTGGGCTTGAGGAAGAAGCAGAGCACCAGCGCGCCGTTCGGGGCCGAGGCGCGGTGCTGGTTGCCCTTGGGCCGCCAGGAGAAGTTGCCGGTGGTGGTCTCGCCCTCGGCGTCGACGATGCTGCCCTCGAGCACCCAGGTCTGTTCGATCTCGACGTGCTCGTGCAGGGGCAGGACGGCGCCCGGCTCCCAGCGGAACAGGGCGGTGAGCAGCCCGGTCTCCTCCTCGCGGAGCAGGACCTTCATGTCGATGCCGGGGAAACCGGTGGGCTTCCAGGGCAGCTTGTCGACGTCGACGTAACGAGAGGCCAGCGGCGGCAGGGCGTTGAGGTCGTCTGCCATGGGCGTGATGGCGGGCATGGGGTCTGGTTCTCCTTGTCGTTGGGGGGTGGGACGTCAGCCGAGCGCGGTGCGGGTGACCTTGTTGCGCAGCTCACCGAGTCCGCTGACACGGGTGACGACGACGTCGCCGTCGGACAGGAAGATCTGCGGGTCGCGTGCGCTGCCGATGCCGCTGGGGGTGCCGGTGAGGACGACGTCGCCCGCGCGCAGCGTCATGCCGTGGCTGAGTTCGGCGATGATGCGGGCGAAGGAGAAGGCCATCTGGCCGCTCGAAGCGTTCTGCAGCAGGCGGCCGTTGACCTCGCACTGCACCTGGAGGCCGGTGAGGTCGTCGAGTTCGTCGGCGGTGGTGAGCCAGGGGCCGAGCGGCATCGTGGCGTCGAGGCTCTTGCCCTTGAGCCACTGACCGCCGTGGGCCCGCTGGAGGTCGCGCTGGGAGATGTCGTTGGCGACGAGGTAGCCGAAGACGTGGTCCAGTGCCTTCTCCTCGGGGATCGAACGGCCGTCGCGGCCGATGACCAGCGCGATTTCGGCCTCGTAGTCCCACTTGGCGGAGAGCGTGGCGTCGTGGGCGATGTCGTCGGTCGGGCCGATGACCGTGTCGGGGCCCTTGGTGAAGAACGTGGGGTGGAGCGGGAGCTCGTCGGGGCCCTGCCCTTCGCGCTTCCCCCTGGACTCCTCGAAGTGGTCCAGGTAGTTCCAACCGGTGCACAGGATGTCGCGGTTGAAGCGCCGCAGCGGCGACTGCAGGTGGACCGCTGCCAGAGGGCGGATGTCGGTGGACGTGGCGGCCGCCGTGCGCGCGGCCTCGAGGGAGGGCGCGCCCCCGCGGATGATGTCGTCCGCAGTGCCGAGGGAGGGCGGCAGGACGGCGACTGTTTCTCCGTCGCGGTCCACGGCTCCGATCAGGCGCTCGGAGCCCGTGGTGAAGGAAGCGAGTCTCATCTCAGGCCACGCATGCCTGCGGGGTGACGATCCGCTCGTCGGGGATGACGGCCACTCCGAGGATCTCGATCAGGGCGTCGGGCTGCCAGAGGGCGGTGCAGCCGATGCCGGCCATCGCCGGGTAGACCGGGCCGGCGAGCTCGCGCCAGGCCCTGCCGATCTCCCTGCCGTGCTTTTGGTAGTCCGGGATGTCGGTGAGGTACAGGGTGACGCTGACCAGGTCCTCGGGCTTGCCGCCGGCCTCGCCCAGCGTGGTCAGCATGTTGCCGAAGGCCTGCCGGAACTGTTCGACGATGCCGCCGGGGACGATCTGCATGTTGGCGTCGAGCGCGGTCTGTCCGCCCAGGTGGAGCGTATTGCCCGTGAGGGTCCCGTGCGAGTAGCCGCTGGGCGCGGGGAGGGCGGACGGGTTGATGGCGAGGGGCATGGGGCCTCCAAGGGTTGAGGGGCAGGCGGGACCGACTCCGGGCCTGCGATCCCGCCGACGTGTTGACTTTAAATGACGACCGTGAAAAATACGAGACATGATTTTCGGGGCCCGGATCCCGGGCGGCCCCACAGCGGATCGCAGCCCCGACCACCACCGGAGTCCGGCCGCACCCTCCCGCGCATCCCACGAATCGGAGATGTCCCGTGTCCTCTGACCTCAGCCCGCACCGCCCTGCCCGTGACGCATCGCCCGCGCCCACGTCGGCCACCGTCACCGACGCCATCACCCTCAAGCCCGCGCGGCCCGAACTCTTCGACCTGGCCTTCACCGCCACCACGCAGCCCTGCCCCTGGCCCAAGTCGTACGGCGGTGATCTCGTGGCCCAGGCCGCGGCGGCCGCGATGCGCTCGGTGACCGACGGCAAGTCACTGCACTCGATGCACAGCTACTTCCTGCGTCCGGCCGAGATCGGCACAGAGGTGCGTTACGAAGTCGAGGTGCTGCGTGACGGACGCGGCTACAGCACCCGTCAGGTCCGGGGCCTGCAGGGCGGCAAGACGCTCTACGTGTGTCTGGCCAACTTCGCCGCGGGCGACGCCGAAGCCGCCTCGTTCCACAGCGTCCCCGAGGAGGTCCCCGGCCCCGAAACCCTGCCGACCAGCGCCGCCTACCTCGCGTCGCGCACCGGTGGCACGATGACCGAGACGTCGAAGGCGTACTGGTCCAGCGGCCGCAGCTTCGACATGCGCCACGTTCCCGGCCCCGTGTATCTGACCGTCGACGGCACCCGGCAGCCTCATCAGGCCGTGTGGCTCAAGCCCTTTGATCCGCTGCGTCCTGTCGAGGGGCTCACCGACGGCCAGCGCGACCAGGCCGCTCTCGCCTATGTCTGCGACTACACGATCCTTGAGCCCGTGCTGCGCGTCCTCGGCCTGCCCTGGGCCACCCCGGGCCTGGTGACCGCCAGCCTCGACCATGCCATGTGGTTCCACCGGCCGGGGCCGGTGGACGGCTGGCTGCTCTACGCACAGGATGCCGTCGCAGCGGAGTCGGGCCGCGGCCTGGGCCACGGCCGCTTCTTCACTCGCGACGGGCGACACCTCGCCACTGTCGCCCAGGAAGGCATGATCCGTCCCAGCTGAACCGCCGCACCTGCCGGACCGCACCCTGGACGTACGTTCAGACGAGGGTGGCGAGATCGATCGTCATCAAGTCGCGGGAGACCACCACCGGCCGGTTGAAGTGCTGCTCGGCCGCGCGCTTGAAGTCGCGGTCCGGGACGCTTCCGTCTCCGGGATAGATGTGGTTGAGGACCAGCGCCTTCGCGCCGCACTCGTGCGCGACACGGCCGACGCCCGGTTTGCGCCTGCCGCCGCCGGACGGCTTCCAGTCGCGTGCGGGGGTGTGCGCGGTGCTGAACTGATGGGCCATCGTTTCGTACAGCGACGAGCCCTTGAAGTGGGCGGTCGCCGCCTCGATGTCCATGACCTCATTGACGAGCACATCGGCGCCGTGGGCGAGTTGGGCCAGGTTGGTGTTGGGGGTCGTATCCCCGCTGAACACCACCGAGGTGTGTTCGGTGTCGAACCGGAAGGCGTAGGCCGGGAAGACGGGCGGGTGGTCGACCAGGGTCGCCGTCACCCGGACACGGTCGTCCTCGTACACGGCGAGGGGCTTCATGTCCGGTGTGTGGCTGTCGACGTTCGCCCCCTTGGGGACGCCGATGGAGCGCACCTTCATCAGGGCGTCCCCGGCGGTGCCGGTGAGGTCCATCGGCTTGCCGTTGGAGCGGCGGGTGCTGCGCAGCCGCTCGTTGATGTCGTAGGCGTTGGCGCGGATCGAGAGGTCGAAGAACTCCTCGATGCCGGGCGTCGGGGCGTCGGGGACCACCAGGGGCGCGTAGGGCTTGTCCGGCAGGCCGGGGGCGGAGGCGTGCTCGGGCCCCGAGCGGTCGGCGCGGCCGGGCCCGAACACCCGGACCTGTTGGGCGGGGAACTTCCAGTTCGTCCAGTTGAGAGAGAAGAAGTTGAACGCGTCGATGTAGTGGTCGGAATGCATGTGCGTGATGAACATGGCTCGCACGCGCGAGAAGTCGAGCCCCGACTCCGAGAACCTGATCGGCAACCCGCTGCCGGCATCCACGACATAGACGGCTCCGTCGACCACCAGGGCGGTCGACGCGGCGGCGCGCGCCCCGGGGATGGGGCCGCCCTGCGTGCCCAGCATCACCAGGTGCGTCCCTCGCGACGGGGGCGGGCCGCTGGAGTGGGCCGCCGCCGGAACCGTGGCCGGGCGGTTCTCGCGCGGCGCGGCGGTGCAGCAGGTGAGCCCTGCCGTCGCGGATGCCGCGAGGGACATGCCCAACAGCGTTCGTCGCGTTGTGTGTGACTTCTCGCTCACGCCTGATCCTCCACTGGTCGGCCGCCCGGAACCGGGCGCGCTTATGTCGCTTCCGTTACGGCGACCAGAAATACGCAATACCCGCCAGGCGCGCAAGGGCCCCGCCGGCGGGATCGGCGGCCGGCAGCAGTCAGGGGCGACCAACCGCAACGTATTGACAACACGTGACGGTCGTGAAAAAAACGAGATACCGATGGAGGGGGCGGCCACGGCACCGCCCGGCGCCGCACGCCCCGCCCCGTCGCTTCGACCGGCCCGGAAGGCCCCGCCATGGCGAGCTTCTCCACTCACCCCCACGGCCGCCTCCACCTCCACCTGACCACCGCCGTCCAGGAAGGCCCGGCTCTCCCCTCCGATCCACGCCTTCGACGCCCGGTGCCCCTCCGAAAGGACCTGTGTTGTCTCTTTCGCCCTCAGCCCACGTGGACACCTTCGCCCGCGACCACCTGCCGCCACCCGACCAGTGGCCCACCCTGGAATTCACCACGCCCGACCTGGCCCACCCCGCACGACTCAACGCCGCCACCGAACTCATCGACCGCGGCACCACTCGCTACGGCGCCGACCGGCCCGCCCTGCGCACTCCCGACGGAGACACCTGGACCTACGGGGAACTGCTGACCCGGTCGAACCAGGTCGCCCAGGTCCTGACCGAGGACCTCGCCCTCGTGCCCGGCCAGCGTGTACTGCTGCGCTCCCCCAACACCCCCTGGACCGTGGCCTGCTGGCTCGGCGTCCTCAAAGCCGGCGGCATCGTGGTCACCACCATGGCCGCGCTACGCGCCGGTGAGGTCTCCGCCCTGGTGGAACGGACGCTCCCGCACGTGGCCCTCGTCGACCACCGTTTCGTGCAGGAGGCGCTCACCGCCCGGGACACCGCCCATCCCGCGATGACCGTCGTCGCTTACGGCGGCGCCGGCCACGACGACCTCGTCACGCGCGCGTCGGCCAAGTCCGGTGTGTTCGCCGACGTCCTCACGGCGGCGGACGACGTGGCGCTGCTGGCACCCACCTCCGGCAGCACCGGCACGCCGAAAATCACGATGCACTTCCACCGCGACCTGCTGTCCATCGACCACACCTTTGGACGCCACGTCCTGAAGCTGGCCGCGGACGATCTCGTCGCCTGCACCGCCCCCTTCGCCTTCACCTTCGGCCTGGGCATGCTCGTCGTCTTCCCGCTGCGGGCAGGGGCCTGCGCCCTGCTCACCGAGTCCGCCACCCCTGTCCGGCTCGCGGATCTCGTCGAGCAGCACGACGTCACGGTCCTGGCCACCGCGCCCACCGCCTACAAGGCCATCCTGCGTGACGGCAAGGACGAGCAGCTGCGCGGACTGCGGGTCGCGGTCTCGGCCGGTGAGCATCTGCCCCCGGAGACCTGGGAGCAATTGCACGACCGTCTGGGGCTCGATGTCATCGACGGCATCGGCGGCACCGAACTGCTGCACATCTTCATTTCCGCCGCAGGGGACGACATCCGTCCCGGCTCCACCGGGCGGGCCGTGCCCGGTTACCGTGCCACGGTCCTCGGCGCCGACGACCAGGAGGTCGGCCCCGGCGAGCAGGGCCGGCTGGCCGTCATCGGCCCCGTCGGCTGCCGTTACCTCGACGACGAGCGCCAGGAGGCCTACGTCGTGAACGGCTGGAACGTCACCGGCGACATCTTCTCCCGGGACGAGGACGGCTACTTCTACTACCGGGCGCGTACCGACGGCGTCATCGTGTCCTCCGGCTACAACATCGGCGGCCCCGAGGTGGAGGCCGCCATCGACTCCCACCCCGACGTCGTGGAGTCCGGAGTGGTGGGACGCCCCGACAGCGAACGCGGCGCCGTCGTCTGCGCGTTCGTCGTCCTCCGGGACGGTGTCACGGGTGACGCCGCCAAGGCCAAGGAGATCCAGAACCACGTCAAGCAGACACTGGCTCCCTACAAGTACCCCCGCGACGTGCGCTTTTGCGAGTCCCTCCCGCGCAACATCAGCGGCAAGCTGCAGCACTTCGCACTCCGCAAGATCATCGAAGACGAGCAGGCAGCGGTCACCCCTGCCGCCGGTCAGTGAAAGGAACCACGATGAAGATCGCGATCACCGGCGGTGGCCCCGGCGGACTCTACTTCGCCGCCCTGATGAAGCAGCTCGACCCCGGCCATGCCGTCACGGTCTGGGAGCGCAACGCACCCGACGACACCTTCGGCTTCGGTGTCGTCTTCTCCGACGAGACACTCGGCGGCATCGAGAACGCCGACACCGTCTTCGCCGAGGAGATGGCCCGCCGCTTCGCCCGCTGGACGGACATCGACATCCACTACCGCGGCGAGATGCACACCGTCGGCGGTCAGGGCTTCGCCGCCATGGGCCGCAAGGAACTGCTCCGCCTCCTGCAGGAGCGCTGCCGCGAACTCGGCGTCGACGTCCGCCACTCCACCACGGCCCCCGAACCGGAGCAGCTGCGCGCCACCCACGACCTGGTCGTGGGCGCGGACGGCGTCAACTCCCGCATCCGTGCCACCTACCAGGACGCCTTCCGCCCCTCCCTGGACCGCCGCCACAGCAAGTTCATGTGGCTCGGCACCGACCGGGTCTTCGAGGCCTTCCAGTTCTTCGTCAAGCAGACGCAGTACGGCGTGATGCAGGTGCACGCCTATCCGTACTCCGACGAGGGCTCCACCTTCATCGTCGAAATGCACGAGGACGTCTGGCGGCGGGCCGGGTTCGACGCCACCGAAGACCTCGAACTGCCGCCCGGCGTCTCCGACGAACAGGCCGTCGACCGCGTCCGTGAGCTGTTTACCGACGAACTCGACGGGCACAGGCTGCTGGCCAACAACTCCAAGTGGATCAACTTCACCACCGTCCGCAACGAGCGTTGGCACCACGGCAACCTGGTCCTGATCGGCGACGCCGCCCACACCGCGCACTTCTCCATCGGCTCCGGCACCAAGCTGGCCATGGAGGACGCCCTCGCCCTGGCGGCCTGCCTGCACGAACACCCGGACGTCGAGCAGGCGTTGAGCGCCTACGAGGACGAGCGCCGCCCGGTGGTCGAATCCACCCAGCGCGCCGCCCAGGCCTCCCTGGAATGGTTCGAGAACATCGGCATGTACGTCCACCAGGAACCGACCCAGTTCTGCTTCAACCTGCTCACCCGCTCCCGGCGCATCACGCAGGAGAACCTGCGGGCACGCGACCCCGAGTTCGCCTCCCGCGTCGAAGCGGCCTTCGCCGCTGACCAGGGCGTCGGCGAGGTCGCACCCGCCATGTTCCAGCCCTTCCGCATCGGCGAACTCGAGCTGAAGAACCGCGTCATCGTCTCCCCGATGGACATGTACCGCGCGGTCGACGGTGTCCCCGGCGACTTCCACCTCGTCCACCTCGGCTCCAAGGCCATGGGCGGAGCCGGCCTGGTGATGACAGAGATGGTCACGACCTCACCCCAGGCACGGATCACCCCGGGCTGCACCGGGCTGTGGAACGACGAGCAGGGCACTGCGTGGCAGCGGATCGTCTCCTACGTCCACGACAACTCCGACGCACGCATCGGCATCCAGCTCGGGCACGCGGGCCGCAAGGGCTCGACCCGCCCGATGTGGGACGGCATGGACGACCCGCTGCCCGAGGGCAACTGGGAAACCGTCTCTCCGTCCCCGCTCCCCTACGGCCCCGGGTCCGCCGTCCCGCGCGAGGTGTCCCGCACGGAGATGGACGCCATCACCGAGGACTTCGTCGCCGCGGCCCGCCGTGCCGCCGACGCCGGCTTCGATCTTCTCGAACTGCACTGCGCGCACGGCTACTTGCTGTCGTCCTTCCTCTCCCCGCTCGCCAACCGGCGCACGGACGCATACGGGGGCAGCCTGGAGAACCGGCTGCGCTACCCGCTCGAAGTCCTCGACGCGGTCCGCGCCGCCTGGCCCGCCGACCGCCCGCTCACCGTCCGCATCTCCGCGACCGACTGGGCCCCGGACGGCAACACCGAACACGACGCCGTCGAGATCGCCCGCGCGTTCATCGCGCACGGCGCCGACGCCATCGACGTCTCCTCCGGACAGGTCACCAAGGACGAGCGCCCCGCCTTCGGCCGGTCGTACCAGACCCCGTTCGCCGACCGCATCCGGCAGCAGGCCGCAGCCGGAACCGGCGCCGCCGTCATCGCCGTCGGCGCCATCGCCTCCTACGACGACGTCAACTCGATCCTCCTGGCCGGCCGCGCCGACCTCTGTGCGATCGGCCGCACCCACTTGTACGACCCGCACTGGACACTGCATGCGGCGGCCGAACAGGAATACCGCGGTACGGCCGCCGAGTGGCCGCTTCCCTTCAAGGCCGGCCGCCGCAAGCCGCCGGCCGCCCGCACCGACGCGGTCCGCCCCCGGCTCTCGCTCCTGCGCGCCCCGGACGCCACGGACCAGAGCATCCACCTGCGCTGGGCCCCGCACCGTGCACCGGCCGGGGTCTGAAGGCCCGGTGGACGGCACCCGCGGCATCGCGCGTGCCGTCCACCGCTCCCGCGTCGAATGGTCGGACACCGACGCCGCCGGCCACCATCACAACACCGCCATCACCCGCTACGTGGAGGCCGCCGAAGCCGCTCTCATCCGTGAACGGGGCATCACGGGCTACTTCGGGGCCGCACCGCGCGTGCACTTCGAAGCGGACTACTCCGCCCCGCTCTGGTTCGGCCAACCGACCACCACGATCCTGACGGTGGAACACATCGGCGCCTCCTCGCTCCGCTACCACTTCGAAGTCTGGGGCGAGGCCACGGCCCACCACTCCCGTCAGCTCGCGGCCTCGGGCCGCTACACGGTCGTCCATGTCCCAGCCGGACGACCGGACCGACCAGGACGCACCAGCGCGGCATGGCCCAACGCCTGGATCACCGCGCTGACCACGCAGAATCACACCGCCTGAGCGTCGCGGGAAGAACCAGCTCGGTGTCCGCTGTGGCATCACATCCGCTAAATGCCGTCGCCTTACGCCAGACGCCGGCGCTCACCCCTCCAGCAGCCCCGTTTGCCGTCCCGGGGCTGCGCACGAGCCCCACGCCTGCGAATTCCGGACCGAGACGTACTTGCGTTGGAGCGGACTCCAACTCCTAGATTCCGGACGCATGCGATACATCAAGCTCGGATCGACCGGACTGGACGTCTCCGCCATCACCCTCGGCTGTATGAGCTTCGGCGAGCCGGACCGGGGCGGCGAGCCCTGGTCGCTGGGCGCGGACGCCAGCCGGGACATCATCAGGCAGGCACTCGAGGGCGGCGTCAACTTCCTGGACACGGCCAACGGGTACAGCGCCGGAAGCAGCGAGGAGATCGTCGGCCAGGCGGTCAAGGACTTCACCCGGCGCGAGGAGGTCGTTCTCGCCACCAAGGTCTGGATGCGGATGCGCCCCGGCCCGAACGGCGCCGGGCTGTCCCGCAAGGCGATCTTCGCGGAGCTCGACGCCTCCCTGAAGCGACTGGGAACCGACTACATCGACCTCTACCAGATCCACCGCTGGGACTACGACACACCGATCGAGGAAACCCTTGAGGCGCTGCACGACGCGGTCAGGTCCGGGAAGGTCCGCTACATCGGAGCCTCGTCCATGTACGCCTGGCAGTTCACCAAGGCCCTGTACCTGGCCGACCTGAACGGCTGGACCCGGTTCGTGTCGATGCAGGACCACTACAACCTCATCCACCGGGAAGCAGAGCGGGAGATGCTCCCCCTCTGCGCCGACCAGGGCATCGGCGTGATCCCGTGGAGCCCGCTGGCACGGGGCAGGCTGACGCGGACTCAGGGCACCGCCACGGCGCGCGCCGAGACCGACCCGGGCGGCAAGATCCTCTACCGCGACCAGGACCAGGCAGTGGCCGAGCGCGTCCACGAGATCGCGGCCAAGCGGGGCCTGTCCCCGGCCCAGGTCGCCCTGGCCTGGGTCATGCGCAACCCGGTGGTGACCTCGCCCATCGTCGGGGTCACCAAGCCGGCCCAACTGGCCGACGCGCTCGCCGCGGTGGACGTCGAACTCGACGAAGACGAGGCCGCCCACCTGGAGGAGCCCTACCAGCCGCACGAGGCCGCATACCTGGACGAAGCCTTCTCCAAGCGGCGGCCTGCGGCGGGCTCCCGGTAGCCCGGGCTCCCGCCGGGCCGTCGACGAACCCGCTGTGTGGGGGGCGCGAACTCCGGATCCGTCAGAGTTTGCCTTCCATGAGCACCGTGCGATGTCCCCCAAGCGCACGGGATAGGCCCTCGAGGAAGCCGGGACTGAAGTCGGGCCAGTCCCAGAACTCGAAGCCGAGATGTCCGAAGGCGAAGTAGCCATCCGACCAGGTCCACGCAGTCAGGTCACCAGAGTGCCGACAATGCGGGCAGGTGACTGCCGCGCTGCCTGTGTCGCTCCAAGCCTCGATGGCTTCCCCGAAGGGTTCCCACGCCCCCTCGATCTCCTCCAGCCGGTCGGTGCAGAAATCCGCCCGACCACCACAATGGGGGCACTTCGCGAACATGGGGTCGCCCTGACCGCAGTTGAATACGGTGCGCCCGGTCTCGACCCTGAGTCCGCCGCTGGGCTCCCAGCCCTCTTCACCGAGCGCCTTGGCCCAGGAGGGGCCGGGCGGATGGCCCGACGGCGCCCCGAGAACACAGTCCGTGAGCTCGGCCCGAACGATCCCCTCGCTGACCAGCCAGTCGAGTCCGCTGTCTGCCAGGGCCCGGGCGTCCGCATGCGTGGCGTCGAGATCGACGACGGTCTGGAAGTAGTTCCCCATGAGGCAACAGTAGAAGCAGCCACACAACCCGAGCCCGGGAGACCCGACATGTTCGTGGCGAGTTCCGGCATGCCGATGGCGCCGGGCTCATGCCGTGACCGGAAGTTCGGTGGTGAGGTGGCGGATTGCGCCGGACACTCAGCGACCGGTGGAGCCATCAGTCAGTTCACGGATGATGTCCGCGTGACCGGCGTGCCGGCCGGTCTCCTCGATCATGTGGGTGAGTGCCCAGCGAACGCTGGGAGCAGGGCGGCCCGGCCGCGCTCGAGGAACGGGTGCGCTGAGGTCGGGGCAGCCGTCGAGCACTTCGTTCGCGCGCTCGACCGCGTCTCGATAACGGGCAACGACATCGGCCACGCTGTCCGTCGCCGCTGCCTGGAAGGTCGTTTTCCAGTCAGCGACGTCGTCCCCGAGGAACACCGATCGTTCGACGAAGGTCAGATGGTGGAGCAGGCCGAGCAGGTTTGTGCCTGACGGCACAGCGGCTGTGCGCACTTGGGGTTCGGGAGCGCCGTCGACCTTCGCGGCGATCGATGTGCGGAGGTAGTCGAGGAATCCACGCAGGACCTCGCTCTCGCTGTTTGCGGTCCTGGGCGGCGGGGTGTCGCGGCGCCGATCGCGGCGCGTGGGGCTGGGCACGGGGATCTCCTTGCCTACGAGGCCGACTGCCGGGTCAGGCGGCGCGGCGGATGAGGAGGACATGGTCGGTGACCACGGCGGTGTGCCCGTCAGGTCCGCTCGCCGTACGGCGGGGTGTGTCGGCACGCTCCACGGTCCACATGGCCTGGTCAAGGCCGATACCCATAGCGACTTGCCGGGGGCTGGGGTACTGGATGTCGGGGTCCTGGTTCCATGACCACGGCGCGGTCGAGCCGTGGTCGACGACCAGCAGCCGCCCGCCCGGGCGCAGCGCATGCGCGGCCGCGTGCAGGACGGCCGCCCGGTCCAAGTCGTAGGGCGTGTGCAGGTAGTGGGCGCAGACCAGGTCGAACTCACCGGGCGGGAAGGACTCGTGCAGGTCGTGCCGCTCGGCGACGAGGCGCTCGCCCAGTCCTTGTGCGCGGGCGAGGGCGGCGAGCCGCTCGACCGCCACGGCCGAGATGTCGACGGCGGTGACGCGCCACTCATGGCGGGCGAGCCACAGCGCGTCGCCGCCGGCGCCGCATCCGAGGTCCAAAGCGTCGCTGGGCGGCAGACCCGTCACCGTCTCGGTGAGACGTGCATTCGGCTGTGGGCCGCGGGCTCGGGGCCGGGCCGCGTAGACGCCGTCCCAGAACGCGACCGCATCGGTGGTGCTCATCAAGACCTCCTCGGGTCGGTCGGATTGCGCTCAGTTTGCGAGCCGCCCCATGCCTTGGCACGGAATCTTGCGGTTATGGCAAGGTGACCCGATGGATCAGCCTGCGGACGACGACGTGCTCGATGCGGTAGGTCCACGGCTTCGTGCACTGCGCCGTGACCGGGGGATCACCCTCGCCGGCCTCGCGGCGACGACCGGCGTCTCGGAGAGCACGCTGTCCCGGTTGGAGAGCGGTCAGCGCAGGCCGAGCCTGGAGCTGTTGCTGCCGCTGGCCCGTATTTACGACGTTCCGCTGGACGACCTCGTCGGCGCCCCGCGCACAGGTGATCCGCGGATCCACCTCAAGCCGATCAAGCGATTCGGCATGACCTTCCTGCCGCTGTCCCGGCGGCCGGGCGGGGTGCACGCGTTCAAGATGATCATTCCTGGCCGGCCGGAACCGCTGGAGCCGACCCCACAGACCCATGAGGGCTTCGAATGGCTCTATGTGCTCAACGGTCGACTGCGGCTCGTGCTCGGCGAGCGCGACCTGACGTTGCCGCCGGGCGAGGCAGCGGAGTTCGACACGTCCTTGCCGCACTGGCTGGGCAGCGCTGACGGCGGCGCGGTCGAGCTTCTGATCCTGTTCGGTCTGCAAGGGGTACGCGCGCACGTACGCACCGCCGCTCAGCGGTAGCCGGAGGCGTACGTCCGGGGGGTCTCCACACGCTCAAGGATCGGGCAGGGCAGGCAAGCGCGATGCCGCGGACCGGGCTGATGGGGCGATGAAGCCTGCAGGCTGGTCGAACCGGTGGCCTGCGGCCGTGTGCTGACGCGCAGTCACTTACTCCACTGCCCGCCCCCTACTGCGGTATCACCTCTGCATTGGCTCCCTGGTATGACGACCGATCTGTGGCCGACCCTGCACGCTTCCCTCCATCAGCACGGCAAGCAGGCGGCAGCGTTCCTCATCCCGGCGCGGTCGGCTTCGACCGCGTGCTTCGACCGCCCTCAACCGCTCGGTGCCGCCGGAGAGGACACCCATGGCAACAACCCTCGATCCCCCGGTCCGCATCAGGAGGACCGCTGTCGGCGCGGTGAGCTTACTGGCACTGGCCACCGGTGCGCTGGAGTCGGTGGTGACGCCGACGCTCCCGCTGCTGCAACGTGAGCTCGACATGACCCCGGCGCAAGGGGCGCTGCTCAGCATCGTGCTTCTCATCACCGGCGCCCTCATCACTCCCATCGCCGGAAAGCTCGGCGACCGCTACGGGGGCAAGCGGATCCTGACCCGCCTGATGGCGGTGGTTTCGGCCGGCGGTCTTGTGTCCGCCCTCGCGCCGAATCTGCCCGTGCTGTTGCTCGGCCAGGTACTGCAAGGGGCGATGGTGGGCGCGCTGCCCCTGTCGTTCATCGTCGTCCGCAGACACCTCCCCGAAGAGGAAGCGAAGGTGGCCATCGGGGTGGTCAGCGGGTTGTTCGTCGGGGGCGGCATGGTGGGGACCCTGGCGGCCGGGCCCGTGGCGGAAGCGCTGTCACGGCACTGGATGTTCGCGCTGCCGACCTTCGCCGTCATCGGAGCCACCGCCCTGGTGAGCAGGCTGTTGCCGCACGATCCGCCGACTCGGTCCGATGGCTCTGGCATGGACTGGCCTGGTCTGGTCCTCCTGAGCGGGGCACTGACCACGCTGATGCTCGTGCTCGCGCTCCTGCCCGAGGTGGCCTCGCAACCGCTCGTGCTCGGCGCTCTCGTCGTGGTGCTGGCCGCGTTCGTGACCGGGTGGGCAGCCGTCGAGCGGCGGGCGGCCTCCCCGATGATCGATCTGCGCATGCTGGCCCGGCCTGCGATCTGGAAGGCCTGCGTGGTGACGTTCGTGATCTGCGTCGGCACGTCCGTGGCGGTCTATCTCGTCCCGCAGCTGTTAGCGGTGCCTACCGACGCGTACGGCTTCGGGGCCAGTGCCACCGAGATCGGGCTCTTCCTGCTTCCCGGTGCCGTGACCGCGTCACTGGCCGGGCCGCTCGGCGGGATCGGAACGCGCCGATTCGGCTCGCGCCGCGTGGTCACCACAGGGGTCCTGATCATGGCGGCCGCACTGATCGTCCTGGCCGCGGTGCACACGGAACCCTGGCACCTCATCGTCGGCAAGGCGTTCATCGCGCTGGCCAACGGCCTGTGCGTCACCGCGTTGATGACCAGCACCGCCACCTCCGTCGACCAGGGCGACACCGGCATCGCCACCAGTCTGGTCCTGGTGACTCGCTTGGTCGGCTACGCCGTGGGCGCGCAGCTGGGCGGCGCGCTCCTCACCGCCGCCACCCCTTCCGGGTCGAACGTCCCGGCCGAATCTGCCTTCGTCACCGGCTTCGTCATCGCCGGTGCCGTCACGGCGCTCGCCCTGCTCGTCACCCGCTCCACGAATCAAGGAGTCAACGAATGACCGACACCGATCGGACGGACACCCACGTCACCCCGAGGCCCACGGTCCTGATCTCCGGCGCCGGCATCGCGGGCCCCGCCCTCGCCTACTGGCTGACCCGCTACGGATTCGTGGTGACTGTCGTCGAGAAAGCGGCCGCACCGCGACATGGCGGCTACCCCATTGACGTGCGCGGTACGGCGCTCGAAGTCATCAAGAGGATGGGCCTCCTGCCACAACTGCGGGACGCGCACATCGACCTGCGCCGGATGACCTTCCTCGACGGAGAAGGTGACACGGTCGCCACACTCCACCCGCACACCATCTCCGGCGGAGTCGCGGGCCAGGACCTGGAGGTACGGCGCGGAGACCTGACCGGCACCCTGTACGCGGCAGTCCGTGACGACGTGGAGTTCCTGTTCAACGACTCCATCGACACCCTCGACCAGTCCGAGCACGGGGTCGATGTCACCTTCAGCGGCGGCGGACAGCGCACGTTCGACATCGTGATCGGCGCCGACGGCGCGCATTCCCGTACCCGCCGTATGGCGTTCGGCGCAGAGCAGCCGTTCCACCATTACCTCGGCTACCGCTTCGGTATCTTCACCATGCCCAACACCTTCGGGCTCTCCCGCGAGACCGTCATGTGGAACACCCCGGGCAGGGCCGCGGCCCTCTACGCCGTGGGGGAAGCCGAAGACGTGCATGCCTTCCTGAACTTCTCCCACCCACGGCCACAGCACGAGGCGTTCTCGGATGCGAAGGCCCAACGGGACCTGCTGGCCGAGGTGTTCGGTGACGCGGGATGGAGGATCCCGGACCTGCTTGCCGCCCTTCGCGACGCCGACGACGTGTTCTACGACGCGGTCGGCCAGATCCGCATGCCTCGCTGGTCCAGCGGCAGGGTCGCGCTGGTCGGCGACAGTGCCTACGCGCCATCGTTCCTCACCGGCCAGGGCACCAGTCTCGCGCTCGTCGGCGCGTACATGCTCGCCCACTCCCTCGCCGCCACCCCGGGCGACCACGCTGCGGGGTTCGCCGCGTACGAACACGGGACCCGCGAGTTCGTGAGCCAGAACCAGGGGCTGGTCGGCGCAGGTGACGCTCCGCTCTTCCCGACCACCGCGCAGGCGCTGAAACAGCGCAACGACAGACTCCGCAGCCTCGACGCCCTCCCCTCCGCCCAGGCACGGCCCGCCCACTCGGCCCTCGCCCTGCCCGACCTCACGCCCCCTGACTGCGAGGCCTGACCTGCTCGACATTCATCAGGCACAGAAGCACTCCCCGTCCGCATGATTCGGTCCAGGCCGAAACACGTTGCGGGTCGCGTGTGCGCGTCACGAGCCTGGGCGGACGACCGAACGACCAGGCGTGACCGTCCTCGTGGGGCGGCCGCGCGCACGGTGACAAGGAGACCTGCTCATGCTCACTCTCACGCGTCCGAAGATCACCACGGCCCTCACGGGCGTGCGCACGACCTCAGCTCGCGAACCGGGTGGTACGACGACCGCGGCACACTCCGCACCGGCCGCCGACGCGGCCGCACAGACTCAGAGGTGACCCACATGCGCAGACTTCTCCTTGTCGTCGCTGCCGGGATCCTCGCGGCGTTCGGGCTCAGCGCGCCCACCACCGTGACAGCGGCGCCGCCGCCGGACCTCGGCACAAGCGCAGTGTTCAGCAAGCCGGGTGGCACCGAGGTCAAAGACCAACTGATCCGTCTGATCGACGGATCCGAGCACGGCTCGATCTACCTGAGCACCTTCCTCTTCCGCGACGAGGACGTCGCCGCGAGCCTCACCGATGCCGCCGAGCGGGGCGTGGGCGTGAAGGTGATCGCCGACTACCGGACCCTCAACAAGCACCCGGCCATCTACGAGCGCTTCGACGACACGATGAAGAACGACGGCAAGGACTCCACCTGGGCGAAGCTCTGCTCCAAGGGCTCAGGGTGCATCGGGAACAAGGGCTCCGCGTACCAGCACAGCAAGTTCGCCCTGTTCTCCAACACCCTGCGGCAGTCCAAGGTCACCTTCATCACGACCGCGAACCTCACGGGCGACGACACCGTGGGCGGCACCGGCGGCTGGAACAGCGCCTACACGCGGGTCGGCAAGGACGGCCTCTACGACCGCATGCGCGACTACTTCTACGACCTACGGGCGGAGACCAAGAACGACGACTACTACAACACGGAGGACGGCAAGCCGGCCACGTACAAGAACGTCAAGACGTACTTCCACCCGCGGCAGGGCGCCAACACATTCGTCAACATCCTCAAGGGCGTGGACTGCAACAAGGGGGCGCTGATCCGGATCGACCACTGGTGGCTCGCGAAGACGGACCTCGCCAAGAAGCTCTGGGAGATGGGGCGGACGGGATGCGGGGTGCAGATCGTGGCCAACCAGATCTCCGAGAAGGCATGCGAGGCGCTGACCAAGAAGGACGGCGGTTACACCGGTCCGCAGATCCGCGGCTTCCCCGCCGCCCAGCGCGAGCACGGGACACACGGGAAGAACATGACGATCGTCGGGGACTATCTCGGCAAGGACCGGTACGTCACCTTCACCGGCAGCGCCAACTTCACCCCGTCGTCGCTGGAGGAGAACGACGAGGTCACCGCGCGGATCGAGGACAAGACCATCCACCACCTGTACGCCGGCAACATGCTGGACGTCTGGAACGCGGCGACCATCCGCGACCGGGACTGCACGAAGCTGGCCCCGGCCGATGCAAGGGCTCCGGCCGATGAGGACAGCTGACTGACGCTTCCGCGTGCCGGGCACCGCCCGTCGCACCACCAACCAGGGCGCGGCGGGCGGCCCTTGGCGAACCCGGGAGGGCAGAAGGGAGGGGGCCTGTCCTAGTGATGTGGAGGGCGGGGACAGCTCTGTTCGCGCCAGGCACGGGGCGAGAGCCCGTACGCCTGCTTGAACACCTTGCTGAAGTGTGTCGCGTCGACGAAGCCCCAGCTTCGCCCTATCGCGGCGATGGTCCGTAGCCGCCCGCCTGGTTGCGCCAACTCCCGTCTGCATTCGGCGAGTCGGCGTGCGCGGATCCAGTCGCCGAGGCTGATCCCCGACCGGGACAGGACCGCGTAGAGGTGGCGTACGGAGATGTCGTGGGCGGCGGCGATCCGTGCCGCCGACAGATCGGGCTCGGCCAGGTGCTGCTGGATGTAGCGGGTGATCCGAAGGCTCAGTGTCGCCTCCAACGGCCCTCGGGCCAGGCGGGAGTTGTCGGCCTGGGATGCCAGGACGGCACGCAGCAGTTCAACGCTGGGTTCCGCGACGGCGTCGGCGTGTGCCCCCTGCTGCAGCTCGTCACTGCCGGCCAGTTCGGAGAAGTACGTGAAGGCGAGGCGCGCGACGGGATTACCCGATCCCAAGGTGACCGTGCCGGTCTCGCGCAGCAGCCGGTCGGGAAGCGCGAGTGCCGCGCGGGGGAATCGCAGGAAGTGGTGGTCGACCCCCTCGTCGAAGACGAGTGTGTACGGAGCGATCGTCTCGTAGACGGCGAACTCCCCCGGCCGCAGGACGCATTCGCGCCCGTTCTGCACCACCAGGCTGGTGCCGGTCATCTGCAGGCCGAGGAAGACGGCCGGCTCCTCGTCCTTGCGGGCCAGCCGCGCCGTCCGGCGGACCGTGACCGCCGTCGCCCGCGCCGAACAGATCCTGAGGGGGCCGACGGCGCCGAGGCCGATGCGTACGGAGATGTCCTCGGCCGCGGGCTGGTGATCGATGTCGACCGCCACCACGGACTCCCACACCGAGTGCCGGACGACTTCCTCGCGGTCCCGCGGCGGTATGGACGCGGTGTCCAGAACCGGACTCATGACGCCCCCCCCACGCACAGGAACCCGCCTGCTAAGGCGCCGACTTGATCCCGTGCACCACTGACAAACTTCCCCGCACGAACGACAAAGACCGAGGCCCCCGCCAACCCTAATCTCCACGGGAGCGGCCGACACCGGCTTCCGGAACACCGGCGCCGTTCCGCCGCATCCGTACATCTCCCCTCATGAGAGGACCACCCATGTCCATCCGCCTCGGCAAACGACTCAGAACCCTCCTGGCGGCCGGCTCTCTGACCGCCGGCATGTTCGGCGGCGCCATCGCCCTCGCCCCTTCGGCGGCCGCCTGGACGTACGTCGGGGAATGCTCGTCCAGCCACAAGATCAGCTACAACCTGACCTCTACGCAGCAGATCAAGATCCCGGACGTCTGGTACCAGGGGTACTACAACGTGCGGTGCTGGATGGACTACGGCAGCACCGGAGAGGGCGTCAGGGCCCTCCAGCTCGCCCTGAAGACGTGCTACGGACGCGCCATCGCCGTCGACGGCGACTTCGGCCCGGCCACGCGGGACGCCCTCAAGTACGCCCAGCGGCAGGAGGGAATCACCGTCGACGGCCTGTACGGCGAGCAGTCCTTCGAGCATCTGAAATGGGCCAGGTACACCCAGGACGGAACGCGCAACGGCTGCGCGCAGCGCGACTTCTGACCCGAGGGAGAGCGAAGCACCGAGGCAGGTCCGGACAGAGCTCGGCGTGGCGGCCGACGGGCACACGGCCTGGAAGCAGGATGGCACTTGAAATGGACGGAGGGCGACGGGCCCAGCTCTGGACGACGCCCTCAAGTCGGCCGCCCACCGTTGACGTCTTCGCGGACGTCCCGCCCAAGTATTGGATGACCGGCGGGTGAATACATCGTTCCGCCTGTTCAGCGCACCGGGCAGGCGTTGATTATTCCGTGGTTTCGCAGCGCGTAGCTCCGTAGAGTCGGCCGGACCAACAACGAGCGGGGGTGGAGCCAATGAAACTGGCCGAGGCACTGGCGGAGCGGGCGGATGCAACACGACGCGTCGAGCAGCTGCGCGCACGCATCGTCGACAACGCGCGCTATCAGGAAGGCGAGACGCCCGCGGAGGACGCGCCGCAGCTGCTGACCGAGGTCGGCGAGGTACTGGACCGCCTCGAACTGCTGATCCGGCGGATCAACCGCACCAATGCCACCGTGCGGATCGGCGAGGACGGCACGCTCACCGACGCGCTCGCACGCCGGGACGTGCTCCGCCTGCGCCACTCAGTCATCACCAAGGCGGCGGACTCGGCCGCAGGATCGGGCAACCGGGGTTACGGCCGGCAGCTGCGCTCCGAACTGGTGATGCTCTCCGCGCTCTCGGTCGCCGAACTGCGCACGCAGTCCGATGTCCTGGCGCGCGAGATCCGTGAGATCGACGTGCGTATCCAGCGTGCGAACTGGGAGGTCGATCTGCTGGACTAGATGGTCCACGGAGGTCATCACGATGTGGAGCAGGTAGCCGTGTCGGAGGCGTGCACACACCGAGGGCCGGCGGTTTCCGGCCCACTCCTGGCGCGTGAAGAGCAACGCGGGGGTTCGACTCCCCACGAAACAGTGCAGCTCAGCACCGCGTACAGGTGACAGTGCACCGCGCACAGCACATCACCACGTGCAGATCCGAGACGGTGAGGGTGGGCTCGGGGCTCCCCACATCACAGCAGATCCGGTAAGCCGCCATGCAGCAGCATGGCTTCCCCGCCAGTGGCGGGTGTTCCGGGCCCAGGGCCCACTGTCGTGTCTCAGCACGACCCGTTGATACGACGTGTCCCGCCCTAACGATTGACGTAGCCCATGTGCTCGGCGTTGTAGCGGTCGCCGCTGACACCGGCCCGCCGCACAAGGCCGTCGAGGTCGGCGATCTCGTCCGCGGACAGCGCGGCAGCCGTCGCGGCGTTGTTCTCCCGGATGCGGGACATACGGCGGGTGCCGGGAATCGGCACGATCCACGGCTGCTGCGCGAGCAGCCAGGCCAGGGCGATCTGGCCCGGCGTCACGCCCTTCCCCTCGGCGAGTTTGCGGACGTGGTCGACGAGGGCCAGGTTTGCGGTCAGGTTCTCCGCCTCGAAGCGCGGGACCCGGTGGCGGATGTCGCCTGCGGCGAAGGTCGTGGACGTGTCGACGGCGCCCGTGAGGAAACCCTTGCCGAGAGGGCTGAACGGCACGAATCCAACACCGAGTTCGGAGAGGGTGGGCAGCACCTCGGTCTCGGGGTCCCGTGTCCAGAGCGAGTACTCGCTCTGGACCGCGGTCACGGGGTGGACGACATGTGCGGCGCGGATGGTGGCGGCCGATGCCTCGGAGAGCCCGAAGTGCCTGACCTTCCCCTCGGCGATCAGCTCGCCGACCGTGCCCGCGACGTCCTCGATCGGCACGTCCGGGTCGACTCGGTGCTGGTAGAGGAGATCGATGGTGTCGGTGCGCAGCCGCCTCAGGGACGCCTCCGCGACGCGACGGATCTGCTCGGGGCGGCTGTTGAGGCCGACGCTGCGGCCGTCCTGGATGTCCCATCCGAACTTGGTGGCGATGACGACCTGGTCGCGGATCGGCTCCAACGCCTCGCCGACCAGTTCCTCGTTCACGTAGGGTCCGTAGACCTCAGCCGTGTCGAAGAAGGTCACGCCCTCGTCGACCGCGGAGCGCAGCACCGCGATCATGTCGTCGCGGCTGCCGGGGTTGGGGCCGTAGCTCTGGGACATGCCCATCGCACCGAGCCCGATCGCGGATACGTCCAGGCCCTGGCCGAGTGTTCTGGTGTGCATGGTCAGCTCTCCTGAGTCGTAATTGGGTACCCGCCGTGCGGCGGCTGCGCGGTAGACGTCGCGGCGAGACTCGCGCAACCACGGGCGCTCCCCGGCTGGGCGAGCCGGGCCCGGCGGCGCACATTGTGCGCTCCCCAGCGGGTACGGAACGCGTCGCTACACGTGGACAGCTCACCGATCAGATCGTGCAACCCCTTGTCCCGGAGGTCCGGCCGGCTTCGGTACGCAGGATCGACACCCTCCGGTGTCCGGAGACCGGCAAGCCGACCTGCTCGGGATGAGGCTCGCTCGACGGGACATGAGGAACTGCCCTGCTTCGTTCCTGGCATCCATGCACTTCACGCTAATACGCGAAGCCGCTGTGAGGGATGCCCTGCCAGTACCTCCCTCACCAGGGACTGCCACGCCCGGCATGCGCGGCGATGTCATTGGCACTACACCTACAGAGATCGACCGGCACACGTCGGCGCCGGCACTGCCTTCCCCACTGGTGACCGTTAACGATCAGTTCGAGCCAATTCCACCCAGCCGTTGGCCAGTTCAGTTTACCGATCTTTGACATCTCCTTGGGATCCTTTTTACGCTCGATCGGGCGGTACGGATCTTGGTCCTCGTACCGCTGTCCCCACCACATTTGCGGAGGTCGACATGGAGAAGCTCGTCAAGAAGATGGCCCAGGACGCCAACTGGCAGGGCTGGGTCGCCGCCAACTCGGCGACCGCCGCCAAGGACGGCTGCATCAGCGCCGCCCCCAAGGCGGGCTGCATCAGTGCCGCCCCGAAGACCGGCTGCATCTCCTGAAGCAGGACGCACCCGGTCGCACGGTCAAGGACTGCGGCTGAGCACCGACCCGGGTGACAGCGACGGTCCAGGGCGGGCCGCGGCCAGAGCGACAGGACCGGCCGCGGCCCGCCCCCCAGGCGGCGTACGGGCGACAGCGAGCGCCCCGCCCCTCCCCCCACGCTCCCGATCCTTCGAGGACGACCATGGACGGTCAGCCGACTGCCGACGTCATAGAGCAGGTCAAGGACATACCGATCTACCGCGACTCCGTCGCGCGCGGCCACTTCCCCGTGCTGGAGAAGCCCGAGATCGCCCGCGGATTCCCGGACAACTGGATGACGCCACGGCTGGAGGCCGCCCTCGCGGCCGGCGCGGCGGAGTACGTCCTGTCCACAGGCACCAACCACGCGCGGATGCAGCTCATCCGCCCCCCGTACTTCCTGCTCCGCTCCTACTACCGGTTGTGGAGCGAGCACCCCGACATCGCGCACACCTGGCGGGACGGCTGCCGACGCGCCTCCCTCACCACGGTTCTGGCGACCGAACACGTGGCCCGCGTGAATGCGAAGAAGCGCGGCGGCGGGCGGGACGGAAACGCCAGCGACAGCTCCAGCTCCAGCTCCAGCTCCAGCTCCAGCGGCGACGCAAGCACCCCGGGCGCCGAACCCTCCCTCGAGGACAGGTGGTTGGACGAGCGCACCGTCTATCTCAACCTGCGTCTCGACCCCGCCCTGTGGGAGCGTGCCGACGTCGAGCGCATGCTCGGCGAGCTGCGCGCGATCGCCGCCTCGCACCCCGAGGGCCGCTACCACCTGGACTGCTCCGGCTACCACCTGGCACACCTCGTGCGCCACGCCGAGGACGCCGGACTGTGGGAGAACCCGGAGTCGTTCCCGCGCCCGGCGAGCATCATCACCGCGTACGAGTACACGCCGCGCAACGTACGCCGCTTCCTGGAGAGCCGGTTCGACTGCCCGGTCGTCGACCTCTTCGGCAGCACCGAGCTCGGCTACCTCTTCTACAGCGACCGCACCGGCAGTTACCGCCCGTACCTGGAGGGGATGAGCGTCGAGCTCCTCCCCGTCGCCCCGGACAGCACCCTCTACTCCCTCATCGTCACCAGCGTCCGCAACCCGCACATGCCACTGGTCCGCTATCGCTCCGGCGACTGCGCCCGTACACGGGACGGCTCGCCGGACCCCGAGAAGATCGTGTCGTTCTGCGGCCGGGAGAAGGAGCTCCTCGACGGGCCGGACGGGCCCGTCGCGGCGGGCGACCTGGACGAGCGGGTCGCCACCACCGCACCCCGCGTCTTCGTGCACCAACTGCTGCTGCCGGAGGCCGAAACGGAGGGGCGCGGGTCACGGTCGGCCGTGCTCCGCTGCACCACCTTCGACGGCAAGCCGCTCGGCACGGACGAGTCCGAAGCACTGGGGCGCTCCGTCACCGCGCTGACCGGGCGTGCCTGCCGCGTCGAACACCGGGACCACATCCCCATCGGCGCATCCGGCAAGTACGCCTGGCTGGAGCGGAGTTGACGGGCAGCGCCCCAGTAGGAGCGAAGGCCGGGACACCCCGGGGCGGCACCGCGGGAAACACCTGAGGGGAACGACGTGAACGACCAGAACCACATGACCAATCAGCAGGACCCGCACGCGGCACACGAAGCGCCCACCACGACCGTCACCGACGAGGACCTGCGCGAACTGCTCGGCCACGGCCTGCACGGCGAGGTGGTCGCCTACTTCGTGAAGGAGACGGGCGAGGAACGTGCCTACGTGGAGCGGCAGGTCACCGAGTGCCTCCGCTACCTCTACCTCGTCTCGAAGTACCGCGAGCGGCTCAGCGGCCTCTTCCTCCCCGTCGAGCAGGCCATCGACGAGATCTGGCACTACCTGATCCTCCAGACTCGCGAATACGTCGCCCTGTGCGAGGAGCGCCTGCCGGGCCGGTACTTCATCCACCACCGCAGCATCGCCTACGAGGACTACCAGGCCGAGCCGGGCCGCGAGCGGGCGGCCGAGGAGGCGCTGCGCTGGATCCCGTTGTACTGCCGGGAGTTCGGGCCCTTCGACGAGGGTGCGCTGCCGCACTGGACCATCGTGCGCTACCTGCACCAGCACATGGACATGCCGCTGGACGAGATCTCGGCACTTGAACCGATGGAGCCGAACGCCGCGGCCGAGCCGAACGCCCCCGCCGAGCCGATCGGCGCGGCGTGACCTCTGCGGCACGCCCCTCGCAGGCCGGACGACCGACGCCCGAACCCGAACCCGAACACCCCGCGCAGCGGCGTGTGTTGACCGTCCTCGCGCTCTGCCAGGCCCTGAGCGGGGCGGGCCTCGCCGCCGGCATCACCGTGGGGGCGTTGCTCGCCGAGCAGATGCTGGGCTCCACGAGCCTTGCCGGGTTGCCCAGCGCGCTGTTCACCGGGGGCGCCGCGCTCGGTTCGGTGGGCATCGGGCGGCTGTGCCAGCGGTGGGGCCGACGCCCCGGGCTCGCCCTGGGTTACGGGACGGGAGCGGTCGGCAGCCTCGGCGTCGTGCTCGCCGCGGTCGCGGACAGTGTGCCGCTGCTGTTCGTCTCGCTGCTGGTGTACGGCTCGGGCACGGCCGCCAATCTCCTCGCCCGGTACGCCGGGGCCGACCTCGCCTCGCCCGCGCGGCGTGGCCGGGCGGTCAGCACCGTCCTGTTCGCGACGACGTTCGGGGCGGTCATCGGCCCCAACCTCGCCGACGTGACCGGTAATTGGGCCCACGCCTGGGGCATACCGCGCCTCGCGGGCCCCTTCCTGCTCGCCACGGCCGCGTACGGTGCGGCCTCCCTGGCCCTGGCCGTCCTCCTGCGCCCGGACCCGCTGCTGCTCGCACGCGAACAGGCCGCCGAGGAGGAGGTGACGGCGGAGCCTGGGTCGGCCGCCGGGACCGCGGGACGTACGGACACCCGCGGCCTGGCCACCGGCACCGCTGTCATGATCCTCACCCAGCTCGTGATGATCGCTGTCATGACGATGACGCCGGTCCACATGCAGGCCCACGGGCACGGCACCCAGGCAACGGGCCTGGTCATCGCCCTGCACGTGGGCGCCATGTATCTGCCGTCACCGCTCACGGGGCTGCTGGTCGACCGCATCGGACGGCTGTGGCTGGCCGCGGCCTCCGGGACGACGCTGCTCGCGGCGGGGGCGCTCGCCGCGCTGGCGCCGCCGCACTCCGTCGCCGCGCTCGCCACGGCCCTGGTCCTGCTGGGCCTCGGCTGGAACTTCGGCCTCGTCAGCGGCACCGCCCTCATCACGGACGCGCTCCCCGTGGCCACCCGGGCCCGCACCCAAGGCCTCGTCGACGTCGGCATCTCCCTCGCGGGCGCCACGGGCGGGGCAGCCTCCGGCGCGGTGGTGGCCGGCGCCGGCTTCCCCGCACTGGGCCTCACCGGCGGCCTCCTGGCCGCACTCCTCACCCCGCTGGCCCTGCTGCGACTCCGCGCGGCGAGCCGCGGCGGCCAGGGAGACGCCGGAACGGACAGGCTTTCCAAGTCCGCTGGGACCGAGGGCAGTTCCGGCACCGGCGCGGCGGCAGAGCCCGCGGGTCACTAGGCCTGCGGTCTCTGCACGTTGGTGACGGCCAGGGGGCTCGCAGGCAGTGCCGACTGCCAGCCTGCGCCAGACCGCGGCGAGGAAGCCGCGGGCCGCGACCGCGAAGCCGGCCAGCTGGTTGGCTTACTGAGCGTTCGCCCTGAGGTGTGCGTTTGGTTCCGGGATAGGTTCCGTGCCGATTGGGGGCTTCGTCAGCCGACCGGCGGGTTATGAGGTCGATCATCTCGGGGCGGATCACGGCTTCGAAGCGCTGTGGGCGCCGTTCGTAGTCGCGGGTCGAGCGGCAGTGATGCACGGGCTACCCGATGCATCGGTCGGTGGCCGACAGTGGTGCGCAGAGCGTGCGGCCCTACTTCTGCGGCACGACAACCGTGCGACAACACCCGCCGCGGACAGCGAAAAGGCCGCCTCCGCGATTCTGCGGAGACGGCCTGCGACCTGCGACCTGCGACCTGCGACCTGCGTAAACGATGGTCGGGGCGACAGGATTTGAACCTGCTCCCCCTTGGCCCTCAGCCGTCAATCACATCCCTGCAGCAGACCCGTCTCGTCCTCGATGGAGTGCCGGGTGCCGTGGGACGCGGACGACGGCTTCGTGCTCTCCGGCATGCGCAACGGAGACCCTAGGCCGACGACATCGAGGACGCCTGACAGACCAAGATCCTGAACGCGCATGGCGGTTCGGGGCACCAGCCGCGGACGAGAGGTGCTGACCGGGAGCGGATCGGGGCGCGCCAGGAAGAAGTAGCATCGTCGCCGACGTGGCGAGGTGACGGCCGTCGCTTACTGACAAGGCGGTGTGAAGCGTGGAACAGAAGAAGCCCTGGACGATCCAGTGGCATATTGCCGCGGATGGAACGGTGATCAAGCAGCGGTCCCGGGGCAGCGCGGAGCACGAACAGCTGTTCCAGCAGTTTGCGACGACGCGGACGCCGAAGATCGAGCAGCTCGACGCCATGGAAGAGGAGCTGCAGCGTGCCAGCTCCTCCGGCGAGCGAAGGTCCAGAGTCCTCCTCTACCTGGCCTACGTGGCCCTCGCAGGGCTCGTGGCCGGGATTGTGTCGACCTGGGCCGGCATCGACGCCGGGTTCTTGACGCTGGGGTCGCTCGCTGTCGTCGTTCTCCTCGGGCTCAGCACGGGCGTCATCATGCGGGCATCGATCAGCCGCTATCAGCGCGCCCACCGGCAAGCCGGGTTCGAATCATCGAACGGCATCACGCTCGCCGCTCGCGAGGCCCGCGTGATGATCAGCGATCCAGAAGCTGTCTCCGGCAGGGAGTTCGCCGCCGTCCGAGCCTGAGGGCCGACGTGGGTGCTCCAACGACCAGAAGTTCAGGCTCCTCGATCCGCGGCGAACAGCAATCCAGGAGAGGAAACAAGCAGCTCAAACGAGCCTTCTTCCTCTCCGCGTTCGCAGCCCTGGCCGCCCCTGCGTCCCGCG
The DNA here is from genome assembly GCF_055657265.1 of Streptomyces sp. NPDC107575. Lineage (NCBI taxonomy): Bacteria > Bacillati > Actinomycetota > Actinomycetes > Kitasatosporales > Streptomycetaceae > Streptomyces > Streptomyces sp. NPDC107575. The sequence goes on along the minus strand of NZ_JBVKBG010000002.1, from coordinate 1,170,840 downwards.
CCCACGACGACAAAAGGATCAAGGAGGGCAAGCACCACACCCAAGCCCTCCTCCGCCTCGCCCGCCGCCGAGCAGACGCTGGTGATCTGGTGGGTGATGCTGAAGCGGGCGACGTAGTCGCCGCCGTGCTCGGTCCACAACTGGAATCCCATGCGCGCGCCCATGCCGATCACCCAGAGCGCCGCCGAGACCGCGCCGGCCTTGATCAGGACGTGCTCCCCGGAGACCCGGACCCTGGTGTAGACGCCGCCGGCGATGCCGAGTGCGGCGCCCGTGGCCACCAGGGTGCCGATCAGCACCAGGTCGTTGCCTCCGGTCGGTACGGATTCGAGGTACTGGTGGGCCACGAAGGCCACGATCCCCAGCGGGATGAGGAAGGTCCGCCAGTCCAGTCGGCCCTCCCGCAGCTGCCGGAAACCGACAAGGCGGAGAGCGATGTCGGTGATCCACTCGGTCGTAGTCATGCCCACAAGACTGCTGCGGCAATGCCTCGACCACCTGGACCCACGGGTGGACCTCCGGGTGGACATCGGTCGGCCGAAGGTGGACCAACCCCCACGGTGTCCGTCAGCCGGACGGCGCGGTCACTGCACCGCGCCGTCCGGAATGCACACGTACCCCTGGCCCCATGCGTTCCGTTCCACGTGGCTGGGTTCCGTGGAGCCGAGGCAGAAGAGCCATGCCTCGCGGTAGGACGGGTTGGTCAGGATCAGCTCCTGCTCGTCCTCATCGGCGCGGACAAGGCTGTCGTACGCCTCATTGGACAGGACGACCGTGCCGGTGCCCGGCCCGGGGTCGGCGGCCGGAGCCGGGGTGGAGCAGGCGACGGAGGCGGCCAGGGCCAGGAGGAGGGCGCCGGTGGCGGAGCGGATGTGCATCTGGGAGTTCTCCCTGTTTCGACGACGACGGAACATCGCCTGCTCAACCCCGGACTCCCCGCTTGGTCACGCTCCGGACCACCGAGTGGCCTGAAGAAGACACCCCACGAAGTCGCCTGCTATGCCTGCCGCTTCACGTACGTGACTGCGATCATGCCGGCGGAGAAGACGACCGGCACGACCGCCCCACCTGAAGCGACAGCGGCGAGCGGGGACTGTCCGAGAGCGGCAAGACCGATCCCGGAGGTGAGCCCGGCGATGACGGAGATCAGAGCGACGACCACTACGTGGTGCACGCGGTGGTCGCAGGTGGAAGTGGTTGCGGACAAGAAAGGCCCTCCACGGCATCGTCAGAGCGCCGTCACGGAGACCGGGGCAGGAGTCGTCCCGCTGCCGGGGCCGTGTCACGACGTCGCCGCCCGATGGGCGTCGCCACAGGAGAGCGCCGGCCAGGCGCCCCTATAGGTACTCTGCCGCCGCATTTCGACGGTTCGCCGTCCGCACCGATACACCGCGCCTTCAAGGGGCTCGTCAACTGCGTACACATTTAACCAACGCCACTGACATCCGGCCGAGTTGCCGGGACACCCTCGGGACCGGCGACGGCCCCGGGCAGTGCCCATCGCATGGCCCCGCCCTACGCGCCGGCGCCGAGCCGCACCCCAGACCAGCTAGGCGGAAGGCGGGGAAAGCGGGGACGGCGTGGCAGCAGACAGGGCGCCGAGCACGTGCGGCAGGTCCTCGCTGCCCGCGCCGATCAGTATGCGCGCGCCGGGCACCGGTCCGTCCAGTGCCTCGCATTCGGCGACGAGCCCGAATTGCGCCTCCTCCGCCCCGTCCGTACGCCCGTAGCGGCCGAACCGCAGCCGCAGCGGGTCGTCACGGTGCGGTGGCCGCACCCGAACCAGGCGCAGAGTGCCGGGGAAGAGCCGCATCCCGAAGCTGCCGGTGCCCACTGCCGGTCCGGTTACGGCGGCAAGCCCCTGCGGCCCGGTCCGCAGCCACCCCATCGACAGCAGCTGCCACGGGCCCGGCCCCCACACGATGCCCTGGAAGCGGCGCTCCACCACCGGCACGATGGGCTCCATCCGCACCAGTGTCGGCAGCCTTCGCCGCATCAACCGGTAAGCCCAGCAGGCCATGCCCACCGCGCTCAGCGCACCCACGGCACCCCCAGTCCACGCCATCGCCCAGGGGCGGCCCTCCGAGAAGAACGCGCCCAGGGCCCCGCCCAGCCCTGCCATGATCAAGGTCACCCCTGGCACCACCGTCTGCCACGGCCAGTTCAACCGGGACACGCCACCACGCACCATCCGCCACAGCCCCGACCACAGGAACGCCACCCCCAGCCCGGCGAGGGCCGCCCCGAATGCGGCGGGGAGCACGAACTCCCGGCCCGGGTAGTGCGCTGTGCGCAGCGTCAGCTCCTCACCGCCCGCCGACACCTCCAACAGCCGCACCGAATCGCGCCACCAGAACAGGGTTGCCCTTCCGCGACCGTCGGCCGCCTCGACCAGGTCCTGGTCCGCGCCGTCGATGTCCAGTTTGATGGCCAGCGTGCTCCCGCCGGTCCGGCCGAACTCGAACTGGTAGCGGGCCCCGGTCTTCTTGTTCAGCTTCAGCAGTACCTCGTCCACTGCCACTTGCTCCGCCCGCATGCAGAACGGCTCCTGGTACCGGTCCCCACACACCTTCAGCCTGCCGGTGTCCCGCCCTTGGGCGCCGTGTATCGCCAGGCGTGGGAAGTCGAGGTCGGCGGAGCGGGCACGCTCCGCGCTCCGTGCCAGCTGCCATGCCGCCCCCAGCAGCACGACGGCCAACACCACCCGCACCGTCCCCCAGACCACGTCATGCACCCGCCCGCGCACCGGCCCCACCTCCCCTGCCCCCCCCGGACGCCCCTCGCGCCGGTGTGACAGATCGAAAGTGTGCCATCAGAGCTTCCAGCCCGTCCGCCGTCAGCTTCCGGCGTCGTACGTCCTCGTCGGCGGACTCGTGCCACTGCACTGGCTGACCTGGTGCCGGGCGTTGAACATCGGAGTCTGCTTCGCCGGGCTCATGGCCCTCCAGCGGTACGTGGACAAGAGCGACAAAGATGAGGGTGGCGATGAGTAGCCCCATGGGGCCGATAGGGCCCTTCCAGACGGAAGACCATGCCGAAGCCATGGGCTGCGTGAGCGGCTGTTTCATCTACGTGTTCGGCTGCATCCTCGCGGTCGCCGTCGGGGCCGTCGTACAGGCCGTGTGGCACACGAATTGGCTGACGCTCACGGTCGGGGCGCTCGTGCTGGCCGGTGGACTCTGGCTCGGCGACCGGCTCTGGCCGTTCATGGAGCGCTTCGTGCCCGACCCGTACCCAGAGGACAACAAGGACGATGACGGGCACGCGTAAGCCCCCGACCTGACAGTCGGCCCCTGAGTGTCGGCACTATCGAGCACATATATGCGCCGCTCCCGACGAGCGCCCGTAGCGTGACTCAGGCAGCAGTAGCTGGCCCCCTGCCCCTGGGCCCCACGGTGAGGCCCCAGGCCCGAAGGTCTGGGGGCTTCTCTCGCCTGGTGGACCAGTGTCCAGAGCACCTCACTCCGTTCATTCATGGGTGGCCCATGTCGGCGGGATCAAGAAACATCGCATCGCCTTCGCCGCTGGCTGGCTGGATGGATGGATGCGGTGAACCGACCCAGGACCCCGCGTATGACAGGCCGACTGGCCGGCGACGTCTTCGTCCTGACCAGGCACGCACACAAGAAGCCGCGATCAAGGCCCGGCGTTGAATAAGCATTCGTTCGACACCCCAACCCTCAACTACTCGCCGTGTGCACCATTTTCATGACTCCACCGAGCCGTCGACGTCCGCCTACCGGGGTTACACGCAAGGGGCGGGTGTGCCATGACGTCCGTGCAGAACCTGACCCCGCACCTGCTCGGTCAGCCCAAGGTCCGCAGCGTCACGGTCACCGCAAGGAGTCGGTAGCCATTGGCCCGGTGTGTACCCGGGGTGTCCCCCGGTCCGTCGCGTCCCGCGGCCGTCCGCTTCGACGCGACGCCTGTGCCTCTTGTGACCTCATGGCAGCCCCTCTACGCTCCCGCGACAACCGGGAGGGGAGTGAACGATGCCCACGATCACCCGACGCACTCTGCTCGTCGGAGGGACCGCCGCGGGAGCATTGGCCATCGCTCCGGCCCCCGCCGTCGCCGCGAACCGCGCCTCCGTCCCGCTGACCCGCGAGGAGCGGCGCGCCGTCGTGATCGGCTCCGGCTTCGGCGGCGGCGTCGCGGCGCTGCGCCTGGCCCAGGCGGGGGTGTCCGTGACGGTCCTGGAGCGCGGCCGCCGCTGGCGGACAGGCCCGAACGCGGACACCTTTCCGCGCCTGTCCGCCCCCGACAAGCGCCTGCTCTGGTACGAGACGCTTCCTGAAGCAGTCCGTCCGCTCGCCCGGATCGTGGGCAGGCCCCTGGACTTCGACCCGTACGTCGGGATCGTCGAGCCCGTCCTCGGTGCGAACGTCCTGGCCCTGTGTGCGGCCGGGGTCGGCGGCGGTTCGCTCATCTACCAGGGGATGACGCTGCAGCCCAGCGAGGCCGTCTTCACCACCTGGCTGCCCGAACGGCTCGACTACGCGCGCATGGACGCCGTCCACTACCCGCGCGTCGCCCGCATGTTGCAAGTCTCCACCGCCCCGGACCAGTTGATCGACTCGCCGAACTACGCCCCCGCACGCCACTACGCCGAACGTGCACGCCGGGCCGGCTACGGAGTCGAGAAGATCCCGGGCCCGTACGACTGGAGCTACCCCCTCGCCGAACTCCGCGGTGAGATGCGGCCCTCGTACACCAACGGCGACTGCGTCTTCGGCTTCAACAACGGCGGCAAGCACACCGTCGACCTCACCTACCTCGCCCAGGCCGAGGCCACCGGGCGGGTCACCGTCGCCGCCCACCACAACGTCACCGGCATCGCCCGCACGCGTAGCGGCAAATGGGAGATCCACGCAGAACGGACCGACGACAGCGGGCGGGTACGCGAGCAGAAGATCCTCAGCACCGACGCACTCGTCCTGGCCGCAGGCAGCCTCAACACCAGTCGGCTCCTGGTGCGCGCACACGCTCTTGGCACCGTCCCCGACCTACCCGACGCCGTCGGCGAGGGGTTTGGCACAAATGGCGACCGGATCTACCTGTGGACCGATCTCCAGGAGGACTTCGGTGCGGAGCAGGGCGGACCGGTCGTGTACGGCAGCAGGTTCTGGGACGACCCGACGGCCGCGCACACCCTCGCCCCGTTCTCCCTCCCGCCGCTCGGCCTGGACACCCGTTCCACGCTGCTGCTCGGCTTCGGTGTGAGCACCGGGCGCGGCGGCTACCGTTACGACGCCACGACCGACACCGTCGCCCCGCACTTCCCGCTCGGTGGCGACGAGGCCCTGCGGCGCCGTCTGCGGGAGCGGGTCAGCGCCGTGACCCACGGCCTCGGTACCGTCGTCGACACGACGGCCCTGGTCAACGCGACCGTGCACCCGCTCGGCGGCGCAGCGATGGGCCCCGTCTGCGACCTCGAGGGACGGGTGCACGGGCAGCGCGGCCTGTATGTGCTCGACGGGGCGCTCATGCCCGGGACGACGATGGCGTGCAATCCGTCGATGACCATCGCCGCCGTCGCCGAACGGGCCATGGAAACGATCGTCCAAAACGACGTCGACGTCGTGTTCTGAATGCGGCGGCACAGCCCGTGGCACGGCCACTGACGCCGACGCGAACGAACCGGTGCCATCACCTTCGACACGGCGATACGAGGGCTGCGGCGGGCCGTCGACGCCGAGCGCGGGCGCCGGCACGCCGCACCCGTCACCACGACGGCGTCGCGTTCAGAACCCATCAGGCGTCGCACGCACCGCTGGGCCGTCGCATGCACGGCGACGGCTGCGGCCACGGGCCCCTCCCTTCGAGTACGAAGCGACATCCTCCGAGTCGGCCAACAAGCCGACATCTCCGTCGGGACGACAGGATTTGAACCTGCGCCCTCTTGCCCCATGGACAGACGCGACCGCCCTCGCACGACTTTCGCCGGTGCTGCAGCCGCTGCGCCGTGCCCCTGCCAGCCCAGTTCGGCGTGCTCGACACACATCCGAGTGATGGCGAACACCTCCTCGACGACCGGGGTGTTGCGGTGTCTCAGGGGCACGCCCAGATCGTCATCACCTCGTAACTGCCCTTCCTCCAAACACACCCGACCAGGCAGGCTCAAGATCGAACAAGGGAACGGCCCGGCCGACCGACCGGCTGATCTGCCGGACATCTCATACCTCAACGGGGGAACCACATCATGTTTCACAACCACCGCCGCAAGGCCGTCCTCACCGCCGCCGCTCTGATGGCCACGACCACTCTGCTCACCGCTTGTCAGGGAAGCGCGGACGGGGACAACGCGTCGAGCAGCTCCGGGTCACCGACCACGGCCGCGGACGCGAACGACAAGTCCGCAGCCGACGGTGCGGGTTCCGCGCGCGGCACGGAGTCGCAGGCCGGCAGCGGATCGGGGGGCACGTCCGAGGGCAAGGGCGTGAGCGGAACCTGGTTCGGCACCGTCTCCTACCTGGCGCCCGGCAAGTACACCGTCAGCGACGTGAAGGACACCAAGCAGGCGTTCTTCACCTCGACCGACACCGACATCCAGGGTGCCGGCCGCATCTGCGGAGACGCCGAGGGCCAGGCCGCCACCAAGTGCACCGAGAACGAGCTCGAAGCCGCAGCGAAGAACGGCGTACCCGCCACCGTGAAGGTCAAGAACGGCACGGCGGTCAGCATCGTCGAGGACCACGCCAGCAGCGGTGGCGGTAGCGACGACGACTCGAACACCGGCAAGCCGAGCAGCACCCGCGCCGGGGAACTCGGCTACCTCGCCCCCGGCAAGTACACCCTCGAGGACAGCGAAGGCATCAAGACCGCGTTCTACACCACCACTAACACGACCATCAACGGCAGCGGCTGGATCTGCGGCGAGGACCGCGAGATCACGCAGTGCACTGAGGACGAGCTCGCGGCCGCCGCCAAGAAGGGCGGCGTACGGATCGTCGTCAAGTTCGACAAGATCGCCGCCGTCACCATCGACGAGGAGCACAACTGAACCACCACCGACCCGACTCTCCCGTGAGCCCCCGGCAAGCGGTACCGACGATCCGGATATCTCGGCGTCAGACAGCACCATCGGCGGTGCCCTTACCGAAAACTCATCCGTCCTGGGGGCCAGTGTGCGGAGTCCGGGGCCTGGCAGCTGTGGCTGATGACGCCGGGGCCCTCGCCCGGCTGACGAGCGGCCGGGGCATGGTGACCCACCATGCTGCTGCGACTGGCCTGCTTGGGCGTGGCGAACACGTTCGCGATGCTGCGCCTGCTGCCGATGAGCGATCGGGACCGGGCCGTCGAGATCCTCGCTCTGCGCCACCAGATCACGGTCATGGAGAGCCAACTCGGCCAACAGAAGGTGCGGTTCAGCCCATACGATCGGGCGTTCCTGGCGGCGCTGCTGCACCGGTTGCCGCGAGATGTGCTGCGCAGACTGCGCCTGCTGGTCCGGCCGACACGCTCCTGCGCCGGCACCGCAACCTGGTCACACGCCACCACGCTGCCGCCTCTCGACCGAAGCGCCCAGGCCGACCGCGCACCGTGCACTCCATCCGCGCTCTGATCCTGCGCCTGGCCCGGGAGAATCCCCACTGGGGCTACCGGCGCATCCACGGCGAACTGCTGATCCTCGGCGTGAAGGTGGCTGCCTCCACCGTCTGGGAGATCCTGCGGGAAGCCGGGACCGCCCCTGCATCCCAACGAAGCTCGAGCACTTGGGCGGACTTCCTGCGCTCACAGGCCGAGGCCCTGCTGGCCTGTGACTTCCTGAAGACGATCACCTTGTCCGGGGCACGCCTGTACGTCTTCGCGGTCATCGAGCACGGCACCCGCCGGGTCCGGGTCCTGGGCGCGAGCGCGCCCCGACCGCCTCCTGGGTGGCGCAGGCCGCGAAGAACCTTGTCATGGACCTCGAAGATGCCGGCTCCAAGGCCAAGTTCTCAATCCGGGACCGGGACGGCAAGTTCCCCGAACTGTTCGACGCCATCCTGCGCGATACAGGGATCGAGGTCGTGCTCAGCGGCGTCCAGACGCCGCGAATGAATCAATCATGGAAAGGTGGGTGCAGACCTGCCGACGCGAACTCCTGGATCGCACCTTAATCTGGAACCAACACTATCTCCGCTATGCCCTGCGGGAGTTCGAAGACTTCTACAACACCCATCGGCCCCACCGGGGCATCGCGAACGCCCGCCCACTGCGCCCCGCACCTGTACCAGCCGCCGATCCAGAGGAGATCGCACGCCTGGACATACGAAGACGCGCACGCCTCGGCGGCATCCTGCACGAGTACCGCCACGCCGCATGACCTGCACGGACGGAGTTTTCGGCAGGCGCAACGTTCGTTTCAACCGCCCTCCCGATTTCGATCCGCTTGTGGCGGGCTGCATCACGTTCGACGGCCCCGCGTTGTGCAGCGCAAGGATGATCAAGCGGCCATGGTGCCACCCGCCACCAACAACAGACGCGATCCCCCCTGGGGCGTACTCCGAACGGCCCGCCCAGGTCAGGCCCTTGCATGTCGGTTGTTCGGCGGGGAGTAGACAGGCAAAGGCGGCGGGGTGGGCTTACTGTACGCCTGACGTCTTCTCTGCGAGCGATGCACTACCTGCGACGGCGGGCCCACAGGCGCAATCCAGCGGCCGAGGGGGAGCATCACTCGGGAGAACGCTCCATTTGACACGCCTGCGAAACATTAGGGAGAACAATGCGCAAGATCGGTCTTGCCTTCGCGACCGGCGTCGCCGGTATCGCCGTCTTCATGGGGTCCGGATCAGCTCAGGCACTTGAGTTCAACAACGATCCCTGCCTGGACCTGTCACGGACACGGGTCTGTGACAAGCACAAGCTCTACCGATTCGTCCGAATGCAGGGCCCAACACAGAATCCGTGCGGCATGCCGTGGGCGGCCGTGGTGGTGCGCTCCTGTTGAGCCGCGCCTCCGTATCTGTCTGAGCTCGTTCTTAAACCTCCCTACCAGGTCAAGGGCTGCACGACCTCAACGGCGCATTCCCCGACGGGGCTGCCACTCACACAACTCCTGCGACGGGGCGGCGTGTTCCGCGCCGGCCATCGTAGAGCGCAGAGAGCACCTCCTGGGTTGGCGGCTGCCTGTCCCGGCTCAGATGGCGGACGCCATCCCCTTCGGGCGGCCGGCCCGTCTCACGTTCGATCGGATGGCACCGGCTCGTCGACGTACGCCATCCCCACCGCTTGTCCCACACCAACGCCAGCACCGCCCCCTCACGTGCCTTCTTCGGACAGAGGGCACCGAGCGACGGTCAGCGCCTGTTGATGGCCGCATCCGCACGTCAACTTTCGGGCACCTCGTCCAGCCGGTGGGCTACCCACTCCCAGGACTGCCCTTCAACGAGGCGTGCCGTGACCGCGATGCTCTCGCCGTCCTTACTCACACGCGTCTTCGCCTCGTAGAGGGCCCGCGCCAGTCCGAGCGCGAAGTGCGGCGGCAGATCCGGCTCTCCAACGATCGGGACGGGGTCGGCGACGCGTACCTCACGGTCCGAGCCGACGTCGACGAAGACGACTTGAGAACCGGCCTCCTGCTGCCAGATCCTCACGACCTTCTCGGCCCGTACTAGTACCGAACCCCGGAATCGGTCAGGCGCCACGTAGATCCACACGTCCCCCACCAAGTCCTCCGTCCATATGCGCGCGATCGGTCCTCGCCATCATCCGGACCCGTCACCCCTGCTGTCCCAAGATCGGGCCGATCAGAGCCCTGGCCCCATGAGATGCAGCGGTCAGGCTCATGACCCGCGAGATCTGCTCGGCCCCAGACGGCTACGTTGAACTCGCGGTGCGGGCGACGAGACGCACTCACGCCCGCACCGCTCACCGCTCCGACCTCCACCTCTCCAGCGGGTACGGGCCGCTCCTGGAGGACGGCGAGGTCGTCACGGCGGAGTGGTGGGAGGAGCACTCCGACCCCGGCGCGGACCCATTCGTCCTGGCAGGGATCTCCGTCAAGCGCAGCGTCCTGGACGAGTACGAGGCGGAGGCCCGGGTCATGGAACGTGGACAACGCACCGGGTGGACGGAGGGCGGCCAGTCCGTACGGGAGCGGCTGGTCCGGGAGTGGGCCACCGCGTACGCCGAACACGTGGAGGCGTGAACCGTCCAGAGGTTGGCCAACTCCCCCTCCCGTAACGGTCGTTCCTGCGACTATCACCCTGCCCCTGGAGCGAGCGAGACAAAGCGAGGCGAAGCGTGACCAGCGTTTACACGGAACTCACGAAGGAAGCCGGAGCCCGGGGCGGTCCCGCCGCGCTACGGGCGTTCTACCGGTTGCAGGGCGTTGCGCAGGGCATCGCCCGCGGCCGGCTGGAGGGGTTCGCGGAGGGCGTCGCCGCGGGCCTGCGCAGGGGCCGCGGGGAGGGGTTCATCATCGGCGCCACCGTCGCCACGGTGGGCGTCTGCGGAACCGTGGCCTACGAGAAGAGGCGCACCCGCAGCGCCACCGCCGAGACCGCGCCGGAGCCCACGCAGGAGAGCACCGCCGGCGCGCCCGCGCCGGACGAGAGGACTGACGCGTGACCGACTACGCCCCGGCGGCCTGGTGCCCACCGGCCCGATGATGGCGGAGCTCACCGCCCGTCTGGTGTTGGTGCCGCTCGGGTACGGCCCGAAGGTTGCCGCCCACCTGGAGGACCGGGCCGGCGTGGACGAGGTGGAGGCCTACGTGGCCGAGGCCGCCCCGAAGGAGTAGCCGCACCTCCCGGGCCAGGGCACGTGATGGCCCGGGAGACTCACGCGCTACTTCGGCGTCTCGCCGTCCAGCCACGCCCGGACCCGGTACGCATAGGCGTGTGATGCGGTGGTGAGGTTGTGGCGCGCCGTCGCCGCCTCATCCAAGAGGTCCTGCGGTGATCCGTGCTTGGACAGCACGCGGTCCACTTCTGTGCTGAGTACGTGTCTTCCGGAGGCGTCATCAGTCAGGGCGGCGACACGCTCCGCGTATGTAGCGACGGCCTTTCGCACCTTGTCCCAATCGACATCAGCGTCAGGTTGCCGGGCCTGTCGTAGCTGGTTGTAGGCCTCTTCGGCCAGGCTGAATTCGTGCTCTGGCCCGTCCGTGCGCCCTCGGCGTGAGGATTGCTGAACCTGTATGAGGAGCTCGGTGTACTCCTCGTGAGCGCGGTCCTCAAGGTCGTGCCACACGTTGAGGCCGATGGTCATCTTGGAGACGTTGCGAGCTGCTACGTACATCGTGCGCGCCACGCCGAGCTCGTTGACCAGGTGGGTCTGTTGCACGACGATGATGCCAGTAGGGGACTCTTCCTCCGACCGGACCTACGCACAGGGCCGCGAGATTCGACCTGTCACCCAGGTCAGCATCAGCCCCGACACGCATTGAGCACCAGGCAGGCGGACCACCCCAGCCTCCCGCAGGCCATGCGTGGCTGGTGACTACGAACGTCGCAGGTCGTGCACCGCACCTCTGGGGGTTCGTCCCAAGTCTGCAGTGCGCGGCGACTCAGCCTCATCCGCCCGGCGCTGCTCTACCACCCAGGCGTTGAAGCGGTCCGCGTTCTTCTGCTCTTCCTCGGGCGCCAGCTCCTTGGCCGCCTGGAACGCCTCGCTTACCCGTGCACCGACCGCGTCCATGTAGACATCGGAGAGCACAGCTTCGCGCAAGCTGAGGTTCCCGGAGAGCACACCCCTCGCCATCTCTCGAACGGTGTCATCGACCTTTGGGTTAGATGCCAGAGCGCGCATCGCACGCAGAACATCCTGTGCGCGCTCCGGCGACTCGACGTCCTCCAGGTCCGCGGGGTCGACCTCGCGCTTCTCCTGACTCGCCGTCACCAGCAATTCCCCTCTCGCCCGTCTACCTGGTCTGCGACTGCATCACTGTATGCATCTGCCTGGCAGGCGTCCCACTCACGCCCCTCCTCGCCCTCACCACCCTCTACTACCGTATGTTCGATCAACGAACGTACGAACGGGGGAAGCTGATGGGCATCACCCTGCCGGGCTGGGCAGACGAGGCCTTGGACATCATCGGAGTTTCGTGGCCGAACGTAGACGAGGACGACTACCGCGAAATGGCCGTGGCCATGCGGGAGTTCGCTGATGCGCTCGACAACGGAGCCATGGACGCCCACCAGTTGCTGAACGACCTGATCGGCAACAGTGAGGGCGCGGCTGTCGAAGCCCTGTCTGCCCACTGGTCCAAGGTCCAGGGAACCCACTTGGCGAATCTTGGCGAGGCAGGTCGACTGACCGGCACGGCCCTGGACGCGGTGGCCGTCCTGATCGAGGGCGCGAAGATCGCAGCGATCGTCCAACTCGGTATCCTCGCCGCCGAGATCGCTGCTGCCGCAGCAGCCGCGCCCTTCACTCTCGGCCTGTCCACTCTGGGGGGCCTGGCCGGGACCGTGGCCACCCGCACTGCGGTGAAACGCATCTTCAAGGAAGTGTGCGAGCAGATCGCCGAGCAGATCGTGAACACAGCCATGGGGCCGGTCTACGAGGCACTTGGCTCGATGGTCGGCGATCTCGCCATCCAGGCGGTCGGCAACGCATTGGGCACACAGAACGGCATCAGCGCCTCCCAGGCCGCCAAGGCCGGAGCGGACAGCTTCAACGCGGGCGTCGACTCCGCCAAGCAGTCCGGCTCCATGCAACTCCTCAGCGCCGAAGGCTCCTCCAGCGGAGGCACGTCGGGTGGAGCAGGCGGTGGTTCGGGCAAGTTCAGTATCGACCTGGACGCCTTCGACTCCGCCGGATCCAAGCTCAAGAACATCGGCGCTGACCTCGGCTCCTCCAATGACGACAAACTCGGCCGCGCCAGAAATGCCCACGGCCGCACCCGCGGCAAGGACGCCCTCGCAGACGCCGCCAACGCAGGCCTGGACACTGTCATGGACGGCATCCAGAAGGGTGCCAAGCGCCTGGCCAGCCACCTCGACGACACCATGCCCCGCGGTCTGAAGAGGATGGCCACCAATCATCGAGAGAACGACAAGAATGTCGCCCTGTCACTGGACGAGCTCGGAAAACGGGGCGACAAGAGCCCCACGTATCTCATGTCGGACAACGGGTCCATCCAGCGCCTGCACAGCAGCGGAAAGACCTCCGAACTGACGCAGGACGACCATGCACGCCTGGGACTCGACAGCGCATCCATCGGACGCCCGAAGCCGGGGGAACGGAATGCCAGCCTCAAGACCAAGGCCGAGGGGAAGACGGATCCACGTCAACGATCCGATTCCCAGCAGGTCGCCCTCGGAAGCACCGACCTCTCACGCGCCACCCAACTCGCACGGCACGCAGGAAAAAGTTACGGCGGCCACAAGAAGAACGGCGACTTCCAGAGCAACAACTACGCCGCAGCACGAGTTTCAGGAAGCGGCGACGCCGACGATTTCGTACTGGTCGCACGAAGCAATGGCTTCCGACATTCGGAGCGAATGATAGGAACCCCTTTCCTGAGACAAGGAGACGGGGACCGAATAAGCGAGATGTACACGGAACGAGCCCCGTGCGCAACCGGCGCAAATTGCAGTTCGTGGATAGCTGAAAGATTCCCGAACACGGACGTCACCCACAGCGTCGAATACGGAGCCACCAAGGAATCTCGAGCTGCAGGAAATTCAGCCATGGAGAACTATCTTGACCAGCTCCGTTCAAAGAGATAGAATCCTGCGGTCACGGATGAAAATGGAGCGACATGAGCAGCCCGCTAACTCGAAATGAAATGTTGACCGTCTTTTCCGAAGACGAGTTGATGATACCGAGCGAGGAACTCCTGGGAGAGATTCCAGACGTCGACTCCAGGGAGGTGCTGCGCACGCTTGGACTCCCCGTCTGGGAGAACCCATGGTTCGACATGGATGACGAGGTCTCTGAACGACTGCAGCGCGTCGCCGGCTGGGACGTCGACCTTTCGGATCGGTTTGATGAAATTCCACAGGATGCCGAAAGGTGGATCTCGCTCGGGACAATCCCGTACGACGACATCGCATTCGACGCGTGCACCGGGGTCGTCTACTGCCTCTCCGATGAATCCGGAATTTACCTGTTCAACAGCAGCCTCCGAAGCTTCATCCACTTCCTTTACGTGCTGCAGTCGGAACGGCCGAAATTCGACGCCGAACACCCAAGGCATGAGCAGGAGGGCGAGGACGACCCGGAGGTGACGCGTCGCCGAGTGAAGAACGCCATGGAAGAAATAGACCCTGCAGCGCTGGAGAATCCAGATTCCCGCTGGCATGAAGTCCTGGACTACATTGTCGATTCTGAACTGCATTACTGATACCGCACGACAGGATCACCCCGCGTACGCGCGACACTCCAGATAGGAAATTCAATTGTCAGGCGCTAGCATGCGGCATTTCGGCGCGGCGGCAAATGGTGACCCCTTCGATACTCCCAGCAGCGTGCTGCGGCTCGGGCAGCTTGCGCTGCCGCTCCGTGTGGGACCGTACTTCGCGACACAGGCTGAGGAGCCCGTGTTGCTCGGCGACTATGCGGCGTCCGTGGGCCGTGAGGTTGTTCGGGACGAGTGCCGCTCCTGGGCACGGCTCGGAACCGACCAGGGATTCGAGTTGTGTGTCGACGCGCAGGGGGCAGTGCGGGCCGTACTGCTGGACTGGGAGGAGGAGTTGCGCTACGTAAGCTCCTCTCCCGAGGCATTCGCCGCAGCACTGTCCGCGCTGGATCAGGCACTGCGATTCATCCTGGCCACGGATGAGCCCCAGCAGGCCGGGCAGGCCTTCGCGCACCTCGAGGAGCGGCTGCGAAGCATCGATGCTCCGGCCTTCGCCGGGCGTGAGAACTGGTGGCCGCTGGTCCTGGACGATATCCGCGACACCGCAAGCGTCGAGTGGTTCACCGCCTTCGAAGTCCTCAATGGTCAGGACGAGAAACAGATCGTGACCGCCTCCGGCGGCATCGGCGTTCACCCCGAGGAGAAGCTGTGGGAGCAGCTGCACGCGGCAGGCTTTGAGGCCGAACAAGTGCTGCGCATCCACACGGAGCTGCAGCCGTGCTTCACGCCCGGACACTACTGCTCACTATGGCTGGGTCAGGTCTTCCCTGATGCGCAGATGACGCACAACTTCCCCTACGGGGAGAGCGCCGACTCGCGGGCCGAGGGGATTCGGCAGCTGCGTGAAGCCGCCACACAGCAGCAGTAGGGGGAGCGCACGGTGCAAACGGACAGCCAGATCGTCGATACTCAGGCGGCGCAGGCTCTGTTGGACTGGGCCACGGGCGACACATCCCGGTTGTGCCGGGTCACCGGTGCGCGGGGCAGCGGCAAGAGTCAATTGCTCGCCCATTTCCTGGTCAGGTGGGGCAGTTCCCCGGGCACCGTCGTCCATGCCACGGTCCCGGCCAAGGGACTGCATGTCGACGGTCTGGCATGGGAATTGGGCCGTCAGTTGGGCTACGGGCCGCAGCCGGTACACGGTCTCGTCGATCGAGTGGCCGCCGATCCGCGCCCGCTACTCATGCTCGTACCTGACCTGCACCTCACCCGCGATCCAGCGGCAGCCGTCGCGGACCTGCTCGATCCGCTGCTGTCTGTGCCACAGGTACGCATGGTCGTCGAGAGCGACGACGAGGCACTCTTCGAGGAGACTGCACGCGTCATCGCCCTGGCGCCCGCCGGTGCGTACGAGCCACCCCGGCCGCAGGTCGACTTCGCCTCGCTCCTCGCCACCGTCCCACGCACCGCACACCAACGCCCCGACTGGGCCAACACACCACGCAAGGACCGCGAGCGCCTCCTGGACCAGGCTCCCGACCAGGAAGCGATACGGGTTCTACTGAGTGACCCCGAGTTCCTGCTGCACGGTCCGGCCACCGCGATCAGCGCCACCCTCGCCGATCCGAACACACCTGCCCCTCCCAGCCTGCACCCGGTGTGGCCCCTGGTCGCCCCGCAGCTCTCCGCCCTCGAGCACAGCACCACACAGCGCGCCGCGCTTCTGCACACCGCTGCCCTCGCCCACGACGCCGCCCTGGCCAACTCTTTGCACTCACGAGCTCAGGAGCACCCCGTGCATGCCGTGTGGGCGCGCTCCGGGTTCCCTGTCACGGCCCTGGCCTCGCGCGCAGAGGGCACCGTAGTCGCCGCCGACCCGCTCGGTTCCCTGCACACTCTGGACCCAAGCACCGGTCATCACATCGGAACCCTGCCCGCAAGGCCCACCGCCCGCCCACATCAACTGGCCGCCGCGCGACTTTTGTTGGACGAACAGGGCGCCCTCCTGCCCACCACCGGCGATGACCCCGTCGCGGACGCCATCGCCGCCTATCACGGACAGGCCGCCTTCACCGCCGACCCCGTGCGCCCCACTGCCCTGGGTAGCGATCCGTCCGCGGCCACCGCCGTGATCGGAGACGACCAGGGCGCCGTCCACGTCTGGCCACTGGCCACCTACCAGCCACTCCCACGCACCATGCGGCTCCACACCACACCCGTCACTGCCACCACCTGCCTGCACCTGACCGACGGCGAGGTGACTCTGGTCTTCTCCGCCGGCATGGACGGGACCGTACGGCTGTGGGGCCTGGGCAGTGAGCCGATGTCTGACCCCATTGAGCGGCGCCCCTCCATTGTTACCGCCCTCGCCGCCACCAATACCCCAACCGGTCCGGTCCTGGCCGCCGCCTGGAACGACGCCGAACTGCGCCTCACCAATCTCCTGACGGGCCAGACTCGCAACTTCCCCCTTCTCCAGGAAGCTTCATCCCTCGCCTTCACCCCCGACGGGCTGCTCGTGGTCGGCGGCCCGAACATCACGTACGGCCTGCGGATCTCTCCTGGATAAGAAGAGAGGCGATCGCCCTCCTTTCACTATGAAGTCTCACCTTCCAGCGCAACCCGCAGCAGCCGCGACTGGGTCGCGATCTCGCCGCGTGTCCACCGCACACCCGACCAGCGCCGTGACACCGCACTCGCGACCGCAGACCTCACCGAAACGGCCACCATGGCCGACGGGTTCGTCTTCTTGCCGAAGTCGACGACCTGATCGACCTTCGCTTCCGCGCGCAGCTCGGGGACCAGGAGCCTCTCGCGCAAGCCCAACGGTTTATGGAGGCGCAGCGAGTTGTCTCACGGGAGCGCATCCGCGCACAGTCGCTGAAGCTGATCCGCCGGCCTCGACGCGAGAGGTAGGAGCCTTGGGGCCAGGGGCTCGTCACGGCGCCGTGCGTATGCACTCGTGAGCCAAGTAGCGCAACAGGGCGCTATTCCAAGGGTGCTTGCGGCAAGCTGCTCTTTGTGGCTGACGAGAATGAACCCCCTACGCCGCCGACGGAACAGCACGACGCGGACGCCGCGGAGGAAACCGAAACCAAGGCGGGAACAGCGGAATCGGCATCGGGCGCCAACACGGGTGCAGCGACCCCAGGCTTCGTCTTCAGCGTGCAAGCTGGCACCCAGGCCGCACACAACGAGTTTGGCGTCGTCGGCAGCGATGGCGCCGTCTGCGGGATCAAAGCCAAACGTGGTTGGTCCGTCGAGAGCGCCCAGGAGGCACTCAAGCGCGCGGCCGAGCCCGAGATCGTCAACGAGATCCTGGCCGGCGGGGCGGTGGCTGCCTCGTTCACTGCTGCGGCCAGCGTCGCCAAGGCGAAGCTGGAGGCGACCACGCAGCGCCGGAAGAACGACCTCGATGCCGAGACGGAGCGGCTCAGGATCGCGTCAGAGGAACGCATCGCTGGCTTCCAGGTCATGTCGGGGCAGGTCGAGCCGGAGGCGCCGAATCCAGTCGAGGCATGAGCGGTCTGACAGCGGCCCAGTTCTTAGAGGGCGTTCCGCTTCACTGAGGGCCATAAGCAGCGACTCGTCATGATCGCGAACTACGGCTGGAGTACTGGAAGCCGGGTCTGTGAACGTCAGGGGGTGAGCCACGCCTCGCAGGATGTCTCGGCAAGCGTCGGACATATCGAGGGCTGCGGTCACCAACTGCAATGTGCCCGCTTGCGTGCCGACGGCGCCTGTCTCGGCTCCGGCCCCAGGACGTCTACGTACGGGGTTCCGGCCTGCCCGCCGGCGTGAAAAGGTGGCAGGCATGGCGGAGGGGGTGCCGGCGTCGCGTGCGGGTCGGGAGAAGAAGCGGCCGACGATCCTTGAAGTCGCGCAGTTGGCCGGTGTTTCGCACCAGACGGTCTCGCGCTTTCTGCGCAAGGACCCGACGGTGCGGACGGAGGTGGCGCGCAAGGTCGCGGCCGCAATCGAGGAGCTGGGCTACCGGCCCAATCAGGCGGCGCGGTCCATGCGCACGCGCCGTTCGAACCGGCTCACTGTCCTCCTGCCGGGTGCCACCGAGCGCATCTCCCACGAGCTGCTGCGTGGCGCGGCGGCGGAGGCTCACGAGGCCGGTTACCTGCTGGATGTGGTGAGCCTGGAGGGTGGCGCCGAGGCGCGGGCCGCCCGGTTGGAGTCGCTGCTCGAGGCCGAGGGCACGGACGGGGTGCTGTCGTTCACCTCCCTCTATGAGGCCGAAGGCCCGGGCCTGGGCGAGGGGCGACGCTCCGGTGTTCCCCTTGTGATCGACGGGGTCTACGACGACGAGATGCGCTCGCGCGGCACCTTCGCCGACGCCTCGCTCGCGGCCGGCCTGATACGGCACCTGGCGGATCTGGGTCACCGCCGCTTCGCACATGTCGCGGGTCCCATTGCGTGGCCGTCGGCGCAGGGACGACGGGCTGTGTACGAGGCGACGGTAGCCGAGCTCGGGCTCGAGTCGTGCGCCGTTGTGGAGGCGGAGTGGAGCATGCGGGCCGGCTGGGACGCCGCGAAGGATGTCGTGGCGGGCTGCGGTGCCACGGCTGTGTTCGCCGCCTCGGACCAGCTCGCGCTCGGTGTGATCACCGGCCTGCAGAGCATGGGCGTGGATGTTCCGCGGGACATGAGCGTCTGTGGCTGGGACGACTGGGAGATCGGCAGCTACTTCCGGCCCACGCTGACCACCGTCAGTGTCGACCGTGAGCGGCAGGGACGGCAGGCCGTGCGCAGACTTCTCGCGCGGCTGAACGGTGCGTCTCCGGTCGGGCCGGTGCCGGTGGCGGAGGTCAACCGGATCATCCTCCGCGAGTCCACCGGGCCGGCTCCGACGCGCATCGGCTGATCGAAAGCCCGAACGTCGGCGAGCCGCAGCGGCCCAGAGGCTTCGACAGTGCGCCGGAGACTGCCGCTTCCAACGTTGGAATCAATCGCTTCACGACTCTTGTGTGATCGTTCACTTGAATCCTAGGGTCACCGACAATCGGCCCGTCCGTGCATGGGTGGGCCGGGTAGCCGAGTTCTTCGGCGTACTCGCAAGTCTCTTGAGTGAACGATCACTTGGCCACGCGGCCGAACGTGAGGAAAGCGCTCTCTGCCCGCCGCGCGGCCCCAAGGAGCCGCCATATGACGCCGTCGTCCCCACCCACCCCCAGCCGCCTGCGCGTTGCCGCCGTCGGCACCGGTGGGATCGCCACCGGTGCCCATCTCTCCGCCCTGCGCGCTCACTCCGACCGTGTCGAGCTCGTGGCCGCGGTGGACGTCGATCCCGGACGCCTCGCCGCCTTCCAGGAGGCGGCCGGGGAAGGCATTTCGGGCTACACCGACCTGGCCGCAATGCTGGGCGAAGTCCGCCCCGACCTCGTCCTCATCGGCACCCCGCCCTGGCTGCACCGCGAGCAGACCGTCGCCGCCCTCAAGGCGGGCGCCTGGGTTCTGTGCGAAAAGCCACTGTGTCTCTCGCTGGCCGAGTACGACGAGATAGCCGCCGCGGAGGACGCCACCCCCGGCTTCGCCTCCGTGTTCTTCCAGCACCGTTACGGCTCGGGCGCCGTCCACGCCCGCGAGCTGATCGGCAGCGGCGCGGTCGGCGACCCGCTGGTCGCGCATTGCCAGACCACCTGGCACCGCGACACGGCCTACTACTCCGTTCCCTGGCGTGGCCGTTGGGAGACCGAGGGCGGCGGGCCGACGATGGGCCACGGCATCCACCAGTACGACCTGCTGCTGCACCTGCTCGGCGACTGGAGCGAGATCCGCGCCATGGCGGGACGCCTCGTCCACGACGTGGAGAGCGAGGACCTCTCCACCGCACTGGTCCGCTTCCGGGGCGGGGCGATGGCCACCGTCGTCAACAGCGTGCTGTCGCCCGACGAGGAGAGCCGCATCCGGATCGACTGTGCCGACGCCACCGTCGAGCTCATCCACCTCTACGGCCACCAAAACGACAGCTGGACCTACACCCCGCGCCGCGGCCTCGACGCCGATGCCCGTGTCGCACGATGGCGCACCCCTGCCGCGGACGTACCCAGCTCGCACGCCGCACAGCTCGGTGCGGTCCTCGACGCGTACGAAGCCGGCGCCAGGCCGCCCGGCAGCGGCGATGACGCCCGCCGCACCGTGGAGTTCGCCGCCGCCCTGTACAAGTCCGCGTTCACCGGCCGCCCTGTGCAGGCCGGCGAGATCGCGGCGGGCGACCCGTACTACACGTCCATGCACGGCGACCACCCCGACTGGGCCCCCACGTCCGCAGCGAAGGAGCAGCAGTGACCGCGCGCCTGTCCACCGTCCACGCCCTCGGCGACCGCGTCACCGTCAGCGCCGACGGCACCGAGCTGCTCTCCTACGTCTACCGCCCGGACCCCGAACCCTTCGAGGCCCCCAAGCCGTACATCCACCCGCTGCGCACCCTGAGGGGCAACCTGGTCTCCGGCTACCGCCCCCACGACCACCGCTGGCACAAGGGCCTGCAGATGACCGCGAGTCATCTGTCAGGGCAGAACTTCTGGGGAGGTGTCTCCTACCTCGGGCCAGAGGAGGGATACCAGCACGTCCCCGAGCGGGTCGGCTCCATGCGGCACGACGGCTTCAGCGCCGTGACCGCCGACGACGAGCGCGTCGAGCTCACGTCGAACCTGACCTGGGTCGCGCACAGTGGCGCCGAGTGGGCGAGCGAGCGGCGCGGTGTCGCGGTGCACTCCGTCGATACGGAGGCCGGCGCGTACGCGCTGGACTGGTCGATCCACCTGAGCAATGTCCGCGCCGACGGCGAGCCGCTGCGCTTCGGATCGCCGACCACCGCCGGGCGCGACATGGCCGGCTACACCGGACTGCAGTGGCGCGGCCCGCGCGACTTCACCGGAGGGCAGGTGCTCACACCCAGTGGTCCGGCCGGTGACGAGGGCACCATGGGCACCTCGGCCGCGGACGCCGAGTGGATAGGCTTCACCGCCGAGCACGACGACACCGACGCCCGCTCCACCCTCCTGTTCGCCCATGCACCGGAGAACCTCGGCCCGGACGCCGTACACGCCTCGCACTGGTTCGTACGCTCCAGGCCCATCCCCACGGCGGCCTTCTCCTGGGCGTTCTTCGAGGAGTTCGAGCTGCCGCACGGCGAGTCCTTCGCCTACCGCTACCGCGTGGTCGTCGCCGACGGAGCATGGGACCACGAGCGGGCCGCCGCGTACCTGAAGAGGCTCCAGTGGTGAGCCTCCGTAGCGCTCCACCGGCCCCGGACGCCACATCGATGACCGCCGCCGAACAGGCCGGACCGGGTGCGCCGAGCGGCAAGAAGCAGAGCCTTTGGCAACGCGTCCGCCGCGACAAGGTCCTGCTCCTGATGGCACTCCCCGGACTCGGCCTGCTCCTCGCCTTCGCCTACCTGCCACTGCTCGGCAATTTCATCGCCTTCCAGGAGTACCTGCCGTTCGTGCAGCTGGGGCGCAGTGCCTGGGTCGGGCTCGACAACTTTGCGATCCTGTTCAACGGCGACAAGGAGTTCCTGAACGCCCTGGGCAACACCCTGACCATCACCGTCGTCCAGGTGGTGTTCGTCTTCCCGGCGCCCATCCTGCTCGCTCTGCTGCTCAACTCCCTGCTGTCGGAGCGCCTCAAGCGGATCGTGCAGTCGATCCTCTACCTGCCGCACTTCCTCTCGTGGGTGATCGTCGTGGCCGTCTTCCAGCAGATGCTGGGCGGCGGCGGCCTGCTCAACAACGCACTGCGGGCGGCCGGCCACGGGACGGTGAACATCCTCGGCAACCCGGACGCGTTCATCGCCGTGGTCACCAGTCAGGTGATGTGGAAGGACACCGGGTGGGCCACCATTCTTTTCCTCGCGGTCCTGGCCCAGATCAGCCCGTCCCTGTACGAGGCAGCCAGCGTGGACGGCGCGTCGAAGACACGGCAGCTGTGGCACGTCACGCTGCCGGGCATGCGCGGGATCATCATCATGCTCCTGATCCTGCGGCTCGGTGACTCACTGACGGTCGGGTTCGAGCAGATCCTGCTGCAGCAGGGGGCCTTCGGCCGACAGGCGAGCGAGGTGCTCGACACGTACGTCTACAACAACGGCATCGTCGGCGGGCAGTGGGGCATGGCCGCGGCGGTCGGCCTGGTGAAGGGCATCGTGGGCGTCGCGCTGGTGTACGGCGCGAACCGGACGGCCCATGTCTTCGGCGAGTCTGGGGTGTACGAAAAGCGATGACGACCATCGAACCCCGCGTGCGCAACCGCACGCCGCTCACGTCACCGCGGTCCGCCTCACGGGGCGAACACCCCCTGGACGCACCCTCGTTGCCGGTACGCGCTCTCAAGGGCCTGGTGCTCGTGGTCCTGTGCGCCCTTGTCATCGTGCCGTTCGTCGGCATCGTCTCGACGAGCATCGCGGGCCCCCAAGAGGTGTCGCAGGCAGGCGGTTTCGTCCTGTGGCCCACATCCGTCGACCTGTCCACCTACCGCGCGCTGTTCGCGGGCGGCGTGGTCACCCAGTCACTGTTCATCAGCGGCGTCGTCACCGTCGGGGGCACGCTCGTCAGCCTCACCCTCTCGACGATGCTCGCCTACGCGCTCAGCCGCTCCGCCATGGTCGGCCACAAGCTGATCCTCATGCTGGTGCTCCTGACTCTCCTCTTCACGCCGGGTCTCATACCGAGCTATCTGACGGTCAAGGAGTTCGGGCTGCTCGACTCGCTGTGGGCGCTGATCCTCCCCACCGCCGTCAACGGCTTCAACGTCATCGTCCTGCGCGCCTTCTTCATGAACATCCCGGGCGAACTGACGGACAGCGCCCGCATCGACGGCGCGGGCGAGTTCGGCATCTTCTGGCGCGTCGTACTCCCACTGTCGCGCGCCGTGCTCGCGGTGATCGGCCTCTTCTACGCAGTGGCGTACTGGAACGCCTTCTTCAACGCGATGATCTACCTCAATGACAGCGCCAAGTGGCCACTACAGCTGGTCCTGCGCACCTTCGTGATCAACGACACCCAACTCGGCAGCTCCCAGCTCGGCGGGACCGGCGAGGCACTGCCCCCGCAGGAGTCCATCCAAATGGCGATCCTCGTCATCTCGACCGTACCGATCCTGATCGCCTATCCGTTCCTGCAGCGGCACTTCAACAAGGGCATGCTGACCGGGGCGGTGAAGGGATGACCGTGCCCAACGCGTTGCGCCGCCGCACCTTCATGGGCGCGGCACTGGCCGGGGCGGGCGCCCTGGCCGGCTGCACCACCGTCACCCGGTCCACGGACGTCACCGCCATCAACAAGCCCGTCGAACTGCCCGAACACCGGCGCTGGCAGGGTGTGAAGCCGGACCTGCCCACGACCCATCCGCTGATGCCCGAGACGTACCTGCACTACCCGTCGAACGCCAAGCGCGCCTTCGACCGACCTCCCGGTCACGGCCTCTCCGTCCAGGGCCACGTGCCCACCAACTCGCCGGTCCCGCCCTCGCTCGAGCGCAACCGGTACTGGCTGGAGCTCAACAAGCGCACCGGTGTCCGCCTCAATCTGACCATCACGCCCGGAGGGGACTACGACAACAAGTTCCAGACGTCGGTCGCCGGTGACGCGCTCGGTGACGTGTGGAACATCGTGAACAACCCGGCCTACCTGCCGCAGCTCCTGGAGGCCAAGGCACACGACCTCACCCCGCACCTGTCGGGCAGCGCGATCCACAAGTACCCGTTCCTCGCGAACCTGCCGACTCAGAACTGGCAGGGCTGTGTGTTCTCGGGCCGCATCTTCGCTGTCCCCATCACCCGCGGCGCGGTCGCGGTGGTCACGCTCCTGTCGAGGGCAGACCTGTTCCGTAAACGGGACGTGGACCCCGAATTCCACGACGTCAGCGAACTCCTGTCCATGGGCAAGGAGATGACGGACGACCGCCGCAACCACTGGGCCTTCGCCTCCGCCCCCATCCAGACCCTGGCGACGATGCTCGGCCTGTCCGGCGAGTGGAGCGAGCGCGGCGGAAAGTTCACGTTCTTCCGGGAGACGGAGGAGTACCACGAGGCGCTGGACATAGCCCGGCGCATGACCACACAGAAGATGGTCCACCCCGACGGAGTCACCGCCTTCAACGGCAAGGTCTGGTTCCGCCAGGGGGCGGTGGCCATGCTCCAGGACACCTACTCCGCCCTCCCCGGCCTCTACCAGCAGGGACGAGGCGACTTCGAGGTCGCCCTGCCGGTCATCCCGGGACCCGACGGAAAGCCGGGCAGGACGTGGCTGACCAATCCGAACAACTCCATCACCGCCCTCAGCCGCGCCGAGCCCGAGCGGATCGAGGCGATCCTGGAGTACCTCAACTGGTGTGCGGCGCCGATCGGCACACAGGAATACACCTTCCGCAAGTACGGGATCGAGGGCTACGACTTCAACTTCGAGAAGGGCGACCCCGTCCTGACCGACCGCGGCAACAGCGAGACCGGGCTCGGCGACTTCCCGAACCAGTACCTGGCCGACTCGCCCAAGGCGCTGTTCTTCCCCGGCTTCCCCGAGGCCACCGAGTCCGCGTACCGCAATCTGCGGACCGCCGCGCCGCTCATGAAGCTCAACCCCACATACGGCCTGTACTCGCCCACGTCCACCACCAAGGGCCAGCTCCTCACGAAGCTCCTCGACGACTCGGTCAACAACATCCTGCTCGGCCGCGCCAAGGTCTCCAGCTGGCCCGAGACCATACGACAGTGGCGCCGCCGCGGCGGCGACGCCATGCGCGCGGAGTACGAACAAGCACTCGCCACGAGGAAGAGCTGACCACCGTGAAGACACGACAGCAGATCCATGTCCTCGGCAGGCCCTGGGGCGCACCAGGCCCAGACGGTCGTTCCTTCGCCAAGGACCCCTCAGCGGTGTGGTTCCAAGGCCGCTACCTGATGTACCTCACCCTCCCGCCGGGCCGCCCGGCGGGCGAAGGCGACCGCTGGAGCATCGGCGTGGCCGAAAGCGACGACCTGGCGAACTGGACACTCAGCCGCGTACTCGCCCCGTTCGGCGAGTACGACGCCCGCGGCGCGGCGGCACCGGGTGCGGTCGTCATCGGAGACCGCGTCCACCTGTTCTTCCAGTCCTACGGCACCGGCCGCAACGACGCGATCTGCCACGCGAGCAGCGCCGACGGCCTCTTGTTCAGCGGACATGGGGACAACCCCGTGCTGCGCGCGCCGCTCGCCTGGTCGTGCGGCCGGGCCATCGACGCCGATGCGGTGCTGTACGGCGACCGCGTCCTGCTGGCCTACGCGACCCGCGACCCGGACATGAGGGTCCAGATGATCGGCACCGCGACCGCCGCCGCCGACAGCGATTTCGGAGCCGACGCCTGGACCCATCTGACCCCGCACGCCCCGGCCCTGCGGCCCGAACTCGACTGGGAACAGGACTGCATCGAGGCACCCGCCCTGACCTGGGACGGCGAACGCTTCGGCATGTTCTACGCCGGCGCCTACAACAACGCGCCCCAGCAGATCGGTTGGGCCACGAGTCCGGACGGTGTCCGGTGGGAACGCGGCAGCACCGAACCCGTACTCCCCGTCGGCGCCCCCGGCACCTGGAATTCCTCCGAGAGCGGCCACCCGGGCGTGCTCCATCACGACGGTCGACGCCATCTGCTCTTCCAGGGCAATAACGACCACGGCCGTACGTGGTTCATCGCCGCCACGCCCTTCACCCTCACGCCCACTGGCCCCGCCCTGACCTGGGAATGAACCCGTGGTGTGTCGTGGCCAAA
This sequence comes from Streptomyces sp. NPDC107575, assembly GCF_055657265.1. Classification (NCBI taxonomy): domain Bacteria; kingdom Bacillati; phylum Actinomycetota; class Actinomycetes; order Kitasatosporales; family Streptomycetaceae; genus Streptomyces; species Streptomyces sp. NPDC107575. The sequence continues at coordinate 1,144,847 of NZ_JBVKBG010000002.1, read as the reverse complement.
CACATTCGGCCACGACACACCACGGGGCGACCAGACACCATGTCGGCGACCCGGGACACGACTCCCGCGGATGACACGGCGCCCGTTTGACCGTCGGCGACCGCACGTCCCGGTATCGGAGCAGGAAACCTTAGTCCCGGCACTCAGTCAGTTGCTGGTGACGAGACGGTGGACGTCCGTGAGGAGTTCGTTCCATGAGCTGACGAACTTGTCGAGCCCGTCAGATTCGAGTGAGGCCACGACGTCGTCGTAGGAGACGCCGACTTGCTGGAGTGTGTCGAGGTGGGCGGCTGCGGCGTCGTAGCCGCTCGTGATGGTGTCGCCGGTGATCTCGGCGTGGTCGACGGTCGCGTCGAGGGTTTTGGCCGGCATGGTGTTCACGACGCCTGGTGCGACGAGGCCGCAGACGTACAGCGTGTCCGGCATCGAGGCATCCTTGACGCCGGTCGATGCCCACAGGGGGCGCTGCGGGAGCGCGCCCGCGTCGGCGAGGAGCAGCCAGCGCTCGGAGGCGAACTCCTTCTCGTAGGTCTGGTAGGCGAGTCGCGCGTTCGCGAGGCCGGCCTTGCCCGTGAGTGCGAGGGCCTCCGCAGTGCCGATCGCGTTCAGGCGCTGGTCGACCTCGGTGTCCACGCGGGAGACGAAGAAGGAGGCAACCGAGTGGATTCGGGACAGGTCGTGGCCGTTGGCCCGGGCTTTTTCGAGGCCGGTCATGAAGGCGTCGATGACCGCACGGTAGCGCTCGAGGGAGAAGATGAGCGTGACGTTGACGCTGATGCCGGCGCCGAGCGTCTCGACGATCGCCTCCAGGCCCTCGATCGTGGCGGGGATCTTGATGTGCACGTTCGGCTTGCCGATCGCCGCGTGGAGCTTCTTGGCCTCGGCGATGGTGGCGGCGGTGTCCCAGGCGAGTCGCGGGTCGACCTCGATGGAGACGCGTCCGTCGACGCCGTTGGTGGCCTCAGCGGCCGGCGCAAGCAGCTCGCACGCCGCGGCGACGTCCTGGGTCGTCAGCTCGAAGACGGCGCGTTCCGCATCGGCCCCCTGGGCCGTGAGCGCGCGGAGCTGCTGCTCGTAGCCGTGGCCCTTCGTGATCGCAGCGTGGAAGATCGTCGGGTTGGTGGTGACTCCGACCACGTTCTTGTCAGTGATGAGTGCGGCGAGGCTGCCGTCCTGCAGTTGGGCGCGGGAGAGGTCGTCGAGCCAGATCGAGACGCCGGCTTCCGAGAGCGTCTGTGTGCGGGTGGTCATGCCGGATTCTCCTTGGGACGGATCAGCCTGTGCGGCGGTGTGTGTGACGGTGGGACACGGTGCTGACGCTCGCAGGCGCCGGCGCGGCGCGGTCGCGCATGCGTGTCACGCGCGAGCTTTCGCGCATTGAGCTCGGCCGCAGGGGCGTGCGGCGCCTGTGGGTCGACGGCTTGTGCCCCGTGAGGATCTGCTCGACGGCCAGAGCCCCGGGGCCGTGGGGCCCTGGCCGATGCGCTTCGGGGCGGAGGCGGATGACCCGCCCGGGGCTTGCTCAGCTGGGGTCTGTGGGCTCCTCGGGCCGCTGGGGTGCCAGCTTCGCCCAGAGCCCGAAGCCGAGCGCGACCGCCAACAGTGCGAGCCCGATCCACAGGTTGATGCGGATGCCGTCGGCCTTGGCGAGTTCGGCCGCGTCGTCGGTCAGGCCGAGGACGGTGAGCACGACGCCGTACAGGCCGAGCAGTCCGGCGATCAGTACGCGGATGTCGAAGCCGCGCGGCTTGGCGGGGTTCTGGTTCGCCATGGGGGCACCTCCGGTGCTCGTCTCGTCGCTTGCTCCGCGGCTCATACTGCGACCACGATCCAGATGCTCAGTGCCAGCGTCATCGCGAGCACCGTGCAGCCGAGGACCAGGGGCGAGCGCCACCAGGGCTGGGGCGTGGAGGCTGCGGCGGCGTCCGGGGAGTCCGGGTCGGGCACCGACCAGACGAGGCCCTTGAGTTCGCTCTCCGGCTTGGGCTTGGTGAACAGGGTGACGGTGACGGTGACGACCGCGTCGACGACGAAGGCGAAGGCGGCGCCGTAGAAGTTGGCCATCTGGGCGTTGATGGTGGCGTGCGTCGGGTCGACCACGCCGCCGGGATAGAAGTGCCCGATGTGGTAGGCGGACAGGTGGGCGGCGGCCGCGGCGGCCGTGCCGGAGAGCATGCCCCAGAATCCGGCCCAGGGGGTGACCCGCTTCCAGAACATGGCGAGCAGGAAGGTCGCGAACAGCGGGGAGTTGAAGAACGAGAACAGCAGCTGGATGTAGTTCTGGATGTTGCTGTAGTTCGAGGCGATGAAGGCGGCGCCGACGCTGATCGCGATGCCGCCGACGGTGGCGACCCGGCCGGCCTTGAGGTAGTAGCGGTCGCTGCGTCCCTTGACGATGTACGGCTTCCAGATGTCGTACGTGAACACGGTGTTGAAGCCGGAGATGTTGGCGGCCATGCCGGCCATGAACGCGGCGAGCAGTCCTGTGAGCGCGATGCCGAGGACTCCGTTGGGCAGGTAGCGCTGCATCATCTCGGGGATGACGTCGTTGTAGGTGGGGCCGCCGTCCTGGCCGAGCTTGGGTATCAGGATGAGGGCGGCCATGCCGGGCACGATGGTGAACAGCGGCAGGACCATCTTGGGGAAGGCCGCGATGATCGGGGTGCGGCGTGCGGCGTTGAGGTCCTTGGCCGCCAGCGAGCGCTGCACCTCGGCGAAGTTGGTGGTCCAGTAGCCGAACGCGAGGACGAAGCCCTCGCCCATGGCCAGGCCGATCCAGTCGCCCAGCGGGTTGGACCAGTGGGTGGGGCTGGTGCCCTGCCAGGTCTTGAGGAGGCTGTCGTCGATCTGGGCGACGCCCTCGCGCAGCCCGTGGAACCCGCCGACCATGTGCAGGGCGATCACGACGATCGGGATGAGTCCGGCGAGGATGACGAAGAACTGCAGCACCTCGCCGTAGATGGCGCCGGCGAGGCCGCCGAGGGTGATGTAGGCGAGGACGAAGACGGCGGAGAGCAGGATCGACAGCCACAGCGGCCAGCCGATGAGCAGCTTGATGATGAGGGCGAGCGCGAACAGGTTCACGCCGGCGAGCAGCACCTGTGCCACCGCGAAGACCACGCTGTTGAGCAGGTGGGTGGGGGCGTTGAAGCGGCGCCGCAGGTACTCGGAGACGCTGTGCACGCGGGTCGAGTAGTAGAACGGCATCATCACCAGGCCGAGGAAGACCATGGCGGGGATGGCGCCGAGCCAGTAGAAGTGCACGGCGGCGGCGCCGTACTGGGCGCCGTTGGCGGCGCCGCCGATGATCTCCAGGGCGCCGAGGTTGGCGGAGATGAAGGCGATGCCGGTGACCCAGGCGGGCATGGAGCGCCCGGCGAGGAAGAAGTCGCCGCTGGAGGTGATCGCCCGGCGGGTGTAGAGGCCGATGGCGATGATGGCCGCGAAGTAGACGGCCAGCATGCCCCAGTCGACGAAGTTGAGGTCGAGCGTCCCGGTCATGGCTGGATCCCCTCACTGGTCACGATCAGGTCGGCCACCTGGGCGCCCGGCGCGACGAGCCGTGCGTTGGCTTCGTCGGACTCGTGCACGAACCGCTCGGCGTATTCGGGGGTCTTGCCGAACTTCTCGTGGCGGGCCACGAGTCGGCGCACCCGTTCCTCGTCGTCGACGTCGACCCACCAGCAGGCGTCCAGCAGGTCTCGTACGTCGCGCCAGCCCGGCGCGTCGAGCAGCAGGTAGTTGCCCTCGGTGACGACGAGCGGGACGTCGGCGGGGACCGGGATGCTGCCGGCGATGGGCTGCTCGAGGTCGCGGGCGAAGGCCGGCGCGTACACCGTCTCGCCCTCCTGCGGCGCCCGCAGGCGGCGCAGGAGGGAAAGGTAGCCGTGCACGTCAAAGGTGTCGGGGGCACCCTTGCGGTCTGCCGAGCCGAGCCGCTTCAGCTCGACGTCGGCCAGGTGGAACCCGTCCATCGGCGCCAGCACGGCCCGCTCGGGGCCGAGCTCGCGGACGAGGTGCTCGGCGACGGTCGACTTGCCCGCGCCGGGCGGGCCCGCGATGCCGAGGACGCGCCGGGTGCCCGGCTGGGCCAGGGCACGGGCGCGGGTGAGGAGATCCTGCACTGTCATGATCGGGTGCTTTCGGAGGCGGCAGGTGGGTTGCGGGAGACGGGGCGGTGTCAGGCGACGTCGGCCGCGGCGCGCGCGCCGTGCAGCTGCTCGGCGATGAACGAACGGGCGTGGCGTGCCAGGTCGAACCCGTCGGACCAGGTGTTGCGCCAGATCGCCAGGTTGTCGGACAGGCCCGGGGCGACCACCGCGGAGGAGAAGGACTCGAAGGTGATCGGCCCGCGGAAGTCGATGTCGGCGAGGGCGTGGAAGAAGGAGCGGAAGTCGATGTTCCCGGAGCCCAGGTAGCCGCGGTGCGACTCGCCGATGTGCACGTAGCCGAGCCGGTCGCCGCAGGCGAGGACCGGGCGGACCATGTCCTGCTCCTCGATGTGCATGTGGTACGTGTCCAGGTGCACCTTGACGTTGTCCGCCGGGGCGTCGATCTCGTCGATCAGGTCGAGGCACTGGCGGGCGGTGTTGATCAGGTTGGACTCGTAGCGGTTGACGATCTCCATGCCGAGGGTGATGCCGTAGTCGGCGGCCTCGGCAGCGAGACGGCGCAGCGCGGCGACCGCGTTGGCGCGGCCCGCGGCGGTCGGCTGGGACTGGTACTTGCCGAGCGCACTGTAGAGGGCGCCGCAGAAGTAGCTGCCGCCCAGGTCGCGCGTGATCCGCAGGGCCTGCTGGAGCTGGGCTTCGCCGCGCGCGGACACCGCGGGATCGGCGCTGGAGACGTCGGAGTCGAAGTCGAGGCCGCGCGAGCAGGCGACGTCGAGGCCGTGTTCGGCGAGTGCCTTGCGGGTCGCCGTGACGTCGACGATCTCCGGGTCGTGCAGCGAGATCTCGATGAGGTCGTATCCGGCGCGGGCGCTCTGCTCGGCGGCGTACCGGGCGCCCTCGGCGGTCCAGTCACCGGTCCAGACGAGGGCGTGCACCCCGAGCGGATTGGTGCGGGCGGCTCGGGAAGTGATCATGACGGTGAACCCGTTTCTCTCGGCGGTGAGCTCGTGCCGCACTACTGTCACGCAACTTTTGCGTAATGACAAGGCATAGGTTTGTGACTTGTCACGCGGAAGAAGGGTGGGGTAGGACGTATCCTTCACCTGTCGCCCAGTGCACCCACCGGGGCACGGCCGACCGACAAACCGACAGGGAGGACGAACGCCGTGGCGCAACGGGCCAGCGAGTTCACGCCGGACCAGCCGGCACACCCCACGGGACCGGGCGCGGTACTCGCACTCGTCCGGGGCGGACGCGCCACCACCCGGGCCGAGCTGATGGCCGCGACCGGCCTGTCCCGGTCGACGATGGCCACCCGCCTCGACGCCCTCACCTCGGCCGGCTACCTGGAGGAGGGCGGCACCACCGGCGCGACCGGCGGCCGACGCGCCCAGGCGTTCCAAGTGAGGGCGGACAGCGGGGTGTTGCTCGTCGCCGACATCGGCGGACAGCACATCCACACCGCGCTCACCGACATGAACGGCGCAGTACTCGTCGACCACCGGCGGGCACTGACGGTGGGGCTCGGCCCGGACACGGTGCTCGGCGAGGTCCAGACGGACTTCCGTGAACTCCTCAAAAGGGCCGGGGAGAAGGAGACCCGGGTGCGCGGCATCGGCGTCGGCGTGCCGGGCCCCGTGGAGGCGGGCACCGGACGAGTCGTCAGCCCGCCGATCATGACCGGCTGGGACGGCCTGATCCTGCCCGACCGCTTCCGCGACACCTACGACTGCCCCGTCCTCGCCGACAAGGACACCAACCTCATGGCGCTCGGCGAGCAGCGCCACGCCTGGCCCGCCGACCCGCACCTGGTCTTCGTGAAGGCCAGTACGGGTATCGGTTCCGGCCTCGTCCTCGACGGACACCTCTACCACGGGGCCCAGGGCGCCGCCGGCGACATCGGGCACAGCCCGGCCCCCAGCATCGACGAATCAGACCCCGGCGTACCGGTGTGCCGCTGCGGTCAGGCGGGCTGCCTCGAAGCCTTCGCAGGAGGATGGGCGCTGGAGCGTGAACTGCGCGCCGTGGGCCGCGAGGTGGACTCCACGGAAGAGGTCGTGGCCCTCGTGCGGGCAGGCGACCCCGACGCCGTACGCCTGATCCGGCAGGCCGGCCGGCTGCTCGGCCAGGCCCTCGCCGACACGGTCAGCCTCCTCAACCCTTCCGTCCTGGTCGTCGGCGGCGCACTCGCCCAGGCCGGCGACCACCTCCTGGCCGGCATCCGCGAGATCACCTACCGCCGCTCCCTCCCCCTGGCCACCCGCGAGCTGCGAGTCGTGGCCTCGACGCTGGGCCCCCGCGCAGGCATTCTGGGCGCCGCCTGCGAAGTCACAGACGCGCTCTTCGCTCCCGGGACGGTCGACGCGGCACTCCGCTAGGCCCAGTCACCCAGACCAGCGGAAACCCTGGCACCTGGATCAACACATGGCGGCGGTGAACGACCTTCATCGCCGCCCAGCGCCGGGATGCAGCGCTCCGATCAGACGTAATCCGCCACCAGCGCCACGTCGGGGGCTGTCCGCCGAACGAGGCGTCGGCGCGTGTGGAGGAACACCGCCAGGCCGAGAAGGGTCATCACGGCGCCGACCACCGCCAGCACGGGAAGGTGGGATGTCTGGTCCAGGACCAGACCACCGACCGCCGAGCCGAGCGCGACTCCGGCGTTGAAGGAGGCCGCCGCCAGTGCCGACACGAGCACGGATGCCGTGCCCGCCAGGTGCAGCACGTACGACTGCAGCGGCGGCACCATGCCGAATCCGGTGCCGCCCAGCAGCACGAGCAGGACGAGGACGGCCGGAAGCAGGGACCCCAGGGCCCACAGCGCCAGCAGCGACAGGACGAGCGCCCCCAGGATGACGGTCACGGTGCGGGTCACGGCTCGGTCGGCAAACCGGCCGCCGAGAGCGTTGCCGACGATCAGACCCACGCCGAACAGGAGCAGAAGCCAGGTGACGGCGCCGGCAGACACCCCCGTCACACCGGTCAGGTAGGGGGCGATGTAGGTGTAGACGACGAAGAGGCCGCCGTAGCCGAGGGCGATGACGAGAAACGCCGCCCACAGTGCCCCGTTGCGCAGGATCCCGAACCCGCGATCGTCGGAGCCTGTCTGGTTGGTGTCCGCTCGATTCGGAAGCAGCAGCCACATGGCGGCGGCCCCGATCGCGGCCAGCGCGGACACGACCCAGAAGGCGGCTTCCCAGCCGACTGCACGGCCGACGATGTTGCCGATGGGCACGCCGATCACGTTGGACACGGTGAATCCGGTGAACACCACAGCGATGGCCGAAGCCCTGCGGGTCGGAGCAACCAGCCCGGTGGCAATGGTGACGGCGGTCCCGAGGAATCCGCCGAGCATCGCTCCGGCGATGGCGCGGGAAACCGAGACCACCAGAAGAGAGCTGGTCAGGGCCGTGACGGCGTTGGCGACCAGGAACACGAGGGTCAGGCCGATGGCGAGGGGCTTGCGCGGCAGGCGCATCGTGGCGGCCGCCACGATGGGGCCGCCGATCATCGCGCCGAAGGCGAAGCTGGTGGTGACCCAGCCGGCCACGGAGACCGACACCCCGAGGTCGCTGCTGATCAGCGGCAGGAGACCGTTGGGGACGAGTTCGGCGGTGCCGAGGGAGAACGCGGTGAGTGCAAGAGCAATGATGGGAACTGGCATGTCATCGAGCGTGAAAGATGCGCGATGCATCTACCAGATCCCGCCTTTTGCGCTCCCCGCGGAGGGTGGCACTCACAGGGATATGTTGCGGCGAAGAACTCCGCCTTACTGTTGACGCATGAACGATCCGGGTGATTTGGCGGTATTCCTCCGGACGAAGCGTGCCTCGCTCACCCCGGACTCCACGCCACTGAACGGCTTCGGTGTGCGACGACGCGTCCCCGGTCTGCGACGCGAAGAGGTCGCACAGCTGGCCGGTGTCAGCGTCACGTACTACACGCGCTTGGAGCAAGGGCACAGCCGCCATGCTTCGGACGAGGTACTTCTGGCGCTTGCCCGCGCACTGCAACTGACCGTCACCGAGACCGAGCACCTGCTGGATCTGGCCCGCGGCAAGCGCACATCGCTCGCGGACGCCGGTCCTGAATCGGCCAGCGCCAACGCTCGCACCCTGCTTTCACTCATCGCCGCCCGCCCGGCAGTCGTTCTCGGCCGCCGCAACGACATCCTGGCCTGGAACCCCCTGGGGCACGCCTTGGTGGCGCCCCACTTGCCCACGGACGCCCCTGACCATCCGAATACCCGCCCCTCCCTGCCGACTCTGCTGTTCCTCGACCCTCAAGTCCGCTCCCTCTATCGGGACTGGGAGCGGGAAGCGGCGGATTACGTCGCCTACCTACGACTGATCAGCGGCAAGTACCCGGACGATGAAGCACTGACCCGCATGATCGGCGAGCTGTGCGTACGGGATGACGCCTTCGCTGCCATGTGGTCGTCGGGTCGGGTGGGTGAATGCGCCGCGGGCACCAAGCGCATGGTCCACCCGCACGCCGGCGAGATCACGGTGGACTTCCAGCTCTGGGCCCAGTCCGGTCAGCCCGACCAACGTGTCGAGGTCTACGAACTGCGTGACGATCCTGATGGCGAGCGGACCCGGGCGCTGCTGGGCACCGTCACCAGTCGTCGCCCGTCCGGCTGACTACATCTTGCGTCCTGCACGGTGCAGATCGGCACGGCACGCGTTGGGCCTCCGGCCGGAAGGCTGCACCCGTGGACGGCATGAAGCAGCGCCGCGTCCGATCCGGACACGGCGCTGGTCAGGGCCTGGTGATGCCTCTGCTATAGGGACATCACCGGCTGGGACGTCAGTTGCGATCAGCGGCTCTGTTGGCCAGGACAGCCTGAGGGGGTGTCAGCGAGGTTCGAGCAGGAGGGTGGAATTGCGGGCGCGGTCGGTCAGGACGTGCTCGACGATCGTGGTGTAGTGGCCGTACTTGTGCCGGTAGGCGCCGTCCACCGCCGGGTATTCGGCGGGGTCGGCCTCGCGGAGGGTGACGTCCTGGTGGACGCCGCCTGCGTCGATACGGCCCTGGTGGCGGGACTGGGTCCCCCGGTGCCAGGGACCATCGGTGCCTTTGACGGAGCGGACGTAGAGCTGGTCTCCGGACCGGACGACCCACATGGTGACGCGGTCGCGCAGGGTGCCGTCGGGGCGTTCGGTCGCCAGGTCCAGTTCCTCGGCGGATCCGATCTTTTCGAGGTCTGAGCTGTTCCAGTGCGACATGGTCGTTCCTCCTGACAGTGACGTGCGCCGAGATGGTGTTAGGCCTCGGGGATCGCGCGGCCGTAGGTGTCGAGGGTGACGTTCTCGGGCTCGGGGCCGCCGCGATGGCCGGTCTCCAGGGCGTCGAGGGCGGCGAGTTCGTCCGTGGTCAGGTCGAAGTCGAAAACGTCGATGTTCTCGGCGATGCGGTGGCGCTTGGTGGACTTGGGGATGACGGAGCGGCCCTGCTGCAGGCCCCAGCGCAGCAGTACCTGGGCGGGGCTCTTGCCGTGTGCCTCGGCGATGCGGATGACGGCCGGGTCCTCAAGGACGCTCGTGCGGTGCTCGCCGTAGCCCGGGTAGAAGGTGATGCCGCCGATCGGGGACCAGGCCTGGTTGAGGACGCCGCGCTCGTCGTCGAAGTCGAGCACCTTGCGCTGCTGGAAGTAAGGGGTGGATCTCCAGTTGGTTGACCGCGGGCACTGGCCCAGCGACCCATCGGACCAGCCGCTACCTTCCACCGAGAGCGCGGCACCTCTTCCAGCGGCTCCCTGCAAAACTCAACCGCTCCCACCTCCGCCCCGTGTACCCGCGGGTCTCGCTACCGCTCCCACCCGCGTTCAACCTCTCAATGCAGCCCCCAACAGCCACCACCGAAAAGCCGCATACCGCCCGGCCAAAATCGGAAATGGGGTCAACAATTCGCATGCCCCCATAACCCATCCGCCAGCCAAGGGGACACCGCTCCCGACCCCACTCCCACTGGGGGCGGCCCCCACCAGCGCGAAGAGCGCAAGCACATACCCAAAAGGCCATCCATAGGACGGGGAGCCGGGGGTAACAAACCGGGCTCGGATGTGAACACGCGCGCAAGGAATCGAATACGTGCGCATCGGCCCGAGTGGGAGCAAACAGACAAGGGGACAGTGGGAGCCCGCTCCCACTCGCCGCGCTCGCAGCGGGAGTGTGGGAGCAACAGAAAAAGGGCCGTTCGAAAACGGCCCTTCACCTGCGACGTTCGATCGTTCGAACTGTCGGGACGACAGGATTTGAACCTGCGACCCCTTGACCCCCAGTCAAATGCCGTGGCTCCCATGTGGGTTCTTGAAGACACCAGTGCGCCTTTGCAAGATACTGACCATGCCCAACCATAAGTTCACGGAACTACACGCCCCCATAGTCACGGTTCGTCGCCCCTGACAGAAGTTCATAGCCACTATCTACGATACGGCCCTGTAGCGAGCCGTCGGTTCTCGTCTTCGTCGCGGGCCGTCATGGACTGAGGGCCATTTTCATGACCACCGCCTCCATTACCCCACGCCAGGCACAATTGGCCGATGCTGCCAGCAGTACAGCGCCTTTGAGGTCAAGCCGTTCCGGTCGGGCCTCACATCACTCCCGCCCGTGAGCCCCAACCGCCTCCGACGCTTCTGCCGTGCGATTCTGCGGATCCGACGGGCTCTTGAGGAAGTGGGACATCACCGCCGCGGCGAGGTACAGCAGCGTGAACACCCACACCAGGCCGTGCACCCCCACCAGCGGGCGGAACACCGCCACCAGCGCCGGGCCGACGAAGGCGGCGAGACCGGCGCACAGGCTGTAGACGGCGAAGGCGCTGCCGCGGTCCTCGGGGCGGCCCATCGAGAGCAGGAGCGCGGGGATGGGGGTGAAGCCCGAGAGGATGAAGCCCCAGAACATCGCGCACACCGTGGCGACCCAGAAGTTGTCCTTGACGGCCATCGGCCCGTAGTAAATGGCGAGCGTGGCCACCGCGCACCCGACGCAGCCGAACCAGGTGACGGTGCGGCGCCAGCCGATCCGGTCGCCGAGTGCGCCGAAGAACAGTCCGGCGGGGAGGTTAGCGGCGAACATGAGCGTGACCATCAACAGGTACTGCTGCAGGGTCAGTCCGATGGTCTTGGTGAAGAAGACCGGCAGGAAGACGAAGAAGCCGTACTGCGGCGCGGTGTTGATGATGCGGACGAGTCCGGCGAGGGCCACCTTCGGGCTGCGCCACAGGATGTCGATGCCGCTCATCATCTGGCCCTTAAAGGTGGCGTTCTCCACCATGGGGCGGGTGCCGGTCCGCTCCTTGAGGCCGAAGGCGCACACCAACGCTCCGGCGACCACCAGCACCAGGGCCACCCACAGAGTGCCGTACTCGCCGACCAGGGGGATGGATCCGCTGGCGACGAGGGAGCCGAAGGTGGGCAGGCCGCCGGTGAAGCCGAACCAGAACCAGCCGATGGCGGTGCCCACGCGCTTGACCGGCGCGATGGCGATGACCCAGATGAGGAAGGAGAAGGCGAACAGCGGGTAGCCGAAGCCGCGGAGGGCGTAACTCAGCATGACCACGGTGTAGTTGTCGCTCGGGAGGGCGACGGCCAGGAAAACGATCTGGACCGTGACCCAGATGCCGGCACCCAGCATCATGACGCGCTTGGGGCCCCACAGTGCGGAGAGGGTTCCGGAGAACCAGGAGGCGATGGCCGCGGCGACGCCGTACGCGGTGATGACGGACGCGGCCTGTCCGTCGGTGAAGCCGCGGTCGGTGAGGAAGGGCGAGAGGTAGTTGGACTCGACGCCGTCACCGATCATGAACAGCAGCAGGCCCACATAGCCGAGCAGGAGGGGCCGGGGCATGCCGAGGCGGGTCGTCCAGTGGGGGCGAGCGGGTGCCTGGCCGGGAGAGCCGGGGTGGTTCGGGGCGACGGATTCCGCTGCGGCGGTTCGCGACGCTGAAGTGCTGGACATGCACGCTCCTTTGCGGGCAGGGCCGGGGAAGATTCGGGGAGGGGGACGGTGCGGCGGGCGGGCGCGGAGGCAGTTCCGCCTCAGCTCATGAACATGCCGCCGTCGATGTTGATGGTCTGGCCGGTGACGTACTCGGCGGCCTCGTCGGCGAGGAAGAGCAGGACGTTGGCGATGTCGTCGGGGGTACCGGCGCGCCCTGCCGGGATGCCGGAGACCCATTCCTTCATCAGCTCACCGGGGGCGTAGTCGCCGAGGAGTTCGCCCCAGGCGCGGTCGTTGTAGTCCCACATGTCGCTGCCGACGATGCCGGGCGCGTACGCGTTGACCGTGATGCCCTCGGGGGCCAGCTCCTTGGCGAGGCTCTGGGTCAGGCCCATGACGCCGAACTTGGACGCCGCGTAGTGCGGGGTGTAGACGAATCCCTGGCGGGACTGCCCCGAGGCGGCGTTGAGGATGCGGCCCCGGATCCCGTGGCGGCGCATGACGGCCACCGCGGCCTGGGCACAGAGGAAGACACCCTTGGTGTTGACCGCCATCACACGGTCCCAGTCGCGGTCGGTGAGCTCGGCGACCCGGTGGATGCTGATGACACCGGCGTTCTGGACCGACACATGGACGCCGCCGAAGGTGTCTTCGGCCGTCCGGTACAGCGCGTCGACCTGGACGGGGTCGGTGACATCGGTGCGGACGGCGAGTGCGCTGCCGCCGCCTGCGGTGATGTGTTCGGCCACCTCGTCGACCGCGGGATCCAGGTCGGCGAGGACGACATGGGCGCCCTCGCCGGCGAAGCGCACGGCGATGCCCCGCCCGATGCCGCGGGCTGCGCCGGTGACGACCACCGTCTTGCCCGCATACCGCTGCTCAGCCATGAGGGTCCTCCGAATTCCTAGGGGTGGGGTCGGGTGCCGTGCTCGCGTCCGGCGGCGATGCAAGCGCAGCGGACACGGAAGTGGAGCGTCGTCGGTCGATGTCCGCCGCCCCTGAGCCGGTCCCGCACACAGCCAGGTGAATTTCTATGCACCTTGGCGTGTCTATTCACAAGCAGTAAAGCCCGCACCCCAGGGATCGTCAACCCCCGAATCCCCCCGGGCCCCACCTCCCGGAACCCCCGCCTCCGGCATCGACACTTGACGCCGGCGGGCGATCGGGCTTCACTTCGAGTGAATCGACACGCGAACCTGAATGGATATGCACATGGTTCTCGCAGCAGTCCCCCACGCCGCCGAGCGGCTCGCAGAGATCAAACACGGCCTCACCCAGGCGGCGCCGGCCGAACGGGCCGCCAGGCTGCGGGAGTTGGCGTACTCCATCCGCCGCGCCGACCTCGACATGATCGCCAGGGCCGGGCAGGGACACATCGGCGGCGACTACTCGGCCGCCGACATCGTCACCACCCTGTACTTCTCCGTCCTGGACGTACGCCCCGACGACCCGCAGTGGTCCGAGCGCGACCGCTTCGTCCTCAGCAAGGGGCACGCGGCGGGCATCCTGTACTCGACGCTCGCGCACGCCGGGTTCTTCGACGAGGCCGAGCTGGCCACGTTCATGGAGCCGCTCTCGCCGCTGAACGGGCACCCGAACCGCCGCAAGGTCCCCGGCGTCGAGACCAACACCGGCCCGCTGGGACACGGCTTCCCCGTCGCGGTGGGCATGGCCACCGCCGCCAAGCTGGACGGTTCCGCGCGCCGCACCTTCGTCCTGACCGGCGACGGCGAACTGCAGGAGGGCAGCAACTGGGAGGCCGCCACCAGCGCCGCGCAGCAGCGCCTCGGCCGGCTCACCGTGATCGTCGACCGCAACCGCTTCCAGCAGGGCGCCGCCACCGAGGAGACCTCGGGCCTCGACCCGCTGGACGACAAGTGGGCCTCCTTCGGCTTCGATGTCCGTACGATCGACGGCCACGACCACGAGGCCCTGTACCAGGCCCTGCGCGAGGAGCGCGCCGCCGACGACCGTCCGCGGTGCCTGATCGCCGACACAGTCAAGGGCAAGGGCGTGTCCTTCATCGAGAACCGTGTCGAATGGCACCACAAGGTCCCCACCGCCGAGCAGACCACCGCCGCCTTCGAGGAGCTGAGCGCCCGATGAACGCCGTCACCGCACCCGCCAAGTCCGCCGAGCTGCACGACTGCCGCAAGGCGTTCGCCGAGACGCTCATCGAGCTCGCCGAGACCGACCCGCGCACCGTCGCCGTGTGCAACGACTCCGTCGGCTCCTCCAACCTGAAGGGGTTCCAGGAGCGGTTCCCCGAGCGGCTGGTCAACGTCGGGATCGCCGAGCAGCTCATGGTCGGCGCGGGCGCCGGGCTCGCCAACGGCGGGCGCGTCCCGTACGTGTGCGCCGCCGCCCCGTTCCTCACCGGCCGCGCGCTGGAGCAGATCAAGGCCGATGTCGCCTACTCCCGCACGAACGTGAAGCTCTGCGCGATGAGCCCCGGCTTCGCTTACGGCCAGCTCGGCCCCACCCACCACGGCGTGGAGGACTTCGCCTGGCTGCGCACCCTGCCCGAGCTGGTCGTGCTCAACCCGGCCGACCCGGCGGAGACCCGTGAGGCCCTGCACTGGGCCCACCACTACGACGGCCCGGTGTACCTGCGCATCGGCCGCACCAAGGTCCCCGACCTGAACCCGCACGTGCCCTTCGAGGTCGCCCACGCGGCCCGGCTGCGCGACGGCGACGACGTCACCCTGATCGCCACCGGCACCACCGTGCCCGCGGCGCTGGAGGCGGCGGACAAGCTGGCGGCGGACGGGATCGCGGCCCGCGTGCTGAACTTCTCCACCATCAAGCCGCTCGACGGCCAGGCTGTCCTGGAGGCCGCGGCCGCGACCGGGCGGATCGTCACCGTCGAGGAGGCGAACATCGCCGGCGGGCTCGGCAGTGCCGTCGCCGAGTTCCTCGCCCCCCGCCACCCCGTGCCGATGCGCCTGCTCGGCGTCGGCGACGAGTTCACGCCCACCGGCAGCGCCGGCTTCTTGGCCCAGTACTTCGGCATCGACGCCCAGTCCATCGCCCGCGCGGCCGGTGAGCTGACCGCCGCGGGGCAGGGAGCGGCCGCGTGAGTGCGCCGCGCGGTGCCATGCTCGCCCTCGACCAGGGCACCAGCGGAACCAAGGCGCTGCTGGTCGCGGAGGACGGGCGGGTGCTCGCCACCGCGCACCGCCCGCTCAGCCAGCAGTACCCGGAGCCGGGCTGGGTCGAGCAGGATCCGTCCGTGCTGTGGCGCAGTGTCACGGGCGTCGCCGGGGAACTGGCCGCGCAGGCCGCCACCCTCGGCACGCGGATCGTCGGCATCGGGCTCAGCGTGCAGCGCGAGGCCGTGCTGGCGTGGGACCCCGCCACCGGGGCGGCGCTGTCGCCGCTGATCAGCTGGCAGGACCGGCGGACCGCCGAGCGCTGCGCCAAGCTCGCCGCCTCCCCGGCCGGCGCCCTGGTCACCGCCCGCACCGGCCTGCCCGTGGACCCCATGTTCTCGGCCACCAAGGCCGAGTGGCTCCTCGACCGGCTCGACCCGGAGCGGGAGCGGGCCGCCGCGGGCCGGCTGCGTATCGGCACCGTGGACGCGTGGCTGCTGCACCGCCTCACCGGCGGAACGATCGACGTCACGGAGACGGGCTGCGCCTCCCGCACCCAGCTGCTGCGCCTCGACCGGGCCGAATGGGACGAGGAACTGCTGGACGTCTTCCGCGTCCCGCGCGCCGCGCTGCCGCGCATCGCCGCCTCGGACGGCGGCGGCCAGGAACTGGGGCACACCCTCGACGTACCCGGGGTCGCGGACGGCCTGCCGATCGGCGCGGTGCTCGGCGACTCGCACGCCGCGCTGTTCGCGCAGAGCCACGGCCGTCCCGGGGTGGTCAAGGCGACGTACGGGACGGGCTCCTCGCTGATGGTGCTCAACCCGCACGAGCACGAGCACACCGGCGGCGTCGCAGCCACGCTGGCCTGGCGGCGACGGGGCGAAGAGCGCGCCACGCACGCGCTGGAGGCGAATATCGCCTCGGCCGGCACCGCGATCCGCTGGGCAGCCCAGCTCCTGGGCAGCGACTCGGCCGGTATCGCCGCACTGGCCGCCGACGCCGCGCAGGACAGCGATGTGTACCTGGTGCCCGCGTTCTCCGGGCTCGGGGCCCCCTACTGGGACCGTTCGGCGCGGGCGGTGCTGGTCGGCATGGGCTTCGACACCGGGGCCGCCGAGGTCGCCGGGGCAGCGGTCGAGTCGATGGCCTTCCAGGTCGCCGACACCCTGGCACGGTTCGACACTGTGCTCGGCGCCCCACCCGCGGAGCTGCACGCCGACGGCGGCCCCACCGGCAACGAGCGCCTGATGGCCCTGCAGGCCGACCTCATCGGCCGCCCGGTGCTGTCCGCGGGCCGCCCCGAGGTGTCCGCGCTGGGCGCCGCACACCTGGCGGGCACCGCCCTCGGCGTCTGGGACGACGCCGACCTGGACGACCTCACCGCACACGGCACACGTTTCCTCCCCCGACACGACGACGCCTGGCGCAACCGGCGCATGGACGCATGGCGCGACGCCGTCGCCTGCGCGCGCGGCCGCAGGGCCTGACCACCCGACACAACACCGGCGCAGGAACGGAGTTGAGGGCCGTGCAGGGCGCCCACCACTCCCCTCCCGACCATGACACGGAAGAGAGCCGCATCATGACGTTCACCCCGCAGTCCTTCTCCCTCGAGGGCAAGCCCGCGTTCATCACCGGTGCTGGCAGCGGCATCGGCCAGGCCATCGCCCTCGGCTTCGCCGCCAGCGGCGCCGATGTCGCCTGTTTCGACCGCAACGAAGAAGCCGCGCGCGCCACCGCCGAGAAGATCGAGGCCACCGGGCGCAAGGCCGTCGCGCTCAGCGGCGATGTCACCGACCCCGAGTCGCTGCGCGCGGCCGTCACCGCGGCCGTGGAGGCGCTCGGTCCGATCCGCACCGCCGTCAACTCGGCCGGCGTCGCGAGCGCCACGGCGGCCGAGGAGATGTCCGCCGACGAGTTCCGCCGGGTCGTGGACATCAACCTGACCGGCATCTTCCTCAGCGCTCAGGCCGAGGCCCGGGTAATGCTGGAGAACGGCGGCGGTGCGATCGTCAACATCGCCTCCATGTCGGGCACCATCGCCAACCGGGGGCTGCTGCAGGCCCACTACAACTCCTCCAAGGCCGGCGTGATGCACCTGACCAAGAGCCTCGCCACCGAGTGGGCCGAACGCGGCGTCCGCGTCAACTCCATCAGCCCCGGCAACACACTGACGCCGATGAACGAGCGCCCCGAAGTCGCGGAGAACCTCAAGGTGTTCGCGGCCGAGACCCCGCTGGGCCGCATCGCACGAGTGGAGGAGATGGTGGGCCCGGCCGTCTTCCTCGCCTCCGACGCCGCCTCCTATGTCACCGGCGCCGACCTGCTCGTGGACGGCGGCTACGTCTGCTGGTGACACACCAGGCACTCCGGTGGTGACACCGACGTCGAGACACCACGCGCGGCCCCGGCTCACGCCAGCAGGGCCGCCGCGGTCTCCTGGTCCGTCACCAGCACATCGACCAGGCCGCCGGTGACGGCACCCTGGATCGCCGCATGCTTGCGCTGGCCTCCGGCGACGGCCACCCGGCGCGCCGCGGCGGCCAGTTGCTGCCGGGTGATACCGACGGCCCGCAGGTCGAGATCGGACTCGACCGGCGCCCCCTGCGCGTCGTAGAAGCGCAGACACACGTCACCGACCGCGCCCATCTTCTCCAGGGCAGCCCGCTCCTCGTCGGTGAACGTGTTCCCGCTCTGCGCGAGGGTGCTGGACGGGGTGATCTCCCCGATCCCCACCAGGGCGACATCGAGATCGTCGAGCTCGTTCAGCGCGGCGGCCACATACGGGTCCTCACGCAGTGCGCGGGCGCTCTCCACGGTGCCCGCGAGCCCGGGCGCCTGCAGGAACACCGCCTCACCATTGACGAGCCCGGCCAGCTGGCCGGAGAGCCGTGAGGCGTGTGCCGCGGCGGCGGGGTCCCCCACGCCGCCCACGGCCTGCACGATCTGCACGCCCTTGAGGTTCGACACGGGCTGCATGGCCTGCACCGTG
Source organism: Streptomyces sp. NPDC107575 (assembly GCF_055657265.1). Taxonomy (NCBI): domain Bacteria; kingdom Bacillati; phylum Actinomycetota; class Actinomycetes; order Kitasatosporales; family Streptomycetaceae; genus Streptomyces; species Streptomyces sp. NPDC107575. Next base: position 1,126,705 of record NZ_JBVKBG010000002.1, on the reverse strand, counting down.
GCCAGCAGGCTCGCGCTCCACGACGAGATGCCCACCTTGTCACCCGAGCGCAGTGTGGTCTGCAGGTAGTAGGCGGCGGCCGCACCCATGTCGGAGAGCATCGTCCGCTCGTTGCCCGGATCGGTCTCCACGACGAGCGCCAGCCGCAGCCCGTAGCGCTCCTGCAGTCCGTCCTCGAGTTCGGGGAAGGTGCCCGAGGGCGGCGTCACGGTGATCCGCACGATGCCGCGCTCCTGCGCCCTCTTCAGCAGTCGGGACACCTTGGCCTGCGACAGGTCGAGGCGCGCGGCGATCTCCGGCTGCCGCACGCCCTGCAGGTGATACAGCCGCGCCACATGCGTCATCATCCGCACTTCTTCACCGGCACTCGCCACGGACACCACCCTCGGTTCTTCCCAATCGGACCGCTCTCGCCGGGAGCGCACGGAACCAGCACCCCTGCATAGATATTCGCACAAGTGTCGAACTCGCGGCAGGCGGGGCCGCACGAATCGACGCTTCGCCGAACCCTTGCTCAAGAATACGTATTCTCGTACCGTCGTCCTCGGGCCCCGCGGACCTCTCCGCCGGAGCGGCCCCTCTCCCCTGCCATGCCTGTATCGGCCCTCTGTATCGGAGACGACGATGTCCTCCTCACTCAGGCACGATCCCTCGCCCACCCCGAAGAGCACCAAAGCCGACGGCCGCAGCAACATCCGCTGGTACACGTTCGTCCTGCTGCTGCTCGTCGGCACACTCAGCTACATCGACCGCATCTCGCTCTCCGTCGGCATGCCGCTGATCTCCGAGGAGTTCGACCTCGATCCCGCCTTCCAGGGCATCCTGCTGAGCTCGTTCTTCTGGACCTACGCGGCCTTCCAGATCCCCGGAGGATGGCTCGCCGACCGAGTCGGTCCCCGAAAGGTACTGACCGTGGCAGTCACCCTCTGGTCGGGCTTCCAGCTGCTGACCGGGCTCGCCCTCAACAGCTGGATGATGCTGCTGGCCCGGCTCGGCCTCGGCGCCGCCGAAGCGCCGCAGTACCCGACCGGAGCGAAACTGTCCGCACTGTGGCTGCCGGAGAAGGACCGGGCACGCGGCGCGGTCCTCATGGACTCCGCATCCACGCTCGGCGCCGCGATCGGCTCCCTCGCGGTCGCCGGACTGATCTCGGCCCTGGGCGGCTGGCGCGAGTCGTTCATCGTGGTCGCCCTGGTCACCGCGGGCGCGGGCGCCGTCATCTGGAAGTTCGTCCGGGACACCCCGGGCGAGCACCCTCGGGCGAACACCGCCGAAGTCGACTACGTGGCGCAGTCCCACGCCGAGGAGGACGAACGCGACGGGGAGCTGGCGGCGGCCGACAAGTCGCCCGTGCAGTTCCTGCGGTTCAAGACCTTCTGGTTCATGGGCTTCGGCTTCATGGCCGCCAACATGCTCTTCTACGGCCTGCTCACCTTCGGCCCGCTGTACCTGTACCAGGAGCGCGGCCTGGACCTCGGCGGTCTTGCCGGGGCCTCGTTCGGCATCTATTTCGCCGGGTTCGTCGGCGAGAACGTGGCCGGCTGGCTGGCCCAGCGATGGCGCCGCGCGGGCGGGGCGCCCAACGTCGTGATGCGCACACTGATCGGCGTGAGCGCGGCGATCGCGACCCTGTCCATCTTCGCCGTGCCCTTCGTCAAGTCGACCGGACCCGCACTCGTCCTGCTCGCCGTCACGCTCTTCTTCTGCCGGTTCCTGGGGCTGTACTGGTCGCTGCCGGGCACCCTCACCGTGCGCTCCCGCGCCGGGGTGCTGGGCGGAATGATGAACCTCTTCTCCAACATCGGCGGCATCATCATCCCCATCGCCACCGGCTTCATCGTCAGCGCCACCGGCTCGTACTTCACCGGCCTCATGGCGTTCTCCGCCTGCGGGCTTGTCTACCTCCTCTGCAGCCTGGCCATCGACTACTCGCGCAAGCTGCCCGTGCGCTGAACCCGCCAGGGACCCAGCGCACCCCAGACACCTCGGCAGTACCAGCAACACCAGTTCAAGGAGTTCTTGTGGAACGGATATCCGGCGCGATCGACTTCCTGCGGATGCTGAGCGCCCCCTCGGGGCCCTCCGGCATCGCCGCCGTACCGAGCGTCGCGGACATGCGCCTACGGGCTCAACGCAGGACACCCAAGATGATCTTCGACTTCGTGGATGGCGGCGCCGGGGACGAGAACACCCTGCGCGCGAACGAACGCGACCTCGCAGACGTGGTGTTGCGGCCGCGCACCCTCGTCGACGTGACCAAGCAGGACACCAGCACCGAGTTCGCGGGGCAACGGTTCCCGCTCCCGCTGGTCTTCGGTCCCGCGGGCCTCGTCCGGGTGGTCGGCAACTCCGGCGAACTGGCCGCCGTACGGGCCGCCGGGGCCCACGGTATCCCCTACACCATCAGCACCTCCTCGGCCTGGTCGATCGAGGAGATCGCCGAGGTGGCCACCGGGCCGCTCTGGTTCCAGCTCTACCTGTGGCGCAGCCGGGACCTCATCAAGCAACTGGTCCGCCGGGCGAAGGAGGCGGGCTGCACCACCCTCGTCCTGACCGTGGACGTGCCCCTCAACGCCAACCGCATCCGGGATCTGCGCAACGGGATGTCCATCCCACCGAAGGTCACCCCGCGCAACGCCTTCGAGGCGGCACGGCGGCCACGCTGGCTGCGCGACATGCTCCAGGGGCCGCCCATTGGCTTCCGCAACTTCCAGGGCATCGCCGAGGGCAACAGCGCCCTGTCGCACAGCGAGTTCATCAACAAGGAGCTCTCCAACCTCGCCGCGAACTGGGACGACCTTGCCTGGCTCCGCACCGCCTGGGACGGGCAGCTGCTCATCAAGGGGATCACCACCGTCGCCGATGCCCGCAAGGCACTGAACGCAGGAGTGGACGGCATCGTCGTCTCCAACCACGGCGGCCGCCAGCTCGACGGTCTGCCCAGCTCCGTCAGCGCGCTGCCGCGGATCTCCGAACTCGCAGCCGGGCGGGCCGAGGTGTTCCTCGACGGTGGAGTCCGGACCGGTGTCGACATCGCCAAGGCCCTGGCCCTCGGCGCCTCGGCCGTGACCATCGCCCGCCCCTGGGTCTACGGCGTCGCGGCCGGCGGACAGGCCGGCGCCGAGCGTGTCATCGACATCTTCCGTCAGGAGTTCCGCCAGACCCTCGCCCTCCTCGGGGCGAACCGCGCGGAAGAGATCGACACCTCGTTCGCCGACTGCCCGCCCGCCTGGCGTGGCGCTGCCGGAGAGCAGGATGCGGCCCCCGTGTCCGTGCCGCTCTGACCGGCGCCTTCCCTGCCGGTGTGAGCTGTGCGGCCGCCTAGACTGTGGGCCTCGGGCGTCAGGGTGGCGCCGCTCGGTCGGCAGGGAGGGGCCCATGGCCACCAGTCGCGACGTGGCACGGTTGGCCGGAGTCTCTCAGCCGACCGTGTCCCGTGTTCTCAACGGCAACCCCACCGTTGACGACGAGATCCGGCGCCGCGTCGAACGGGCCATGGACGAACTCGGCTACATCCCCAACGCCTCCGCCAAAGCCATGCGCACGTCCCGGGCCGGCGCCGTCGGCATCGTCGCCGACGAGATGCTCAACCCGTACTTCCCCCGGCTCCTCGACACCCTCACCCGCGAGGCCCGCGCACGTGACCTCGGCGTGGTGCTGTGGAACGACGACGACCCGGCGGCCCCGATGGCCCAGGCGGGGGTCAAGAGCGGCACGGTCGACGGCGTCGTGTTCGCCGCCGCACGGGCCGGAGCGACCGGACCGGCCCTGCTCGCACAGCGCGGAGTGCCGGTCGTCGCGGTCAACCGCGCCGAACCCGACTGGCCCGTGGACCAGGTGACGTCGGATCACGAGGCCTCCGGCCACACGGCCGCCGCCTACCTCCTCGACCGCGGCCGCGGAAACATCGCCGTGGTGGCGGGCCCCCGCGACAGCCTCGCCAGCCCGGCCCGCGAACGCGGCCTGCGCCGCTGTCTGGACGAGCGGGACGTCCACGTCCCCGAGGACCGCTGGCTCGTCGGCCCGACCAGCTACGAACACGGACTGGCCGCCGCACGAACACTGTTGGCCTCCGACTCCCTGCCGGACGCCGTCTACTGCACCGCCGACGTCATCGCCTTCGGCGTCATCAGCACGCTGCGCCGCCACCACGTCCGCGTCCCCGAGGACGTGTGGGTGATGGGCAACGACGGCCTGCCGATGGCCGCCTGGGACGCCTTCGACCTCACCACGCAGCGCCAACCGGTCGAGGAGATCGCACGACGCGGCCTGGAGATGCTGGCCGACCGCATGACGGGCAAGGCAGGCGATCCCCGGCGGGACCTGCTCCCGACGGAGCTGGAGATTCGCGGGTCCACGGCACACGCCTGACCTTCCTCAGTCGGCTCGTGCGAGGCCGATCACGACGGCACCCGATCCCGCGCAGCCGGACGCGCATCAACTCGGCCGCCCAGTGCAGCAGTATGGTACGTGCACACCGCCCGGCCCAGGCCCTCGATTCGGCCCGCGCCGACGTCGCGAGACGACAGCCGGCAGGAGCCGTGCGCCTCGACAAGGGACGGGAGAACGATGAGGTCGACGCGTCGGCACGATGCCGCGGAGAGACTGCGCGCCCATCTGGGCCAGTTCGACTGGTCGGGTCAGGCTGCATCCCGGCGCGCCGCGCTGCAAGCCTTCTTGCGCCTGTCGAACATGCACGGCTTCTCGGGTGTGACGATGCGAATGATCGCCTCCGAAGTGGAGATCAAGGCCCCCAGTCTCTACGAGCACTTCCCCCGGGGGCGCGACGAGATCGTCGCGGAATCACTGCGCTGGCACTTCTCCAAGTTCGGCTTCGCCGTCCTCGCCGCGGTCGAGAAGACCGAGACGGCGACCGAGTTCTGGGACGCGATGGTGCGTGAGCACCTCATCCGCCAAGTGACGCTCCCCGAGAGCGATCTGTGGGACCTGCTGGTCGCGACGGACGCCATCGTGGGAACCCTTCCTGCGGGCCTTCACCAGGAGGCCGACAGCTGGGTGGCGTACTACGAGGACATGTACCGCGCCGCGGCAACCGACATGGGTATCGGCGGGGACACGGACGAGCGGGTCCGTCTGGTGCTCACCGTCGTCGAGGGGGCGCGGCGCTGGTGCACCGTCGAGAACCTGCAGCAGGCCATCCCGCGCGCCATTCAGGTTTCGCACTCCCTCATCCGGCTGCCGGCCGCAGAGGCCCACACCGACGCCTGAGCGGGGTCCATCAGTGACGCCAGATGGTGGCTGCCGCGCACTGCGTCGATCTGGCTCACCTGCATCGCACAGCTGAAGCCGTCGGTAAGCACCGGCGCGTCGGCGGCGGCGTCCAGGGCCGGGCGAATCGAGTGCTCGGCCACCTTCATCGACACCTCGAAGTGCCCGGCCTCGAAACCGAAGTTGCCGGCGACGCCGCAGCACGAGGAGGACGCCACGACGTCCTGGACACCCCAGCGCTTGAGTACACGGCGCTGGGCGCCGGAGCCGAAGACCGCGTGCTCATGGCAGTGCGTCTGCAGGACGGCGCGCTGCGGGGGAAGCGCGGTCGGCTTCCAGCCGGACGTGAGCGCCTCGTCCGCCGCCGTGGCGAAGCTCCGCACGCGAGCGGCAACGCGCTGCGCGGCGGCGCCGCCGACGAGTTTTGGTCCCTCTTCGCGGATCGCGGCCGCGCAGCTCGGTTCGAGCACGACGATCGGTCGTTCGGTCCCGTCGTCGAAGCGGTCGATCAGCCGCCGGAGGCGGAGTCGGGCGCCGTCACGCTGCCCGGTGGAGATCCAGGTGAGTCCGCAGCAGGCGTCGGGGGTGCACCCGACCTTCTCGCCGGCCTCACCGAGTACGCGGGCCGCGGCCGGAATCACCTCGGGGCGGAAAGCCCGGGTGAAGCTGTCGGCGAAGACGAGGACATCCGCGTGCCTGTCATCGACGAAGTGCGCCTCGCGGACGTGGCGCCTCCGCGCCCGTGCCGATACGAAGGCGGGCAGGCGCCTCCATGCACTCACCCCGAGACGTTCGCCGATGCGGCGGGCGATCGCGAGCCGCGCCCCGATGTTGGCGAACGGCGCGATCCGAGTGAGGAGTGGAAGCCACCTGGGCAGCCAGCCGATGGAGTAATGGGTGAAAGGGCGGAGCCTGCCGCGGTAGTACTCGTTCACGAGCTCGGACTTGGCCTCGGCGATGTCCACGCCGGTCGGGCAGTCGCTGGAGCACGCCTTGCACGAAAGGCAGAGGTCCAGGGCCTCCCGCACCTCAGGACTCGACCAGCCGTTCCGGTTGGTGCCGGTGGTGAGCGTCAGCTCCTGCAGCACGCGGGCACGGCCACGGGTCGAGTCCTTCTCGTCCTTCGTCGCCCGATAGCTCGGGCACATGAAGCCACCAGAGGTCGCCCGGCACCGCCCCACTCCGATGCACGCGTGTGTGTTCCCGGCGAACGGCCCCGGTGCTCCCCCGGGCTCACTGGCCGGTTCGGGAAGCCCCACCAGCGCCAGGGACTCCGCGAACGGCTCCGGGTCGACGATCACGCCGGGGTTGAGCAGGCCCGCCGGGTCCCATCGGTGCTTGAACGCCCGGAACAGCGCGATCATCCCGGGCGAGTACATGACCTCGAGCAACTCGCTGCGCGCCCGTCCGTCGCCGTGTTCGCCGGAGAGCGAGCCGCCGTGCGCCACGACCAGTGCGGCCGCTTCACGGGTGAAGTCCTCGAAGTCCTTCCGGCCGCCCTCGCTGCGCAGGTCGTAGTCGACCCGCATGTGCACGCATCCGGCCCCGAAGTGGCCGTACATGAAGGCGGTGTAGCCGTACCTGCGCACCACGGGCAGCAGTTCGGCGAGGTAATCGGCGAGCCGCTCGGGCGCGACCGCCGAGTCCTCCCAGCCGGGCCAGGTCTGCACGCCGTCGATGCGGCGCGAGGACAGACCGGCGCCGTCCTCGCGCACCTTCCACAGCTTCGCGCGCTCATGGGAATCAGTCACGATCACGTGGTCGAGCACGCGCCCCTCGGTGCGCAGTGTCTGCAGCAGACGCCCGCAGTCCGCCGATGCGCGCTCGATCGTGTCGGCCGAGAACTCGACCATCAAATAGGCGCTGCCCCGTGGCAGGGAGTCGACGCTCGCCGCGCCGCGCCGGTGGCGCATGATGTCCACGATCGAGAGGTCCAGCCCTTCGAGCGCCGTCGGCCCGGCCCCAAGGATGGGCATCACGTCCCGCGCAGAGGCCACCGTGTCCTCGTATCCCAAGCAGAGCAGCGCCGTTTCACGAGGCTTCGGGACGAGGGAGACGCGCGCACGCACGATGATCGCGCAGGTCCCCTCGCTCCCGGCGAGCGCGCGTGCGACGTCGAAGCCGTTCTCCGGCAGCAGTTCGCCCAGGTGGTAGCCGGAGACCTGCCGCGGGATGCTCCCCAACTCCGTCCGGATCAGGCCGAGATGCTCCTGGGCGAGCGTGCGCAGCTCCTCGTTGAGTTCGGCTGCCCGCGCGACGGAAGCGCGGTCCGTGTCGTCGACGGCACGGAGTCCGTCGCGCCCGGCGCGCAGGTGCGCGCCGTCGGCGGTGACGAGTTCCACCTCCCGCAGGTGGTGGGTCATGCGTCCGTACGCCACCGAATGGTTGCCGCACGCGTCGTTCCCGATGGACCCGCCGATCGTCGACCGCGTGACGGACGACGGGTCCGGCGCGAAGGTCAGTTCGCCGGCCGACTGGCGCTCGACCGCGCTGCGCAGCTCGCCGAGCACCGCCCCGGCCTCCGCCCAGACCGCCCGCGCGTCGACATCCACCGTGTCCATCGCGTTCATCCAGCGTGAGACATCGAGGACCACGCCCTCGCCGAGGGCGTTGCCCGCCATCGAGGTGCCGCCTCCTCGGGTGACAAGCGGCACGGCGTGCTCACTGCACAGACGGACGACCGCACGGACCTCTTCGACGCTCCTGGGGAACGCGACGGCCGATGGCCGCACCCGGTAGTTCGACGCGTCGTAGGAGTACTCCCATCGGCGACGGGAGGAGTCGTCGACGTCGATGCCTCGATCGCGAAGCTCGCGCATCAGCGGTGTCGTCTCACTGGCGACGCCATCGGCTCGCGGCATCAGGTGCACTCCGTTCAAGTTTCGGTCATCTGCAACGTCGGGGAGCGGGGCGGGCTCAGACAGACTCACGCCCGAGCCTGGCGTAGATTTCCGGGCGCTTCTTGCGCAGGTAGAGCGCGTACAGCACGCCGCCGATGAAGAGTGCGAACGTGAACGACATGAAGATGACCGTCATCAGCACCGATCCCCCGATGAGCTCGGGGTAGTTCACGATGGCCAGATAGGTCACGATGCCGAAGAACACCACACTGATCGCCGGGGCGACCACGGTGTTCCACAGCGATTCGGGGGCGCTGCGGCGGCTACGGAGAAAGTGGACCATGACCGCGAGGCTCACGACGAACATGAGCAGCAGCACGTTGAAGGTGCCGCTGCCGCTCGCGATCGGGTAGAGGTCGTTGGGGTCGGCCCCGCACAGGGTGCACACGATGGTCGTCACGGCCCACAGGATTCCGACGGTCAGCGCCGAGACGTAGGGCGAGCGATGGCTCTTGTGCACGCGGCCGAGGATCTTCGGCAGTGCCCCGTCCTTCGCCAGCGAGAAGCTGTAGCAGGCGGCGATGTTCTGCACCGAGAGCATCGATGCGAGGACCGACGTGAGAAGGATGACGGAGACGACGTCGGAGAAGACCGTTCCGACCAACTGTCCCCCGGCATGGTTGAACAGCCCCGCGGTGTCCGCCTGCGCGGCCCCCTGCACCCCGTCGGCGCCGAAGAACGCGATGTACGCCCACGCCGCGATGACGTAGAACACACCGATGCCGGCGACGGCGAGGTAGGTGGCACGCGGAATGGTGCGGTCTGGATTCTTGACCTCGTCGCGGAAGATCACTGTCGCCTCGAAGCCGAAGAAATTGCCGACCGCGAACAGAAGCGCCATTCCGATCCCGGCATCCGTCCATGACGGCATGGAGAATCCGATTCCGTGAGCGGCTCCCTCTCCGCCGCTGGCGAAGGACACCACGTCGAAAATGATGACGCTCACGACTTCCAGCGTCATCGCGATGGTGAGCACCTTCGCCGAGAGATCGATGCGACAGTAGGCGAGAAGTGTGGTGACCGCGGTGATACCGATCGCGTACCAATACCACGGGATTTCCGGCCCATTGAGGGTATTCGTGACGAAGCCCTGGAGCGCGACCGCGAAGAACGGCGAGGCGAAAAACCCGATGAAGAGGTAGCCGATGTAGGCCAGGAACGCACCGCCGAGACCGGCCGGCTTACCGAGACCAGCGGTGACGAAGGCGTAGAAGCCACCAGGGTTGTCGACCGAGCGACTCATCTTCACGAAACCAACCGAAAAGATGAGCAACATCACCATCATGACGATGTAGATGCCTGGCGCGGTCTTTCCGCTGAACATCAGAAGCACAGGCATGGTGCCCGCCACGGTGGTCAGGGGCGAGGAAAAGGCGAGCACGCTCATCACGAGGTCTCCGACTCCCATATTGCCTCGGAGGCGAATCTCCTCGGTCGCCGGTAGCCGCGTCGCCGCTTCGGTATTGCCGACCATGTGAACCTCCTCGTTGCCTGTTCTGGGTGGCACGACGCTATGGGCGGGCCCGCACATCTTTTTGTGCCAAGGTGAGACACTCCGCCGACGGCGCTGAGGCATGCGTAAGGTCGGTTCACCCGACGGGCGAACCGACCTTGGCGCTACGAACTCAGTGTCCGGTCGACGCCGGCGCGGTGACTCCCAGCGCACGCAGGTCGACGACGTTGCTCAGGGGTTCTCCGGCCTTCCAGCGGCGCAGGTTCTCGACGAAGCGGTCGACGACACGTCCGCGCCAGCCCACGAGGTCCCCGGACGCGTGCGGTGACACGAGGATGTTGTTCCGGCTCCAGAAGGGGCTGTCCGACGGTAGCGGCTCCTGCTCGAACACATCAAGGGCCGCGGCGTCGATGTGACCGCCGTCGACGGCGGCGAGCAGATCCTCGGCGACCACCACGGCGCCCCGTCCCACGTTGACCAGCCGGGCGCCCGGACGCATCCTTTTCAGCCTGGCCGCGTCGATCAGACCCCGGGTGTCCTCGGTGAGCGGCAGGGTCAGCACGACGTCGTCCGCCTCGGGCAGGAGTTCGTCGAGGTCCGCGATGGCTGCGATGTCCCCGAGCACGGGGTCCTTGCGGGCGGTGCGGCCCATGACCGTGACGTCCATGCCCGCGGCGCGCAGCAGCAGCACGGTCTCCCGCCCCACCGGGCCCGGCCCCGCGACGAGCACCTTGCGGCCCAGGATGGGCTGGGTCTCCCGGTGCAGCCACCGGTGCTCCTGCTGGAGCTCGATGGTGCGGCGCAGGTCCTTGGTGAACATCAGCAGCACCCCGAGGATCCATTCCGCGATCGGGCGTTCGCAGACACCTCGCGAATTGCTGACCACGACGTCGCTGTTCACGATCGAGTCGGTCAGCAGCGGATCCATGCCGATGCTCGAGGTGTGGATCCAACGCAGCCGGCCCGGTCCGACCTCGCGCAACAGCGTGCTGCGGAAGTCATTGAGGAACAGGATCTCGGCCTGTTCCTGGGCGGCCCGCAGTTCGTCGGCCGTGCGCACGAGGAGGACGTCCGCCTCGGGTTCCACGGCCGCGAGCGGCGGCACCTTCCCTCCCTGAGGCACGACGACGATCGCCTTCGGGCGGTACATGTTCTCTCCCTACTTCGAGCAGCGCCCCGTCTGACGGCGCCGCATGTCTTTCATCGGTGCGGTCTGATGCGGCTACCAGCCCCCCTGCCATCCGCTGGTGAGTCCGTACGGGAGTCGCTGCGGCTCCTCGTCCGGCAACTTCTGCAGGAAGTCGAAGTCGCATCCCTCGTCTGCCTGAGTGACGTGGTCGATGTACAGCCGCCCGTAGCCGCGCCGGTACTTGGGGGCCGGCGGGTCGACCTCCGCAAGGCGCCGCTCGATCTCCTCGTCCGGGATGTCGAGGTCGAGCCGCTGGCTCTCCACGTCGAGCACGATGGGGTCGCCGTCGCGCACGGCGGCGAGCGGCCCGCCGACCGCCGCCTCGGGCGCCACGTGGAGGACGGTGGTGCCGAACGCGGTGCCGCTCATGCGCGCGTCCGAGATCCGGACGATGTCGCGGACACCGCGGCGCAGCAGCCGTTCGGGGATCGGCAGCATCCCCCACTCCGGCATGCCTGGCGCACCCGCGGGCCCGCTGTTGCGCAGCACCAGCACCGAGTCCTCGGTGATGGGCAGGTCGGGGTCGTCGATCCGGCTTCCGAGGTCGTAGATGTCCTCGAACACGACGGCCGGGCCCCGGTGCTTGAGCAGCTCGGGCGATGCGGCGCTCCTCTTGATGACCGCGCCGTTGGGGGCGAGCGATCCGCGCACGACGGCGATGCCACCGGAGGCGTCGAAGGGCTCTTCCAGCTTGCTGATGACGTCGCCGTCGGGTTCCGCGGCGTCGCGGTAGCCGTCGGCGAGTGTCTTGCCGGTGACGGTGATGGCGTCGCCGTGCAGCAGGGGGTCAAGCTCCTTCAACACGGCGGAGATGCCGCCGGCGTTGAAGAGCTGCTTGATGAGGTGTTCTCCCGAGGGACGCACGTTCGCGATCCGCGGGGTGCGCTCCGAGATCTCGTGGAAGCGGTCGAGCCGCAGCTCGTAGCCGACCCGTCGCGCCAACGCCAGCAGGTGCACGACGGCGTTGGTCGAGCCTCCGACGGCCATGAGCAGCGTGATGGCGTTGTCGAAGGCCTGCTCGGTGAGTACCTCGCTGGGCCGGGGCCCCGACAGTGCCATCTCGACCGCTCGCCGGCCGGTGGCCTCGGCCGCCTGGCCCCTCCGGGAGTCCACGGCGGGGATCGAGGCGGTGCCGGGCAGACACATGCCGAGCGCCTCGACGAGTGAGGTCATGGTCGAGGCCGTGCCCATCTCACTGCAGTGTCCTGCCGTGGGCTTCGCACTGGCCTCGAGGTCGTTGAAGTCCTCCTGCGTGATGGTTCCCGCACGGAGCTCGTCGGCGTACTTCCAGGTGTCGGTGCCGACACCGAGCTGACGGCCGCGGAAGTAGGCGGGCTCCTGAGGCCCGCCAGTGAGCATGATCGTCGGTACGTCGGCGCTCGCCGCGCCCATGAGCTGCGCGGGGACCGTCTTGTCGCAGCCGCCGAGCAGCACGATCGCGTCGAGCGGATACGCCCGGATCGACTCCTCGACGTCCATCGCCATCAGGTTGCGGAACTGCATCGCCGACGGCTTCATCAGGCTCTCGCCGAGCGAGATGGTCGGGAACTCGAGCGGCAGGCCGCCCGCCATCAGCACACCGCGCTTGACGGCGTCGGCGAGCAGCTTGAAGTGGATGTTGCAGTTCACCAGCTCGGACCACGAGTTCGCGATGCCGACGACCGGGCGGTCCTTGACGGCGAACTTCGAGAAGCCCTCCGCCTGGATGGCGGTGCGGTGGATGAATCCCGTGAGGTCGTGCGGGCCGAACCACCGCGCGCTGCGGAGTTCACTGGTGTTCGGGTCGGACATGTGTGTGGTGCTCCTTGAGCAGGGCTTGGTGCGGTGACATCTCCGCGGGCAGGGCGGGACGGACGTGGCGGGTGGGTAGGTTCAGGCGGCGGTAGTGCCGCCGTCGAGGGCCAGGCCGGCACCGGTCGCGAAGGTGCCGTCGACGGCGAGGAACCAGATCGCTCGCGCGATCTCCTCGTGTTGGGCGAGGCGTTGGAGTGGCACGGTGGCCTCCTTCTCGCGCAGCGACACCTCAAGGGCGTTCGCATCCAGCCCGCCGCGCAGCATGGGAGTGTCGATGGGGCCGGGGCACACGACGTTGACCCGCACGGCCGGGGCGAGTTCGATCGCGAGCGCTCGGGTGAACCCGACGACGCCCGCCTTCGCGGCGCTGTAGTGCGCCAGTCCTGCGGCCCCCATGCCGGCCAGGTCGGAGGCGACGTTCACGATGGCGCCCCGCCCGGCGGCCCGCAGGTGCGGCACCGCCTCGCGGGAGATGTAGAACGTGCCCGACAGGTTGGTGTCGATCGTCTCGCGCCACGTCCTGTCGTCCAGCTTCTCGACGGGGGCGGCCGTGGCGACGCCGGCGGCGTTGACCACCACGTCGACGCCGCCGAGCTCCTCACCTGCGCGTTCCACGGCGCGAGTTACCGAGGCGGGATCCGAGACATCAGCGCGAATGGGATGGGCACGGTGACCGATCTCCTCGGCCACGCGTACCAGTTCTTCGGTACGTCGACCGATCAGCGCGACGCCGGCGGCCCGGCGCTCGGCGAAGAGCTTCGCCGTCGCCTCGCCGACGCCCGACGTGGCACCCGTGATGAGCACACGTAGGTGTGCAGGGTTGGTGTGGTGCTTCCGATCGCTCGTCATCGCCGGATCTCCCTCGTCATTCGGCTGAATCGGTGCGCAGCAGGTCGATGCGAGCCAGTAGAGCAGCGGAGCGGGAGCCTTCGATGTTCCAGATTGAGACACCACGTCCGGGCACCGCGTTTCTACGCTGACGGACACGACGCACCGGGACCCAGGCGGGGAACGTCCGTCGGAACACCCACGAGACATGTGTCAGATGAGGGAGTCACCGTGCCAGACCAGAACCGCATCGGAGTCGGACTGATCTCCGTCGGAGTGATGGGGCGGCTGCATGCGCGCTCCTACCTTCAGAGCCACCAGTTCTTCCCGGAGCTGCCGAAGCGGCCGGATCTCGTGATCGCCGCCGACCCGGATCCCAACGGGCGCGCCCACGCGACCGAGGCGCTCGGCTTCCGCGAGACGACGGCCGACTACCGCGAGCTCCTCGCGCACCCGGATGTGGACGTCGTGTCCATCTGTTCGCCGAACTTCCTGCACCACGAGATCGCGCTGGCGGCCATCAATGCCGGCAAGCACTTCTGGATCGAGAAGCCCATGGGCCGCAGCGCCCGCGAGTCCCGGGAGATCGCGGAAGGCGCGGAGGCGGCGGGCCTGTTCACAGCGGTCGGCTTCAACTACCGGCACGCTCCCGCCGTCGCCGAGGCACGCCGCCTGATCCGCTCCGGTGAGCTCGGGCGCATCACCAACCTGCAGATCCGCATGATCACCAGCTACGCCTCGGACCCGGACCAGGAGTTCACCTGGCGCTACGAGCAGGCGCAGGCCGGCTCCGGCGTCCTCGGCGACGTCATGAGCCACGGCTTCGACCTGGCGCAGTACCTCGTCGCCCCCATCACCTCCATGAACGCGGTCACCGAGCGCTTCATCCCGAAGCGCCCGCTGCCCGGGGGCTCCACCCGCGAGGTCGAGAACGAGGACTACGCGGCGCTGCTCGCCCGCTTCGACGGCGGCGCCATCGGCATGTTCGAGACGACCCGCGTCGCCATCGGCCCGCACGCCGAGTACATCGTCGAGGTCTACGGCACCGAGGGCTCGCTGCGGTGGAACTTCGACCGCATGAACCAGCTCGAGGTCGCCGACAACGGCAGCGGCTACCGCACGATCATGACGCCCACGTCGTACGGCGAGTTCGGGCGCTTCCAACCTAATGCGGGACCGGGCATCGGCTTCAACGACCTCAAGACGATCGAAGCGGCGCTGTTCCTGCGCTCGGTCGCCGAGGGCAGGCAGCTCGCGCCGTCGGCGGCCGACGGCTGGTCCGCCTCCGAGCTGGTCGATGTCGCCCTGCGCAGCGCCGAGTCCGGACAGTGGGTCGACGTCCCCGCCGTCACCGGGGCCACCACCACGCAGGCATAGTCGGCAGAGCGGCGGGCGGGACGGAGGTCATCCTGATCTCCGCCCCGCCCGTCTGTGCGGCACCGTGCTGTCCAGTCACCGCTCCTCAGCTCGCCAGTCGGATCACCACCCTTTCCTCGGCCGAGCGCTGTGCGGCGTCGGCGATCAGCAGCGCCGCACGGCCGTCGTCGAAGGTCGGACTCGTCGACTCCTCGCCCCGCACGAGCCCGATGAATTCGGCGAGTTCGCGCGCATAGGCATCGGCGTAGCGCTCCAGGAAGAAATCGAGGTAGGGCCGCTTGGCCTCCACTCCGGCGCCGGAGGAGACACTCACCAGGCTGGAGGGCGCGTTGGTCACCTGCAGCATGCCCTGCGCACCGTGGGCCTCGAGCCGCTGGTCGTAACCGATGCTGCTGTGGCGGGAGTTGCTGATGGTGGCGAGCGCGCCGGAGGCCGCAGGCAGGACCACCACGGCGGTGTCGAAGTCGCACCGGTCGCGCGCGCCGGCGTCGAAGAGCTGCGCTCCGGCCGCGCTGACCTCGACGATGTCACCGAGGAAGAAGCGGGCCATGTCGAAGTCATGGATGGTCATGTCGCGGAAGATGCCGCCCGAAGCGGCGATGTACTCCGCAGACGGCGGGGCCGTGTCGCGGCTGACGATCGACAGGTGCTCGAGCACACCGATCTCACCGGCCGCGACGCGGGCACGTGTCTCGGCGAAGGCGGGATCGAAGCGCTGGTTGAAGCCGAGGGCGACCGGCACAGGGCTCGCCGTGAGCTTCGCGCGCAGGGCGTCGACCCGGGTGATGTCCAGGTCGATCGGCTTCTCGCAGAGCACCGGCAGGCCGGCGTCGACGCAGGCCTCGATGAGCTCGACGTGTGTCGGTGTCGGGGACGCGACCAAGACCGCGTCCACCTCCCCCGAGGCGAGCAGCCGTTCCGGCGACACGGTGGGTGTGCCCCCGAAGCGGGCGGCGACCTCCTCCGCACCCGCCAGGCGCGGGTCGGCGACCCACGTCAGCACGGCATCGGGGTCGGCGGCGATGCTCGCCGCATGTACGTGGCCGATACGGCCGGTGCCGATGAGGCCGAACCGAACGCTGTCGCGCACCATCGTGCGCCTCCGATCACGCAGAGGAAGGGTGCAGGTGGTGATGTGGGTGGTCAGACGGTCGCGGCGACCAAGCCCTCCAGGTATCGCCGGTAGCCTGCGCGGCCACGTTCCTGCCATGCGTCGAGGCCGGCCGTGCCGATGACGGCGATGTCGGCCCGGCTGCGCAGGTCACGCACGTCGTCTGCCGTCCTGATCCCGAATCCGAGCCCGAGAGGCACCGATGTCGCGTCGCGGCACCGCTCCAGGAACTCCGTCACCCCCGTCGTGAGGTCCGTCCTCCTGCCGGTGACGCCCTTGCGCGCGGCGCAGTAGACGAACCCCGAGGCGGTGCTGCCGATCTGGGCCAGGCGGGCCGCCGAGTTCGTCGGTGTCATGATCGGGACCGGGGCGAGTCCGTGGCTGAAGGCCGCCTCGTTGAGGTGGGCGGCCTCCTGCGGGGGCAGGTCCGGGACGATGAATCCCTGCATGCCCGCATCGGACAGCCGCGCACAGAATGGTTCCTCGCCCATGTGGAGGACGCTGTTGTAGTAGCCCATGAAGACGGTCTTGAAGCGGAACCGCGCCGCGGCCCGCGCCGCGAGGTCGAAGTAGTCCTGCCAGGTCGTGCCGGCTCGGAGTGCCTCGTGGTTCGCCTTCACGAAGGACGGGCCGTCGGCGATGGGTTCACTGAAGGGCATCTGCAGCTCGACCAGGCCCACGCCGGCACCGTCCATCGCCTCCAGCATCGCCCAGTTGGCGTCGAGGGACGGGTAGCCGACCACCAGGTGCGTCATGAGCAGCAGTGGCCGGTTCGCCAGCAGTTGCTCCAGGTGGTGCGCAAGAGCTGTCCTTGCCGTCACGCTCATTGTCCGTACTCCGCGCTCTTCCGTCGGATGAAGGTCTTCCAGTCCTCGTCGTCCAGCGCGTCGGCCACGGTGAAGATGTCCTTGTCGCCGCGGCCGGACTGGTTGACGAGGATGATGTCGTCACGCGACAGGCTCGGAGCCTCGCGAAACGCTGCCGCGAAGGCGTGCGCGCTCTCCAGGGCCGGGATGATCCCCTCCTTGCGGATCGCGAGGCGCAGCGCGTCGACGACCTCGGTGTCGGTCGCCGACTCGAAGCGGGCGCGCCCCAGTTCATGCAGGTGGGCCAGCATGGGACCGACACCGATGTAGTCGAGGCCCGCGGCGACCGAGTGCGTCTCCCCCATGACGCCCTCCGTGTTCTGCAGGAACACCGTCTTGTAGCCCTGGGCGACCCCGGTCCTGCCCTGTCCCCCGGCCAGGCGCGCGGCGTGCTGTCCGCTGTCGAGGCCCTTGCCTCCCGCTTCGACGCCGACGAGCCAGACCGAGGTGTCGTCAAGGAACCCGGCGAAGATGCCGGACGCGTTGGAGCCGCCGCCCACGCATGCGTATACCCGGTCCGGCAGCCGCCCGGTGGCGTCCAGTACCTGGCGGCGCGCCTCGTGTCCGATGATCGACTGGAAGTAGGTGACCATCTGCGGGAACGGGTGCGGTCCGCAGGCGGTCCCCAGGACGTAGTGCGTGTCGTCCATGGACTCCGCCCAGTCCCGCAGGCACGCGTTGAGCGCGTCCTTCAGTGTGCGCGTCCCCTCGGTGACGGCGACCACCTCGGCGCCGAGCTGCCGCATCCAGAAGACGTTCGGGTGCTGGCGGGCGATGTCCACCTCGCCCATGTAGATGGTGCATTCGAGGCCGAGTCGCGCCGCCATGGTCGCCGTGGCCACGCCGTGCTGCCCGGCTCCGGTCTCGGCGATCACACGCGTCTTGCCCATCCGCTGCACGAGCAGCCCCTGGCCCATGACGTTGTTGGCCTTATGAGCCCCGGTGTGGTTCAGGTCCTCGCGTTTGACGTAGATCTGCGCGCCGCCGAACCGGCGTGTCAGGTTCTCGCAGTACGTCACCGGCGTCGGCCGGCCCGCGTACGTCGCCATCGTCTCGACATAGGAGTTCCAGAACTCCGGGTCGCGCCAGGCGTCGTCGAAGGCCTCGCGCACCTGAGCGAGAGTCTCGTGCAGGATCTCGGGGGTGAACGCCCCGCCGAAGTCCCCGTAGTAGCCGTCGGCCCCCGGTGCCCACGGGGAGCGCTCCGGTCGCGTGGTCATCTTCGTGTTCTTCCTTTGCGGCAGGCGAGTGGGTGCAGGGGCTGGTTGACGGGACTGCCGGGGAGCTCCGCGGCCTGCGCTGCGGATCTCCCCGGCGGGCACTGGCACGTTCGCTCAGTCGGCGAAGCGGAAGAGCTTCTTGTTCGCGAACTCGAGCATGCCGACCCGGCCCATCTCCCGGCCGTAGCCCGACTTCTTGACACCGCCGAAGGGCACGTCCGGGCCGCCGAGCCCGTTGGCGTTGACGAACACCATGCCGACATCGAGCCGGTCACCGACGCGCTCGGCGCGCTCCAGGTCGTCGCAGATGACGACCGAACCGAGGCCGTAGGGTGAGGAGTTGGCGAGTTCGATTGCCTCCTCGTCGCTGGAGACGCGGTAGAGCTGTGCGACCGGGCCGAACAGCTCCTCGCTGTAGACGTCCATGTCCGGGGTGATGCCACCGATGACACTCGGTGTGTACACGTTGCCCCGTGGCCGGTTGTCACCGACGAGGATCGTCGCGCCCTGATCGACGGCGCCCTGCACCTGGGCGGTCAGTGTCCGGGTCGCCGATTCGGACGACAGCGGTCCGAAGTCGCCCTTCTCGTAGGACTGGGCTCCCATCGCGGCGGTGAACTTCGCCGCGAACTCGTCGTAGTGGCGGTCGATGACGACGATGCGCTTGGAGCCGATGCAGCTCTGCCCCGTGTTGTCCATGCGGCCCGCCACGGCGTGCTCGACCGCGTGGTCGATGTCGGCGGTGTCGAGCACCAGGAAGACGTCGGAGCCGCCGAGTTCGAGGACACACTTCTTCAGCGCCCGGCCGGCCTGCTCGGCGACGATGGCACCGGCGCGCTCGGAGCCGGTGAGCGACACACCTTGCACCCGGTCGTCGGCGATCATTTCGCCGATCTGCTGGTGGGTGGCGAACGCGTTCACGTACGCGCCGTCCGGGAAACCGGCGTCGAGGAACAATTGCAGCAGCGCGAGCGCCGACTCCGGGCACTGGGTGGCGTGCCGCAGCACGACCGTGTTCCCGAGGATCAGGTTCGGCACCGCGAACCGGACGACCTGGTAGTACGGGTAGTTCCACGGCATGATCCCGAGGATCACGCCGGTGCCCTGGTAGCGGAAGAAGGACCGCAGTCCGTCGGCGACCTCCAGCGGCTCGTCGGCGAGCCACCGCTCCGCGTTGTCGGCGAAGGCGGCACTGATCTTGGCGGCGAACCGGACCTCTCCCACGCCCTGCGGGATCGGCTTGCCCATCTCCCGGTTGATGGTCTTCGCGAGTTCGTCCTCGCGCTCGAGGAAGAGCTCCGACAGCCGCCGGGCGTGCGCGGCACGCTCGCGGACCGTGGTCCGCTCCGACCACCCCTGGTACGTCCGGTGGGTGGCGGCGAGCGCGGCCTCGATCTCCTCCTCGGTCGCCGCGGGGTACTCGGTGACGGTCTGTCCTGTGGACGGATCGGTGACGGCGAACCTGCCCATCGGTCCTCCTCCTTGCTCGCTTCGTGCGTGTGGGATGCCGCGCGGACCCGGGCGGCTGCTCCTCAACGAGGTGCCTCGGAGCAGCCGTAGTGGTCCGCGCGCGGGGATTTGCGGTCAGAGGTCGCTGCCGGGGGCCACCGTCGCGCCGTAGTAGCGCTGGCGCTCGCGGCCTTCGCGGTGCTTCACGCCGCCCTCCAGGGTCTCGGGGCGCTCCGAGGTCATCGCGGCACCGACGTCCCAGAAGGCGCCGTTGCCCGTGAGGTAGCGCCAGGGCTCGACGTGCGCGACCACGACGGCCGGACGTCCCTGGACTTCCCTGGCCTCCTCGAGCGCCGAGCGGAACTCCTCGATCGTCGTGGTCGACCAGGAGGCCGCGCCCATGCTGGCCGCGTTCGCGGCGATGTCGACCGGTACGACGGCCCCGTCCAGGCGCCCGGTCTCCGCGCTGCGCTCGCGCAGCTGAGTACCGAACTCGCGGTCCGGCCCGCCCTTGGCCACCTGCAGCGGCCAGATGCACTGGTGGCCGCTGTTGTCGATGACGACGACGGTCACCTTCCGGTGCTCCTGGACGGCGGTGATCAGCTCGGTCGGCTGCATGTAGTACGTGCCGTCGCCGATCAGGACGAAGACGTCGCCGGGTGCCTCGGGGCGGGCGAACCGGTAGCCGATGCCGGCCGGCAGCTCGTGCCCCATGCAGGAGTTGGCGTACTCGGACAGGACCGTGGTGCCGTTCGAGGTGTCCCAGGCCTTGTGGACGCCGCCGACGACTCCGCCGGAGCCGAGCACGAGTGCGTCGTCGGCGCCGGTGTGCTTGTTGAGCACGTCGATCACCTGGGCCTGGCTCATCTTCTCGCCGGGGATGTCCTCCAGGTCGTGCCCGAGCGCGTCGGCCGTGTCCTGGCGGGCGG
The DNA here is from genome assembly GCF_055657265.1 of Streptomyces sp. NPDC107575. Taxonomy (NCBI): domain Bacteria; kingdom Bacillati; phylum Actinomycetota; class Actinomycetes; order Kitasatosporales; family Streptomycetaceae; genus Streptomyces; species Streptomyces sp. NPDC107575. Next base: position 1,106,360 of record NZ_JBVKBG010000002.1, on the reverse strand, counting down.
CCGCGACCTCGTCGCGGTATCCGTCGACGCTCTGGTACCCGGCCGCGGTCAGCCCCTCGTGCAGCGCGGTCAGCGAGAGCCTCGCGTCGCCGACGACGGGGTACGAGCCCATCTTGTGCGCGTCGAAGGAGCTGACGTTGAAGTGCACCAGCTGGACGTCGGGGTTCTCGAACAGCGAATGCGAGGCGGTGATGAAGTCCTGCAGCCGGGAGCCGACACTGATCACGCAGTCCGCACGGCCGGCGATGCGGTTGGCGCCGATCGTGCCGTCGACCCCGAGCCCGCCGAGGTTGAGGTCCGAGGCCGGGGCCATGCCCTTGCCGGCGTATGTCTCGGTGACCGGGATCCCGAAGTCGGCGCTGACGCGTGCCAGTTCGGCGGCGGCATCCGAGTAGCGCACGCCACCGCCGGCGATGATGACCGGTCGCTGCGCGCGGCAGATGATCTCGATCGCGTCGCGGATCTCCTCCTGTGCCGCGGGGCGACGGCGGATGGGCCACACCCGCGGGGCGAAGAACTCCTCGGGGAAGTCGTACGCCTCGCCCTGGATGTCCTGCGGCAGGCAGACTACGACCGCTCCGGTGTCGACCGGGTCGGTCAGCACGCGCATCGCCTCGGGCAGGGTGGCCAGCAGCTGGGAGGGCGTGGTGATGCGGTCGAAGTACCGGCTGACCGGGCGGAAGGCGTCGTTGGCCGACACGTCCCGCTCCACCGGGTGCTCGATCTGCTGGAGCACCGGGTCGCCCTTGCGGTTGTTGATGATGTCCGCGGGAAGCAGCAGGACCGGAAGGCGGTTGGTGGTCGCGGTGGCCGCGCCGCTGATCATGTTGGTCGAGCCCGGGCCCGCGGACGCGGTGCAGGCCAGCGTCGCGGCACGGTTGGTCGCCTTCGCATAACCGATGGCGGCGTGCACCATCGACTGCTCGTTCTTGCCCGCGAAGTGCGGGAAGTCGACGCCGTACTCGTCGATGCCCTGGGCCACGCCGACCGAGTTCCCATGACCGAAGATGCCGTACATCCCCGGGATCAGGCGACGGCGCTCACCGTCCCGTTCGCTGTACTGGACCTGCAGGTACTCGACGATCGCCTGCGCGACGGTGCGTCGGCGCACGTTCTTGCCGGGGGCGTCGGCTGACGTGCCGACGGGCGCGGTGGTGGTCATGACTTCTCCTAAGTCTGTGGTTCAAACGTCGACGTGATCGTCCGAGGCGTTCGAGAGGCCAGATTTCCACCGCAGGAAGGCGCGCGACTGTGCCACATTGATACGGCGGAGCGAGCCCTCCCGGGCGTCCGGTGCAGATCCGGAACTACTGCTGGGGCTGCGGCTCGACCGGTGCCACGTGCTGCGGCCGGGTCCGGTTGAGGACGACGAGAGCGATAGCCGCGACGAGGACGAGAGCGGACACGACCACCATGCCGCCCGTGAACGAGCCGGTGGCGTCGTAGAGAGCCCCCGTCGCGTAGGGGCCGACGAACCCGCTCAGATTGCCGATCGAGTTGATCAGAGCGATCCCGGCAGCCATGGTCGTCGTTGTCAGGAAACGCTGCGGCAGCTGCCAGAAGAGCGGCATGGCGACGTACAGGCCGGCCGCGGCCACGGACAACAGCGCAATCGCCATTCCGGCACTCCCCACGAGCGCCGTGGCGGTGAGCGCGCAGGCACTCACCACGGCCCCGGCGAACACATGCCACACCCGCTCCCCCGTGCGGTCCGAGTGCCGGGCCGCGGCGTACATGACCGCCACGGCGGTCACCCACGGAATGGCGGTGAGGAACCCGACCCGCACCGTCGACACCGCGGTTCCGGCGTCCGTCTCCAGCGCCCGGATGACCTGCGGGAGGTAGAAGTTGAGCAGATAGCCGCCCGCATTAATGCCGAAGAAAATCAGGGCAAGGGTCAGGACGCGGGGAGACCTGAGCACCGAAATGACCGCCGCACGCGGCACGTCGGATGCCTCCGCGCGTTCGCGTTCGAGTTCGCCCTCGATGAAGCGGCGCTCCGTCTCGGACAGCCAGGCGGCGTCCGCCGGCCTCGACGGGAGCAGCCGGAAGACGACAACTCCGACCAGCACCGTGAGGCACCCGAGCAGGAGGAACAACAACTGCCAGCCATGCAGGCCGAAGGCGCCGTCCAGCTGTGACAACACCAGCGACGCGAAGGGTGCCCCGACCGCGCTGGCCAGCGGCGCGGCCATGATGAACAGCGCGGTGATCCGGCCGCGAACGGCGCGCGGCACCCAGTAAGTGAGGTACAGCAGCACACCGGGGAAGAACCCGGCCTCGGCGACTCCCAGCAGGGTGCGAGCCGCGTAGAAGCTGTACTCACCGACCACGAACGCGGTGGCGGCCGCCACCAGCCCCCAGGTGACCATGATGCGGGCGAGCCACAGGCGCGCGCCCACCTTCTCCATGACGATGTTGCTGGGTACCTCGAAGAAGAAGTACCCGACGAAGAACAGGGCGGCCCCGAGGCCGAAGGCGGTGGCCGAGATGCCGAGGTCCTTGTTCATCGTCAGGGCGGCGAATCCGATGCTGACGCGGTCCATCCAGGCCAGCAGGTACATCAGCATGATCAATGGGACGATGCGGAGGAACACCTTGCGATACGCGGGATGCATCGGTTCCGCCGATTCAGTCGAACCGGTAGGGCTCGTGCGGCCCGACCGACGGCAGCGGGCGGGGCCGCTCGCAGGTGCTCTCGATCTCGATGTGTCGGCCGAGCGTCGACGACTTCTCGAAGGCCAGCAGCACTTCGAGCACGTGGAAGGCGAAGGCACCGCCGGTGCGGGGCTCGAGTCCGTTCCTGATGGCGTGTCCGAACTCGGCCAGACCGATCCCGCGGTAGGCGTCGTCGCGGTGCGTCAGAGCTGTCTCGCGCCAGTCGCCGCCGCCGGGAGGTGTCATGTCGAGGGCCAGGTCGCCGGGTTCACCACGGCGCAGGATCGGAGCACCGGAGAAGTGATCCGGATTGGGCGCGGCGATGGAGCCGCTCGTGCCGTAGATCTCGAGGTGGGGGAGATTGTGGTTCCACACGTCCCAGCTCACGATGACGGTGGCGGTCGCGCCGGACTCGAACTCGATCGAACCCGTGACATGCGTCGGTGTCTTGATGTCGATGACACCGTCGTAACCGCCGTCCGCAGTGGGGCGTGGGCGGGTCTCCGAGGAACGCGGAGCACTGGCGGATACCCGCTTCGCCGGGCCGAGGAAGTTCACCAGGTTGGTGACCAGGTACGGGCCGATGTCGAGCATGGGTCCTGCGCCGGGGCTGTAGAACGGGTCGATGTTCGGGTGCCAGTGCTCGTAGCCGCGGTTTGCGAACGAGCCGAAGACGGCGACCGGTTGGCCGATCCAGCCGTCGTCGATGAGCTTGCGGCTGGTCTGCATGCCCGAGCCCAGGAACGTGGTGGGGGCGGAGCCAACCTTCACTCCCGCGGCCTGTGCGGCGTCGAGGATCCGCTGTGCCTCGTCGAGCGAGGTCGCGAACGGCTTCTCCGACAGCACGTGCTTGCCGGCGGCGATCGCCTGCAGCGCGACCGGGCCGTGCAGGTTCGGCGGGGTCAGGTTGAGCACCAGCTCCACCGCGGGGTCGGCGAGCAGTTCCTCGGGGGTGAGCGCCTTGTCGACGCCGTACTCCGCCGCGCGCTTGGCGGCCGCTTCGGCGTTGACGTCGGCGAGCGCGACGATCTCGACGTCGGGGTGGACGCCGATCTTGTCGAGGTACTGGTTGAGCACGTTTCCGACGCCGATGACGCCGACTCGGATGGGTTCCATTCTTCCTCGCTTCGTTCTTCTGGGTTCCGGTCCCCCGGCAGGCGGGTCCGTGGTCCGTGCCGGGGCACCGGAGAATGGGGGCGGTTCTTCTAGCGGGCCGACGCCCGCTCGCGGCGGAGCTTCGCCGTTGCGGCGTCATCGACGTCGCCGTCCGTGAGCACGACGCCGTAGACGTCGGAGGCCGTCTTGGGCGTGATGCGGCTCTCCTGCAGGTCGTCGAGGACCGCGGCCGTCTCCCGCTCCAGGGGGTCGCCGTATCCGCCGCCGCCCGGTGTGATGGAGACGACCTTCTCGCCGCGGAGCATGTCGTACCGGCCGACGACCGGGATCTCCTTGCGGTTGCCGTCGGGGCTGACGACCCAGGCCTGTGGGACGGCGCCTCCGGCCCCGCCACGGACGCCCTTGGGCGGGTTGAACTTGCCCTCGATGCCGTACGTGAGGGTCACGTCGTCGTCGCGGGCCTCCATCGTCACGCGGGTCGCGAGGCCGCCGCGCTGACGGCCCGCGCCGCCCGAGTCGGCCACGAGTACGCGTTCGTGGATGAGGATCGGGTAGCGCTGCTCGTCGACCTCGACGCTGTCGTGGTAGAGCAGGGCGCCGCACACGGGGCGCTGGTAGGTCGGCCAGCCGTCGGCGTACGGGGTCGCCGGTCCGCCGACGCCGCCGACCAGGATCTGGTTCACGTAGGCGTTGCCGTTGCGCTCGTCGATTCCGGAGATCACGGACTTGGCGGGGGCCTGGCCGGTGGCTCCTTCGGCGGTGCCGTATCCGTCCTCGATCTGCGAGAACGCGGCCTGGACGATGTTGACGACCCGGTCCGCCAGGTTGGTCGTTCCCGATGAGCACGAGTAGGGGTGCTTGGGCACGCCGACGGCGCATCCCTCGCGCAGCAGCACCTCGAAGCGCCGGAAGGTGCCGGCGTTGCTCGGCAGGGATTCCGGAAGACCCGACAGGATGCCCGCGAGCGCGGCTCCGGTCGCGGTGGCGCGCGTGAGGTTGAGTCCGTTCGGCAGGTTGTCGGGGTTGTCGCGCAGGTCGATGGTGACTCTGCCGTCGGCCGGCTTCACCGAGACCGTGGCCTGGATGGGGACCCCGTCGGGGCCGGTGCCCGGGAAGGGGTCGTGCGATGTCGAGCCGGTGACGGACCATTCGGGCAGCGTCTCCACCGCGCTGGTCGCGAGGCGTTCCGAGTAGTCGAACCAGGCGTCGACGAACTCGACGAGTGTGTCGGCGCCGAACTTCGCCGCGAGTTCCTGCACGCGCCGCTCGGCGATGCGCGAGGCGCCGACCGAGGCGAGGTAGTCGCCGTACCACTGGTCGGGGACGCGGATGCGCGCACGGCACATGCGGATGATGTCGTCGAGGTCGGTGTAGTCGCGCTGGACCCGCACGCAGGGGAAGATCAGCGCGCCTTCTTCATAGACGTCGCGCGCGGTCGCGTAGAACGTCGTCGGCAGCGAGTTCCCGCAGTCGGCCTGGTGGGCCTTGGTCACGGCGGTGAACAGATGGCGGCCCTCGACGAAGATCGGTACGAGGATGCAGTGGTCGGCCGCGTGGGAGTTGCCCATGTAGGGGTCGTTGTGCAGGAACGCGTCACCCTCGCGGATGTCGTCGTGCAGCTCGACCATGTCCTCGCCGAGCGGGCCGGCGCCGAACACGTGCACCGGCACACCCTCGGCCGCGGCAAGCAGTTGGTTGTCGGCGGTCAGCACGGCGCAGGAGAAGTCACGTGCCGTGTTGATCACCGAGGAGCGGGCGGAGCGGAGCAGTCCGCTGGTCATTTCGCGGACGATGCCGTCGAAGGCGTTCGCCAGCACCGAGAGCTTGACCGGGTCGAATTCACGCGACACGTCAGGCCTCCTTGCGCGTCAGGTAGATGTTGGAGCGGTCGTCGAGCGCGGCGTCCCATTCCGGGGGCACGACGACGGTGGTCGTCGGCTGGTCGATGACGGACGGGCCGAGGATCTTGTCGCCGGGGCCGAGCGTCACGCCGCGGTAGCGGGGCGTCTTGAAGCTCTCGCCCCCGAAGGTGACCGGGTCGGTGCGGTGGGCCTCACACGAACCGCCGGCGGCTACGGCGTCGTTCAGCTGCTCCGGCCGCGGCACCTCGACGCGCACGCCCCAGGTGATGATCTCGACGCGGCTCTGCGCGTCGTGCGTGCCGTTGCGGCGATCATGCTCCTCGTGGAACGCGCGCTCGATGACTCGCGAGGCCTCGCCGTCGGTGTTCGGTGCCTCGTCGAGCTGCACGCGCAGGTCCCAGGCCTGGCCCGGATAGCGGGCATCGACGAAGTAAGTGACCTCGGCCTCGCCACCGACACCGTCAAAGCGGGCCGCGAACTCGGCGGCCTTCACCTTGAGTTCCTCGACGGCGCGCGTCGCGGACTGGACGTCGAACGCCCGGGTGTCGTTGTGCAGCGGGGAGAGGAACTCCGTGGCGATCGGTGCCCGGTGGGCCCCGTACGCCGCGAGCACTCCGGCGGTCGCCGGGATGAGGACGGTGTCGGCCTCCAACAGCACGCCGATCGCCGCGGCGACCATGGCTCCGGCGCCTCCCCCGGCCACGATGAGCGCGCCACGCGGGTCGACGCCCTGCTCCAGCGAGGCCTGCCGGATAGCCGTCGCCATGTGGTTGGCGGAAACGTCGAGGATGGCCTGCGCCGCGTGCTGGAGGGTCATGCCGAGCGGTCCTGCGATCCGTGACTCGATGGCTCGCACGGCGGCGTCGCGGTCGAGGGTGAAGCCGCCCTCGAAGCCGCTGGCGTCGAGGTAGCCGAGCACGACACACGCGTCGGTGACGGTCGGCTCCTCGCCGCCGCGGCCGTACGCGGCGGGGCCGGGGGTGCTGCGGGCGCTCTGCGGGCCGACGCGGAGCAGACCGCCGCCGTCGATCCAGGCGATGCTGCCGCCGCCTGCCCCGATGCTGGAGACCGCGACCGACGACAGGCCGGTCAGATGGCCGACGAAGGGTTCGCCGAGCCACGCCTCGCGGGTGTGGCGCACGACGCCCTTCTCGACGAGCGACACGTCGAAGGTGGTGCCGCCCATGTCGCACACGACGACGGTCTCGCGGTCGGGCGCGGCCGCGGCGCCGACGAGCGGGGCCATCGAGGGGCCGGAGTTGAGCAGCAGGACGGGCCTGCCGAGCACGTCGGCGACGTCGAGCACGGCGCCCTCCGAGGTGACGACCAGCAGGTCGCCCGTGAACCCGTACTCGACCAGATCGGAGCGCAGGTTGCCCAGATGGTCGGCCATGAGGGGCTTGAGCGAGGCGTCGATGGACGCGGCGGACGAGCGCCGGTACTCGCGGATGGTCGGGTTGGCCTGGTTCGAGAGCGTGTAGGGGACGCCGGGGAGTATCTCCTCGATCAGCTCCGCGAGGCGGGCCTCGTGTGCGTCGTTCACGATCGACCACAGGAACGACACGGCGACCGCCTCGACGCCCTCGTCGGCGAGGTTCTTCAGTGTGCCGCGCACCTGCTCCTCGTCGAGCGGAACCAGCACGTCGCCCTCGGAGTTGATGCGCTCCCGAATCTCGTACGTGAGGCGGCGCGGGACGTACGGGCCCGGATAGCGGGCCTTCGAGTCGAACGCGTCACGGCGGCCGCCCTCGCGCAGCAGTAGGGTGTCGGCGAATCCGTCGGTCACCAGCAGCGCGGTCTTGGCGACCTTGCCGGTGAGCACGGCATTGGTGGCGTGCGTGGTGCCGTAGACGATCACGTCGGCGTTGCGCAGCACCTCGTCGCCGCTCCAGCCGGCCGACTCGGCCGCACGGCGCACCGCGGCCTCGAAGCCGGTGAACACGCGGTCATAGGTGGTCAGCGCCTTACCGGCGGTCATCTCGCCGCTGTCGGAGCCGACGACCACGTCCGTGAACGTGCCACCGGTGTCGACGGCGATGCGATATCGCGCGTCGCGGCCGCTTGACTTCTTCTGGGCCTCGGTCATCTTTCTTCCATGTCTGTCGAGAACGTGCGGGTGGCGGGCGCCCGCGTGGGGGTGGGTGGTACGGCGTCAGTACTCGGCGACCCGGTTGGCGAGCGTGCCGACGCGCTCCACGTCGATCTCCACGGTGTCGCCGGGCCGGAGCCAGACGGGCGGGGTGCGCTTGGCGCCGATGCCCTGCGGGGTGCCGGTCGCGATCACGTCGCCCGGCTCGAGCGTGAGGAAGCTCGAGAGGTAGGAGACGATCCGGGCGATCGGGAAGATCTGGTGCCGGGTGTTGGAGTGCTGCATCTCCACGCCGTTGACCCGCGTGACGAGTTCGAGGGCCTGCGGGTCGCCGATCTCGTCGAGGGTGACGAGCGCGGGCCCCCACGGGGTCGAGCGGTCGACGGTCTTGCCGGCCGTCCACTGCGTCCCGCGGTACTGCAGATCGCGGGCCGAGATGTCGTTGAGCGGCGCGAGACCGGCGACGTGGTCGGGGGCATCCTGTTCCGACACGTGCCGTGCGGCGCGGCCGATGACCACGGCCACCTCCCCCTCGAAGTCGAGGTTCGCGCTGACATCGGCGCCCTCGATCTCGTCCTGGGGGCCGACGAGCGTGGAGGCGAACTTGACGAACACGTCGGGGTGTTCGGGCAGCGCGCGCCCCGTCTCGGCGACGTGGTCCTTGTAGTTGAGGCCGACGCAGAGCACCTTCGCCGGGTCGGGAACCGGGGTGGTCAGCCGCACCTCGGAGCGGGCCCCGACGCGTGTGTGCGGATTGCGCTCGATCAGCCCGGCGACACCGGTCGAGAACTCCTCGAGTTTGGGCGCGTGCTCGGCCAGGAAGTCGCGGACGGACGAGGTGGGTGCCGCGCCGGCCGCCGTCAGGAGACGTTCGAGGTCGAACACGGTGTCGTCGAGAAGCACACCGCCGCGGGCGCGGTTCTCGTGGAGGTAGGAGACGATTCGCATGGTTTCCGCTTCCTCTCAGTCCTGTGCGCCGGCAGCGACGGCGAGCACCGCATCGGCCAGGCGGTCCGCGATGTCGTCGACGACCGCCTGGTCCATCGGGGTGGACAGCGACAGCAGGTTGGCCGGAGAGCCGAGCAGGCCGCGCTGGTAGGACGCCCACCACAGGCGGTGCTGTGTGGCCTCGTCGACCTTCAGGGAGCCCGCGGGGACGGCCCGCAGAAGCGATCCGCGCCCGCGTACCTCCCAGCCGGCCTGCGCGACGCGCGCCATGACCGACTTCCGTGCCCGGTCACCGAGGGCGTTGAGCCGTTGCACCTCGGACTCCTTGTAGAGGCGCAGTGCCGCGGCGCCGGCCGCCATGCTGACCGGGTTGCCGGAGAACGTGCCGCCGTGCGGCAGGCTTCCGGGGCGCGTCGGGTCCACCTCGGACATGAGCTCTCCGAGACCGACGACCGCGCCGACCGCGAACCCGCCACCGATCGTCTTGCCCGTGGTCAGGAGGTCGGGCGCGACGCCGTACTCGCCGATCAGACCGTGCAGGCCGAGCCGGAGGCTGATGACCTCGTCGATGATCAGGACGATGCCGTAGCGGGTCGCGAGCTCCCGCGCGGTCCTGACGAAGTCGTCGGTGATGCGCAGCAGTCCCGCGCGGTTCGGCAGCAGGTCGAGGATGATCGCCGCGTAGTCGTCGGGTGCCGCCTCTACCTGCCGGCGCAGGAAGTCGGCGTCGTTGAGCGGAACGGGGGTGACGTCGTCGATCACTCCCTGGGGTACGCCGCGGGTGTAGGTCGGGCCGCCGGGCACGAGGGCGATGTCCGACGTGCCGTGGTAGCCGCCCTGGGTCACGATGACGCGCTCACGGCCGGTGCTGGCGCGGGCGATCCGGATGGCGGACATGACCGCCTCGGTGCCCGAGTTGGTGAAGCGCACCTGGTCGAGCTGGGTCACCCGGGACAGCAGCAGGTCCGCCAGCTCCCACTCGTAGAGGTTGGGGATGCCCCAACTCGCGCCGGACGACATCGCCTTGTGAGCCGCCTCGGTGATCTCCGGGTGGGCGTTGCCGTGGATGAGCGAGGTGAAGTTGTTGTTGGCGTCGATCAGTTCGCGGCCGCGGTCGTCCCAAACGCGGTGGCCCTCGCCGCGCACGGCGTAGGGGCTCGGTGCGCCGGTGTAGTAGGTGGACCGGCCGTAGCCGCCGGGCAGGAGCGGGTAACCGCGCGGTCCCCGGCGCAGGTGCGGATCCTCCGCGGGGGCGCTGCTGGTGACGCTCTTGGTCTGGATGTTCGTGGACATGTCGGTCTTCTCCACAGTCTCAGTTCACGAGGTCGATGAGGGGCTGCCCGGTCAGCGCGAGCCGCGCCCGCTCCACCGCGCCGTCCTGCAGGGCCCCGGTCGAGCGGTTGGAACGCCACGCGATGTGCGGCGTGAGGATCGCATTGGGCGCGGAGCGCAGAGCGTGCTCGGCGGCGAGCGGCTCCCGCGAGAAGGTGTCGATGCCGGCGCCGGCGAGATGACCCGACGTCAGGGCAGCCGCGAGCGCGTCCTCGTCGATCAGTCCGCCGCGCGACACATTGACCACCACGGACCCCTTGCGCATCCGAGCCAGCACGTCCGCGTCGACCAGGTGCAGGGTGTCGTCGTTGAGCGGGAGGTGCAGCGAGACGACGTCCGAGTTCTCGAGCACGCTCGCGAGGCTGCCGAGTTCGACCGGCCCGTCGGTGACGAAGGGGTCGTAGCCGCGTACGCGCGCGCCGACCGCCGCGTACATCCGCGCCACATGCCGGCCGATGCGCCCGAGCCCGACGACACCGACCGCCAGCTGCGACAGCACGGGGGTGTCGTAGCCGATGACCCCGGCCCAGCCGAGGTCGCGGACGGCGGCCTCACCCGTGGGGATCCGGCGCGCGAGGGCCAGCCCCATCGCGAAGGCGTGCGAAGCCACCTCTTCCGAAGCGGTTCCCGGGACGATGGCCACCGGGATGCCGGCCTGCGCGGCGGCATCGACGTCGATGTTGTCGTAACCCATGCCATAGCGGATCACCGCGCGGCAGCGCTTCAACAGCGGGAATTCGCCGGCCGTGAGCCGCGCGTAGGGGGTGACCATCACGATCTCGGCGTCCGGCAGGCCCGCACGGAACGCGTCCGCGTCGGCTGCCGCGACGAGTTCGCGGTTGAGCTCATCGGCGAGCGCGTGCTCGCGCTTCAGGTCCGGGAAGTGATGAGGGGCCACCAGGATGGTCCCCCGCTCATCGCCGTTCATGTCGTGCCGTCCTGTTCGCGTCGAGTGCCCCGTCGTCGCCGGAGCACGGCCGGAGCCGCTCTCCGGGCCCTGATCGAGGCCGGTTCGGGAAGCTGACTCGATTACAGCCCGGTGCGAACGCGGTCATCCGTGCCAGATCGACACACTCGACGGACCTGCTGCGCGCATGACGAACGGCCCGGACCACAGCGGGTCCGGGCCGTTCGTCATGCCTCAGAGGTCGAAGCCCCGGCTGCGGAAGAAGTCCATGCGCCGGTAGAACGTGGACCGCCCGATCTCGAGCATCTCGGCGGCCAGCCGCCGGTTGCCCTGGGCTTCGCGCAGGGCGCCGCGGATCTCGACCAGCTCCGCGTCCTCGAGACGCGACAACCGGCCCTTGGTCAGCAGGCGGTGAAAGCCCTCCGGCAGATCGTCGTTGGACACCTCGATGCCCTGACATCGTTCGACCGCGTCCGACAGGACCTGCCGCAGCTGGGTGATGTTCCCCGGCCAGTCGGAGTTGGTGAGGGTCGCGACGAGCTTGCGCGCGAGCCGCCGGTCGCCGTTCTCCTTCGCGATCGCCTGGGCCAGCAGCGGGATGTCCTCGCGCCGTCGACGCAGCGGAGCGAGGGCGATCTCGAGCGCAGCACCCGCGTCGACGATCGCGCGGGTCGCGTCGGTGACACGCTCGGCGGTGAGGACCACGGTGTGACGGCCGCCGCCGCGCAGCTGGGCGGCCACGTCGCGGGACTCCGTGGCCGTGAGCTCGTCGGCGTGCGAGATGAGCAGGACCGGGTCCGGCTTCGTCCCTGCGAGCTCACGTGCCTCGTCGATGCGGACGCCGGGATCGCCGGCGCGTGCGTCGATACGGATCACGTCGCCATGCAGGCCGGCGATCGCTTCGGCGAAGCGTGACTTGCCGCTGCCCGGTTCGCCTGTGACCACCACGGAACGACAGTGCTCGACCGCGGCCCGGGCGGATTCGACGGCCTTCAGCAACGGAAGGCTCTGTCCGTCGAAGTGCTCCCGCAGTCGATCGGCGGGGGACGACGCATCGCACGGCGAGAACACCGGCGCGTCGGTGGTGCGGCTGCGGCGGGCGATATGCGGGCGGACGACGGCCACGGCGCCGAAGCCCGAGGCCGACAGGTCCACCGGCGAGACCTCGATGCTCGCCGGTCCGAATCCTTCGAGCACCACCTCCACCTGCGTGCCATGGCCCGAGACCATCACGCTCTTCGCGTAGCCGTTGACGACCGTGAGGTCAGCACCTTCCAGGGACTCCGTCGCGACGGCGTTCATGTACGAGTGCTTGCCGTCGGTCGCCACCACCGCGGCCTTCCCCCGGCGGCGCGAGATGGTGAGGTACTCCCGCAGCAGGGTGCGCTCACGCGAAGAGGTGTGGGTCTCGATCTCGCGCTCCACGCGCGACGTGATTCCTTCGAGCATCAAAAGCGTGGACGACGGGTCGAGTTCCCTCACGCGGGCGGCCGGCAGCGTCAGTCCGACCACCGCACGCACCCGGTTGTGGAAGGGGTCACGGATGAGGGAGGCGAAACACCAATTGCCGCGCATGTCGTCGCGGAAGTGCTCCTCGGGCGCCAGCCAGACGGCTCGTCCCTCTTCCAGCGCGACACCTTCCCCATTGCTGCCGCAGCTCGCCTCCAGCAGCGAGTAGCCCGGCGGGAAGTCCATGTCTCCCCGCAGGAACTTCGGCTGGACCAGCGCGCCGTTCGGCGCGCTCAGGCTCACATGACCACCTACGTCCTGGGCGACCGCGTCGAGGTTGCGCAGGTGCGGCTCCGTCGCCAGCATCGTGCGTTCGTCGACACGCCCCTCCTCGAAGTAGCCGTGGTCCGCCTGTGCGTCGACGCCCGCGGCACGACTGCGCTGCCAGGAGCGGGCGACCACCGGGCGGAGGGCCGAGAGATCTTCGGTGGCTCGGCTCAGGAACTGTTCACGGATCTCTGCCGTAGGGCGGAGTACCGACGGCGCTCTCCACGGGAGCGATGCGACAGACACCATGGCGGCTTCCTCGTCGGTTGTGCGTACACGGTACGAGGCGTACCTAACTGCTGTTAGTCTTTTTTGTCTACCCCTGTTGCCCAGGGCGATGCCTCGACTTGTTCAATTCGCAACCTGTCCCTACGCTCTCGCCGAGAGCCCCGGCAACAGCCCGAGAGCCGTGCGTCTTACGCCCGCGAGGCCGCAGAACGCTCACCTTGGCGCCCCGACGCAGGGGTACAGCCACCCCGGCGTGACCGAATGTGGCCGGTTCACTACACGGCGGATTCACACCCGGAGGCCCCACCTCGGCAGGACGGCCGATGCCGCCTCGACCGTCCCCCTCGCTCTTCCCCGACAACCGACCCCGCACTGCACGCCGAGCGCGCGAGCAGGTGCCCCCCCTCAATGCCTCAACTCGCCGGCCCTGAGCGTGGGCGAGCAGCTCACGTACGACATCTCCTACTGGCTCGGCCACCGCGCCACGGGGACTCGTTGCTGGTGTCACCGCAATCACGCCCGGTTCGACTCGTGAGCTCTGTCAGTCGTGAACCGCGGGCACTCCACAGTGCCTCGCTTGACACAGCGAGCTCATCGGGCCTCAGCCCTGCGGGCGTGCAGCGAGAGCGAGGCGAGTTCGTGGACCAGGCTCAGGACGTAGCCGATCCCTACGTGCTCCTTGCTGTAGAGGCAGGATGCGGCGCGTGCTATCGGTGGGGAGTCTGGTGGGCAGGTGGCCGATGTTGTGCTCGTCCAGCTTCTGCTCGATGCGCTCGATGACGCGGGGCACCGGCCTTCTGCGCTCCAATGAGGTGCACCAGCTCCTCGACGTTCCGCGCGGCGTAGCCGCTGAACTTGAGCGAGTGCGACAGGCGCTCCCAGTCGTCCAACTCGGCCCACGTCTTCTCGGTCATGGTCTCCCCCCCCCAGCTCGAAACTGACAGGATGAAGATTATCGACAGCAACTGAGCCAACCAGTGGCAGATCGTGTTCCCCAGTGCGAGGGGAATGCGTCGGTCGCTGTACGGCCTTGGTGGTGGCTACCGCGACCAGTCACAGTCGCGGCTGTGCTCCGTGCCAGACCCGGATCGTGATCGAGCCGGTGGTCGACATAATTGGCCTGGACGCGGCGCCCCGTGTAATCGCGCCCATGACGTTGGTGCACGAGCACTTGGTGCCGGTGCCCCTACGCCTCTCCCGCCTCATGGAGGTCGTAGCCCGACAGGCCGCCGGTTGAGTGGCGCGCCGCTCAACCCGCCAACTGAGGTGCTCAGTCACACTTCTAGTTCTTACTTAGCACCTCAGGTTGGCGTCGTGTCACGGACGCCTGGGGATCGACCGCGCCCGTTCGGGACCTCGGCTTCGCAGAGGCCACACCCTCTAGAGATCTTGAGGCTTCGAGGATGTGCGGGCAGAGCGCTTGCTGGAACTGGTTGGCGCAGTGGACGGCTCCTCGCCCTGCTTCTGGTCGTGCGTGATCGTTTCCAGCAGGGTCAAGGCGTCGGCGGACATCTCATCGGCCGGAGCGTAGACCTCTAGGCGGTGGTCCGGGCTGTCGGCCTGCAACCAGATCTGGAATTCGACGGCCAGGTCGCCGACCAAGGGGTGGTGGAACTGCTTCGTGCCGCCGGTGCATTCTCCGACTCGTCCGCTTGCCCACAGGGAGGCGAAGTCGGAGTCTTTCATGCTGAGTTCGCCGACGAGTTCCGCAAGACGGGTGTCGTCGCTGTACTTGCCGCTGATGCGTCGGAGGTAGGCGACGTGGGTGCGCGCTTCAGCTGCCCAGTCGTCGTACGAGCCACGTACTTGCGGGTCAAGGAAGAGCAGCCGGGGCATGGACGGCCGGGTCGCGGGGTCCGCCGTGCTGTCGAACGGCAGGTGCGGTGCCAGCAGAGCGTGCCCCATGGGAGTCCACGCCAGGACGTCGTTGCGCCGCCCCAGGAGCACTGCGGGCTGATCGGATATCGCCTGCATCATCGCCAGGGCTCGAGGGTGCGGCCGTTCCGGCCGCGTTCTGGGAGCCGGGCGCAAGGGGGAGGGCTGGGCCAGGTCGAGCAGGTGCTCGGATTCGGTCGGTGTCAGCTGCAGCGCCCGCGCGAGGGCGAGCAGTACCTCGTTCGAGGCGTTGCGTGCTTGTCCCTGTTCCAGGCGTGTGTAGTAGGCGGCGCTGACGCCGGCGAGCTGGGCGACTTCTTCACGCCGCAGTCCTGGGACCCTGCGGCGGTGGCCCCAGAGGGGGACGCCGGCCTGCTCGGGGTCGAGTGCGGCACGGCGAGACTTAAGGAACTCGCCGAGGCTTCTGGATGCCCCGCTCCTCGGTTGCGTCATGTATTCAAGGGTAGGCAGCCAGGCCGGTGCTTGGGTGACCCTGTCAGTGGTAGGAATCGCAGGTGCACACTCGAGGGGTGGCTGGCTAGCTGATCATTGCCCGGCCAGGGTCGTAGGCATGCTTACGCACGACAATGCTTCACGCACGCGGCTGGTGCTGCTGACCCTGGCGGCCGGCGCTTTCGGGATCGGCACCACCGAGTTCGCCATCTCTGGGCTGATGCCCGGAATCGCGTCCGAGTTCGGCCTCTCCGTCACTACCGCCGGGTGGGCCGCGACCGCCTACGCACTCGGCGTCTTCCTGGGCGCCCCGGTCCTGGTCCTGCTCGGGCAGCGCTTCCAGCAGAAGAGGACCTTCCTCCTCGCCCTGATCGTCCTGTTCGTGGTCGGGAATCTGCTGACCGCGTTCGCGCCCTCGTTCGCCCTGCTCCTTGTGGGCAGGGTGGTCTCCTCGCTCACCCACGCGGCATTCATCGGCGTCGGGTCGATCATCGCCTCGCGCGCCGTCCCCGCGCACAAGAAGACCAGTGCGATCGCGTTCATGTTCTCCGGCATGACCCTGGCCACCCTCATCGGAACCCCGATCGCCACCTGGGTGTCCACCGAGCTGTCGTGGCGGGTCTCCTTCATCGGCATCTCAGCCATCGGTCTGGTGGTCCTGATCGGAATCCTCGCCTACGTCCCGGCCAGCAGCAGTGACGAGTCGTTCAACTTCGCCGCCGAGGTGCGCGCCTTCACCAACCCCAAGCTGCTACTCACGATGCTGATCACCATCCTCGGCCCGGCGGGGTTCTTCACATCGATCACGTTCATCGCGCCCATCACCATGGACGTCACCGGCACCCCGGAGAGCTGGGTCACGATCTACATGGTCGTGTTCGGGCTCGGCCTGTTCATCGGCAACCTCCTGGGAGGGCGTCTCGCCGACAAGAACCTCATGGGCCTGCTGCTGGGCAGCCTGTCCCTGCTGACGGCCACGCTGCTCGTCTTCTGGCTGGCCGCGGGCAACGTCGTGGTCACCTTCATCGCCGTGTTCCTCATGGCCGCTTCCGGGTTCGCCACCGTGTCGCCGATCCAGCGCCTGGTGATGGAACGGGCTGAGCGCGCCGGCGCCCCGAACCTCGCGTCCGCGATGAACATCGGCATGTTCAACCTTGGAAACGCCATCGGTGCCTGGCTCGGTGGCTATGTGATCAGTGCAGGGCTGGGAGGCAGCAGTCCCAACCTCGCTGGCGCCCTGCTCGCTGCCGGCGCACTCATGGTGGGCATCCTGATCTGGCTGCAGTCACGAAAGCCCACTGGTAACCAGTCCTCGGCGAGCCTCGACGGAGCTCATGACGGGGACCTGGAGCGGGTCTAGTACCTGGTGCGGCCGTGCGTCAGTTCAGCTCGTCGAGCTGAACTGACGCACGGCTGCCATCGCGCGAGGGCGACCGCATTTCACCTGCGCTACTGGGCGTGACTGGGGGCGGGACCGTGTGAAGTGGCTCGCCGACGAAGACCTGGGGGGAGCTTGGTGGCCCGGCGCCCCGAGCAGGGGCGCCGGGCCGGATTGCCGTCTGGGACCGAGGCGGGGACGGCAGTCCGGCGCCTCGGTGTCCGCCTGCTTCGGGTGATCAGGAGGTGGGGGCGAAGAATCGGGCGGTGGTGTCGTGGGCGCGGCGCACTGCCTCGTCGACCGGAAGCTGCCGGAACTCGGAGGACAGCATCTCCACGCCCCACGGGCCGGCATAGCCCGTCTCACGGATAGCGGCGATGAAGCCCTGGACGTCGAGCACTCCCTCGCCGGGAAGCCTGCGGTTGTTCATGGTGTCTTCGAGCAAGATGCCGCGGACCTCGGCGTCGGCGTCGTCGAGTTCGACGCCGACAATGTACTGGCGCGGAATCTCAGCCAGGGTGGCAAGATCGACGCCTGCCCGCTCGACGTGCCATACGTCGAGGAACAGACCGCCGGCCGGATGGCCAGCGGCGCGGAGCACTGCCAGGCCCTCGTCCGGGGTGCGGATGTCGGCGAAGGGCATCGGTTCGAGGCCCACCACCGTCCCGACCGATTGTGCTTGCTCCGCCAGGACGGCGAACTCCTCGGCGACCCGGCCGACGTCCAGGGTGCCGCCCGCCAGATGCCCGCCGACCTTGATGCAGCGGGCGCCCAGCTCTCCCGCCGCGCGCAGCAGGTCCTCACGGGCGAGGTCGGACTGGGCTCGGACCTCGCCGTCGTCGTACCAGCCCTCGAGGAACTCCAGCTCCACATGCCGCAGCCCGTGTGAGTCGAGCAGCCGCCTGAACGCCGAGAGCCCGAGCTCTTCCTCGACGACGAGCAGGTCGCCGTGGCGGATGCCGAACCCGGCGAACCCCGCCTGAGCCACGGCCTCGACGCGGTCGTGGATTCGCAGCGGGCTCCGGTCGTCTGCACCCAGCGGGTCGCATGCCCCGGCGCTTGTCCAGCAGGCGGAGATCAGTTCAGGGTCGTACATGTGAATCCTTTGGTCGACGGTTCGTCGGAGCGACGGCCGCGATGGGGTCGTGCGGGGCGGGTCGGCTGCGTGCGCCAGTGGTTGCTCAGCGTTCCATGACGAGGGCCAGGCCCTGGCCGACACCGATGCAGAGGGTGGCGACGCCCACGCCGGATCCCTTGCGGGCAAGCTGGTGGGCGACGGTGCCGGCGAGACGGGCGCCGGAGGCGCCGAGGGGGTGCCCGAGGGCGATGGCCCCGCCTTGCGGGTTCAGGATGCCCGGGGCGAAGTCGGGCCATTCGGCGACGCAGCCCAGCACCTGGGCGGCGAAGGCTTCGTTGAGCTCCAGGACGGACAGGTCGGCGAAGGACCGGCCAGCCTTGGCCAGGGCGCGGTTGACGGCCTCGACGGGGGCGAGCCCGAAGTAGTGCGGGTCCACGGCATGCACGCCGGTGGCGCTGATGCGGGCCAGCGGTTCGCGGCCGGTGGCTTTGAGGCCCTCTTCATCGCACAGCAGCAGGGCAGCGGCCCCATCGTTGAGCGGCGAGGCGTTCCCGGCCGTCACCGTGCCGTTCTCCGTGCGGAAGGACGGCTTGAGCTTGGCCATGGCAGCAAGGGAGGTGTCCGCGCGGACCGACTCGTCGGCGCAGAAGGCCATCGGTTCGCCCTTGCGCTGTGGGACGGGCACCGGCACCAGCTCGGCGTCGAACAGGTCCCGGTGCTGGGCGGCGGCCGCGTTGTGGTGGGAGGCCAGGGCGAACTCGTCCTGCTGCTCACGAGTGATCTTGTGTTTCTCGGCGATGAGCTCGGCCGACTCGCCCAGCGGGCCAGTCCACTGCGGGTCCATGCGCGGGTTGACCATCCGCCAGCCCAGCGTGGTGGAGTACAGCTCCGCATGCCCGGTCGGGAACGGGCGCTCGTTCTTGGGCAGGACGTAGGGGGCGCGGGTCATCGACTCGACGCCGCCGGCCAGGGCGATGGAGACGTCGTCGAGTGCGATGGCCCGCGCGGCTTGGATGACGGCCTCGAGGCCAGAGGCGCACAGTCGGTTCACACTCACGCCCGGCACCGAGGTGGGCAGTCCGGCCAGCAGCCCCGCCATGCGGGCGACGTTGCGGTTCTCCTCGCCCGCGCCGTTGGCGTTGCCGAAGTAGACGTCGCCAATGCGCTGCGGGTCCAGGTCGGGAGTGCGGGCGAGCAGGGCACGGATCGCGTGGGCCGCCAGGTCGTCCGGGCGAACGGAGGCCAAGGAGCCGTTGTACTTGCCGATCGGGGTGCGGACGGCGTCGACGATGTAGACGTCCTTCACAGCAGTCCCTCCGCGATGGTCAGCTTGGCATCGGTCTTGGCGACGACCTCGTCCACGGTGACGCCGGGTGCGGTCTCCACGAGGAGCGGGCCGTTGTCGGTGACGTCGAGGACGGCGAGGTCGGTGATGATCCGGTCCACGCACGCCTTGCCCGTGAGCGGCAGCGCGCACTCGGTGAGGATCTTCGGGCTGCCGTCCTTTGCTGTGTGCGTCATGACGACGATCACCCGGCGGGCGCCGTGCACGAGGTCCATGGCGCCGCCGATCCCGGTGATCAGCTTGCCGGGGATCGCCCAGTTGGCCAGGTCCCCCTTCGCGGAGACCTGCATGGCGCCCAGCACGGCGACATCGATGTGGCCGCCCCGAATCATGGAGAAGGACAGTGCGGAGTCGAAGAAGGACGCCCCGGCGAGCACCGTGACGGTCTCCTTCCCGGCGTTGATCAGGTCCGGGTCGACCTGGTCCTCGGTGGGGTAGGGGCCGGTGCCCAGGATCCCGTTCTCCGACTCCAGGACGACTTCGACGCCTGGGGGAAGGTAGTTCGGGATCAGGGTGGGCAGACCGATGCCGAGGTTGACGTACTGTCCGTCCTCCAGCTCGCGCGCCGCACGGGCGGCGATCTCCTGCCTGTTCCAGGCCATCAGGCGCTCACCGTCCGCTGCTCGATCTTCTTGTCGGCCGCCTGCTGTGGGCTCAGTGCGACCACGTGTTGCACGAAGATGCCCGGCAGGTGCACCGCGTCCGGGCCGATTTCGCCGGGCTCCACCAGTTCCTCGACTTCGGCAACCGCGATCCGGCCGGCCATCGCCGCGAGCGGGTTGAAGTTGCGGGAGGACTTGTTGAAGACGAGGTTGCCGTGGCGGTCGCCCTTCGCCGCCCGCACTAGCGCGAAGTCGGTTCGGATCCCGCGCTCGAGCACGTACTCCGCGCCGTCGAACTCCCGCACCTCCTTGGGTGGGGAGGCGAGCGCGATCGTGCCGTCGCTGTCGTAGCGCCAGGGCAGTCCGCCGTCGGCGACCTGGGTGCCGACCCCGGCGGGGGTGTAGAAGGCGGGGATGCCGGCGCCGCCGGCCCGCAGGCGCTCGGCGAGGGTTCCCTGGGGGATCATCTCGACCTCGATCTCACCGGCCAGGTACTGGCGGGCGAACTCCTTGTTCGCGCCGATGTAGGAGCCGGTGACCCGGGCGATCCGCCCGGCGGCCAGCAGGACGGCGAGGCCGGAGTCCATGGCGCCGCAGTTGTTCGACACCACCTGCAGCCCGGTCACCCCGCGCTCGTACAGCGCCTGGATAAGAACGTTCGGGACGCCGCTGAGGCCGAACCCGCCCACAGCGAGGGACGCGCCGTCGGCGACATCGGCGAGGGCCTCGGCGGCGGAGGCAACTACCTTGTCCATGCTCAGACCTGCTTGACGGTCGGCTGGTAGGCGAGGAACTTCCAGGTGCCGTCCACGCGCGTCCACACCGCGAGCGAGCGGTTGGCCAGCTGCTTGCGCACGCCGCCGGCGGTCAGGTCGGCATTCATCTCCCCGATGACGACCGCGGTGTCGCCGACCACGGTGATCGTGTCGATGGGGTGGTCGATGCGGTGGTACACGTAGAAGCCGTCCCGGCACTTCTTCAGGTACGACTCCAGCGTGTCCAGGGCCCCGTTGGAGTGCGTGTACGCGAGGTCGGGGTGAGCGAGTTCGGCGAACGTGTCGAGGTCTTGCGCAACGATGGCGTCGAAGCGGCGGTTCTCCAGCGTGCGGATGAGGTCCGTGTCGGCTGCGGTCATGAGTGGCTTCTCCCGTGCGATGGCGGTCGGTGTGCGGGCGGCGGGCAGGGTCAGGCGGTCGGCTGTTCGCCGGCCCAGGCGCGGTGGAGGAGGCCGGTGAGGCCGTCCGCGGTGACCTGCCGCGGGTTGGCGTAGGGGTGGGCCAGCACCTGGTCGACGATCGGGCCGATGTCGTCCTTGTCCATGCCGAGTTCGCGCAGCGAGACGGGCGCGCCCAGGCGGCTGGCCATGTCCCACAGCTGCGTGGCCGGGTCGCCGCCTTCGCCCAGCGCGCGGCCGAGTGCTGCGACCGCGTCGGGGGCGGCGGGCTGGTTGTAGGCGAGGGCGTGCGGCAGGACCACCGTGTGTGTCTCGGCGTGCGGCAGGTTCAGGGTGCCGCCGAGGGCGTGGCACAACTTGTGGTGAAGGGACATCGTGGTGGCGCCGAGACAGGACCCGCACAGCCATGCCCCGTACTGGGCTTCGCCACGTGCCTGCAGGTCCTTGCTGTCCGCGGTCACCGCGGGCAGGGCCTCGGTCAGCGCCCGGACGCCTTCCTCGGCCATCAGGTTGATGATCGGGGAGGAGTCGGGTGCGTAGAGGGCCTCGACGGCGTGCGCGATGGCGTTCATGCCGCTGGTCACGGAGACACCCACGGGGAGGCTGAGGGTGAGCTCGGGGTCGTAGAGAACGCTGACGGGCAGGACGCGCGGGTCCTTGCCGGTGCGCTTGCGGCCGTTCTCGGTGAGCCCCCACACCGACGTCATCTCCGAGCCCGCGTAGGTCGTAGGGACGGCGATGACCGGCAGGCCGGTCTCCAGGGCGATGGCCTTGCCCAGTCCGATGGCCGAGCCGCCGCCGACCGCGACGCAGCCGTCCGCGCCCAGCTCGGCGGCCCGGTCGCGGGCCGCGGCGGCGGACTCGACGGGTACGTGCATGCGGGCGTGCGGGTGCACGCCGACGGCGCGCTCGCCGATCAGCGCGGCCACGGTCTCGCCGAGATCCTGCTGCGGCGGGGAACACAGGACCAGGACGCGCTTGAGGCCGGCCGCGTCGATCTCCTCGGAGAGCTGGCCGAGAACGCCCGGTCCCATCACGACGCGCATCGGCAGGGACTGGTAGGTGAAGGTGCGGGGCTGGCTCATCGGGTGGCCTCCTGGCTGTCCTCGCTGAGGAGGGTGATGTCGAAATGGGTGGCGCGGTAGGGGTTGTCGAAGCCGAGTTCGGCGGCACGGGCCGGGTCGTCTACCGGGGCGAAGTCGCGTACGAGGCTCTCCTTGACGCCGAAGACCACGTCGGAGCCCAGGTAGGGGCAGTCTTTGACGAACAGGTGGGTGACCAGGGGCCGGTGGCCTTCCGCCGTGACCAGGAAGTGCACGTGCGCCGGCCGGTTGGGGTGACGGTGCGTGGCCTTGAGGAGGCGGCCGACGGGGCCGTCGTCCGGGATCGGGTAGTAGCGGGGCACGATGGAGCGGAACCAGAACTCGCCGTTGTCGTCCGTGGTGAACAGTCCGCGCAGATTGCGGTCGGGCTGGATGCCGGGCTGCTGGACGTCGTAGAAGCCTTCGTCGTTGGCCTGCCACACGTCCACCGAGGCGTTCGCGAGGGGTTTGCCGTTCTCGTCGGTGACGCGGCCGGTGATCAGGCACTGCTCGCCCTTGCCGTCCAGGGCAATGAGGTCGCCGGACTTCCGCTGCGGGGACTCGACCATGTGGAAGGGGCCGAGGACGGTGGATTCCGTTGCCACTTCCAGCGAGCGGTTGTTGATGGTCTCCACCAGCATGGACAGGCCCAGCACGTCGGACAGCAGGATGAATTCCTGGCGGACGTCGGTGCACGTCTGGCCGGTCTCGGTGAGGAAGGCGATGGCTGCCTCCCACTCCTCGTTGGTGAGTTCGACCTCCTTGGCGAAGGCGTGCAGGTGATGGACGAGGGAGCCCAGGACCTGCCGCAGCCGCGGGTTCGTGTCCGCGCCGAAGCTGTCGACGACGATCTGTGCGGACTGGTCCTCGTTGAACATCGAAGGCGCACTCATGGGACCCTCACCAACCTTTCTTGCGTAGCGTGTGCGTCTGTCGACCAGCGGGCGCCGGTTGTGGCCCGGGTCAGGGGTCTGTGGGCGGGCGCCCGTGGAAGGCGTTCTCCACGACGGTGACCAGCAGGTCCGCATCCGACTGCGGGTGCGTGGCGGCCTCTTCGCCGTGGCTCAGGGCTTTGACAGCGGCGTCCAGGGCGTCAGGCCCCATGCCCAGCTCCTGCAGACTTTGCGGGGCGCCGACCTCGTGGGCGAGCGCGGTGATGCCCTGCACGGCGTCGTTGCAGCCGAGTGCCTCGGCTATGCGGGCGAGAGCCAGCGGCCGCTTCTCACGGCACGCCGCCAGCAGGTGCGGCAGGAAGACCGTGCGGGCGTCGGCGTCGTGCACGTTGCAGGCCCGCTCCAGGACTTCGGCCCGCGCCCGGTGTTCTCCCGGTGCGGTCACGGCATACGAGGCGGCGCTCAGGTAGGCGCCGTACTGGGCCCGGGACCGGCCGACCAGGCCATGCGGGTGCAAGATCGCGTCCGGCAGGCCATCGGCGATCTGGCGGACCCCTTCTTCGGCGAGCATCCCGGCGATAGGACTCGCCTGCGGCGTGCACAGGACGTCCACGCCGCGTGCCAGTGCATGCATCGCCGAGCGGGCCGTGACCTGGTCCGTAAGCCCCACGGTCAGCGCCGGGTCATAGATCACCACCCGTGGTGACACTAAGGCCGCGGCGGAGTTGTGCTCACCGGGCGGGCTCATGGCCGGGGAGACGAACTCGGCGCCGGCGTACGAGGTGGGCAGGGCCACGAGGGGCAACTGAGCACGCAGCGCTGTCTGCCGGGCGCAGTGGATCACCGCGCCGCTGCCCACGGCCACCAGGCAGCCGGCCCGCTCACGCACCGCCGTCTCGTGCACCCAGGAAATCTGTTCCGCCATCGGCCGGGTCCGCGTGAATGCCAGGACCTGCACACGGTCGGCCGACAAGGATGCCGCGAGCGCGTCCGCCACAGCCTTCTGGGAGTCCGAGGTCACCAAGAGGACGGACTTGGCGCTGAGGCGTTCGAGTTCCGGCAGCAGGCGGGTGCGGTGCGCATCCACGGCGAACACCACCCTGACCGCGTGGACGTCGTGGGTGAATCCCGCGATGCCCTGCGATATGTCTGTCAACGTCACCAGGACCTTCCTTCGCCCGGCACCCGGTCGCACCGCGACCGGCAGCGGGCCATGAGGGCGATCGCGGTCATGGCGTTCCCCCTTCGCGTCTGAGCCCATGCGCGGGCACGGATCCCGTCCGCGCCCCGTCTGTGAGCGTTGCTTCACATGCTTGTAGTGCTGTATTGATTCTGTCCAATACTTGCTTTGCTCATGATCTATATGGCTGGCGAATACATCGACGGTGGCGCCGCCGCGCCGCGCGACCGAGGGGGCGAAAACGGTGGAACTGCGACAGCTCCAGTACTTCGTGGCCGTGGCCGAGGAGCTCAACTTCAGCAGGGCGGCCGACCGGCTCAACATGACCCAGCCGCCCCTGAGCGCTCAGATCCGTCAGCTCGAGGAGGAGCTGGACGTGGCGCTCTTCGAGCGCACCACCCGCAGGGTCAAACTCACCGCCGCAGGACGCCACTTCCACGAGAGCACGCAAGAGCTCCTGGCCCAGCTGGACAGGAACATCCTGGACACCAGGCGGGCAGCGAAGGGCGAGTGGGGCAGGCTCGCACTGGGCTTCGTGCCGTCCGCGACCATGGAGACCCTCCCGCCCGTCCTGCGCGACTTCCGGGAACGCTTCAGCAACGTCCGCCTCGACCTGCACGAACTCACGCCCGAACGCCAGGTCTCCGGACTGCGCGACGGCTCGCTGGACTGCGCCTGCTTCTACCTCCCCTTCGCCGACATGCACCCCTTCGGCGACCGCAACCTCGCCTCCGTCGCCATCTCCCGCGAACCCCTGGTGGCCGCACTGCCGCCAGATCACCGCCTCGCGGCCCAGCGGAAGATCCACGTCGCCGACCTCGCCGAGGAACCCTTCATCGCGGTCAGCGGCCACAGCGGACAGGGCCTGCGCGAAATCATCCTCGAGCAGTGCCGCCGGGGCGGATTCACGCCCCGCGTCGTCCAGGAAGCGGCCCTGGTCCAGACGATCGCCGGACTCGTGGCCAGCGGGGTCGGCGTCGCACTCGTGCCCGCGTCGGTGCGCCGCATCCAGAAGATCGGGGTGACCTATCGGGCGCTCCAGGACGATCCCCTCGACGTCGAGATGGGATTCGTGTGGATGCGGGAGAACAACAGCCCCGTGGTGGCCGGATTCATCGACGGTGTGCAGCCGGCCAGCTGACCCCTCTGGCCAGGCCCGTTCCTCTCCTTTCACCCCTCCGCCGTCAGTCCCCGGCAGGCCCGCAACAGGGCGCCGCGAGCGCGGCCCGGACCCATCTCGCTCACACGATCTATCCGGGCGTCGTATAGATCAATCGGAAAACAAGTATTGGACAGTCTCAGTCGCGGACCCAACGATGTAACTCATCGTTCACACAGTTCCGGGAATGCCGGTCCGCCCCGTGAACGAGGGCCCCGCGGGAGACCCCCGGACCGGGGCATGCGCAGGCGATCCGTCCGGCAGGACGGTCCGCCGGACGGCCCACCGAGAGAGGAACCCCATGACCAGCCCGCTAGTCCTGTCCAACACCGACGCCCCAAGTGCCCTGCACGGCCTGCACGGCGGCCGCGGCGTCGACCGCTGGAAGCGGTTCGTGACCGGCCTGATGCTCCACGCCGACTGGGACTCCTTCGAGCACAACCGGCTCGAGGTAGGAGGGCTGATCGGCGAACACGTTCACACCCGCACCGAGGAGATCTACTTCGTCGTCAGCGGCAAGGGCCTCATGCGCCTCGACGACGAAGAGCGTGAAGTCGGCCCCGGCGACCTCATCATGACGCCGCTCAACGGGCGGCACTCCATCGAGAACATCGGCGATGTCGAGCTGGAGTTCATCGTCGTCGAGGCCCTGCCGCCGTCGATTGTCGAGCGGCTCCCCGGATACCGCCCGACCGAAGTCGGCGCGTAGGCGCTGAGGAAGGAATCACCACCATGGCCAAGAAGTTCGTCAATCTCTTCCAGGAACCCAGCAACATCACCGACGTGATGGCCGGCCCCTGGAACGACATCCGTGTCGAAACCATCGCTCCCGGAGCGCCCCTGGAGCTGGAGTCGGACTCCGTCGAGCACTCCTGCTTCGTCCTTTCGGGCAGCGGAACCCTCATCAACGGAGACGGTGCCGTGTTCCCGCTGAAGGCCCAGGACGCCTTCGCGATCCCGGCCGGAGGCCGCGTGCGCCTGGAGGCCGACGAGGAGCTGACCGCTCTGCACATCGAGATGAGGGTGTGAGCTCAGCTCACCCACTGTCCCCGGCCGCCGTGCCACGGCGGCCGGCAGGGCCGGCGACCGTGACGTCGACGGCCTCAACCATCCCATCACCACAAGCGTGCCCCGCGCAGCGGTAGCCACCAACTCCGGCGCAGGTGCTGCTGGTTCGCCCGGAAACTGAGCGTTGCGGGCACGGTTTCGAAGCGGCCTGCGACAGTGTCGGATCTTCACGAAGTCGTCCCCAACGCCGCCTGCACAAAAGGCCGGCCGGCCCGCAGGCGACACCCATCGGCTTCGGCTGACAATTCCATCGCCCCAGGACGCCTGATCCACAGGCCAGCCTCAGAGCACAGGACCGCGTTCCGTGCCCGGCCCAGCTCCGTGTCATCCACACCGAGCTGGTGATGCCCGGCGATCGCCCGCCACCACCCCCCGCAGCAGCGCCGTGCTCCTCCCGGCCACCGTCGGCATCTTGCCCCGGGCCCCTCCGTATCGTCCCGGCCCGAGCAACCAGCCAACGCCTCCACCAGGCAGGCACCGCGGCCACCCGCGCTCATGGCAGTCCCAACACCGTTCCCCCGGCGGAAGCCGGCGTTCGCGGAGGACCCATGAACACAGCACGTGAAGGACAAACCGCCGCCAGGATCAGCGCCCCTTGGGCCGCACTGCACTCGATCCGGCCGACCGGCGGCGAACAGAACCGCTGTCAGTGCTCGTTCACACACACCGAGAAGCCCGGAGGCACCCGATGAGCAATGCGCGCCCCGTCGTCGATCTAACCGGCGCCGTCACCGTGGTCACAGGGGCTGCGGGAGGGATCGGCGAGGCTATCGCCGAACGCTTCGTCCTGGCAGGCGCGACCGTCGTCGTCGCCGACCTCGACGAGAGCGCGGCCAAGGACACCGCCCAGCAGGTAACACAGCGCGCTCAGAACGCGGGAGCCCAGGGCTCTGCCATCGGGCACCGCCTGGACGTCACCGACTCCGCCTCGGTGGAGGCCGTCGCCGACACGGTCCTCGCCGAATACGGCCAGGTCGACGTACTGATCAACGCGGCCGGCATCGTCGAGGACGCGGCCACCTTCGACCTCGACGAGGCCACCTGGTCGCGCACGCTCGAAGTCAACCTGACCGGCACCTTCCGCACCACCCGCAGCTTCGCCCGGCGGATGAAGGGACGCGGCGGCTCCATCGTCTCGATCTCCTCCATCGCCGGCATCATCGCCGGACAGCCCGAAAAGCACCTGGCCTACGACGTGTCGAAGGCCGGGGTCGCCCACATGACGCGCGTCCTCGGCGCGGAATGGGCGGGCCAGGGCATCCGGGTCAACGCCGTGGCTCCCGGGCGGGTCGACACGCCCCTGTTGCGCTCGCTGACCACGCACTCCCCGGGCATCGTCGAGGAGTGGATCTCGCAGGCACCCATGCGGCGCCTGATCGACCCCTCCGAGATCGCCGACGGCACCGCGTTCCTCGCCTCGCCCGCAGCCTCCGCCATCACCGGCCAGGTCCTGGTCATCGACGCCGGCCTCACCGTCGTCTGAGCAACGCTCCCATCCGCCAACTCCTGCCAGGAGCCTCGTTCATGAAGACTGAAACCCACAACGCCGTGGGTTCACCCGATGCAGGCGTGGACTCACCCCCATCACGCGTGACCCGGTTCGTGGTCGTCGCAGCGGCCGTGTCCGCGCTCGGTGGCTTCCTCTTCGGCTTCGACACCGGCATCATCTCCGGCGCTCTGCTGTCGATGCGCGACGATCTGGCCCTGTCCGACGCGGCACAGCAGACCATCGTCAGTTCGCTGCTGCTCGGCGCCGTCGTCGGCGCCTTCCTGGGCGGGCCAGCCGCCGACCGCATCGGCCGCCGACTCACGGTCCTGGCCATGGCGGTCCTCTTCGTCGGCGGCGCCGTGCTCGCCGCGCTCGTCTCCGGAGTGCCCGGCCTCATCACCGCCCGGGTCCTGCTCGGACTCGCCGTGGGCGCCGCCTCCGCGGTCGTGCCCGTCTACATCGCCGAGATCGCGCCAGCCCGCGTCCGCGGCGTGCTCGTTGCCCTGCAGGAGTTCATGATCACCCTGGGGATCCTGTGCTCCTACCTGGTCAGCTACGTCCTCGAACCCAGCGGCAACTGGCGCCTCATGCTCGGCTCCGCCGCCCTCCCGGCCGCGGCCCTCTTCATCGGAATGCTGCTGCTGCCCGAAAGCCCGCGCTGGCTCATGGGCCATGGCCGCGACGCCGAGGCGCTGCGCGTCCTGCGCCGTGCCTGCTCCAGCGAGCAGGAAGTGGAGGACGAAGTCGCGGCCATCCAGACCGAGCGCAGCAGCACCGTCCGGGTCCGCTGGCGTGACCTGCTGGCTCCCGCGGTCCGCCCCGCGCTGATCGTGGCCGTCGGCCTGGCCTTCTTCAACCAGATGGTCGGCATCAACGTAGTGATCTACTACGCACCGACGATCCTGTCGTACGCGGGCCTGGGCGACTCGGCCGCGATCCTCGCGACCGTCGGCGTCGGGGTGACGATGGTCGTGGCCACGGCCCTCGCCCTCGCCTTCGTGGACCGCGTCGGCCGCCGACCGCTGTTCATCTGGGGATCGGTCGGCATGGCGGGAGCCCTGTTCCTCATGGGCGCGGCGTTCCTCGTGCCCCAGGGACAGAGCCTTCGCGCCACCCTGCTGATCGCCGGCCTGCTCGTCTACATCGCCGCGTTCTCTCCCAGCATGGGCCTGTTCTGGGTACTCATGGCCGAGGTGTTCCCCGCGCCCCTGCGCAGCAAGGGCGCCGCGGCCGGCTCGATCACCCACTGGGTGATGAACTTCGTGGTCGCCTCCACCATCCTCACGCTGATCTCCGCGATCACCGCAACCGGCGCGTTCTGGCTCTACGGCGCCTTCACCGTCGCCTGCGCGCTCTTCGTCTGGAAGACGCTGCCCGAGACCAAGGGCAAGACCCTCGAGGTGGTCGCCGAAGAGCTCATCGCCCGCTCGAAGGACCCCCGCGGCACCACCGTTGCCCACTGAACGACACGACACCACGAGACAGGTGACGACATGAACGCAACTCTCAGCCCCCTCCCGGGCAGCGCAGCGCCCCTGCGCACCGGCGGCCGAGTCGACGGCAAGGTCGCCGTGGTCACGGGCGCGGCAGCGGGACTCGGCGAAGCCATCGCCATACTGCTCGCCGCGGAGGGAGCATCCGTCGCAGTGACCGACCGCGATCCCGCCGGCAAGGCGGTCGCGGAGGCGATCGTCGCCGCCGGCGGCCGGGCCCACTTCTGGTCCCTCGATGTGACCGACGAGGAGGCCGTCGAGACCGTGATGGCAGAGGTGGTCGGCCACTTCGGCCGGCTCGACGTCCTCGTCAACAACGCCGGGATATCGGGGCCCGACGAACCCTCCGACCAAGTCTCCTGGGCCGCCTGGGAACAGGTCTTCCGCGTCAACGTCGGCGGCCCGTTCCTGTGCACCAAGTACGCGGTGCCTCACATGCGTAACAGCCCTGGCCAGAGCAGCATCGTCAACATCTCCTCGATCTACGGGATCATCGGCAATGCGGACTCGCCGGTCTACCACTCGAGCAAGGGGGCCGTCCGTATCGCGTCCAAGACCGACGCGATGACCTTCGCGCCCGACGGCATCCGCGTCAATTCCGTCCACCCCGGCACCACGCTCACGCCTCTCAACATCGAGAAGGGCAGCCGTGGCCCCGGTGGTCTCGACGGCTACCTGGAGCAGATGCGCGCGCTGCACCCGCTCGGGGCCGTCGGAGAGCCCTCCGACATCGCCTACGGAGTCCTCTACCTCGCCTCCGACGAGTCCCGTTTCGTCACCGGCAGCGAACTCGTCATCGACGGCGGCTACACCGCCCAATAGCACCCGAAGGAACACCATGAGCCGGCTCGACCGGAAGATAGCCATCATCACCGGCGGCGCACAGGGCATCGGCCGCGCCACGGCCGAACTGTTCGCCGAAGAGGGCGCGACCGTCATCGTGGGCGACATCGTCGAAGCACCCCCCTTCGACCACCCCGCCATCACCTCCCGCCACTTGGACGTGACCCGCCCCGCCGACTGGGACGCGCTCGTGCAGACCGTGCTCGCGGAGCACGGCCGCATCGACATCCTCGTCAACAACGCCGGACTGGTCGGCTCCTACGCCCCCATCGGGGAGATCGACCCCGCCGACTGGCAACGCATCATCGACATCAACCAGAACGGCGTCTTCCACGGCATGCGCGCCGTACTGCCCGCCATGACCGGTCAGGGCAAGGGCGCGATCGTCAACGTCTCCTCGATCTGGGGTATCGCCGGGGCGTCCGGGGTGTCGGCCTACCAGGCCAGCAAGGCGGCGGTACGCATGATGAGCAAGAACGCCGCGCTGTCGTACGTCGACGCGGGGATCCGGGTCAACTCGCTGCACCCGGGGATCGCGTCCACGCCGATGATCTCTGCCCAAGACGAGGCCATCACCGCCGACGTTGTCGCCGCGACCCCGATGCGGCGCCCCGCTGAGCCCCGCGAAATCGCCTACGGCGCCCTGTTCCTGGCCTCCGACGAGGCCAGCTACGTGACAGGCATCGAACTTCCCGTCGACGGCGGGTTCACCGCCCCGTGACCCCTCCCGCTTGACAGGCCTACAAGCGCGCACAACCGCGAACCGACCACAAGAAGGAAGTACCAGCATGGACATCCGCAACAAGGACAACGCCAAGCTCTTCGTCGAGCACGAGGGCACGGTCAACATCGTGTCCTTCATCCCCAAGTTCACGATGAGCGACGAAACCGCAGGCGGACACCTCGAGTTCGTGGACCGGTTCTCCATCGAGCCCGGCGGCAAACTGGCGCCGCACTACCACGACACCCACGAGTTCTACTACATCCTCGAGGGCGAACCGATCATGCAGATCGAGGACCAGGCGCACCGCGTCCACGTCGGCGAGCTCGTGCACATCCCCCGCAACGCCCGGCACAGCATCTGGCCCACCGGAGACAAGGGCATGGCGGGCCTGTGCTTCTCGATCAGCTACCAGGAGCGGTACGAGCCGGGCTACACGCCGTGTGACCTTCCCCAGGTGGAAGTCACCGAGCGAACGTCCTGACGTCCTTCACACCTGGGCACCGGCCCGGCGGGGCAGAACATTGAACCGTCCCGCACCGCGAGGCCTGCTGCCGGCGGCGGATCACCACCGACCGACTGAATGTGCCCGGGCGATGCCCAGAGCTCGGGCTGCAGCAGCATGCGATGTACCGTGCGCGATCCGCACCAGCCGGATGGCGGCTTCGCAATACAACTGTCCCCAAGAAGCATCGAATTCAGGCAGTGCCATCTCAGCAACGCAGGGCCCGCCGCGGGTCCGAAGTGTGGCCACCCGTTGCCTGCGGGAGGGCTCCTCCGTTGAACCTGTGCCTCGATTGGCCAGGCGGTTCTCCGGAGGGGCCATGCAGCTGTTCTTCGCGGATCAGTGCAAAGTACGGCGGGTCGTCCGCGTAGGTGGGCTCGGCGAGGAAGATCTGCGCGCGCTGTTCGCGCGCCACCGTGCGCCGCGTCGCGGACGGCCCACTGCTGTCCGCCTACGAGATCGTCCGCGCCTACGCGTGGCCGACCGCCCGCGACTTCGCGGGCGACGCCCGCACCGAGGCCACGGAGCCGACCACCGTCACCACCCGGGTGGAGCTGCGCGCGGGCGAGCCGTTCGTGCGGCTGTGGGTCGCCTTCGACAACCGCAGCGACGACCGCCGTGTCCGGCTGCACGTGCCGTTGCCACGCCAGGCCGACGTCTCCTACGGCGAGGACCAGTTCGCGGTCGTCGAGCGCGGCCTGACCGCGGAGCCGGGCTTCGGCGAGGAGGCGCTGCCCACGTTCCCGGCGTCGGCGTTCGTCGCGACGGGTGGAGTCGCCGCGCTCCTGGAGCACGCCACCGAGTACGAACTGGTCGACGAGGGCCGCAAGTTGGCGCTCAGCCAACTGCGGCCCACCGGCCAGATCTTCCGCAACCGGCACACCCACCGCGACGAGCCGGCCGGCCCGCAGGTCCCGGCACCGCGCCCGCGCGGACGCCGCTGCCCGCCTCCGAGGAGGACCTGCGCGTCGAGGGCGGCGGCGTGGTGCTCAGCTCCGTACGCGAGCGCGACGGCGCCCTGGAGGTCCGCGTCGTCGCCCAGACCCCGCGCGCAACGACGGTCCGCCTCGCCCGCGCGGGTACGACGGCCTCGCACCGCGCGGACCTGACCGGCGCCGCCATCGGTGAACTGCCCGTACAGGAGGGCCGGTTCGAGGCCGAGCTGCACGCCTGGGAGATCGCCACCTTCCGACTGACGGCCGAGCAGTAGACGGCCCCGTACGGGGCCGTCGCACACAGCACCGAGACGGCCCCGCACGGCTCACCCATCCGCAGGTCAACGCAGCTTGTTCACCGCCATCACGGTCGTCTTCTTGAAGTCGGCCACCTGAGCGTCACGGTAGGAGCCCATCTGCCCCCAGCGCACCACCGTCACGGTGTTTCCGTCGCGGCCCACCGAGAACAGGTTGATGTCGGACGCGCCCCACGTGGTCGTGGTGTGCACGCCGTAGACGTGCGCACCTTCCTCCACGGGGAGCCGACCGTAGTACTTCTGGGTGGCGCTCACCTCGGGGTACTGGTTCATCACCGCAGCGGCACACCCGCCCAGGTCCTTGCGCAGCAGCGCCGCGAAGTCCTTGGCGCGCTGCACGCTGCGCTCGACCACCGTCACCTGGAGCGCGGTGGCATCGAGGTCGGTGTGGTACGCGCGGTGCACGGAGATCGACGGCAGCGCCTCGCCCACGCACATCGGCAGCGGGTCCGGCTGCCCGGCCGTGACCGGACCCGCATACCAGGGTGACGAGGGGTGCGGCGGCAGCTGGGACGGGGACAGGAACCTCGGCGTGCCGGACGCGAGTGCGGAGGTGGTCGTCATCGCGGCGACGCCCACGGTGGCGGCCGCCACCACGGTCAGCGTCAACAGGCCTCTACGGAAGCGGGAGTTGGCGGTTCGGGAGGTGGTGAGGCGGGTGCGGGTGTTCGTCATCGGCGCGTTCCCCATGTGCTCGTGCATGCGGTCCCACATGCTGGTTCCAATTGGCCGGACTGCTCTGTACGACCAGTGACTCGCCCTACCCGTTGCCCCGGTTTACGTCACGACCGTGTCACCGGGTTCATCCGCTCGTGGCGGCCACTCGGGCCTGCGCACACCCCGCTCATCCTGATGCCGCCCAACACCTGCACAACGACCGGTAGTTGACATACGTTCGCCGGGCGAGCGGGAGGCCCGCGCGACTGTGTGCGGGCCTCACACGGGTATTACTAAGCACGGCACCTGGCCCAGATGGACAACTTCAATGCCCAGAACCCACTATCTGGGGCACTGAGGAACCCCTCGGACCTACCCGTGCTGCCGGTGCAGGACTGGCCACAAGGCCGACGACCGTCGTCGCCGACGGCGACTTCGGCCAGAGAAGCGGCCTGGCCCCAGAAGATAACCCCGACGGCATCCTCATCTCCTGGAGCGCCGACGCTCATCAGACCGTCGGTCGTCGCCCTGATCCCGCGTCACCATCCCGGGCATCCGCAGCACACTGGGCCCTGGCCGCCCTCTTCGCGCATACCGGCTTGCATACGGCCACCCAGCGGCCTGCCCACCTCGACGGGCTCACGGCTCCTCGGCCACGGTGTCACCGGAGGACGGGGTCACCCTTCTTCTGCGGTGCACCACCACCCCGCACACCGCGAGCAAGAGGACGGTCACGACGAACACCCCGAGGGCCGTCCGCTGGGCGAAGATTCCTCCCAACAGCTCGAGCAAGCCGAGCCCCGCAGTCGCGTAGAACAGCGCCCAGGCCGCTCCGCCCACGAACAGGGCAGGGAGGTAGCGGGGCAACGGCATGCGCATGCTGCCCGCGAGGAAGTTGGCAGCGGTCTGGAAACCGACGGTCAAGAATGAGACGGCCACCACCGGCGCGCCCCACCTCTGGATCGCCCGCTCGGCGCGCCGGAACTTCGCCGAGGACATACGCCCGGCGAACCTGCTGCGTCGGGCACCGGCGCCGGCGAGCCACCCGACGGCGAACGTCCCTCCGGCGCGGAGCAGGACGATGACATACAGGGCTCCGCTCGTGAGCGCGATCTTACCCACGACGCCTCGTCCCGGGCCCCGGGCCGGAACCCAGGACAGCCGTCACCCGCATAGGCGTCCCGCTCCAGCCGGCGTATGACGCGCACCCGCCCGGGTCACCGTCTCTCATCTGCGCCCGCCTCTGCCCGTTCCGTCCTATGGGTTGCTACCTGCGGCAATAAAACCCGAGCCTCCACGCCGTGCACCAGGCAAGGCAACCCTAACCGAACACACATGCGGGGGTACAGGGTGCCCTGCTACCGGGCGGAACGACAGGCGGGCCAGTGGGATCCGGCCGGCTCGCCGAGGGCGCAGACCCCTACCGATCGGGCATCCGGGCATCGAAGTTGTCCAGACGGACCAACATGACCTGGCGTGCGGCCTTCGGCAGGCGGTGGGTGGTCGAGCGTGATCAACATGGTTCCTCCATGTGGAGTTGAGCGGTCTACTGACTTTATGGCTGTGTTGTCGTGAGGGTGAGCCCGGTTGCGGCGAGACACCCATCGATGAGGTCGGGCCGGTACTGGATGCGGCGGAGGTGGGTACCCAGGACCCGCATCAGATGGTCGGGATCGGTGAAGGAGGTGTTGCACTGTCCCGCACGGCGGAGCAGTGACCAGACACCCTCGACTGGATTCAAATCGGGTGCGTAGGGCGGCAGTTGGAAGGAGGTGACCCATTCGTGGGTGTCGATGAAGGGGGCTGATGCAGGGTTAGGTGACAGTTTGACCTGCCCCACGTCCTGGGTTCCAGTCCTGATGGCTAAAGGGTGTTGCACAAGGCCGTGTTCGGGCAGGTCAGGGCCTGTGATCGCGGTCTTCTGGTCATGATGCGAGGGCGAGGTTGTGCATGTGAGCAACGGCCTGGACCGCGTGGTGGAGGCCGTCGCCTCGCTGTCGGCAGTCGCGGAGGATCTTGTAGTTCTTCATCCGGCCGATCACATGCTCGACGCGTACACCCACCTTGCGGTGGGCTGCGTTGTCGTCCTCCTCGCCGGGCAGCATGGGTCGACGGGGGCGTTTGCGGTGCGGCACGACCATCCCGCAGTTGAGGTAGGCACCGTCGCCCAGGACGGTCACACCCTGGCAGTGTTCGCTCAGCCCGGAGGCCCGCCAGGCGTGCGCGTCCGCGGTGGTACCTGGCACTGGGTGGGCGGCGGCGATCACAAGGCGGGTGTCGGCATCGACGATGACCTGCACGTTCACCGAGAACCGATAGTTGCGTGACGATGAACCGACGCTCCGGTCGCGGACGGGGACGAGGGTGCCGTCCACGATCCACAGCCGGTCCGCGGCATCGGCCGTGCTCGAGACGGGTTCAACCGCCAGCAGCGGACCAAGCCGCTGGATGACACGGCAGACCGTCGACGACGAGACGCCGAACAGTGGACCCAACTGCCGCATCGTCAGGTTCGTCCGGTAGTACACGGCAACGATCAGCACCCGCTCGGCCAGCGGCAGCGGCCATGGCCGGCCTCGCAGCGTGCCGTTGCCACCCCGCTCCCGCACCACCTTCAACAGACCCGAAAACTGCGTCAACCGCAGCCCCGTGAACGTCTCCACCCACACCCGCTCAGCACGTAAAACCCCAGCCATACAAGGGAGATGCCCAGCTCAGAGCCTTGTGCAACACCCTTTAGGCCCGGACAAGCTCGACATCGCCCTGAAAGCGCTGGAACTGCAGCTGAAACGGGACCACCAGGCGCTTATGAAACGGCTCGACATGCAGCGCGAAGCCGCAGAGCGGATCGACATCGCAGCGGCAGCAGCAGCCGAAAGGGAGACCCACGAGCGACAGGAACAGCTAAAGCACAACCGTCACATGGCAGGCCTTGTCGTAGGCGCGGTCGGCGCCATTGCCGTGCTCGGCGCCGGCGTCTACGTCGCGCAGGACGCCTGGTGGTTGGCCACTCTTCTCTGCGGCCCGAGCCTGTTGGCCCTGGCCAAGATCTTCGTGCTGCGGCGGAGCGACCCGGACGACATGAAGTTCGTATCCCAGGCCGCCCGCACCTCCACCGGTGAGGCCTCCCAAGCCCAGCAGCCACCCGTGACCTAGGGAGAGCTACGCCGCCTCGTACTCGTGCGCGCGTCCACCGCGCCACTGAATCTGCGGAGAGTCCCCGACCACCAGGGCCTCGGCATCGTCCAGCCCGGCCCGGAGCAGGAACTCGATCAGGTCGTAGTCGTCGTGGGCCAGGCCCAGGATCACGTGGCCGACCGTGACGCGGCGGCCACCGGAGGGCGACGGGCGGTGCACGACTATCGCGGGTCCCATGCCACCAGGGTGGGCCCGGCCGCAGCGCGGCGCAGCTCAGGCCCCTTCGTCGGACTCGGACATCCACGTCTTCCGGCCGCGCAGCCCCGGCAGCGGGTTGCACAGCGAGCAGGCGTCCACGCGCCGCTCCCCCACCTCCGCCAGCAGCTCTTCCGGCAGGTAGAAGTCAACGGGCGGCGGCTGCTTCCGACAGTTGCCGCGGTGGATGCAGTCGAGCCCTTCCTCGGTGCGCGCCGGCTCGATGGTGAACCGCCGCTCGCGGTACGACGCCTCCTGCATGCCCTTCCACTCGATCGCCTTCTTCTCCAGCTCCGCGATCTTCTCCTCGGTCTGCTGTAGCTGGTAAACCAGCCACGCCCTGACGGCCTTGTGCTTCTCTAGGCGCTCCTGCGGATCGAGATCGTACTTACGTTCGATTCTATGCTTGCGTCGCGCACCCACGTAGGTGCGCTGGGCCAGCCTCCCGAGGGCTCCGCGCCCACTGAGGGTCGAACTATGTGAGACGTGCAACGAACCCCCGTGATCAACTTTCCTCCGCTTCACCCCGCCACCTAACGTCCCCCGGACACATCGACAGCCGGGGGGCTTACTAAGCGGAGCGAGCACCATGAACCCCGGAACATACGTCGCGGGCGTCGTCCTCGTCGGGCTGCTCATCTACGGCGTGGTCCAGCGCCGCCGGAACGGCCCGCCGGAGAACAACCCCGCACTGATCAAGATGCGGAAAATCTGCCTACTCGTCGCGATCTGGTGCTCCGTCGGCGCAGAGATCATCGCGCTGATCTCGATCTTCACCTGGGGCTCTCCATGGTGGGCTGGCGTCGTGCCATTCGTGATCGGCGCGCACAATGTCGTGCTGTACCGCTCGGTGTCGAAGGCAACGCCCCAGTGAGCGCCCTGGCGCGCGGCCGTCACGACGGCATCCCCTGGTGGTTCGATCTGGCGTTCCTGGGCGTCATCGTGGTCGTGGGAATCTGCTTCGCCATCTCGGATCGGTGGCGCAAGTGACCTATCCAGGAGAGATGCCGCACGACGTCGGAATCGTGGTCGTGATCATGGCGTACGCCATCATGGCCGGGGTCGCCGTCCACCTCTTCCGCCGGAGGCGCAAGTGAAGCGGCCCGTACGCGGAAGCCTGTGGTCGTACGTCTCGCTCGCCGTAGGCGTCGCCCTCTACGCCGGAATGGTCATGAACCACCACGGCTGGGCTCGCTGGTTCTGGGCGGCCGTCTGCGTCTGGGCCGTCAGCTACCAGGTCCGCACCATTCGCAGCGACCGGCGGGCGCCCGCTCGGCAGCGACAGGCCGAGCTGGAGCGCCTCGACCTGCTCATGCAGCGCGAGATACGGAGGCGGCGATGATGCCGCGCTGGAAGCGGGCGTGGATGGCTGCACGGCAGCCGGAGCCGCCGAAGAAACCTACGGTCCGGGACGTCGCAGTGAACGCCGCCGGGTCCGTGGCCGTTTTCGGCGCCCTCGGCCTCT
Organism: Streptomyces sp. NPDC107575; assembly: GCF_055657265.1. Taxonomy (NCBI): domain Bacteria; kingdom Bacillati; phylum Actinomycetota; class Actinomycetes; order Kitasatosporales; family Streptomycetaceae; genus Streptomyces; species Streptomyces sp. NPDC107575. The sequence continues at coordinate 1,068,339 of NZ_JBVKBG010000002.1, read as the reverse complement.
ACACCGGCGACTGGGACAACGCCATCGCCTATGCGGTGATGTTCACCGTCTTCCACACCGTGAGCGACTGGCGCAAGGCCCGCCGCGCCGACAAGCGGAAGAAGACTCACGATGAGTAGCCCCATCGGTCCGATCAGGCCCTCCTCGACGGAAGACCGTGAGGAAGCCCGTGCGGAAGCCATGGGCTGCGTGAGCGGCTGCTTCATCTACGTCTTCGGCGTCGTCCTCGCGTTCGTTGTCGGGGGCCTGGCGCAGGCCGTGTGGCACACGAACTGGCTGACGCTCGCGGTCGGGGCGCTCGTGCTGGCCGGTGGGCTCTGGCTCGGCTCCCGGCTCTGGCCGCGCGTGGAGCGCTTCGTGCCCGACCCGTACCCAGAGGACAACAACGATGATGACGGGCACGCGTAAGCCCCCGACCTGACAGTCGGCCCCCGAGTGTCGGCAATATCGAGCACATATATGCGCCGCCCCCGACGAGCACCCGTAGCGTGGCTCAGGCAGCAGTAGCTGGCCCCCTGCCCCTGGGCCCCCACGGTGAGGCCCCCGGGATGCTGGCCCTGGGGGCCTCTTGCCTGTGTCCGCTCCCCTCCGGACACACAGAAAGCCCCCAGACCCGAAGGTCTGGGGGCTTCTCTCGCCTGATGGACCACGTTTCCAGAGCACCTCAGGCCGGCTGGTCCGGCGGCATCATCTCAACCTCACCCAGGAGGCGTTCGGGGATCCCTGGCCGGACCATCGCAGCCCACCCGTTTCCGGGCTCGCAAGACGGTGCGGGGTGAACGTCCTTCACCATCGCGAGCGCGGCACCAGGGATGCGCTGCGGCAGCGCCGGACGGCACGTCTGGGCGTCGTAGAAGTCGACGATGCGCCGGAGGCGCTCTACCAGTTCGTCGTCCGCCAGAGATGATTCAAGGGACCAGGAGACGGTCATGGAGCCGTCCTCGCACTCGAAGCGCGCCCCCTTGGCGCCGGTCTTGAGCGTCAGCGCCATCAGCTGGCCTCCAGCTTCAGCGGAGTGACGCAGGAGATCCCCAGAACAGGGAACTCCGCGTGGCGGATGTAGAGGGCCCCGTCCACGGCGACCACGGAGGCATCGCCGGGAACAAGGATCTGATAGGCGTGGCTTCCGGCCGAGTAATCCACCGCCAGCGGCGGGCGCCGCTCGGGCTGGGGCGGGGCGGCATAGCAGCAGCGGCAGGAGGCAGGGCATGTGCATTCGCCCTCGAAGCCGTCGCGGTGCATGCACACAGGCCCGGGGGCCGGCGGCAACGTCTCCCCTTCTTCGGGGGCGGTTCAGAGATCGTCTTCGCACCGCTGGCCACGGGACTGTAACTGCCCCTCGGATCCAGGCAATTGAGACCCTCGCCATGGGAGCGGACGCAATACCGGCATCACCTTCCCAGGACGCACAACATCCGCAGAACTCGCCGAACCGTTCCCACCCGCGTTCAACCTCTCGATGCAGCCCGCAACAGCCGCCACCGAAAAGCCGCATACCGCCTGCCCAATATCGGAAATGGGGTCAACAATTCGCATGCCCCCATAACCCATCCGCCAGCCAAGGGGACACCGCTCCCGACCCCACTCCCACTGGGAGCGGCCCCCACCAGCGCGAAGAGCGCAAGCCCATAACCCGAAAGTCACCCATAGGACGGGGAGCCGGGGGTAACAAACCGGGCACGGATGTGAACACGCGCGCAAGGAATCGAATATGTGCACATCGGCCCGAGTGGGAGCGAACAGACAAGGGGACAGTGGGAGCACGCTTCCACTCGCCACGCTCCCACTGGGAGCTGGGAGCAACAGAAAAAGGGCCGTTCGAAAACGGCCCTTCACCTGCGACGTTCGATCGTTCGAACTGTCGGGACGACAGGATTTGAACCTGCGACCCCTTGACCCCCAGTCAAGTGCGCTACCAAGCTGCGCCACGTCCCGGTGCTCGCTGACCTGGGGTTTCCCCCTGGCCTCACGCGCAGAGAAACCATACCGCACTCGGGGCGGTGGTCGTGAATCACTTCCGGTGGGCGGCCGGATCCGGCGCGCCGTGGGAGCAGGGGTTGACCTCAAGCAAAGTTGAGGTTGCACGCTTCGTTTCATGACGACCACAGCGGATGACCTCGCCATCGCGACCAGTGCCACCGGAGCCGTCGCGCACACCGGCTATCGCTACGAAGATCTGCCTCGGCTCATGAGTCTCATGACCGGGGACGAGAAGCACGGGCCCGCCGCCACCTCCACCCTCGACGTCCTGTGGGTGCTGTACGACCGTGTGCTGCGGGTCGGGCCGGAGAGCGTCGAAGAAGCCGGGCGGGACCGGTTTCTGCTCTCCAAGGGGCACGGGCCCATGGCGTACTACGCCGTCCTCGTCGCCAAGGGGTTTGTGCCCGAGGAGTGGCTGAGTGACTTCGGGGCGTACGAGTCGCGGCTCGGGCATCACCCCGACCGCGTGCTCGTGCCGGGCGTGGAGATCGGGAGCGGGTCGCTCGGGCACGGGCTGCCGATCGCCGTCGGGACCGCGCTCGGGCTGCGCGCCCAGGGGCTCGGCGAGCCCGCCGTCTGGACCCTGGTCGGGGACGCGGAGCTCGACGAGGGCAGCAATCACGAGGCCATCGCCTTCGCCGGCGCCTTCGGGCTCGAGCGGCTGCACACCGTCGTCGTGGACAACCTGTCCGCCACCTACGGGCGGGCCGGAGGGATCGCCGCCCGGTTCGAGGCCGCCGGGTGGTCGACGGTGACCGTCGACGGTCGGGATCACGAAGCCCTGTACGAGGCGTTCACCGCGCCCCATCCAGGGCGACCGCACGCCGTCGTCGCCCGCGTCGAGCCCAAGTTTGAGTGAGCCCCCCTCCCTCTCCCCTCGACCACTCCTGAGTTCCTCCCCCCTCTCCCCCTCCCGAAAGGAAAGTTCTCGTGGACACCATGCGTGATCGGTTCGCCCCCGTTCTCAGCCGGATTCTCGATGAGGATCCGCGTGTCGCCGTCGTTCTCGCCGAGATCGGGGCCGCGCCCTTTGCCGGGGCCGCTCGGCGGCATCCGGAGCGGGTGATCAATGTCGGGATCCGGGAGCAGCTGCTCGTCGGGGCCGGGGCGGGGCTCGCGCTCGCCGGGATGCGGCCCGTGATGCACACCTTCGCCAGCTTCCTCGTCGAACGTCCCTTTGAGCAGGTGAAGTTGGACTTCGGGCATCAGGGGGTCGGGGGTGTGCTGGTGAGTGCCGGGGCGTCGTACGACGTGTCCTCGGGGGGATTCACGCACATGTCCCCCGGTGATGTCGCGCTGCTCGACACCCTTGATGGGTGGCGGGTGCACGTGCCCGGGCATCCCGATGAGGCCGAGGTTCTGCTGCGGCATGCCGTCGGGAGCAGTAGCGGTAGCGGCGGTGCCGTCAAGGACTCGCGTGAATATGTGCGGCTCTCCGTGCAAGGGAATCGGGAAGCCCTGCCTGTTGACGGGGAGCGGTTCCTGAGTGTGCGGGAGGGGCGGCGGGGAGTTGTCGTCGCCGTGGGGCCCATGTTGGACAACGTGCTGGCCGCCACCGAAGGGCTTGATGTGAGTGTGTTGTACGCGACCACCGTGCGGCCCTTTGATGGTGCCGGGCTGCGGCGGGCCGTGGGCGCAAACGGCAGTACTGACGTCGTGGTCGTCGAGCCCTATCTCGCCGGGACCTCCACCGGCGCCGCCAATGACGCGCTCGCCGATCTTCCGCACCGTGTTCTCGGGCTCGGTGTCGGGCGGCGGGAGCTGCGGCGGTACGGGAGCGTCGAGGAGCACATCGTCGGGCATGGGCTCGACGCGGCGGCGCTGCGGGAGCGGATCAGTGGGTTTCTGCTTTCCCGGAGCGTCGGCGCTGTCGGGGTTCCGGCGTAGCAGGAGGGAGTCCGAGCGAGGTCTGCGGTAGTGCGTCCGCTCTCACCAAGCCCCTGATAGCCGGGACCGAGATCATTGTCGTCGCCACCAGCAGCGTGATCGCGCCGCCCGCCAAAAGGACCTGCTGCGTTCCGAATGTGGCCGCCGCCGGGCCCGCCAGGGCCTGGCCCACCGGCTGCATGGCGATGGAGCCGGCCACCTCGTAGGCGTGGATGCGGTTGAGGACCTCGCGCGGGACCTGGGTCTGGACGCTCGTCGCCCACATCACGCCCCAGAACGACATGCCGGCCCCGGCCACCGCGCAGCCCGCCATCATCCACGGGACCCCCAGGCCCGCTCCCGCCGTCGCGGGGAACAGGGCGAAGCCGAACAGGGCCAGGGCGCCCGCGCGCAGCATCCGGCGTGGGCGCACGCGCAGGGCCAGGACGCCGCCGATGACCGTGCCCGCGCCGAGCGCCGAGTTCACCAGGCCGTACGCGCTCGATCCGTACTCCTGGGTGACCTGGACGGCGACCAGGGGGACGGCCGGGCCCCACGCTCCTATCATCAGCACGCACCAGACCGAGATGACTCCCCAGAGCCATCTTCGTGATCTGAACTCCCGCCAGCCCTCGACCAGTTCGGAGCGGAAGGCGCCCCGGGAGCGGGTTTTACCGGCGGCCGCGTCCCCTGGCAGCGGTGGCAGGCGCAGGAGGAGCAGGCACAGGGCGCTCAGCGCGTACGTGCCCGCGTGTGCCGCGAAGACCAGGCCCGGTGAGGCCAGGGCGACCAGCATGCCCGCCACCGCCGGGCCCGCCAGTTGCGCGCCGGACTCCGCGACCCGGATCGCGCCGTTCGCCGCCTGGACGTCGGATGCCAGCCGCGGCACCGTGCCGGCGACGCCGGGCTGGAAGACCGCCGCGGCCGATCCGTTGATCGCGCCGATGACGCAGATCTCCCAGAGCACGACATGGCCGGTGAAGAACATGACGGCCGCGAGGGACTGGGTGACCAGGCGGACGAGGTCGGCGCCCGTCATCAGCAGCCGGGTGTTGAAACGGTCCGCCAGTACGCCGCCGAAGATGACCAGTCCGGCGAAGCAGGCCACCGAGGAGGCCATGGCCAGGCCCACCGCGCCCGCCCCGTAGCCGTACTGCAGGAGGCCCGCCGCGAGGGCCACCGGCAGCATGCTGTCGCCGAGCTTGGCCACGCCCCTCGCGGTGAAGAAGAGGCCGAAGTCGCGGGTCCAGATGCCGCGCCGGGGCGCGACCCCGGCGTCCTCGCCGTCGACCGCCCGGTCGGCCATCCACGTTCCCCGTTCGTCGTCCCCATGGCGTACCGCACGCGCGCGGTGGGCCCTCGCGAGCGGATGATGCCATGCGGACGGACGGCGGCTCACCTGGTTTCATCCTGCACGTGGAACGCCCAACTCGGGGTGTGCGTCCAGGAGTCGGGTCGGGGCCGCCTGACGCCAGGAGTCGGCGAGGATGTCGCGCAGCTCGGCCGTGTCCTCCAGGGCCGCGAGGCGGGCCCTGACCCAGGCGAAGGACGCCTCGTGGTCCGCGATCCAGAACTTGTCCGGCTCGGACAGGACGAGCTCGTCGCGCTCCTCCTTCGGGCAGCGCACCGCTATCGACGTCTCGTCCTCGGGCAGCGTGGCGAACATCTTCCCCGCCACCCGGAACGTGGGCATGCTCCAGGCGACCTTCTCGGTCGTGTCCGGAAGGGACAGGGCTACGGTGCGTACATCCTCGGCGTCCAGCATGCAACGAACCGTAGCCAACGCCACTGACAATGGCCGGGAGCCGCGTAGGGTGCCCCGCTCGGGGTCACGGCACCCGCTTGTCCAGCCACGCCACCAGGTCCGCCTGGACCTCGTCGCGGTTCGTCTCGTTGAGGATCTCGTGGCGGGCGCCCTCGTAGCCCTTCCAGGTGAGGTCCTCGACGCCCAAGTAGCGGAAGTCCTCCAGGAGTTCGTGGACCAGCGTCATGCGCTGGTTGCACGGGTCCTCCGTGCCGACCACGATGTGGATCGGCAGGTCGGCCGGGATGCGGGCGAGGTTCGCCGGGTCGTTGATGCGGCGCACCGCGCGGACCCAGTCCAGGGACAGGCCCGCCGAGAAGTCGAAGCCGCAGCGTTCGTCGGCGACGTACTTGTCGACCTCCGCCTCGTCCCGCGAAAGCCATTCGAAGCCGGTGCGGTGCTCGTACGGGTCGTTGAAGGAGGAGAAGAGGTTGCCCACGTAGGGCGAGGCGGCGGCGCGGCCGCCCGCCGCTACCTGGGCCTCCAGGGCCGCGATGTCGCCCTCGTTGTCGGCGCCGGGCAGGGAGCGGAAGGTCCCGGACAGGATCAGGGCCACCAGGTCGTCCGCGTACCGCTGCGCGTAGTCGCGCGCGAGCAGCGAGCCGAGGCTGTGGCCCAGCAGCACGAACGGGACGTTCGGATAGAGGGCGCGCGCCTGGTCGCCGATCGCCTTGAGGTCCTCGACGATCGACACCCACGCGTCGACGGTCTCGGGGTCGCTGTCGTCCGTGACCCCGTAGCCGCCCGTGGACTGGGCGGTGGCGCCGTGGCCGCGGTGGTCGGAGGCGATGACCCCGTAGCCGTGCGAGGTCAGGTGGCGGGCGAAGCGGTCGTAGCGCTGGCCGTGCTCGGCCGCGCCGTGCGCGATCTGCACGAAGGCGCGGGGCCTGCCGCCTTCGGGCAGCCAGGTGTACGTGGCCACGGCGGCGCCGTCTCCGGTGCTGAGCGCGCTCGTCGTGTACGTCGGGTCTGTGGCGGTCATCTGGCGGCTTCCTCTCGGACAGTCCGTACGGCCCTGTGGGCGGGGGTGTGCAGGTGCGAGTACGCGTGCGTGCTGGCCTGCACCTCCCCCGCACCGTAGGCCCTCATTCCTGGCAATCGCCGACCGGCACGAGCGGTTCGAGGCGCTTGCAGAACAGGGTCGTGGGGCGCAGCACCCCCGCCGGGTCGGCCGCGTAGTCCGGGATGACGCCGACCTCGTCCCAGCCCGCCTTGCGGTAGAAGTTCTCGGCGGGGCTGCCGGTCTCGGTGTCGAGGACCAGGAGCGTCACGCCCGCCTCCGCCGCGACGCGCTCCGCGGTCGCCAGGAGGGTGCGGCCGAGTCCGGTGCCTCGGGTGCTGCCGTGCACCATCAGCTTGACCACTTCGGCGCGGTGGCGGCCGTTGGGCTTCTCGGCGAAGGCGAGCGAGATCGTTCCGAGGCAGCGGGACCGGCCGGCCTCGTCCGTCCCGGTCGCCACCCAGACGGCCGTGCTGCCGCGCGCCACCGACGGGCCCACGGAGTCGCGCCACCAGGTCGCCGCCTCGTCGGGCGTCAGTCCGCGCAGGAAGCCGAGCGAGCTGCCTCCTTGTACGACGTCGGCCAGCAGGGCGCCCAACGCGTCTACGTAGGCGGGGAATTCCGAGGGCGCAAGACGTGTGCAGGTGATCGTCACGGGAGCACCACCACCAGGGCGTAGCGCACGGGTCCGGGGCCCGGGCAGTGGAAGTGGGTCGGGCCCCAGAGGCGGAAGCGCAGGCAGTCGCCCGTCTCCAGGCGGTGTGTCGTGCCCTGGACGGTGAGGTCGAGGAGTCCGTCGAGCACCCAGATGTGCTGTTCGAGGCCGGGGACTGGCGGGCGGTCGTAGGCGATGTCGGCGTACGGCTCGAGGGTGCCCTCCACCACCTCGCCGCGCAGTCCGGCCTGCGGCGGGGAGACGGAGCGGCGCGCGAAGCCGGTCGAGTCGTCGCGCCACAGGGGCTGGTCCGCGGCGCGTACGACCTGGGCGGGGGCCGACTCGACCTCGCTCAGGAGCTGCGACATGGTCCGCCCGTAGACCGCGCAGAGGCGGTTGAGGAGGGCGGCGGTCGGACTGATCTCGGCACGTTCGGCGCGCGACAGGGTGGAGCGGCTCACGCCGCTGCGGTCCGCCAACTCGCCCAGGGACAGGCCGTGTTCGGCCCGCAACTCGGCGAGCCGGGCGCCGAGCCGGGCGTCCACGGGGTCCGGGTCCAGGTCATTGGCGTCGCGCGGCGGCGCACCACTCTCGCGTCTCATATTCGGCACGGTATCCCAGATATGAGACAGGCATGTTACGTCGCCACCCCTTCCTGGATCAGGAGCCGCCCACCCATTTCGGCCCGCACGGTCCAGAACCAGTACCGTGAGCAGCATGGCCCGCCCCCGCAAGTTCGACGAAGACCGCGTGGTTCTCGCTGTCCGCGACGAGTTCTGGGACAAGGGATACGCGGCGACGTCGCTGGACGATCTGCTGCGCGTGAGCGGCCTGGGCAAGGGCAGCCTGTACGGGGCGTTCGGCGACAAGCACAGCCTCTTCCTACGGGCGCTGCGCGAGTACGACGACGCGAACCTGTCGATGCTGCGCGAGCGCCTCGAGTCCGCGGCGCGAGGGATCGACCTGGTGCGCGAGTTCGTGCTCGGTCCCACCTCCGACCCGACCGGGGCCACCGCACGCCGGGGCTGCCTGCTGGCCAACAGCAACGCCGAACTCGCGAGCAGCACTCCGGACGTGGCCGCCGAGGCCCGCCGCACCTACGACGCGATCACCGTCATCCTCACCGCGGCACTGGAGCGCGCCCAGCGCGAAGGCGACCTCGCCACCGACGTCGGCCCCGCCGAGACCGCCCGCGCCGTCCTCGTCGCCCAGCTCGGCCTCATCGCGCTCGGACGAACCGGCATGGACATCGACGGGCTCACCGCAGCGGCGCAGTCCACCCTGGCGCGACTTCTGTCCGCCCCCACGCGCTAGCCCTCACCCACCGATCGTCGCCCCCCCGGCAGGACGAACACTGCCGCGACCTTCGCGCGCGCCACACACGTTCTTGACCGTGCGGTCCATATCGAGGATGGTTATTGACGCATCGGTCCATAACTTGAAGGAGGGCGGCATGGCCGTCTTGACAGACAAGGTCGCCGTGATCACCGGAGGCAGCAGCGGTATCGGTTTCGCGACCGCCCGCGCGTTCCGCGACGAGGGCGCCCACGTGTTCATCACCGGACGCCGCAAGGACGCCCTCGACGCCGCGCTCGCCGAACTCGGCAGCGGCGTGACCGGCGCGGTCTGCGATGTTTCGAATCCCTCGCAGCTCGACGCGTTCTACGAGAGCGTGCGCGAGCAGGCCGGACCCATCGATGTGCTGGTCGCCAACGCCGGCATCGGCACAGTGGCTCCGCTCGGCGAGGTGACCGAGGAGGTGATCGACTCCATGTTCGCCACCAACGTCAAGGGAACGATCTTCACTCTCCAGCAGGCGCTGCCCCACCTCACCAACGGTGCGTCGGTGATTCTGACGGGTTCGACCGCCGGCACCCGGCCCGACCAGGGGCTGGAGGTGTACGGGGCCTCCAAGGCCGCAATCCGCAATCTCGCGCGCGGTTGGGCCCACAGCTCGCGCGCCCGTGGCTTCCGGGTCAACGTCGTGTCCCCGGGCGGCACACGCACCCCGGGGCTGCTCGAGCTGCTCCCGCCCGAGATGCTCGAGCAGACCGGGGAGGGCATCCCCCTCGGCCGGCTCGCCGAGCCCGAGGAGATCGCCGCGGTGACGACATTCCTCGCCTCGGACGCGTCGAGCTTCGTCAACGGCTCCGAGTTCTTCGCCGACGGTGGCTACGCGCAGGTGTAGGCGCTCTGACGTGCACTGCGCGCGCCGGGCCAGGTGGAAGTGGTGAGGCCCAGTAATGCTCCCCGCCTCAGCCCTCCGCCGCCTCCCCCAGCGCCTCAAGGACCGGCCGGATCAGCGGATGCCCCTCCGCCCCGTGCCGCACCGCCGCGAAGACCTTGCGGGTCGGCGCCGCGCCGTCGATCGGGCGGACCACCACGTGGCTCAGGTCCACGCCGTGCAGGGCCGAGCGCGGGACCAGTGCCACGCCCGCGCCCGCCGAGGCGAGGGCGACGACGGCGCGGAAGTCGTCCGAGGAGTGCTCGAACTGCGGGGAGAAACCGGCGTGTTCGCAGGCCAGGACGACCACGTCGTGGCAGGGGTTGCCGGGGTACGGGCCGATCCAGGTGTCCTTGGCGAGGTCGGCGACCGGCACCCGCTCCGCGGCGGCGAGGCGGTGCGTGACCGGCAGGACCGCGTCGAACGGCTCCGCGTACAGCGGCACGCGCGTGATCCGGTCGTCGTCGGCGCCCGGCGCGCCCCGGTACTCGACGGCGACCGCCACATCGATCTGCCGGTCGAGCAGCATCGGCAGGCTGGCGTCGCCCTCGGCGTCCTGGACGCGGACGCGGATGCCGGGCGCCGCCTTCGACAAGTGGGCGAGCGCCGGTCCCACGACGAGGCCGATGCCCGTCGCGAAGGAGGCGAGCGTCACCGTGCCCGCCTCGCCCGTGCTGTACGCGGCCAGCTCGGCCTCGGCCTTCTCCAACTGGGCGAGGACCGCGTTGGTGTGGGTGAGCAGGATCTCGCCGGCCGAGGTCAGGCGGACCCCGCGCGCGCCGCGCTCGACCAGCTTGTGGCCGGTCTCCTGCTCGAGCGCCGTGAGCTGTTGCGAGACCGCCGAGGGGGTCAGGTACAGCGCGGCGGCCGCAGCCGTCACGGTGCGGTGGTCGGCCACCGCACGGAGGATGTGCAGCCGCCGCGCTTCGATCATGCGGTGATTCTCCCAAACGGGTCTGACATCCCCAGCACCGGCGGCGTCAGCCCAGCTCGGCGCGCGCCGCCACGAACGCGTCCACCGCCCGGTTCACGTCCTCCGTGGAGTGCGCCGCCGACAGCTGGACGCGGATGCGCGCCTGTCCCTGCGGGACCACCGGGTACGAGAAGCCGATCACGTAGACGCCGCGCTCCAGGAGGAGTTCGGCCATGCGGCCCGCGACGGAGGCGTCTCCGATCATGACCGGGGCGATCGCGTGGTCGCCGGGGAGGATGTCGAAGCCCTCCTCCGTCATCCGCGTGCGGAACAGCTTGGTGTTCGCCGCGAGGCGCTCGCGGAGGTCGCCCGCCGACTCCAGGAGGTCGAGGACCTTCAGCGAGGCCGCGGCGATCACCGGGGCGAGGCTGTTCGAGAACAGGTACGGGCGCGAACGCTGGCGCAGCAGCGCGACGATCTCCGCGCGCGCCGCGACGTAGCCGCCGGACGCCCCGCCCAGGGCCTTGCCGAGGGTGCCGGTGATGATGTCGACGCGGTCCATCACGCCGTGCAGCTCGGGGGTGCCGCGGCCGCCGGGGCCGACGAAGCCGACCGCGTGCGAGTCGTCGACCATGACCATGGCGTCGTAGCGCTCGGCGAGGTCGCAGATGTCCGTGAGCGGCGCGACGTAGCCGTCCATGGAGAAGACGCCGTCCGTGACGATCAGCTTCCTGCGGGATCCGGAGGCCGCCTTCAACTGCGCTTCCAGGTCCGCCATGTCGCGGTTCGCGTAGCGGAAGCGCTTGGCCTTGGACAGCCGGATGCCGTCGATGATCGAGGCGTGGTTGAGGGCGTCGGAGATCACTGCGTCCTCGGGGCCGAGCACGGTCTCGAAGACGCCGCCGTTGGCGTCGAAGCAGGAGGAGTACAGGATCGTGTCCTCCTGGCCGAGGAAGGCCGACAGGCGCGCCTCCAGCTCCTTGTGGACCTCCTGGGTGCCGCAGATGAAGCGGACGGACGCCATGCCGTAGCCCCAGCGGTCGAGGGCCGCGTGGCCCGCCGCGATCACCTCGGGGTGGTCGGCGAGGCCCAGGTAGTTGTTGGCGCAGAAGTTGAGCACCTCGCCGGGGCGGCCGCCCGCCGTGACGTCGACCGTGGCGGACTGCGGGGTGCCGATGACCCGCTCGGGCTTGTGCAGGCCCGCGGCGGCGATCTCGTCGAGGGTGGTCTGGAAGTCGGCGCGTACGTTGTCGAACATGGGGTCTTCCTTACGGGTACGGGGGCGTTGGCGGCGTTCCACGGTGCAGCGGCTGCGAACCGAGCCCAAAAATCAGGCAGTCCAGTCGAGGATGACCTTGCCGCCCTTGCCGCTCGCCGCGTCCTCGAACGCCGCGTCGAAGTCGGTGTGGGCGTAGCGGCCGGTGATCACCGGGGAGAGGTCGAGGCCGCCCTCCAGGAGGACCGACATCGCGTACCAGGTCTCGAACATCTCGCGGCCGTAGATGCCCTTGATGGTGATCATCGAGGTGACGATCCGGGCCCAGTCGACGGCGAACTCCTCGGACGGCAGGCCGAGCATGGCGATCTTGCCGCCGTGGGTCATGTTCGCGAGCATGTCGCGCATGGCGACGGGGTTGCCGGACATCTCCAGGCCCACGTCGAAGCCCTCGCGCAGGCCGAGTTCGCGCTGGCCGTCGGCGATGGTCGAGGACGCCACGTTCAGGGCGAGGCTCACGCCCACCTTCCGCGCCAGCTCGAGGCGCTCCTCGCTGACGTCGGTCATGACGACGTTGCGGGCGCCGGCGTGCTTGGCGACGGCCGCGGCCATCAGGCCGATGGGTCCCGCCCCCGTGATGAGCACGTCCTCGCCGACGAGCGGGAAGGAAAGGGCGGTGTGCACGGCGTTGCCGAACGGGTCGAAGATCGCGGCGACGTCGAGGTCGACGGGGACGCGGTGCACCCACACGTTGGAGGCGGGCAGCGCCACGTACTCGGCGAACGCGCCGTCGCGGCCGACGCCGAGGCCGACCGTCGCGCGGCACAAGTGGCGGCGCCCGGCGAGGCAGTTGCGGCACTTGCCGCACACCAGGTGGCCCTCGCCGCTGACGGTGTCGCCGACGGCGATGTCGCTCACGTCGCGGCCGGTCTCGACGACCTCGCCGACGAACTCGTGGCCCACGACCAGCGGCGCGCTGATGGTCGACTGCGCCCAGCCGTCCCAGCTGCGGATGTGCAGGTCGGTGCCGCAGATCCCGGTGCGCAGAACCTTGATCAGTACGTCCCCGTGGCCGACGCCGGGCTCGGGCACGTCCGTGAGCCACAGACCCGGTTCGGCCTTCTCCTTGACCAGTGCCTTCAAGGGTTCGACTCCTGTCGTCGCGCACGCGGGCAGGGCAAATCGGCCCGTGTGCGGGGAGAGTGGGTGCTTAGGGGTGTGCTGCGGCAGTCGTCCGGATACGTCCCGTATGCGGTCCGCCGACACCGCAGACTCTTCCGTACACGGGGCGTTCGGTCCATCGAGGTTTTCTTAAGCGGCGCCCCAGGTTTCCTACAGGCCCGCCCGCGCGGGCACTCCGAAGGACCCCTCCCCCAGGGCGCCCTGACGCCCCATTAATCCGCCCTGCGAACAGAGTGTCCGAATAACGGACAGCCGATGCACCACGTCTCACCAGCGCATACTGTCGCCGCACTTCAACCCGTCTCAGACAGCGAACAGGCACGACCATGACACGCACCTCCGTCACGGACCGGCCGCAGGCCGGATCCGACGTCGGCGCCACGCCGGGCGACATCGAGGACGCCGCCACCGGCACGGAACTCGGCCACGGCCTCAAGCAGCGGCACCTCTCGATGATCGCCCTCGGCGGCGTCATCGGCGCGGGTCTCTTCGTGGGCTCGGGCGCCGGGATCGCCGCCGCGGGACCCGCGGTCGTCCTGCTCTTCGCGGGCGCCGGATTCGTGGTCATGCTGCTGATGCGGATGCTCGGCGAGATGTCCGCGGCCCGCCCGGCCACCGGCTCGTTCTCCGTGCACGCCGAGCGCGAACTCGGCGCCTGGGCGGGGGCGACCTCCGGCTGGATGTACTGGGTGATGCTCACCTGCGGCGTCGCCGCGGAGGCGACGGCGGCCGGGCAGATCATGCACGGCTGGGTGCCGTTCCTGCCCGCCTACGGCTGGGTCGCCGTCTTCATGGTGTTCTTCTGCCTGAGCAACCTGGCCGCCGTACGCAACTTCGGCGAGTTCGAATTCTTCTTCTCCGCCCTGAAGGTCACCGCGATCTGCGCGTTCCTGGTCCTGGGCGTCCTCGGCATCTGCGGCGTCTTCGGTGACGCCCCCGGCGCCTCGAACCTCACCGGCCACGGCGGCTTCTTCCCCACCGGCACCTCCGGCCTGATCGCCGGACTGCTCACCGCCGTCTTCGCGTACGGCGGCCTGGAGACGGTGTCCATCGCCGCCGCCGAGTCCGACAAGCCGCGCGAGAACGTGGCACGCGCCGTGCGCACCGCCGTGTGGCGCATCGCGCTCTTCTACGTGGGGTCCATGGCGCTCGTCGTCGCCCTGGTGCCGTGGAACGACCCGAACGTCGCCGCCGACGGCCCGTACGTCACCGTGCTCGACGAGTTCGGCATCCCGGCCGCCGGCACCATCATGCAGGCCGTCATCCTGGTCGCCCTGCTCTCGGCGATGAACGCCAACATCTACGGCTCGTCCCGCATGGCCTACTCGCTGGTCTCGCGCGGCCTCGGCCCGCGCTTCCTGGGCCGGGTGCACCGCCGCGTGCCGGTCGCCGCCGTCCTGGCGTCCTGCCTCTTCGGGTTCTTCGCGGTGTTCGCCGGCGTCTGGTGGCCCGACACCGTGTTCACCTGGCTGATGAACACGACCGGTGTCGCCATCCTCGTCGGCTGGGTCTTCATCTGCCTCGCGCAGCTGAGGATGCGGCGCCGCCTGGAGCGCGAATCGCCCGAGCTGCTCACCGTGAAGATGTGGGGCTTCCCGTATCTGACCTGGCTCGCCCTGGCGGCCATCGCGGGCGTCTTCGTGGTCATGGCCAGCACCGCCGACGGCCGCGACCAGCTCTTCGTCTCCGCGATCCTGGTCGTCGCCCTCGCCGCGGGCGGCTACGCCAAGCAGCGCAAGGACGCCCGCGCCGTCACCGCCTAGCGTCCCAACCGAGCAGGTCGCCCCTCCCCCGCACCAGCTCCATCAGTTCAGCGGCCATCGCCTTGATGGTCACGAGCCCCGCCTGTCCCCACGGGCGGGGCTCCGTCGCGACCGCGCACACCGTGCCGAGGGCGAGCCCCGTGCGCTCGTCGATCAACGGCGCGCCCAGGTAGGAGCGGATGCCGATCTCGTCGACCACGGGGTTGCCCGCGAAGCGCGGGTAGTCGCACACGTCCTCCAGGACGAGCGCCTTGCGCCGCACGACCACGTGCGGGCAATAGCCGTGATCGCGCGCCATGTAGCGCGCCGCTTCGCCCTCCGTGGACGAGGATGTCGCGGCCGAGGCGGCCACCGCGCCCAGTTCACCGCCCCGGTGGTCGCCCTCGGGGGTGTGCAGGCCCGCGAAGAACTGCCGGTTCTCGTCGATGAAGTTGACCATCGCGTACGGCGCGCCGGTCACCTCGGCGAGCCGGTCCGCGAACCGGTCGAACACCGGCTCGGCCCGCTGCCCCAGGTCGAGCCTGCGCAGCCGCCGGGCCCGCTCGGCGCCCTCCTGGTCCTGCGGCGTCAGCAGCAGCCGTCTGGCGGCGTCGTACGTCACGTGTGGGCTCCGAACCCGGTGGCGGTCGCGGGCGCGTGCGCCAGCAGGTGCCGTACGAGGGTGAGCAGCGTCTGGATGCCGGAGCTGGAGATCCGCGCGTCGCAGCGCACCACCGGGACCGCCGGGTCCAGGTCGATGGCGGCGCGGACCTCCTCGGCCTCGTAGCGGTAGGAGCCGTCGAACTCGTTGACCGCCACGATGAAGCCCATGCCGCGCTCCTCGAAGAAGTCGACGGCGGCGAAGCAGTCCTCCAGGCGGCGGGTGTCCGCGAGGATGACCGCCCCGAGGGCGCCCTCGGACAGCTCGTCCCACATGAACCAGAAGCGCTCCTGGCCCGGCGTGCCGAACAGATAGAGCACGTGCTCCGGGTCCAGGGTGATCCGCCCGAAGTCCATCGCGACCGTCGTCTCGACCTTGTTCTCGATGCCGTCGAGATTGTCGGTGTCCTCGCTGACCGTGGTGAGCAGCTCTTCCGTGCTGAGCGGAGCGATCTCGCTGACGGCCCCGACGAAGGTCGTCTTGCCGACCCCGAACCCGCCCGCGACCAGGATCTTCAGTGCGGTGGGGAAAGGGTCAGAGCTGGCGTCGTAGTCCATCGAGCACTGCCTCCAGTAGGGACCGGTCAGTGGGGTTGTCGTGGAACGTGGGGGGCTTCGTGGTGATCGCTTGGCAGTCGACGAGGTCGGAGAGGAGCACCTTGGTCACACCCGCCGGGAGCTTCAGATGACCGGCGATCTCCGCGACCGATGTGGGCTGCGCACACAGGTCGAGCGCCTGGCTGTGTTCCGGACCCAGATAGCCGAGGGGGGTCGCCCCGGTGGCCATCACATGGGTGAGCAGATCCATCGACGTGCTGGGCCGGGTGCGTCCGTTGCTGATCGTGTACGGACGCACGAGCCGGCCCGCGGCGCCGTCCAGCCAAGGCCCGTCCTGCGGGGCCGCCACCGTCAATTCCTCATCGCCGTGGGCTCGGCGGAGGGCTGCCGGGGAGCGGTCACCAGGTAGGGCCGCACGCTCTTGACGAGCATGGCCATCTCATAGCCGAGCACGGCCGCGTCCGCGTCGCGCCCGGCGAGCACCGCGAGGCAGGTGCCGGAGCCCGCCGTCGACACGAACAGCAGCGCCGAGTCGAGCTCCACCACCACCTGCCGTACGTCGCCGCCGTCCGCGAACCGGATGCCCGCGCTGCGGCCCAGCGAGTACAGGCCCGAGGCGAGGGCCGCCATGTGGTCGGCACTGTCGGCGTCGAGCCCGTGCACGGACTTGACCAGACCGTCGGAGGACAGCAGCACGGCGCTGCTGGTGTGGGGAACGCGCTGGACGAGGCCGCTCATCAGCCAGTCGAGATCGGACACATGACCCGTCGGCACATCGCTCGCCATGGGGGATCGACTCCTTGGTGGACTGCTGGGTGTGGTGCGGGGAGGTGGGGGATCGGCGGGGGCGGATGCGGTGCGGGCTTTCGTACGGGTACGCGCGCGTGGTGGCGTGCGCGTCCCCGTACGGGGGTGGGAGCGGGGGCGGGCGTGTGTGCGGCGTCGTGGTGGTCATGCGGGGGCGCCGCCTTGGTCGTCGGGGCCCGTCTCCCACTGCTGGGTGTCCGGCTCCGCGCCTCCGGGGCTCCGCGGTTCGGCCGACTCGGCGAGCGTGATGCCGCGCTGGAAGGCGGCCATGAGGCCGGGGTCGTGCACGGACGGCGCCGGATCGTCATGGCGTGGTGCGGGGCCGCCGCGCAGTTGCGGCGCGATGTGCTCCTGGGCCCTGCGGCGCGGGAGTTGGGGGCGGCCGCTCATGGTGCCGCGCACGACGCCCTCGGGGCGGGCGGCGGCCGGGGGCTCGGCGTGGGCCGCGGCCTCGCGGGCCTCGGGGCGGATGCCGGGGAGCGCGTCGGCGGGGGTGGGGCGGGGGTCGCCGGCGATGCGCTGCGGGAGGGGGGCGCCTTGGGGTGGCGCGGGGCGGGGTGCGGCGGATGACGCGCCGTTGGAGGTCGGCCCCGTGGCGGGTGGGGCGGGTGGTGCGCTGTGGGCGGGGGTTCCCGTGACGGGGGTGCCGGCGGGAGGCGTGTTCATGGGCGTGCCCGCCGGGGGCGTACCCACAGGCGTGCCCGCGGGAGGCGTTCCCGGCTGCGACTGGCGCGGCACCACGGAGACGGCGCCGTGGAGCGGGGCGGGCGAAGGGGGCGCCGGGGCGGGGGCGTTGGCCGGGGCGGGGCGTGTGCCGTTGGGGTCCGGGCGGCCGGGCTGCGGCGGCGGGCCGTCCGCCCGGTGTCCGTTGGCCGACGGCGCCGCGGGGTCGCCGCCGAGCACGCTGTCCGCGGTCGCCGCGGCGGCGGCCTTGCGCACGTGCGGGATGCGCACGCCCGCGCCGTCGGTGTCGCCGTCCCCGCCGAGCAGGTCCTGGGGCAGCACGAGGACCGCCTGCACTCCCCCGTAGATGTTCGTCTGCAGCCGCACCGTGATGCCGTGCCGCCGCGCGAGCTGCGAGACCACGAACAGGCCGATGCGGCCGTCCGCGAGGAGGCTCGCGACGTTGACCTGGTCGGGGTCGGTGAGCAGGGTGTTCATCTTGTTCTGCTCGGTGACCGGCATGCCCAGGCCCCGGTCCTCCACCTCGATGGCGAGCCCGGAGGTCACCTGGTTGGCGCGCAGCAGCACCTGGGTGTGCGGGGCGGAGAACACCGTGGCGTTCTCGACGAGTTCGGCGAGCAGGTGGATGCAGTCGGCGACGGCGTGACCGCGCAGGGTGCCGTCGATCGGCGGCACGAGCTTGACCCGCGAGTACTGCTCGACCTCGGCGATCGCGGAGCGCATCACCTCGGTCATGGACACGGGGTGGCTCCACTGGCGGCGCGAGACGGCGCCGCCGAGCACGGCGAGGTTCTCGGCGTGCCGACGGGTGCGGGTGGCCATGTGGTCGACGTGGAAGAGCCCCTTGAGCAGGTCGGGGTCCTCGACCTGGTTCTCCAGCTCGTCGAGCAGGCTGATCTCGCGGTGCACGAGCGACTGCAGGCGCCGGGCGAGGTTCACGAACACCTCGACCTTCTGCCGGCTGCCCGCCTGGCTGGACAGCTGCGTGGCTTGGACGACAGCCGTGACCGCGACGTCGTGGCCGCGCGTGAGGTCGACGGCGAGCCGGTCGAAGTCGTCACCGCCGGGCGCGCCGACGGCGGGCGCGCGGCGCGGCGGCGGGGCCTCACCCTTGCGCAACTGCTCGACCAGGTCGCGCAGTTCGGACTGCCGGTGCGCGGTGCTCTGGCGCAGCGCGAGCACCCGGTCGCGTACGACGGCCGCGGTGCGCCGCGCGGCGACGGCGGCGATCACGATGCCCGCGACCGTCACCAGGCAGGCCCCGCCGAGCACCGCCCACAGCGTCGGGCTGGGCCGCACTCCCGTGTGCTGGAGGACGAACAGCACGGCCGCGCTCGCGCCGAGGGCCACCGCCAGCGGCGGGAGGATGGCGATGCGCAGGAGCTGGGAACGTATGTGCGTCTCGGTCGGCTGCGGCGCGGCCCGCCCGGCCGGCCTGCCGTGCCGACCGCCTTCGCGGCGGTCTGCGCGGGCGGCCGACTGGCGGAGCTGGGACATACGGCGACCTCGTCCTCGGTTCTGTGAGTTCAGGTGGGGGGTGGCTCGGCAGATGGAGAGACAGCAGGCAGCGCGACCGGGCGTCGCACGGCGAGCACACACGGTAGTCGCCAACGGCATATACGCGAGGGGCAGTTGACAAACTCCGACGGCCGAGGTCCCGCTCTGGTATGAGGCTTCGCACCCATGCCCGAATACGCGCCCGCGATCTACTCACACACGCGTTCGCCTGGGGGTTTCCGGGCCGCACCTGACGTCCGGCACCCGACGTCAGGCGCTTACGCACTCAGGTGTTCAGGCGCTCCTCGAGGCGGACGGTCACGGCGTCCCCCTCCTGCTTGCCGATCGCCTTGCGCACGTCCGCCTTCACCGGGAGCTTGTGCGTGCCGTCGCCCAGGGCCATGAACGAGCTCTGGAACGGATGGCCGTCGATCGTGCCGCGCACCTTCACCAGGCCGCGGGTTCCGAAGAACTCCACCGACTCGGGCCACACGACGTAGGTCCAGCCGCCCTTGTTCGGGCTCTTCCGCAGGGTCGCGGTGAATTGCTTTTCCATCACGGGTACCGCCTGTCCGGGAGCAGTTCCGGTGGCCCGGCTCGTCCGGTGCCACCGCGTCCTTGCTGGTCACCAGGTAGGAGCTGTTCATCAGGTAGGACGGAGGCGGGAGAGGAAACTCATCGCGCCGTGGCGCTAGCTTTCGTCGGGACGGAAGCGGGCCCTGATGTGCATGCGCTCGCCCTGCGGTCCCAGGATGCTGAGGAACTCCACGGCGCGCTCGCCGGCGTTGCCGAACCAGTGCGGGAGGTGGGTGTCGAACTCGGCGGCCTCGCCCTCCGCGAGGACGACGTCCTGGTCGCCGAGGAGGAGGCGCAGCCGCCCCTTGAGGACGTAGAGCCAGTGGTAGCCCTCGTGCGAGCGCGGCTCGGGCTCGCGGCCGTCGGTGAGGCCCGCGGGCAGGATCTGCTTGAACGCCTGGAGGCCGCCGGGCTTGCGGGTCAGCGGCACGATCGTCACGCCGTTGCGCGTGATCGGCTGCGGGTGCACGCGCGGGTCGAGGTCGGCCGGGGCGCCGACCAGCTCGTCGATCGACACCTGGTGGGCCCTGGCCAGCGGCAGCAGGAGTTCGAGCCCGGGCTTGCGGTGTCCGGACTCCAGGCGGGACAGGGTGCTGATCGGGATGCCAGTGGCCTCGGACAGGGCCGTCAGGGTGGCACCGCGGCGCTTGCGCAGCTCGCGCAGCCTCGGCCCGACCCCGGCCAGCACTCCGTCGACGTCGTCGCTCATCGGTCCACCGTGCCCGCGTTTTGCGTTTTCTGCAAAGAAGTTTGCCCGTACGCGGGTGTGGAGCGACGTTGGCGTCGACGGGGGTCACCGTCGCACCGCCGAGAGACAGGACCGCACGCCATGAACAACAGCTTCACCCCATCCGCCACCGCCCGGGAGTGGGACGAGCGGTACAGCAGCAGCGAGCAGCTCTTCAGCGGCAACCCGAACGGTGTGCTGGTCACCGAGGTCGACGGGATGCCGCCCGGCCAGGCCCTCGACGTCGGCTGCGGCGAGGGCGGCGACGCGCTCTGGCTGGCTCGGCGCGGCTGGCAGGTCACGGCGGTCGACGTCTCGGAGGTCGCCCTGCGCCGCGCCGCCGCGGGCGCCGACATCGAGGGCCGGGTGTCCTGGGCGCGGGCGGACCTGGCGCTCACGCCGCCGCCGCCGGGCGCCTTCGACCTGGTGAGCATCCAGTACTTCCCGCTGCTGCGCAGCGCGGGTCTCGCGGCGGCGCGCGGGCTCGTCGACGCGGTGGCGCCCGGCGGCACGCTGCTCTTCGTCACGCACGCGCTGGCGGACCTGGCGCACGACGCCGCGGTGACCGCCGAATTCGACCCCGCCGACTACTACTGGGCCGACGACATCATCAAGCTCCTCGACGCCGACGGTGCGGGCGCCTGGGAGATCCAGGTCGACGAGACGCGCGGGCGCACCGCCCCGGCCCCGCCCGGCACCCACCACCACCGCGACACGGTCCTGCGGGCGCGGCGCGTGGCGTGACGGAGGAGGGCGAAAGCCGCCCTCCTCGGGAGCCGGTCGCCTACCCGGCCACCACGATCTCCGTCTCCTCGGTCCCCGCCGCGGCTGCGGCCACCGGCCACCCGCCCTGCGGGACCGTCGCGACGGCCCGCCACCACTGCTCCGTGGGCAGCGCCTCCGCGCCGGGCTCGAAGGGCTCGCCGGGGCGCGGCAGCGCGAGGCGTGCGGCGGCGCGGCGGGCCGCGGTGACGCTCTCCTCGCCGGGCTCGGTCCAGGCGTGCGGCGCCAGGTTGAACGTCCCCCAGTGGATCGGCAGCATCGGTCCGGCCGCGGGCCCGCCCTGGAGGTCGAGGTGGGCGCGCATGCCCTCCTGCGGGGTCATGTGGATGTCCGGCCAGTACTCCGAGTAGGCGCCGATCTGGATCATCGTGACGTCGAACGGCCCGTGCTCGGCGCCGATGTCCTTGAACCCGGAGAAGTAGCCGGTGTCGCCGCTGTGGAAGACGCTGTGCTCGGGCCCGGCGGCGACCCAGGACGCCCAGAGGGTGTGCTGGGCGTTACGCAGGCCGCGGCCGCAGAAGTGGCGGGCGGGGGTGGCGGTCAGCGTCACCCCGGCGACCTTCGTCGACTCGTGCCAGTCCAGCTCGCGCAGCCGGTCCGCGGGCACGCCCCAGTGCTCCAGGTGGGCGCCGACGCCGAGCGGCACCGCGAACACGGTGTCCGTGTGGGCGAGTGCCTTGATGGTGGGCATGTCCAGGTGGTCGTAGTGGTCGTGCGAGATCACCACCACGTCGACCGGGCCCAGCGCGGCGAGCGGCAGCGGCACCGGGTGCAGCCGCTTGGGCCCGGCGAAGGCGAACGGTGAACAGCGCTCGCCCCACACCGGGTCGAACAGCACCCGCACCCCGTCGATCTCTGCGAGGACGCTGGAGTGCCCCATCCATGTGATCCGCAGGCCGCTCACCGGCGGCTTCGAGAGGTCGGCGAGCGTCGTGGCGTGCACGGGCACGGTCCCGGTGGGAGCCCGGCGGGCGCGCTCGTCCTTGCGGAAATAGTTCTTCGCGAACTCGACCATCGAGCCGTCGGGCCGGGTGCGGGCGCCCTCGGGGTTCTGGAAGGACCCGTCCGCGAAGTTCGGCGACCGGCGGATGCGGTCCAGTCTGGCCCCCGCGGGCTCGGCGCCAAAGGCATCGGGCTGGAGCGAGCGCAGCCCGGAAGTCAGAGAACGTGACACGGCGCCTCCCATTGATCGATCAGGTTTCTCATTATGTGCGGCACCACTGACAACGCGCTGGGCGTCCTCCGTGTGCCCGAATCCCCGCGCATGTGACCGGCCTCCCTCCGCCGCCGACGCGCGGCGCGCACGACCTCCTCCCACAAACTGATCCATCATTCAGTAACAGTTCGATTGACAGCACTCTCGACGACTCCGGATACTGACCGACGATTCAGTAAAGCCATCTGGAGGCACCGTGTCGGAACTCCCTACCGAACTGGTCCCGCTCACTCCCGAACAACACGCCGTCGTCGAGCTCGCCCGGACCTTCGCGGCCGAGGAGATCCGGCCACGCGCGCGTGCCGTCGACGAGGCCGACGTCGAGACGCCCTGGGACCTGTGGCGCAAGGCGGCCAAGGTCGGCATCACCGGCTTCATGCTCCCCGAGGAGTTCGGCGGGGGCGGCTTCACCGATGTGTTCACGCAGGTCCTCGTGCAGGAGGAGCTGTGCGTCGGCGACCTGGGCATCGGCAATCTGCTCTGCTCGAACGGCTTCTTCGCCGACCCCGTGCTCGCCCTGGGCACCGAGGAGCAGCAGCGCACCTGGCTCACCCCGCTCGCCGGACCCGACACCCCGATGACGTCGCTCGCGACCACCGAACCGGGCGCGGGCTCGGACGCCGCGTCGATCAGCACCACCGCCCGCCGCACCGAGGGCGGTTACCTCCTCAACGGCCAGAAGGCGTGGATCTCGAACGCGGGCGAGGCCGACCGCTACGTCGTGTTCGCCAAGACGGACCCGAGCCGGCGCTCGCGCGGCGTCAGCGCCTTCCTGCTGCACAAGGACGCCGAAGGCGTCACCTTCGGCGAACCGATGCGCAAGATGGGCCAACGCGCCATCGTCTGCCGGGAGATCTTCTTCTCCGACGCGTTCGTCCCCGAGGAGAACCGGCTCGGCGACGAGGGCCAGGGCTTTATCGGCCTGATGCGCACCTTCGACATCTCGCGCGCGGTCCTGGGCGCCGCCGCCACCGGTGTCGCCCGCGCCGCCTACGAGTACGCACGCGACTACGCGCGTACGCGCGAGCAGTTCGGCAAGCCGATCATCGAGCACCAGGCGGTCGCGTTCCGCCTCGCCGACATGCGCACCCGCATCGAGCAGTCGCGCCTGATGACGTGGCGCGCGGCCCGCCGCCTGGACGCGGGCCTGAGCGCCACCACCGAGGCCGCCATGGCCAAGCTCACCGCATCGGAGACCGCCGCGTACTGCACCTGGGCCGCCGTGCAGACGCTGGGCGGCTGGGGCTACTCGCGCGAGTTCCCGGTCGAACAGTGGATGCGCGACGCCAAGTTGGAGGAGATCGAGGAAGGCACCTCCGACATCATGCGCCTGATCATTGCGAGGTCACTGTGACGTCCCAGCACGAACCCGCCGCCATGAGCCGTCACAGTCCCACACCCGCGGCGGACCCCACCCACCTCACCGGCGGCGAGGCCCTGGTCCGCGCCCTGTCCGGCCACGGTGTCACCCGGGCCTTCGGCATCCCGGGCACCCACAACCTGGAGATCTACCGCCACCTGACGGCCTACGGTGTCGCGCACGTCGCGCCGCGCCACGAGCAGGGCGCCGGATACGCGGCGGACGCGTACGCGCGCGTGACGGGCACGCCCGGCGTGGCGATCACGACGACGGGGCCCGCGCTCCTGAACATCGCGGCGGCCGTCGGCCAGGCGTACTCGGACAGCGTGCCGCTGCTGGTGATATCGCCGGGCATGCCGCTGCGCCACCCGCGCCAGTCGACGGGTCTGCTGCACGAAATGCGCAGCCAGAGCGAGGCGTTGCGCAACGTGGCCGCCTTCAGCCACCGAGTCTCCTCGGTCGCGGAGATCGGGGTGGCGGTCGCGCGCGCATTCACGCTGTTCCGCTCCGAGCGGCCGCGTCCCGCGCACATCGAGATCCCGCTCGACCTCCTGGAGGCGACGGAGCCCGCGGGGCCGGCCCGCACCGCTCCCCCGGCGGCGCCGCGCGTCCCGGACGCCGCCCACATCGCACAGGCCGCCGCCCTCCTCGCCCGCGCGGAGCGCCCGGCCCTGATCCTCGGCGGCGGCGCCCGCGGCGCGGCGCCCCAATGCCTCGCCCTGGCCGAGCAGTTGGCGGCCCCGGTGGTCACCACAGCGAACGGCAAGGCCGTCGTCGACGAAGAGCACCCGCTCTCCCTCGGCGTCTCCCTGCACAGCCCGGCCGTGCAGGAGTGGCTGACGACCCGTGACGTGGTCCTGGCGGTCGGCACCGAGCTGGCCGAGTCCGACATCTGGACCGCCGAACCGCTGCCCTTCCAGGGACAGTTGATCCGCGTGGACCTCGACCCGGCGCAGATGTACGCGGGTGTCCCGGCGGACGTCCCGCTGGTCGGCGATGCGGCCGCCACGCTCGACGCGCTCGCCCTCGAAACCGCGGCCACCGCCCCGGACCCCGCACACGCCCACACCGAGACCGCCGCCCTCAAGGCGGCCCGCGACCAGGAGTCACGCCCCCGCGACGCCCACTGGCTGCCCTACCTGGAGGCGATCCGCAGCGCCCTCGACCCGGACGCCGTCGTCACCTCGGACAGCGCCCAGTGCTGCTACTACGGGGCGCTGCCGCACCTCACCCTGGGCCCGCGCGCCCGCTACCTGCACCCCACCGGGTTCGGCACGCTCGGCTACGCGCTGCCCGCCGCGATCGGCGCGAAGGCCGCCTGCCCGGAACGCCAGGTGGTGGCGCTCAGCGGCGACGGCGGCCTGCAGTTCTCGATCCAGGAGCTGGCCACGGCCGCGGCGCTCCAACAGCCGCTGGCCGTCGTGGTGTTCGACAACTCCGGCTACGGCGAGATCCGCGACGAGATGAAGGCCCGCGGCGACGCACCGCTCGCGGTCGACCACGCGCGCGTGGACCTGCCCGCCCTCGCCCGCGCCTACGGAGGCCACGGCGCGACCGCCCACTCCCCCGAGGAGCTCGCCAAGCTGCTGAGCACCGCCCTGACCACTCCCGCCCCCACCCTGATCGTCGTCCCTGAGGAGTCCGCATGACCGCCGCCCCCACGCCCGCCACTACCGCCACGCCCCCGACGGCTCCCACGGCGCCCCTCACCCAGCTCACCTGGACCGACCACGTCACCGGCCGCCACGGCTACCTGGTCATCGACCGGCTGGTGCGCGGCGTGTCCAGCGGCGGTCTGCGCATGCGGGCCGGCTGCACCCTGGGGGAGGTCGCGGGCCTCGCGCGCGGCATGTCGATGAAGGAGGCGCTGCACTACAACCCGCAGGGCCGTTACATCCCGCTGGGCGGCGCCAAGGGCGGCATCGACTGCGACCCGCAGGACCCGGAGGCGTACGGCGTCCTGGTGCGCTACCTGCAGGCGATGCGCCCGTACATCGAGTCCTTCTGGACGACCGGTGAGGACCTGGGGCTCACGCAGGACCTGGTCGACAAGGCGGCGGCCGAGGCGGGGCTCGTGTCGTCGATCCAGGCCGTGTACCCGCTCCTGGACGACGAGGAGACGGCCCGTCAGCGGCTCGCGGACGCCTTCGCGGTGGACGTCGACGGCATCGGTCTGGACGAGCTGGTGGGCGGCTGCGGGGTCGCCGAGGCGGTCCTGGTCGCGCTCGACCGGGCCGGCCGCTCCCACGAGGGCACCCGTGTGTCCCTCCAGGGCCTGGGCACCATGGGCGGCGCCACAGCCCGCTTCCTCGCGCGCGCGGGGCTCACGATCGTGGCGGTGGCCGACCTGAAGGGCACCATCGCCAACGACGCCGGTCTCGACGTGGAGGCGCTGCTCGCGGCGCGCGACGCCTACGGCACGGTGGACCGCGAGCGGCTGCGCCCCGGGGACCGTGAACTGCCGGGCGACGCCTGGCTGTCGGCGGACGCGGACGTACTGGTCCCGGCCGCGGTCTCGTACGCGATCGACGCGGCGAACCAGGAGCGGATCACGGCCCGCTGGGTCGTCGAGGCGGCGAACATGCCGGTCCTCGCGGAGGCCGAGGAACTGCTGACCGCGCGCGGCATCACGGTCCTGCCGGACGTGGTCGTCAACTCCGGGACGAACGCCTGGTGGTGGTGGACCCTGTTCGGCGACATCGGCGCGGACGCGGACGAGGCCTTCGCCTACACGCGGCGCTCCATGCGCTCCCTCATCGACCAGATGCTCGCGCGCGCGGAGGGCGACGGCACGACCCCCAGGGCCGCCGCGCACGCCATCGTCGCCGACCGTCTGCCGATCCTCGCGGAGAGGTTCGGGTGGTACAGGTGACGACGACAACGAGCCTGGACGCGCTGTACGACCCGGCCTCTGTCGCGGTCGTCGGCGCGTCCGACAACCCGGAGAAGTGGGGCTACTGGCTCGCGGCGGGCGCCCTCACCGGCCGCGCCCGCCGCGCGGTCCACCTGGTCAACCACCGGGGCGGCCACCTGCAGGGCGAACCGTTCCGCCCCGCGCTCTCCGCCCTGGACGCGCCGCCCGAGCACGTGGTGGTCGCCGTCCCACCCCAGCAGGTGCGCCCGGTGGTCCAGGAGGGCCTGGACGCGGGCGCCCGCTGCTTCACGGTGATCACCTCGGGCACCACGGAGGAGAACACCCTCGCGGACCTGGTGACCGCGCGCGGCGCCCGCCTGCTGGGCCCCAACTGCATGGGCATCGTCGACACGACGAGCCAACTCCGGCTCAGCTGGGGCGACTTCCCGACCGGTGGCCTGGGCCTGGTCTCGCAGAGCGGCAACCTGGCCCTGGAGATCGGCCGCCATCTGCAGCGCGCGGGCGCGGGCTTCTCGCGGTTCGTCTCGCTCGGCAACCAGCGCGACATCGTCGCCGCCGACGCCCTGGAGTCGCTGATCGCGCACGAGCCCACGAGAGCGATCGCGGCGTACGTGGAGGACTTCCGGGACGGCCGCCGCCTCGCGGACGTCCTGGCGGCCGCTCACGCGGCGGGAAAGCCGGTCCTGCTCCTCACGGTGGGCCGCAGCGCGGCATCGGGCCGCGCGGCCGCCTCCCACACCGGCGCCCTGGTGAGCCCGCACGCCACGGTCGCCGCGGTCTGCCGCGACGCCGGCGCCCTCCTGCTGGACTCGGCGGGCGAACTCGTCGACACGGCCCTGCACTTGATGTCCCCCACCCCCACTCTCGTACGTTCCCGCCCCCGGCCCCCACGCCACGACACGCACACCGCCCCCACCCCCGACCCAGCCAGCGCCGCCCCACCCCCACCGCACCGGATCGCCGTGATCGGGGACAGCGGCGGGCAGGGCGCGCTGGCCGCCGACTCGTTCGCCGCGTGCGGCTTCGACGTGCCCGCGCTCTCCCCGGCCACCGTCGAGGCGCTCGGCGCGCACCTGCCGCCGGACGCGGGGCGGGCCAACCCGGTCGACCTGGCCGGGGCGGGCGAGCGGGATCTGGCCGCCTACGCGCGCGTGGCGGCCGCCCTGCTGGACAGCGGCGACGCGGACACGGTCGTGCTCACCGGCTACTTCGGCGACTACGCGAGCGCGAACCCGGCCCAGGAGGAACGCGAGTGCGAGATCGCGCACGCCCTCGCCGACGCCGCCGACACTGCGGGGCGGGCGCTGCTCGTGCACACGATGGCCCGCGACACGGCGGCCCTCGCCGTCCTCAGAGAGCGCGGCATCCCGGTGCACGAGCGGGTCGAGCAGGCGGCGACGGCGCTCGCGGGCGCCGTGCGTCTGGCCTCCGCGACGCCGCGCCTGCCGCAGGAGCGGACCGTTCCCCCGGCGGCGTACGAGGTCGAGGACGGCGGCTACGAGCGGGTGCGTGAGCTGCTCGCCTCCTACGGAGTCGCGTTCCCCACGGCCGAGTTCGTGACGGACGCGGACGCGGCGGTGGAGGCCGCCTACCGCACGGGCTATCCCCTGGTGCTCAAGGCGATGGGGCTCGCCCACAAGACCGAGGCCGGTGGCGTGGCGCTGCACATCGCGGACGAGGCCGCCCTGCGGACCGCGTTTGCGCGGATGCGGGAGGCCACGGGCGCGGACCGGTACGCGGTCGAGGCGATGGCCACACCTCCGTACGCGCGCGAACTCATCGTCGGTGTGCGCAGGGACCCGTCGTTCGGCCTGGTCGTCATGGTCGGCGCCGGGGGTGTCACCGCCGAACTGCACGCCGACACGGCGCTGGCCCTGGCCCCGCTCACCCCGGCACGCGCGCGTGCCCTCCTGCTCGAACTGCGGCACGCACCGCTGCTGACGGGGTGGCGCGGCGCACCGGCCGTCCACCTGGAGGCGGCGGTCGCGGCGGTGTGCGCGGTGGCGCAGGCCGCGGCGGACCATCCGGAACTGACGGACCTGGAGGTCAATCCGCTGCTTGTTCATCCCGGTGGGGCGATCGCGCTGGACGCGCACGGGGTGCCAGCTCGCTGAGGCGGTCGGCGGTCTCCTCGTCGAGCGGCAGGAACGCTTCGAGCCGCAGCTCGGCGAGGGTCACGTCGACCGCCGTGCCGAAGTGCGTGAGCGTGCTCAGCAGGCGCAGCTCGCCGGCGCGGGAGCGCAGCCGCAGCGGGACGGCGAACCCCAGGTGGTCCGGGCCGCTCCGCCGCGGCCGGTCCGGCAGCAACGCCTCCAGTTCGGCGAGGAGTTGGGCCGTGCGCCGATGCGGGTTACGTGCGGCCTCGTCCCGGAGTGCGTCGACGACGTGCCACGCCCACTCGTCCAGGTTCTCGATGCGCGGCGCGAGACCGCGCGGGTGCAGCAGGACGCGCGCCACGTTCACCGGTGCCTCCAGGAGAGGTGAGTCCACCCCGCCGATCAACGCGTGGAAGGCGCCGTTCGCGGTGACGAGGTCGGCGCCCCGGTCGATGATGACGGCCGGGTAGGGATGATGCGCCCGCATGACGCGTTCCAGCGCCTTGCGGACGGCGCCCAGGTGCGGGTCCGTGAAACCGGTTTCCGGGTAGGCGGGCGCGTATCCGGCGGCCAGTAGGAGCACGTTCCGCTCACGCAGCGGCACCTTCATGGCCTCGGCGAGGCGTACGACCATGGCGCGGCCCGGCACGGAACGGCCGCTCTCGATGAAGCTGACATGGCGCTGTGTGGTGCCCGCGCGCGCGGCGAGTTCCAGCTGGCTGATCCTGCGCCGGGTCCGCCAGCCGCGCAGCGCCTCGCCCAGTTCCCCGCCCCGCACCGTCTGCGTCGTCACCGGCCCGTGTCTACCTCAGAGCGCGGTCAACGTGCCATTCCCTGGCGGGAATTGAGGTGATACCCGGCCGCGCCGCACAGTCGTCGCACGTCCCTGACAACCCGAGGAGTCACGATGGCGCACATCGACGCACAGGATCTGGCCGCCCGCTACGCCGCCGTCTGGAACGAGTCGGACCCCGGCCTGCGCCGCAAGGCCGTGGCGGCCCTGTGGGCGCGGGACGGGGTCCATGTCCTGCAGCCGCCGCAGGAGATGCGCGCGGAGGCGGTCCGGCTCGGTTTCACCGGCGCGGCGCTCGTGGCACGCGGCCACGTCGAGCTGGAGGCCCGGGTGGCGCGCGCCCACGAGGAGTTCGTCGCGAGCGGCGAGTACACCTTCCGCGCCGCGCCGGACGCCGCGGCGGCCCTGGAGGACGTGGTCGCGTTCCGCTGGCAGTCGGTCTGCGTGGCGACCGGCGAAGCGGTGGGTGGCGGAATGGAGTTCGTGACCGTCGACGAGGAGGGCCTGATCAGCCGCGATTACCAGTTCCCGGCGCTGTGACGTCCGCGGCGGCGCCCGCCGTGCCGCCGGCGCGGCTGCGCCGCCGTGCCCCCGCCCCGCACGCGTAGAACACCAATCCGATCACCACGAACAGCAGCAGCGGCAGCACCTGGCTGAGCGTGTACGGCAGGCGCTGGCCGGCGAAGGATTCGGGCAGGGAGTCCGCCGGGTTGCCCGCCGTGCCGAACCAGCCCACCCCGAAGCCGGGCCAGACGAGCACGATCACCGTGAAGGCCACGAAGCCGGTGGCGAGCGCGGTCACGATCCAGGCGCCCACCCGGCCGCCGGGCACGGCGTAGGGCCGCTCCTGGTCCGGGTACTTGCGGCGCAGCACCGCCAGGCTCGGGAAGGTGATGACGTAGGAGATGAACGTCGTGCTGATGGTCAGGCCGAGGCCCGCGGCGAAGTACTTCTCGCCGTCGCCGCCGGTGAGGTTGAGGGCGACGACGAAGAGGATCGAACCGAGCACGGCGGACAGGATGTTGACCCGTACCGGGGTGCCGTGCTTCTCGGAGATGCGGCCCAGCCAGGCCGGTCCCGCGCCGTCCGCGCACGCGACGGCCTGCGCGCGGTGGGCGCCCATCGCCCAGGTGACGCCGGAGGTGAGCAGGCCGATGATGAGGCCGGCCGCGGCGACGCCGCCGAACACCGAGCCCATGCCGGTCAGCGTCACGGTGCCGTCGGCCGCGATGGAGCCGCCGTAGACGGTGAAGACGGCCTTGCAGGCGTCGATGAAGCCGCCCAGGCTGCCGATCTCCTCGCTGGGCAGCACGAACAGGATGCCGAGGATGGGGCCTCCGTACAGGAGCACGGCGGCGAGCCCGGAGCGCAGGATCGACAGGGGGATGTCGCGGCGCGGGTTCTTCATCTCCTCGGCGGCGGAGCTGGGCAGTTCGAAGCCCACGTAGTTGAAGATGAGCACCGGGACGAGCGCCACGAAGCCCGCATACGTAGGGGTGAATTCGCCCGCGGGTAGGGCGTGCACGCCATGTTCGGCGGCGTAGACGACGACGGACACGAGGAAGAAGCCGAGCAGCACCACGCGCGCGATGGCGCCCGCGATGGGCACCCACTTGCCGATGCGCACGGACTGCACGACGGCGAGCGCGCCGCCCCAGATGAACACGAACCCGGCGACGTACTTCCACACGCCCGGCAGCGGCGTGAAGAACTCCTCCCAGGTGGTCAGCGCGATGATGCACAGGCTGCCGCCGACCCAGACCGGGTTGGAGATCCAGTACAGGAGCTGGTTGACGCCCGCGACGAGCCGGCCGAAGGCCAGGCGCGTCCACACGTACGGGCCGCCCTGCACGGGGAAGGCGGAGCCGAGTTCGGCCACGAGCAGGCCGTAGGGGAGGAAGAAGACGACGGCCAGAATGACCATCCAGGCCAGGCCCTGCGGGCCCTGGGCCGCGACGGAACCGATGGTGTCCAGGCCGACGAGCGTGCAGATGAGGAAGAACAGCACGTCCAGCCGGCGCAGATCCTTGCGCAGCCGTGAGCGCTGCTCGCCCCACCCTTCGGAGAGGTCGGGCTCGTCCCCGGCGGGCGGGGTCGGCGAGAGGGATGGCGCTTGGGTCACGATTGCTCCTGGCGAGAACAGAACGAGGACGGCACGGACAGCTCTTGGGATCCTGCTGGGGCCGCGCCTACCCCCGTCCAACCGACTTATTGACTGAACAGACAGTCAGTAGTGGAACGTGACGTGACTGTGACCTGTGCGACGTCGGGGCGTCAAGAGTCCTGCACGCAACAAGTCCGCACACAAAAACAACTAGGCTGGCGGCGTGACCAGAGTCCGGTTGAGCGTGGCCGAGCGGCGTGAAGAGCTGCTGACGGCCGCCATCGAGCAGATCGAGGCGCGCGGGGTCGCCGCCGTGCGCATCGCCGACGTGGCGTCGGCGCTCGGCGTGAGCAACGCGCTGGTGCTGTACCACTTCTCGACGAAGGAGAAGCTCGTCGCGGCCGCGTTCGCGCACGCCGCCGAGAGCGACCTGGCGCATCTGCGCAAGCTGCTCGGCCGCCGCACGACGGCCCTGAAGCGGCTGCGCGCCGCGGTGCGCTGGTACGCGCCGACGGGGCAGGCCAAGGGGTGGCGGCTGTGGATCGAGGGCTGGGCGGCGGCGCTGCGCGAGCCCGCGCTGCGGGAGGTCACGCGGGACCTCGACCGGCAGTGGAAGGCGGCGCTCGCGGAGGTGGTCGCCGAGGGCGTGGCGGCGGGCGAGTTCGCCTGCCCGGACCCGATGGGGGCGGCGCTGCGGATCACCGCCCTACTCGACGGGCTCGCCGTGCAACTGACGGCGTACGACGGCGGGCGCGCCAGGCCGGCCGCGGTGTCACGGGCCCGTATGCAGGAGTGGGTGGACGAGGCGCTCGCCCGCGAACTGGGGCTCGAGCGCGCGGAGTTGACGGCCGCGGGGCGCTGACGGAAGCCCGTCAGCGCCGCCGCAGCGCCACAGAGGCAGGCGTCAGGACGCCGCCTCCAGGTGGGCCTTGACCGCGTGCGGGTCGATGAAGCCCTTGGCCTGCACCCGGTCGCCGGAGGACTCGCCGCGCAGCCGGCGCCCGATCCACGGCACGAGGAACTCCCGCGCCCAGTGAATGTCGTCTCGCCGCACCTCGAACGTGCCGCGCGGCGGGAGCAGCGGCCACGCCTGCTCGGGGTCGGCCGGCACCTCGACGCCGAGCGCCTGGGCGGCCCGCAGCGCCACCCGGGTGTGCCCCTCGGGCGACAGGTGGAGCCGGTCGTCGTCCCAGGCCCTGCGGTCCTGGATGGACTTCAGGGACCACAGGTCGAGCATCACGCAGCCGTGGCGGTCGGCGATGGCCCGCACATGCATGTTGTACGTGGCGATCTTGCCGCGCAGGTGCTTGAGCACGGCCACGTCGCGGGTGTCGAACCCCGTGGCGACCATGACGGTGCCGGCCGCGTCGGCGAGCTTGACGACCGCCTTCTCGAAGCGCTCGGCCACGTCGTCCGGGTCGGTGCCGGGGCGGATGATGTCGTTGCCGCCGGCGACCAGGCTCACCAGGTCGGGGGCGAGCTCGACCGCCTTGGGGACCTGGTCCGCGACGATCTGGTCGAGAAGCTTGCCGCGCACCGCCAGGTTCGCGTACTTGAAGGTGTCCTCGGGGACGCGGTCGTCCAGGAGGACGGCGAGCCGGTCGGCCCAGCCCGCGAACTTTCCGTCGGGGCCGGGGTCGCCGACGCCTTCGGTGAAGCTGTCTCCCACGGCCGCGTAGGACCGGATCGTGCCGTTGAGTGAGTCCCTGAGTGCTCTCGATTCGTTTGCCACGACCACACATCTTTCACCCTCGGATGTGACCTACGCGACCGTAGCCAGGGGTTGACGCGTGGTGAGATAGCCCACTCGCCGCCTGGGGAATAAGTGCGCGAACGCACTTCGGCGCCCGGGGAACAACCCCGGGCGCCGAAGAGAGCGGGCCGTCGCGTCCGCTACGAAACGTCTCAGGCGTTCACGCCGTGCTCGCTCAGGTAGGCGATCGGGTCGATGTCCGAGCCGTAGTCCGCGGTGGTGCGGACCTCGAAGTGCAGGTGCGGTCCGGTGACGTTGCCCGTCGCGCCGGACTTGGCGATCTCCTGGCCGGCCGTCACGGTGTCACCCTGGGCGACACCGATCGAGGACAGGTGGCCGTACTGGGAGAAGTGGCCGTCGGCGTGCTCGATGACGACCTCGTTGCCGTACGCGCCGCCCGAGCCGGTCGACACGACGGTGCCGTCGGCGATCGACTTCACGGAGGTGCCGGTCGGGATCGAGTAGTCGGCGCCGGTGTGGCTGCCGCTGGACCACATGGATCCGGAGTTGCCGTAGCCGTGGCCCTGGGCGCCGTCGACCGGCGCCACGTAGTCGCCGGAGGCGGTGGTCTTGGCGCTCGCCTGCGTGGCGGTGGCCTCGTCGGCGGAGCCGCCCTCGGCCGCGCCGCCGAGGTCGAGCTTGACGCCGATCTTGAGGTGGTCGGCGTTGGAGCCGACGGCGTCCTTGTTGTCCTCGTACAGCTTCTTCCAGCCGCCGTCGACGTCCTGCGCCTTGGCGATCTTCGAGAGCGTGTCACCGGCCTTGACGGTGTACGTCGTGGCGTCGGCGGTGCCGCCGGACGTCGCGGCCTGCGCGCCGGTGGCGCCCATCAGCGGCAGCGCCACGGCGACTCCACCGGCGGAGGCGACGGCGGCGACACGGGCGATGCGGCGGGAGGTCGAAAGGCGGTGCTTTCCCTTTGCGGGCATGCTGAATTTCCTCTCCGTCGCCTACGAGGTGAGCTGTCGGGTTCGGGCTGGAGATGCCCGGCCGCACCCGGAGTACGGGCACGGCTTCACCCCTAGCCGCTTCGGGAAATCCCCCTACGCGGCGTCGTGCGTGTGGGTCCCCCGCTCCTGCCGTGACGGGTAGTCGAAAGGAATCCGGGCGGCGGCAGGACTAGGCGTTCCGACCGGATTGATTGGTGACCGTAGGCGAACCGCAATGGCGGCGACAACTGCCGAATTCACCTGCGGCGGCAATTCCTTGGGTTTCTGAGGCCTCCCTGTGTAACCCTGCGTCGACATTCCCCGCTTTACCAACGCCATACCTTCGGGGATTACTGGGGAGGCAATCCGGGCCGCCCGCCACACAGCGTCACGAACATGAGGCCGGTCACGCACACGCCCACAAGCCCCTTCGATTCACGCACAGTTGGCACAGATCGGAACGAATCGGACAGATGGTTGCCTGTGGAACCGATGTCGTATCGTCAGGAGCGCGCCCGCCGGCGACCCAACGCCGGTGCACCGATTGGGAGGAGCCCCTGTGACGCAGCACGCACCGTCCACCGAGCCCGAGCTGACCGGAGTGCGCAACTTCCGAGACGTGGGCGGCCTGCCCACCGTGGACGGCCGGCGCGTGCGCCAGGGCGTACTGTTCCGCAGCGGTCACCTCGCCCACGCCACGGCCGAGGACTCGACCTTCCTCTCCTCGCTCGGCCTGCACACCGTCTTCGACTTCCGCAACGCCGCGGACCAGAAGCTGGAGGGCGCCGACGTCGAGCTGCCCGGTGTGCGCAATCTCAACCTGCCGCTCAACGACCCGGCCGACGGCGCCGAATTCTGGGCCATGGTCCGCGACGGCGACATCGAGCAGCTGCGCCAGATCCTCTCCGAGGGCCGGGCGGCCAACCGCCTCGTCGAGTCCTACCGCACCATGATCAAGGAGCGCACCGCCGAGCACAGCCGCGTGCTGCACTCCCTCGCCGAGGACAGCCTCCCCGCGCTGATGCACTGCGCGGCCGGCAAGGACCGCGCCGGCCTGTCGATCGCGGTGACGCTGCTCGCGGTGGGCGTGGAGCGCGACGCCATCGAAGCGGACTACCTCAAGTCGAACGAGAAGCACCGCCGCTACAACGTGCGCCGCACCGCCACCGCGAAGGACGCCTACTCCCCCGAGGTCATGGAGCTGCTCAGCCCGCTCTTCGACGCCCGCATCGAGTACCTCAACGCCGGCCTCGAGACCATCGACGAGCAGTGGGGCAGCACGGACCGCTACCTCGAAGAGGGCCTGAAGCTCACCGCGGCCACCCGCGAGCGGCTGCGCGAGCGGCTCCTCGACTGACGGTCGGGCGTCATACGGCGCCGCGCCGGGCGTCACCTGCCGCCCGGCGCCGCCCTCGCCGTGACACCGGGCGCCGAACGTCACCCCTCCCTGTCTCGCAGCGCCGCGCGGGCGGGGAGGGTCACCGCGAGCAGGCCGAGGCACACCGCGCCCCCGGCGAACGTGCCGTACAGCAGCGGCGGTATGTACGGGGACTCCCCCGTCATTCCGCGCATCATCGGGGTCAGCGTGATCAACGCGATGGCCGTGCCCAGCGCCACCCCCGCCGCCGACACCAGCAGGCTCTCCCAGCGCAGCATCCGCAGCACCTGGCGGCGCGTGGAGCCGACGAGGCGGAGCACGGTCAGTTCGCGGCGGCGGTCCAGGACCGTCATCACCAGGGTGTTGACCGCCGCGACGGCGGCGAAGCCGCCCAGGACCGCGGCCATCATGTAGTTGGACCAGGCGCCCAGTTCGTCGTCGACGCTCCGCGCGACGGCGTAGCCCGAGGCGTCGGTGACCTGGCCGAGCGCGGTGAGCGGCCCGGCGTCGCCGCCGCGCACCAGCAGCGTCCCGTCGAAGCCCGAGGTGACGTGTCCTGCCAGGGAGGCGCGGTCCATGGTCACCGCCGGCAGGCCCAGGCCCCGGCCGTAGACCGCGGCGACCTCCGGGCGTGCCTTCGTGCCGTCGGGGAGATAGAGCGGCAGCCTGTCGCCGACCTGCACCTTCGCCGCCGTGGCGAGGGTCCGGTCGATGGCGATGCGGCCCGCGCCCACCCGGTCCAGGCTGCCGCCGCGCACATCCAGGTCCTGCACCTTGGCGAGCTCGGCACCGGAGCCCGAAATGCCCTGCGTCGCGGTCGCCTGCAGCGACGTCTCGCCGCCCGAGTCGACCGGGACGAGCACCTGCGTGTCGAGCAGGCTCACCGCCGCGTCGACGCCGGGGGCTCGGGCGGCCCGGTCGGCCGCGCCCGCGGGCAGGCCCGCCGGGTTGGTGACGACGTGGTCCGCCGTGAGGCCCGCGCGCAGCTGGTCCGCGGAGACCTTGCTCTCGCTCGTGTGCATGAACACCAGCGTCGAGGCGAAGGCCATCGCCAGCACGATCGGCGTGATCGCGGAGGCCAACCGGCGTGAGTTCGTACGGGAGTTGGCGGCCGCCAGCGAGGCCGAGGCGCCGCCGCCGCGCAGCAGCGCCCCGAAGAGCGTCGCGCACAGCCGGGCCACCAGCGGGCCGAGCAGGGCGACGGCGAGCATGAAGAGCATCACGACGCCGAGGGAGGCGTTGGCCGCGTCGGCGCCGCCGGTCGTGGCCGCGACGCCCGCGAGCGCCGAGCCGCCGCCGAGGGCCGCGAGGCCGAGCACGGTGCGGATGACGCCCGGGCGCAGCCGCTCCACCGAGGCCTCGGCGAGGGCCTGCCCCGGCTTGATCCTCGCGGGCCTGCGCCCGGCGATCCAGCCCGCGCCGAGCGCGGTGAGCAGTCCCGTCCCGACGGCGGCGACCAGCGGGATCCACGAGACGTGCAGCTCGACCGCCTGCGGGACGGCCCCGCGGTCCTGCAGCTGCCCGAACCACCAGTGGGCGAGCCCGATGCCCGGCAGGCACCCGAGCACCCCGGCGAGCGGCGCGACGAGCAGCGCCTCGGCGGCGACCGCCCGACGGATCTGCCGCGGGGTGGCGCCCACGGCACGCAGCAGCGCGAACTCGCGGGTGCGCTGGCCGACCGAGAGGGCGACCGTGCCTGCCGCGGTGAACACGGCGACCAGCGTGGCGATCCCGCCGAAGGAGCCGCCGAGCGCGGTGAGCGTCTCCTTGGCGTAGGCAAGTCCGTGGTCCTCGACCTCGCCGCGGTCGTCGCCGGTGAGCACCTGCGCGTCGGATCCTGCCAGGGCCTTCTCGACGGCGGTGGCGAGGGCACCGGTGTCGGCTCCGTCCTTCGCCAGGACAGCGACGGCGTCGGCCTTGCCGGGGTGCCCGGACAGCGCCGGGGCCTCGGTGTCCGCGAACCAGGCCGTGGCCCCGCCGCCGGACGCCGTGCCCGTCGCCGCGGTGTCGCCCGGCCCGGCTGCGGCCAGACCGGACACCCGGAACTGCCCGCGTCCCGCGGCGGTTTCCAGCGTGACCGTGTCACCGACGTCGGCCTTCGCGGTGCGGGCCGCGGCGGCGTCGAGCACCACCTCGCCCGTGCGCGGCCCGGTTCCTCCGGACAGCGTGCTGCCGGTGAAGGCGTGCGAGCCCCAGCCGTGGCCGGTGAGTCCGCCGCTGCCCTGCCGCACCGGGAAGCTGAAGTCCGCCACCGCGGCCTCGGCTCCCGGTGCTCGGGCGGCCTTCGCGGCGAGCCCCGCGTCCACGCGCGCGGTGTCCGGGAGCGGGTACGCCGTCTCCTCGGGGCCGTCGACGGTGTCGGCGACGACGCGGGCGGACTGATCGGCCGCCGCCACGACCGGCGCCTTCGCGTACCGCTCGGCCGGAACCGAGGCACGTACGCCCGTCTCCAGCAGACTGCCGCAGGCCGCGACGATCAGTGCCGACATCAGCAGCGCGACGAACGTGCCCGCGAACGAGGCGGGTTTGAAGCGGACGGCCGCCCGCGCGAGACCGTTCGGGGCGAGGCGCCTCATGCCGCCGCCCCCGCCATCGCGCCCGCGCGGGAGGTGCGGGCGGCGAGCGTCGCCATCCGCGCCGCGATCGTCTGCGCCGAACCGCGCTCCAGGCTGTCGGCGAAGGCGCCGTCGGCGAGGAACAGCACGCGGTCGGCCCAGGCGGCCGCGGCCGGGTCGTGGGTGACCATGACGACCGTGGCACCGAGGGAGTCGACCGCGTGCCGGAGCAGGCCGAGGACCTCGGCGGCGGTACCGGTGTCGAGGGCGCCGGTGGGCTCGTCGGCGAACACCACGTCGGGGCTCGTGACCAGGGCGCGGGCGACGGCCACGCGCTGCTGCTGGCCGCCGGAGAGCTCACCGGGCCGGCGCCGCGCCTTGTCGGCGAGCCCGACCTGCGCGAGCACGGCTGCGGCGCGGCGGCGGTCCTGGCGCTGCCCCGCGAGACGCATCGGCAGCAGCACGTTCTGCTCCACGGTCAGCGACGGCAGCAGGTTGAACGCCTGGAAGACGAAGCCGAGGCGGCTGCGGCGCAGCTCGGTGAGCCGGTTCTCGCTCATCCCGGTGATCTCCGTGCCACCCAGGCGCACGGATCCCTCCGTCGGCCGGTCGAGCCCGGCGGCGCACTGCAGGAAGGTGGACTTGCCTGACCCGGACGGCCCCATGACGGCCGTGAACGTGCCGCGCGGAAGCGCGAGATCGACGCCCGCGAGCGCGTGCACCGCCCCGGCCCCGCGCCCGTACCGCCGCCGCACACCGCGCAGTTCGACAGCGAGCCCCGGCGTCCCGGCCGCCGCCTCCGGCCGCCCGTCCTCCACCGTCCGCCGCTTGCTCCTGCGTAGCCCCATGGCCCTGTCCCGCCCTCTCGCACTCGTCCGCGTTCTGACGCAGAGGAGTGTGCGAGGACGAACGGGCGGCCGGCGTCATACCCAGGAGCCAATGATGGGGTGGTACCGCAGTAGGGGTGGCGCCGTCGCCAACGGGGTCCAGATACTCGGCAAGAGGGGCACACGATGTAGGCGGATGAGTACGCTTCAAGATATGACACCTCGGAAGCGCGTGACGGTGACCCTCCCCGTGGACGTACTCGAGGC
This sequence comes from Streptomyces sp. NPDC107575, assembly GCF_055657265.1. Classification (NCBI taxonomy): domain Bacteria; kingdom Bacillati; phylum Actinomycetota; class Actinomycetes; order Kitasatosporales; family Streptomycetaceae; genus Streptomyces; species Streptomyces sp. NPDC107575. Next base: position 1,029,312 of record NZ_JBVKBG010000002.1, on the reverse strand, counting down.
AGCGACCAACGAAGCCGACGGAAATCTGTCGGCCTATGCGGCGAAGGCCCTAATGGCGCAGGCCGTACACGACTCCGCCGCCCGCCTCGCCACGTGGCAGGCCTCCCGCCGCGAGCCCCTGAAGGACCTCGAAGTCTTGCAGCTCGATGCCCTCGACGACTTGAACCGCGGTACTGCCGCGTAAGCGACAGCCTTCCCCTACTCCGACGCGGCCGATTCTGGGAGGTCGGTGGCCATCACTGACTCCCACCCAGCGTAAACAGCAAGTAGATGAACGCCGCCAGCGCATGCCCGGCGAAGACGTACACCAGGACCCGGATCAGGATGCCGCGCGGCAGCTTGTCCTCGATCTGGCGGCGGGCCGGGGCGGGGGTGGGCTCGGTCGGGTCGGCCGTGTCAGCCATGGCGGGTCTCCTTTACCGGGCCCGACGACGGGCCGAGGCACAGCGCGGCCGTCGGGCTCTGCAGCAGGGTGTGGACGAACAGGAAGTCGACGCCGCCCGGGTCGACGGCGGCGATCCGGTGCGGGGTGAGCGAGTCGAAGTGGGAGCTGTCCCCCGGGTCGAGCCGGTAGGAGGTGTCCCCCAGGCGCAGGCGCAGCCGGCCCGACAGGACGTACAGCCACTCCTCGCCCGGGTGCACGCGCACGACATCGCCCTGGGAGCCGTACGGCGCGTGGACCTGCAAGGCCTGCATGCCGCGGCCCGGTGATCCGGCCTGCCGGTACGTCCAGCCGCCGGCCTCGGTCGCGTCCATCGTGCCGCCGCGCACGACCGCGTCCCGGTCGGCGGGGGTCTCGCCCAGGAGTTCGGATACCGTCGTACCGTAGATACGGGCCAGTGAGAGCAGCATCGGGAGCGAGGGCTGACGCTGTCCGGTCTCCAGGCGGGACAGGTGCGCCGGGGACAGGCCGGCGGATGCGGCGGCCGCCTCCAGGGTGAGGGCGGCGCGGCGGCGCAGTTCGCGGAGCTGGGGCGCGACGGCGGGAAGTTCCGGGGGTTCCGGAACCTCCGCACCGTCCGCCTCGTCCGGCGAGAGGGCAGGGCTCATGCTCTCGATTCAGCCAGAGCCTTGCCTCTGCGGCAACTTTCTTGCCTCAGAGGCAAAAGCCCGCGGCCGAGCCGAACACCCCGGCCCACGACCACACGATCTCAGCGGTTCGCCACCGCCTGCTTGATCAGTGTCTTGCTGAAGTCCCACATCAGCCCGCCCCCACTGTGCGCGTCGTCCATGACCGCCGTGAACGCCTCGACGAACCGCTCGACGTCGGCCTCGTTCACGACCAGCGGCGGGATCAGCTTGATGACCTCGAGGTGGTCGCCCGAGACCTGGGTCAGGATCCGGTGCTTCTGCAGGAGCGGCACCACGACCATCTGCGCGAACAGGCCCTTGCGCGCGGCCTGCAGCATCGTCCAACGGCTGCGCAGTTTCAGGGACTTGGGGCGGCCGAACTCGATGCCGATCATCAGTCCGCGGCCGCGCACGTCGCTCAACAGCTCGTAGCGGTCGACGAGTTCGCTCAGGCGGGAGATGAGCAGCTCGCCCATCGCCCGCGCGTTCGCGACCGTCTCCTCGTCCTCCATGACCGACAGGACCGCGAGGCCCGCCGCCATCGCCTGCGCGTTGGAGCCGAAGCTCGCCGAGTGGACGAGGACCCGGTCCATGGACGAGTAGACCTTCTTGAAGATCCAGTCCTTGCCGAGCGTCGCGCCGACCGGTACGTACCCGCCCGACAGCGCCTTCGCCACGCACACCAGGTCCGGCTCGACGCCCTCCTCGTGCTGGTAGGCGTAGAAGTCACCCGTCCTCCCCAGGCCCGTCTGCACCTCGTCCGCGATGAGCAGCGCCTTGTGCTTGCGCAGCAGCTCCTGCGCGCCGCGCAGATAGCCGGGCGGCGCCGCGTACACGCCCTTGCCCTGGATCGGCTCGACGATCAGTCCGGCGACGTCGCCCTTCTTCAACTCCCGTGCCAGCGCGTCGAGATCGCCGAGCGGGACCGGGGTGTCGGGCAGCAGCGGGGCGAAGCCGTCGCGGAAGCCGTCCTCCCCGTTCACCGACAGCGAGCCGGTCGTCAGACCGTGGAAGGCGTGCGCGCAGTACAGGATCCGCGGCTTGCCGGTCGCGTACCGCGCGAACTTCAGCGCCGTCTCGACCGCCTCCGTACCGCTGTTGCCGAAGAACACCCGGTCCAGGTGCGGGCTGTGCGCCACCAGCTTCTCGGCGAGCAGGCCCGGCAACGGCTGGCAGTCGAAGCGGGTCAGGTCGGCGAGCGAGGCGTCGAGGACGTCGTGCAGTGCCTTGCGTACGACGGGGTGGTGCCGGCCGAGGCCCATGACGCCGAAGCCGGCGAGCATGTCCAGGTAGTCGTTGCCGTCCGCGTCCCAGAAGTGCGCGCCCTCGGCCCGCTCGTAGACCTTGTCGAAGCCGATGGTGTGCAGCATCTTCGGCAGCTGGTGGTTGAGGTACTTGGTGTGCAGCTCGTACCGTTCGGCGCCGCGCTCGGCGAGCAGCGTGCCGAGGTCGAACTCCTTGCTCATGCGTTCTTCTCCTTGTCCGCGGCCGCGTTCGGGTTGTCCGCGGCCGGGCTCAGACTGGTCGCGATCCGGCCCGCGATCTCCACCGGTGTCAGACCGATGTCGGCCAGCACCTCGCCCCGCTTGGCGTGCGGCAGGAACTGCTCGGGGATGCCGAACCGCCGTACGGGAACGTCGACATCCGCCTCACCGAGGGCGAGCGCGACGGCCGAGCCGACGCCCGCCGCCTTGCTGTTGTCCTCGACGACGGCGACCAGGTCGTGCGCGGCGGCCAAGGGCGCGAGGTCGGGGTCGACGGGTTTGACCCAACGGGGGTCCACGACCGTGCAGTTGATGCCGCGCTCCTCCAGGAGTTCGGCGGCCTGGAGGCACACCGACGCCATCACACCGACCGAGACAAGCAGCACCCGCGCACCCTCGGTGCGGTGCAGTACGTCGATGCCGCCGACCCGGTCGACCGCCGCGATCGGCGCGCCCACCGACTCCTTGGGGAACCGCAGCATGGTCGGCGCGTCGTCGACGGCGACCGCTTCGCGCAGCTGGGCCCGGAGCTGGTCGGCGTCGCGCGGCGCGGCGATCCGCAGGCCCGGCACGACCTGGAGCACGGACATGTCCCACATGCCGTTGTGGGAGGGCCCGTCGGCGCCGGTGACGCCGGCCCGGTCGAGCACGAAGGTGACCCCGCACTTGTGCAGCGCGACGTCCATCAGCAACTGGTCGAAGGCCCGGTTGAGGAAGGTCGCGTACACGGCAACGACCGGGTGCAGACCGCCGGTTGCGAGCCCGGCGGCCGACACCGCCGCGTGCTGCTCGGCGATCCCCACGTCCCAGACCCGCTCGGGGAACTCCTGGGCGAACTTGGTGAGCCCCACCGGGTGCAGCATCGCCGCGGTGATCGCGACGACGTCCTCGCGCTCGCGCCCGATCGCCGCGATCTCGTCGCCGAACACCGAGGTCCAGGAAGGCCCGTTGGACGGCGCGAGCGGCTCGCAGGTGAGCGGGTCCATCACGCCGACGGTGTGGAAGCGGTCCGCCTCGTCGGCGAGCGCCGGCTCGTAGCCGCGGCCCTTCTCGGTCAGGCAGTGCACGAGGACCGGCCCGTGGAAGCGTTTCGCGCGCCGCAGCGCCGATTCGACGGCACCCGCGTCGTGGCCGTCGATGGGGCCCACGTACTTCAGGCCCAGGTCCTCGAACATGCCCTGCGGCGCGAACGCGTCCTTGAAGCCCTTCTTCGCGCCGTGCAGCGACTCGTACACGGTGTGCCCGACGACGGGCGTGCGCAGCAGGACGTCCTTGCCCCAGGCCAGCACCTTCTCGTAGCCGTCCGTCGTCCGGAGCGTCGCCAGGTGGTTGGCGAGGCCGCCGATGGTGGGTGCGTAGGAGCGTTCGTTGTCGTTGACGACGATGATCAGCGGCCGGTCCTTGGCGGCCGCGATGTTGTTCAGTGCCTCCCAGGCCATCCCGCCGGTCAGGGCGCCGTCGCCGATGACGGCGACGACGTGGCCGCGCTCGCCCTGCACCTGGCGTGCCTTGGCCAGGCCGTCGGCCCAGCCGAGCGCGGTGGAGGCGTGCGAGTTCTCCACGATGTCGTGCTCGGACTCCTCGCGCGAGGGGTAGCCGGACAGGCCGCCCTTGCCGCGCAGCTTGGAGAAGTCCTGGCGGCCCGTCAGAAGCTTGTGCACATAGCTCTGGTGACCGGTGTCCCACACGAGGCGGTCCACCGGTGATTCGAAGACCCGGTGCAGCGCGATGGACAGTTCCACCACGCCCAGGTTCGGCCCGAGGTGTCCCCCCGTCCTCGCGACCGCGTGAATGAGGAACTCCCTGACCTCCACGGCCAGTTCGTCGCGTTCCTCCTCGCTCAGTGCCTTCAGGTCGCGCGGCCCCCGGATGCTTTCCAGAATCGTCACGCTCGAGCCCCCTTCCCGTCCTTCGTCAAGAGATCAGCTCACGGTGACGTCGGGAGCCCCCGACGCGGCGCCGTCCTTCTCCATCTGTTCGGCGATCTTCATCGCCTCTTCGATCAGCGTCTCGACGATCTTCGACTCGGGCACCGTCTTGATGACCTCGCCCTTGACGAAGATCTGGCCCTTGCCATTGCCGGACGCGACCCCCAGGTCCGCCTCGCGCGCCTCGCCGGGGCCGTTGACCACGCAGCCCATGACGGCGACCCGCAGCGGCACCTCCATGCCGTCGAGCCCGGCGGTCACCTCGTCGGCCAGCTTGTAGACGTCCACCTGCGCGCGCCCGCAGGACGGGCACGACACGATCTCCAGGCGGCGCTGCCGCAGGCCCAGCGACTCCAGGATCTGGATGCCGACCTTGCACTCCTCGGCGGGCGGCGCGGACAGCGAGACCCGGATGGTGTCTCCGATGCCCTCGCTCAGCAGCGCCCCGAAGGCCACGGCGGACTTGATGGTGCCCTGGAAGGCGGGCCCGGCCTCGGTGACACCCAGGTGCAGCGGATAGTCGCACGCGGCGGCGAGCTGCCGGTACGCGTTGACCATCACCACCGGGTCGTTGTGCTTCACCGAGATCTTGATGTCCCGGAAGCCGTGCTCCTCGAAGAGCGAGGCCTCCCACAGCGCCGACTCGACGAGCGCCTCCGGGGTCGCCCTGCCGTACTTCTGCAGCAGCCGCTTGTCCAGGGAGCCCGCGTTGACCCCGATCCGGATCGGTGTGCCGGCGTCCGAGGCGGCCCGCGCGATCTGCTTCACCTTGTCGTCGAACTGCTTGATGTTGCCCGGGTTCACGCGCACCGCCGCACACCCCGCGTCGATGGCGGCGAACACGTACTTCGGCTGGAAGTGGATGTCCGCGATCACGGGGATCTGCGACTTGCGCGCGATGGTCGCGAGGGCGTCCGCGTCGTCCTGCGTCGGGCACGCCACCCGCACGATCTGGCAGCCGGAGGCCGTCAGCTCGGCGATCTGCTGCAGCGTCGCGCCGATGTCGGACGTGCGGGTCGTGGTCATCGACTGTACGGACACGGGGGCGCCGCCTCCCACGGCCACCGGTCCGACCTGGATCTGACGGCTGACTCGCCGTTCAGCGATGGGTCGGACCGGCACCTCGGGGAGGCCCAGTGAGACAGGCTCTCCGGTCATGACGCGCTCACCCACGGTTCCCGGCGACGGTCTCGGACATGGCGCGAATGGACTCCTTCAGCGATCCCATCGTGGCGAGCACGGCGGTCGGCTCGTAGCCGCAGTGCGCCATGCAGTTGTCGCAGCGCGGGTCCTTGCCGCGGCCGTACGCGTCCCAGTCGGTCTTCTCGATGAGCTCCTTGTACGTGGGCACGTACCCGTCCGCCATCAGGTAGCAGGGCTTCTGCCAGCCGAACAGCGAGTAGTTCGGGATGGCCCACGCGGTGCACGGGAAGTCGACCTTGCCCTCGAGGAAGTCGAGGAACAGCGGCGAGTGGTTGAGCCGCCAGCGCCGCCTGTTGCCGCCCGTGAACGCCTTCTTGAACAGCTCGCGGGTCTGCGTGACGCCCAGGAAGTGGTCCTGGTCGGGCGCCTTCTCGTAGGCGTACGCGGGCGAGATCATCATCTCGTCGACCTTCAGGTCGTCGTTGAGGTAGTTGAGCACCTCGATGATGTTCTGCGGGGTGTCGGTGTTGAAGAAGGTCGAGTTCGTGGTGACCCGGAAGCCGCGCCGCTTGGCCTCCTTGATCGCCTCGACCGCCTCGTCGAAGACACCTTCCTTGGCGACGGACTCGTCGTGCCGCTCGCGCATGCCGTCGATGTGCACCGTGAAGGCGAAGTACGGCGAGGGCGTGAACTTGTCCATCTTCTTGCGCAGCAGCATCGCGTTGGTGCACAGGAAGACGTACTTCTTCTTGGCCACCAACTGCCGCACGATCTCCTCGATCTGAGGGTGCATCAGCGGCTCGCCGCCCGCGATGGACACCATCGGGGCGCCCGATTCGAGGACGGCGCCGACGGCCTGGGCGACCGGCATGCGCTGCTTGAGTACCCCGGCCGGGTGCTGGATCTTTCCGCAGCCCTCGCACTTCAGGTTGCAGGCGAAGAGCGGTTCCAATTCGACGATCAGCGGAAACTTGTCCCGCCTGCGGATCTTCTGTTCAGCGAGATATGTCGCAACCTTGATGGATTGACGAAGCGGCATGGCCATCTGGGCTCACCTCCGAGGGAGCAGCAAAGAACGGTGCCATTCAAAAAAAGCGGGCAGGACGGCACGAAGGACACGGAAAGCCGATAGTCCACCGCGAACCGTGCCGATCCTGACGAGTTCATGTTCTGGAGCGTCCACGACCACCCGGACGGCGGCAACCGGACGCCTCCCGGCGCCCCCGGCCGCCCGCAGGGTCGCGGCCGACTCCATGTCGACGGCGATCGCGCCGGTCGCGAGCAGGTCGGCGCGCTCGTGACCGCGCACCACGTGGTCCGAGCCGGTCAGCGGCCCGGTGTGCACGGTCCTGCCGGGCACGGCCCGCACCAGCTCCTTGACGAGGAGCTCCGTGCCCGCGCACGGCGTGCTGCCGTACGTGTCACGGGTCTCCTCGGCGACGACCAGGTCGCCGGGGTGCATGCCGGGCGCGAGCCCGGCACAGAACCCGGTGGCCAGTACGGCGGCGTCGCGCAGCACGGGCGCGCCCAGCGCCTCGGTCACGGCGCGCTCGGCGGCCGTGGGCCCCATGCCCGTACGCAGCACGGTCACGGGGCTCGTGGCCCCGGCCCGGCTGCCGCTGCGCAGCGCGAGGTGCTCGATGCCGAGCGCGCAGGCGACCAGCAGCGGCGCGGTCTCCGGTGGGCGGGCCACCGGCGATGCGGTCATCAGCTCCCCTTGGCGGCGGCGCCCTTGTCGCTGAACGGCTCGCCGTTGACGTACCGGCCGAGCGCGGTCAGCGGGAACACCTGCCGGTACAGGTGGTAGTTGATCGAGAAGTCCCAGGGGAAGCCGGTTCCGGTGAAGTACGGCTCGTCCCAGGTGCCGTCCTCGGTCTGGGTCTCGGCGAGGTACGTGACGCCGCGTTCGACGGCCTTCGAGTCCCGCTCCCCCGCCGCGAGCAGCGCGAGCAGCGCCCAGCCGGTCTGCGAGGCGGTCGAGGCGCCGTGCCCCTTCCAGTCCTCGTAGCGGTACGAGCGCAGGTCCTCGCCCCAGCCGCCGTCCTCGTTCTGGACGGACTCCAGCCAGCTCACGGCCCGTCTGATCGCGGGGTGCGAGGCGGGCAGGCCCGCCGCGGTCAGGGCGGGCACCACGGAGCCGGTGCCGTAGACGTAGTTGACGCCCCAGCGGCCGAACCAGGCGCCGCTGTCCTCCTGTTCGGCCAGCAGCCACTCGATGCCGCGCCGGGTGCGCGGGTCGCGGGTGCGGCCCTCGACGGCGAGCATCTCGACGACGTGCCCGGTGACGTCGGCGGACGGCGGGTCGATGACCTCGCCGAAGTCGCAGAACGGCAGCCGGTTGGGGAACGGACTGGTGTTGTCGACGTCGAAGGCGCCCCACGCGCCGTTCTTCGACTGCATCCCGAGGTTCCAGCGCACACCGCGCTCGATGGCCCGCTCGACGCGCGCCTTGTCGGGGTGGTCCACCCGGCGCAGCGCGAGCACCACCTCGGCGGTGTCGTCGATGTCGGGGTAGTTGTCGTTGTCGAACTCGAACGCCCAGCCGCCGGGCTCCAGTTGGGGCTTGCGCACGGACCAGTCGCCCGGCCGGTCGATCTGCTCGGCGATCATCCACTCGGCGGCCCTGACGAGCGCCGGGTGGTCGGCGGGCAGGCCCGCGTCGGCGAGCGCGATGGTCGCCAGGCACGTGTCCCACACCGGCGACTGGCAGGCCTCGATCATCCGGGCCCCGTCCTCGCGCCACACGGCGAACCGGTCCAGGGACGCCAACCCGGCCTTGAGGACCGGGTGTTCGAGGTCGTAGCCGAGCAGATGCAGCGCGATGACGGAGTAGACGGCGGGCGGCTGGATGCCGCCCCAGCAGCCGTCGTTCTCCTGGCGCTCGACGATCCAGCGGGCCGCGGAGTTCATCGCGGCCTTGCGCAGCCGCCGCAGGGCCACCTTGCGGTAGCCGTGCATGACCTTGTCGAGTCGCTGGAACGCGCCGTCCCAACTCGCCACCGGGGCAAGGGGTTTGGTGGGGTTCGGGTCGCTCGGGTCGGTGTGCAGCTCGTCCAGCGGGAACGGCGCGGGGCGCACCGGGCGCTTCGCGGACACGACGGTGAGCGGCACGATGGTCTGCCGGGCCCAGCAGCCGAAGTCGTAGATGTTGAGCGGCATCCACTTGGGGAAGTAGATGAGCTCGGGCGGGAGTTCGGGGAGGTCGTCCCACTTCCACCAGCCGAACAGGGCCAGCCAGATCCGGGTGAACACGCGGCTCTCGGCGATGCCGCCGCGCTCGCGGATCCACGCGGAGGCCTTCGCCATGTGCGCGTCGTCCGGCGCGTCTCCGGCCAGGCGCAGCGCGACGTAGGCCTCGATGGTGGTGGACAGGTCGCCGGGCCCGCCGTAGAAGGTGGCCCAGGTGCCGTCCGCGCGCTGCTCGCCGCGGATGAACAGCGCGGCGGCGTCGGTGGTGGCCCGGTCCCTGATGCCGAGGAACTGGCGCAGCAGCAGGTCTTCGGCGTCCATCGTCACATTGGTGTCGAGGTCGCCCTTCCACCAGCCCCGGTCGTCCTGCCGCGCGAGCAGGAAGTCCGTGGCGCGCTGTATGGCTCGTCCGGCGGCGGCTTCGGGCCCGGCCGCCCCGGGGGTCGTGTCGGTCAGTTGGGCAGTGGTGGCCGAGGTCGGCTGCGGGGCAGTGGCTCCGGAGCTTCCGTCGGTCGTCGCTGTCATGGCTATCCCTTCATGCAGTGGTTCTGATGCTGGGTAACCGTCGGCCGGAGCCCTGGCGGGACACCGGCCGGCGACTGCGAGTCATATGCGGCCGATAGTGATCATCTCTTTCGTACGACGACGAAGTCGGCGAGCGCCACGAACTGGGCGCGCACCGAGGCGGGCATCTGGACGGAGTCCAGGGCTTCGAGGGCGACGTCGTACTGGCGTCGCGCTTCCTCGGCGGTCCACTCGCGCCCGCCGGCCTCCTCGATGAGGGCGGCGCGGGCGGCGAAGTCCGCCTCGGTGAAGGTGTCGAAGTCGACGTCCTTGGCGTCGGCGGCGAGCAGTTCGCCGAGCCGCTCGGAGGCCGGTCCTCCGGCGCCGAGCGCGGCGACGACCGGGAGGGACTTCTTGCGCTGGCGCAGGTCGCTCCAGGTCTGCTTGCCGGTCGACTCGGGGTCGCCCCAGATGCCGAGCAGGTCGTCGACGGCCTGGAAGGCGAGGCCCAGGTGGTAGCCGTACTTCTCCAGGGCGTCGGCGGTGGCGTCGTCGGCGCCGCCGAGGACGGCGCCGATGGAGGAGGCGCAGGCGAGCAGGGCGCCCGTCTTGTTGCCCTCCATCTCCAGGCACTCCACGACGCTGACGCGCTCGCGGTGCTCGAAGCCGATGTCCTGCGCCTGGCCGTCGATCAGCGCGCGGCTCGCGGTGGTGAGGCGGCGCGTGGCGCGGCCGGCGTCGACGGTCTCCAGCTCCAGGATGATCTCGTTGGCGAGCGCGAAGAGGGCGTCGCCGACGAGGATCGCCTGGGCGGGGCCGTGCACCTTCCACACCGTGTCGCGGTGGCGGCGCTGCTCGTCGCCGTCCATCAGGTCGTCGTGCAGCAGCGAGAAGTTGTGGACGAGCTCGACCGCGACGGCGCCCGGCACGCCGACCTCGGGGGCCGCGCCCGCGGCCTGCGCGGACAGCACGGCCAGGGCGGGGCGCACGGCCTTGCCGCCGTCGCCGTCGGCCGGGTTGCCCTCGGCGTCGATCCAGCCGAAGTGGTAGGCGGCGACGGTGTCCATCGGGGGTGCCAGGCGGTCCACCGCCGCCTTGAGCACGGGGGTGGCCAGGGTTCGGCCGCGCTCCAAAAGCGCGGTCACGTCCACCGCGTCGGCAGCCTCTGGGGCCGAGGGCACAGGTGGCACAGTCTCTCCTTGATTTACCGGATTCACCGTTGTCGGCACGGACGCCGACGGAAGGTCGCTGGTCACGTCCACCGACGAACGGTCGCTGGTCACGTCCACCGTGGGAAGTTCGCTGGTCACGCCGCCTCCCGGTACAGATGGCCGCGGGGGCGGCCGAGCGCGGCGAGCGCCGCGTCGGCGGCACTGGTGCCGCTGCGGACAGCGCCTTCCATGGTCGCGGGCCACCCGGTGGCGGTCCACGCGCCGGCCAGGTACAGGCCGGGGGCATTGGTGCGGGCCGAGGGCCGCAGGGCGCCGACGCCGGGGGTCGGCGCGAAGGTCGCCGTCCGCTCACGGGTGACGAAGAAGTCGTGGATCGTGGCGCCGCGCGCGGCGGGCAGCAGCCGCTCCAGCTCGGGCAGGTAGCGCTCGCGCAGGGTGGCCACCGGCGCGTCGATCTCGTCCTGGGCGGCCGACTGGGAGACGGCGAGGTACTGGGCGCCGGGCAGCGTGCGCGCCAGGCCCGAGGCGTCGGTGCGGTCGAAGACCCACTGCACGGGCGAGCCGATCGCGGTGAAGAACGGCTGCTTGAGGACCTTGCGGCCGTAGACGACGTGCAGGTTGAGGATCGGCGCGGTGCCGATGTCGAGCAGCCGGCCGGCGTCGTCGAGGGCGCCCGCGGGCAGCAGGTCGTGCGCCTCGCGCTGCGGCACCGCCAGCACGACGCTGTCGGCGGTGAGCACCTCGCCGGGCCCGTCCGGGCCCGCGGGAACCTCCACGGCCCAACGCCCGTTGTCCGTACGGGAGATGGAGGTGACGCGTGTACGGAGTTCGGTGCGTACGCCCGCGGAGTCGAGCGCCTTGCGGGCGAGAGTGTCGTGGAGTTCACCGAGGGGCACCTTGGCCCAGCCGATGTCGGCGGCGCCGGGCTCGGACAGCAGCCCGGTCTTGAACACCATGGCGGCAAGCCCCAGCGAGGACTCGCCCGCCACCGCGTTCAGGGTCGCGACACCGACGAGGTCCCACAGCGCCTCGACGGCCCGCGGCGTCTGACCGTGTTCGGCCAGCCAGGAGCCGAAGTCCTGCGCGTCGAGCGCCGGGTCCGCCGGGTCCAGGGACTTGAGGGCGAGCGCGGCGCGGCCGACGGCCGCGCGTTCGGCGAGCGACAGGTGCGGGTACGTGGCGAGGCTCTTGGCGAGGTGCAGCGGCACGGGCAGCGCGGTGCGGCGCAGCCGGCCGAGCCGGTTCCGCTCGGCGTCGAGCACGGGCACGTCGAGTCGTTCCTGCAGGGGCGCGAGCGCGGCGGCGTCGACGCGGTCGAGGAACCAGCGGTAGGCGGTGCAGCAGCGCAGGTACACGTGCTGGCCGTTGTCGACGGTGAGGTCGCCGCGCTTGAAGGAGAACGCGAGGCCGCCGAGCCGGGGCCGCCCTTCGAGGAGGGTGACGTCCATGCCGCCGTCGGCGAGCGCGAGCGCGGACGTGATCCCCGCGAGCCCACCGCCGACGACCACCGCGGTGGGCCGGGCGCGGTCCGCGGCGGCGTCCGCCCCGGACGCCTCGGACGCCCCGTCCGGCGTGGTCCCGTCACTCATGCGCCCTCCCCCTGGGTGGTGCCTTCGGTGGTGCGTACGGCCCGCACGGGGCCGGATTCGACGGGTGTGGCGAACACGCGACCGACCGTTGCATGCAGGGACGCGGCGTCGCGGCGGAGGGTTGCCCGCCGCTTGGTTCTCGCCCTGTCACCCTGGCCCGCGGTGTCCATCAGGCGCGCCTCCGGGTGGTGCCGCGGGGGGCGCCGCGCACGACGGTGCGGGTGTCGAGGCCCGACAGGCCGCGCACGGCGACGTACGCCTTCTCGTGCCCGGGCAGCGAGACCCGGCCGCGCAGCACGGCCTCGGGGTCGCGCTCGATGCGGTCGAGGAGGCGGCGGTAGATGCCTGCCATGGCGGCGACGCAGGCGCCGGAGCGCCGGTCGAGCATGGGAAGCAGCCGGTAGCCCTCGGCGAACAGGGCGCGGGCCCTGCGCACCTCGAAGTGCACGAGCCCCGCGAAGTCCGATCCGGCCGGCGGCACGGAATCGTGGAACCCGGCGGAGCAGCCGAACTTCGCGAGATCGTCGGCCGGCAGGTAGGTGCGCCCGTCCCCGGCGTCCTCGCGCACGTCGCGCAGGATGTTGGTGAGCTGCAGCGCGAGGCCGAGCGTGTCTGCGAGCTCCGGCGCCCGCTCGACGCCGCGCGCCCCCGGCTCGGTGCCGAACACGCCGAGCGAGACCCGTCCGATGGCGCCCGCGACGCACCGGCAGTAGACCTTGAGGTCGTCCCAGGTCTCGTAGGTCTCGCCGCGCAGGTCCATCAGGACACCGTCGATCAGCTCGTCGAGCGCGTCCAGCGGGACCGGGAAGCGGTCCGCCGTGTGGGCGAGGGCGACGGCCACCGGGTCGGTGTCGTCCTCCTCGACCTTGCCGTCGCGCACGCGGCCGAGCAGCGCCCTGGTCTCGTCGAGCCGGTGCGCCTTGATGTCGGGCTCCAGGCCCCCGTCGCCGATGTCGTCGACGCGGCGCGAGAACGCGTACAGGGCCGACATGGCGCGCCGCTTCGCGGTCGGCAGCAGCCGGATCCCGTACGCGAAGTTGCGGGCCTGCTGCCCGGTGACGGTCTCGCAGTAGCTGTATGCGGCGAGCACCGGCGCCGACACGGTCTGGTCAGACTCCACGGTCTTGCTCACCCCTCTCCTCGCAGAGTCGCTCCCACCTCGCGCAGCAACCGCGCCTTGGTGGGTTTGGGTGGTCCCGGAAGCACGTCGTACGACACGGCGGAGATCGCGTGGACCGCCGCCTTCCCCCCTGCGACGAACCCTGCCAGCAGCAGCTTCAGCCTGCCGTGGACGCTACCCACCAGGGGGGTGCCTTCATTCAGCAGGTTGCGGGCGCGTTCGGCCTCGTACGCGACCAGCGCGCGCACCGATGCGCCCGCGCTCGGCGCGGCGAGGTCGGCCTCGTCGACGTGGAACTTCTTCAGGTCTTCGGACGGCAGGTAGATCCGGTCGCGGCCCAGGTCCTCGGCCACGTCCTGGAGGTGCTCGACGATCTGGAGCCCGGTGCAGACCGCGTCCGAGAGGCGGATGCGCTCGGGGGTCGCGGTGCCGGTGATCGCGAGGACGAGGCGGCCGACGGGGTTGGCGGACAGCTCGCAGTAGGCCAGCAGGTCGTCGTACGTCTCGTAGCGCGTGACCAGCTGGTCCTGGCGGTTCGCGGCGATGAGGCCGAGGAAGGGCTCGGGGGTGAGCGAGCGGTGCCGGACGGTGGGCTGCAGCGCCTTGAGGAGGGGGTGCCGGGGCGGGCCGTCGGAGCCGCCGAAGACACGGTGCAGGTCGGCCTCGAAGGCGTCCAGGAGCGCGAGGCGGTCGTGCGCCCGATCGGGTGACACGCCGAGGAAGCGGGCGTCCGCGCCGCCGGGGGCGAGGTCGCCGTCGCCGATGTCGTCGACGAGGCGCGCGAAGCCGTACACGGCCATCAGGTCGTCGCGCCAGGCGCGCGGCAGGAAGAACGGGGCCACCGGGAAGTTCTCCTCGGCGGCCTTGTCGAGGGTGGCGCTCACCGGGCTCGCTGTTTCGTCAGGGCTCTCGGGGCGCACTCGGGGGCGCGCGCTCACCGGGTGCGGCCCGCTTCCCCGAGGACGGCGAAAGCCCCGCGGAGCTGGAGAGTTTCCATAGCCATTGCCGTCACAACTCCCGTTCTACACTGCGGACCCAATGCATCCCATTTCGGACACGCCGCCCGGCCGTCCGCGCGGCCGCCCAGCCCCGCAGGGGTCGGGATGTCGCGCCTTATCGCCCCACATGCCGCGATTGAGGCCGGTACAGCTTACGTTGTACAACGCCCGCCCTCGCGTCGGGGTGTTCTGCACATCACAACAACACACCGATTGACGCCAAGATTCCTTCAGGGCAAGGAAGTTGACCCGCCCTTGACCGTGATCGGAAATTACTTGGTGCCTACAGGCATATCAGAGGCCCCACCGGACGGAAGCCGGTAGGGCCTCATATGACGTGGTCCAGAGGCGGGCGGTTACTTGCCCGTGAACTTCTCGTACTCCTTGAGTACCTCGGCCGTCGGACCGTCCATACGCAGTTCCCCGCGCTCGAGCCACAGGACGCGCTCGCAGGTGTCGCGGATCGACTTGTTGTTGTGACTCACCAGGAAGACCGTGCCGGCCTCCTTGCGCAGCTCGCGGATGCGGGCCTCGGAGCGCTTCTGGAACTTGCGGTCACCGGTGGCGAGCGCCTCGTCGATCATCAGCACGTCGTGGTCCTTGGCGGCCGCGATCGAGAAGCGCAGGCGCGCGGCCATGCCGGACGAGTACGTCCGCATCGGCAGCGTGATGAAGTCGCCCTTCTCGTTGATGCCGGAGAAGTCGACGATGTCCTGGTAGCGCGCCTTGATCTCCTCGCGGGACATGCCCATGGCGAGACCGCCGAGGATCACGTTGCGCTCGCCCGTGAGGTCGTTCATCAGGGCCGCGTTCACGCCGAGCAGCGAGGGCTGGCCGTTCGTGTAGACCTTGCCCTTCTCGGCCGGCAGCAGGCCCGCGATGGCGCGCAGCAAGGTCGACTTGCCGGAGCCGTTCGACCCGATGAGGCCGATGGCCTCGCCGCGGTACGAGGTGAAGGAGACGCCCTTGACGGCGTGCACCTTGCGCACGCCGCGCTCGTCGCCGCGCTTGACGATCCGGCTCAGAGCGGAGGTGGCGCTGCCCTTGCCGGTCTTGGCGCCGTTGACGCGGTAGACGATGTGCAGCTCGTCGGCGATGACCGTCGGGACGCGCGCGTCGGTGGGGTTGTCGAGATCAGCCACGGCCGTACCGCTCCTCTGCCTTCCAGAAGTAGACGAAGCCGAGCACCGCGACGACCACGGCCCAGCCCAGCGCCAGGGCCCACACGTGCGGCGGCAGGTTGTCGCCGCCGTAGCCGTCGATGAGCGCGTAGCGCATCAGGTCCATGTAGACCGCGGCCGGGTTCCACTGGAGCACGTCCGCGACCCACGCCGGGTGGTCCTTCAGCATGACCGGGATGGAGAACATGACGCCGGACGCGTACATCCAGGTACGCATGATGAACGGCATCAGCTGCGCGAGGTCCGGGGTCTTCGAGCCGGCCCGCGCCATGATCAGCGCCAGGCCCATGTTGAACAGGAACTGCAGCGCGAGCGCCGGGACGATCAGCAGCCACGACAGGCTCGGGAAGCTGCCGAAGGCGCACGCCACGATGAACAGCACGATCATCGAGAACAGCAGCTGCTGGAGCTGCTGCAGGGCGAAGGAGATGGGCAGCGAGGCGCGCGGGAAGTGCAGCGCGCGCACCAGGCCCAGATTGCCCGAGATCGCGCGGACGCCCGACATCACCGAGTTCTGCGTGAAGTGGAAGACGAACACGCCCGTCACCAGGAACGGGATGTACACGTCGTGCGACATGCCCCGGTTCGCACCCAGGATCAGGCCGAAGATCAAGTAGTAGACGAGGGCGTTCAGCAGCGGCGTCACGACCTGCCACAGCTGGCCGAGCTTCGCCTGGCTGTACTGCGCGGTCAGCTTCGCCTGCGAGAAGGCGAGGATGAAGTGGCGACGGCCCCACAGCTGCCGTGCGTACTCGAAAAGGCCCGGCCGGGCCCCGCTGACGGTCAAGCCGTACTTGGCGGCGAGTTCGCGCCGGGAGAGCCCGTCATCGGGCGACGGGGTCGCGCTCACCGCGACTCCGGCGTCATGCGTTGTCTCACTCACAAGAGGAACTTTCGTCTTCAAATGCACGGCCTGCCGTCAGGCACGAGCTTGTCAGATGACAGGGGGTCGGCCCAGTCGGGTCAGCCGCCACACGGTACGCCACTTCATGGGGCGCCTGGGCCCGCAGGGGGTCGTCCAGCCTTCCTTGAAGCCGCCGAGCCAGGCCTTCAGCGCCGGGCCCGAGGGCCGGCGGGCCAGGGTCAGGAGCAGCCAGACGCCGAGGTACACGGGCACCAGGGGCGCCGGCAGATTGCGGCGGGCCAGCCAGACCCGGTTGCGGGCCACCATGCGGTGGTAGACCGCGTGCCGGGACGGGGCCGTGGTCGGGTGGTGCAGCACCATGTCGGCGCGGTAGTCGATCATCCAGCCCGCGTCGAGGGCACGCCAGGCGAGGTCGGTCTCCTCGTGGGCGTAGAAGAACTCCGCGGGCAGCGGTCCGGCCTCGGCGATGACCCGCGTACGCACGGCGTTGGCGCCGCCGAGGAACGTGGTCACGCGCGAGGAGCGCATCGGGTCGGCGGCGCGCAGCCGCGGCACGTGCCGGCGCTGCGTCTCGCCGGTGTCCGGGTCCGCGATGCGGAAGCTGACGATGCCGAGCTGGGGGTCGGCGGTGAAGGCCGCGCGGCACTTCTCCGCCGTGTCCGTCAGCGGCAGCAGCCCGTCGTCGTCCAGGAACATCAGGATGTCGACGTCGGAACCGGACGGTCCGAAGGCCTCGATGCCCACGTTGCGTCCGCCGGGGATGCCGAGGTTCTCGGGCAGCTCGATGGTCCGCACGCCCTCGGGGACGTCCGGGACCGGCGAGCCGTTGCCGACCACGACCACCTCGACCGGGTCGCCGTCCTGCTTGGCGACCGAGTCGAGGAGGGCGCGCAGCTCGGCCGGCCGGTTGCCCATGGTGATGACAACCGCGCCGACCTTCGACTGCTGTGTGCCGCCGCTCACTTGAGCCTGCTCGAAGCGAGGATGGACACGAGGTGGAGCAGGGTCTGGAGGAGCGCGATGCCCGCCAGGACGGCCACGCCCAGGCGCGAGAAGAACAGGTCGCCCCGGATCTGGTCCACGACCGCGAGGACCAGGATCAGCAGCGTCGCCTCGATGCCCAGGATGAGCCGGTGGAACTTGAGCATCGCCGCGGCCCTGCGGGCCATGGCCATGCCGGAGGAGCGCATCTCGGACGCGGACTCCTTGACCTGCTCCTTGCCGCCGGCCGCGCGGGCCAGGCCCACGAGGTCCGTCTCGGCCTTGATCAGGATGGCGCCGAGCGCGGCGAGCGTGCCGAGGAAGGCCCACAGCCAGTCGATCCGGCCCGTGCCGAACAGGTCGGCGGCGCGCAGCCCGAAGCCGACGAGGACGGCGGCGTCGGTGAGGTACGCACCGACCCGGTCCATCCACACACCGGTCAGCGAGTACTGCTTGCGCCAGCGCGCGATCTCGCCGTCGACGCAGTCGAGCAGCAGGTACAGCTGCACCGCGACGACGCCGAGGACCGCGCCCCAGATGCCCGGCACCATCAGCGCCGGGGCCGCGAGGACACCGCAGACGGTCATCAGGTAGGTCAGCTGGTTGGGCGAGACCTTGGTGTTCACCAGGTGGCGGTCCACACGCAGCGAGACCTCGCGCATGTAGAGCCGGCCCATCCAGTGCTCACCGCTCCTGCGGTCCTTCACCCCGGCGGGGTGAACGACCGGGCGGAGTTCAGCTACCGATGGCTTTTGCATAGTCGGCGTAAGCGTCCCTGATCTGATCGGTGGAGAGGTCGAGGTGTTCGAGGATCGTGAAGCGACCCGGGCGGGTCTGCGGCGCGAACTCGACCACCTTCACGAACTCGTCCACGGTGAAGCCGATCTCCTCGGGCGTCACGGGCAGTCCGTGGCGGCGCAGCACCTCGACCATGTACGCGGACTGGTCGTGGGCACCGCGCAGGTGCATCGCGAACGCCGCGCCCAGGCCGCACTGCTCGCCGTGGCTGGCCGCGCGCTTGGGGTAGAGGAGGTCGAAGGCGTGGTTGATCTCGTGGCAGGCGCCGGAGGCGGGCCGCGAGTCGCCGGAGACCGACATGGCGATACCGGTGAGGACCAGGCCCTCCGCGAGCACCTGCAGGAAGTCGTCGTCGCCGACGCCGCCGGGGTGGCGCAGGACCGCCTCGCCCGCCTGGCGTGCCATGGCGGCGGCAAGCCCGTCGATGTCCTCGCCGCGCTCGCGGGCGCCCAGCTCCCAGTCCGCGACCGCGGAGATGTTGGAGAGGGCGTCGCCGATGCCGGAGCGCACGAAGCGCACCGGGGCCTCGCGGATGATGTCGAGGTCGATCACGACGCCGATCGGGTTCGGCACACCGTACGAGCCGCGGCCCGCGTCGTTGTCGAGGGTCGCCACCGGCGAGCACAGGCCGTCGTGCGACAGGTTCGTCGCGACGGCGACCAGCGGCACGCCCACACGGGACGCCGCGAACTTGGCGCAGTCGATGATCTTGCCGCCGCCGAGGCCGACGATCGCGTCGTAGCGGTTCGACTTCTTGACGTCGTCGGCGAGCTTGATCGCGTCGTCCAGCGTGCCGCCGCCGACCTCGAACCAGTCGGCGCGGGGCAGCGAGGGCTCCAGGCGGGCGCGCAGGGCGGCGCCCGAACCACCGCTGATCGCGATGGCCAGGCGCCCCGTGGACGACGAGATCCTCTGGTCGGCAAGGACCTTGGCCAGGTCGTCGAGCGCCCCCGGCCGAATGTCGACGACGACCGGCGAGGGAATGAGCCTCGTCAGTACTGGCACGCGATCTCCCGGCCCTTGGCGAGGTCGTCGTGGTTGTCGATCTCGACCCACGGAACGTCGCCGATCGGCGCGACGTCGATCTTGAAGCCGCGGTTCACGAGCTCCTGGTAGCCGTCCTCGTAGTACAGCTGCGGGTCGCGCTCGTACGTGGCCTTGAGGGCGTCGGCCAGCTGGTCGGCGGCCTCGCCCTCGATGAGGGTCACGCCGATGTACTCGCCGGTGGCCTCGGACGGGTCCATCAGCTTCGTGATCTTCTGGACGCCCTTGTCGGGGTCGACGACGACCTTCATCTCCTCGTCGCCCAGGTCCTTGACCGTGTCGAGCGCGAGGATGATCTTCTTGCCGTCGCCGCGGGCGGCCAGCAGCGTCTTCTCGACGGAGACCGGGTGCACGGTGTCGCCGTTGGCGAGGATGACCGTGTGCTTCATGGCGTCACGGCCGCACCACAGGGAGTAGGCGTTGTTCCACTTCTCGGCCACGTCGTTCTCGATGAGCGTGAGCTTCAGGCCGTACTTCGCCTCGAGCGCCGCCTGGCGCTCGTAGACGACCTCCTTGCGGTAGCCGACGATGATGCCGACCTCGGTGAGACCGATCTCCGCGAAGTTCTTCAGCGTGAGGTCGAGTACGGAGAGCTCGTTCTCGGTCCCCTCGCCCACGACGGGCACGAGCGCCTTGGGGAGCGTCTCGGTGTAGGGACGGAGCCGGCTGCCGGCGCCGGCGGCCAGGACGAGGCCGATCATGCGGGTTCTCCTTCATCGTGTACGGCGGGCTCTCCGCGGCGAGCGGAGAGGACCCAGAAGCGGATGCTCTCGACGAGCACCACGAGTGCCACGGCCACGGCGAACACCGTGAGCGCAGTGGCGAAATCTGTGGGGGTGAGCAGCGCGGCCAGGACCGTGACCACCAGGGTCCGGCCTTCGTGCCCGCCGATCGTCCGCACCAGCCAGTGCGGGGGCGCCCCGGCGTTGCCGCGAATGCGGTACACCGTGTCGTAGTGATGGTAGGCGACCGCCGCCACGAGGCCGAAAGCCGCGGGCAGGGCGCCCTGGACGTCCGCGCGGGCGGCGAGGACCAGGATCGTGAGGTACTCCCCGGCCCGGAATATCGGGGGCACCAGCCAGTCGAGCGCGCCCTTGAGGGGGCGGGCGACGGCGACGCCGGACGTGACGCAGTACACGGCCGCGGCCACGATCGGCCAGACGCTGCCGAAGTCCGTGAGCCCGCTCACGGCGACCACCGCGACGGCTCCGACGGCGGCGACCACGGGGGCGGCCTTCGCCTTGACGGCCTTGCCGATCAGCTCGGC
This sequence comes from Streptomyces sp. NPDC107575, assembly GCF_055657265.1. Lineage (NCBI taxonomy): Bacteria > Bacillati > Actinomycetota > Actinomycetes > Kitasatosporales > Streptomycetaceae > Streptomyces > Streptomyces sp. NPDC107575. The sequence goes on along the minus strand of NZ_JBVKBG010000002.1, from coordinate 1,008,978 downwards.
GAGCGGGCCCGAGTCGGCGAGGTCGCGCAGCGCCTGGGCGGCGCGGTCGGTGCGCCGGGCCCTGCGGGTCAGCGAGCGCAGGACGCGGCCCGCGGTCGTGTAGCAGGCGGCCAGCGCGCAGCCGATGAGCAGCATGTAGAAGGTGATGCGCGGCGTGGTCAGCGCGGTGAACAGGGCGATCAGCGCCCAGCGTTCGCCGATCGGCAGCACGATCATGCGGCGGGCCCAGACGGTCCAGCCGACCGAGTCGAGCTTGCCGGACAGGGACGCGGTGGGGCTCGTGTTGGCCTCGGCGTCGTGGTTGGCCTCGTTGAACGAGAAGTCGATGACGTGCCGGCCGGTCTGCAGCACCATCGCGCCGAACGCGAGCGCCCATACGTCGTCGCCGCTCGCGTTGGCGGCGCCGAGCGCGAGGCCCGCGTAGTAGGCGTACTCCTTGGCCCGGTCGAACGTCGCGTCCAGCCAGGCGCCCATCGTCGAGTACTGCAGCGAGTAGCGGGCGAGCTGCCCGTCGGTGCAGTCCAGGACGAAGGAGGCGAGCAGCAGCACGCCCGCCGCGACGAAGCCGCCGCGGGTGCCGGTCGCCGCGCAGGCCGCCGCGATCAGCGCGACGAGCAGCGACGCGGAGGTGACCTGGTTCGGCGTCAGCCCCCGGCGCGCGCACCAGCGCGCGATGTAACGGGAGTACGGGCTGATGCAGTAGGTGGTGAAGAAGCCGTCGCGTGCCTTGACCGCGGTGCGCAGCCGGATCGCCTCGTCGTCGACGGAGGCGAGCGCCTGCCGGGCCTCGTTGCGGGCCTGCGGGTCGGCGGGCACCGCGGCGACGAGTTCACCGAGCTCGGGGCGGTGCACATCGGTGCCGTCCGCCTCCAGGCTCTTGGCCACGACGTCCGGGTCGACGCCGGTGCGCGCGACCGCGCGGGTCAGCGCCTGGCGGGCGGCGGGCTGCGCGGTGAGCGCGCCCGGGATCGCCGACGCGGGAAAGCGCGGATCGGTCAGGCCGAGGCGCAGGGCGTGGACATGGCCCACGAAGCCCGCGTCGACGACCGCGACCCGCTGCTCGCCGGGGACGGCCGCGAGCGCCGCTTCGGCGTCCGCGGGGTCCTGGGCGAGCCGCACGTCGAAGCCCAGCGCCCGCAGATCTCCCTCCAGGGACGACCCGGGAACCGGCTGACCGGTGACGATGGCGGTCGACAGACGAACTCACTCCTTGGGTGCCGACGCACCGAGGCGCCGGGCTCATGCATGGTGGAGCACCCGGCGCGGATACGCGGCCGGGCGGCATGTCGGCAGAGGCTATCGGATGGCGCTACCGGGCGTTCGCTGCCCGTTTACCGACCGATTGGCCCCTGTCTCATGCGGTCCGCGCGGGGCCGACCGCGCGCTCATCATTGACGATCAAGTACTCGGGCCACAAACCAGGGGCGGCCCGCATCCGTAACCGGGGGTAGCCGCCGTGGCAGCCGGGAGGAGAGCGGTTCGGTCATAGGGTGGTGCGCCATGACGTGGCTGATCACCGGCGGAGCCGGATACATCGGCGCCCATGTGGCGCGGGCTATGACGGAAGCGGGCGAGCGGGTCGTCGTCCTCGACAACGTGACCTCGGGGGTGCCCTCGCGGCTTCCCGAGGCGATCCCGCTGGTGCGCGGCTCGGCCCTGGACACCGAGCTTGTGGCCCGGGTGTGCGCGGAGCACGAGGTGACGGGCGTCGTCCATCTCGCCGCGCACAAGCAGGTCGGCGAGTCCGTGGAGAAGCCGGAGCTGTACTACCGGGACAACGTGGGCGGGCTCGCCGCGCTCCTGGAGACCGTCGCCAAGGCCGGAGTGCGCCGCTTCGTGTTCTCCTCCTCGGCGGCCGTCTACGGCAACCCGGATGTGGGCCTCATCACCGAGTCCACGGCCACCGCGCCCGTGAACCCGTACGGCGAGACGAAGCTCGCGGGCGAGTGGCTGGTGCGGGCGGCCGGGCACGCGCACGGCATGGCGACGGCCTGCCTGCGCTACTTCAACGTGGCGGGCGCCGCCGCTCCCGAGCTCGCGGACATCGGCGTCTACAACGTGATCCCGATGGTCTTCGACCGGCTCACCCGCGGCGAGGCCCCGCGGATCTTCGGCGACGACTACCCGACCCCGGACGGCACCTGCGTACGTGACTACATTCACGTCGCCGACCTCGCCGAGGCGCACCTGGCGGCGGCCCGCCGGCTGTCCGGTCCCGACGCGGGCGGCGACCTGACGCTCAACATCGGCACCGGGCAGGGCGCCTCCGTGCGCGAGCTGATCGACCTGATCGCGGAGGTGTCGGGCAACCGCACCCCCGCGCTCGTCGAGCCGCGCCGCCCCGGCGACGCCCCGCGCGCGGTCGGCTCCTCGGCGCTCGCCGAGAAGGAGCTGGGCTGGAGCGCGCGCCGCAGCGTGCGCGAGATGATCGAGTCGGCCTGGGCCGGCTGGTGTCTCCGGCACCCCGAGGCCGCCGGCAAGTGATCTCCGCGACGCCCTGACCTGCGTACTCACGCAATAACGTTTGCGCAGGTCAGGGCACATGACAACGGTGTTCACCGCCATGTTTGCGGATACCCCCTCCCCGTAGTTCACTGTGATCGTCGCCCCCGACCAGGGCAACGGATTCGACGTCTCGCAGCGATACGTCGACACATCGATACAGAGGGGGTTTCGATGGGCCTCGGTCACGATCACGACCACGGGCACAGCCACGGGCCGACGACCGGGACGGCCGCCGCCGCGCACCGCGGGCGGCTGCGGATCGCGCTGACGATCACGCTGACCGTGATGGTGGTGGAGATCGTCGGCGGCGTGGTCGCCGACTCGCTCGCCCTGATCGCCGACGCCGCCCACATGGCGACCGACGCGCTGGGCCTCGCGATGGCCCTGATCGCGATCCACTTCGCCAACCGGCCCGCGAGCGACCAGCGCACCTTCGGCTACGCCCGCGCGGAGATCCTCGCCGCGCTCGCCAACTGCCTGCTGCTGCTCGGCGTCGGCGGCTATGTGCTGTACGAGGCGATCGAGCGGTTCATCGAGCCGGCCGAGACGGCGGGCGGACAGACGATCGTCTTCGGCCTGATCGGCCTGGTCGCGAACATGATCTCGCTGTCCCTCCTGGTGAAGGGCCAGCAGGAGAGCCTGAACGTGCGCGGCGCCTTCCTGGAGGTGGCCGCCGACGCGCTCGGCTCCCTCGCGGTGCTGATCTCCGCCGCGATCATCCTGACCACGGGCTGGCAGCCCGCCGACCCGATCGCCTCGCTCGTGATCGGCCTCATGATCGTGCCGCGCACGGTGAAGCTGCTGCGCGAGACGCTGAACGTGCTGCTCGAATCGGCCCCCAAGGGCGTCGACATGGCGGAGGTCAGGGCGCACATACTGGCGCTGCCCGGCGTCGAGGACGTGCACGACCTGCACGCGTGGACGATCACCTCGGGGATGCCGGTGCTCTCGGCGCACGTGGTCGTCAGCACGGAGATGCTCGGCTCGATCGGCCACGAGAAGATGCTGCACGAGCTGCAGGGCTGCCTCGGCGACCACTTCGACGTGGAGCACTGCACGTTCCAGCTGGAGCCGACGGGGCACGCCGAGCACGAGGCCCGACTGTGCCACTGACCGTGCCGCTGGGTGATATCTTGGCCATGGATCTTTGAGGAGGTGGGTTGATGACTGTCGTCGCGGTGAGCGCTGCCGTGCGCAGCGACACGTCTGTCCCCACTACTCCTCGGGCCGTCCGCCACTGAGCGACGCCCTTCACTCAAAGGTTTCTACGTTGACCGACCACATCACCCACGCATGGCGTCCGCGCCCCGAGACCGGGGCCGACCGGGCGGCCGTGCACGCCGTCAACGCCGCCGCGTTCCCCACCGAGGCCGAGGCCGACCTCGTCGACGCCCTGCGCGCCGACACCGACGCCTGGCTCGACGGCCTGTCCTACGTGGCCGAGGCGCCGGACGGCACCGTCGCCGCGTACGCGCTCATCACCCGCTGCACGGTGGACGGCGCGCCCGCCGCGGCGCTCGCGCCCTGTGCGGTGCTGCCGCGGTACCAGAACACGGGGGCCGGTTCGGCCGTCGTACGCGCGGTGCTGGAGGCGGCACGCGCGCGTGGCGAGCGACTCGTGCTGGTGCTCGGGCATCCGGAGTACTACCCGAGGTTCGGCTTCACGCCCGCCTCCGGGTACGGCATCCGGCCCGGTTTCGACGTTCCGGACGAGGCGATGATGGCGCTCGTTCTGGATGAACACGACGATTCCGGGCAGCTCCCGCGGGGCACGATCACCTACCCGGCCGCATTCGGCGTCTGATCGGCGCCTACGGTTGTCCCGCCCGGCCGCGAGGCCGGGCGGGACTTGCGGGACGCCGACAGCACGGGGGCTGTCCGTTCCGTACGGCAGACTTGGTTCGAGGACCGAAACGAAGGATGGGTATGCCGATCACACCTGCCCCCACGACGAACAGCTCGTCGAACGGCACCGGAGAAGCGATCTTGCTGGAACTCGTCGACGAGGACGGCAGGACGATCGGCACGGCGGAGAAGCTCGCGGCGCACCAGCCGCCCGGGCAGCTGCACAGAGCGTTCTCGGTGTTCCTCTTCGACGAGCAGGGCCGGCTGCTGCTGCAGCAGCGGGCGCTCGGCAAGTACCACTCCCCCGGCGTGTGGTCGAACACCTGCTGCGGCCACCCGTACCCGGGCGAGGCCCCGTTCGCGGCGGCCGCGCGCCGCACCTTCGAGGAGCTCGGCGTCTCGCCGTCCCTGATGGCCGAGGCCGGCACGGTGCGCTACAACCACCCGGACCCGGAGTCGGGCCTGGTGGAGCAGGAGTTCAACCACCTCTTCGTGGGGCTCGTGCAGGCGACCCTGGACCCCGACCCGGAAGAGGTCGGGGAGACGGCGTTCGTGACGGCCGACGAGCTCGCCGAGCGGCACGCCAAGGACCCGTTCTCGGCGTGGTTCATGACGGTCCTCGACGCGGCGCGGCCCGCGGTCAGGGAGCTGACAGGCCAGTCGGCGGGCTGGTGACCGTCTCGGGCTTGAGGGGCAGGGCGGCCCAGATCACCTTGCCCCCGCTCGCGGTGTTGGCGACGTCGCAGACGCCGCCCGCCTCCGCGGTGATCTCGCGCACCAGCAGCAGGCCGCGGCCGCCGGTCTGACCGCTGGTGGCCTCCAGGGCCGTGGGCTTGTAGGGGTGTTCGTCCTCCACGGACACCCGCACCCACTCAGGACCGACGGCGACCTCCACGGCGAGCATCGGCGAGACGACGGCGGCGTGCTTCACCGCGTTCGTGACGAGTTCGGAGACGATCACGAGCAGCCCGTGCACCAGGTCGTCCGGGGCGGGCACGCCCTGCCGGGTGAGCAACTCGCGCACCGCGCGCCGGGCCTGCGGCACGGAGGCGTCCACCGCCTGCGTCGTGAACCGCCACACTCCCTCGTACGGGAGCGGCCCGTCCGCGGGACGATCAGGGGGCGGCGCGCCCCCATTGTCCTGAGGACGTGGGCGGGACCCCCACCCGTGGTCGCTCATTGTCAGGTCGCCGCCCTTGCGCTCGATTGTCACCACGCTTCGAGTGTTGGGAATCACCTGCTCCGGGCCGCGGGACTGACCAGAAGTCAGCGAGTATCGACGCGATTTGACCATTAGTGGTCGTGACGGCCAGAGAGTTGATCGCTCCCGACCCCGTTGTGCCCGACTTAAGCCTTCTTAAGCTTGTTCTACGAGCTGTCCGACACGCCGACCGCGCCATCGGCCGCGCCGCGCGCCCGGCTAGCATCCCGCCATGTCTTCCGTGTCCCCGCCGCAGCTCACGCACGCCGTCGCCGAGGGCGTCGCCACCGTCGTGATCGACCACCCGGCCAAGCGCAACGCCATGACCGACGCCATGTGGGCGTCCCTGCCGCCGCTCCTCGAACGGCTCACGGCCGACCCGGAGGTGCGGGTTCTGGTGCTCACCGGGGCCGGGGACACGTTCTGCGCCGGGGCCGACATATCGACACTGGGCGAGGGGGCCGCGCAGGGGCTCGCGGTCGCGGCGGAGGACGCGCTCGCCGCCTTCCCCAAGCCGACGCTCGCCGTGGTGCGCGGTTTCTGCGTGGGCGGCGGCAGCCAGTTGGCGGCGGCCTGCGATCTGCGCTTCGCCGCCGAGGGGGCGCGGTTCGGAGTGACCCCGGCGAAGCTCGGGATCGTCTACCCGGCCTCCTCCACGCGCCGGCTCGCCGCGCTGGTGGGCCCGGCAACCGCCAAGTACCTGCTGTTCTCGGGCGAGTTGATCGACGCCGAGCGGGCGCTGCGCACCGGGCTCGTGGACGAGGTGCTGCCCGAGACCGAACTCGCCGAGCGGGCCGCCGCGTTCACCCGCGTCCTCGCCGCCCGCTCGCAGCTGACGCAGGCCGCGGCGAAGGAGTTCGTCGCGGGCCGCACGGACCGGGAGGCGCACTGGGCCGAGCAGGCGGGCGCGGGCGGCGAGAGCGCGGAGGGCGTCGCGGCGTTCCTGGAGCGACGCGCTCCGCGGTTCGAGTGGTCGGTCGGGGCCTGAGCCTCAGCCGGCCTGGCGGAACATCGCCACCAGGTGTGCGGGGGCCTTGTCCGGGGATCCGGCGTCGTAGGGCGGCTGCGGGTCGTACTCGGTCATCAGCTGGATGGCCTGGGCGGTCTCTTCGCCCGCGATGCGGCCCGCGAGGGCGAGGCCCATGTCGATGCCGGAGGAGACGCCGGCCGCGGTGACGTACTTGCCGTCGAACACCACGCGCCGCCCGGTCGACCGCGAGCCCAGCCGCTCCAGCTCCTCCAGGGCCAGCCAGTGCGAGGTGGCCTCGCGCCCCTTGAGCAGGCCCGCGGCGGCGAGCGCGAGGGAGCCGGTGCACACGGACGTCGTCCAGGTGGTGGTGGCGTCGACGGCGCGCAGCCACTCCAGGAGCGGCGCGTTGCCCGTCTGGTCGCTCTGCTCGGGGCCGCCGGGCACGACCACCACGTCCGGGGAGCGCACCTCGTCGAAGGTCTTGTCGGCGACGAGCGCGAGCCGCCCCGAGTCGTCGCGCACCGGTCCCGTCCGCTCGGCCACGAAGACGACGTCGGTCTCCGGGATGCCGCCGAGGGTCTGGTAGGGGCCGATGGCGTCGAGGGCGGTGAACCGCTCGTAGAGGGCGATGGCGATCTGCATGTCATGCCTTTCTGACGGGTGGGCCGGGCGGTGTCCGGCCTTGGGGTGCGTGGAAGCGGCGGCGGTACTCGGCCGGTGCGGTGCCGAGGAGCTTGAGGAAGGCGCGGCGCATCGCCTCCGGGGTGCCGTAGCCGCTGGAGCGGGAGATCTCCTCGACCCCCGCCGTGGTGTCCTCCAGGAGGCGGCGGGCGTGCTCGACGCGGACGCGCTCGACGTAGCGGCCGGTCGTCATGCCCGTCTCCGTGCGGAAGGCGCGGGCGAAGTGGCGCGGGGAGAGCCGGGCGCGGGCCGCGAGCGTCTCGACGCACAGGTCCGCTCCGGGGTGCTCGGCGATCCAGCGCTGCACCTCGCCGAGCGGTTCCCTGCGGGCCGTCTGCGCGGCGAGCTGGGTGGAGAACTGGGCCTGGTTTCCCGGGCGCCGCAGGAACACGACCAGCGCCCGGGCGATCCGCAGCGCCACGTCCCTGCCGTGGTCCTCCTCGACGAGGGCGAGCGCGAGGTCGATGCCCGCGGTCACCCCCGCCGACGTCGCGACGCTGCCGTCGCGTACGAAGACGGGGTCGGGGTCCACGGCCACCTCGGGGTACTGGCGGGCGAGGGTGTCGCAGAACGCCCAGTGCGTCGTGGCCCGGCGGCCGTCCAGGAGCCCCGCGCGGGCCAGCAGGAACGCGCCGGTGCACACCGAGACGGTGCGCCGGGCGCCCGGGGCGTGCGCGCGCAGCCAGTCGGTCAGGCGGTGGTCAGGGGCGCGCGTGCCCTCGCCGCCGGGGACCAGGAGCGTGTCCGCGGCCGGTGCGACGGCGAGGGCGTGGTCCGGTGTCAGGGTCAGTCCGCTCGACGTGCGGACCGGGGCGCCGTCGAGCGAGGCGGTGCGCACGCGGTAGGCGTCGCCGGCGCCCGAGAAGACCTCGACGGGGCCCGTGACATCGAGGCTCTGCACGTCGTCGAAGAGGAGGACCAGGACGGTACGCGGCGGCATGCGGCCCATTCTTCGGCGCGCCCCCGGTGGCCGCAATGACGAGTTCCCCACCTTTCCTGCCATGGCCCGGCGCCCGGCACTGTCGCCCGTACCGACCGGTCGGTAACGTGGGCGCATGACTTCGGACCCCCGCCTGCGCGCCGCCCGCCACTGTCACAACGTGCTGAACCCCTTCCACTCGACGCACTACTTCTCGCCCGACCTCGGCAAGGAACTGGCCGCCATCGGCGTGACCGACTCCAGCGCCGCCTACCTCGCGGCGCGCTCCGCGCCCATGGGGGCCGTCGGCGCCGGAACGGTGACCGCCACCTTCTACAACTTCAACCACGAGCTGGTGGCCCGGCACGTGCCGGCCGTGTGGGAGACCGCCTCCCCGCAGGCGGTGCTCGCCGCACGCGCGCGTGCCGTCGACTCCACGCTGCGCCGCCTGCTCGGCGAGGAGGCGCTCGCCTCCGAAGAGATGGCCGAGGCCGCCGAACTCGCCCTGCGCGCCACCGAGGCCTGCACGCGCCACGCCCGCCCCCTGTACGCCGCCCACGCCGACCTCGACGTCCCCGAGGCCCCGCACCTGGCGTACTGGCACGCCACGACGCTGCTGCGCGAGCACCGCGGGGACGGGCACATCGCGGCGCTCATCGGCGCCGAACTCGACCCGGTCGAGGCCCTCGTCAGCCACGTCGCGACCGGCAAGGGCATGGCCCCCAAGTGGCTGCTCGCCACGCGCGGCTGGGACAGGGCCGAGTACGACGCGGCCGCCGAGCGGCTTCGCGCGCGTGGACTGCTCACCGCCGACGAGGAGTTGACGCTCACCGAGCAGGGCGTGGCGCTGCGCGCCGAGTTGGAGCACCGCACCGACGCGCTCGACCGCGCCCCCTACGAGCACCTCGGCGAGGCGGGTGTCGCCCGGCTGACCGAGCTCGCGACGAAGTTCGTCGGCGCGGCCCTCGGCAACGGCGCGTTCCCCGCCGATCTGATCGGCAAGGCCGCCTGACGTCTGAGCAGCGCGAAGCGAGGTACTCGTGTGTTCCGGCCGCCCGTTCGCGGCCGGAACACACGAGAGGAGAAAGCCGTATGTTCAGCGCAATCGCCGACATTCTCCGCCAGATCGCCGGTGCCATCGCCACCGTCGTGACCTTGCCGTTCCGTGCCCTGGCCCGGCTGTTCGGCGGCGCCTCCAGGTCCGGGCGCGCGCACCGCGTCTGACCTCCCTGATCCCCGAGTGTCGGTGCCACCTGCCACAATTGCGGCGCAACCTCAGTCGACATAGGCGGTACGGGATCGTGGCGACACCCACAGTTGGCACCACTGCTGGATCCGGGCTCGGATCCATCGAGAGCAGGATTGCCGAGGAACTAGGCGTACGGGAGCGGCAGGTGAAGGCCGCGGTCGAGCTGCTCGACGGCGGCTCGACCGTGCCCTTCATCGCCCGCTACCGCAAGGAGGCGACGGAGTCCCTCGACGATGCCCAGCTGCGCACCCTGGAAGAGCGCCTGCGGTATCTGCGCGAGCTGGAGGAGCGGCGCACCGCCGTCCTCGACTCGGTGCGCGAGCAGGGCAAGCTGACCTCGGACCTCGAGGCGCAGATCCGCGCCGCCGACACCAAGGCCCGCCTGGAGGACATCTACCTGCCCTTCAAGCCCAAGCGCCGCACCAAGGCGCAGATCGCCCGCGAGGCGGGGCTCGAGCCGCTGGCGGAGGGGCTGCTCGGCGACCCCTCGGTGGACCCGCAGGCCGCCGCGGCCGCGTTCGTGGACGCCGAGAAGGGCGTCGCCGACGCGCAGGCCGCGCTCGACGGGGCCCGCGCGATCCTCACCGAGCGCTTCTCCGAGGACGCCGACCTGATCGGCGAGCTGCGCGAGCGCATGTGGGGGCGCGGCCGGCTCGCGGCGAAGGTCAAGTCCGGCAAGGAGGAGGCGGGCGCCAAGTTCGCCGACTACTTCGACTTCGCGGAGCCCTTCACCGACCTGCCCTCGCACCGCGTCCTGGCGATGCTGCGCGGCGAGAAGGAGGACGTGCTCGAGCTCGTCCTGGAGCCGGAGGAGCCGGCCGCCGCGGAGGACCGCGACACCACCTCCTCGTACGAGCCGATCATCGCCGGCCGCTTCGGGGTCACCAACCAGGGCCGCCCGGGCGACAAGTGGCTGCAGGACACGGTCCGTTGGGCCTGGCGCACCCGCATCCTCGTGCACCTCGGCCTCGACCTGCGCACCCGGCTGCGCACGGCCGCCGAGGACGAGGCCGTCAAGGTCTTCGCGGCGAACCTGCGCGACCTGCTGCTCGCCGCCCCGGCGGGCACGCGCGCGACGCTGGGGCTCGACCCCGGCTTCCGTACGGGCGTCAAGGTCGCGGTCGTCGACGCCACGGGCAAGGTCGTCGCCACCGACGTCATCCACCCGCACGTCCCGGCCAACCGCTGGGACGAGGCCATCGCCAAGCTGGCCAAGCTCGCCAAGGAGCACGCGGTCGACCTGATCGCGATCGGCAACGGCACGGCGTCCCGCGAGACCGACAAGCTCGCCGGTGAACTCATCGGCAAGCACCCGGAGTTGAAGCTCACCAAGGTGATGGTGAGCGAGGCGGGCGCCTCGGTGTACTCGGCGTCGGCCTTCGCCTCGCAGGAGCTGCCCGACATGGACGTGTCGCTGCGCGGCGCCGTCTCCATCGCGCGCCGCCTGCAGGACCCGCTCGCCGAACTCGTCAAGATCGACCCGAAGTCGATCGGCGTCGGCCAGTACCAGCACGACCTGAGCGAAGTGAAGCTGTCGCGCTCGCTTGACGCCGTGGTCGAGGACTGCGTGAACGGCGTGGGCGTCGACGTGAACACCGCCTCCGCGCCGCTCCTCGCGCGCGTGTCCGGCATCGGCGCGGGCCTCGCGGAGAACATCGTGACGCACCGCGACTCCAACGGCCCGTTCACCAACCGCAAGGGCCTCAAGGACGTGGCGCGGCTCGGCCCGAAGGCGTACGAGCAGTGCGCGGGCTTCCTGCGCATCCGCGGCGGCGACGACCCGCTGGACGCGTCGTCCGTGCACCCGGAGGCGTACCCGGTGGTGCGCCGGATGGCGAAGTCGACGGGCGGCGAGGTCGCCTCCCTCGTCGGTGACGCGGGGGCACTGCGCTCGCTGAAGGCGGCGGACTACGTGGACGACACGTTCGGTCTGCCGACCGTCACCGACATCCTGAAGGAGCTGGAGAAGCCGGGGCGCGACCCGCGGCCCGCCTTCAAGACGGCCACCTTCAAGGAGGGCGTCGAGAAGATCGGCGACCTCGAGCCCGGGATGATCCTGGAGGGCGTCGTCACGAACGTGGCCGCCTTCGGGGCGTTCATCGACGTCGGCGTGCACCAGGACGGGCTCGCGCACGTCTCGGCGCTCTCCCGTACGTTCGTCAAGGACCCGCGCGACGTAGTCAAGCCCGGCGACATCGTCAAGGTGAAGGTCCTCGACGTCGACGTGCCGCGCAAGCGGATCTCGCTGACGCTGCGCCTCGACGACGAGAAGGCCTCCGGCGGCGGCAACGGCGGGCGTGGCGAGCGCGGTGCCCGTGGCGAGCGCGGGGAGCGCGGTGGCGACCGCAAGCCGCCGCGGCAGACCCGGCAGGGCGGCCGTGGTGGTTCCGGCGGCGCGGGCGGCTCCGGTGGCGGCAAGGGGGGCGGCAAGGGCCGTCCCGCGACGCCGCCGGCGAACTCGGCGATGGCGGATGCGCTGCGCAAGGCGGGGCTGGCGTAGGCCCCCGGGGCCGATGTCTGCGGGAACTGTGCGCCCCCTCGTGGCTGGGCGCGCAGTTCCCCGCGCCCCTTAAAGCTCGGTCACCTTGCCGGAGGCCACCTCCAGGCGCCTCGTCGTGTGGACCGCGTCCAGCATCCTGCGGTCGTGGGTGACCAGGAGCAGAGTGCCCTCGTAGCTCGAAAGGGCCGACTCCAGTTGCTCGATCGCCGGGAGGTCGAGGTGGTTCGTCGGCTCGTCCAGGACCAGGAGGTTGACGCCCCGGCCCTGGAGGAGGGCGAGGGCCGCGCGGGTGCGTTCGCCCGGCGAGAGGGTGGCCGCCGGGCGCAGGACGTGGTCCGCCTTCAGGGCGAACTTGGCGAGCAGCGTACGGACGTCGGCCGGTTCCATGGCGGGGACGGCGGCGCCGAAGGCCTCCAGCAGCGTCTCCGGGCCGTGGAACAGGGCGCGGGCCTGGTCCACTTCGCCGACGACCACGCCTGAACCCAGCGTCGCGTGGCCGGAGTCCAGCGGGATGCGGCCGAGCAGGGCCGCGAGCAGGGTGGACTTTCCGGACCCGTTCGCGCCGGTGATCGCGACGCGGTCCGCCCAGTCGATCTGGAGCGTCACCGGGCCGAACGAGAAGTCGCCGCGCCGCAGTTCGGCGTCCCGCAGCGAGGCCACGACCGCGCCCGAGCGGGGCGCCGCCGCGATCTCCATGCGCAGCTCCCACTCCTTGCGGGGCTCGTCCACGACGTCGAGACGCTCGATCATCTTCTGCGTCTGCCGGGCCTTCGCGGCCTGCTTCTCGCTCGCCTCGCTGCGGAACTTGCGGCCGATCTTGTCGTTGTCCGTGGCCTTGCGGCGCGCGTTCTTGACGCCCTTGTCCATCCAGGTGCGCTGCATCTGGGCGCGGCCCTCCAGGGCCGAGCGCTTGTCGGCGTACTCCTCGTACTCCTCGCGCGCGTGGCGGCGCGCGACCTCGCGCTCCTCCAGGTAGGCGGCGTAACCGCCTCCGTAGAGGTTGATCTCCTGCTGGGCGAGGTCGAGTTCGAGGACCTTGGTGACGGTGCGGGTGAGGAACTCGCGGTCATGGCTGACGACGACGGTGCCGGCGCGCAGGCCGCGTACGAAGGTCTCCAGGCGGTCCAGACCGTCCAGGTCGAGGTCGTTGGTCGGCTCGTCGAGGAGGAAGACGTCGTAGCGGGACAGGAGGAGGGAGGCGAGGCCCGCGCGGGCCGCCTGGCCGCCGGACAGGGACGTCATCGCCTGGTCGAGGCCGACGTCCAGGCCGAGTTGCTCCGCGACCTCCTCGGCGCGCTCGTCGAGGTCGGCGCCGCCCAGGTTCAGCCAGCGCTCCAGGCTCGTGGCGTACGCGTCGTCGGCGCCGGGTGCGCCGTCGACGAGGCCCTGCGTGGCCTCGTCCATGGTGCGCTGTGCCTCGGTCACGCCGGTGCGGCGGGCCAGGAACTCGCGGATCGTCTCGCCGGGGCGGCGGTCCGGCTCCTGCGGGAGGTGGCCGACGGTGGCGGTCGGCGGGGAGAGTCGGACCTCTCCCTCCTCGGGGGTGGTGAGGCCGGCGAGGAGGCGCAGGAGGGTGGACTTGCCGGCTCCGTTGGCGCCGACGAGTCCGATTACGTCGCCGGGGGCGACGACGAGGTCGAGACCGGTGAAGAGGGTGCGGTCACCGTGGCCTGCGGCGAGGTTCTTGGCTACGAGCGTTGTCATCAGGGGGGTGATCCTAGTCGGCGGGGTGGGTGGGCGGCGGCGGGGTTTTTGGGCTGGAGCGGGGCTGAGGCCGTTTGTTTCCGTTGCGCGGCGCCGTGGGGGTTGAGCTGTACCGGGGTCCGTGCCCACCGTTTCCGATGCGCGGCACCGTGGAGGCCGAGCTGTACCGGGGTTCGTGGCCACCGTCATCGTTGCGCGGCACCGGGCGCCGCCTTGCCCACCCTGCCGCCCAAGGCGGCAGATTGCCCAAGGCGGTGGCGGCCCACCGATGCGGGTGGGGAAACGTAGCCGCGGCAGAGCGCCCAAAACGGGGTAGCCGTCGACCGCATCGGGTGGGGAGCGCAGCCGCGGCAGACTACCCAAAGCGGGGTGGCCGTCGACCGCATCGGGTGGGGAGCCGGGCCAGTCGCCTCCGCCCAAGGCGGTGGCGGCCCACCGATGCGGGTGGGGAACATAGCCGCGGCAGACTGCCCAAGGCGGGGTAGCCGTCAACCGCATCGGGTGGGGAGCCGGGCCAGTCGCCTCCGCCCAAGGCGGTGGCGGCCCGCCGGTGCGGGTGGGGAACGTAGTCGCGACAGACCGCCCAAAGCGGGGAGCCGTCGACCGCAGCGGGTGGGCAGCCTCCGCCAAGGCGGGGGTCAGCCGCGGTGTGTGGGGCGGATGATGGATTCGCTGCCCAGGGGGGTGAAGCCCGTGGCCAGGAAGGTGCGCAGCGAGCGGGCGTTGCCCGGGGAGACGGCCGCGAAGATCAGGTCGTCCTCCGGGATCAGCGTCAGGGCGTCCCGCAAGAGGGAGCGGCCGAGGCCCGTGCCGGCGTGGTCGGGGTCGGTGAGTTCGATGCTCAGTTCGCGGCGGCCTGCCAGGCCGTCGGCCAGCGTGACCAGGCCGCGTTCGTCTCCGTAGACGTGGACGTCGGTGCGCAGGTGACGTGCGTGACGGACTCGGGGGTGGTCGTCGATGTCCGTTCGCTCCCGTAGGCGGGGAGGCTGCGGTGTGCCGCGGGCCACGAGTACGGCGTCGATGGTGCCGATTTCTCCCTCGTCGCCCGCGAGGTACCGGAGGAAGTCGGGGGCCAGGGAGCCTCCGTAGCCGTCCGGTCCCCGGGACTCGATCTCGTGCGCGGAGAGGGCGGTGGCGATGACGGCGTGTCCGGTGAAGGCGACCGAGCACTCCAGGCCGCGTGGCAGCGGGGGAAGGACGGTGACCCGGCCGTCCGCGGGTGGGAAGCACCCTTCGGCGGCCCTGCGGAACATCGTCAGCAGCGGATGGTCGGCGGTCTGGCGCATGATCCAGACCCTACGGGGCGCGGTCGGCGCCGGTCACCGTTCCATCCGGGCCACCAGCACGCTCCCCGTCGTACGGGCCACCAGGAAGGACTGGCCGCGCGTTGCCTTGTTGTCGAGGGAGATGCGGTGGCGGCCCGGTTCCAGGAGCGCGTCGAAGACCTCGTGCGTGTGCGTGCGGTAGAGCCGGTCCAGGCGGTAGGACGTGATGCGGACGCGGCACGTGGAGGTGACCTCCACACCCGCCTCGCCGTCGGCGGCGACCAGGCGGGTCAGACGGCGCTGCGCCGGCGGGACGCGGTCGAGGGCGCTCTCGATCTGGGCGACCAGGAGCGGGATGATCGGCGCGTAGCCGTCCACGTACGCGACATCGGCCCCTGCCGCCTCGAACTCCCGGCGTACCGCCGCCCGTTGGGACTCCTCCACCGCCCGGCCGAAGGCCACCACCCCGTACGTACGCAGCTCCTCCGCCGGTACGCCGGACGCGTCCTGTGTGATGTCCGCGCCGACGCCGATGGTGCGCAGCGCCGCCGCGAGCCGGGCGAGGACGGCGACGCGGGCCCCGATCAGCAGGACCCTGCGGCGGGTTCCGGGCGGGCCCGACCCGTCGAGGAGCTGGCCGAGCGCCGCGCGGTACTCCTCGGCGCGGAAACGGAACGGGCCGATGCCGTGGTAGCCGTTCAGTTCCAGGTCGACCTGTTCGTCGGTCTGCCAGGCGAAGTCCCGCCATATGTAGGCCGCTGCCTCCTCTCCCCCGTCCCGTTCGATCACCGCCGTCACGGCGCCGCACTCGATGCCCTCGCACTCCGGGCATCCGTAGATCACGCAACGTCCGCCGGGCAGCGGCGCCTCCGCCTCCAGGAGCAGGCGCTTCACGTGGTGCGCGAAGATCGCGGGCGGGATGTCGGCGGCGAGCGGGGACACGGCGTCGAGGTCGGAGAGCTGGAAGAGCAGCGGGCGGCCGTCGACGATGAAGTCCACGAAGTCCCGGTGGACCTGGTAGTCCCCGTCCGCGAGGACTCCCCCGGCGCGCATCGCGGGTGCCAGGCCGAAGGTCGTGCAGTCGTCTGCAGCCATGGGGCGAGTATTCCCACCCGCAGCCGTCCCTGAGCGCGGACTGACGCATTCCGTCGGCGTCCGTTAGCGTCCATGGATGATCAGTGACAGTGGCAGCCGCGCCGGCAGCGGCAGTGAAGTGATCGTGGTGGGCGGCGGGGTCATCGGCATGACCACCGCCCTGGAACTCGCGCGGCGCGGGCGGGCGGTGCGCGTGTGGTCGCGGGACGTCGCCGAGCGGACGACGTCGGCGGTCGCGGGCGGGCTGTGGTGGCCGTACCGGATCGACCCGATGGAGAAGGTGGGCGCGTGGTCGCTGAGCTCGCTGCGGCGGTACGAGGAGTGGGCGCGGCGCCCGGACGAGACCGGGGTGCGGCTGGTCGACGGCGTGCACGGGGACTCGCGTGTGGACGGGCTCGGCGCGTGGGCCACGGAAGTGGCCGGCCTGCGTGACACCCCCTCCGGGCTCGCCGCGCGCCTCCCCCTGATCGACATGCCGGTCCATCTGGCGTGGCTGCGCGGGCGGTTGGCCGAGGCGGGCGTCGACGTCGAGGCGCGCACCGTCGCCTCCCTCGACGAGGCGCTCGACGCCGCGCCGACCGTCGTGAACTGCACGGGACTCGCGGCCCGCGAACTGGTGCCGGACGACTCCGTGCGACCGGTGCGCGGCCAGCTGGTGATCGTGGAGAACCCGGGCGTCGACACGTGGTTCACGTCCGTCGCACCCACCTCCGAGTCGACGTACTTCCTGCCGCAGCCGGGGCGCCTGCTGCTCGGCGGCACGGCGGAGGAGGACGCGTGGTCCCTGGAGCCGGACCCGGCCACCGCCGAGGCGATCGTGAAGCGCTGCGCCGAGATACGCCCGGAGATCGCGGGCGCCCGCATCCTCGACCACCGCGTGGGCCTGCGCCCGGCCCGCCCGGCGGTCCGCATCGAGCGCGAGGACAAGGGCGCCGGACGCGTGCTGGTGCACAACTACGGCCACGGCGGCGCCGGGGTGACCGTGGCCTGGGGATGCGCGGAGGCGGCGGCGGAGCTGGTCGACGCCGGATGAACGGCTGACCCGGCGAACGGGTGGGGGCGTGGTCCCTGTCGGACCACGCCCCCACCCGATGCACGTACGGACTCAGTCGTCGTGGTGCTTGCCGATCGGGTCGCCCTCGGTCTCCAGGCTGCTGCCCGGGCCGATGCGGATCTCGAACTCGCCGCCGTACTTCTCGTGGCCGGCGACGACCGCCTGCTCGACGACCTCGATGCCCATCTCGCCACGCACCATGAGCGGGTCCGCGCGCAGGTCGCGCAGGAGCGCCCAGCACATGCCGATCATGACGATGACGAACGGTGCCGCCACGAGGATCGTCAGGTTCTGCAGGCCGGTGAGCGCGTCCCCGGAGCCGTTGCCGATCATCAGCATGATCGCGCCGACCGCACCGGTCACGACACCCCAGAAGACGACGACGAACTTTCCGGGCTCGAGCGCGCCCTTCTGCGAGAGCGTGCCCATGACGATCGAGGCCGCGTCCGCGCCGGACACGAAGAAGATGCCGACGAGGATCATCACGAGCAGGCTCGTCACGGAGGCGATCGGGTACTCCTGCAGCACGCCGAAGAGCTGGGTCTCCGGGGTGTCCGCCCCCTTGAGGGCGCCGTGCTCCTTGAGGCTGATCGCCGAACCGCCGAAGACCGCGAACCAGATCAGGCTGACGGTCGAGGGCACGAGGATGACGCCGCCGACGAACTGACGGATCGTCCGGCCCTTGCTGATGCGCGCGATGAACATGCCGACGAACGGCGACCAGGAGATCCACCAGGCCCAGTAGAAGACCGTCCAGCTGCTCAGCCAGTCGGCGACTCCCTTGCCGCTGGACGCCTCGGTGCGGCCGATGAGCTGCGGGAAGTTGTCGAGGTACGCGCCGAGCGAGGTCGGCAGCAGGTCCAGATTCAGGATGGTCGGGCCCGCGATGAACACGAAGACCACCAGGAGCAGCGCGAGCACCATGTTGATGTTCGAGAGCCACTGGACGCCCTTCTCCACACCGGAGACGGCGGAGAAGACGAACGCGACGGTAAGCACCGCGATGATCGAGACGAGCAGCCCGGTGCTGACGTCGTCCATCCAGTCGGCCGCCTCGAACCCGGCGCCGATCTGCAGGGCGCCGAGGCCGAGGGAGGCGGCCGAGCCGAACAGCGTCGCGAAGATCGCGAGGATGTCGATGACCCGGCCCCACGCGCCGTGCGCGTGCTTCTCGCCGATGAGCGGCACGAAGACGGACGAGATGGTCTGCCGCCTGCGGCGCCGGAACGTGCTGTAGGCGATGGCGAGGCCGACGACCGCGTAGATCGCCCACGGGTGCAGCGTCCAGTGGAACAGGGTGGTGGCCATGGCGGTCTCCATGGCCTCGGCGTCGTCGGCCGGGTCGGTGCCCGGCGGCGGCGTCGTGAAGTGCGCGAGCGGCTCGCTCACTCCGTAGAACATGAGGCCGATGCCCATGCCCGCGCTGAACATCATCGCGATCCAGGAGACCGTGCGGAACTCCGGTTCCTCACCCTCCTTGCCGAGCGGGATCTTCCCGTAGCGGCTCATGGCGAGCCAGAGGGCGAAGACCACGAAGCCGGTGGCGGCGAGGACGAACGCCCAGCCGCCGTTGTGCATCAGGCCGCCGAGCAGCGTGTTGGAGACGCTCTCGAGGTTGTCCGTGGCCACGGCGCCCCAGACCACGAAGGCCAGAGTGAGCACGGCGGTGACGCCGAACACGATCCGGTCCGTGGCGGGGCTCCGTTCGCCGGTAGCTCCCTCCTCGGGGACAGGGGTATCGCTGGTTGGTTTCTGAGGGCTTGTCACCCACTACGACCTACCACACCTGACACTCCTGTAACCCGATCAGCAGCGTGTGTCGGGCTCCCCTTCCGTCAAGTGGTAGGTCGCGCGCGCGTCGAGGAGCAGCGCGACCAGGGCCCGTTCGGACTGCCGAAGGGGGACGAAGGCCCCACTTCCGGACTTCTCGACCGTGATGCCGTGCAGCGCCAATTCGTCCTTGAACTCGGCGTATTGCTCACCGCTCAGCCGGTATCCGCACGGCGGATCCTTGATGATCTCCGCGTCCTCGGCGGGGTCGTTGTCGGCACCACCGATATAGATCGGCCCGTTGTCCCGGAAGCCCTTGGCGCGGGCAGCCGTGGTGGCGGCCTCGATCGCGCCCCGGTTCTCGGAGGTGTAGTCGAACAGGCCGCCGAGCGCGGCGAGTTGGGAGTCGCGGCGCCGCTGGTTGACCAGCGCCGGGTCGGCCTCCTCCGCGGGGGTGCCGGGGTCGACGCGGCTCTCGATGAGCAGCCCGACGGAGTTCTTGACCCCGGAGACGTTGCGCAGGATCCGCTCCTGCCCGTCCCCCGCGGTCTGCTTGATCGGCTCGCCGGTCTCCGGGTCGGTCCAGATGCCGTACGTGCCCGTGGAGTACCCGGCGTCCTCCGCCGCGGGCCGCACGTGGTCGAGGGAGAGCGACTCGGCCTGGTCGTGCACGGCGTGGTCGGTGTTGAGGTTGCGCGGCCAGAGGTCGAACAGGTCCTTGTCGTAGTACTTGGGGGTGGCCCCGTACTCGTGCAGGTCGTAGATGACGTCGGGCTGCCGGTCGCGGATGACGGCGGCCATCGCCCGCGCCTCGGCGGTCTTGAGGGCGATGTGGTCGCGGTTGATGTCGATGCCGTCGGAGTTGCCGCGGGTGTCGGCGGCGTTGCCGTCGGGGTTGGCGGTGGGCACGACGAGCAGGGTCGTACGGGACAGGAAGCGCTGGGTCGCCTTGTCCTTGGCGTAGGCGAGGTCGCGGATCTTCGTCAGGCAGGCCTCGCGGCCCGAGGGTTCGTTGCCGTGCTGGGAGCAGATCAGCAGCACGGTGTTGGCGGTGCGGTGCTGCCCGATGCGGACGAGGTTCAGCGGGCGGCCCTGTTTCGTCTCGCCGATGCGGGAGACGGAGACCCGGTCGGAGGCCTTGTCGGCGGTGGCGAGGAGCTGCTTCTCCTCTGGCTGTGTGGTCCAGCGGGCACCGTCGGTCTCCTCGAATCCGGTGCGCGGCGGCGTGCTGTCGCCGCTCGCGCCGGCCGGGGCCGCCACCACCAGGGGCGCGGCGAGCGCCGCGGCGGCGGTGGCCAGGGCGAGGGTGCGGGGACGTGCTCTCATCGGGTGCTGCCTCCCGGTACTGGACGGTCGAGACGGTACGGGCTCACGCCCTCGGCCGCGGCCGATCGGGGTGTGGCGGTGGCGGTTCCGGAGGTCGCGGCCGCGAAGGCGGGGGCGCCGCCGACGACGGGGACGCGGGCCGCGGTGCGGCCGAGGTCGACGGTCAGCGTCGGCTTGGTGGCCGGCGGGTCGATGAGGTCCTTGTCGGTGCCCGCGACGATCAGGGCGAGCCGGTGCCCCTTCGGGATCACGTGGTCGCTCGATGCGAGCTGCACGGTGAGGGTGTACGGCTTGCCGGGCTTCAGCGGGCTGCCGTGCTCCGGGTTCGTGGCGGTGCCGAGGTCGGCCCAACCCCTGCTGAAGATGGTCGAGTTGACGTCGGTCGTCGCGGTCGGCGTGTTCAGGTAGCAGGAGCTGTCGCCGCCGGTGCTCGGCCCCCAGCAGCTGCGGTCCGTGCCGGTCGTGATGCCTTCGCCGGCGCCCGCGTAGTCGCGGATGGTGGCGGGGCCCAGGTCGACGAGGACGGCGCTCAGGTGCGCGCTGGACGTGGTCGAGGTCGCGGTGACCGTGACCTTCGACGAGCCGGAAAGCCGCAGGTCCTTCGAGAGCGGGCGGCTGATGAAGCCGGCCTTGTCGGGGGTCGGGCTGTCGATCTTCGCGGCCCAGTCGGTCTCGCTCAGCGCCGGGTTGTCGGTGAACTTCTCGGTGCCGGAGGCGCCCTTGAGGCCGAGCGTGCCGACGCCGGGCTTGTCGCCCTTGCCGGGGCGCAGCGCGGCGGTGTCGGTGGAGCGCGGCGGCCACACCTTGTCGGTGGTCCAGCGGTCGGGGGCGCGCTCGATGTCGGCCATCGGCTCGCGGTCGACGCCGTTGTCGTAGCCGAGGAGTTCGTGGTCGAACCAGCGGTGCAGGGTGTCGACCCACGCGGCGCGGCGGAAGTCGAACGGGTCGACGTGGCCGGTCTGGGCAAGCCAGATCTTGCGGTCGACGCCGTTCTTGGCGAGGGCGTCCCACCACTGGCCGAAGTGCTTGGCGCGGACGTTCAGGTCCTGCATGCCGTGCACGACGAAGACGCTGGCCTTCACGTTGTCGGCGTCCTTGACGTAGTCGCGCTCCTGCCACAGACCGGTCCAGTCACCGGTCCTGGGTGCTTCGTCGACAAGTCGCTTCTGTACGGCGGCGCAGCGTTCGCGCGCCTCGGGGCTCTCGACGTAGTCGGACAGCCACTCGGGGCCCGAGTCGTAGAGCGGGGCGCCCTGTTGGAAGTAGTAGTCGTACCAGGAGGAGATGCCGCCGATCGGCACGATGGTCTCCAGGCCCTCGACGCCGGTCGCGGCGACGCCGTTGGCGACGGTGCCGTCGTAGCTCTTCCCGATCATGCCGGTGCGGCCGTTGGTCCAGTTCGCGGCGGCCTTCTTGGTGCCGGTTCTGGTGGTGTAGCCCTTGGCGCGGCCGTTGAGCCAGTCGACGACGGCCTTCGCGGAGCCGATGTCGTAGGCCCCGCCGACGTCCACGCAGCCGTCGGAGCGGTTGGTGCCGAGCAGGTCGACGCCGACGAACGCGTAGCCGCGCGGCACGAAGTAGTTGTCGTAGAAGAGCGGCATCTGGACGACGTTGCCGTTCTCGTCGTACGTCTTCTTCTGGCTCTCGTTGCCGCGCCCGCAGCAGGAGTAGTACGGGCTGGCATCCATGATCACGGGGACCTTGCGGCCCTGCGCGGCGGGCTCGCGGGGCCGGACGATGTCGACGGCGACGCGGTCGCTCTTGCCGTTCCCGTCTCCGTCAAGGCGGGTGTCGACCCAGACGGACTCGCGGACGGCGTCGGCGTAGGAGTAGACGGGCTTGGACTCGGTCGGCTTCGCGGGGGCGGCCGACGCGGTGGCGCCTGCCCCGAGGAGGGCGGACAGCAGTGCGGTGACGACCGCGACCGCGAGGGCTCTCCAGCGGCTCGGTCTGCGGTGGCTGCGTCTGGCAGGTATCGGCATGGCGCGGAAGCTACACCGGTCAACTGGCTTGCGACAGAGGGCCGCAGGCACGGAAGACAGGCCCATGGGGCCGAAAGACACATGTCGGCCAGATGACGATCGTGTGGCTGGTGGGGCCATGGACATGACCGGGGCCACGGGTGCTGAATAGGGTCGCTGTGTCGGCCACGGATGTGATCCGTTCGCGGTCGGCAACGGCTCGGCGTCCCCTACGACTTGGAGTTTCCGTGTACCGCAGACTCATCGCCCCCGGCGCACTCGCGGCCTCTCTGCTGCTGGCGATCCCGGCATCGGCCGCGGACTTCGAACCGGGGGCGTCGGGCATCGGTGATCCCTACTACCCGACGTACGGCAACGGCGGCTACGACGTCTCCCATTACGACCTGCGTCTCAAGTACCAGCCGAAGACGGACCAGTTGGAGGGCACGGCGACCATCGTCGCCTCCTCCACCCAGGACCTGTCGCGCTTCGACCTCGACTTCGGGCTCACCGCGAGCGAGGTCCGGGTGAACGGCAAGAAGGCGAAGTTCGCGAAGTCCGGCGTGCAGGAGCTGGAGGTGACCCCGGCGGCCGGGCTGCCGAAGGGCACGCCCTTCACCGTCGTGGTCAAGTACGCGGGCAAGCCGTCCGACGTGAAGCTGTGGGGCTTCACGTCCTGGCAGCGCACCCCGGACGGCGGCATCGCGGCCAACGAGCCGGAGG
Organism: Streptomyces sp. NPDC107575; assembly: GCF_055657265.1. Taxonomy (NCBI): domain Bacteria; kingdom Bacillati; phylum Actinomycetota; class Actinomycetes; order Kitasatosporales; family Streptomycetaceae; genus Streptomyces; species Streptomyces sp. NPDC107575. The sequence goes on along the minus strand of NZ_JBVKBG010000002.1, from coordinate 986,210 downwards.
CGGCGGCCTGGTGGTTCCCCTCCAACGACCACCCGCTCGACAAGGCCACGTACGACGTGTCGGTCGCGGTGCCGGACGGCACGCAGGCGATCTCCAACGGCACGCTGCAGTCGCAGAGTTCGAAGTTGGGGTGGACGCGGTTCAACTGGCGCTCGGCCCACCCGCAGGCCACCTATCTCGCCACGCTGGCTGTCGGGAAGTTCGACATCACCACCGACAAGACCGCGGACGGGCTGCCCGTCGTCAACGCGTACAGCAAGGACCTCGGCGCGAACGAGGGCGCGGCAAAGGCGAGCGTCGAGCGGACGACCGAGGTCGCGGAGTGGCTGGAGTCGGTCTACGGGAAGTACCCGTTCGAGGCGCTGGGCGGGTATGTGCCGAACGTGCCGTCGAGCTTCGCCCTGGAGACGCAGACCAGGCCCTTCTATTCGCCGAAGCAGTTCGCGAACGGGTCCAATGTGTCCGTGGTCGTGCACGAGTTGGCGCACCAGTGGTACGGCGACAGCGTCTCCGTGCGCGGCTGGAAGGACATCTGGATCAACGAGGGCTTCGCCCGGTACGCGCAGTGGCTGTGGTCGGAGAAGGAGGGCGAGGGCACGGCCCAGGAGCTCGCCGACTACGCGTACGCGCAGCATCCCGCGGACGACGCGTTCTGGACGGTGAAGCCGGGTGACCCCGGGGCGGAGAACCAGTTCGACGCGGCCGTCTACGACCGCGGGGCGATGGCGGTCCAGGCGCTGCGCAACAAGGTCGGCGAGAAGGACTTCTTCGCGATCCTGAAGGGGTGGCCGCAGGAGCACGCGTACGGCAACGCGAGCGTCTCCGACTTCCAGGCGTACGCGGAGAAGGTCTCCGGTGAGCGGCTGGGCGGCCTGTTCGACACGTGGTTGTACCAGCCGTCGAAGCCGGCCGCGTCCGCGGTTTCTGCGCCCGCTCAGCCCAAGTCGTGGAAGCGGATCGCCGCCACGAACGAGGTGCACGGCGAGCACTGAGCGTCCGGGGCCCAGCGCTCGCCCGCATCGGACGCCTCAGGCCGGCTCCTCGGTGGAGTGCGAGTCGGTGAGGGTGAGCGCGCCGCCCGCCGCGATCAGGCCGACGAGCACGGCGAGCACGGCGTAGGTGATGCGCTCGCCGTGGAAGAAGGACTGCACGAGGTCACTGCTCCAGACGCCCGCGGGCAGCTGGGTGGTGACCAGTGCGGCGATCAGGGTGCCGACGACAGCGGTGCCGACGCTGGTCCCGACCTCCTGGGCGGTGTCGTTGAGCGCGGTGCCGATCGAGGTGCGGTTGGCCGGCATCGCCTCGACCAGGGCGATGGCGCAGATGGTCATGACCGTGCGCAGACCGATGGTCATGACGACCATGCAGGCGGCGATGACGGCGTACCCGTGCTCGACGCCCCAGGAGAGTCCGGCCAGCGCCACGGCCAGGCAGGCCGCGCCGACGAGGCAGGCGACGCGGTGGCCGAACCGCTTGGCGAGCCACTCCGAGAGCGGCGTCGCCGCGATCATGGTCAGGATGAGCGGCAGGTTGGCCAGGCCGGCCTTCACCGGGCTCCAGCCGTAGGCGTACTGGAAGTGCAGGATCAGCCCGAACATCACGCCGGCCATCGCGACGGACGTGCCGATCTGGGCGAGGGCGGCGCCGCGCACGGTGCCGTTCGAGAAGATCTTCAGGTCCAGCATGGGGGCCTTGCTGCGGCGCTCGTGCCACACGAACGCGAGGCCGGCGAGCGCGGCGCCCAGGATCGAGCCGAGTGTGGCCGCGGAGCCCCAGCCGTGCTCGACGCCGCTGGTCAGCGAGTAGCAGGCCAGGCCGATGGCGAGCACGCTCAGGACGGCGCCCGGCAGGTCGAGCTTGTCGTCGGTGAGGTCCTCGCGCCGGTCGGGCGCGACGCCGAGACGTACGCCGATGGCCGCGATCAGGGCGATCGGCGCGTTGATCAGCAGCAGCCACTGCCAGCTGACGTGGGCGAGCGCGGTGCCGCCGAGCAGCGGGCCGAGGATGAACCCGGACATGCCGACGACGATCATCAACGTCATCGCGCGCATCCGCAGCGCCTGGTCGTCGAAGAGCCGGAAGACGAGCGAGTTGGTGATGGGGGCCATGGCCGCGGCGGCGACGCCGAGCCCGGCCCGCAGCGCGATGAGCTGCCCGGTGGAGTCGACGGCGACGACGGCGAGGCTCAACACGCCGAAGACGCCGAGGCCGACCAGCAGGACGCGGCGGCGTCCGAGGCGGTCGGCCATGGATCCCGCCGTGAGCAGCAGGCCGCCGAACGTCAGCGAGTAGGCGCCGGTGACCCATTGCAGGGCGGTCGTGCCGCTGCCGAGGTCGCGGCCGATGGTGGGCAGCGCGATCGAGAGCAGCGTGTTGTCGACCATCTCGACGAAGAAGGCCAGGCAGAGCGCGGCCAGCGGGATCCACGCCGCCCGCAGTGATCCGTAGGTACGGGTGGGAACGGGCCCGGTTTCGGTGGTGGCAGTCATGACCTGGCCTCCTTTCTGAACGGGGAACGCCGTCGAACATCGAACGACATTCGGTTATGGAACATAGTTCGATGTTCGAACCGTGTTCCACCATAGAACCATGTTCGATGGGGAGCAAGTTGTGCTTGGATGGAGGGCATGACACCCCCGCCGACCCGCTCCGCCGCCGCGGCGTCCCCCCGGGGACGCCGGCGCGCTTCGCACTCGATGGAGGCCGTGCTCAACGCGGCCGTGGCCCTGCTCGACGAGGCCGGCGGGTCCGCGCTGACGTTCCGCGCGCTCGCCGCCCGGCTCGGCACGGGCGTCGGCACGATCTACTGGTACGTCCAGAACAAGGACGAGCTCCTCGACCGCGCCACCGACCACGCGATCGGCGGGGTGCTGACCGCCGTGGAGGAACGGCCGGACAGCGACGACCCCATCGCCGACCTCCGCGCGATGGCCGTCGCCCTGTTCGACGCGATCGTGGACCGGCCCTGGCTGGCCGCGTACTTCATGCGCAACACCGACGTGCAGGGCAACTCACTGAAGCTGTACGACCGGCTCGGCCGGCAGACCCTGCGGCTCGATCTCACGACGCGGCAGCGGTTCCACGCCGTTTCGGCGATCACGGGTGTGGTGGTCGGCACCGCGGCCGATCTGGGGATGGAGCTTCCCGAGCGGCTGCTGGACGGAGGGGTGGACCGGGAGGAGCACCTCGGGCAGTACGCCGAGACGTGGCGGCGGCTCGATGCGGAGGAGTTCCCGTTCGTGCGGGAGATCGCCGACGAGTTCGCGGTGCACGACGACCGGGATCAGTTCCTCGCGGCGCTGGATCTGACGTTGGCGGGGTTGCGGCTTCAGGCGGGGGGCTGAACCGGGCGCCTTGGTGCGCTGCGACGGCGATGCGGTCGCGGGGCTCTGCCCCGGGCCCCGCTGCTCAATCGCCGCAGGGGCTCGATGTGCCGGAGTTGCTTGATCTCGATGCTCGCGCCCGGCGCGCCACCGGCAGATACCTGAAGCGCTCCGGCAGCCGCGGCGCCACCAGCCTCACCAGTGCCGCGAAGTGGCGCAGGCGGCGTTCCTGGCGTGGGGTCCACGGGAGGCCGATCGCCTCTCGGGCCTCCGGCGGGAGCAGGCCCGTCGACAGGAAGCTCATCGTGCGGGTCAGGGCCGGGCGGATGAGGGGCCAGAGGAATCCGATGACCGGGTGGTGGCCCGGTGGTGGTGGCAGGGCGCGGGAGCGCGACGTCAGTTCGGTCACCACCGCGTTGCGCTCGATCTCCTGCGCGAGCATCTTGCGGTAGTACGGCCAGAACTCCTCGACCGTCTGCGGCATGTCCCGGTCGTGGATGCCGAGGATGCGGCCGACCATCAGCCACTCCTCGTAGAACCGCCGCTCCTCCTCCGGCGTGAACGGCGTGGCGAAGTAGCGGCGCGCGTAGCGGGAGACGGGGAAGCCGGTGGCGTGCACCCAGGCGTAGTGGGCCGGGGTGAGGGCGTGGTAGCGGCGGCCGTGCGGGTCGGTGCCCTGGATCGTGCGGTGGAGGCGGCGCAGGCGGCGGCCCTCCTCGGCCGCTTCCTCACCCCCGTACACCCAGAGCATCACGGAGGTCAGCGAGCGGGCGCCGCGGCCCCAGGGGTCGGTGCGGAACACCGAGTGGTCGTCGACGCCCGCGCCGACGGCGGGGTGCGCGACCTGGAGGACGAACGCGGCGGGCAGGGCGAGCAGGGCGCGGACGTCGCCCGCCGTCTCCCAGAGGATGCCGCCCACCGGGGGCGGTGGCGGGTCCGGGTCGTGCTGCTTCATGGGGGTGCCGCTCCTCGTGGTGCGTGTGGAGCCTGCGGGGCCGGTCTCCGATCAAGTATGCGCGTCCGGGGCGGGTGGCCGGCGGCCGTCGTCGGCGTAGCGCTTGGCGAGGTCCGAGGCCAGCTCGGAGACGCAGGTGCACAGGTCCGTGACGGCGGCCGCGGCCGGGGCCTGGCGGCAGGGGACGACGTGGGCCGGCAGCGGGGACGGGGGCGGGGGCGGTTCCGGCGGGTTCGGCGCGGTGGGCGGGCGGCGTCGGCGGGCGGAGGTGATCAGCGACGTCACCAGGGCCGCGGCGAGCGCGGCCAGCTGTCCGATCTTGACTTGTACGTCCCAGGGAACCAGCGACATGCCTGTGTCCTACCCGAACGGCACGGGGCCCCAACGCACGTGTGCGTGGGGCCCCGTGGAGGAAGGCGGGCAGGCTCAGTTGCCGTCGGTCACCTTCGTCAGCTCGTCGGTGGCGATGCGGTCGACATTGCGCCGCACCCGGAACCAGCCGATGAAGAGGAGCACGCCGACGACCGGGATCAGCATGAGCGTCTTGCGGCCGGTCTCCTCGTCGTTCCACATGAGGGCGAGCACGGAGAGCAGGAAGACGATCGTGACGATCTCCGTGACCGGGGAGAACGGCAGCCGGAACTTCGGGCGCTCGACCAGGCCCTGCTTGGCGCGGCGGACGAAGGCCAGGTGCGCGACCATGATCATGACCCAGGTGCCGATGATGCCGATCGAGGAGACCTCGATGACGATCTCGAACGCCTCGGCGGGCAGCAGGTAGTTCAGGCCGACGCCCAGGACACCGACGCCCGCGGTGAGCAGGATGCCGCCGAAGGGCACCTGGTTCTTGTTCATCTTCGCGGTGAACTTCGGAGCGGAGCCCGACATGGCCATGGAGCGCAGGATGCGGCCCGTGGAGTAGAGGCCGGAGTTCAGCGAGGACATGGCCGCGGTCAGCACGACCAGGTTCATGATGTCGCCGACGCCGCCGACGCCCAGCTTCGAGAACAGCGTCACGAACGGGCTCTCGCCCGAGGTGTACGAGGTGGACGGCAGCAGCAGCGCGAGCAGCAGCACCGAGCCGCAGTAGAACAGGCCGACGCGCCACATGATCGAGTTCACCGCGCGCGGGACGACCTTCTGCGGCTCGGCGGTCTCGCCCGCCGCGACGCCGACCAGTTCGAGCGCGGCGTACGCGAAGACGACGCCCTGCATCACGAGGACCACGGCCATGGTGCCGCTGGGCATCCAGCCGCCGTTGTCCGTGATCATGTGCAGTCCTGGCGTGTGGCCGTCGACCGGGTGCTGCGTGGCGACCAGGAAGATGCCCACGAACAGGAAGGCCACCAGGGTGGCCACCTTGATGATCGAGAACCAGAACTCCATCTCGCCGAAGTACTTCACCGAGACGAGGTTCACCGACAGCACGACCGCGAGCGCGATCAGCGCGAGCACCCACTGCGGAATGCTCGTGAAGGCGCTCCAGTACTGGGTGTAGAGCGCGACGGCGGTGATGTCGGCGATGCCCGTCATCGACCAGTTCAGGAAGTACATCCAGCCGGCGACGTAGGCGCCCTTCTCGCCGAGGAACTCGCGTGCGTACGACACGAAGGAACCGGACGAGGGCCGGTAGACGACCATTTCACCGAGGGCGCGCACCACGAAGTACGCGAAGATGCCGCAGATCAGATAGGCGAAGACGAGGGCGGGGCCCGCGTCGTGCAGCCGCCCGCCGGCGCCGAGGAAGAGTCCGGTGCCGATCGCGCCGCCGATGGCGATCATGTTGATGTGGCGGCTCTTGAGGGCCTTGCTGTAGCCGGCGTCGCCCGCGTCGGCGGGCGCCTGGGAGGCATCTGTGCGGGATGCGTCCGTGGCTGTGTTGAGGGCGTCCTTGCTCACGAGGGGGTGTCCACTCTGTGGTGCCCGGCGACGTGGGGGCCGCCGGGGTCCGGAACGTGCTTCGGTCCGCATCGCCCCTGACGGCGTGCGGACCGAGGTGCACCTTCCCCGAAGATCTCCCCGGATGCGGTGGCGGAGATCACATAGCGGCGCTTCTCACATGACGGGACGCCTCTGGACGTGGAACCGGAGGCGGCGTATATGGCGTCGACCGCCCACTTCGGGTTTCACAATGTCGGTGTCTCAGCAATACTGTTGCACCCGGATCGCAGCGAGAGGCGAAGATGACGACGGACACTCAGGTCCCCACGCTGACCGTCGACGAACTGGCGGCCCGCGCCGGTGTCACCGTCCGCACCATCCGCTTCTACAGCACGCGGGGCCTGCTGCCTCCGCCGGTCATCGGGCCACGCCGGGTGGGGCACTACGGGCCCGACCACATCGCCCGGCTCGAGCTGATCGAGGAGCTGCAGCACCAGGGCATGACGCTGGCCGCGATCGAGCGGTACCTGGAGCAGCTGCCGGCCGACCTGAGCGCACAGGACCTGGCCATCCACCGTGCGGTGGTGGCGAGTTGGGCCCCCGACTCGGTCGAGACGCTGACCAGGGGCGAGCTGGACCAGCGGGCAGGCCGGGAGCTGACCGAGGAGCACCTGGCGCGGCTCGCCACGATGGACGTGCTGACGCGGGAGGGCGAGGACACCTTCCGCTGCGACACGGGCCAGCTGCGGCTCGGCGTGCAGCTGCTCGACGTACCGCTGTCGCTCGACGCGATCCTCGCCTCGCGCGAGGTGCTCGTGCAGCACTCGCGGGGCGCCGCGCAGGAGCTGGCCCGGCTGTTCCGCTCCGAGGTGTCGCAAAGGGCCGAGCAGGACGTGAAGTCGCTGTCGGCCCATATGCAGCCACTGGTGGTGCAGGCGCTGTTGACCGCCTTCCAGCGCTCCCTGAAGGAAGAGCTGCGGGAGGCGTTCCGCGCCGAGCGCTGAACGCCTCCCGCGCAAGACGTCAGTCCTTGAACGTCTCGCCCTTCTCGGCCTTCTCCACCAGCAGCGCGGGCGGCAGGAACCGGTCGCCGTAGCGGCCGGCCAGCTCGCGCGAGCGGGCGACGAATCCGGGCAGGCCGCCCTCGTAGCCGTTGATGTACTGGAGCACGCCGCCGGTCCAGCCCGGGAAGCCGATGCCGAAGATGGAGCCGATGTTGGCGTCGGCGACGGACGTGAGCACGCCCTCCTCGATGAGGCGGACCGTGTCGAGGGCCTCGGAGAAGAGCATCCGCTCCTTCATGTCCTCGAACGGGATCTCCGTGCCCGGCTTGGTGAAGTGCTCGCGCAGGCCCGGCCACAGCCCGGCCCGCTTGCCGTCCTCGCCGTACTCGTAGAAGCCCGCGCCCCCGCTGCGGCCCGGCCGCCCGAACTCGTCGACCATGCGGTCGATGACGGCCTCGGCCGGGTGGGTCTCCCAGGTGCCGCCGGCCTCGACGATCGCGGCCTTCGTCTCCTCGCGGATCTTGCGGGGCAGGGTGAGGGTCAGCTCGTCCATCAGGGACAGGACCTTCGCCGGGTAGCCGGCCTGGCCCGCCGCCTGCTCGACCGACGCGGGCTCGACGCCCTCGCCGACCATGGCGACGCCCTCGTTGATGAAGTGCCCGATGACGCGCGAGGTGAAGAAGCCGCGCGAGTCGTTGACCACGATGGGCGTCTTGTTGATCTGCCGTACGAGGTCGAAGGCGCGGGCCAGGGCCTCGTCGCCGGTGCGCTCGCCCTTGATGATCTCGACGAGCGGCATCTTGTCGACGGGCGAGAAGAAGTGCAGGCCGATGAAGTCGTCCTGCCGCTCGACGCCCTCGGCGAGGGTGGTGATCGGCAGCGTCGAGGTGTTGGAGCAGAGCAGGGCGTCGGGGGCGACGATGTCCTGGATCTCCTGGAACACCTTGTGCTTGAGCGAGGGGTCCTCGAAGACGGCCTCGATGACCGCGTCGCAGCCGGCCACGGCCTGCGGGTCGGAGGCCGGGGTGATGCGGGCGAGCAGCGCGTCCGCCTTCTCCTGGGTGGTGCGGCCGCGCTTGACGGCCTTGGCGCACAGCTTCTCGGAGTACGCCTTGCCCTTGGCGGCGGCCTCGTCGGTGACGTCCTTGAGGACGACCTCGATGCCCGCGCGGGCGCAGGAGTAGGCGATGCCGGCGCCCATCATTCCGGCGCCGAGGACGGCGACCTTGTTCACCTTGCGGGGCTCGATGCCCTTGGGGCGGTTGGCGCCCGAGTTCACGGCCTGGAGGTCGAAGAAGAACGCCTGGATCATGTTCTTCGCGGTCTGGCCCGTGACCAGCTCGGTGAAGTAGCGGGCCTCGATCGCGAGGGCGTTCTCGAAGTCGACCTGGGAGCCCTCGACGGCCGCCGCGAGGATGTTGCGCGGGGCCGGGTACGGGGCGCCGTTGACCTGCTTCTTCAGGTTGGCCGGGAAGGCGGGCAGGTTCGCGGCGAGCTTGGGGCTCGCGGGGGTGCCGCCGGGGATGCGGTAGCCGGGCTTGTCCCAGGGCTGCTGCGACTCCGGGTTGGCGTCGATGAAGGCGCGGGCCTTCTCGATCATCTCCTCGCGGGTCGCGGCGACCTCGTGGACCAGGCCGTTCTCCAGGGCGCGCTGCGGGTTGTACTGGGTGCCCTGGAGCAGCACCTTCAGGAGCGCGTCGGCGATGCCCATGAGGCGGACGGTGCGGGTGACGCCGCCGCCCGCGGGGAGCAGGCCGAGCGTGACCTCGGGCAGGCCGATCTTCGAGCCCGGCGCGTCGAGCGCGACGCGGTGGTGACTGGCGAGCGCGATCTCGTAACCGCCGCCCAGGGCCGCGCCGTTGATGGCCGCGACGACGGGCTTGCCGAGGGTCTCGATGCGGCGCAGCGAGTTCTTGATGCCGATGCCGGTCTCGAAGACGGACTGGGCGTCCTCGGGGCCCGCCTTCATCATGTCCTTGAGGTCACCGCCCGCGAAGAAGGTCTTCTTGGCGGAGGTGTAGATGAACCCGCGGATCGAGTCGGGGGTCGCGGCGATCTCGGCCTCGGCGCGGTCGGCGATCGCGGCGATGGAGTCCTTGAACGCCTGGTTCATGGTGTTCGCGGACTGGTTGGGGTCGTCCAGGACGAGCGTGACGATGCCGGTGTCGTCCTGCTCCCAGCGGATGGTGGTGCTCTCGGTCATCTGCGTAGCTCCGTAAGGGGTTTCGGGACGAGGGGTCAGACGCGCTCGACGATGGTGGCGATGCCCATGCCGCCGCCGACGCACAGCGTGGCCAGGCCGTACCGCTTGTCCTGCCGCTCCAGCTCGTCGACGAGGGTGCCGAGGATCATCGCGCCGGTGGCGCCGAGGGGGTGGCCGAGCGCGATGGCGCCGCCGTTGACGTTGACCTTGTCCAGGGACAGGCCCATGTCCTTCACGAAGCGCAGCACGACCGCCGCGAACGCCTCGTTGATCTCGACGAGGTCGATGTCGTCGATGGTCAGACCGGCCTTGGCGAGCGCCTTGCGGGAGGCGGGCGCGGGACCGGTGAGCATGATGGTCGGCTCGGAGCCGGAGACCGCGACGGAGACGATGCGGGCGCGCGGGGTCAGGTCGTAGCGCTCCCCCACCTCGCGGGAGCCGATGGCCACCAGCGAGGCGCCGTCGACGATGCCGGAGGAGTTGCCCGCGTGGTGCACGTGGTCGATCTTCTCGACCCAGTGGTACTTCTGCAGCGCCACCGCGTCGAAGCCGCCGAGGTCGCCGATGTCCTTGAACGAGGGCTTCAGCTTGCCCAGCGAGTCGGCCGTCGTGCCGGGGCGCAGGTGCTCGTCGTGGTCGAGGACGGTGAGGCCGCTGCGGTCCTTGACCGGGACGATCGAGCGCGTGAAGCGGCCGTCCTTCACGGCGGCGGCCGCGCGCTCCTGCGACATCGCGGCGTACTCGTCGACGTCGCGCCGCGAGAAGCCCTCGATGGTGGCGATGAGGTCGGCGCCGATGCCCTGCGGCACGAAACCGGTCTCGTACGCGGTCATCGGGTCCATCGCCCAGGCGCCGCCGTCGGAGCCCATCGGCACGCGCGACATCGACTCGACGCCGCCCGCGAGGACGAGGTCCTCCCAGCCCGAACGGACCTTCATCGCCGCGAGGTTGACGGCCTCCAGGCCCGAGGCACAGAAGCGGTTCTCCTGCACGCCCGCCACCGTGTCGGGCAGTCCGGCCGCGATGGCGGCGATGCGCGCGATGTCGGAGCCCTGGTCGCCGATCGGTCCGACGACACCGAGCACGATGTCGTCGATGGCGGCCGGGTCGAGGTCGGGGAAGCGCGCCCTGATCTCGTGGATCAGGCCGACGACCAGGTCGATCGGCTTGGTGCCGTGCAGGGAGCCGTTGGCCTTGCCGCGGCCGCGCGGGGTGCGGATCGCGTCGTATACGTACGCGTCTGTGGTCACGGGAGGTGCCTTTCGAAGCGGCGGAACAGAGGGTTCGATTCTGCGGGGGTGTCCGCGGAGGGTGGTGCGGGATCAGGTCAGCAGCGAACGGCCGATGATCTCCTTCATGATCTCGGTCGTGCCGCCGTAGATGGTCTGGATGCGCCCGTCGGTGAACGCCTTCGCGACGCGGTACTCGGTCATGTACCCGTACCCGCCGTGCAGTTGGAGGCAGCGGTCGGCGACGCGCTTCTGCAGCTCGGTCGCCCACCACTTCGCCATCGAGGCGTGCACGGCGTCGAGTCGCCCGTCCGAGTGGTCCTCGATGCAGCGGTCGAGGAACGTACGGGTGACGGCGCACTCGGTGGCCATCTCCGCGATCTCGAAGCGGATGTGCTGCTTCGTGGCGAGCGGGCGCCCGAAGGCCTCGCGCTCCTTCACGTACTCGGTGGTGATCTCCAGGAGGTGCTCGGCGGCGGCGATCGCGGCGACCGCGATGCCCATGCGCTCCTGCGCGAGGTTCGTCATCAGGTGGATGAACGCGCCGTTGAGCTCGCCGAGGAGGTTCTCCTTCGGGACGCGGACGTCGTTGAAGAACAGCTCGGCGGTGTCCTGGGACTTCTGGCCGATCTTGTCGAGGTTGCGGCCGCGCTCGAAGCCCTCCATGCCGCGCTCGACGACGAGCAGGGAGAGGCCGTGCGCGCCGCCCTCGGGGGTCGTCTTGGCGACGACGATCACGAGGTCGGCGAGGATCCCGTTCGAGATGAACGTCTTCGAGCCGTTGAGCAGCCAGTGGTCGCCCTTGTCCTCGGCGGCGGTGCGGATGCCCTGGAGGTCGGAGCCCGCGCCGGGCTCGGTCATGGCGATCGCCGTGATGATCGAGCCGTCGCAGAAGCCGGGCAGCCAGCGCCGCTTCTGCTCGTCGGTGGCGAGCGCGGTGAGGTACGGGCCGATGATGTCGTTGTGCAGGCCGACGGCGAGGCCCGAGGCGCCCGCGCGCGTGAACTCCTCGGCGAGCACGGCCGGGTAGCGGAAGTCGGCGTTGCCGCCGCCCCCGAACTCCTCGGGCACGGCGAGCCCGAGCAGGCCCTGGCGTCCGGCGGCGAGCCACGCCTCGCGGGAGACGATGCCGTCCTTCTCCCACTGCTCGTAGTGCGGCGTCACCTCCTTGGCGAGGAAGGTGCGCACGGTCTCGCGGAACGCCTCGTGCTCGGCGCTGAACAGGCGTCGTTCCATGCTCGCGATCAACTGCCTTTCGTGGTGGGCTCGTTCAGGGCCGGTACGTCCCAGTCGAGCGCGACGTCTGCGGTGTCGGCGCCGGGCTGGGCGGGGCCCGAGTGGACGCTGGTGGGGGTGGTGGAGAAGCGGGGCGCGGGCGCCGGCTGGGTGAGGCCGCCGTGGTCGACGAAGGTGCCGCGGGCGGCGAGGTGCGGATGCTGCGGGGCCTCGCCGAGGGAGAGCACGGGCGCCACGCAGGCGTCCGAGCCCTCGAAGACGGCCGCCCATTCGTCGCGGGTGCGCTCCTTGAAGCGGGCGGCGACGGCCGCGCGCAGCTCGTCCCAGCGGGACAGGTCGTTGCGTGCCTCGGCCACCTCGCCGAGTTCGAGCAGCTGGGCGAACTCCGCGTAGAACTGCTGCTCAAGGGCGCCGACGGCCATGTGCTTGCCGTCGGCGGTCTCGTACGTGCCGTAGAACGGGGCGCCGCCGTCGAGGAGGTTGGCGGCGCGCCGGTCCTGCCAGCCGCCGGCCGCGAGCATCCCGTGGATCATCGTGCTGAGGTGCGCCGTGCCGTCGACGATCGCGGCGTCGACGACCTGCCCGGAGCCCGTGTCGCGGGCGTGGTGCAGGGCGGCGAGGATGCCGACGACGAGGTAGAGGGAGCCGCCCGCGTAGTCGCCGAGCAGGTTCGCCGGGGCCACCGGCGGGCGGTCCGGGTCGCCGGTCAGGCCGAGGGCGCCGGTCAGCGCGATGTAGCCGATGTCGTGTCCGGCGCGCTGGGCGAGCGGGCCCTCCTGGCCCCAGCCGGTCATCCGGCCGTAGACCAGCTTCGGGTTCCGCCGGTGGCACTCCTCGGGGCCGACGCCGAGCCGCTCGGCGACGCCCGGCCGGTAGCCCTCGATGAGCACGTCGGCGCGCGCGGCGAGGTCAAGGACCCGCGCGGGCCCGTCCTCGGCCTTCAGGTCGACGATCACCGAGCGCTTGTTGCGGTTCGTGACGTCGAACTCCGGGGGAACCCCGAGCGCCTGGCCGCCGGGCCGGTCGACGCGTACGACATCGGCCCCGAGGTCGGCGAGGAGCATCGCGGCGAACGGCCCGGGACCGATCCCGGCCAGCTCCACCACGCGCACCCCGACGAGCGGGCCACCGCGCCGACCACCGCTTTCCGTGCCTGCCACTGCCATTCCGCGACGCCCCCAGCTTGTGACACTAATGATGTAACACCAGTGATGCTATGAACCCGCTCCGCTCAGCACAAGCCCCCAGCAAGCAAGCGCTTAGCCAATTCTCGCCGCTCGCCCCGCCCGGTACCGGCCGTTCCGCCCCGTGCGCCCCAAGTGGCGGCCTCCCTTCCGGTGACCACCCGGACGAGAGGGGTATTCGGTGACGTCTCACGAAAATCACGCGAACCACGGAGGGAGACGACGTGGCGCACAGCAGGCGAATGACGGCACTGACGATGGTCACCGGGATCACGGCTCTGGGACTCCTGGGCTGCGGAGGCGACAAGGAGGCATCGGACGAACCCTTCGCCGGCAAGAGCGCGGACCGGATCGCGGCCGACGCCGTGCAGGCCACCCGGCAGGCCGAATCGATGCACATCAAGGGCACCACGCAGCAGAAGACCGGCGAGCGGCTCACCGTCGACCTCACCGTGGACCAGAGCAAGAACTGCGAGGGCACCGTCACGATGGCCGGCACGACGGCCGACGTGCGCCACCTCGACGGCACGCTCTACTTACGGGGCGACGAGAAGTACTGGCAGACGACGCTGAAGGAACAGCCCGGGGCCACCAAGCTGGTGCCGAAGCTCAAGGACAAGTGGGTGAAGACCCCGGCGAACGACGCCATGACCCGGGGCCTGTGCGACAAGCAGGGCCTCGTCGCGTCCATGGACGAGGACAAGTCCGAGCGCCGGGGGATGAAGAGGAGCGGCACCGCGGACGTCGACGGCACCAAGGCCGTCCGGCTCACGAAGAAGACCTCCGGCGGCGAGACGCTGTCGCTGTACGTCGCCGCCGAGGGCAAGCCGTACATCCTGCGCACCACGTCGACCGGCGGCAAGAACCCCAACAGCGCCACCTTCGGCGACTACGACAAGGCCGTGCGCCCGCAGGAGCCCTCGCCCGACGAGACCGTCGACCTCGAGGAACTCGCGCGGTCGGCGGAGCGCGCCTGACCGCACCGCCCCCGCCACGGGACGGAGGGCCCCCGCTGCTCCCGTCCCACCCTTCACGCTAGCCTCGGCCACCGACAACGGCACACGACGCGGGTGAGGGGTGGCATGAACGAGTCGAGCAGGACGTACGACCTGGTGCTGTTCGGGGCGACGGGGTTCGTGGGGGTGCTCACCGCCGAGTACCTCGCGGCCAACGCGCCCCAAGGGCTGCGCTGGGCGATCGCCGGGCGCGACACCACGAAGCTGGAGCGGCTGCGCGAACGGCTGACCGAGATCAACCCCGAGTGCGCGGTGCTCCCGCTGGTCCGCGTGGACATCGCCGAACGCTCGTCGCTGCGCGAACTCGCCGTCAACACACGGGTGGTGGCGACGACCGTGGGCCCCTACCTGGAGTACGGCGAGGGGCTCGTCGCCGCGTGCGCGAGCGCGGGCACCGACTACGTGGACCTCACCGGCGAGCCGGAGTTCGTGGACCTCATGTACGTGCGGCACGACGCCCGCGCGCGCGACACCGGCGCCCGCATCGTGCACGCCTGCGGCTTCGACTCCATCCCGCACGACCTGGGCGCGTACTACACCGTCAAGCAGCTGCCGGAGGGCGTGCCGCTGCGCGTCGACGGCTTCGTACGGTCGAACGCGACGTTCTCCGGCGGCACGTTCAACTCCGCCCTGAACCAGTTCTCGCGGGCCCGGCAGATGCTCGCTGCCCAGCAGGAGCGGCGCCGCCACGAGCCGCGCCCCATCGACCGCACGGCGTACGCGCCGACCGGCACCCCGCGCTTCGCCAAGGAGATCGGCGCGTGGGCCCTGCCGCTGCCGACGATCGACCCGCAGATCGTGCAGCGCTCGGCGCGGGCCGTCGCACGCTACGGCCCCGACTTCCGCTACCGGCACTACGCGGCCGTGAAGACGCTGCCGTTCGCGGTGGGCGGCGTGGTGGGCATGGGCGCGCTGTTCGCCGCGTCCCAAGTGCCGCCGGTGCGCCGCTGGTTGGGCGGGCGGCTCAAGCCGGGCGAGGGCCCCGACGAGGCGCGCCGGGCCAAGAGCTGGTTCTCGGTGCGGTTCGTGGGCGAGGGCGGCGGGCGCCGCGTCTACACGGAGGTGTCCGGCGGCGACCCCGGCTACGCGGAGACCGCGAAGATGCTCGCCGAGTCCGCGATGTGCCTGGTGCGCGACGAACTCCCGGACACGGCGGGGCAGGTGACCACGGTCGAGGCCATGGGCGACGCCCTCATCGAGCGGCTGACGAAGGCCGGGATCACGTTCCGGGTCGCGGCCGAACGCTGAGGTCCGCCGGACCCGTCCGCGCGGCGAGCGCCTCCCGGCACAGGCGGTCCGCCCGGCGGGTCGTCTCCGGGACGCGGTACTTCGGCGTGAGCGACAACGCGTGCGCGCACGCGTTGTCGAGCGAGATCCGGTGGCCCACGGACACGTACACCGGTTTCACGCCGTCCTGGGTGCGCAGCGCGCGGCCGACCTCCTCGTCGCCGTCGAGCAGCGCCGCCGCGCTCCCCCGCCGCGCGCCCAACTCGCCGTGGGAGAAGACGAAGGGGTTCTTCGCGACGCCCATGGTGGGCAGCCCGGTGAGCACGCCCAGGTGGCTCGCGAGGCCGAAGCGGCGCGGGTGGGCGAGCCCGTAGCCGTCGCAGACCACGAGCCCGGGGTCACGGGTCAGCGCCTCGAGGGCGCCCAGGACCGCCGGGATCTCGCGGAAGGCCAACAGGCCGGGCACGTAGGGGAAGGCGACCTCGCCGACGGCCGTCGCCTCCTCGACGACGGCGAGTGTCGCCGCGTCCAGGACGACCGCGGCCGCGGCGACGACACCCCGCTCGTCGTCGTAGGCGACGTCGATCCCGGTGACCGTGCCGGTGCCCGGCGGCGGACCGGGCTCGCCGCGCACGACGCGGTCGCGCAGCGCGTCCTGCATGCCGCGCGCCGCGTCCTCGTCGGCCGGCCAGCCGTCGGGCACTCCCGTGATCGTCACCATGCGCCGACCCTAGCCCTTGACTTCGGGCTCCCGTCTGAACGCCCACTCCATCCGCGGCTCCATGACGAACCGGAACGTCCGTTGCACCGGTGGCGTGCACAGCACGGTGATCACGGCCGCCGCGACGAGCGTCACCACGATCTCGCCCCACGGGGTGTGCACCCAGTCGACCTCGTACCAGTCCCAGAAGCGAGAGCCCTTGGCGAGGAAGCCGTGCAGCAGATAGCCGTAGAGCGTGCCCGCGCCGAGCGCCGTGAACCAGAGCCTGCGGCCCGGCACCCACGCGAGGAAGCACGCGACGAGGATCGCCGAGCAGCCGAACATGGCCAGCGTCATGGCCACCCCGGTCCAGCCGGGCGCCCCCAACTCCTGGGCGCTGTCGCGGCGGTAGAACCAGGCCGCGTTCATCCTCGGCACCGCCCAGTACGCGAACAGCAGGGCCGCCGCGAACACCGGCACCGCCAGGATCCGCGCCTCCTTGCGGCGCACCAGCTGGAAGTGCTCCGGCTTCAGGACCAGGCCGAGCACGAAGAACGGCAGGAACTGCAGGACGCGTTGCAGGTCGAGGTCGTCGCCGATGCTGGGCGAGACCGAGGCGAGCGCCGCGATGGCGAGCGCCACCGGCAGCGGCCACCGGATCACCTTCCACAGCGGTGTGGTCAGCCGCCACACGAACAGCGCGATCAGGAACCAGGTGAGGTACCAGGGGTCGAGCAGGCTGATCGGGTAGCCCGGGTCGTCGCCCGCCGTCCGCTTGAAGAGCGTGTAGGCGACCTCGAACACCACGTACGGCACGGCCACGCCCGTGATCAGCCGCTTCAGTCGACCGGGGCTCGCGTCGAAGGAGCGCGAGAAGTAGCCGGAGATGACGATGAACGCGGGCATGTGGAAGGCGTAGACCGTGGTGTAGAGCGCGGCCGCCGCGCGGCTGTCGTCGCGCAGCGGCTCCCACGCGTGCCCCATCGCGACGAGCACGATCGCCAGGTACTTGGCGTTGTCGTGGAACGCGTCCCGGCCCCCCTTGACCGCGCGGGTGCGCGCGGGGGCCGGGACGGTCGCCAGGCTCACAGGTGGCGGGTGATCGCGGGCATCAGGTCCTGGAAGGTCCGGCCCGCGGCCGGCTCCCCGATCGCTCTGAGCTTCCAGCCGGTGCCCTCGCGCTGGACCTTCGCCATGATCTGCGCGGTGTGGCTGCCGCCGCCGTCAAGAGTGTAGCGGGCGAGCTCCTCACCCGTGGTCTCGTCGACGAGGCGGCAGTACGCGCTGCCCACCTCGGCGAAGGTCTGGCCGGTGAACGAGTTCACGGTGAAGACGATCTGGTCCACCTCGCCGGGGACGCGCGGGAGGTCGACGGTGATGGACTCGTCGTCGGCCTGCCCGGTGCCGCCCACGAGGTTGTCGCCGCTGTGCCGCACCGAGGCGTCCTCGCTGACGAGGTGGCGGAAGAAGACGACGTCGACATAGCTCTGTCCGGCGAAGAGCACGGCGGAGGCGTCGAGGTCGATCTCGCGGGTGCCGGTCAGCTTGGCGAGGAAGCCCTTGCGGGGCGCGGCCTGCCAGCCGAGTCCCATCCGGACGACGGTCAGGGCGTCGCCGGTGTCCTTGCTGAGGCTGATCTGCTGGCCCTTGGCCAGGTTCACTGACATGCGGTGCCTTCTGGTCGGGCGGTCGATGGGTTGTTGAGGGCTGTCGTACGCGGCGCCGCCCGCCCGGGGTTCGGGGACGGGCGGCGCCGCGGGGGCGCGTGCCTCAGACGTTGACGCCGAAGTCCTGCGCGATGCCGGCCAGGCCCGAGGCGTACCCCTGGCCCACGGCGCGGAACTTCCACTCCGCGCCGTGCCGGTACAGCTCGCCGAAGACCATCGCCGTCTCGGTGGAGGCGTCCTCGGAGAGGTCGTAGCGGGCGATCTCGGCGCCGCCCGCCTGGTTCACGACGCGGATGAACGCGTTGCGGACCTGGCCGAAGCTCTGGCCGCGCGGCTCGGCGTCGTGGATCGACACCGGGAAGACGATCTTGTCGACCTCGGCGGGCACCCCGGCGAGATTCACCTTGATGCTCTCGTCGTCGCCCTCGCCCTCACCGGTGAGGTTGTCCCCGGTGTGCTCGACCGAGCCGTCCGGGCTGGTGAGGTTGTTGTAGAAGACGAAGTGCCGGTCCGAGAGCACCTTCCCGGCCGCATCGCACAGCAGGGCGCTCGCGTCGAGGTCGTAATCGGTACCCGTCGTCGTGCGCACGTCCCAGCCCAGGCCGACCGTGACCGCGGTCAGGCCCGGCGCCTCCTTGCTGAGCGAGACATTGCCGCCCTTGCCCAGGGAAACTCCCACTGCTGTTACCTCCATCATTTCCAACACTTGCGCAAAGCTTAAAGTGGTGTCGCGGTCTCGTCGCTCTCCTTCATGGCCTTCGTCTCGCTCTTGAGGATGCGCAAAGACTTGCCCAGGGAGCGTGCGGTGTCCGGCAGCTTCTTGGAGCCGAAGAGCACGATGATCACGACGCCCAGGACCAACAGGTGCCAGGGCTCCAGTGCGTTTCGGAACATGGCGTTCACCTCTTGTCGTGGTCGGACCGCGACCGGGGTGGACGTGCCACCCCCACAGCCGCGCTTGCTACATTGCGCAACTGTACAACCATCGGGTGGAACGACAGCAAGGGCAGGGGCATGGGGCGACGGCGCAAGCGCAGCCGACTGCGGATCACTCTCGTGACGGGCCTCGCGATGCTCGTCCTGATCACGGGCGGGGCCGGGTGGCTGTATCTGAAGCTGAACGGCAACATCGACACGTTCGGCTCGGACGGCCTGTCCAGGAACCGGCCCGACGCCGACGCGTCCAAGGGCGAGAACGTGCTGGTCATCGGCACCGACGCGCGCACCGGCGGGAACAGCGACCTCGGCGGCGGCGACAAGAACGACATCGGCCGCTCGGACACCGCGTTCCTGCTGCACGTCTACGCCGACCACCGGCACGCCGTCGGCGTCTCCATCCCCCGCGACACCCTGGTCACCATCCCGCCGTGCAAGCTGCCGGACGGCACGTGGAGCGACACGCGCACCAACGTGATGTTCAACGCGGCCTACACGACGGGCCAGACCGCCCAGGGGAATCCGGCCTGCACCCAGAACACGGTCGAGCAGCTCACCGGGCTGCGCGTCGACCACACCGTCGTCGTCGACTTCAAGGGCTTCTCCCAGCTGACCGACGTGGTCGGCGGCGTCCGGGTCTGTCTGCCCAACGACGTCTACCAGAAGGACCTCGACCCGAACCGGCCCACGCAGGGCAAGCGCCTGTTCAAGAAGGGCGAGCAGACCGTCGCCGGGCAGCGGGCGCTCGACTACGTCCGCATCCGGCACGGCATCGGCGACGGCTCCGACATCGGCCGCATCCAGCGCCAGCAGTCGTTCGTCTCCAGCCTCATCAAGAAGATCAAGTCCGACGGCTTCACCCCGACCAAGCTGCTGCCGCTCGCCGACGCCGCCACGAAGTCGATGACCGTCGACCCCGGCCTCGGCTCCGCGGACAAGCTGCTCGCGTTCGCGATGTCCCTGAAGAACGTCGACCTGCACAACACCAAGTTCGTCACCATCCCCTGGCAGTACGAGGGCGATCGCGTCGCCGTCGTGCACCCGGACGCCGACGCGCTGTGGGCCGCGCTCAAGGAGGACCGCACGCTCGACGGCAAGGACGCGAGCGGGAAGAAGGGCAGCGCCAAAGCCGGTGCCACGCCCAGCCCGAGCGCCACCGACGAGGTGTCCGGCAAGGGCGTCTCCGTCACCGTCTACAACGGCACCGCCACGCCCGGACTCGCCGCCGACGCCGCCGCGGCACTCACCGGCCGCGGCTTCACCGTCCCGGCGACGGGCAACGCCGCCGACCGGGCCCGCGCCACCACGACCATCACCTACGGCCCCGGCGAGAAGGCCCACGCCTCCGCCGTCGCCCGGCTCTTCCCCGACGCCGAACTGACCGCGGGCACCGCCCCGGGCATCGGCGTGGTGCTCGGCGCGGACTACCGGCCGGGCAGCGCGGCCTCACCGACGCCGACCCCGACGACGGTGCCCTCCGGAGTGGCCGACACCGCGCGCTCGGCGGACCAGGACATCTGCTCCCACCTGTCCTACGGGTGAGTGGCCCGCCCGCTTATGGACGGTCCGCCCAGCGGCCACGCCGCAGCAGGACCAGCGCCAGCGCGTACGCCACGAGGATCGCCGCGAGCAGCGGGTAGTAGACGAGCGGCAGGCCCGAGACGCCGAGCCACGGGCCGAGCGGGGTCAGCGGCAGCAGAATCGCGACGGCGGCAAGGCCGGTCGCCGCCCAGCGCACCGGGCCCGGCGTGCGGCCCTCGGCGGTGCGGCGGCCCGTGCGCAGCAACAGCATCACGAGGGCCTGGGTCAGCAGGTTCTCGGTGAACCACCCGGCGTGGAAGCCCTGCTGGTCGCCGATGTTCAGGGAGCCGGGCAGGCACAGGGCGAGCGCGCCGAAGGTCGCGATGTCGGCGAGTGCGCCCAAGGCGCCGAAACCGGTGATGAAGCGCAGGAAGGGCCGCGGCCGCAGCACCGTGGGGCGGCGCAGCGCGGCCGTCCGCGGCCGGTCGAAGGCGAGTGCGAGCTGCGCCGCGTCGAAGCACAGGTTCTGGACGAGGACCTGCGGCGGCAGCATCGGCAGGAACGGCAGCAGCAGACCGGCCGCGAGCATCGCGATCACGTTGCCGAGGTTCGAGGAGAGCGTGATCCGCAGGTACGAGGCGATGTTGGCGCTGGAGTGCCGGCCCGCCACGACGGCGTGTTCGAGCGCGGTGAGGTCCTTGTCGGCGAGCACCACGTGCGCGCTCTCGCGGGCCACGTCGACGCCGCCCGCGGGGCACACGCCGACGTCGGCGGCGCGCAGGGCGGGCAGGTCGTTGACGCCGTCGCCGAGGAATCCGGCGGTGTGGCCGCGGCCGCGCAGGGCGGCGATGACGCGGGCCTTGTGCTCGGGGGTGCAGCGGGCGAAGACGGTGGTGCGGTCGGCGAGTTCCCCGAGCCGCGCGTCGTCGAGGTGCTCGATGTCGGCTCCGACGACCACGTCGCCGGGCTCGATCCCGACGTCCCGGCACACGCGGGTGGCGGTCGCCGGGTGGTCGCCGGTGAGCACCTTGACGGTGACGCCGCGCTCGCCGAGAGCGGCCACCGCGTCGTGGGCGGTGTCGGCCGGGGCGTCGTGGAACGCCACGAAGCCGCGGAAGACCAGCCCGCGTTCGTCGGCCGGGGTGTAGCCGCGGGTGCGGGCGGGGCGCTCGGCCGTGGCCACGGCCAGCAGCCGGACGCCGTCGGCCGCCAGCTCGGCGGCCCGGTTCCGCAGCGCGTCCCGCTCGTCCTCGTCGAGCGCGCAGCGCTCCAGGACCTCGGCGACGGCGCCCTTCACGGCGAGCACGTGCACGCCGAGCGTGCCGGGTTCCTTGACGACGGCGGTGGCCAGGCGGCGTACCGGGTCGAAGGGCAGCGCGTCGATCCCGTCGTACGCGTCCCAGTCCTCGGGTCCCGTGGCCGCGAGCAGCGCTTCGTCCAGCGGGTCGGGGTCGGTGAGTTCGGCGGTCTGCAGGGTCCACCAGGCCGAGGCGCCCGCCCAGTGCAGGGCCTCGGGGTCGGTGCGCTCGAGGTCGACGGCCGGCTGGTCGCGGGTGAGGGTGCCGGTCTTGTCGACGCACAGCACGTCGACGGCGCCGAGGTCGTGCAGCGCGGGCAGGCGGCGCACGATGACGCCGTGCGAGCGGGCGAGCAGGGAGGCGCCGCGGGCCAGGCAGATGGTGACGATGACCGGCAGCATCTCGGGAGTGAGGCCGACGGCGACGGCCACCGCGAACGGCAGGGTCTCCAGGCCCCGGCCGCGCACCGCCGCGTTCGCCATCAGGACCAGCGGCGGGGTCAGCAGCATGAAGCGGATCAGCACCCAGGAGATGCCGTGCACGCTGCGGTCGAAGGCGCTCGCGGGACGCTCGCGGCGCGCGCCGTGCACGGCGGCGAACCGGGTGTCGGCGCCGGTCGCGAGGACGACCGCGGTGCCGCTGCCGGAGGCGACGCTGCTGCCCTGGAACAGCAGGTGCCCCTCGCCGTCCCCGTCCGGCAGGTCGGCCGGCTCCTTCGGCACGGGCGCGGACTCGCCGGTCAGGGCGGCCTGGTGCACGGTGAGGCCGCGGGCCTTCAGCAGGCGTACGTCGGCGGGGACCAGGGCGCCGGGGGCGAGGCGCACCACGTCGCCGGGCACGAGGTCGTCGACGGGGATCTCGCGCACCCGCGGCTCGTCGTCGCGCCGGTCGCGGCGCTGGACGCTCGCGGTGCCCGCGACCATGGCGCGCAGTCCGGCGCCCGCCCGGTCGGCGCGGTACTCGCCGTGCGCGCGCAGCACGCTGCTGACGATCACCAGGGCGAGGATCACGCAGGCCGTGCCCCAGGAGGCGACGAGCGCGGAGACGAGTCCGAGGCAGAACAGGACGGTGGTGAACGGGTCGCGCAGGCTGCGCCACATCCGCAGCGGCCAGGAGGGCTGCCGGGCGGTGGGCAGGGTGTTGCCGCCGTACCGGGCCAGGCGCGCCTCGGCCTCGTGCGCGGTCAGTCCGCGCGGCCCCGTGTCCAGGGCGCGCAGGGTCTGCAGGGCGGTCGGGGCTTCGGGTGCGGTGCGCGGCTGCGGCAGCGAGCCTGTCCGCTCGGCCGGTTCGGAGACGGCCACGGGCCGGCCTTCAGGCCCCCGCGCCACGCAGGCGGCGCACCGGCGCCTTCGCCTGCTCGGCGCGCTCGGCGAGCTGGCCGATCATGAGGTGGACGACGCTCACGACCTCCGGGTCGTCGACGTAGTACACCTGCCGCCGGCCCTCGCGCCGGGACCGGACGAGACCGGCGAGCTTCAGCTTTGTCAGGTGCTGGCTGACGGCGGGCAGCGCGCCGCCCACCCGCTCGGCGAGCCCGCTCACGTCGCTCTCGCCCTGGGCCAGGGCCCACACCATGTGCAGCCGCACCGGCGAGGCGAGCAGCGCGAACGCCTCGGCCGCCTCGGCGAGCACATCAGCCGACGGATCCTCGAACCGCCCAGCCACCACAGCCCCACTCCCGTCCCCGGCATCAGTACGGAGCAAGTCTAGGCGTGCGCCGGGCCTCCCCGTTTCCGCGGCACCCCACCTAGGATGTAACACATGACCGACGTAACGGACCCTTACACCGTCGAGGCGGGAGTCCCGCCCGTCGACGTCTATCGGCGGCTGCGCACGGCCGCGGGGCTCTCCGACAAGGCCCCGGAGGCGGCCGCGATCGCCCTCCCCCACACCTGGCACGGCGTGCTCCTGCGACACCGGGGCGAGCCGATCGGGATGGGCCGGATCATCGGCGACGGCGGCACGGCCTTCCAGATCGTCGACATCTGCGTGCACCCGGACCACCAGGGCCGGGGACTCGGCAGGCGGATCATGGCGGCGCTCACCGAGGAACTGGACCGGCGCGCCCCTGCGACGGCCTACGTCTCGCTGATCGCGGACGGCCCCGCGAAGTTCCTCTACGAGAAGTACGGCTTCGCCGAGACCACGGAACACGGGTCGGTGGGCATGTACCGGGTGGGGCCCAGCCGGTAACGGCCCCGCCGGGTCAGGCCCGGCCGCCCTCCCACGTCTCCGGACGCCAGAGCCCCGCCCGGTTCAGCGACTGCGGGCAGTGGAGGTAGATCTCGTCGATGTCCAGGAGCAGGGCCAGGACCGGCTCCTGGCCCTTGACGGCCATGTCCGCGAAGAAGGGGGCGGCCGTCAGGATGCGGGCCCGGCCGTTGATGCGCAGGACGTCCTTGGCGCCGGGTATGAGGAAGAGCAGGCCCGCGTGCGGGTTCTGCAGGATGTTGTGGAAGCTGTCGCCGCGGCGATTGCCCGGACGGTCCGGCAGGGCGATCGTCCGGTCGTCGACGACGTGCGCGAAACCGGGACCGTCCCCGCGCGGCGACGTGTCGCAGTTGCCGTCCGCGTCGGACGTGGAGACCAGACAGAACGGCGACCGGGCCAGCAAGCCCTTGTCCTTCTCGGTGAGTTCCGCGTGCACCTTCTCGATCACGATGGGCCACGGCTCGCCGAGGATCTCACGCAGCCGCTCCGGGGAGCGCAACTCCTCGTAACCCTCGGGGAGTCGGGGCGATCCGGGCGCGAGGGTGTCCGTGACGTGCGGCAAGCCGACTCCTGAGTCCGAGGTGGTTGATTCCCGTACCTTATCCGATGTTAGGTTAGGCTCCCCTAACGTTCGGAGCGCCCGGTTCCGGCGCCTGCCGCTGCGCGGCCACAAGGTGAACAGGACGGAACGGTGCCACTCATAGCGCGGAGCCCCCGCGGACCCCTGCTCGCCGGACTGCTCCCCCTCGCCCTCGTGCTCGCGGGCGCCGTCCTGCTCAGCCTCCTCGTCGGCTCGGGCGACGTCCCGCTCGGCGACGTCGTGGCCGGCCTGTTCCACCCGGACCGCACCGACCGCGCCCAGCTGATCGTGCGCGAGGTCCGCGTCCCGCGCACCGCCGCGGGGCTCCTGGCCGGGGTCGCTCTCGGGCTCGCCGGCACGGTGATGCAGGGCGTGGCCCGCAACCCCCTGGCCGATCCCGGTCTGCTGGGCGTCAACGCGGGCGCCTCCGTCTGCGTCGTCTTCGCCATCAGCGTGCTCTCGCTGAGCGACCCCTCGCAGTACATCTGGTTCGGCTTCCTCGGCGCCTGCCTCGCCGCCGTCCTCGTGTACGGCGTCGGCAGCCTCGGCCGCGAGGGCGCGACCCCCGTGAAACTCGCCCTGGCCGGCGCCGCCGTGGCCGCCGCGCTCGGCTCGGTGACCAGCGCCATGCTGCTCACCGACAGCCGCACCTTCGACCAGTTCCGGTTCTGGCAGGTCGGCTCGCTGAACGGGCGCGAACCCGAAGTGCTGTGGCAGGCGCTGCCGTTCATCGTCGTGGGCGGCATCCTCGCGCTCGCCCTCGGCCCGCAGCTCAACACCCTGGCCCTCGGCGACGACACCGCCCGCGGCCTCGGTCAGCGGATCGCGCTCGCCCGGATGGGCGCGGCGGCCTGCGTGGTGCTGCTGTGCGGGGCGGCGACCGTCGTCGCGGGGCCGATCGCCTTCGTGGGCCTGGCCGTTCCGCACGCCGCGCGCCTGATCACCGGGCCCGACCACCGCTGGATCCTGCCGTACAGCGCGCTCCTCGCGCCCGCCGCGCTGCTCCTCGCCGACGTCGCCGGACGCCTCGTCGCCCGCCCGGGCGAGGTGCAGGTCGGCGTGATGACGGCGGCGCTCGGGGCGATCCCCTTCGTGGTCCTGGTGCGCCGCAGGAACGAGGTCGCGCTGTGATGACCACCGACCTTCGTCCCACCGACGCCGTGGCGCGTGTCGCCGCCGTACGCCGCCGTGGGCGCGCCCGGTTCACCGTCGTGAGCGCGGCGCTCGCCGTGGCCGCGTTCGCCGCGCTGTGCGTGTCGCTCTCCTTCGGCGACTACACGCTGCCGCTGACCGACGTCGTCCGCACCCTGTTCGGCGGCGGCGACAGCGGAACGCGGTTCGTGATCCTCGAACTGCGGCTCCCCCGCGCCCTGTTGGCGCTCCTCGTCGGCTGCTGTTTCGGGCTGTCCGGCGCCGTCTTCCAGACGCTGCTGCGCAATCCGCTGGCCAGCCCCGACATCATCGGCGTGAGTTCGGGCGCGGGCGCGGCCGTCGTGCTCGCCGGGGCGATCGCCGGGCTGAGCGGGCCGTCCCTGTCGGCCGTCGCGCTCGTGGGCGCGCTGGTGGCCGGGGCCGCCGTCTACCTGCTCGCCTGGCGCAGGGGTGTCACCGGCTACCGCCTCGTCCTGATCGGGCTCGGCGTCGGCACCGGCCTGTCCAGCCTCATCTCGTACCAGATGACCCGGTCCGACGTGACCGAGGCGCAGACCGCGTTCCTGTGGCTGGCCGGAAGCCTCAACGGGCGGTCCTGGCCCCAGTTCTGGCCCCTGCTCGGCGCCGCCGCGCTGCTGCTTCCGCTGACCGCCCTCGCCGCCCGCGCGCTGTCCGCGCTGCAGCTCGGCGACGACACCGCGGGCGGGCTCGGCGCCCGCGTCGAACGGGACCGGCTCGCGCTCCTGGCCTGCGCCACCGCGCTCGCCGGCGTGGCCACCGCAGCCGCGGGCCCGGTCGGCTTCGTCGCCTTCGTGTCGCCGCCGATCGCGCGCCGGCTCGTGCCGGGGCAGGGCGCTGCGCTGCTGCCGTCCGCGCTGACCGGGGCGCTGCTGGTGACGGTCGCCGACTTCGCGGGCCAGCACCTGCTGCCCGGCACCCAGTTGCCGGTCGGCATCGTCACGAGCGTGATCGGCGCCCCGTATCTGCTGTGGCTGCTCGCCCGGTCCAACCGCGCCGGGCAGGGCGGCTGACCATGACCACCACGAAGGAGAAGACCGTGGCATCCCCGCACACCCTGCAGGCCCGCGGCCTCGAACTCGGCTACGGCGAGCGGCGGATCGTCTCCGGCCTCGACGCGGACATCCCGGCGGGCCGCATCACGGTCGTCGTCGGCCCGAACGCCTGCGGCAAGTCGACGCTGCTGCGCTCGATGGCCCGGCTGCTCGCGCCGACCGACGGCGCGGTCCTGCTCGACGGGCACGACATCCAGAAGGCGTCGACCAAGGACGTCGCGGCGGTCCTCGGCGTGCTGCCGCAGACACCGGTCGCACCCGAGTCCATCACCGTCGCCGACCTGGTGGGCCGGGGCCGCTATCCGCACCAGGGCTGGTTCCGCCGCTGGACGGCCGCCGACGACGCGGCGGTCGCCGCCGCCCTGGGCGCGACCGACGTGCTCGACCTCGCCGACCGGCCCCTCGACCAGCTCTCCGGCGGCCAGCGCCAGCGCGTGTGGATCGCGATGGCGCTCGCCCAGGAGACGGACGTGCTCCTCCTCGACGAACCGACCACCTACCTCGACATCAGCCACCAGCTCGACGTCCTCGACCTGCTGACCGACCTGAACCGGGAGCGCGGCGTCACCCTCGTCGTGGTCCTGCACGACCTCAACCTGGCCTGCCGCTACGCCGATCACCTCATCGCCATGAAGGACGGCCGGATCGTCGCCGAGGGCGCGCCCTCCGACGTCGTGACCGAGTCCCTCGTCGACGAGGTCTTCGGGCTGCGCAGCACCGTCATCCCCGACCCGGCGTCCGGCACTCCGCTGATCGTTCCGATGGGCCGCCACCACATCCGGTAGCCCCACCTCCGCACCCTTCGTAGAGAGAACACACCCCATGACCCGCACCGCTCCTCGCAGACTCCTCATCGGAGCCGCCGCCCTCGTCCTCACCGGCTCGCTCGCCGCCTGCGGAGCCGAGAAGAGCGACGCCGCCGACGGCTCCGGCCAGAAGTCCTCCGGCGCCTTCCCGGCGAAGGTGTCCACCAAGTTCGGCACCGTCACGGTCAAGGAGCAGCCCAAGCGCGTCGTCGCCCTCGGCTGGGGCGACGCGGAGACCGCACTCGCGCTCGGGGTGCAGCCCGTGGGCGCGAGCGACTGGCTGGCGTTCGGCGGCGACGGCCTCGGCCCGTGGGCCAAGGGGAAGTACGACAAGTCCCCGCAGAAGATCGGCACGCTGGAGCCCGAGTACGAGAAGATCGCGGCTCTCAAGCCGGATCTCATCCTCGACACCAAGGCCAGCGGCGACAAGACCCGCTACAACACCCTCAACAAGATCGCGCCGACGGTCGGCGTGCCCAAGGGCGGCGACCAGTACAAGATCTCCTGGAAGAAGCAGACCGAGATGGTCTCGCAGGCGCTCGGCCTCGCCGACAAGGGCGAGAAGCTGATCGACGACACGGAGCGGGAGTTCGCCGCGTCCGCGAAGGAGCACCCGGAGTTCAAGGGGAAGACCATCACGGTCGGCTCGCGCACCGCCTCGTCCTGGGGCGCCTACGTGCGCGGCACCGGCCGCGTCGACTTCGTGGAGCGGCTCGGCTTCGAGAACAACCCGGCCGTTGAGAAGAAGGCCGGCAGCGCGTTCTCCGTGCCCGTCTCCGAGGAGAACCTCCAGATGCTGGACGCCGACCTCATGGTGATGGCGCCCATCGGCACCACCGCGAAGAAGATCGGCAGCGACCCGCTGTACAAGGCGATCCCGGCGGCGAAGAAGGGCCACTCGCTCGTCTTCGACGACACGAACATCAGCACCGCCTTCGCCACCGACTCCGTCCTGTCGGTGCGCTACGCGCTCGAGCACGTGGTGCCGCTGTTCGCGGACAAACTCAAGTAGTCACACCCGGCTGCCCGCCGCCGTGTCCGACGACAGCCGCTGCGCCACGTACACGGGGATCACCGACAGCAGCACAAGCACGACGGCCACCACGTTGACGACGGGGGCCTGCTGCGGGCGGGACATGTTGGAGAAGATCCAGATGGGCAGGGTCTGGACGCCCGCGCCCGCCGTGAACGTCGTCACCACGATCTCGTCGAAGGAGAGCGCGAACGCGAGCAGGCCGCCCGCCGCGAGCGCCGAGCGCATCAGCGGGAACGTGATGTCGCGGAAGGTGCGGAAGGTGTCGGCGCCGAGGTCCATCGCCGCCTCCTCGTACGAGCCGGTGAGGCGGCGCAGCCGGGCCGCCACGTTGTTGAAGACGACCACGACGCAGAACGTGGCGTGGCCGACGACCACCGTGAACAGGCCGAGGCCGATGCCGATGGGTTCGAGGACCGTGCGGAAGGCCGTGTTGAGGGCGACGCCGGTGACGATGCCGGGCAGCGCGATCGGCAGCACCACCGCGAAGGAGATCGCCTCGCGGCCGAAGAAGCGGTACCGGGAGACGGCGAACGCGACGAGCGTGCCGAGGACGAGGGCGATCGCCGTGGCGCCGACGCCCGCCTTCACCGACGTCCACAGTGCGTCCCGCGCGCCCGCGCTGTGCCAGGCGTCGCGCCACCAGTCGAAGGTGAGGCCGGGCGGCGGCCAGCCCGAACTGCGGTCCGGATTGAGGGAGTTGACGACGACCAGGAGCAGCGGGACGTAGATGACGGCGAAGCCGAGCAGGGCGCCGACGCGGAGCGCGATGCGGGCCGGGCGGGAGAGGTGCATCTGGCCCCCTTCAGAGGCTGCTCAGCGCGCCTGTGCGGCGCACCGCCAGCAGGTACAGGACGATGACCACGACCGGCACGGTGCCGAGCGCGGCCGCCAGCGGCAGGTCGAGCGTGATGTTCGCGTAGACGAGGTTGCCGATCAACTGCGTCTTGCCGCCCACGATTTGGACCGCGATGTAGTCGCCGAGGCTGAGCGAGAAGGTGAACACGGAGCCCGCCGCGACCGACGGCAGGACGAGCGGGAACAGCACCGTGCGGAAGGTCCGCCAGGAACGGGCGCCGAGGTCGGCGGAGGCGTCGAGCACGCTGTCGGGGACGCGTTCCAGGCCGGCGTGGATCGGCAGGATCATGTACGGCAGCCAGAGGTAGGTCAGGACGAGGACCGTGGCGACCAGGCCGTAGCCGGGCGCGTCGAGACCGAACGGGCTCAACAGCCAGTCCAGCAGGCCCCCTTGGGCCAGCATGACGCGCCACGCGTACGCCTTGACCAGATAGCTCGCCCACAGCGGGGTGAGGATCGCGACCACCAGGAGCGGGCGCCATCGCGGCTTCGTGACACGCGCCGTGTAGAAGGCGATCGGGAACGCGATGACGATGCACAGCGCCGTGACCCCGAGGGCGACTCCCACGCTGCGCAGGGCGACTTGGCGGTACACGTCCGTCGTGAACAGCGCCTTGAAATTGTCGAGCGTCCACGTGCGCACGATGTCCGAGGTGAACGGGTCCGTGGTCCACAGGGCGGACAGGAACAGGACCGCGAGCGAGCCGAGGTAGGCGACGACCAGCCAGGTCAGGGGCGCCGCGAGCAGCAGGGACAGGCGGAGCCGGGGGCTGCGGTGCAGCGCCCCGGCGGCCCGCTTCGAGGTCAGTGACACGTCACCCCTTGATCTCCGTCCAGGCCTGCACCCACTTCGCGTACGGCACGCACTTGGTGTCGGTGCGGCCGTCGAGGCACTGCGGGATGGGCGTGGTCCAGAAGTGCACCTTCTTCCAGTACGCGGCGTCGTCGGCGTGATACGTGGCGCAGTGCTTCGGGTCGCTGGTCTCCTCGCACGCCTTCGCGTTGGCGGGGGCCTCGCCGAAGTACTCGGCGACCTGTGCGTTCACCTTCGGCGAGACGATCCAGTCGAGCCATTTGTAGGCGCAGTTGGGGTGCTCGGCCTTGGACGACACCATCCAGGTGTCGGACCAGCCGGTGGAGCCCTCCTTCGGCAGGACCGCCTTCACGGGGGCCTTCTCGCCCTGCGCGGTGTTCAGGATGACCTGCCAGCTGGTGCCGACGACGGAGTCGCCGCTCTTGAACGCGGAGACCTCCTTGAGGTAGTCGCTCCAGTACTCGCCGACGTTGGCGTTCTGCTTCTTCAGCAGGTTCACCGCCGCGTCGAACTGCTTCTGGTCGAGCGCGTACGGGTCCTTGATGCCGAGGTCCGGCTTGGTCTTCATCAGGTACAGGGCGGCGTCGGCGATGTAGATCGGCGAGTCGTAGGCGGTGACGCGGCCCTTGTGCTGCCCGGCGTCGTCGAAGACGGCCTTCCAGGAGTCGGGCGCGGGCTTCACCTTGTCGGTGCGGTACATGAGGAGGTTGGCGCCGCGGCCGTGCGGGATGCCGTAGGCGACCTTCTTGACCGAGTTCCAGGGCTGCATCTTCAACCCCGGGAAGACGTCACGGTAGTTGGGTACGAGTTTGGTGTTGACCGGGGCCGCGTCGCCGGAGGCGATCAGGCGCAGGGAGGCGTCGCCGGACGCGGAGACGGCGTCGTACTGGCCCGTCTTCATCAGGTTGACCATCTCGTCGGAGGTGCCGGCGACCTTCGTGGAGACCTGGCAGCCGGTCTGTTTCTCGAAGGGGTGCACCCAGTCGACCTTGGGGTCGTTGGAGCCGCCCTCGGCGTAGCCCGCCCAGGCGATCAGGTTGACCTTGCCCTCGGTCTTGCCGAGGGATTTCGGGGCGGACATCTTCGGCGGGGTGAAGCCCTGGCCGCCGGGCGCGCCCTTGGCGCCACCACCGCCGCCGTCGTCGTCGGAGGAGCCGCAGGCGGTGGCGAGCAACAGCCCGCCGAGCGCGGTGGCGGCCATCAGGGTCCGGGTTGCGCGCACGTGAACACTCCCTGCTCGTCGGGGTGAGTCAACTTGCCTTGTGCAGTGGGACGTTGTGGCGCCGGTGCCAGCGCAGCAGGACGCGGGCGCCGGGCGGGGCGGGCGCGTCGGACGGCGCGCCGTCGCCGGTTCCGGTGTTCTGGCGTACGACGACGAAGCGCACGCCCGCGTCGGTGTCGACGACGACGCGGGTGCTGTCGCCCAGGTACACGGCGTCGGCCACGGTGCCGCGCACCTCGCTGTGGTCCTCGCGATCCTGCTCCGCGTCCGCGTCGAGGAGCCGGATCTTCTCGGGCCTGACGCCGAACGTCCCCGGCTTCCCCACGAGCAGCTCGGCGGCGGACCCGGTGAGTGTGTTGGAGGTGCCGACGAACGACGCGACGAAGGCGGAGGCCGGATTCTCGTACAACTCCCGTGGTGTTCCGACCTGTTCGACGCGGCCGGATCGCATGACGGCGACGCGGTCGCTGAGGGCGAGGGCCTCCGCCTGGTCGTGGGTGACGAGGACGAAGGTGATGCCGACCTGGCGCTGCAGCTCCTTCAGCTCGACCTGCATCTGTTCACGCAGCTTGAGATCGAGGGCGCCGAGCGGCTCGTCGAGCAGCAGGACACGGGGACGCACCACCAACGCCCTTGCCAGGGCGACGCGTTGGCGCTGCCCGCCGGAGAGCTGCCCCGGCCTGCGCCCGCCGAATTCCTCCAGGCGTACGGAGGCGAGCGCCGCGCGGACCCGTTCGGCCTGTTCGCGGCGCGGGACGCCGCGTACTTTGAGGCCGTACGCGACGTTCTGCTCGACGTTCATGTGCGGGAACAGGGCGTAGTCCTGGAAGACGGTGGTGACGTCGCGCTCGAAGGGCGCGCGCCGGGTCACGTCCGCGCCCGCGAGACGGATCGCGCCGCCCGAGGGCTTCTCGAAACCGGCGACGAGGCGCAGCACGGTCGTCTTCCCGGAGCCGGAGGGTCCCAGCAGCGAGAAGAACTCGCCCTCCGCGATGTCGAGCTCGATCCCGTCGACGGCGCGCACCTCACCGAACGACTTGCACAGCCCCCGCAGCCCGATCGCTGCGCTCTCCTCGGCGGTAGCCATAGCCGTAGATCATGCACACTTCAACGGCGGCCACAAGGGCACGAGTAGCCTGCCGATCATGTTTGTACTGGAATTGACGTACACGGCTGCGTGATCCTGGCCGTCGGCGAGGACCGCGCGGCGATCGAGAGCCGCTGGACCGACATCCGCCACGGCAGCCTCCCCTGCTCCCGGATGGTGCCGACCGTCACACCCGCACCACGGTTGAAACCGGTGACAGAGGTCACTCGAATTTCGACCGGGTTCAGGCGCACGGATTCCCTCATTCCGCCGTCTATTCATATGAGGCCGTGCAGTGGTCCCACCGTCCAGCCGTCACAAGGGAGCAGGCGTTGTCCGTCATCGAGCAAGCCGTCGAGGCCCGTCTAGTCGCCGCCGCGCCGCGCATGGCGCACATTCCGGCGACCCTGCGCTACGACGTGCGCGACCCGTTCGCCGTGCGCATGTCCTTCCCGGCCCCGGCCACCCTCGAAGGCGTCGCCGTGAGCTGGACCTTCGCCCGTGAGCTGCTCTCCGTGGGGGTGACGGACCCGGCGGGCGACGGCGACGTGCGGGTGAAGCCGTACGGGTACGACCGCACGGTCCTGGAGTTCCACGCGACGGAGGGCACGGCGATCGTGCACATCCGCACCGGCGAGCTGCGCCGCTTCCTGGCGGAGACGACGGAGCTGGTGCCGGTCGGCGAGGAGGCGGCGCACGTGGACGTGGACGCCGACCTGGAGGAGCTGCTGCGGGACGCCTGCTGACCCGGCGCCGGCCCGGCGCACCCGGCTCCCCTTTTAAATCCTTTGACGGCCCCGGCAGGTGCTTCTACCGTGGTTGACGGTTCTGTTGCCGTCGATAGGAGAAGGACGTTGCTCGACTGAGGTCCTGAGACACCGCCGCCCGACACGCCCTCGCGTGTCCGTGCCGTCGTGTGTACGACCTCGGTTCCCCGAGCCGTCCTCCGCTGCAGGCCCTTCGTGCCCCCGCGGTGTCTCGAACGCGTTGCATCCCACTGTTCGCACCGAGCAACCGCGAGGCCCCTCTTGTCACATCCCCAGAACTTTTCGCACGCCGCCCCCGCCTCCGTCGCCTGCACCGCCCTCGACCTTGCCTGGCCCGACGGCACCGGCGTCTTCGAAGGACTCCAGGTCGCCTTCGGCCCCGGCCGCACCGGCCTCATCGGCCTCAACGGATCCGGCAAATCAACCCTGTTGAAGCTCATCGCCGGTGAGCTGACGCCGTCCGACGGCACCGTGCGGGTCTCCGGCGAGGTCGGATACCTGCCGCAGAACGTCACCCTCGACACCGCGCTCCGCGTCGACGAGACGCTCGGCATCGCGGCGACCCGCGCCGCGCTGCACGCCATCGAGGCCGGCGACGTGCGCGAGGAGCACTTCACCGCGGTCGGCGACGACTGGGACGTCGAGGAGCGGGCGCAGGCCATGCTCGGCGAGCTCGGTCTCGGCCACATCGACCTCGACCGCACGATCGGCGAGGTCTCCGGCGGCGAGTCCGTGCTGCTGCGGCTCGCCGCGCTCCTCCTGCGCCGCCCCGACGTCCTGCTGCTCGACGAGCCCACCAACAACCTCGACCTGCGCGCCCGCCGGCGGCTGTACGCCACCGTGGAGGGCTGGTCCGGCGTCATGATCGTGGTCAGCCACGACCGTGAACTCCTCGACCGCGTCGACCAGATCGCCGACCTCCGGGACGGCGAGGTCACCTGGTACGGCGGGAACTTCTCCGCGTACGAGGAGGTACTCGAAGCCGAGCAGGAGGCGGCGGAGCGGATGGTGCGGGTCGCCGAGTCGGACCTGAAGAAGCAGAAGAACGAGCTGACCGAGGCCCACGTCAAGCTGGCCCGGCGCAAGCGGTACGGCCAGAAGATGTACGACATCAAGCGCGAACCGAGGGCGGTGATGAAGCTGCGCAAACGCTCGGCCCAGGTCTCCGCGGGCAAGCACCGCATCCTGCACGAGGAGAAGCTCGCCGAGGCGAAGGAACGCCTCGACGAGGCCGTGGAGGCGGTGCGCGACGACGACGAGATCCGCGTCGACCTGCCGTACACGGCCGTCCCGCCGGGCCGCTCCGTACTGTCCCTGCACAACATCACGACGGTGTACGGGGCGGGGCTGCCGGGCGAGTTCGAGCTGCGCGGCCCCGAGCGGATCGCGCTGCTCGGCCGCAACGGCTCGGGCAAGACGACGCTGCTGCGCACCGTCGCGGGCGAGCTCGCGCCGATCGCCGGCGAGGTGGAGGCGCACGTGCCGCTGCGCTTCCTGCCGCAGCGGCTCGACGTCCTGGACGACGGGCTGAGCGTCGCCGAGAACGTGGCCCGGTTCGCGCCGCAGGCCACGAACAACCGGGTGCGGGCGCGGCTCGCCCGCTTCCTGTTCAAGGGGGCGCGGGCGGACCAGCTCGCCGGAACGCTGTCAGGAGGTGAACGGTTCCGGGCGACGCTCGCCGCGCTGATGCTCGCGGAGCCCGCCCCGCAGCTGCTGATGCTGGACGAGCCGACGAACAACCTGGACCTCGCGAGCGTGGCCCAGCTGACGTCGGCCCTGGAGTCCTACGAGGGCGCGCTGATCGTGGCCAGCCACGACATGCCGTTCCTGGAGTCCATCGGCATCACGCGATGGCTCGACCTCGACGCGTAGAAGGCCTGGACGCGTAGAAAACCCGGCGGACGCGCAGAAAGCGCGGAATACCCGACATAACCTGTCGGGTATTCCGCCTAGCGTCGCTGCCATGACGTACTTGCACATCGTCGGCGCCCGTGAGAACAACCTCCGGGACGTCACCCTGCGGATCCCGAAGAACCGGCTCACCGTCTTCACGGGGGTGTCCGGCTCCGGCAAGTCCTCCGTCGTCTTCGACACCATCGCCGTGGAGTCGCAGCGCCAGCTCAACGAGACGTACCCCTGGTTCGTCCGCAACCGGCTGCCCAAGCACGAGAAGCCGCACGCGGACGCACTGGAGGAGCTGACGCCCGCGATCGTCGTCGACCAGAGGCCGGTCGGCGGGCACTCGCGGTCCACGGTGGGCACGATGACCGACGTGTACTCGGTGATCCGCGTGCTGTTCTCGCGGCACGGGACGCCGAGCGCGGGGCCCGCGACCGCGTACTCGTTCAACGACCCGAGCGGGATGTGCCCGGAGTGCGACGGGCTCGGCCGCACCGTGCGCCCCGACTACTCCCGCATCCTCGACCCGTCGAAGTCCCTCGCGGGCGGCGCGGTGCTGTTCCCGCCGTTCGCCGTCGGAACCTGGCAGGGGCAGACGTACACCGGGACCACCGACCTCGACACCACCAAGCCGGTACGTGAATTCACCGTCGCCGAGCGGGAGTTCCTGATGCGCGGCCGGGGCGCGAAGGTCAACGTCGCGAACACCGGCGGGCGCCGCGACATCGACTTCGAGGGGCTCGCCGACCGCTTCGAGCGGCTCTACCTCAACCGGGACCTGTCGACGCTCAGCCAGCGCACCCGCGACCTGGTCGGCCGGTATCTGACCGAGGGCACCTGCCCGGTGTGCGACGGGGCGCGCCTGAACGCCGCCGCGCTCGCCACCCGCGTCGAGGGCCTGGGCATCGCGGAGTGCACCCGCATGGAGGTGAGCGAGCTGATCCCGGTGCTCCGCCGCATCGACGCCCCGGTGGCCGGGCCCATCGCCGAGGCCGCCGTCACCGCGCTGGAGCGCATCGAGGCGATCGGCCTCGGCTATCTCAGCCTCGACCGGGAGACGTCGACGCTCTCCGGCGGCGAGGGCCAGCGCCTGAAGACCGTGCGGCACCTGGGCTCCAGCCTGACCGGGATGACGTACATCTTCGACGAGCCGAGCGTGGGCCTGCACCCGCGCGACGTGGGCCGCCTCAACGATCTCCTGCTCCGCCTGCGCGACAAGGGGAACACCGTGCTCGTCGTCGAGCACGACCCCGATGTCATCGACGTCGCCGACCACGTCGTCGACATGGGCCCTGCGGGCGGGGCGGACGGCGGGCGCGTGGTGTTCGAGGGCACGCCGGGCGCGCTGCGGCGCGCGGACACGCTCACGGGGCGGTGCCTGCGCCGCACGGGCGGGGTGAAGGAGCACCCGCGCGCCGCGACCGGGCATGTGACGGTCGAGGGCGCCCGCGTCCACAACCTCAAGGACGTCACCGTACGGGTGCCGACCGGCGTGCTCACGGCCGTCACCGGCGTCGCGGGCTCCGGGAAGAGCTCCCTCGTGTCGGGCGCGTTCTGCGCGGCGCATCCGGAGGCCGTGGTCGTCGACCAGTCGTCCATCGGGATCTCCGGGCGCTCCACCCCGGCGACGTATCTCGGGATCATGGATACCGTACGGCAGGTGTTCGCGCGCGAGACGGGCACCGAGCCGGGCCTGTTCAGCTTCAACTCGGGCGGCGCCTGCGAGCACTGCGAGGGACGCGGCGTGATCTACAGCGATCTGGCGTTCATGGACCCGGTGACCACGGAGTGCGAGGCCTGCGGCGGGCGGCGCTTCAAGGAGGAGGTGCTGGGCCTGACCGTGCGCGGCAGGTCGGTCGCGGACGTGCTCGACATGACGGCCGCGGAGGCCCTCGACTACTTCGCCTGTGTGGCGGCGCAGGGCGTACGCCGCCGTCTGCACGCCCTGCGCGACGTGGGCCTCACCTATCTCACGCTCGGCCAGCCGCTGAGCACGCTGTCCGGCGGCGAGCGCCAGCGCATCAAGCTGGCCACGCAACTGCACCGCTCGGCGGCGACCTATGTCCTGGACGAGCCGACCACCGGGCTGCACATGGCGGACGTCGACGGGCTGGTGGCGCTGCTCGACCGGCTCGTCGACGCGGGCAACACCGTGGTCGTCGTCGAGCACAACCTCGATGTGGTCCGGCGGGCGGACTGGATCATCGATCTGGGCCCCGAGGGCGGCCGGCACGGCGGCGAGGTGCTTTTCGAGGGCACACCGGCCCAACTGCTCGACGCCGAGGGTTCGTTCACGGCGGAGCACCTGCGGCGGGCCGTCACGGGCGCGGACAGGGCCGGTGAGGAGGACGTGACGGCCGCGTGACAGGGGATTCCGCGACACGTGTCGCCCTGTGCATGATGTGCGCACCGTCACCTTGACCGGCACCTTCACCCCCCGCCCTCGCATTTCGTCATGGAGTCCGTCGTGCCCAGCAAGAAGGCCCTCGTCCGCCGCCCCGGCCCGCGCCTCGCGGACGGGCTCGTCACCCACATCGAGCGGACCCCGGTCGACGCCGCGAAGGCCCAGGAGCAGTGGACGGGGTACGTGGCCGCGCTTGAGGCGCACGGCTGGGAGACGTTCCTGGTGGAGCCGGTCGACCTGTGCCCGGACGCCGTGTTCGTGGAGGACGCGGTGGTGGTGTTCCGCAACGTCGCGCTGATCACCCGGTCCGGCGCCGAGTCGCGGCGCCCGGAGACGGCGGGCGTCGAGGAGGCCGTGGCGCGGCTCGGCTGCTCCGTCAACTGGGTGTGGGAGCCGGGCACGCTCGACGGCGGCGACGTACTGAAGATCGGCGACACGATCTACGTCGGGCGCGGCGGGCGCACCAACGCGGCGGGCGTGCAGCAGCTGCGCGCCGTCTTCGAGCCGCTCGGCGCGCGCGTGGTCGCGGTCCCGCTCTCCAAGGTGCTGCACCTGAAGACGGCGGTGACGGCGCTGCCCGACGGCACGGTGATCGGGCATC
Source organism: Streptomyces sp. NPDC107575 (assembly GCF_055657265.1). Classification (NCBI taxonomy): domain Bacteria; kingdom Bacillati; phylum Actinomycetota; class Actinomycetes; order Kitasatosporales; family Streptomycetaceae; genus Streptomyces; species Streptomyces sp. NPDC107575. Next base: position 948,323 of record NZ_JBVKBG010000002.1, on the reverse strand, counting down.
CGCCGCTGGTGGAGCACCCCGCGCTGTTGCCGCGCTTCCTGCCGGTGCCGGAGGAGGCGGGGGCGCACGTGGTGCTGCTGGGCGGGGACCGGCTGCTCATGGCGCAGAGCGCGCCGAAGTCGGCGGAGCTGCTCGCCGACCTCGGGTACGAGCCGGTTCTGGTGGACATTTCCGAGTTCGAAAAGCTGGAGGGGTGTGTGACCTGCCTCTCAGTTCGACTGCGAGAGCTCCACACGTAGCCACGGCCTTTATGGGGCACTTAACCTACGGCAACGTAACCTACGACACCGTAGGTATCTCCGCTCGCATTAACTCCGTCCCCCAGGAGCCCCCGTGACCGTCATCTCCCCCCGCCTCGGCTCGTCGACCACGTGGACCGACGCCCGCCTGCTCCACGCGCTGGAAGAAGTGGTCGAGCAGGAGCTCAACCGGCACCTCAAGGTGGCCAAGGACTGGATGCCGCACGACTACGTGCCGTGGTCCGACGCCCGGAACTTCCCCGAGTTCTTCGAGGACGGCGAGGCCTGGTCCAAGGAGCAGTCCAAGGTCACCGAGGTCGGCCGGGTCGCCCTCATCGTCAACCTGCTCACCGAGGACAACCTCCCCAGCTACCACCACGAGATCGCCTCGCTGTTCGGCCGTGACGGCGCCTGGGGCACGTGGGTGCACCGCTGGACCGCGGAGGAGGGCCGGCACGGCATCGTGATGCGCGACTACCTGCTCGCCTCGCGCGCCGTCGACCCCGTCCAGCTCGAGAACTTCCGCATGTCGCACATGAGCGAGGGCTTCGAGTCGGACAACCGGCACTCGATGCTGCACTCGGTCGCCTACGTCTCCTTCCAGGAGCTGGCCACCCGCATCTCGCACCGCAACACGGGCCACCAGTCCGGCGACCCGATCTGCGACCGCATGCTCGCCCGCATCGCCACGGACGAGAACCTGCACATGGTCTTCTACCGCAACCTCCTCAAGGCCGCGTTCGAGATCGCCCCCGACCTCACCATGCAGGCCGTCCGCGACGTCGTCGTGAACTTCCGGATGCCAGGACACGGCATCCCCGGCTTCGAGCGCGCCGCGGCCCAGATGGCGATCGGCGAGGTCTACAACCTGCGCATCCACCACGACGACGTGATCCAGCCCGTCCTGCGCTTCCTGAAGGTCATGGAGATCGACGGCCTGGGCCCCGAGGGCATCAAGGCCCAGGAGGAACTGGGCCTGTTCATGAACGGCCTGGACACCGAGGCCTCAAAGTTCGACGAGAAGCTGGCGGCCCGCAAGGCACGCATGGCGGCGCGGGCGGCGTCGGCCTGACACCGATCAAGCCGGCCCGGCGCCTGGCGGCGCTGCGGACGAAATCAAGCCCCGCCAGTGCTCAGGGCGCCGCAGAACAAAATCAAGCCCCGCGAGCACTCGCGGCACTGCACAACCAAATCAAGCCCCGCCAGTGCTCGCGGCGTTGCAGGACCAAATCAAGCCCCGCCAGCGCTTGCGGCGCTGCGGGACCAAAACAAGCCCCGCCGGCGATTGAGGCGCGGGGTCCGGGGCGGAGCCCCGCGGCGTAGGGACGGGCAGGCGCAACCTCCCCGCCCGCGCCGCTAAGGGGCCGTACTCGTCCGCACCGCGGCATCGCGGACGTCCGCGCACGGGTGCGCCCGCAGCGCGGCCAGCCGGCCCCGCCACGCCGCAGGCCATGCGGCACGTTCCCCGACCGTCGCAGTGATCGCCCAGGCGAACAGCCCCTCCGCAGGGGTGCCGCCCGCGGCAAGGACGCCCGCCACCCGATTCAGCTCCGCCTCCGACGCGTCCTCCCGGCGGAGCCTCCCCCGCAGAGCGTCCGCCGTGCGCGCCGCGAGTGCGGGGCGATCGGCGTGCAGGGCGGCCAGCTCACGCAGGTCGGCCTCCGGATCCGCGAGGTCCACCGCACCGAGCAGCACCCGCGCGGCCGACGCCACGAACGGGTCCCGCTCGGCGAGCCGCCGCGCCACCGCCCGGGCGGCCGGACGCAGCGCCGCCTCGTGCGGCGTCCGGTCGGCAAGGAGTCCGGCCACGTATTCGACCCTGCGCTGCGCGGGGCGGTCCCGCTCCTCCCCCGCGTCCGGCTCGGGCCCGTGGTCCATGAGGGCGGTGAGCGCGGCGAGCAGCGCGTCCGCCCCCTGCGGCGTGCGGGCTGCCTCCCCGACCAGGCCCGCGGCGGCCGTGCGCCACAGCGCCGGGGACCGCCGCGCCACGTCACCGAGGGCCCGGGCGAACAGCTCCGGCGCCCGCGACGACCAGGCGGACCAGCGCGCGAGCGCGGCGAGGGCCGTGGCCGCCAGCTCGTCGTCGGCCGTGTCGGCGACGGCCGCGACCAGCGCCGCGTACCGCTCGCGGTGTTCCCCGGCGACGTCGAGCGGAGCCTGCCGCAGCGCGGCGTCGCGCACCACCGACTCCCGGCCCTCCCGCACGGCGTCCGCGAGGATCTCCCAGGCCGGCTCCTGGCCGAGCAGGCCACTCGCGGCGAAGGCGACACAGGCGGCGCGTACGTCGCGGTGCGTGTCCGGCGCCGCGCAGGCGCGGGCGAGCAGCCGGGCCGCGTCGGGCGCGGGCAGCCGGGTCGCGGCGAGGCGGGCGCCCTCCTTGCGGCTGGTGATCTTCTTGCCGGGCCCGGTAAGCAACTCGTCGAGCGGCGGCGCCAGTTCGGACGGGCGGACGTGCCGGGACGCCTGCGTCGCGGCGTACACGCCGACCCTGGCCCGGTCGCCGCCCGCGTGGCCGAGCAGCAGCTCCAGGTCATCGCCGGTGCGGCCGAGCGCCGCGATGGCGGCCTCCGCGAGGGTGACGTCCGAGGCGCCGGCCCACTTCCTGAGCAGGTCGCGGCCCCCTTCGGGAACGTCGGCGGCGCCATGGATCGCGGCGCTGCGCTGCCAGTGCCGCAGCCCCGCGTCACCCGCGAGCCGCTCCAACTGCCGCAGGTACGCCCGCTGTTGGCGCGGCAGCCAGCGCCGCACCGCGGCCCCGCCCACAGGGAAGGCCCAGGCACTCTTGTCCGTCAGGAAGCGCCCGTACGGCGGCCGGTCGGTGAGGAAGCGGTCGAGCAGGTCCGTGCGCCGGTACGCCACCACCCGGGCCACGCAGTCGAGTTCGGCGGCGGACGGTTCGAGGTCGAGGACGTGCGCGGCGCGTTCGTCGCGGGTCGCGGGCGGCTCGAGCCACAGCTCGACCGCGTAACGGACCGTCGCGTTGTTGCCGTGCTCGACGGCGTGCCCCAGCAGTTCCTGAAGCCCCGCCATGCCCGCGGCGCGGCGGCCCGTGGCGCGGGCCAGGGCGAGGACGAGCCGGTACTCGCCCTTCTTCACCTCGACGTCGATGCGCCTGCGCAGCGCCGCGAACACCTGGTGCTCCTGGCCGCGCCGCAGCGTGCGGTCGAGGCGGCCGAGGTCGACGCCGCCGCTGTAGCCGTGCAGGCCGACGAGGACGCCCAGCGCCCAGTCGGTGTGCGCGGGGTCCTCGTCCGCCGCGTGTTCGCGCAGGACGCCGAGGACGAGCCGGGACAGCGCGCCGGTCGTCGGGTAGGAGCGGTCGCGGGCCTGGAGGGCGTCGGCGACGAGTTCACTCAGGTGCGAAAGCGCGTCCGGCGCCCAGAGCGCGGGGCGCACGTCGTCGGCGAGGGCGCGCAGGGCGGCGCAGCGCACCGGGTCCTGTTCGTTGCGCAGCCGCCCCGCCAATTCCTGTACCAGATCCGTCATTTGGGCCGGGTCGTCGGCGCGGGCGACGTTGCGGACGAGCAGCGGCCAGGCCACGGCGCGGTCCTCTGCGCGCGGCCTGCGCGTGGCGGCGCCCAGCGGCTCGCGGGCCTCGTCGGGCGGCAGATAGGACACGGCGCCGAGCACGGTGGCCCAGTCGGCGCCCTGCGTGCGGGCCGTCTCGGCGGCCCGCCGGGCCACGGCGGCGGCGTGCCGGCGGGGCAGGACGTCGAGCAGTTCGGTGGGCACGCCGTCGTGCGCGGCGCCCCGCCCGGCCATGGCCGTCTCGTACGTCGCCCAGCGGGCGGACGGCGCCTGGGCCGCCAGGAGTGCGGCCAGGCCACCGGGGTCCCGCGCGAGCGCACGGGCGTAATCGGCGAGTTCCGGCGCCCCGGAGCGGGCCAGGGCACGCAGGGCGGCGGGGCTCAGTCGACGCGGGCCGGGCAGCGCCCTGCGCCACGGCCCGGTGTACATCCGCAGCACCCGCTCGGGCGCGGCCTTCGCCCACACGTCCAGGCAGCGCCAGAGCAGGGACGGGAAGCGGGCGGGCGGATACGCGTCGAGGAGGTCGAGCGCGCGCAGCGGGGCGGCCGGGGCGACGGCGACGAGCATCCGCGCGTACCGCCCGAACCAGCCGTCGCGGGCGCCCGCCGGGAGCCCGGCCAGCTGCTCCTCGGCGACGTCCAGGAGGAGTCCGGGGTACCGCCTGACGAGCGGCCGCCAGCTCGGCACGGCGTGGAACACGTGCGGCAGGAGCCGCGCGACGACGTCCGGCGAGCAGCCGGGCAGCAGCCTCGCGGCCTCGGCGTCGCCCCACTCCGCCCGCACCTGGTCCACGCTCCGGTCGGCGAGCGCGGGACGTCCGCCGCTCGCGAGAGAGCGCAGCAGCCCGCGGCGGACGACCTCGGGTGCGTCGCGCAGCGCGGTCTCGAACGCGGCGTCGGGCACGTCGAGCCCGTCGGCGGCGCGCAGTGCGTGCCCGCGCACGAACGGGTCGCGGTCGACGAGATGCCCCGCGACCCAGTCGACGTCGCGCCCGACGCAGGCGAGCAGCGCGCCCACGCTCCGCTCGTAGCTGCCCTGGGCGTCCAGCTCGGCGAGGACGCCGGCCAGTTCACCGCTCGCCGCCAGCTGCCCGGCCCGGCGCGCGGTTTCGCGCAGCCGCCCCGGGAAGGGCAGCGGCTCGAGGGCGTCGAGGAGTCGGGCGGCGGTGGTCATGCGTGCGTCGGACATGCGACGAGTGTGCCTGGCGCCACCGGGCGGGCCCAGCGAATATCCGTCCGGCCACCGCCGGTTCGCCGCGTCCGGAGGCGGCCGTCAGGAGCGCTTGAGCCGGTGCCGTTCCTTCTCGGAGAGCCCGCCCCATACCCCGAACCGCTCGTCGTGGGTGAGGGCGTACTCCAGGCAGCTCTGCCGGATCGGGCAGAGGCCGCAGATCGTCTTGGCCTCGCGCACGGAGCTGCCCGGCTCGGGGAAGAAGAACTCGGCACCGGTCTGGGCGCACAGCGCCTGGTCCTGCCAGGTGGGGCCGGCAGGCGTGAGGGTCGTGTTCGCGTACATGCCGGCCAGTGTGCCGCCCGCCGAAAAACGTTTGATCAACGCTGAATCAACGGGCGGCGATCGGGCATCGCGGACGCCCCGGACGCCCGATCGGTCACTGCTGCTCGGGGTCCCCCCGCAGCACCGCGAACCCTGCGCCGTAGGGGTCGGACAGCTTCGCGATGCGTCCGACGCCGGGGATGCTGACGGGCTCGGAGCGCACCGTGCCGCCCAGTTCCTGCGTGCGGTCCGCCGTCGCGTCCACGTCCGGGACGTGGATGTACGGCGTCCAGTGCGGGCCCGCCGCGGACTCGGCCGGATCGCTGTCCAGTTTGGCGAGGCCGCCGAACATCGCGTTCTCGTCCGTGCCCGCGGGGTTGATCGTCGTGTAGCTGCCGCCGGGGAACTCGACGTCGAACGCGCCCCAGTGGAAGACCGAGCCGTAGAACTGCTTCGCGGCGGCCACATCGGGGGCGTACAGCTCCACCCAGTTCAGCCCGCCGTCGTCCCGGGTGTATTCGAGGCCCTTGTTCTTCCCCGGCTGCCAGATGCCGAAGGGGGCGCCCGCCGGGTCGGTGAAGACGGCCATGCGGCCCAGGTCGAACACGTCCATCGGCTGGAGCAGGGCGCTGCCGCCGGCCTGCTCGACCGCCTTCGCGGTGGCATCCGCGTCCGCGCTCTGGAAGTACACGGTCCAGCCGGGCTCGCCCTGCTCGGCCGTGACGGTCATGGCGCCGCTCACGGTCCTGCCTTCGAGCTGGAACATTCCGTACCCGCCGGCCTCGGGGCCGGCCGACAGGAACGTCCAGCCGAAGAGGCCGCCATAGAAAGAGATCGCACCGTCCATGTCCGGGGTGCTGAGGTCCAGCCAGTTCGGCGCGCCGTCCACGAATTCCGTAGTGATCATGGGTCCTGCCCTCCTCGTCGAGGGTTTCTTTTCCGGACTGCCGAGTCTTGCACCGGGCACTGACAACCGCCCTCGCACCACGCTGACCTGGGCTGGTTCAGACCAGAGGAACCGAACGATCCGCCTTCAAATGTTGAACACAAACAATTCATGGGAGCGCTCCCTGCCCGAAGTCTTGACGACTCTGTTCACCCTCGCCACAGTGGGGCTCCCCCACACACCCCCCACATTCAGGGAGTGCGCATCGTGATCTCGCGCAGAATATTTCTCGCCAGCGCCGGAGCGGGCCTCGCCACGACGGCCGCAGCCCTCACCCTTCCCTCCTGGACCGCGGGCGCCGCACCCGCCACCTGTGAACTGGCCCTGGAGAACAAGTCGTTGGACGGAACCGTCCACGCCTACGTCACCGGCCACGAGAACGGGACCGGCAACTGGGTGCTGCTGCGCGCCGACGGCAGCGTCTACCACCCCGAGTCGCCGAGCGCCCCGCAGACCCCGCTGCCCGTCGACTGCGCCATCCCGCTCGGCGCCGCGGGCTCGGCCCCGAAGGTCGTGACGCTGCCTCAGATGTACGGCGCGCGCGTCTACTTCGTCCGCGACGACAAGCTGGAGTTCTTCCTCAACCCCGGCCCCTCGCTGGTCGAGCCGGCCTTCGCCACGAAGGAGGACGCGAACTACGGCAAGACCTGGGCGTTCGCCGAATTCACCTTCAACTCCGAGCAGTTGTACTCCAACATCAGCTACGTCGACCTGGTCACGGCCCTGCCGATCGGCCTGAAGCTGGAGGGCGACGCCACGCACACCGTCGCCCCGTTCCCCGACGGCGCCATCGACAAGATCGCCTCGGATCTCGCGGCGCAGGCCGCCAAGGACGGGCAGCCCTGGGACAAGCTCGTCATCAAGGGCGACGGCGGCAAGGTGCTGCGCGTGATCTCCCCGCAGAACCTGATGGCGCCGTACTTCGACAAGCCGGACGAGATGCCGTTCCGCGACGTGTGGAGCGACTACATCGACAAGGTGTGGGCCAAGTACGCCTCGACCGATCTGAAGATCGACCTCCAGGGCGGGCGCGGCACCTTCACGGGCCGGGTCAGCGGCGACACGCTCACCTTCAACGGCGGGCACACCTTCGCCAAGCCCGCGTCGAAGGACATCTTCACGTGCAACCACGGGCCGTTCGCCAACAACCCGGACGACTCCGACGACAAGAAGGGCATCCTGTCCCGCCTCGCCGCCGGGTTCAACCGCAGCGTCATGCTCACGCACCCGGAGCAGCCCAACGGCCTGACGTCCGCGGACTACTACCAGGACGCCACGACCAACCACTGGTCGCGGATCGTGCACGCCAACTCGCCCATCGGCTACGCCTTCCCCTACGACGACGTACAGGCCGAGGGACAGCCGGACGTGTCCGGCGCGGCGCACGACGGCAATCCGCGCCGGTTCACGGTGAGCGTGGGGTCGTAACCCCCGGGTGAGACCGGGCTACTTGGTGGCGTCCTCGCGGATCAGGTCGGCGGCCCGTTCCGCGAGGGCGACCGTCGGCGCGTGCGTGTGGCCGCGGGTGATGCGCGGCATGACGGAGGCGTCGACGACGCGCAGGCCCTCGGTGCCGCGCACGCGCAGGCGCGGGTCGGTGACCGAGCCCTCGTCGGAGCCCATCCGGCAGGTGCCGACCGGGTGGTAGAGGGTCTCGGCGCTCGCCCGGACCGAGCGGGTGAGCGCCTCGTCGTCGACGACGCCGGGGTAGCCGGCCATCGGCTCGGTGTGGTGCGCGGCGAGGGCGCTCTCGGCGAGCAGTTCCTCGGCGCGGCGGACACCGGCGACGAGCGTGCGCACGTCCTCCTCGTGGGCCAGGTAGTCCGGGTCGATGCGCGGCTTCCCGTCGGGCCCTCCCGGGGTGATCCGGCCCTCGCTCTCGGGCTGGAGCAGGATCACGCCGAGGGTGAGCCCGTGCTCAGTCGGCGCTTCGAGGCCGTGGTTCACGAACGGCACCGGAGCGTAGATCAACTCGATGTCGGGTGCCGTCAGTTCGGGCTTGGTGGACAGGAAGGCGACGGCCTCGCCGACGTTCGACGTGAGCGGTCCGCGCCCGCCGAGCAGGAACCGGGCGATGTTGGCGGGCGAGTCGGCGCCGGTGAGCGAGATCGGCTTCGCGGCGCGGACGTTCAGCGCGTACATCAGGTGGTCCTGGAGGTGACGGCCGACGTCGGGCGATTCGACGAAGGTGTCGATGCCCGCCTCCGCGAGGGTCTCCGGGTCGCCGATGCCCGCCCGCTGCAGCAGTTGCGGCGAGTTGATGGCGCCCGCGGAGAGGATGACCTCGCGGGTGGCGCGCAGGGTGCCCGCGGGTATCCCGGAGGCGACGACGCCGGCGGCGCGGTTGCCGTCGAAGTCGATGCGGGTGACGCGGGCGCCGGTGTAGATGTCGAGGTTGGGGCGGCGGGCGGCGGGCTTGAGGTAGCCGTCGGCGGCGCTCCAGCGGCGGCCGCGGTACTGGTTGAGGGGCGTGAGGGCGAAGCCGGAGTGGTCGGCCTGGTTCAACTCGTCCAGTTCGCGCAGGCCTTGGGCGCGGCAGGCGTCGAGGAACGCGGCCGTGGTCGGGTTCGGGTGGCGCGGCGGCGAGATGTGCAGCGGGCCGAGCGTCCCGTAGACGGAGTCCTCGCGCGCCATCCCCTGCCACCGCTCCGCGCGCTGGAAGTAGCGCACGAACTCGTCGTACGACCAGGGGGATCCGGCGGCCTCGCCCCAGGCGTCGTAGTCGGCGCGGTGGCCGCGCACCCACATCATGGCGTTGATGGCGGAGGAGCCGCCCAGCGTGTGTCCGCGCGGCCAGTACAACTCGCGGTCCGCAAGCGCGGACTGACTGGTCGTCGAGTAGTCCCAGTCGTACAGCGTCTTGAACAGCTTGGGGAACGCGGCCGGGATCCTGATCTCCGTCTTGCGGTCGCGCGGCCCGGACTCGACGAGGGCGACCTTGACGGAGGGGTCCTCGGAGAGCCGCCCGGCGAGCACGCAGCCGGCGGAGCCGGCCCCGACGATGACGTAGTCGTACGTACGGTCCTTGCTCAACGCGGCTCCCTCGACGATCAGTGCCATGTGCAGGTGGCACCGATGCTCTACTCCCCGGTAAGCGCTGTCCAGAGCGGGTTGTGCGGGATGAGCGAGGATCGCGTCACGAGGCGGTCACGTTCCGCAGTGCGGGCGAGCGGCCCGTCGTCAGCGCGTAGCAGAGGCAGGCCACCACCATGCCGACCGGCAGCGCGAGGTCCACGTCGCCGAGGGCGGCGGTGATCGGGCCGGTGAAGTAGAGGGTGTTCACGCAGAGCGCGGACATCGCGGCGCCGGCCAACAGGGCCAGCGCGCCGGCCCAGTTGACGCCCCCGCGGTACCAGAAGGGGCTGCCGGGCGACTCGTCGGCGAGGGCAGGACCGTCGTAGCGGTTGCGGCGCAGCACGATGTCGGTCGCGTAGATCGCCATGCTCGGGCCGAGCAGGACGACGGTCAGCTGCATGACGTTGCTGACGGTGTCGAGGAAGTTCGAGACCAGCAGCCCGTACAGGGTCAGCGCGACGGCGGCCGTGCCGTCGAACAGGACGCTGACGGAGCGGCGGATGCGCAGCCCGACGGCCTGCAGGGCGAGGCCCGCACTGTACGCGGTCAGGGCGTTGATGGCGATGGTGCCGAGGACGAGGGCGAGCAGAAAGACGGGCGTGAACCAGCCCGGCAGGATCTTCTCCAGGGCCGCCTGCGGGTCGGTCATGTCGACGGTCGTGGCGGCGAGGACACCCAGGGCCGAGACCCCCACGCCCGGCAGGAAGCCGCCGAGCGCGGTCCAGCCGACGATGGCCCGCTTCGGCGTCGTCCGGGGCAGATAACGGGAGAAGTCCGCGCTGGTGGTGTACGAGAGCGGGCCCGAGGCGATGAGGGTGACACCGGCGAGCACCGTCGCCCACAGGTCGATCCCGGTGAGGTGGTGCTCGGGTACGTAGCCGAAGTCGGCGTGCCGGACGACCACGACGGCCACGACGACGAAGGCCGCGGCGAGGACGAGGGTGATCGGCAGGTACAGCTTCATGATCAGGGCGTGGCCGTAGACGCTGATGGTCAGCGTGAGCGCCGCGATGACCACGATGACGGCGACCTTCACGCCCGTGTTCACCGGGAAGCCGACCTTCGCGACCAGGGAGAACGCGGCGACGGCCGCGGCCGACAGGTTCAGCGCGAAGTAGCAGACGGAGATCACCCAGCCGACGACCGCGTTGTTCACGCGGTTGCCGATGACGCCGTAGAGGGCGCGGGTGATGACCTCGCTGGGGGCGCCGGCCGCCGGCCCGGAGACGGAGAGCCAGCCGGTGAGGATCCAGAACAGGTTGCCGACGACCAGCACGGCGAGGGCCTGCCACAGGTTCAGGCCCATCAGGATCAGGGCACCGCCCACCACCAGGGCCAGATAGTTGATGCCGCCCGCGGCCCAGACGTTGAACAACTCGCGGGCCCTGCCACGGCGTTCGGAGTCGGGGATGTGGTCGATGCCGTGGGCCTCGATCCGGGAGGCCGCCGCCTGCCCGTCGACGGGCAGCGTGTGTGCGGTGCCTGCTGCCGTGCCGCCCGTGTCTGGACACGGGTCGGGAAGCGTGGACGCCATGGGGCCCTCCGGGGTGCTGGTCTCGTCCCACCTGCTTGCTTATTGGTCGCACACTCAATAACGTGACAGGCATGTCGTCAAGCGTTGAGCGCAAGCGAATCCGAAAATCTCCGGCCGCCAGACGTGCGGAAATCGTTGCGAAGGCCGCCGAGATTGCGCTTTCCGAAGGTCTGGAGTGCATTACGCTGCGGCGCATCGGTGAGGATCTGGAGGTCCGTCCGGGGCTCGTGAGCCACTACTTCCCCTCGGCGGAGGAGCTGGTGGCGGAGGCGTTCGGGAGCGCGGCCAGCGGGGAGCTGGAGGCGCTGCTCCCCGAGGGCGGTGCGGACGCGTCCGCCACGGAGCGGCTCGCCGGGTTCCTCGCGCGGACGTCCGGTCCCGCGTGGGACGACATCAGCCGGTTGTGGATCAACGCGCGGCATCTGAGCCGGTATCGGGTCTCGCTGCGGGAGCGGGTCGAGGCGCAGGAGGCGGACTGGCGGGGGCGCCTCACGCAGCTCCTCACGGAGGGCGTCGAGCGGGGGGAGTTCCGGGCGGGGGATCCGGAGGTCGTGGCGATGCAGATTCTCGTCGTGCTGGATGGGCTGGGGGCGAATGCGGGCGCCGACGTGGGGGCATTGCCGGTCGGGGTTGCGCGGATGGCGTTTCGGGTCGCCGAGGGTCAACTGGGGCTTGCGGAGGGGACGTTGGATTCTTGAGCCGCGACGGGGTGGCGGTCGCGGGGCTCCGCCCCGGGCCCCGCGCCTCAATCGCCGGCGGGGCTTGATCTGCCGCGCCGTGCGTCGCCCGCAGGGCTTGATCAGGCGCACCTCGCGCCGACGGAACCTGATTGTCCGCGCCGTGGCTCGCCCGCAGGGCTTGATTGTCCGCACGGCTGAACCTTGTTGAACCTTTAGGAGAACCGCACCATGCACCACCCCGAGCTGATCCTTCTCGACGCCCGGTTCCTGGACCCGGTCGGCGGCGGAGCCGGCCCGCATACCGCGCTCGCCGCCACCGGTGGCGTTATCAGCGCGCTCGGTGACGACCGGGAGGTTCGGGCGCTCGCCGGGCCCGGCACCGTCGTCGTCGATCTCAAGGGGGCCGTCGTCACGCCCGGGCTCGTCGATGGGCACATGCATCCCGTGTCGGGTGCCGAGCTCACCGCCGGGGTCGATCTGTCGCGCTGCGAGAGCCTCGACGACGTACGGGCCGAGCTCGGGCGGGCGCGGGAGGCGCTCGCCGACGGCGCCTGGCTGCACGCCTGGGGGCTCGATCCGAACGTGTTCGGGGAGCGCGCCGTCGAGGCGGCCGCGCTGGAGCCCGTGCTCGACGGGATTCCCGCGCTGCTCCAACTCTTCGACGCGCACTCGATGTTGGCGAGCCCCCGCGCCCTCGAACTCGCCGGTGTCGACGGGCCGCGCACCTTCGACCAGGCAGCCGAGATCGTCTGCGACGCCGACGGGCGGCCCACCGGGCTGCTCCTGGAGGACGCCGCCTGCGAACTCGTCGAGCGGGCCGCGCCGCAGCCCACCCGCGCCGAGCGCCGCGAGCGGCTCGCGCGGACGATGCGGGAGATGGCCGCGAGCGGACTCACCGGCGGGCACGCCATGGACGCCAATGGGGACAGCCTTGAGCTGTACGAGGAGTTGGACGCGGCCGGGGAACTCGCCGTGCGGCTGCGGGTCGCGCCCTGGTGTCAGCCGGGCGCGGACGCCGATGCCGTGCGCGAGCTCGTCCAACTACAGGAACGGGGTGGCGAGTTGTGGTCCGTCGACGGCGTGAAGCTGTTCATGGACGGCACCATCGACAACGGCACCGCGTGGCTGGAGCGGCCCGACTGCCACGGCGAGTCGACGCACGCGTTCTGGCCGGACCCGGCCGCGTACACGGAGGTCATCGCCGCCCTGCACGGCGCGGGTGTGCCCACCGCGACGCACGCCATCGGGGACGCGGCGGTGCGGCACGCGCTCGACTCCGTGGCGAAGGCGCGGGCCGGGGCCCCCGGCGACGTACGGCATCGCGTCGAGCACATCGAGACGGTGCCGGACGACACGGTGCGGCGGTTCGCCGAGCTGGGGGTGATCGCGTCGATGCAGCCCACGCACTGCTGCGACTTCACGCGGGCCGACCACACCGACAACTGGTCGCGACGGCTCGGCGAGGAGCGGGCGAGGCGGGCCTGGCGCTGCCGTGACCTGTGGGACGCGGGGGCGACGGTGGTGCTCGGTTCGGACTGGCCGATCGCGCCGTACCCGCCGCTCGGTGTCATGGCCGGGGCGCGGCACCGTCGGCCGAGCCGGGATCTCGCGCTGCCGCCGCACGGGCCCGAGCAGGCCCTGACCGGCGTGGAGGCGCTTCGGGCGATGACCGTGAACGCCGCCCACGCCGCCGGTGAGGAGCGGAGCGCGGGGCGGATCGCGGTCGGTTTCCGGGCCGACCTCACGGCGTTCGCGGTGGATCCGGTCGCCGCGCCGGCGACCGAACTCCCCGACGTACCCGTGACGTTGACGGTGCTCGGCGGCCGGGTGACGCACCGGTCGACGGCGCTGTAGGGCGGTTCGACCGCCGTCGTCCTCCTCGTCGCGGGCGGCCTGATCCGTCAGAAGGGCCCTACGCGTGGTGCGGCGCGTCGTACGGCGGGATCGTTCCGTCCGCCTTCTTCACCAGGAACAGGCCGGCCATCCCCATGTCCGAGTGGCTCTGGACGTGGCAGTGGTACATCCACGCCCCGGCCCCGACCCCCTCCCCCGCGACGATCTGGAACCCGAACGAGTCGGCCGGGCCGCAGATCTTGTTGTCGAGGACCTGGGTCGGGTCGTCGGGGCCGGTGAGCATGCCCGTGCGATTGTCCGCCCAGCGGTGACCGTGCATGTGGAACGTGTGGTAGTACTCGCCGTGCGTGATCATCACGATCTCGACGCGATCGCCCACCGTGGCCTCGAAGTTGGGGGCCTCGTGGGCCGCCTTGTTGTTGATCGTCATGTCGTTGAAGACGATCGTGAACGTCTTGCCGGGGTCGGGCAGGATGTCGCCCTTGCGGCGCACGATCACCGGGCCGTACAGGCCCTTCCTGATCCCGCCCGTGCCATGGTCCGTGCCGACGACGTGGTCGTGGTAGTGCCAGTAGCCCGCGGTCCCGGCCCGCCACGTGCCGTCCTTGCGGCGGCCGGGCGCATGCGTGCGCCAGGTGTAGGTGCGGGTGCCGCCGGGCTCGACGTGGCTGCGGTTCATCCGCGTACCGTCGCTGGAGATCTCGTAGTCCATGCCGTGTACGTGCAGGCTCGCGTCGGCATCCGTGAGGTTGTGGAACTCGATGTGCAGCGTGTCGCCCTCGTTGAGCTCGATCAACGGGCCGGGGATGGACGCCTTGCCCTTCTCGAAGCCGTAGCCGAGTTGGCCGTCCGCGAGCTTCTCCGCGTACATGGTGAGTCGTTTGGTCTCGCCGCCCGCGGGCGCGGTGCGCGGCGGAGTGTCCGCCCCGGCCGCCGGTCCCGCCGACGCCCCGATGGACAACGATGTCACACCGGCCGTGGCGGCCACGGCGCCACCAATCATCATGCGTCGGCTCAGCGCGCGCCTTTCCTGTTCACTCGCCCGTGTCGAATCGTCGCGAGGTCTGTCGTGCTCGGTCACGGCCAACTCCCCACCCTCGTACGGACTTTCACGTCGCGCAGGGCACCGTAACCACATGATCTTCGTTTATCCACACTCAGGACAAAGTTTGCGTCATACCGGCCATACCTCTTGGCGGGCCACGAAAAGAGGTCTAGCTTCCACCGCGCCGTTGCTGTGTCCGACGAGGGGTGGGTGAACACATGCGTCGTTCGACGCATCAAATGCCGTTACCCGTACGAGAGTTCAGAGCGAGCCGAAGCAGACGTGCACGCGTCTGGGCGGTCGGGGTCGCCGCGGTGACCGTGGCCGCCGGGCTGCTGAGCGGGCCGACCGCCAGCGCGCACCCGGCACCGGAACCATCGCCGACAACGATGTCCGTCAAGTCGCCGCCCGGCGGCGCGAACGTCCGGGTCCTGGTGTTCTACGGGTCCGCGGCCGCCGGCGACGAGTCGCCCACGGTCGACGCGGCCATCGAGGCGATCGAGAAGATCGGCCGGTCCGGGCCCGAGGCCCAGCAGTTCACGATCACGGCGACCGACGACGCCTCCGTGTTCACGAACGCCACCAAGTTGGGCAGGTTCAATTCGGTCGCCTTCCTGACCGGCGGGGGCGACGTCCTCGACCCCGACCAGGAGGCCGGCCTCGAGGCGTACATGGAGGCGGGCGGCGGCTTCGTCGGCATCCATGACGCGGCCCGCGCCGAGCCGTACTCGGACTGGTTCACCGGTCTGATCGGGGCCCGGCCCGCCGCATCGTCGCCAACAACCGTACAGCGCGCGACGGTTGAGGTCGGCGACCGGCAGAACCCGGCGACGAAGGATCTGCCCGTGCGGTGGAAGCGGGCCGACCAGTGGCTGAACTGGGCGGCCAACCCGTCCGGCGACGTGCACACGCTCGCGCGGGTCAACGAGACCACGTACAAGCCGGGCGGTGGCGCCAACAGCGGTGACCACCCGGTGAGTTGGTGTCGTGACTACGACGGCGGCCGGTCCTTCTACACCGGGATGGGCGGCACCGTCTCCTCGTACGACGAGGTGGACTTCCGCGACCATCTGCGCGGGGCGCTGCTGTGGACGACACGCATCGTGCGCGCCGACTGCAAGGCCGCGATCAACGCCAACTACAAGGCGGAGCGGCTGACCCAGGCCAATCAGCCGGGCCAGAACGACCAGATCGGCGAGCCGCACGGGCTCGTCACCGCCCCCGACGGGCGCGTGCTCTACATCGGGCGCGGCGGCGCGGACGCCTCCCAGCCGGTGGTGACCGACTGGAACGACCCGAACGTCGGCAAGGGCAAGGGCCAGATCCACGTCTACGACCCGAAGACCAAGAAGGTCACTCTCGCAGGGGAGTTGAGCATCTTCGGCAACAAGGGCGGCGGGGACGAGCTGGTCAAGGTCGAGGAGGGGCTGCTCGGCATCGAGCTGGACCCGGGGTTCGAGCAGAACGGGTATGTGTATCTGCACTACACGCCGCACTCGGGCCTCGACCGCGACAAGCAGATGGCCGAGCGGCGGGTCTCCCGCTTCACGCTCGACCTGGCCACGAACAAGCTGGACCTGAGCAGCGAGAAGGTGCTGCTCAAGTGGCCGGTACAGGTGCACAGTTGCTGCCACGCCGGCGGCGGGATGGCCTGGGACTCCAAGGGCAACCTGTACATCGCGACCGGTGACAACAACTCGTCCGGCTTCAGCGACGGCTACTCGGGCAACAACCCGCAGCCGAACTACAAGGGCGTCTCGTTCGCCGACGCGCGCCGCACCGCCGGCAACACCAACAACCTCAACGGCAAGATCCTGCGCATCCACCCGGAGGCCGACGGCACGTACACCCTGCCGGAGGGCAATCTCTTCACCGGCAAGGAGACGGCCGAGGGCGGCGGCAAGACGCGCGGCGAGATCTATGTGATGGGTGTCAGGAACCCGGCGCGCATCTCCGTCGACAAGAAGACCGACACCTTGTACGCGGGGTGGGTCGGCCCGGACGCCGGTGAGCCGTCGACGACCTGGGGCCCGGCCAAGTACGACCAGTTCGCCGTCATCACCAAGGCGAGCAACCGCGGTTGGCCGTACTGCATGGGCAACAAGCAGCCCTACCGCGACCGCAATCTGCCGGACCCGACGAAACCGCTGGGCTGGTACGACTGCGACCACCCGAAGAACGAGTCGCCGAACAACGACGGCCTCGTCAACCTGCCGCCGGTCACCGGCAACAACATCTGGTACTCGCCGCAGGGCGGCGCCCCGGACTATCCGCGCGACGCCAATGGCGTGCCCTCGTACAAGAAGGAGGAGGCCACGTACCTGCTGCCGTGGCTCAAGGGCGGCGGCCAGGCCGCGATGGACGGGCCCGTCTACCGCTACGACGCGTCGATCCCGAACGCGGACAAGTGGCCGAGCTACTGGGACGGCAAGTGGTTCGTCGGTGACTTCTACGACGACGGCCAGCCGCGCAACGCGGTTCTCACCGACCCGAAGACGCACGGCGACGGATCGCTCCCGGTCCACTCGGAGTCGCTGAAGAAGATCGTTCCGATCGGCAACGACGGCATCAAGAACCTCATGGACTGGAAGTTCGGTCCCGACGGTGCGCTGTACGTCCTCGACTACGGGCGCGGCTTCTTCACCTCCGACTCCAAGTCGGCGCTGTGGAAGGTCACGTACACCGGCGGCGGGGCGACCCCGGCGGCCGATCAGCTGGCCAGGAAGGCGCAGTGATGAAGGTGACCCAGCGCAACCGAAGACTGTGGACGGCGCTGCTCGCCGTCCTGCTGATGTGCCTCGGGCTCAGCGGCACCACGACGGCGTACAGCCAGGCGGAGCCGGCCGCGGCCGAGCAGACGCTGACCTGGACGGCCGGCGACGACATCACGAAGTACACGTCGGCGCCTCAGACGGCGGTCGCAGGCAAGGCGACCATCGTCTTCGAGAACAGCACGGCGACCGGCAACACCACAGGGATGCCGCACACGTTGACGTTCGACGTGTCGGACCCCGAGTACAACAACGACGTACCGCTGAACATCCTGGCCAACCCGAACGACGACCAGGGCGGCAAGCACACGGCCGAGGTCACCCTCTCCCCCGGCAAGTACCGCTATCACTGCACAATCCCCGGACACACCAGCATGACGGGGATCCTGGTGGTGACGGACGGTGGCGGCGGTGACGACACGACCGCGCCGGAGACCTCGGCGAAGGCCGAGGGTCAGACCAACGCCGACGGCGCGTTCGTCGGGTCCGCGTCCGTCTCGGTCACCGCGACCGACGCGGGTTCGGGCATCGACAAGATCGAGTACGCGCTCGACGGCGGCGCGTACACGCCGTACACGGCGCCGGTGGTCGTCGACCAGGTCGGCGCGCACACCGTGAAGTACAAGGCGACCGACAAGGCGGGCAACGCCGCCGCCGAGAAGTCCCTTGCCTTCACGGTGGTCGCACCGCCGACGGACGACAAGACGCCGCCGGAGACCTCGGCGACGGTGACCGGTGACAAGGACGACGCCGGTGCGTACATCGGCATGGCCACGGTGACGGTCTCCGCTTCGGACACCGGCTCCGGGGTCAACACCATCGAGTACGCGGTCGGCGCCGACGGCGCCTGGCAGCCGTACACCGCCCCGGTGATGTTCCACGACCCGGGCACCTACACGGTGCGCTACCGGGCCGCGGACAAGGCGGGCAACGCAGCCGCCGAGAAGTCCGTAGACTTCAAGGTCGTGGCGCCGCCCGTCCAGGACACGACGCCTCCGACGGTGTCGCTGGCGGTCGGCGGGGACAAGAACTCCGACGGCGCGTACATCAACAACGCGAAGCTGACGGTGACGGCGACCGACGACATGTCGGGCGTCGACAAGGTCGAGTACTCGCTCGACGGCGGCCCCTATCTCGCGTACACCGCTCCCGTGGTGGTGGACCGGGTCGGCGCCCACTCCGTGGCGTACCGGGCGAGCGACAAGGCGGGCAATACCGCCGCGGCGCAGACCTTCGTGTTCGCGGTGGCCTCCGGCGGCGGCGTTCCGGCGCCCAACTGCCCGGAGCTGGACGAGCGTTCCACGGTCTTCGTCGGTACGACGGACACCGGCATCCCGAACCGGGTCACCAACAACCGTTGCCGCATCGGCGAGTTGATCGAGGACGAGAAGGAGTGGACGTCGCACGCGCTGTTCGTCAAGCACGTGAAGACGGTCACCGACAAGCTCCTCAAGGAAGGCGTCGTCGACCAGCGCGAGTACAACAAGATCAACAAGGCGGCGCGGCAGTCCCCGATCGGCACGCCGGGCCAGACGGACGGCTACAAGCAGATCATGGACGGCTCGCCGGAGCAGTTCGCCAAGTGGGAGCAGGTCGGCGGCGGCAAGTTCGGGCTGAACGCCGACGGTTCGATCACCAGCAGCACGTCCGTGGACGGCATGGGCATGCTGTGGTTCCCGCAGCGCAAGTACGGCGACTACTCGCTGAAGCTGCAGTGGCGTGACGACGCGCCGGGCACGGGCAACGCCAACGGCGGTGTGTTCGTGCGGTTCCCGTGGGTGCACGACAACCCCGAGGAGCGGAACCCGGAGTGGGTCGCCATCAAGTACGGGCACGAGATCCAGGTGCTCGACAAGCCCGATGGGGACATGTACAAGACCGGTTCGGTCTACGGCTTCGACCGGGTCGGGCTCGCGGGCGCGGGCGTCACCCAGAAGGGCACGTGGAACGACTACGAGATCAAGGTGGTGGACCAGCACTTCTCGGTCTACCGCAACGGTGTGCTGATCAACGAGTTCGACAACACCGGTGGCCAGGTCTTCGAGCCCTCGCGGGGCGACGACCCGGGCACGGACGGCCGGCGTTACTCCGAGGGGTACATCGGGCTCCAGGTGCACAGCACCACGGACGTCATCTCGTACCGGGACATCCGTGTGAAGGAGCTGTAGGTCTCCCTGAAGGAGCTGCAAGTCTGCCTGTGTGTCAGTGAGTCGAGCCGGGTCCGTCCTCGTGTCGGGCCCGGCTCGGCTGCACCCGCTTGGGCTCGCCCGGCATCTTCGGGTACTCGGGCGGGTACGGCATGTCGCCGAGGCCGCGGTCCTTCTCGTCGCGGTCGGCCTGCTCCAGGAGGGCGTCCAGGGAGAACCGCTCCTTGTCCATGTCGGCGTGCACGTCGCCGAGTTCGGCGTACCGCTTCGGCATGGTGACGATGTCGAAGTCACGCGGCAGCGCGTCGCCCACCTCGTCCCAGGCGAGCGGGGCGGACACGGGCGCGTGCGGGCGGGCGCGCACCGAGTACGCGGAGGCGATGGTGCGGTCGCGGGCCGTCTGGTTGAAGTCGACGAAGATGCGCTCGCCCCGCTCCTCCTTCCACCAGGCCGTCGTCACGAACTCCGGCATGCGGCGCTCCAGTTCGCGGCCGCAGGCGATGGCGGCGCGGCGCACCTCGGTGAACGTCCAGCGCGGCTCGATGGGCACGAACACGTGCAGTCCGCGTCCGCCGGAGGTCTTCGGCCAGCCGACCAGACCGCCGAAGTCGTGCAGCACGGCGCGCAGTTCGCGCGCGGCGTGCACCGCGTCGGCGTAGTCGGTGCCGGGCTGCGGGTCGAGGTCGATGCGCAGCTCGTCGGGGTGGTCGGGGTCGTCGCGGCGCACCGGCCAGGGGTGGAAGGTGAGGGTGCCGTACTGGGCGGCCCAGATCACCGCGGCGACCTCGGTGGGGCACATCTCGTCGGCCGTCCGGCCCGAGGGGAAGGTGATCGTGGCCGTGGGGATCCAGTCGGGCAGGTTCTTCGGCGCGCGCTTCTGGTAGAAGGACTCGCCGGTCACACCCTCGGGGTAGCGCTCCAGGGTGGTGGGCCGGTCGCGCAGGGCGCGCACGATGCCGTCGCCGACCGCGAGGAAGTAGTTCGCGAGGTCGAGCTTGGTGTACGTCACCGTCCCGCCGTCGGGGAAGAACACCTTGTCGGGGCTGGACAGACGCACCGTCCGACCGCCCGCTTCCAGTTCCACTGCCGCACCCTTGCCGCCCATGCGCTCACGCTAGGCCGAAAGGACGTAAACCGCATACCGGGCGATTCGGCACCGTAGAGGCCAGAATCGGACCATGGATCTCCCCGTGATGCCGCCGGTGAAGCCGATGCTCGCCAAGTCCGCCGCCAAGATCCCCGCCGGGATGCACTACGAGGCGAAGTGGGACGGCTTCCGGGCGATCGTGTTCCGCGACGGCCCGGAGATCGAGCTCACGAGCCGCACCACCAAGTCGCTGACCAGGTACTTTCCGGAGCTGGTCGCGGCGCTCGCCGAGCGGCTCCCGGAGCGCTGCGTGCTCGACGGGGAGATCGTGATCGCCCGCGACGGGCGGCTCGACTTCGACGCGCTCACCGAGCGGATCCACCCCGCGGCCTCCCGCGTGAACACCCTTGCCGAGCGCACGCCCGCCTCCTTCGTCGCCTTCGACGTCCTGGCGCTCGGCTCCGAGTCCACGGTCGAGCTGCCGCTGTCCGACCGCAGACCGCTCCTGGAACAGGCCCTCGGGGGCGCGAGGGCCCCGCTCCACCTGGCGCCCGCCACGACCGACGCCGAGCTGGCGCAGCAGTGGTTCGAGCAGTACGAGGGCGCCGGCCTGGACGGCGTAGTCGCCAAGCCGCTCACGCTGCGCTACCGGCAGGACGAGCGCGTCATGCTCAAGATCAAGCACGAGCGGACGGCGGACTGCGTGGTCGCCGGCTACCGCTTCCACAAGAGCGGCCCGGTCGTCGGCTCCCTCCTGCTCGGCCTGTACGACGACGAGGGCGCTCTGCAGCACGTCGGGGTCTGCGCGGCCTTCACGATGAAGCGCCGCACGGAGCTGGTGGCCGAGCTGGAACCGCTGCGCATGGAGCTGCCCGCCGAGGGCCACCCCTGGGCGGCCTGGACCGACGAGGCGGCGCACGAGAGCCGGCGGATGCCGGGCGCGACCAGCCGCTGGACCGGAAAGAAGGACCTCTCCTGGATCCCGCTGCGCCCCGAGCTGGTGGCCGAGGTGGCCTACGAGCACATGGAGAACGGCGCCCGCTTCCGGCACACGGCCCGATTCCGCCGCTGGCGCCCCGACCGGACACCGGACAGCTGTACGTACGCGCAGCTGGAGGAACCGGTGACGTTCGACCTGGCGGACGTGCTGCGCTGAGCGCGGAGTGAACGCCGTGCGCCCGTGGGTATCCAAGGTGCGTGGACGATATGCGCAGGCGCACGGTCGTGGTCGGGGCTCTCGGGGTGTTCGCCTCGGCGTGCACGGCGAGCAGGCTGCCCGGGGGTGGGAGTTCGGCGGCGGGGCGCGCCCCGCTGCTCGCCGTGAAGATCGACAACGTGGGGGCGGCGCGGCCCCAGACGGGGCTCGACGAGGCCGACCTCGTGTACGTGGAGCAGGTCGAGGCCGGGCTGAGCCGGCTGATGGCGGTGTTCGGCTCGCGGCTGCCCGCGGTGGTCGGACCGGTGCGCAGCGCCCGCGAGACCGACCTCGAACTGCTCCGCCAGTTCGACCGCCCGACGCTCGCGTACTCG
This sequence comes from Streptomyces sp. NPDC107575, assembly GCF_055657265.1. Classification (NCBI taxonomy): domain Bacteria; kingdom Bacillati; phylum Actinomycetota; class Actinomycetes; order Kitasatosporales; family Streptomycetaceae; genus Streptomyces; species Streptomyces sp. NPDC107575. Next base: position 926,393 of record NZ_JBVKBG010000002.1, on the reverse strand, counting down.
GGGGCGCAGAGTGCGCTGCGGCCCGCCATCGACGCGGCGCCGCTGCGGGCGGTGCCGCCGGGCAAGGGCGGCGCGGCGTACTTCCGCGGCTCGGACAAGCCGGCGCCGCACAACCTGTATCTGCGACCCGCGAAGCTGGGCGATCCCGCGGCGGGGGTACGAGCGGGTGAGGCGGCCGGGTTTGAGTTCGCCGAGCGCGCGCCCAAGGGTGGACGGGCCACGACGGAGCACACGGTGCGCTTTCCTGCGGCGCGCTTCACGTTCAACTGGTCGGCCACGGACGGCCGTTGGCTCGTCGCCATGGACGGGCGCGCCGCGACGACCGCCTCCGGCGAACGCCTCGCCGTGCCGACGGTCGTCGTCCAGTACGTCGACGTCCAGCCGTCCCGCTTCCACGATCGTTCGGGCAACGTGTCGCCGCTGTCGCGCACGGTCGGCGACGGCGAGGCGGTGGTCCTCCGGGGTGGCCGGGCCCACGATGCGACGTGGCGCCGCCCGGCCCCCACGTCCGGCACGACCTTCAGCGTGCCGCTGGCCCCGGGCCCCGTGTGGGTCCTCCTGACCGAACGCTAGAGCCCACCCGTGCTCGACGCCTCGGGGCTCCGCCCCGGCCCCCGCTGCTCAATCGCCGCAGGGGCTTGAAATACCCACTCCCCGCCGCCGCGCTTGATCCATCACGCCTCACCCGTCGGCGGCGATGGACCAATCAAGCCCCGCCGGCGATTGAGGCGCGGGGTCCGGGGCGGAGCCCCGTGGCGTCAACGCCGGCTGGGCGGAAACGGCGGACGGACCTACGCCTCCACCGCAACCACCCCACCCGGATGCCGAAGGCCCTCCGCCTCGGCGCACACCCGCTGGATCAGGTCGAAGAACACCCCCCGCTCATCCGCATTCAGCGGCGCCAGGAAGATCTGGTTCATCCGCGCCGTCCGCACCGCCAGCTTCTTGTGCGTGCGCAGCCCCCCGGGCGTGAGGCGGAGCAACCAGCGGCGCCCGTCCTGCGGGTCCCGGACCTTGTCGACCAGCTCACGCCGCGTGAGCCGGGTGATCACCTCGGCGATCGTCGAGCGGTCGAGCCCGACCCGCTCCCCCACCGTCCGCTGATCGAGCCCCGGCTCCGCCACCAGCGCGTTGAGGACCGCGAACTGCGGCGACGTGATCTCCTCGGAGACCATCGTGTTCCACAGCAGATAATGCGCCTGCTGGAGCCGCCGGGCGAGGTGCCCGGGATGGGTGGTCAGATCCACCGCGGCCATGGCGGTCCTCCGTCTGCAGTCGTTGCGCCGCTGAACACGGCCGTGCACTGAGCAAGGATCCGGCAACCCAGGTCCGCTTGTCGAGTCCACCCCCGCATTTTCCTGGGAACTATTGACGGTTCACACACCCAGTGGCAACGTGAGCGGCACCCCAAAAAATACTCAGTGCGCTGAGCACTTCGCGGAGATGAGGGCTGGCAGGGATGGACAAGGTTGTCGCCACAGCCGCACAGGCCGTCGCCGACGTGGGCGACGGTGCGTCGCTCGCGGTCGGCGGGTTCGGCTTGAGCGGCGTACCGAACGTGTTGATCAAGGCGCTGTACGAGCAGGGCACCGGGAACCTGTCGGTGGTGTCGAACAACTGCGGCGCCATGGACTCCGGCCTCGCCGTCCTGCTCACCGCGGGGCGGATCGCCCGCGTCACGGGCTCGTACATCGGCGCGAACAAGGAGTTCGCCCGGCAGTACCTGGCCGGCGAGATCGAGGTCGAGATGATCCCGCAGGGCACGCTCGCCGAGCGGCTGCGCTCGGGCGGCGCCGGCATCCCCGCCTTCTACACCCCGGCCGGCGTCGGCACCCAGGTCGCCGACGGCGGACTCCCCTGGCGCTACGACGGCAGCGGCGGGGTCGCGAAGGCCTCACCGCCCAAGGAGGTCCGCGAGTTCGACGGCGTCGAGTACGTCCTGGAGCGCGGCATCCGCACCGACTTCGCGCTCGTCCGCGCCGCCAAGGGCGACCGGCACGGCAACCTGGTCTTCAACAAGTCCACGCGGAACTTCAACCCCCTTGCGGCGCAGGCCGGACGGATCACCATCGCCGAGGTCGAGGAGCTGGTGGAGCCGGGCGAGATCGAGCCCGACGCCGTGCACCTGCCGGGCATCTTCGTGCAGCGCGTCATCGCGCTCACCCCCGAGCAGACCGCCGACAAGGGAATCGAGAAGCGGACGGTGAGTGAGTAACCATGTCCTGGACCCGTGAGGAAATGGCCGCCCGCGCCGCCCGCGAGCTGCGCGACGGTCAGTACGTGAACCTCGGCATCGGCCTGCCGACGCTGATCCCCAACTACCTCGGCGGCGACGTGGAGGTGATCCTGGAGTCCGAGAACGGCATCCTGGGCACCGGCCCGTACCCCACCGACGACGCCGTCGACCCCGACCTGATCAACGCGGGCAAGGAGACGGTCACCGTCCTGCCCGGCGCCTCGTTCTTCGACTCCGCGCTCTCCTTCGGGATGATCCGCGGCGGACACATCGACGTCGCCGTCCTCGGCGCCATGCAGGTGTCCGCGACCGGCGACCTCGCCAACTGGGCCGTGCCCGGCAAGATGATCACCGGCATCGGCGGCGCCATGGACCTCGTGCACGGCGCCCGCACCGTCCTGGTCACCATGACGCACACCGCGAAGGACGGCTCCCCGAAGATCGTCGAGGAGTGCTCCCTTCCGCTGACCGGCAAGGGCTGCGTCGACCGGATCATCACCGACCTCGCCGTGCTCGACGTGACCGAGGACGGCCTGGAGCTCGTCGAGCTCGCGCCCGGCGTCACCGCCGAGGAGATCGTCGAGAAGACCGCCGCCAAGGTACGCATCCCGGAGGCAGCCAAGTGAGCCGCACCGTCAAGGACGTCTACATCGTCGACGCCGTCCGCAGCCCCATCGGCCGCTACAACGGCGCCCTCGCGGCCGTCCGCCCGGACGACCTCGCAGCGCACGCGATCCGTGAACTGGTCGCCCGTACACCCCAGTTGGACCCGTCCCGCATCGAGGACGTGTACTTCGGCAACGCGAACGGCGCGGGCGAGGAGAACCGCAACGTCGCCCGCATGGCGGGCCTGCTCGCCGGGCTGCCGACCTCCGTGCCGGGTGTCACCGTGAACCGCCTGTGCGCCTCCGGTCTGGAGGCCGTGATCCAGGCGGCCCGCGCCATCGCCGTCGGCGACGCGTCCATCGCCGTGGCCGGTGGCGTCGAGTCGATGACCCGCGCCCCCTACGTACTGCCGAAGAACGACAAGCCGTTCCCGGCCACCAACACCACGATGTACTCCACCACTCTGGGCTGGCGCATGGTCAACCCGAAGATGGAGCCGCAGTGGACGGTGTCGCTCGGCGAGTCGGCCGAGCTGATCGCCGACAAGCACGGCATCACGCGCGAGCAGCAGGACGAGTTCGCGCTCGCCAGCCACCAGAAGGCCGCCGCCGCGCAGAAGAACGGCCTCTTCGACGCCGAACTCGCACCGGTCACGATCCCGCAGCGCAAGGGCGACCCGGCCGTCGTCTCCGCGGACGAGTCCGTGCGCGCGACCACCACTCTCGAGGCGATGGCCAAGCTCAAGCCGTCCTTCCGCAAGGACGGCGGCACGGTCACGGCCGGCAACGCCTCGCCGCTCAACGACGGCGCCGCCGCGCTGCTTCTCGTCGACGAGGAGGGCCTGAAGGCCACCGGGCGCGAGCCGCTCGCCCGGATCTCCGCGACCGGGGTCTCCGCGATCGACCCGCACTACTTCGGGCTCGCCCCCGTCGAGGCGACGAACCGGGCGCTCGCCAAGGCGGGCAAGGGGTTCGACGACCTGTCGACCCTGGAGCTGAACGAGGCGTTCGCCGCGCAGGTCCTCGGCTGCGTCGCCGAATGGCCCGAGTTCGACCCGGCGGTCCTCAACCCGCAGGGCGGCGCCATCGCGCTCGGCCACCCGCTCGGCGCGTCCGGCGCCCGGCTCGCCGGCACCGTCGCCCACCAGCTCGCCCGCAAGGGCTCCGGCGTCGGCGTCGCCACGCTCTGCATCGGCGTGGGCCAGGGCCTCGCCCTCGTCCTGGAACGTTAGGAAGGACCGGCCCACCATGGCTCTCACCCAGCACGACATCGACGCCGAGATCGCCGCCAGGCGCGAGGCCTACTACAAGGGTCTCGCCGAGGGCGCGCCCGTCGAGCACCACCCGCGGCGCGACTACGCCCCGTACCGCTCCTCCACGTTCCGGCACCCCAAGCAGCCGCCGATCAACATCGACGTCGCCAAGGACCCGGAGCTGATCGAGCTGACCGCACCCGCCTTCGGCGAGCGCGACATCACGAAGATCGACAACGATCTGACGATCCAGCACCCGGGCAAGCCCATCGGCGAGCGCATCACCGTCGAGGGCCGGCTCGTCGACCGCGACGGGCGGCCGCTGCGCGGCCAGCTCATCGAGCTGTGGCAGGCCAACTCCGCCGGACGCTACGCGCACAAGATCGAGGTGCACGACGCGCCGCTCGACCCGAACTTCACGGGCGTCGGCCGCACGCTCACCGACGACGACGGCTGGTACAAGTTCACGACCATCCAGCCGGGTCCGTACCCGTGGGCGCAGCACACCAACGCCTGGCGCCCCGCGCACATCCACTTCTCCGTCTTCGGCTCCGCGTTCACCCAGCGTCTGGTGACGCAGATGTACTTCCCGAACGACCCGCTGTTCCCGTACGACCCGATCCTCCAGTCCGTGACCGACGACGCGGCGCGGCAGCGCCTGATCGCCACGTACGTGCACGAGAAGTCGGTTCCGGAGTTCTCGATGGGCTACCAGTGGGACATCGTCCTCGACGGCCCGAACGCCACCTGGATGGAAGAAGGGCGCTGACCAGCGATGACAAAGATCGACATCAACAACCCCGAGACCGTGCGGCCGACGCCTTCGCACACGGTCGGACCCTGGTACGGCTACGCGCTGCCCTTCGAGGGCGGCGGTGACATCGCGCCCGTCGGCCACCCGGACACGGTCGCCGTGCACGGCTACGTGTACGACGGCAACGGCGACCCGGTCCCCGACGCCTTCGTCGAGATCTGGGGCGCGGACCCCGAGGGCAACGCCTCGACCATCGACGGCTCGATGCGCCGCGAGCCGTTCACCGGCGGCTACCTGGGCCGCAACGGCGTGGAGTTCACCGGCTGGGGCCGCATCGAGACGGACGCCAACGGCCACTGGGCCGTACGCACGCTGCGCCCCGGCGCGCGGGGCGGCTCGGCGCCGTACCTCGCCGTGGTGATCTTCTCCCGCGGTCTGCTGCACCACCTGTACACGCGGATCTACTTCGCGGGCGACGAGGCCCTGGCGACGGACCCGGTGCTCCAGCAGGTCGACGCCGAGCGGCGCGACACGCTGATCGCACAGCCGGAGGCCAACGGCACGTACCGTTTCGACATCCGCCTTCAGGGCGAGGGCGAGACGGTCTTCCTGGAGTTCACGTGACGTTGTTCGACCCCGGCAGCGAGGGCGCGCCCACCGAGCGCACCACGTCCGAAGAGGCCTTCCTGCAGGCCCTGTTGGACGCGGAGGCGGGCCTGACACGGGCACAGTCCTCGCTCGGCCTCGCGCCCGCCGGCGCCGGTGAGGCCGTCACGGCGGCGGCCGTCGCCGAGCGATTCGACGTGCGGGACCTCGCGCGTCGCGCGCGCGGTGGCGGCAATCCGGTGATCCCGCTGGTCGCGGACCTCACGGCCGCGGTGCCCGCCGAGTACGGCCCGTACGTGCACCGGGGCGCCACGAGCCAGGACATCCTGGACTCGGCGCTGATGCTGGTCGCGGCGCGGACGCTGAATGTCCTCCTCGGCGAACTCTCCGGCGCGGAGGGCGCGTTGGCGGGCCTCGCGCGGGAGCACCGGGACACGGTGATGCCGGGTCGTACGCTCACGCAGCACGCCGTGCCGACGACGTTCGGCCTCAAGGCGGCGGGGTGGCGCTCTCTGGTGCTCGACGCGCGGGACCGCCTGCGGGGCGTGCGTGCGGCGCTGCCGGTTCAACTGGGCGGTGCGGCGGGCACGTTGGCGGCGTTCCAGGCGTACGGGGCGGATGACCCGCTCGCCCTGGTGGCGGCGTACGCGCGTGAACTCGGGCTCGTAGAACCGGAGTTGCCGTGGCATGTGCTGCGGTCGCCGGTGGCGGATCTCGCGGGGGCGCTGGCCTTCGCGGCGGGGGCGCTCGGCAAGATTGCGGCGGATGTTCTGGTCCTCTCCCGTACGGAGGTCGGCGAGCTGGCCGAGGGTGCGGGGGGCGGTTCCTCCGCGATGCCGCACAAGGCCAATCCGGTCCGGTCCACGCTCGTCGCCGCGGCGGCGCGGCGGGCTCCCGCGCTCGCGGCGACGCTGTACGCGTCCGTGGCCGCGGAGGACGAGCGGCCCGCGGGGGCGTGGCATGCCGAATGGGGCACGTTGCGGGAGCTGTTGCGGGTGGTCGGTGGGGCGGCGCGGGACGCCTCCGAGCTGGTCGACGGCCTGGTCGTACGGGCGGATGTGATGCACGCCCACCTGTCGACGACCGGTGGGGCGATCGTCTCGGAGCGGCTGTCCGCGGAGTTGGCCGGGGTGCTCGGGCGCGGGCCGGCGAAGGAGCTTCTGGCGGGTGCGTCGCGGCGGGCCCGGGAGGAGTCCCGGGCCCTGGCGGATGTCCTCGCGGACGAGCCGGCGCTCAAGGACGTCGGCGTGAACGTGGCCGAGCTGACGGATCCGTCGCGGTATGTCGGGGCGGCGGGTGCGTTGGTGGACCGGGCGCTGACGCGCCCATGACGTTCCCCCACCCCGCCCCTTCCCGAAATCCCTGCGGGCGCCTGCCAGGGGGCGGGGGTAGGGCGGACCCACCGCACTCGCCCGGAGGCCCCACCACCCCGGCGTTGCGCTCGCGCAGTTCCCCGCGCCCCTAAAAGGGGCGCGGGGAACTGCGCGCCCAGCCGCGCACGACCGACACCCGACCACCACCGAACACCGCCAGCCCAAGTCGACCCTCGACGATCCACCGGGAGCCCACCCATGACCGCACCCCGTCTCCATCACCAACAAGAGGGCTCGCCCACCGCTCCCCCGCTCATCCTCGGGCCCTCGCTCGGGACGAGCACCGCCCTGTGGGACGGTGTCGCACCCGAGCTGTCCGCCGCCCACCGCGTCGTACGGTGGGACCTCCCCGGCCACGGCGGGTCGAACGCCGGCCTGATCGAGCCCGGCGCCACCGTCGGAGACCTCGCCGAACTCGTCCTCGCGCTCGCCGACGACCTCGGCATCGACCGGTTCGCCTACGCCGGCGTCTCGCTCGGCGGCGCCGTCGGCCTGCACCTCGCCGTGCACCACCCCGAACGCCTCACCAGCCTCGCCGTCATCTGCTCCTCCGCCCACTTCGGCGGCGCCAAGAACTGGGAGGAGCGCGCGGCCCTCGTCCGCAAGGAGGGCACGGCGGGCGTGGCCGAGACCGCGCCGTCGCGCTGGTTCACCCCCGGGTTCACCGTGGAACGCCTCGTGCAGGACAACCGCGACGCCGACCCCGCGGGCTACGCGGCCTGCTGCGACGCCCTCGCCTCGTTCGACCTGCGCGACCGCCTCGCCGACATCACCGTGCCCACCCTCCTGATCGCCGGCCGCGAGGACCCCGCCACCCCGCCCGCGCACCTGCGGGAGATCGCCGACGCCGTGCCGGACAGCGAACTCGTCGAGCTGGCCGGGGCCTCCCACCTCGCCCCCGCCGAGCGTCCGGAGGCGGTCGTCGGGCTGCTGCGCACCCACCTCGGGCACTCCGTGAAGCGCGGCATGGAGGTGCGCCGCGAGGTGCTCGGCGACGCGCACGTCGACCGGGCGCAGGCCAAGCAGACGCCGTTCACGGCCCGGTTCCAGGACTTCATCTCGCGCTATGCCTGGGGCGAGATCTGGACCGACCCGACACTCGCCCGCCGCGAACGCAGCATGATCACGCTGACCGCGCTCGTCGCCCACGGCCACCTCGACGAGTTCGGCATGCACGTCCGCGCCGCCCTGCGCAACGGCCTCACCCCCGACGAGATCGGCGCCGTGGTGCAGCAGTGCGCGGTGTACGTGGGCGTGCCCGCCGCCAACTCGGCCTTCGGCGTGGCCCAGCGCGTACTCGCCGAGGAGGGCCTCGCGTAACCCCGACAGGCGTACGACCAAGGGGGCCACGCCGACCGTACGACCTGGCCCCTAGCCTGGACGCATGGCCACAATTCTGATCACCGGTGCCACCTCCGGCCTCGGCCGGTACCTCGCCTTCGAGCTCGTTCGTGGCGGGCACGTCGTGCTCGCCCACGGCCGGGACGAGAAACGCACGGACGCGCTCGTCGAGGAGCTGCGGGCCCTCGGCGGCGGGCGCGCCGAGGGCTTCGTCGCGGACCTCGCCTCCCTTGAGCAGGTCCGCGACCTCGGCGCCCGCGTCGCCGCCGCCCACCCCGAGCTCGACGTCCTGGTCAACAACGCCGGTGTCGGCACCGGCGCTCCCGGAACGGGCCGTGAGCTGAGCGCGGACGGGCACGAGCTGCGGTTCGCCGTCAACCTGCTCGCCCCGGTCGCCCTCACCCGCGCCCTGCTGCCCACGCTGCGGGACAACGCGCCGTCCCGCGTGGTGAATTGCGGCTCGCTGGGCCAGGCCCCGCTCGACTTCGACGACCTGGAGTTCGCAAAGGACTACAGCGGCACCGAGGCGTACTGCCGCGCCAAGTTCGCCCTCGCCGCCCACACCTTCGCCCTCGCCCGCGAGCTGTCCGGCACGGGCGTCAACGTCAACGTCATCCACCCGGCGACGTACATGGACACGGCGATGGTCCGCGAGGCCGAGGTCGGCCCGCTGAACACGGTCGAAGACGGCGCGGCCGGTGTACTGGCCCTGGCCGTGGGCGAGTTGGGCGGCGAGGCCACCGCGGGGTTCTTCGACGGCGAGCAGCCGACGCTGGCGCACGCGGAGACGTACGACCGCGAGGTCCAGGACCGCCTCGACGCCGAACTCGACCGGATTCTGGGCTCGTAGGTCGGGTGCCTATGCGCGTGGTGTGCTCTGCCAGCGCCACGTGGCGGGGCGAGGGTGTCCCGGCAGGTCGGCGCGGCCGGTGGCCCACAGCAGGGTGGGCCAGGGGTCCGCGCCGTCGGGCGCCTGCGGGAACAGTCGGGTGAGCGCCCGCGAGCAGAGCGCGGAGGGCGGCGTCCAGTCGAGCCCGAGGCCCTCCGCCACGTCGTGCAGGTGCACCAGCGTCTCCACCACGCCCATCGCCGCGAAGCCTTCGGGGTCCGACACCCCGGAGGCGTGGTGGGCGCGGACCTCGGGCGGCGTGGTGCGCACCATGGCGGCCAGCAGCGCCCCGCACGCCTCCAGGACCTGTACCAGGCCCGCCGGGCCCGCGGCGCGCTCCGCGAAGAGGAAGTACGCGGGCCCGCCCGGCCTCGGCTCGTGCAGCGCGAACGGCACATGGGTGTCCAGCGGCGGGCTCTGCGGCCCCAGTTGGACGGAGTAGTACAGCAGGTCGTTGGCGAGGTGCTGCACGGTCTCCCAGCAGTCCCAGTCCAGCGAACCCGCCTTGCCGTCCCACCCCTGCGCGGGTGCCTCCCGAAGCGCGTCCACGGCGAGCTGCACGGCGAGGGAGACATCGTCCGCGGTCACCGGAGACGGGACGGTTTCGGTATCGACTGATCGAGACATGCCAGGACCGTACCGCGAGGCGAACCGGCACCCGCTCGCGGCTAGCGCAGCCCCCGCCCCGTCTCCAGGACCTCCCGCGCCCGCGCCGTCAGCCCGTCAGCCCCGCACGAACGGGCCAGCTGGAGGCCGCGGTTGAGCTCGGACAGCGAGCGCGCGGCGATCCCGTACTCGACCCGCGCCCGAGCGTGTTCGTACGCGCAGGGGGACGCTTCGAGGTACGTGACCGCCTTCGCGTACAGGGTGAGCTGCTCATGCCCCGTGGCCAGCGCGGCGGCGCACCGCAGCGCCTCGCCGATCGCGGTGTCCGTGCCGAACCGCTCGGCCTGGATGCGGGACTGGGCGACGAGTTCGGCGGCGCGCCGCGGGTCGGTGTCGGCGAGGGCGAGGGCCAGGTCGCCGGCCCACGACGCGACGACGGTGTTGTGGCCGCCGCGGGCCTGGGCCACCTTGCCGCCGGTCTCCAGTTCGTTGATGCCCTCTTCGGTGCGGCCGACGGCGAGCAGCAGCCGGCCGCGCACCGAGTGCGCGTCGGGCAGCAGGATCATCGACGGATAGGGCGCGGCGAACCCGTAGCGGTCGGCAATCCGCAGCGCCTCGTCGGGCTTGCCGCGGACGAGCAGCGTGTCGATGAGCATGGCCGCCGCGTCCCAGTGCATGGGCAGGCCGTGACCCACCCGGTCGGCCAGGCGCAGCGCCTCGCGCAGGAACGCTTCCGCGTCGTTGAGCCGCCCGCGCCTGCGGTGGACGTAGCCGACGAAGGCATGCGCGAGGGAGAGGTGCCCGCCGCTCCAGCCCGCGGTCTCGTAGGCCCGCATGCTCTCGGTGAACAGGCTCTCGGCGCGGTCGAGCCGGTCGGCGAAGAGGTACGACAGGCCGAGCGCGATGAGGATCTCGAAGCCCCACTCGGTGTCGGTCCAGCCGAGTCCGGGGGCGAGGCGTCCGTTGACCAGGGAGCGGTCGCAGTACTCCGCGACCTCCTCGGCGTTCTCCCCGCGGTTCATCATGTCGAAGGCGCGCAGGATCAGCAGGACCCGCTCGGAGTTGTCGCGCCCGGTGACCCGTCCCGCCAGGTCGGCGAGGCTGCGGGAGCGGTCCTGCGGGTCGTGCTCCCCGGCGTAGATGCACTCCCAGAAGAGGCGGGTGGCCCGCAGGCGCAGCCGCTGCTTCCCCTCGTCAAGCCGGGCGGCCTCCGCGTCGAGGGCGGCCAGCGCGTCGTCGAGGCGGTTGGTGTGGACGAGGGCCTGGGCGAGACGGCACACCGCGTCGACCCGGTCCTCGCCGAGCAGCCCGGGGTCGGAGTCGAGTGCGGAGCGCAGGTGCGCGACGGTGGTGGACGGCGACGTGAGCAGCGTGGCGCAGCCCAGCTCGTACAGCACGTGCGGCCGTATCTCGGGCAGCGGCGGTTCCGTCAGGGCGCGCTCGAGGCAGCGCCGGGCCGCCGAGGGGGCACCGACGGCGAGGTGCTCGCGGGAGGCGGCCCGCAGCTGCTCGACGAGCTCGGGGTCGTCGTCCGGGTGCACCTCCAGGAGGTGCCGGGAGGCCGCGGCGGGGCCGTGCCCGGACGCGGTGACCGCCCACGCGGCCTGGCCGTGCATGGCGGTGCGGGTGGCCGAGGGGATCGCGTCGTACACGGCGGACGCGATCAGGGGGTGGACGAACTCCAGGGTGTCGGTGGCGCCGTAGCCGGATCCGGGGGTCACGGTGTCGGTCAGGATGCGGGCGGCGCGCAGGTGTTCGGCGCAGCGGCCCGCCTGCTCGGGGTTCATGCCCGCGAGCAGCGCCGCGAGGCCGGGTTCGATGCGGGTGCCGAGGATGGCGGCGGCCCAGGCGAACCGGGTCGCGTCGGTGCCGAGTCCTTCGAGCCGGGTGACCAGGCCGCGGCCGCGGGCCGACCGGTTGAGCGCCCGCAGTTCGACGGCGGCCCGCTCGTCGGGCTCGAGCTCGCTGTCCTGGACCTTGGCGAGCAACTCGACGGTCTCGTACGGGTTTCCGCCGGTGACGGCCCACACCTCGCGGCAGAACGGGTCGTCGGAGTGGCCGCCGAGCGTGGCACGGGTCAGGCCCGCGGTGGCGTCCGGGGTGAGGGCGCTCAGCTGGGAGACGCCGGGGCGGGCCGCTGCGGCCACCGCGTCCAGGCAGGCGGCGGCGCGCCCGTCGGCGGCCTCGCGCTGTGCGACGACGACGAACACCGGCAGGCCGTCGAGGCGCTCGGCGAACGCGGCGAGCCACTCCAGGGTCTCCAGGTCGGCCCAGTGCGCGTCGTCGATGAGCAGCACCAACGGCCAGTGCAGGCGCGCCAGTCGGGAGGCCGCCGCGACGAGTCCGTCGCGCACGCCCTGCGGGTCGGCCTGCCGCCCGGTGGGCTCGGCGATGCCGAGGGCGGGGCCCGCGATGTCGTACCAGTCGCCGAAGTACTCGCGGGCCTCCTCCTCGGAGAGCGCCACGAGGGCGGGCTGCAGGAGTTGGCGCACGACGTTGAAGGGGACGGACGTGACGGTCTCGCCGCCCCGGGCCGACCACACGGTGGCCCGGCCCGCCGCTATCTCGCGCACCTGGGAGAGCAGCGCGGTCTTGCCGATGCCCGCCTCGCCCTTGAAGACGACGAGGCTGCCCGCGGCCGCGGAACCGCCGTCCAGATCGTCGAGCGCGCGTGCCGCGACGTCGAGTTCGGACTCTCTCTCCCACAGGTGAGGGCCAGAGGGCGCGGCGTCCGCGTGCCGTCGTCCCTGGGTCATCCCACAGCCTCCCGTTGTCGTACCGGGTGTTGCCCCGGTGTCCGGTCGCGGCCGACCGCTCGGGGCGGTCGACGTACTGGTCACGAGACTAGACCGGGAGGCCTCCGCTTCGTGGGGCGTCGCGGCAGCCGGTGACATTTGGCCGGAGATGGGCAGTGCGGACCGGCCCGGGTAACGATCCCGACCGGTGGGCGGACCCTCTCATCCCCTTTTCAGCCGGGCCTCATACTGTTCCGTCCATGACGTCGCAGACTCCCGCAGGCTGGTACCCCGACCCGGGGCAGATACCCAACGGCCCGCGCACCGAACGCTGGTGGGACGGCGCACGCTGGACCGACCAGACCCGGCCCGCCACCACGACCCCGCCGCAGGCACCGCAGCCGCAGCAGCCGGCGCAGTTCGCCCCGCAGCCGCCCGCGCCCGGGGCCGCCCCGGCGTATCCGAACCATCCCGGCCATCCCGGCCACCCCGGCCCGCCGCCGGCGTCGCGCGGCCGGGGCCGGATCGCCATCGCCGCCGGGATCGCGGTCGTGGTCCTCGCGGGGATCGGCACCGGCGTCTACGCGCTCACGCAGGGCGGTGACGGCGACGGCAAGAACGACAAGGCGGACTCCCGCTCGCAGAGCCCGAAGGAGGCGGCCCCCTCGGATCCCGGCGCCCCCGACGGCGGCGAGGGCGAGAGCCCGGACCCCGACGCTCCGGGTGCCAGTCCGCGGGCGCCGCTCGACCAGGGGTTCGCCACCGATGTCAGCAACGGGGTCGCGATCCCGGTCATCAAGAACTGGACCGGGACGGACGGCGCGGGCGTCGCCGGCATCACCATCGGCCCGTACCCCTGCCCCAGCTCGAAGGACGACGTCTGCGTGAAGGGCGGCGCATCCACCTCCTCGGCGAAGCGCCTCAAGCTCGACGCGAAGACGGCGAAGGCCGCCGCGAAGGAGGACATCGCCAAGAACGCGGAGTCGTCCTACGGCGGCAAGACCTACAAGGGGATCACCGGCCACAAGCAGGTCTTCGCCAAGGCGGTCACGGTCGCCGGGCAGAAGGGCTACCGGGTCCGCTGGAGCGTAGAGACGAAGGCGGGCGTCGACGCCTGGGTGGAGTCGGCCGCCTTCCCCTCCCCCGCCAACCCGGACAAGCTCATCGTGCTGCGCGCGGGCGTCGACGTCCCGAAGACCGCCGCGGACAAGGCCAAGGGCCCGGACGCCGGGGCGATCGACGAGATCCTCAAGGGCATCAAGAAGGCGACGGTCACCGGCGACGGCGACACCGGCGAGAACGTCTGAGCCCCGCTCGGCCCCCCGCACACATGCGGCCGGGCGGGTCCCCCTCCGCTCAAGGAGGAACCCGCCCGGCCGGGGGTGCGCGCCGCCCCCGTCCCCACGGTGCGGCGCGGGCAGACCACCGGTCGGTCATCCCTGCGACCGGCGGCCTCCCGTTCAGGTGGCCCGACCCTCCGGGGTCAGGCCGAGTCCCGGAATCAGCGCGCGCTCGACGAAGCCGACGAGATAGTCGGCATCGGCCTCGCGCCCTTCCAGGATCGGTCGGCTGCGCATGACTCCGAAGAGCTGCGCGGCCAGGTAGGGCAGCGCGGGATGGTCGGCGGCGATCTCGCCGCGCGCCACCGCCCGCTTCACCATCGCGTCGATCGACGCGAGCTCCGGCTCGATCAGCGCCTCGCGCAGGGCGCCCTTCAGCTCGTCGTCCTGGAGGGCGGCGTGCCCGAGCGCCTGCACGAGCACCGTGTCCGGCTTGGCCTGCGACGCCGCGTTGCGCGCGGCGGTCGCGAGGTCTCCCGCGAGCGTACCCGTGTCGGCTGTGAAGAACTTGGCACAGCGTCCGGCCCGCAGCGCCGCGGCCACCAGCTGCGGCTTCGTCTTCCACTGCCGGTAGAGCGTGGACTTGCTGCAGCAGGCCTGCGCGGCGACGCCCTCCATGGTGAGTGCCCCGTACCCCTGCTCCCGCAGCTGATCGAGGACCACGTCGAAGAACTCCTGGGCCCGCTCGGGGCTGATCTTCGAGCGGCGCGAGGCGGTGGGTGCGGCCTCGGTGGCCTTCTCGCGCGTCGTCATGGCCCTCACTCCTCGGGTCGGCTGCGGTGTCGATGAGATCACACCGGCCTATCGATACGCCAGTGTACCGGTACGCCGCCGTATCGGTACACTGGCGTATCGATGAACGGGAACCTGCGGGAACCGGAGCGGCACGCCGCCCGGCCACCCCTGATACGCGAGCTGCTGCTGGTCGTGGGACTTTTCCTCGTCTACAAGCTCGGGCGGCAGCTGGCCAACGGCCACACCGCCGAGGCGTTCCACAACGCCGACCACGTGTGGAGCTTCGAGCGCGCCGTGCACCTGCCCGGCGAGGGCGCGGTGCAGGACGTGCTGCTGAGCAGCGACACCCTGGTGCACGCCGCGAACGTCTACTACGCCTCCGTGCACTTCCCGGCCACGATCGCGCTGCTCGTCTTCCTGTACCTGCGCCGCCCGCGCCACTACCTGTGGACGCGGCGCGTGCTCGCGGTGCTCACGGCGGCGGCGCTCGTGCTGCACCTCACGTTCCCGCTGGCCCCGCCGCGGCTGCTCGCCGCCACGCACCTCGTCGACACGGCGCAGGTCTACGGCCCCTCGGTCTACGCCGCGAAGCCCGCGACGGACACCATGGCCAACCAGTTCGCCGCGATGCCCTCGCTGCACTTCGGCTGGGCCCTGATGGTGGCGATCGGCCTGATCGCCGCGACCCGCTCGCGGTGGCGCTGGCTGTGGCTGCTGCACCCGCTGTTCACGCTGCTCGTGATCGTGGGCACCGCCAACCACTACTGGCTCGACACCATCGTGGCGACGCTGCTGCTCGGCATCGCGCTCGCGGTCATCCGGCTGCCCCGCGCCATCGACACGACCGGCTTCTGGCGCCACCTGTTCCCGGTGCCCGCGCCCGCGAGCGCCCCGCACATCGCGGAGTCCTCGGCGTCCACGCCGACGCCGTGGACCCCGACCGCGTTCCGCACGCCACCCGACGCGCTGACGGCCGCCGACGTACTCGCGGCGGCGACACCGACCCACATACCGGTCGAGACGATCGCCACGCCGAACGCCCACCCGGCCGGAGCGGCACGATGACCGCCACGCTGCTCGCCGTCGCGCTCTCGCTCGTCTCCGCCGTCGCCTACGCCGCCGCGGCCGTGGCCCAGGAGCGGCTCGCGGCCACGTCGGGGGCGGGCGTGCTGCGGCTGCTCGCCACGGGGACCTGGTGGTGGTCGGTCGGCCTCAACGCCTCGGCCGCGCTGCTGCACGTCGCCGCGCTCAAGTACGGGCCGCTCACCCTCGTCCAGCCGCTCGGCGCGCTCACCCTCGTCGCGGCGGTGCCGCTGGGGGCGAAGGTGGCCGGCCGGCACGTCACGGCCGGCGAGTGGCGGGGCACGGCCCTCACCCTCGCGGGCCTGGGCGCGCTCCTCGTCACGGCCTCGGGCCCCGCCCCCGACGACACACTCTCACTGCCCGAGGCACTCGGCGTGGCCGCGGTGACGGCGGCGCTCATCGGGGTCCTCTCACGGCGCGGCGCGAAGCCGGGCCTGCGCCACGCGACCGCCTCCGGCGTCGCGTCGGGCGTCGCCTCGGCGCTCACCCAGACCGTGACGGTGGCGGTCACCGACCGCACGGGCCCCCTGCTCGACATCCGCGTGATCGCGGTCGCCCTCCTGGTCGCGGCGTTCGCGGCGGGCGGCCTGCTCCTGTCCCAGACGGCCTACCGCGGCGGCCTGGGCGCTCCCCTCGCAATGGTGACGTTGTCGAACCCGGTCGCGGCGTCGGTCATCGGCCTGGTACTGCTCGGCGAGCATCTACAGGGCGGAGTGGCGGGTTGGTCTCTGGCTGCGGTGGGCGCGATCCTGGCGACGGGGGGCGTGGTGCTGCTGACGCATTCCACCTATCAAGCCCCGCCGGCGATTGAGGCGCGGGGTCCGGGGCAGAGCCCCGTGACCGCAACCCCGTAGGACCGCAACGAAGACCGGTCACCCGAACCCGCGGGAGTCCTGCTTCAGCGCCGTATCCACGGTGAGAGCCGTCGCAACGACAAGGCTCAACAACGGCTCGGGCAACTGATAGTGGACCTGCAGCACATAGTTGTCCGCGGTCGTGAACATCGTCTTGGCCAGCCCCTCCCACGTCTTCGTGATCCGCGCGACCTCGTTGTCCGCGTGGTCCACGATCGCGAAGTTCCAGGCCCGCCAGTTCTCCGCCTTGATCGCGCCGATCTGCTGACCGTTCGCGTTCATCGCGAAGTTGATCTTCCCGATGGCGTTCTGCTGGACGATCTCGCCGACCGGCGAACCGTCCGGCCGCTCCACGAGCACCTTCGACTTGATGAACTTGGCCGGCCGCGTCAGCACCAGCTGCGGCTGCCCGTACGCGTCCCGGATCTCCAGCCGGTGCGTCATGAACTGGTCGACGCTGGCGACGAAGCGCAGCGCCTTCTTCATGGCGCTCTGGCCGACCTGGACGACGGAGCCCACCTGGCCGCCGTGCTGATTCATGACGCTGTACTCGTTCGTCAGCTCGATCAGCTTGGCCTTCTGGTTCACCACGAGGACCGGCTCGGTGAACAGCGTGCCGCCGCCCTGCCCGGCCCCCGCGACGCCCGCCTGCTGCTGCACCTGCCGCTGCACATCGGCGGCCCGCGCCTGCGCCTGCTGCTCGTGCAGGGACGGGCCCTGCGGCTGGGTGAACTGCTGCGGCTGCTGCTGAGGCTGCCCCGGCGCGAACTGCGGCTGCTGAGGCTGCTGCTGGACCGGCGCGAACTGCTGCTGCGCCGGAGCCTGCTGCTGCGGCGGCACCTGCCCCGCGGCCGGAGCCTGGGCCTGCGGCTGTGCCTGGGCCGGTGCCTGCGCCTGCGCCTGCGCGGCGTGCGTGTGCTCGGTCCACTGGGCGCCGTCCCACCACCGCAGCGTCTGGGGCGTGCCCTGGGGGTCCGGGTACCAACCTGCGGGGGTGTTCGAATGCGTCGTCACCGGGGCACACTATCGCGCCGCTCTGTGGGCATTCCCAGACCTCAGCGCGCGCCCTCCCACAGCTCCCGCTCGGCCGCCCGCGGGTCCGCCTCGACCCGGCAGGCCCCCGCGTCGAACACCATCGTCGCCCGGTCCCCCTCCGCGTCGTACGCGGCCCAGCCCGGGTCCCCGGACTCCGCGAACGCGACCCACGCGCCGTGCACCGCGCGGGCCAGGTCCGCCGGTGCGTCCTTGCCGACGAGCGCCGCGTAGTCCGGGTCGTCGGCGCGGTCGAAGACGAAGCCCAGCTCCAGGGCGTGGCACGCGCCCAGCTGACCGTCGAACTGCGGCGAGCGCCAGGCGAACTCGTACAGGTGCGAGCCCGGCACGGACTCGGCGAGCCGCACCGCCGGGATCCGCCAGAACCAGTCGGTGACGACGGCGTCGAGGAGTTCACCGGGGCTCGCGTCCGGACGGCTCGCCCGGTACCCCGCGAGGTCCGCGCCGAAGGCCTCGGCGCCCCGCTGCACCCGCCCCTCGCTGATGGTGTCGAAGCGGCCGGTGGGCACCATGTAGAGCCGGTTCTCCTCGCGGTTGCTGCCGACGAGGAGGTCCACGCCGAGGTCGGGGCCCGGCATGACGTGCTCGTCGGCGATCGGCTCGAAGACCATCCCGTTCAGCGCCGCGTCGCCCCACACCGCCGGGTCGGGCCGCGACCGGAACTCGTCCGACAGGGCGCCCTGCGCCGCGATCAGCTCCGGCAGCGGCACCGCCGCGAACGCCTCCGCGGTGTGCTCGATCCCGAGGTTCGCGGCGAGCCGCTCCCCGATGCGGCGCGCGGTGTCGGGCCGTACGAAGTGGTGGCAGGCCCCGCTCTGCAGGATCGCGCGCCGGAACAGGCCGCGGGCGCGCGGCTCGACGAGCAGCCGGCCGATGGCCACCCCGCCCGCCGACTCGCCGAACACGGTCACCCGGTCCGGGTCCCCGCCGAACGCCTCGATGTTGTCCCGCACCCATTCAAGGGCGGCGATCATGTCGAGAAGGCCGCGGTTGTCGGGCGCCCCCGGCAGGTGCAGGAAGCCGTCCACGCCGAGCCGGTAGTTGACGCCGACGAACACGACGCCGTCGCGGGCGAAGGTGTCACCGCGGTAGCCGGAGGAGTTCGCGGAGCCGTTGGAGAAGGAGCCGCCGTGCAGCCACACCATGACGGGCAGGCGTACGCCGGATCCCGGCTCGGGGGTCCATACGTTGAGGTTCAGGCAGTCCTCGCCGTCCTGGGAGGTCTCCGGGATCAGCGCGTCGAACGGCGGGGCGTACGGGGCCTTGGGCGCGGTCGGGCCGTACGAGGTGGCGTCGCGCTCGCCCGTCCACGGCTCGGCGGGTTCGGGCGCGGCGAAGCGGCGCGGGCCGAACGGGGCGGCGGCGTAGGGCACTCCGAGAAACGCGGCGATGCCGCCCTCCGTGCGGCCGCGGAGGGTTCCCTGCCTGGTGACTGCGGTGGCGTCGGTCATGCTTCTCTCGTACCCCTCGCCCGCCTCCGCGTAAAGATCTTCGCGCAGTCGTGTCAGCCACACCCCGCGCCGAGCGTGCGCTCGCCGTCCTCGCCCGCGGGGGGCACGGGCCCGAGGGGTTCGCCCGCGAGCCACTGCGCGACGGCCCGGCCGATGGGCTGGCCCGTCTCGATCTCGATGAAGCCGAACTGGCCCGACTGGTTGCACTCCAGGAACCACCAGATGCCGTCGGCGTCCTCGGCGAAGTCGAACGCCCCGTACGCCAGTTGGGCGCGGGTCAGATAGGCCCGCACCCCGTCCGCGACGCGCCGGGGCACGGCTATCGGGCGCCAGGGGCCCGCGGCGGCGTCAAAGCGCACGTCGTCGACGCCGGGTCCGGCCTCGGGCCCGTCCGGGGAGCCGGCCGCGCGCGCCGCGAACAGCCGGTCACCGACGCAGGTCAGACGGATGTCGGCGGCCCTGCGCACGCGGCGCTGCAGCAGCGTCGGCCCGTTCGCGACGTCCTGGTAGTCCTCGCCCGGGCGCACGCGCGTGGTGGGCACGGCGAGCCCGGCGTCGTCGGGATGCCTGCCGGAGACCGGCTTCACGATCAGGTCGGGGTAGCGCTCGGCGAACTCGCGGGCGGCGCGCGGAAATGTGGTGATCAGTGTGGCGGGCACCGGCAGGCCGCAGGCGCGCGCCAGCCATAACTGCCACGGCTTGTGGCGGGCCTGGGCGGCGGAGTCGGGGTGGTTCATCCAGCGCGCCTCGGTGCAGCGCAGCATCCCGTACAGGGACTGCGAGGCCTCCTCGGTGAGCCAGGACGACGCGGCCCCCGCGCGGGCGGCGGGCACGCCGGGGCGGCGCACCCAGATCGAGCGCAGGCCGCCCATGCTGACGACCCGCCCCCCGACCGAGAGATGGCCGTGGAACGCGCCGTGCGCGAACTCGCCCGACACCCCGACACCGCCGGGCAGTTCGGCGGGGTCGAGCCGCAGGACGGGGATTCCATTGGCGTTCAATTCGACGACGGCCATGTCGGCCGTCACATCCTGTTCACTCGTCAGGATCAGCACGGTCATTTCGGCAGGGCCGTTCAGTCGTCGAAATGGGTTTTCGAGCCCGCGGTCGAGGTGGTGGCCGCGAAGTCCCGCAACACTGCGTAGTCGCGTGCCGCCACTGCGCCGTCGGCCAATACGTTCAACTGCAGCGTTGCGTCGTACACATACGGCGCCCTGACCTCTGCCTCTCGCGTGGGGCGGGCATAGTTCAGTGCGAACGGTCGCATGAGCTCTCCTAGTTGGGGGTTCGCCAAGTCAAGCGCATGGTGACTCTCCGACGTCACACCTCCAGCGAATTTCCAGGTCTCGTTTTGGGTAAGACGCGTCACACCCCTGAGGAGTTCATTCCGCCACGCAGCGTGATGACACAACGTCAGCCAGGTAATGACCGGGCATTGCAGGGGGCTTTGTGGTCACTCCACCTATACGGCGCCTTTACAACCCTTTACATCTCCGGGTAGGGACGTACGGCGACAATCCGCCACCCTGACCGAACACCCCCTGCGCGCGCCGATCATGGGGCAGGGTGGCCCTCATGACCCGGTACAAGAAGCGGCACAAAAGACGCTCGGCGCTGCCCCTCGCCATCGCCCTGGGCGCCCTCACCCTCGGCGCGACGACGGCGTCCGCCGCACCCACCTGGACCGAGACCGGCACCTCGCACGTCAACTCCCTGACGGGCAGCCAGGGCCTCGCCTCGCGCGCGGACGGGACGCTCCTGTACCGCGGCCTGGGCTCGATCCCGCTGTCCCTGCGCGCCGCGGGCTGGACGCACGTGGGCGACCCGGACGTGGCGCGCGGCTACACGTTCGACGCGTACCAGGGCGGCGACAGCGCGACGAAGAAGATGTTCGCGGTGACCACCGCGGCCGGGAAGCGCACCACCTACGAACACGCCCTCGACCCGGGCGAATTGCTCAACAACTCGTTCGCGTCCGTGTCGCCCGACGGGCAGTGGCTGGTGTCCGGCGAGTGGGGCACGCGGGAGCGCCTCCAGGTCTTCCCCACGCCGATCCTCAACGCCTCGGCGCCGCAGCCCGGCGCCAACCTCCCCCAGGCCGGACAGATCTCCCTCGACAAGCCGGTGACGAACATCCAGGGCTGCGACTTCACCGACGCCACCCACCTCCTGTGCTCGTCCGACGCCGCGACGAAGGAGGTCCTCGAGATCACTCTCGACCGCCCCCTGGACGGCACACCGGTGACCGGTCGCGTGGCCACGGCCTTCGCGATCCCCCAGCGCAGCGTCTGCAAGGGCACGTTCGAGTCCGAGGGCATCGACTACGACGCGGCACGGGGCACCCTGCGCGTCCAGATGGTGCCGCCGTCGCCGTGCCTGGTGACGACCGCGGTGATCGCCTACGAGCGGGGGTGACGCGGGCGCGCATCGACCGATCGGACGACATCGGGGTCCTCCCCTCGACCGCGGCACGTACCCGACGGGTCGACACCGGGGCGCGCGGCCGGGGCGGAGGATCGGGGCATCGGCACAGCCCCACCCGACGGAGGACCGCGATGCGCACCGGACGACGACCGAGCACCCGACTGAGCGGACTGATCGCGGTCGGTGCGCTGGCGTTCGTCACGGCCTGCACCGCGGCGCCGGACGGCGCGGCGGACACCGAGCGCTCGCCGAGGGCCTCGGCCGAGCGGTCCTCCGGCGCCCCGTCCGCCCCGCAGGCCTCGGCGAATCTGCTGCGCGCCGCGGACGAGGGCGACACCGCCGCGGTCCGCGCCGCCCTGCGCGCGGGCGCCGACACCGAGGTCCGCGACGACGAGGGCCGCACCCCGCTGCTGCTGGCCGCGCTCGACGACCATGTGGCGGCAGCGAAGGCCCTCGTCGCGGCGGGCGCCGACCCGGACGCCCAGGACGAACAGGACGACAGCGCCTGGCTGGTGACCGGCGTGACCGGCAGCGTGGCGATGGCCCGCGCCCTGATCCCGGCCGACCCGGACTACGCCCTGCTCAACCGGTACGGCGGTACGTCGCTGATCCCCGCGGGCGAGCACGGCCACGCCGCGTACGTCCGCGAGGTGCTGCGCCATACGGACGTCGACGTGGACCACGTCAACAACCTCGGCTGGACCGCCCTGTTGGAGGCGGTCATCCTCGGCGACGGCGGCCGCGACCACCAGCGCGTCGTCTCCCTGCTGCTCGACGGCGGCGCCGACCCGGAGCTGGCCGACCGCGACGGTGTCACCCCGCTCGACCACGCCGAGCGGCACGGCCACGACGAGATCGCGAAGCTGCTGCGGGAGGCGGGGGCGTAGCGCGGGGCGTCCCCGGGGTCAGCCGGCGGGCGCGAAGCGCGGGTAGGTGTCCACCGACTCGGGGCCGACGACCCTCCCGCCGTGCAGGACCAGGACGCGGCGCGGGTGGTCGGCGACGGCCTCCGGGACGGATCCGGCGGCCACCGCGACGAGGTCGGCGCGGCAGCCCGGCGCGATGCCGTAGCCGTCGAGGCCGAGCGCGGCGGCGGCCTGGTCGGTGACGAGAGAGGCGGCGACGCGCAGCTCCTCGTCCGTCATCAGCCCGTCGCGCAAGCCGATGATCGTCGCCCGCTCCAGCATGTCGCCGGTGCCGTAGGGCCACCAGGTGTCGCGGATGTTGTCGGAACCGGCGAAGACCCGGACGCCGTGCGCACGCAGCCGCATGACGGGCGGCATCGGCCCCGCCGGGCCGTTGGTCATGATGGCGACGCCTGCCGAGGCCAACGCCTCGGCGGTGCGGTCGAGTTCTGCCTCGTCGACGGCGCCGAGGCTGTAGGCGTGGCTGACGGCGACCTGGCCGCCGAGGCCGAGGGCGGCCGTGCGCGCGGCGATGTCGCGCAGCTGTCCGGTGCCGGTCGTGCCGCCGTCGTGCAGGTGGATGTCGACGCCCTTGCCGTGCTTCTCGGCGAGGCCGAAGACGATGTCGAGCTGCCCGGCCCCGTCCCCGTCGAAGCCCACGGGGTCGAGTCCGCCGATGAGGTCGGCGCCCTCGGCGAGCGCGGCGTCCAGGAGTTCGGCGACGCCGGGCGCGGTGACGACGCCGCTCTGCGGGAACGCCACGATCTGCATGCCGAGCCGGTCGCGGAAGGACTCGCGGACGCCGAGCACGGCGCGCAGATTGTCCAGGCCGACGTCGGGGTCGACGTCGACGTGCGAGCGCACATGGCCCGTGCCCATGGCGATCATGCGGCGCGCGAGCGTGGTCGCGCGCTCGGTGACCGGGACCGGCTCGGTGGCACGCGAGGCCCGCTCGGACATGATCTGGTCGCGCAGCGTGCGGGTGGTGCGGTGCGGCCGCCAGGGCGCGCCGAGCAGCGTCTTGTCGAAGTGGGCGTGGCCGTCGACGAAGGCGGGGAGCAGCAGCGCGCCGCGCAGGTCGACGGCGCCGGGCGCGGGGGTGCCACCGCGCACGTGGTCGACGACCTCGCGGACCCGTCCGTCGGCGATCCGGACATCGACGAGGCGCCCGTCGGCGAGCGTGGCTCCGACGAGGCTCGCGGGTTCGGAGGGGGCTGCCGCCTCGCGCATGGGGCTCTCCTTGCGTAGTTCCTGTGCGTCGTCCGACGCGACGTCGGCATCGACGCCAAAAATGGTATACCAAATCACCCTGGCGGCCCCCTGAGGCAACCCCGAGGAACCCTGAGGCCTCCCTCACCGATCCCTCATCCATCCCTGATATGTGTCAGATTTCTTTGACAGGTGGCACGGCGAAGGGTGAGTTTGGGGATGGTCCGACACGGCTTCCGGCACGGCTGAAGGGGGCGGCATGACACACGGGCCGGCCCCCACGGGGGACGAGCTGCTGAAGGTGCTCGGCGCCCTCGGCAATCCGCACCGGCTGCGGATCGTCGCGGCGCTCGCGCAGGGACGCAACTACGTCAGCGCGCTCGCCCGCGACATCGGCATCGGCCGCCCGCTGCTGCACATGCACCTGCAGCGCCTGGAGGCCGCCGGCCTGGTCAGCGGGACGCTGGAGCTCTCGGAGAGCGGCAAGGCGATGAAGTTCTACGAGCTGACCCCGTTCACGTACACGCTCACCCCCGAGGTGATCGCGGCGGCCGCGCCGAGCCTCACCGACGAGGACGGGCCGACAGTGCAGAAGACACAGAAGGAGCGCACGAGATGAACGGCGGAGACTGGGCAGGAGTGGCCGGGGCCGCCGGCACCTTCCTCTTCCTGATCGTGGTCGTCTGGCAGATCGCCGCCACGTGGCGCGCGCGGATGCTGGCCGCCCGCGAGGAGCAGTACAAGCAGATGGCGCTCAAGTACCAGCAACTGCTCGAGGACAACATCGAGCTGCACCGCCGCTCCCTGGAGCAGCAGGAACAGGCGCAGGCGTCGCTGGCGTCGATGGAGCGGATGATGCGCGAGATCGAGTAGCGGCACACACCGAACAGGAACTGGTGCGGCCGGGAGCGGCAACTCCCGGCCGCACGCACGAGAAGCAACGCCCCGCGAGCTCATCGCAAGACACCCACCTCTCACCCGAAGGAGACCACTCATGCCCGCTTGGATCAAGCGGCTCTCGACCGCGCCCGGCGGGCGCCGCTCCAAATGGCTGGTGCTGGCCGCCTGGCTGATCGTCGCCGTGGCGCTCGGCCCGCTGGCCGGGAAGCTCGGCGACGTCGAGGAGACCGGGCCCAACGCCTTCCTGCCCAAGGGCGCGGAGTCGGCGCGGGTCAACACCGAGCTGGAGAGGTTCCGCACCGACGAGCTGACCGCCGCGGTCGTCGTCTACACCGGCGCCGACCGCGCCGCCGTCGAGGCCGCGGGCAAGGAGGCACGCGCGGACGTCGCCGGCTTCGCGCCCTTCGTCGCCGACGGGCACCGGATCGCGCCACCGCTCCCCTCCGCCGACGGCGAGGCCCTGATGACCGTCGTCCCCATGGACGGCGGCGACGGCATCACCGACAAGGTCGACGAGCTGCGCGACGTCGCGGGCGCCCACGCGCCGCCCGGCGTCGACGTCGAGGTCGGCGGCCCCGCGGCCTCGCTGACCGACTCCGTCGCGGTGTTCGACACCCTCGACTCGACGCTGATGATCGCCACCGGTCTCGTCGTCGCGGTCCTGCTCCTGCTCACCTACCGCAGCCCGGTCCTGTGGCTGTTCCCGCTGCTCTCGGTCGGCTTCGCCGCCGCGCTCACCCAGGCCACGACCTATCTGCTCGCCAAGTACGCGGGCCTGCCCGTCGATCCGCAGAGCGCGGGCGTCCTGATGGTGCTCGTGTTCGGCGTCGGCACGGACTACGCGCTGCTGCTCATCGCCCGCTACCGCGAGGAGCTGCACCGCACCGAGGACCGGCACGCGGCGATGCGCGTCGCCCTGCGGCGCAGCGGCCCGGCGATCCTGGCGTCGGCGGGCACCATCGCGGTGGGCCTCGCCTGCCTGGCGTTCGCCGACATCAACTCCTCGCGGTCGCTGGGGCTCGTGGGCGCGGTCGGTGTGGTGTGCGCGTTCCTGGCCATGGTGACCGTGCTGCCCGCGCTGCTCGTCATCTGCGGGCGGTGGGTGTTCTGGCCGTTCGTGCCGCGCCTCGGCACGCCCGCCCGCAAGCCGCGCACCGTGTGGTCGCGGATCGGCGGCGCGCTCGCCCGGCGGCCGCGCTGGTCATGGATGATGTCGGTGGCCACCACCGGTGTGCTCGCCCTGAGCGCGCTCGGCATCACCATGGGCCTGAGCCAGTCCGAGATGTACCAGGACAAGCCCGAGTCGGTGCTCGCCCAGGAGCACATCGCCGCCCACTTCCCGTCCGGCGCCTCGGACCCCGCGAAGATCGTCACGGCCTCGGAGCACGCGGCGCAGGTGCGCACGGCCGCGGCGGAGACCCCCGGCGTCGCCCGCATCGAGAACGGCGACCGCACACCGGACGGCCAACTCACCACGCTCTCCGTGGTGTTGAAGGACGCCCCGGACAGCACGGCCGCCAAGGACACCGTCGACGCGCTGCGTTCGTCGGTGCACGCGGTGGACGGGGCCGACGCGCTCGTCGGCGGCACGACCGCGCAGACCCTCGACACGCAGCGGGCCGCCGACCGGGACCTGCGCACGGTCATCCCGATCGTGCTGCTCGTCGTCCTGGGCGTGCTGATCTGGCTGCTGCGCGCCCTGGTGGCACCACTGCTGCTCCTGGCGACGGTCGTGCTGTCGTTCCTCGCCGCCCTCGGCGCCTCGAACCTGCTCTTCGAGCACTTCCTCGGCTTCGCGGGCATCGACTGGTCGATCCCGCTGATGGGCTTCGTGTTCCTGGTCGCCCTCGGCATCGACTACAACATCTTCCTCATGCACCGCGTGAAGGAGGAGACCGCGCGGCTCGGCCACACCCGCGGCGTCCTGGAGGGCCTGACCAGCACCGGTGGTGTCATCACCTCGGCGGGCATCGTGCTCGCGGCCACCTTCGCGGTCTTCGCGGGCCTGCCGCTGGTCACCATGGCGCAGATGGGCGTGATCGTCGGCATCGGCGTCCTCCTGGACACGTTCCTGGTCCGTACGGTCCTGGTCCCGGCCCTCGCCCTCGACCTCGGCCGGTGGTTCTGGTGGCCGGGGCGGCTGTTCCGGGCGGTGGGCACCGCCACCTCGACGCCGGAGCGAGGACCGTCGCCCAGGCCGACGGCGGAGCACCGGCGATGACCGGCGCGGTCCGGGGCCGGAGACCCGTCAGATGTCCCCGGCCCCGGGCCGCACCCCGGCGCCATGCCGCCGTTGGTGTGCCAGGAGTCCGATGAACCCGGCGAGGAACCCGCTGATCAGCCCGGACACCGCGTGGTTGGCGGCGTTCGCCGCGGCGCTCGAAGGCACGCCCACGACCGCGTAGTTGACCAGGGCGCTCATCACCGAGCCGAGCACCCCACCGATCGCCCCGCTGACGACCGACGCACGCACGCGTCTCCAACGCTCCGATCGGCAAGCAGACATGGCGGATCCCTCTCCCCAGGTGACAGATGGCTACGTCACCGTCGGGCCGCGCGGCCACACCGGCCGGTGATGTACGCGCCACTGTGCGGTGCGCACCCGGCCCGACGGAATCCCCCGGCCCATCGAAAGCGCCGATGCCGCACATCCAGGGGGTGGATGTGCGCGAGGGCGCGTCAGGAAGCCGTCAGAGTCGGCGGCCGCCGCGTCAACGGTGCGCAGCGTTCGGTCGAACGAGGCGCGGGCGCGCCTAACGTCGGCCTCATGCAGCCTCCGCTCCCCGTTCCCCGCCCCGGCCCGGACTCCGCCGACGGCCGGCCGGCGGCGCGGGTGCTGCGGGACGCGGACTGGCCCGGGAACGCCCGCTCCGCGCTCGCGTCGGCCGGCCTGCTGCTGGCAACGTGCTTGATCGTCGATGCCACGGCGAGGAGCCTGTCCCCGCTCCACGTGCTCGGCTGGACGGCCCTTGCCGCGCTGCTGCTGGTGATTCTGCTGCCTGCCCGGGTGAGCGCCGCGCCGGGCGTGCTCACCGTTCGGGGCCTGTGCGTCTCCCGGGCCGTCCGTACCGACCGGCTGGCCTTCGCCGCGTGGCCGAAAGGCACGGAGCGGCGCCTGCTGCTGCGTGACGCGTCAGGAGCCCGAGCCGAGATCGACCTCCAGGTCCTGCTCGCCAACCCCGCCCTGTGGCTCCGCCTGGAGGAGGACATCGCAACGGCACGGGCCCTCGGCACCCTGCACCACGGCGCGGCCGACCTCGACCGGCTGGCACGCCACATCGACGTCGAGACCACCCGCGCCCTCCTCCAGGTGTCCGGCCTCGGCTGAGCGTCCGCCCGCACGTCACGGGCCGATGTGACGCACGCGACGGCCGTACGGCCCATCTTGACGCTTCCCTGATGCCTGAGCGGCCGTCCGCCTGTGCCGGGCTGCTTAGGCTTGCCCGGCCGTACCCGGGGACGGCCCGCGAGACCACCCCCTGACCTGCAAGGACCCTCGATGTCGACCACCCACCACCCTCGATCCGGCCGCTTGCGCGCGTGGATGCTGGAGGGCCTGTCGGACATGGGCAAGGGCCGGCCGTCCGTGCCGAAGCCCGACGCCACGGAGCACCGGGGGCAGCCCTGGTACCGGGTCATGTGCCTGACGGGTGTCGACTACTTCTCCACGCTCGGCTACCAGCCCGGCATCGCGGCGCTCGCCGCCGGTCTCCTCTCCCCCATCGCGACGATCGTCCTGGTCGTCGTCACGCTCGCGGGTGCGCTTCCGGTCTACCGGCGCGTCGCCGAGGAGAGCCCGCACGGCGAGGGCTCGATCGCGATGCTGTCGCGGCTGCTGTCCTTCTGGAAGGGCAAGCTGTTCGTCCTCACCCTGCTCGGCTTCGCCGCCACCGACTTCCTCATCACCATCACGCTGTCCGCCGCCGACGCCTCCACGCACCTCGTCGAGAACCCGCATCTCGAATCGGCGCTGCACGACAAACAGGTGCTGATCACGATGATCCTCATCGCGCTGCTCGGCGCGGTGTTCCTCAAGGGCTTCCTGGAGGCGATCGGCGTCGCCGCGGCCCTGGTCGGCGTCTACCTGGCGCTCAATGTCGTCGTGGTGATCACCGGCCTGTGGCACGTCGTCACCGCGGGCCATGTCGTGACCGACTGGACCGCGGCCCTCACCCAGGAGCACGGCAACGTCTTCGTCATGATCGGCGTCGCTCTGGTCGTGTTCCCCAAGCTCGCCCTGGGCCTGTCCGGCTTCGAGACCGGCGTGGCGGTGATGCCGCACGTGAAGGGCGATCCCGAGGACACCGAGGCCGCGCCCGCGGGCCGCATCCGCGACACGAAGAAGCTGCTGACCACGGCCGCGCTGATCATGAGCGTGTTCCTGATCTGTACGAGCTTCATCACGACGGTGCTCATCCCGCAGGACGAGTTCGAGGCGGGCGGCAAGGCGAACGGCCGCGCCCTCGCGTACCTGGCCCACGAGTACCTCGGCAACTCCTTCGGCACCGTCTACGACGCGTCGACCATCCTCATCCTCTGGTTCGCCGGTGCCTCCGCGATGGCCGGTCTGCTCAACCTGATGCCGCGCTATCTGCCGAAGTACGGCATGGCCCCGCACTGGGCCCGCGCCGTGCGCCCGATGGTCATCGTCTTCACCCTCGTCGCGTTCCTGGTGACCTGGCTGTTCGACGCGAACGTGGACGCCCAGGGCGGCGCCTACGCCACCGGTGTCCTGGTCCTGATCTGCTCGGCCGCCATCGCCGTGACCATCGCCGCGCGCAAGGCGGGCCAGCGCGGATGGACCGTGGGCTTCGGTGTCATCGCCGCCGTCTTCCTCTACACCACCGTCGTCAACATCATCGAGCGCCCGGACGGTGTGAAGATCGGCGCCTGCTTCATCGCCGGCATCATCCTCATCTCGCTGCTCTCCCGCCTCGGCCGTGCCTTCGAACTCCGCGTCACGCACGTCGAGTTGGACGACATGGCGGAGCGCTTCATCCGGGACGTCTGCAAGCGCACGCCGCGCTTCATCGCGAACGAGCCGGACAACCGCGACGCCGACGAGTACCGGGCGAAGAAGGACCAGATCCGCGCCGACAACGACGTCTCCGGTACCGAGGACTTCATCTTCGTCGAGGTCACCATCACCGACCCGTCCGAGTTCGAGGCCGGTCTCACCGTGCGCGGCGAGGTCCTGCACGACCGCTTCCGGGTCCTCACCGTGGAGGCCTCCTCGGTGTCCAACGGGCTCGCCGCGCTCCTGCTCCACACCCGCGACCTCACCGGCGTCACCCCGCACATCTACTTCGAGTGGACCGAGGGCACCCCCTTCGCCAACTTCCTGCGCTTCTTCCTCTTCGGCCAGGGCGAGATCGCCCCGGTCACCCGGGAAGTGCTGCGCGAGGCCGAACCGGATCGCGAACTGCGCCCGCGCGTGCACGTCGGCTGAGCGGACCCGAGCCGGAACCGCAGCCGGCAGATCACCGCGTCGGTGTCCCGGCGGACGGCACGGGCGACGAGCGCGCCCCGCTGGTTCTGCAGCAACCGCTGCCACAGGCGGTCCGGTTCGGCCTCCGGCACGAGCACCGTGATCCGTGTGCGCGGTTCGGCCGCGCGCAGTTCGCGTACGTACGTGCTGAGGGGAGCCCCGAGCGTACGGCGCTCCGAGTGGACCCTGACCAGGGGCACGCCCGGGTCCCACAGGGCCCAGTCCCGTGCCAGCGCCTCCGACTGTTCCCGGTCCTCCGCGTCGGTGTGGCAGACCGTGACGGCCCGCACCTCGTCGCCCAGCGACACCGCGGCCGAGAGGGCCTCGCTGGTGAGCAGGGTGAGCGAGGAGACGGGGACCAGGACGAGCGAGCGCTCCCGGTGCGGGGGTGCGGGGATCCGGCCGACGCCGAGGCGCTCGCCGATCCGGCCGTAGGCACGGTGGACGGTCTCGAACGCGACGACGAGGAGGGGCAGGGCGAGGACGATCAGCCAGGCGCCGTCGTGGAACTTGGTGGCGGTGACGACCACGGCGGACACCCCCGTCAGGAGCGCCCCGAAGCCGTTGAGCACGGCGCAGGCCGCCCAGCGCCGCGTCCGCACACGGTGCCAGTGCAGGACCATCCCCGCCTGGGCGACGGTGAATCCGACGAAGACACCGATCGCGAACAGGGGGACGAGCGTGTTGGTGTCACCGCCGGAGAAGACGAGCAGACAGGCGGAGACGAGCGCGAGCCAGACGACACCGTGCCGGTGCACCTGGCGGTCCGCCTTCAGCCCGAAGACGTGCGGCACGTAGTTGTCCCGTGCCAGGAGCTTGAGCAGGACCGGCAGGCCGCCGAACGATGTGTTGGCGGAGAGCGCCAGCAGCGCCATGGTGGCGAACTGGACGACGTAGAACCCCCAGTTGTGCCCGAGCGACGCATCGGTGAGCTGGGCCAGGACGGTGACCCCGGCCACCGGCTGGAGCCCGAAGCGGGAGATGAGCACGGCCAGGCCGATCAGCATCACGCCCAGGAGCACACCGAGACCCGCCTCCGCGCGCATCGCCCGGCGGGCGGCAGGGGCGCGGAACGACGGCACCGCGTTCGCTATCGCCTCGACGCCGGTCAGCGCCGAGCAGCCGGAGGCGAACGCCTTCAGGAGCAGCAGCGCGCCGACGGTGGTGGCGTCACCGGCCAGGACGGACGCGTGTCCGGCCGAGGCGGCGGTGGACGCGGGGGCGTCGCGGAAGAGCCCCACCGCGATGACGACGAGGATCGCTCCGACGAAGACGGCCGTCGGAACGATGAAGGCGCGGGCCGAATCGACGATGCCCCGCAGGTTCACGGCGGTGACGAGCACCAGCACACCGAGACAGATGACGAGCCGCTGTCCGTGGAGCGCGGGAAACGCGGACGTCAGCGCGGCCACCCCCGCGGTCACGGCGACGGCCACGTTGAGCACGTAGTCCAGGACGAGCGAGGCGGCGGCGACGAGGCTCGTACGGCGCCCGAGATGACGCCTCGCGACGGCGTACGAGCCGCCGCCGTCCGGGAACGCGGCGATGACCTGCCGGTACGACGCGACCAGCACGGCCAGCAGCCCCGCGATGCCCAACGTCACGGGCAGGGTGAGACCGAGACCGTGCGCCCCGGCCGTCGCCAGCACCAGCACGATGGCCTCCGGCCCGTAGGCCACCGATGCCATCGCGTCGAGGGAGAGGGCGGCGAGCCCGGTGACAGCGGTCAGCTTGTGCCGTGCGCCGGCGTCCGGAGGCGGCGAAAGGGTCATGGCTGCGGAACTCCTCAAGGACGGAACTCCGCTCAGCGTCGGCCAACGACGGGACATCTCCGCCGCCCCTGCCGCGTTCCTGACACCACGGGCCCCACTTCTGACGGCTCCTTGACGAGCGTGCTGAGCAGGTCGACGAAGGCTGACCCGGGAGGGAGTGATTGCGATCATGGTGTGGTGACTGAGACACCCACCTGGCCTGAGGAAAGCTGGCCGATCGCGTCGCCGGCGGAGGCGGACTGGCTGCACGAACTGTGCGGCGACGGCACCACCGGGTACATGCCGCCCGCCCTGCCGGATGCCGCATGGGTCCTGCACGCCATGTACGAGCACGAATCGGGACCGGCCGGGGCCACGTACGACGATCTGCAAAAGGGCCGGGTGAACGCAGACCAGCTCGACCCCCGCATCGCGGCGCACTGGCAGAGCGAGGACAGGTTCCTGAGCGGCGAGCACCCCGGCCCTGACTGGCGCCGGCTGCGCTGGTCCGAACTCGCCGAGCGGACCGGGGACCCGATCGTGCCGGAGGGCAAGTATCCGGCGCACTACTGCTTCCCCTCGGCCAAGACGGGGCCCAGCTGGCCCGTGTCCATCTGGGCCCCCGACTACGGCTGCCTGGACCGCCCGTCCTGGAACCGGCTGATCGACATCCTCATCGCGCACAGCCCGGACGGACCGGACACACGCAGCATGGCGCACTACAGCCTGATGAATCTCCTCATGGGTCCCTCGGACGTCGACCTGACCGAGGGCGGCGAGATCAGGCACGTCCGTGCCGGTCGCCTCCGCGATGCCAAGTCCCTGTACGACGCGCCGTTCGCCGAGTGCAACCCCGCCAATCTCTGTGCAGCGGACCGTTCCTGGGTCACGTGTACCGATCATGACCTGTGGGGCACCAAGGTCGTCGGCCCTCCGGCCCTCATCACGGCTCTGGTGGAAGACGACGAGATCGAGGCCATACGCCTCCCTTGGAAGCACTGAACCCCTCCGGCCCAAAGCGCAACCGGGACCAGGACAAGCCAACGAGGGTGCTCAGACTCACGCGTCGGTGGCGCGCGGCATGGTGGTGTCTACTTTCTGGACCGCCGCCTGCGTGCTGGGCGGGACCGCGAGGTCGGCTTGCGGGACTGACGCACCGACCAGAAGACGTAGCCGAGCGCTCCGAAGATCACGAGGCCGAGTATGAGGCCGAGCCACCCGGGCACGCCATCGACGTCGTAGTGCCTCGGTGGTGTGTATGCGAGTAACACGACGGCGCCCCCGGTTGTTGGTGGCGGCACGCTAGCTGTTCGCTGAGGGCTCCGGGTGCGAGGGACCACGTGTCGTGCCTGTAGCAACGACCTTGCAGATGAGGGCATGCTCTCGCGCCTCGCCGCAATTGCAGGTGTCGCCAGGGCCGAGGGGATGGTGCAGCCGTCCACGTGTACAGACGCTCCGGCCCCCAGCGCCTGCCGGACGGAGTCGGCCTCGCAGGCGGCGGTGACCACCAACACGTCGATGTCCCGATATCGCCGTCAGCCGGGCCGCAACCGGGAAGCCCATCTGGAGGGTGAGTGCGAGGCCCTTGACCTTCCCGACACGTGCCGCTGCCGGGACTCGGCCGATGCCGATGCGGGCGCGCTCACGGGAATCTCTGGTGGCGAGGAGCTTGCCGCGCAGGTGCCCAGCCTCCCGTCCGGCTCTTCGGCATCCGCCCCAGGGTTGCTGTGCATCATGTGCACGCGCGCACCCCGACAAGCACTGGCGCGCATCCGCTGACCGGGCGAAGGTCCTGCGAGGGCACAAAGCACTCGGCTATGTCGGGCGACCGTCCCGCCCCCGTCGGCCGGCCGTGCGCCCACCCGCCGATCGAGGCTGAATCAGCGGCGTCAGGATTCCGTCGACGATCGTGCCCACGTCGGTGTCGGTGATCGGCTGGCCGCGCAGGGACTGCCAGTGGAGCACCAGGGCGATCGCGGCTGAGACCTCGAGTGCGTGGTCCTTGGCCTGCGCCGTCGGGCGTGGGGGCAGTTCGCCGCGTTCCGCCGCGTGTGCCAGGACGTCTTCGACGACGTGGTGCAGCGAATCGACGTACCGCCGATGGATGCGGTCGCAGACTTCCGGCTGCTTGCGTGTCGTGGCGAGTGCCGCGACGAGGTCGGCGCGCGAGGAGTCCGGGCCACGGGCGGCGCGGGCCAGTGTCGTGATGAGTTCGTCGCGGAGCCGGCCGGGGCCGATCCGCTCGGCGACGAGGCTGTCGGTGAGACCGGCGTGCTCGAGGGCCTCGATGGCGAGTTCGTCGCGGGACTTCCACCGGCGGTAGACGGTCGCCTTGCCGACGCCCGCCCGCGTGGCGGCCTTGTCCATGGTCAGTGCCGGATAGCCGCCTTCCGCGAGCAGTTCCGTGGCCGCGCGCAGGATGCGGGCGTCGCGGTCGGGGTCGCGCGGCGGGCCCGAGGCGCCCGGCGGGCGCCGCAACTTCGACGTGGGCTCTGCCATGGCTGCTGCCACTCTCACTAGGACTGATTTGTATCGAGTCTACAGCGGACGTACCGTGCAACCGAACCCGGAACAAAGCTGTATCGGGTTGTTCATGGTTTCAGAGATTGCGAGGTCAGCGCGATGAAGGCTGTCGGTTTCACGGAGTTCGGCGGACCCGAGGTGATGCGGGTGCTGGAGCTTCCCGAGCCGCACGCGGGTCCGGGGCAGGTGCGGATCAAGGTGGTGGCGGCCGATGTGAACGTGTCGGACACCGCAGCACGCTCGGGGTTCGTCCAGCAGGTCGTCCCCGAGATATTCCCGCCCTCCGACGCCTACGTGGTGGGCTGGGACGCCGCCGGGGTGATCGACGAGGTCGGTGACGGGGTGCGTGCCGAGCTGGCGGTGGGCACCGACGTGATCGCCCTGGTGCACCCCAAGCTGACCCAGGGAGCGCAGGCGCAGTACCTGGTGGCGCCCGCCGAGTCGGTGGTGCGCGCCCCGAAGGGGATCGAACCGGCAGCGGCGGCGACCCTGGGCATGAACGCGATGACCGCGCGGATGAGCCTGGACGCCCTGAACCCGGCGCCGGGAGCGACCATCCTGGTGACCGGCGCGGCCGGCTCGGTCGGCGGCTACGCGGTCGAGCTGGCCAAGGCGGACGGCCTGACGGTCATCGCCGACGCGGCCGACAAGGACCGGGACCAGGTCGCCGCCTTCGGCGCCGACCACGTGCTGGCGCGCGGAGACGGACTGGCCGAGCGGGTCCGCGAACTGTTCCCCGACGGCGTGGACGGCGTCATCGACGGCGCGGAACTGAAGGACGAGGTGACCTGGGCCGTCCGGGACGGCGGCGGCTTCATGACCTTCCGGAGCTCCCCCGGCGAAGGCGATCGCGGGGTGTACTGGCACGCTGTGCTCGTCTTCGACCGGCTCCGGGACACGGCGGCCCTGGCCCAGCTGCGCGACCAGGCCGAGACCGGCGCCCTCACCCTGCGGGTCGGGGCGAGGCTCCCCTTCGAAGAGGCGGGCCAGGCCCACCGGCTCGTCGAAGCCGGCGGCCTGCGTGGACGCCCCGTCCTGCTCTTCTGAGCGAACAGCACGCAACCCGCCGCTCGACGCTCCCCGCCACCCCGGCAGGGAACCCGCAGGGCCCACCTGGTTTCCCCCGGTGGCCTCACCCACGTCGACACCGACGGCAACCGAGCCGCCTGACCACTCATGGGACAGATCGACGTGCGGTCCTTCCTCGCGCACCATGCCCACGTGCTGTCGGCGATCACGCACAACCCGTCTACCCGGAGCCGTGACGTCGCGGCGGCCTGTCACCTCACCGAACGCACAGCACAGCAGGTCGCCTCCGGCCTCGAAGAAGCCCGCTGCCGCAGCCGCGAGTGGGACGGCCGGCGGACACGGTAGGCCCTCCACTTGGACGGGGCGCCATCCGGGTGGAGTCGCATGTGCCCGTTCGATGCCTGTTGGAGCCGTTCATCCACCACGATGGGGTCCGCCGGCGTCCGTCGTGAGTGAGCCTGCTCGCAGGCGTGGAGAGGCCCGGCTCGGGTAGTCGAAACGGGCAGAACCACCATTAGGGGCGGCCGCCGTCGCGGTGTCGGCGGCGACGGCGGCCACCCGCGCGAGGGGCTCGCGTCCCCCCACGAACTCCCTCGCGCCGGACGTCCTCGGGCCGGCGGGCATCGCGGGAATGATGCCCTGGAGAGCGGCCGAAGGACGAAGACCGGGCCCGGGTGGGCTTTCAGGGCTCACCCGGGCTTCGGATCCGTGCTCTCGGTAGTGCTGCAGCCCCCAAGGGCCCCGGCCGACAGATGCGACGGCCATCTATCCGCCAGGCTAGCCCGCAGCCCCCGCCACGGATAGCGCCCCGGACCCCTCTCCCATGGCCGGGAGCGAAGGCGGCCCTACCGCGGATCGACCGGCAAGACCTTGGCGAGGCTTGCACGACAAACGGCCTCACGGACGGGCGCGCTCACGACTGCGAAGGACCACGTGACGCCGGACAGGTCCAGGCACAGGTGCAGGCCCCCGCCCACGATGGCACGAACGACGATGTCGGTGAACTCGCCGACATCGCTGACGTTCAGCTCACCGGACAGAGCAAACACGCAAAAGACCGCGCCGTCGGGGGAGACCAGAACGGCGAACGGCAGTTCAGGGCCGGAGCACCACCAGCAGCCGGCCGGCGACGAGCCGCTCGCCTCGGCTTCTCGAACAGACGCTCAACGGCCCGTGGACGCCAAGGAGTTCCTTCTCAAACTCATCCCGGACGTGTAAGAGCGCTCTCCGCGTGCGAGCCGACTGCTCGCTCAAGCCGACCGACCGTGTCGCGCAGCGCTTTCACCGTCGCCTCAGATCCTTGCAAGCCTGATGTCTGCAGGTCTGAGCGTGCGGCGGAGCGCTCGGCTGGATCAGAGGTCAAGTTTCGCCTCCCGGGTGCAGGGGCGCGTGCTGGCGGGCGCGTTTGTTTCCTCACGGTCGCGTGTTTCGAACCGGACCGCAACCCACCATCCCAGGCAACTGTCTGTTCGAGCCGCGATGAGTTGGCCCCTGTCTTGCGCGGTGGTCGACCACCCGCCAATGTTCGATGCCCCGCAGACGGCTTGCGCCCGGCACCGACAGAGCCTCCCACTGGCGGAAGGAGCCATGGGCGGTGTTGTTTGCTCGTGGGGTCGAAGGGCAGAGGGTTCATCAGTGCTTGGGACAACAGGCGCGTACCAGCGGCAGAAGTGACTGTGTAGCGGTCTTTCGGGAGCCGTTGGTGATCTGACGTCCAGCAATACAAGGAGCACGCCGACCATGCCCACTCATCACTCCCACGACGACGCCCCCGACACCGAGCAGGACTTCCACCGTCTCGCGGAAGCGGCTGAAGGCCCGGAGTACGACGTCCTGTTGGAAGAACTGGTCGAGGCCTGGCTGCCGATGGCCGAACGTCTGGCCGGCCGCTACCGCAGCAAGGGCGAGAGCCTCGATGATCTCAGGCAGGTTGCCGCGCTCGGGCTGGTCAAGGCCATCGAGCGCTACGAGCCCGGCCGCGGTGCCTTCGAGTCCTACGCGGTGCCCACCATCACCGGTGAACTGCGACGCCATTTCCGTGACCACAGCTGGGACCTGCACGTTCCGCGCCGGGTCAAGGACCTGCGCAACAAGGTCCGTACGGCCCGCCGCGACGTCCAGGCCGAGCCCGGCAAGGGGGAAGAGCCCTCGATCGAGGAGATCGCCGCTCGGGCCGGCCTGACCTTGGAGGAGGCCCGGGAAGGTGCCGCCGCCCTGGACAGCCACAGCGCGCTCTCACTGGAGGCTCAGATGGGCGGGGCCGATGACGGGGGCGACGGGGTCAGCCTGGCCGACACCCTCGGAGCCCCGGACGAGTCCTATGACACCATCGCCGACCGGGAAGCCGCCAAGGAGGGCCTGCGCCTGCTGCCCGAGCGGGAACGCGAGATCCTTTACATGCGATTCTTCGAGGACATGACGCAGTCCCGCATCGCGGAGAGGATCGGGGTTTCGCAGATGCACGTCTCCCGCCTGATCACGCGCAGCTGCGCACAGGTGCGCGAGCAGGCCATCGGATCCGCCGAGCCCGTGCACGCCGCTTGACGGCTTCTCGGGGCCGGGCGAGCCGCCACCGACGAGCGGCTGGCCTCCGGTGACCGGGAACGTGCTCAGGAGTCGGCGTCGAGGATGTCGGCGGCGATGCTGGGCAGGGGGCGGCCGGTGGCGAAGGCGCGGGCGCGCAGCCGGGCCTGGGCCTCCTCGACGGGCAGGCCCAGGCGCTCGGCGAGCCGGCGGGAGGCAGCATGCGTGGTGACCCAATGTGTCCTGAGGAGGTCCGCGGGCTCCCACGGCGGGAGCGTGCCGTGTGCCAGCAGCTGCCAGAAGGCAGGCAGCAGGGCCTGGGCGGTGGCACCGACGGCATGCGTGGCGTGCCGCATCGTCTGCGGAGTGATGAGGCAGGGCCGCTCGCACAGCAGGGCGGCAATGCCGAACACCTTGGATTCGAAGCGGAGCGGGAAGGCGTACACCGCTCCGTGGCCGACCCGGTCGGGCAGGCAGGCCTGGAACAGCGGCCACTTCGGCAGCGGCTGGGCCATGTCGTTGACCAGGACCGGTTGCCCTGTTGCTGCAGCAGTGACGCACGGGCCTTCCCCGGTCAGGAACTCGGCCTCCTCCAGAGGAAGAGCGCGCTCATCACTCACTCCCAGCAACTGCCGATAGGGCGTATCGGCGAGCCAGGACAGGGCCGCCGCGTCAACCGGCAACACCTCGCACAAGGTCTGACACAAAGCCGTCGGCAACTGCCGGTCCGCATCAGGCCGGCACGCGGCAGCCAGAACCTGGTCCGCAGCGGTCCACCGCTCACTCATCGGGGCTGCTCCCTGCGTCGAAGTCCAGTTACGGCCGCCCCGGGTACCCATGCACGAAGCAAGTTTGTATGCGCAAAGGCCCTGCGTCCCGTCTGCACCAGGCCGACCGAGGCCGCCGCCGTGGAGCGGTTCGTGGCACCGTACCCGGGAAGGTCTTGCGGTCCGCCGTCGGCCCGTACGAGCCCTTCGGCAGCGGGCGGGACATGTACGCCCGGGGCTACGAGAACCTGGTTGTGAAGCACGGATGCCGGCAGCGGGTGGGCTGGTTGCAGGTGCACGGCTTGGCGAAGGTGTCCATGCCGCGGGCGAGCTGCTGGGGATTGCTGGCCGCGGCGGTGCGGTCCGAGTGACATCAATGTGTCGACTCGGTCAAACCGCTCGTGAGCAGGGAGTTTTCGCGGTTAGCGTCAGGCTCATGACACAGACGACCACCACCGCGGCCCCACCCGCTCACCCCCTCCGGCAGTTGCTCGCCGCCTCCGTCGGCAACGCCGTCGAGTGGTACGACTGGTATGCGTACACCTTCCTGGCGACGTACATCGCCGACCAGGTGTTTCCGAAGGGGGCCGACAACTCGCTCGTTCCGCTGCTCGCCACCTTCGCGGTGTTCGCCGTCGGGTTCTTCATGCGGCCCGTGGGCGGGCTGTTGATGGGGGCGGTGGCCGACCGGCGGGGGCGGCGGGCCGCGTTGACCGTGACCATTTTGTTGATGGGTGGCAGCAGTCTGCTGGTCGGGATCACGCCGACGTACGCGTCGGTCGGCGTGCTCGCGCCCGTCGTGCTCGTGCTCGCCCGGCTGCTTCAAGGGCTTTCCGTGGGCGGGGAGTTCGCGGCGTCGACGACGTTTCTGGTGGAGTCGGCGGGGCCGGGGCGGCGCGGTCTTTTCTCGTCGTTCCAGTATGTGTCCACGTCCATCGGGCAGTTGATCGCGTCGGGTGTCGCCGCGGTGCTCGTGGCGACGCTCGCCGAAGGGCAGATGGACGGCTGGGGGTGGCGGGTGCCGTTCCTGGCCGGGGCGGTGCTCAGCCTTGTCGGGTTCTGGATCCGGCAGGGGGCGCAGGAGACGCGGAGCGAGGGGCACGAGCGGCCGGGCCTGTTCGACGCGCTGCGGCAGTATCCGCGGCAGTCGCTGCTGATCTGCGGGATCACGGCCGGCGGTACGTTGGCGTACTACACGTGGACCTCGTACCTGCCGACGTACGCGGAGCTGAACACGGACATCGACAAGTCGCAGGCGCTGACCGTGGGCACGATTTCGCTGGCGTTCTTCGCGCTGCTGCAGCCGGTGGGCGGGATGCTCTCCGATCGCTTCGGGCGCAAGCCGCTGCTGCTGTTCTTCGGGCTCGGATTCGCGCTGCTGAGCGTGCCGTTGCTGCACTCGCTCACGGGGTCCTTCGCCTCACTGCTGTTCGCGCAGTGCGCCGGCATGGTGCTGCTCACCGGCTTCACGTCGATCTCGGCTGCGGTCAACGCGGAGGTGTTCCCGGCGCGGGTGCGGGCGGCCGGGATCGGCTTCCCCTACTCGCTGACGGTGGCACTGTTCGGCGGCACGGCCCCGTACATGGGCACGCTCTTCAAGGACCTCGGGCACAGCGGGCTCTTCCCCTGGTACGTGGCCGTGCTCTGCCTCGTGTCGTCGGTCGTGTATCTGCGGCTCCCGGAGAGCGCGCACCGCGAGCTCGACCGCTAGGCGCGGCTCAGCCGCCGGAGCCCTGTCCGGCGGCGGCCGCGCGCTCCGGGTTCCCCGGAGCCGGCACGGGGGCCTGGTCGGCGCGCATCATCACGCAGTCGAACTCGAGCACCCGGCCGGTGTTCTTCTCGCGGGTCACCGGGTACATGCCGGTGACCTCGAAGCCGCGGTCCTCGTACGCGGCGAGGGCCTCCTGCATGCGCGGGCTGCCTTCGTAGAGCCGCAGGAGCGCGACCTCCGACTGCAGGCCCACGAAGTCGTCGACGCGCTTCCCCGCCCCGGCGAAGACCTCCAGGTCGTAGCCCTGCGTGTCCATCTTGAGGTAGGGGCGCGGGTCGGGGATGCCGGCGAGGGCCTGGTCCATGAGGCCGTCGAGGCGGCACACCTGGATTTCCTCCGTGCGGCCCTTCGTGAACCGCTTGTACGCCGCGTTCCCGTAGTCGCTCGGGTCGAGCAGCGAGTTCATCGTGTTCCACTCGACGTGCATGGGCCGAAGTTCGTCCGAACGGCCGAGCCCGCACGGAAAGACGTGCCAGTCCGGATCCCCGTCGGCCTGCTTTTGGAGCTTCTCCAGGAAGCGCGGGACGGGCTCGAACGATACAATGCGGCCTTTGTATCCGGACTGCCTCAGACGCCTTCCGTACTGTCCGACGTTCGCACCCACGTCGAATACGCAGTTCACTCCGTAGTAGTCGAGCATCTCGGCCACGTGGCGGCTGCAGAGATAGTCGGACGCCGCCTTCTGGAAATCCCGCTCCGGCACCTCCGACTTCCGCTCGTCCACGACGAGATGGACGCCGCCGCCGAAGTCGGTGCTGGTCCACTTCCCGAGCCGCCGGTGCACAAGGACCACCGCGCCCGGGGCCAGGTCGATGATCTGGGCCCCGGTCCGCGAGAGGCCGTTCAGCAGGGTCCGGTACAGAGAAGCCATGGCCGACACCGTCGCAGAGACGGCGCAGAACCCCGGCAGGGCCCGGCCCACGTCACCCAAATCGGTGACACCGCGTACTCCGTGCGATATTCACACCGAGGGGTGACCATGGAAGTGCGTTCCTGTGAAGGAAACAAACGCTGCCAGGTAATGAGCCCGCTCCTCGGAGAAGCTCTCCGAGCGCACGGATTGACGCACCTACATGACCCCCGTAAAAGTCTCGGTCATAATACCGACCCACAACACCGGCGAAGACGTCATGGTGGGCCTCACCGCACTGCGGAAACAGTCCATGCCCCGCACGGACTTCGAAGTCCTCTACGTCGACGACGGGTCCACGGACGACACCGTCGCATTCCTGGAGAAGGAATTGGCCGGCGAGGACAACATGCACGTCGTCCCGATGAGCAACTCGGGCTGGCCCGGTCGCCCCCGCAACACCGGCGTCGACCGCGCGCGCGGCGAGTACGTGCACTTCGTGGACGACGACGACTGGCTCTCGCCGCAGGCGCTGGAGCGGCTCTACGCGCGCGCCAAGGACACCGACGCGGACATCGTGATCGGGCGCATGGCGGGACACGGGCGCGGCGCCCCGCGGGCCCCGTTCGCCAGGCCCCTGGAGCGGGGCTCCGTGCGCGAGAACCCCGTACTGCTGGGCAGCATGACCGTCCACAAGCTGTTCCGCCGGCAGTTCCTCCTCGACCACGAGCTGCGCTTCGAGGAGGGCCGGGTCCGGCTCGAGGACCATCTGTTCACGCTGCGGGCCTATCTGCTGGCCAAGCAGGTCAGCACCGTGCCGGACTACACGACCTACCACTGGGTGCGGCACCGCAACGGCAAGCACAACATCAGCTACACCCCGATCGAGCCCGCCCCCTACATCGGCTCGGTGCGGCGCATCATCGCGCTGCTGCACGCCCCGGACACCGGGGTGTCGGACGACGAGCTGCGGCACAGGTTCACCGCCAACTGGTACGGCAGCAAGGCGCTGAAGCGGCTCACCGGGAAGGGCTTCCTCGGGCAGGACGAGGAGCGGCGCGCGGCGTGGCGCCAGGAGGTCATCGATCTCGCCGCCGAGCTGCCCGCCGCCGTCGACCGCCATCTGCCGGAGCGCCTCCGGGTGCTGTCCCGCCTGTGCCGGTCCGGCGATCACGAGGGCATCCACGCCTACACCCGGTTCGAGAGCGAGGTCCGGCACCGCCCGGAGGTCGAGGAGGCGGACTGGCGCGACGGGGCGCTGCACGTGCGCGCCCGCACCACACTGGTGCGGACCGACCCGGAGACGGGCGAGAGCACCCCGCTCCTGTTCCGCCGCACCGTACGCGCGACGCCGACCGGGAAGCAGAAGGTGCGCTGGACCTGGCAGCCGCCCGCTCCCCTGGACGCCCTGACGGGGCTCGCCCCCGCGCTCGACTTCACCCGGCCGCTCGAGCGCGCCAAGGCGCAGGGCCTCGTGCGCCACAAGGCGGGCGGCACCGAGCTGGTCGTGACCACCGGGACGTCCACCCTGCGGCCCGAGCCGCACGAGGCGGACCCCGAGCTGTGGGAGATGCACTGGACGACGGATTGCACCATCGACCCCGCCGGCGTCGACGAGATCTCCGGACCGCTCGACCCCGGCGCCTGGCACGTGTGTCTGCGCCTGAACGTGGGCGGCTGGCTCAGCTCACCGCGCCTGTCCGGCGTGCGGTTCTCCGTGCCGGACCCCTCGAAGCCCTCGAAGCCCGCGAAGCCCGTGGCGGCCGCGCCGCAGCGGACCGCGCCCCGGCACCCGCTGCACGGCGTCGTGAAGGCGGCGGTCCCCGTGCTGCGCCGGGTGCTCCCCGCCGCCGCGTACCTGGCGGTGCGCAACGCGTACCGGCGTCTCGTCGCCCGCGACCGGAAACCGGATCCGGTCCTGGCGGCCATCGAGGAGCTGCGGCGCGTCAGGCGGGCGCAGGCGCTCAGTGTTTCCAGTAGCCGCAGAACATGATGCGGTCCTTCGGCACACCCTGAGCCACCCAGTGCCGGCGCAGTCCGGTGGCGAGTCCCGACTCCCCGACCACCCAGCCGTACAACGGGCCTTCGGGGACCGGCAGTTGGCGGGCGCGTTCCAGTGCGGCCGCGCCGGGCACCGGCGCGTCCTGGCCGCCCCGGTCGACCCAGACGACCTCGATACCGGGCGGAGCCGTGAGTTTCCTGCGGTCCTCGGGGGCCGGCACTTCGGCGACGGCCCAGCCCGTGGTGTCGTCGGGCAGCGAGGCGAGGACACCGGCGAGCGCGGGCAGGCCCGACTCGTCGGCGGCGAGGGCCACATGGCGGACGCCTTCGGGGAGGTTGAAGCCGGTTCCCTCGTCGACGAGGACGACCGGGTCGCCGGGCTCGCAGCGCTGCGACCAGGTCGCGGCGGGGCCGGCCGCCGCCTCGTCGCCGTGCCCGTGGAGCACGAAGTCGACGTCGAGTTCGGGGCCCTGGGGGCCTTCGGCGCGGTGGGCGCTGACCGTGTAGTTGCGCAGGACGGGGCGGGTCTCCTTGGGGCCGCCGAGGAGTTTCAGGTAGCTGACCGTGGTCAGCCGGTCCGGGACCCGGCCGAGCGAGGCGTCCGCGTCGGGCCCCGCCGGGAGGAAGAGGCGGAACCACTGGTCGTAGCCCATCGGCCGGAAGTCCGCGATGTCGCCGCCGCCGAGGGTGACCCGGACGAAGTGCGGCGAGAGGTGTTCGCTGCGCAGCACGTGCAGGCGCAGGGGGCGTGCCGCGTCGGGCTTGACGCGGGTGGCGGTGAGGTTGCCACGCTGCATGACGCCTCCGTTCAGCGGTGTGCGCGGGTGGCCGCGACGTCGAGGAGTTCCTGGATGCGGTGGCCCACCTCGTGGGGGCCGACCGCGTGGGTGTGGAAGGCGATGCGGACGTCCTCGTGTTCCTGGGCGGCGCGTTCGAGGCGCAGGACGAGGCCCCTGCGGTCGAGGCGCACGGGCCGGATGTCCGCCACGTCGGACAGGTCCAACTCGCCGACCAGCTCCACGAGTTGGACGAGCAGGTCCGCGTGGCCCGTGTCGAGGTGCGAGAGCAGTTCCGCCTCGACCCCGGCCAGCGGGTCGGGCGCCGCCGCGGCGAGTTCCGTCATGTCGAGCACGCGCACCGCGTCGTCCTCGGCGAACGCGGCCCGCGCCGGGCGGAACACCAGGGTGTCGGGTCCCGCGTTGCCGAGGCGTCCGCTGAAGGCGAGGCGGGCGCGCACCCGGTCGCGTACGACGACGGGGGCCACGTCGGTGAACTCCGCGTACGCGGCGAGGCCCGAGTGCGGCGCCGTGGCGAGCGCCTCGGTCAGCCGCGGGTCGGCGGGGTCGAGCAGGACGAGCCGGGACGCGGCGTCCACGACATAGAGCCCCACGCAGTCGAGCCGCAGCCGGGCCTCGGTCGCGGTGGTCAGGGTCAGGGTCAAGGTGTCGGCCGCGGCGAGGATCGTCCGCGCCCGCTCGGCGGGGGTGAGCTCCTGGTGCGCCACTGGGTTGACCATCTCCACTCCAAACTTAGGTAAGGCTCACCTTACTCATGCGTGGGATGTGGTGTCACCCCCGCCCCCACACCTCATCCCCCGGTGCCCCGCGCGGCGAAGGTGATGCGGGACAACCGGACGCCTCCACGCAGCCGCACGCGCAGCTCGCGCACCCCGGTGGCGGCGAAGGGGGCGTCGACGGTGACGTGCTCGTACGGTCCGCCGGTGGCGGGCACCTCGACGCGACAGCCGTCGCCCACGTCCACGAGGCCCACGTCCACAGCGCCTTCGCCCGCTACGTCGAGACGCACGACCGAGACACCATCCCCCCCGAAGTCGCAGTCCCTGTAGAGGAGTTCACCCGTCCCGGTCACGGCGTCGCCGTGCGCCCTGGCGCGGTCGACGATCTCGATGTCGCCGCGCCGCTCGTCGT
Source organism: Streptomyces sp. NPDC107575 (assembly GCF_055657265.1). Taxonomy (NCBI): domain Bacteria; kingdom Bacillati; phylum Actinomycetota; class Actinomycetes; order Kitasatosporales; family Streptomycetaceae; genus Streptomyces; species Streptomyces sp. NPDC107575. The sequence continues at coordinate 881,410 of NZ_JBVKBG010000002.1, read as the reverse complement.
ACGTCGCCGGGTCCAGGCCGTCGGCGAGGACGTCGCGCGGCGCGGGTGTCTCGCCGTCCATGTGCAGGGTCTCGCTGAGGCGGATGTCCGCGCTGGAGGCGCCGACGAGCAGTTCGTACCGCCCGTCCGTGACGCTCCAGCGGCCGCGCGCGACGTCCCAGTGGCCGAAATCGGCGGCCGGAACGCGGAAGGTGACCCGCTCCGAGGCCCCCGCGCCGAGGGTGACCCGGCGGTACCCGGCGAGCTGGCGGCGCGGCCGCGGCACGGCGGAGTCCACCGCCCGCAGATACAGCTGCGGCACCTCGTCGGCCGTGCGCGAGCCGGTGTTCGTGACGGTGAAGGTGACCTCCACCGTCGTGTCGTCGGGGCAGGACACGAACAGCGCGTCGTAGGCGAACCGCGCGTAGGACAGGCCGTGTCCGAACGGGTAGAGCGGGGCGCCCTCGAAGTAGAGGTACGTCTGGCGCGAGCCGATGATGTCGTAGTCCAGCAGGCCCGGCAGGTCGGCGTCGGCCGCGTACCAGGTCTGCGGGAGCCGGCCCGCCGGGCTCACGTCCCCGGCGAGGACGCGGGCGAGTGCGCGGCCCGCGGCCTGGCCGCCGTGCGCGGTCCACAGCAGGGCGGGCAGTTCGGCGTGCGCGTCCGGGACGGCGTAGGGATACGAGGAGACCAGGGCGAGGGCCGTGCGCGGGTTGGCGGCGCGGGCCGTGCGCCACAACTTTGCCTGCTGCGGCGGGAGTTCAAGGGTTGTACGGTCCTCCGTCTCGCGGCCGTTGATGTGCGGGTCGTTGCCCGCGAAGACCAGTACGACGTCCGCGTCGGCGGCGGCCCGCGCCACGGCGTCGGTGCCGCGCTCGACGATGTCGACCTCGAACACCGTGCCCTGGTCGGCAACCTTCAGGCCGTCGGCGGCGACCGACACGTACCGACCCGTTCCGGCGTGCCTGAGGAGGTGTCCGTTCCCGTGCGGTTCGAGCGTGAACGTCTCCTGGACGACCCAGCCGCCGGGTTCTTCGGCGGAGGCCCGTACGCAGCCGTCGTCGGCGACCGAGAGGTGGCGGCCGTCGGGCGCGCGGAGTGTGAGGACGCCGGACCCCCAGTCGTTCAGGGCGAGTTCGGTGCCGTCGGCGTCCGGCGAGACGTGCAGCGGCGGCAGGTCGGTGCGGCCCTCGATCAGCGCGGGGTCGAGGGCGATCGCCTCCCGGTCGTCCACCGCGCCCGTGTCCTCCGGAACGCACACCCACCCCTGCGCGCACCGCAGCCGCACCCGGTCGACCCCCTCCGCGTACGTGACGCGCTCCGCGCCGAACCGCTCCCGCAGCCCGTCGAGGGGTGTCGAGCGGCGGATGAGGGTGCCGCTGTACCAGTCCGTCCTGCACACGTCCGCGAGCGGGCCGACGGCCGCGATCCGGGTGTCCGCGCCGAGCGGCAGCAGGCCGTCGTTCTTGAGCAGCACGATGGCCTGCTCGGCGGCCTCCTGGGCGAGCGCACGGTGCGCCTCGCTGTCGAAGTCCCAGTCCCCGTCGAAGGGTTCGGCGTCCGCGAACTCGCCGAGCCGGGCGCGCACCTCCAGCTGTCTGCGCACGGCCGCGTCGATGTCGGCGTCGGCGATCAGCCCCTGGTCGTGGGCGCGCCGCAGCCGTCCGACGACGACCGAGGAGTCGGTGCCGTGGTCGGTGAAGCTGTCGACGCCCGCGCGCAGGGCGGCGGCGACGGCCTCCTCGTGGGTGTCGAAGTAGTGCTCGGAGTCGACGAGGTTGCTGGGCGCGCCCGCGTCGGAGCAGACGAGGAGTTCCTGGTCGGTCCAGGTCCGCAACTGCTCGCGCAGGTACGGCGATACGTGGTTGGGGCGACCGTTGACGAGGTTGTAGGCGGGCATGACACCGGCCACCGCGCCCGCCTCGACGGGCCGCCGGAAGGCCCGGAGGTCGTACTCGTGCAGGACGCGCGGGCGCACGGAGGCGTTGGAGGTGTCCCGGTCCGTCTCGTTGTTGTGGGCGAGCCAGTGCTTGAGGACGGGGGCCGTGCGCCAGTACTCGGGGTGGTCGCCGCGCAGGCCGCGGGTGTAGGCGGTGGCGATGGCGGCGGTGAGGTGGGGGTCCTCGGCGTAGCCCTCCTCGTTCCTGCCCCACAGCGGGTTGCGCAGCAGGTTCACCACGGGCGCCCAGACGTTGAGGCCGACCCGGTCGTCGCGCCGGCGCATGGCGCGGGCCTCGGAGGAGACGGCGGCGCCGATCCGGTGCAGCAGCTCGTCGTTCCAGGTGGCGCCGAGGCCGACCGCCTGCGGGAAGACGGTGGCCTCCCCCATCCACGCGACGCCGTGCAGCGCCTCCTGCCCGGTGCGGAATGCGGCGAGGCCGAGGCGCGGCACGCCGGGTGTGAACTGGTGCAGGAGCGCGAGGCGTTCGTCGAGCGTGAGGCGGTCGAGGAGCTCGTCGACGCGCTTGCCGTCGGGGGCGGCGGAGCCGGTGCGGAGGGGAGATCTATCGGTCACGTGCGCGTCCCTTGGCCGGAGGAGAAGTCGGAGAGAGCGGAGCGGATTCGAAGCGCTTCGATGCTCTGTACTGCGATGACCAGGTGTCAAGTACGCGGCACTAAAAGCGCGTTCGGGAAATTGACGCACGCGTCTTGTGGCCGTGGGAGCGCTCCCTTAATGTCACGGCAACATCGAAGCGCTTCGACATCTGCGCGACGCGTAATCCCCCGAAGGGTTGCTCCCATGACGCCGAACTCCCCCTCCACCGGCCCCGGTCGGAGAAGCTTCCTCGCCTCCACCGCGGTCGCCGCCGCGGCCGTGGCCGGCGGCGTGCCCCTGCTCTCCGCGTGCGGGGGCACCGCCGAGACGGGCGAGGGGACGACCTCCGGGAAGTCGGCGAAGAAGCTCCTCCCGACGTACGCGGCGCGCCCCATCGGCACGCCCGACATCGCGTCGAAGAACGGTTCCTGCGTCGGCTTCACCAGCAAGGTGGACCTCGCGAAGCTGGAGACGTCGGTGCCGAAGAAGCTCGGCACCGGGGCCGAGGTGAAGATCATGGCCCCGTTCTGGGGGCCGGTACCGAAGGCCGACTGCGAGTACTACACCGCGCTCAACGAGGCCTCCGGTGTGCGGGTCAGCTGGCAGAACCAGGACGGCAACACCTACGGCGAGAAGATCGGCGCGGTGCTCGCCTCCAGCTCGCTGCCCGACGTGCTGATCGTGCCCGGCTGGGAGCTCTCGGGGAAGATCCCCGCCGCGCTCGTCGCGAAGATGATGGACCTCGGCCCCTATCTGGCCGGCAGCAAGGTGCGCGACTACCCGAACCTCGCGGCGATCCCGGAGGACGCCTGGCGGCGCGGCATCTTCGGCGGCAAGCTGCGCGGCATCCCGTACCCGTACGCGTACATCCCGAACATCGCGCCCTTCTACCGCAAGGACCTCTTCGACAAGAAGGGCTGGGAGCCGCCGAAGTCGGCGCAGGAGTTCCTCGACCTCGCCAAGGAGATGACCAGCAAGAAGGCGGGGGTGTACGGCTGCGACGACATGAAGTGGTCGGCCTTCAACTTCTTCGGCTCGCTCGGCGGCAGCGAGAAGGCGCTCGGCTGGAAGCTGGAGGGCAAGAAGCTCGTCAAGCGCCTGGAGACCGACGAGTACCTCGAAGCCCTGGAGTGGACGCGCAAGCTGTACGCCGCCGGGGTCGTGCACCCCGAGGCCAAGGCGCAGACCGGCGACGGCGCGCTCCGCTTCACCAGCGGCAAGGTCCTGATGTACAACGCCGACATCACCGCCTGGTACGGCAAGAGCGCGGAGATGCAGGGCAGCAAGGCGTTCCCGGACTTCGAGATGGCCGCGATGGACATCTTCGGGCACGACGGCGGCGACCCGAAGCTGTTCGCGGGCACCCCGGCGAACGTATGGGCGTTCGTCCGCAAGAACGCGTCCAAGGAGACCGTGAAGAACGCGCTGGCCGCCGCCAACTACGCGGCCGCGCCCGTCGGCACCAAGGAGCACATGCTCGCCTACTACGGCGAGGAGGGCACCCATTTCACGCTGAAGGACGGCGTCCCGACCAAGACCAAGAAGGGCAACGCGCAGGCGCTCAACACCTGGCAGATGCTGTCGGGGCCTGCCCCGTTCTTCGCGTATCCCGACCTGCCGGACGTCACCAGGGCGATGGTCGAGTGGCAGCAGCGGATGGGCGCGTTCGTCACCAAGTCGCCGTTCTACGGCATGACGATCGTCGAGCCCTCCCGCTACGCCACCCTCGAGGACAAGTTCGAGCAGCTGGAGGACGACTACGTCCGCGGCAACAAGTCGCTCGGCGACGTCCAGCAGGCGATCAGCGACTGGAAGTCGCGCGGCGGCGACAAGCTGCGCGACTGGTACAAGAAGCTCCTCGACGAGAACGGCGCGAACGGCGGCGCGTCCTGATGGCGCTGCAGACCCAGCGCCCGCCCCGGGCCGCCACCACCCGCAAGGGCGAGGCGGCCGGGGCCGGGGAGCGCCGCTCCGGGAAGAAGGCGGGCCGGGGCGTCACCCGGCGGATCCGGCTGCGCCGCGACCGGGCGCTGATCCTGATGACCCTGCCCGTCATCGCCCTGCTGCTCGTCTTCAACTACGCACCGCTGCTCGGCAACGTCGTCGCGTTCCAGGACTACAACCCGTACGTCTCCACCAACGGCGTCACGGCGATCCTGCACTCGCCGATGGTGGGCCTCGAACAGTTCCAGAGGATGCTCGGGGACTCCGACTTCTGGAGCGCGCTGCAGAACACCCTCGTCCTGTTCCTCATCCAGCTGCTGCTGTTCTTCCCGGTGCCGATCGCGCTCGCGCTGCTCATCAACAGCGTGCTCAGGCCGCGGGTGCGGGCCCTGTCGCAGGCGGTCCTCTATCTGCCGCACTTCTTCTCGTGGGTGCTCGTCGTCACGGTCTTCCAGCAGATGTTCGGCGGCGCCGGGCTGATCGCGCAGATCCTCCAGGACCACGGCGTCGACGGCTTCGACCTGATGACGGACGCCGGGATCTTCAAGTACCTGCTCACCGCGCAGATGGTCTGGAAGGACGCCGGCTGGGGCATCATCGTCTTCCTCGCGGCCCTCGCCTCTGTCAGCCCCGAGCTGTACGAGGCGGCCGCCATGGACGGCGCGAACCGCTGGCGCCGCATGTGGCACGTCACGCTGCCCGCGCTGCGCCCGGTGATCGCGCTGCTGCTCGTCCTGCGCGTCGGCGACGCGCTCACCGTCGGCTTCGAACAGATCCTGCTGCAGCGCAAGGCGGTGGGCGCGGGCGCCTCCGAAGTGCTCGACACCTACGTGTGGTCCACCGGCATCCAGAACGGCGACTTCAGCTACGCGGCGGCCGTCGGCCTGGTGAAGGGCGTGGTCGGGATCTGTCTGGTCCTGGCGGCCAACAAGTTCGCCCATCTGCTCGGCGAGCAAGGCGTGTACAAGAAGTGAGGGTGGACAAGGAATGAGCGTCACCGTCGAACGCCCGCGCCCCCGTGCGCGGTGGCAGGCGCCCGAGCGCCCGGTGTGGGAGGAGCCGCCGACCAGGGCGGGCCTCGGCGCCAAGGGACTGGTCCTCGCCGTGTGCTGTGTCGCCGTGCTCGGGCCGCTGTGGGTGGTGGTCGTCACGAGCCTGTCGCCGCGGCACGTCATCGACTCGGCGGGCGGCCTGGTGCTGTGGCCCGAGGCGATCACCTTCGTCAACTACCAGGAGCTGCTCAGCGGCGGCCAGGTCAGCCGGGCCATGCTGGTCTCGCTCGGGGTGACCGGCGTCGGCACGGTCTTCTCGATGGGGGTGTCGGTCCTCGCGGCGTACGGGCTGTCCCGGCCGGGCTCGTTCGCGCACCGGGCGCTGCTGATGGCGCTGATGACGACGATGTTCTTCAGCGCCGGCCTCATCCCGACGTATCTGCTGGTGCAGACGCTCGGCCTGACCGACAGCTATCTGGCGCTGATCCTGCCGAGCGCGGTCAGCGTGTTCAACATCCTGGTGCTGCGCGGGTTCTTCATGAACATCTCGCAGGAGCTGACGGACAGCGCCCGCATCGACGGGGCCGGCGACCTGCGGATCCTGTGGACGATCGTGCTGCCGTTGTCCCGCGCGGTCGTCGCCGTCATCTCGCTGTTCTACGCGGTGGCGTACTGGAGCGCCTGGTTCAACGCGATGATCTACATCGACGACCCGGCGAAGCTGCCGCTGCAGAACGTGCTGATGCAGCTCGTGCAGAAGAACTCGGCGCTGCCAACAGGCCTGAGCCAGGCGGTCAACGCGGGTGAACTCTCCGCGCTCGGACTGCAGATGGCGATGATGGTGCTGGCCCTCGCGCCGGTCGCGGTCGCCTCCCCGTTCGTCCAGCGGCACTTCAAGAAGGGCATGCTCATCGGGGCGGTGAAGGGGTGAGCGGCGACCGGGGCCTCGACCGGGGCTTCGCCCGCGACGGGCAGCTGCTGTTCGGCGGCGACTACAACCCCGAGCAGTGGCCCGAGGAGGTGTGGGCCGAGGACGTCCGGCTGATGAAGGAGGCCGGGGTCACCTCGGTCACGGTCGGCGTCTTCGCCTGGGCGAGACTCGAACCGAGCCCCGGCGCCCGGGAGTTCGGCTGGCTCGACCGGCTCCTCGACCTGCTGCACGCGCACGGCGTCGGCGTCGTCCTCGCCACCCCGACCGCGTCCCCGCCGCCCTGGCTGGGCCGCCTGCACCCGGACACGCTGCCGCGCGACGAGGACGGGCACACCGTGTGGTGGGGTTCGCGCCAGCACTTCGCCCACTCCTCCGCCACGTACCGCCGCCACGCGGCCGCGATCACGGAGGACCTCGCCGAGCGCTACGGCCACCACCCGGCCCTGCGCATGTGGCACATCAACAACGAGTACTGCACCTTCGACCACGGCGAGGAGGCGGCGCGCGCCTTCCGCGACTGGCTGCGCGCGAAGTACGACACCCTCGACGCGCTCAACACGGCCTGGGGCACGGCCTTTTGGGGCCAGCACCTCGACTCGTGGGAGGACGTGATCCCGCCGCGCCGCGCCCAGTACCTGCGCGGTCCTGCGCAGCTCCTGGACTTCCGCCGCTTCACCTCCGACGCGCTCCTCGCCTGCTACGTCGCCGAGCGTGACCTCGTCCGCCGCCACACGCCCGAGCACATCCCGGTGACGACGAACTTCATGCCGCTGTGGACCGGGCAGGACGCCTGGGAGTGGGCGCGGCACGAGGACGTCGTGTCCGTCGACGTGTACCCGGACCCGCGCGACCCGCTGGCCGGTCAGTACAACGCGATGCTCGCCGACATGACGCGCTCTCAGGCCGGCGGGCGCCCGTGGATGCTGATGGAGCAGGCGGCGGGCGCGGTGAACTTCCGCCCGCTCAACTCCCCCAAGCCGCGCGGCCTGAACCGCCTCCTGTCGCTGCAGTCCGTGGCGCGCGGCGCCGACGCCGTCTGCTACTTCCAGTGGCGCCAGTCCCGGCAGGGCGCGGAGAAGTTCCACTCGGCGATGCTCGGGCACGCGGGCCCGCAGGGCCGGTCGTTCGCGGAGGTCCAGGAGATCGGCGCGGACCTCGCCCGGCTGGGCCCGGCCGTCACAGGGACGCGCCTGAGCGCCGAGGTCGCCGTGCTGCACGACTGGCACTCCTGGTGGGCCGGGAGCCAGGACGGCAGACCGTCGGCGCACATCGCGTACGAGGAGGTGGTGCGGGCCTGGCACCGCGCGCTGTGGGAGGCGCACCTCACGGCCGACTTCACGCATCCCGAACACGACCTGTCCGCCTACCCGTTGGTGGTCGTCCCGCAGCTGTACCTGCTGACGGACGCGGCGATCGACAACCTGGTGGCGTACGTGCGCGGCGGCGGGTCGCTGGTGTGCGGGTTCTTCACGGGGATCGCCGACGCGGACGACCGGGTGCGGCCCGGCGGCATGGACGCCCGGCTGCGCGAGCTGTTCGGCATCCGGGTGCTGCACGAATGGTGGCCGCTGGATCCGGCGGAAACCATTGACTGCGGCGATTTCACCGGCACCCTGTGGTCGGAGGAGCTGACACCGGCGGCCGACGCCGAGGTGGTGGCCGCCTACCGCGGCGGCGAGCTCGACGGACTGCCGGCCGTGCTGCGCCGCGGGCGCGCCCGCTACCTGTCCACGCTCCCGCGCCCCACGGCGCTGCGTGCGCTGCTCGCGGACGCGGCCCTCGAAGCGGGCGTACGGCCTCCACTGACCGGCCTCCCCGCAGAAGTGGAGGCCGTACGTCGCGGGGACCTGCTGTTCGTCCTCAACCACGGGCGCGACGAGGTGACGGTCGCGCTCGCGGAGGGCGGGCGGGACCTGTTGACCGGGGCTCACGTCGAGGGCTCGGTGACGCTCGGCCGGTTCGGCGTCGCCGTCCTGGAGCCGACGGCACCGGGTGCGGGGCTCCGGTGATCCCCGAGCATCCGCACGGCACCTGGGAGACCGCGCCCGCGGGCCGCTGGGAGGACGCCTACCTGAGCGGAAACGGCCGGCACGGCGCACTGACCTTCGGCGACCCGCGCGACGACCGGGTCGTCGTCACCCACCACGCCCTGGTCCGCCCGGACGGCGGCCCGCAGCCGGGGCCGCCCGCGCTCGCCCACGAACTCCCGCTCCTCCAGGACCAGTTGCTCGCCGGTGACGTGACGGCGGCCGAAAGGTTCACGGACGGGCGGCCGCTGCGCTGGGTGCGCGCGTTCCACCCGGCGTTCCAGGTCCGCTTCGTGCGGGACGACGGCGTGGGGCACGGCTACCGGCGCGCGGTCGACTTCGCGACGGGGGTGGCCCAGGCGCGGTGCGGCGCCTGGTGCTCCCGGGTGTTCGTGTCGCGGGCGGACGACGTGGTCGTGCAGTACGTGACCGGCGCCGGGCTCGACGGCGAGGTGGCGCTTGACCCGCGCCTCGACGGCGTCCCGGACCGCCTGGGCATCGGCCGCGGCGTCGTCCTGACCCCGCACGGCGCCCGGCTCACGCTGCGCTGCCGCTACCCGGACGACGAGCTCGGCTACACCGGGGTGACGCTCGCCCTGGTGCGCGGCGGGGTCGCCTCGGTGGGCGGCACGGGGCTGCGCGTCGAGGGCGCGAGCGGACTGCTGCTCCTCACGCGGGTGCGCCGGCATGCCGGGGAGCTGGACACGGCGTCCGAGGCGGGCACGCTCGCGGACCTGATCGCCCCGGGCGGCTCCACCGACGCGACGTACGACACCCTCCTCGCCCGCCATGAGGCCCTGCACCGCCCCGCCTACGAACGGGTCGCCTTCGACCTCGACGCGCCGCGGCACCAACGCGGCCTGCCCGGAAGCGAGTTGCTGGAGCGCCCCAAGAGCCCGGCCCTTCTTGAGCGGCTGTTCGCGGCAGGGCGCTACCACCTGCTCAGCTCCTCGGGCGCGCTGCCGCCGCGCCTGACCGGGCTGTGGACCGGCGCGTGGGACACGGCCTGGTCGGGCGCGTTCACCACGGACGCCAACCTGAACCTCCAGACGGCGTCGGCGGTCGCCTGCGACCTGCCCGAGACCGTCGACGCGCAAGCAGCGCTGATCCGGGGCCAGTTGGCGCACTGGCGGGACAACGCGCGGCTGATCTTCGGTGCCCGCGGCATCGTCGCGCCCGCGCACACCGACGGCGAGTCGGGACACGCGTACCACTACCAGCGCGCGTACCCGATGCATCTGTGGACGGCGGGCGCCGACTGGCTGCTGACGCCGCTCCTCGAACAGGCCGAGGCCACCGGCGAGCGGCCCGCGTGGCTCGCGGCCGCCGTCACCGAACTCGCCGTGTTCTACGAGGACTTCCTCACCCGGACCGGGCCCGACGGGCGGATCGCGATCGTGCCCTCCTACTCCCCGGAGAACCGGCCGGCGAACGCGAGCTGGGGCACCGTCAACGCCACCATGGACATCGCGGCGGCCCGGCACGCGCTGCGCACCGCCGCCGCCTGGCACCCGGGCCCCGACGGCGACCGCTGGACCGCGCTTGCCGAGCGGCTCCCCGACTACCGGGTCAACGAGGACGGGGCGCTGGCCGAGTGGGCGTGGCCGGGCCTCGACGACGCCTACGACCACCGGCACCTCAGCCATCTGTACCCGGTGTGGCCGCACCACGACATCACGCCGTACGACACCCCGGACCTGGCGAAGGCGGCGCGGCGGGCACTTGAGCTGCGCGGCGCCGAGAACGACTCCGCGCACGGGCATCTGCACCACGCCCTGATCGCGGCCCGGCTGCGCGACGCGCCGCGCGTCGCCGACTGCCTGGGGCAGGTCCTGAGCGGCGACTACTTCCACGCCTCCCTGATGAGCGCGCACTATCCGCGCCGCGACGTCTACAACGCGGACGCCGCGCACACCATGCCCGCGCTGGTCACGGAGGCGCTCCTGCAGTCCACGCCGGACCGGCTGGTGCTGCTGCCCGCGCTGCCCGCCGACTGGCGGCGCGGAGCGGTGCGCGGCCTGCGCACCCGGTTCGGGGCGCGGGTGGATCTGCGCTGGGGCGGCGGCCGCTGCACGGCGCACATCCGGCCGGACCGGGACGCGGACATCGACCTCAAGACCCCCGCCGGTGACGCCGGACGCCTGCGCCTGAAGGCCGGCGAGGAGCACGAACTCACCGTGCGCGCACGGTAGTTCACCCACCCACAACAGGCACCACCGAAGATGGAAAGGGACACCATGGCACCCTCCACCAGACGCACCTTCCTCGGTTCCGCCCTCGCGGCCGGGGCGCTGCTCGGCCTCGCCTCCACGCCCGCACGGGCGGCGGTGTGGTCCTCGTCCGAGCAGTGGGGCAACTACACCACCCCGGACGGCTACATCCTCTACAACAACATCTGGGGCTCCGGCGCGGGCTCGCAGACGATCTGGGCCAACTCCTCGTCCAACTGGGGCGTGTGGGCGGACCACCCGAACACGGGCGGCATCAAGTCCTACCCCAACGCGAAGAAGATCGTGAACCGGCGGCTCGGCTCGCTCACGTCACTGACCAGCAGTTACAACGTGAGCGTGCCGGCCTCGGGCGCGTACAACACCTCGTACGACATCTGGGACAGCGCGTACGACCACGAGGTCATGCTCTGGATGAACTACAACGGCGCCGTCGGTCCGCTCGGCACCTCGCAGGGCACCCTCACGCTCGGCGGGCACACCTGGAACGTGTACAAGGGCAACAACGGGGCCAACGAGGTCTACTCGTTCCTGCGGACCTCGGACTCCACGTCCGGCACGGTGAACATCCTGCCGATCCTCAAGTGGATCAAGGACACCAAGGGCTGGTGGGGCGATGTGACCATCGGTGACGTGCAGTTCGGGTACGAGATCACCTCGTCGTCCGGCGGACTGAACTTCACGACGAACAGCTTCAAGGTGTCCGGCGGCTGACACCGCCGGACCACCCCGGCCCGGCCGTCAGAGGAGCTCGGCGATCTCCGCCAGCACCCGGGCGGCCGGTGCCGGGTCGACCAGCCACTTCAGGTGCGAGCTGTCGAGCGTGCGGACGCGGAAGGGGTTGTCCGGGGTCAGCGCGTCGCCCTCGCGGATCAGCCGGTCCTGGAGGGCGGGCGGCAGGCTCGTGTCGTGCGCGAGGCGGACGTACGTCTTCGGGATACGGCCCCAGGTGTCGGCCTGCGCGCGGTCGCCCTCGTCGCCGACGTCGAGGTTCTCGTCCGGCTGGAAGGTGTTGAGGAAGGTGCGGAACTCGTCGTCGGTGCCGTCGGCGAAGAAGGCCGACCGGAACGCGTCGAGTGCCTTCTCGTCGGCGGTGCGGAAGTTGACGCGCAGCAGCCCGAGTTCGGCCGGGTCGCCCGCCATCGCGAGGCCGAGCGCGGCGATGTCGACCGAGGCCATCTCCGGTTCGGCGTGGTAGTCACCCACGCTGAGGTCGATCGGGCACCAGGACCCCACGTAGACGATGTGGTCGATCAGGTCGGGGCGCCGGTTGGCGGCGGCGGTGGCGGTGACGCCGCCGCGGCTGTGCGAGACCAGCACGACGGGGCCGTTCTCCTTGGCCCGCTCCAGCACGCCGATCACGTGATCGGCGTTCTCGGCGAGGGTGACTCCCCTGATGGCGCCGGGCGTCGAGGCGAGGCCCGCCGGGTCCTGCGGGGCCTGGTACGCGGCCGGGTAGGTCGCCGCGAAGCCGTGTCCCGGCAGGTCGACGGCGGCCGAGCGGTGACCGAGCAGGCCGAGTTCCGCCTGGAGCGGCGCGAAGGAGAAGGAGTTGGCGAACGCTCCATGAACGAGGACGTACGTCGGGTGCACAGGCACGCTCACTCTCTGACACATCGGGATCGAATGCGACGATCCTATGCGGCGGGCGGCGCCTGCGCGGCACTCTCCCGGACAGTCAACTCGGGCGCGAGCAGCACGACTTCCTCGGCGGAGCCGCGGCCCTCGATCTGCGCGACGACCTGTTCCACCGCGCGCCGCCCCATCTCCTGCGCGGGCACGGCGACCGAGGTGAGCGGCACCGACGCGTGCCGGGCGACCTGCTCGGGGCAGACCGCGACGACCGACACGTCCTCGGGGACGGCGCGGCCCGACTGGCGCAGGAGGGCGAGCAGCGGGTCGGTGGCCGCCTCGTTCTGCACGATGAAGGCGCTGGTGCCGGGGCGCTCGTCGTAGATCCGCGACAGCGTCGCGGAGACGGAGGCGTAACTGCCCTCGCAGGGGCGGTGCAGGAGCCGCAGGCCGAGTTCGGCGCTGCGCTCGCGCAGGCCCGTGAGCGTGCGCTCGGCGAAGCCGGTGCGGCGCTCGTAGACGGCGGCGGCCTCGCCGATGACGGCGATCTCGCGGTGCCCGAGGCCCGCGAGATGCTCGGCGCACAGCGCGCCCGCGGCGGCGAAGTCGAGGTCCACGCAGTGCAGTCCGGTGGTGTCGGACGGCAGCCCGATGAGGACGGCGGGGCGGCTCGCGGTGCGCAGCAGCGGCAGCCGCTCGTCGTCCAGTTCGACGTCCATGACGATCACGGCGTCCGCGAGCGAGCTGCCCTCGATGCGGCGCACGGCCTGGGCGCCCTCCTCGCCGGTGAGCAGCAGGATGTCGTAGCCGTGGGCGCGGGCGGCGGTGGCGACGGCCGTCGCGATCTCCATGAGCACGGGTACGTACATGTCGGTGCGCAGCGGCACCATCAGGGCGATGATGTTGGACTTGCTGCTGGCGAGGGCGCGGGCCCCGGCGTTGGGGTGGTAGCCGAGCGTGCGCACGCTGGTCTCGACGCGCTCGCGGGTGGCCGCCGAGATGGACCGCTTGCCGCTGAGGACATAGCTCACGGTGCTGGCGGAGACTCCGGCGTGCTTGGCGACCTCTGCGAGCGTGACCATGTCGTTCTCCTGAAGCCGAGTCCGAAGGGGATGGGCGACCCGCCCAGTGCGCCGGCGTCGGCGGGAGCCGCCCGTCGTTCGGCATGTCGACCCTATGATTTGCGCAGGGTGCCTGTCCAGAAGTTCGTCGAAGCGCTTCGACGCCCGGCCCGGCACCAGCCGGGCCATCAGGGAGGACACGTATGACCGACGCCACCCCGACCGCGCCGATAGCCACCGCAGCGGGCCGGGTCCGTGGGCTCGCGCAGGGCGCGCTGAGCGTCTTCCGCGGCATCCCGTACGCCCAACCCCCCATCGGGCCCCTGCACTTGGCGGCTCCGGAGCCCGCACTGCCGTGGGACGGGGTGCGCGACGCGTTCGCCTTCGGGCCGCCGCCCCCGCAGTCCCTCGTGGGCGGGCTCACGGGCCGCACCGTCCCCGAGGGCGAGGACTGGCTGACGGTCAACGTGTGGTCCCCCGACCTCGGCGGGGCGGGGCTCCCGGTGCTGGTCTACATCTACGGCGGGGCGTACGTCACCGGCTCCACGGACGGGCCGCACTACGACGGCTCCGCGCTCGCCGCCCGCGGCCAGGTCGTCGTGACCCTCAACTACCGGGTCGGCGCCGAGGGCTTCGGCGTCTTCGACGGCGCGCCCGCCAACCGGGGGCTGCTCGACCAGGCAGCGGCGCTGCGCTGGGTGCGCGAGAACATCGCGGCGTTCGGCGGCGATCCGGACCGGGTCACCGTGTTCGGGGAGTCGGCGGGCGCGGGCTCGGTGGCCGCGCTGCTCGCGATGCCGTCGGCGGCGGGCCTGTTCCGGCGGGCGGTCGCGCAGAGCGTGCCGGGCACGTACTTCTCGCTCGATCTCGCCCGGGACATCGGCGCCCGGATCGCGGAGCGGCTCGGGGCGCCGGGCGCGGGGGCCGCGGAGCTCGCCGTGTGCGCGCCGAAGGCGCTGCGGGACGCCACCGACGACCTGATCCGCGCGCTGCCCTCGTACGCGGACCGGTGGGGCCGTGTCGCGCACACCGCCACCCCGTTCTCGCCGGTGGTCGACGGCGAGGTGCTGCCCGTCACCCCGTGGGAGGCCCTCGCGGGCGGCGCCGCGCGCGACGTCGAACTCCTCACCGGGCACAACAAGGACGAGTACCGGCTGTTCACGATCATGGCGGGCCGGTACGGGAAGACGACCGAGGAGGAGGCGGCCGCGGCGCTGCTCCGCTACGGCCCAGGGCCCGACGCCGGGGCCCGCTACCGGGCCGCGTACCCGAATGCGAGCGCGACCGACCTCCATGAACTGGTGCAGTCCGACTGGCTGTTCCGGATCCCGACGCTGCGCCTGGCCGAGGCCCACGCGGCGGGCGGGGGCACCGCGTACGCGTACGAGCTGTGCTGGCAGGCGCCCGGCGCGGACGGTGCGATGGGCGCCTGCCACGCCCTGGACGTGCCGCTGGTCTTCGGGACGCTCGACTCGGACTTCGCCGGGCTCTTCCTCGGCGGCACGGCCTCGCCCGCGGCCGTGGCGCTGTCCGAGGAGATGGGGGCGGCGTGGACCGCGTTCGCCGCGGGCGAGGGCCCCGGGTGGGCGCCGTTCACGGCGGACGGGCGGGCGACCCGGATCCTCGACGCGCCGTCGCGCACCGCGCCGTACCCGGAGGAGGCCTCGCGGCTCCTGTGGGAGGGCGTGGGCTTCGCGCCGCTGGACCTCGGGCCCGACCCGGCCGCGGCGTAGGAGCGGGCCCGACGCGCCGTCGCGCGAGCGTTTCGGACGGGCCTCGCGCGTCTACCGTCTCGGGCATGGACACACGCCCGCACGTCTCGCTCGTCCTGCTCGCCGCCGCCTCGGGGTCCGTGGACGCGCTCGCGTTCACGGCCCTCGGCGAGACGTTCGCGGGCGTCATGACCGGCAACCTCGTGCTGCTCGGCATCTCGGCGGGGCAGGGCTCCGGGCACGAGGTGGCCGCTCCGCTGTACGCGCTCGGCGGGTACGCGGTGGGCGCCGCGGCGACCGCGTTCGTGTGCCGGGGCGTGCGCGGGGACCGCACCCAGGAGTGGCCGGGCCGCGTCGTGGCCTGCCTCGCCGCGCAGTGCGCGCTGCTGGGCCTGCTCGCGGTGGCGGGCGGACTGCTCGGCGGGGACCCGGCCGGGGCCTGGCGGACCGTGCTGCTCGTCATGGCCGCGCTGGCGATGGGCGGGCAGTCCGCTGCGATGGTCGCGGCGGGGGCGGGGGCCGCGCCCACCACCTACTTCACGGGGACCCTGACGACGCTGGTGACCGGGGTGGTCGACGGGTCCGGGCGGCGCCGGGAGCAACTGTGGGTGACCGGGCGGTTGTTGGCCGTGGTCGGCGGCGCGGCCTGCGCGGTTGCCCTGCGG
The DNA here is from genome assembly GCF_055657265.1 of Streptomyces sp. NPDC107575. Taxonomy (NCBI): domain Bacteria; kingdom Bacillati; phylum Actinomycetota; class Actinomycetes; order Kitasatosporales; family Streptomycetaceae; genus Streptomyces; species Streptomyces sp. NPDC107575. Next base: position 865,763 of record NZ_JBVKBG010000002.1, on the reverse strand, counting down.
GAGGCCGCCGCGCCGTGGGGGTTCGTGCCGCCGGTCGTCCTGACCGGCGCCGCGGTCGCATGCCAGAAACCTGCACACCGAATGCGCAGGGCGGTCACGGCACTTCGCAAGAAATCATTGCCTCGTACAAGCACCGCGCGCCATTGATGCGCGAGTGTCCCCCTTTGCTGCCCGGCGACACAGGGTGTTCACAATCCTCTCCGTGAAGAATGTGAAGGACATGCCACCCGGCTGTGAACACCCCGGCACATGACGGTAATTGGCCTCGCCGATCCCCTATGAATGGACGCGGTCCGATTAGCTGTGCGACGCGTCAACATGCTTTGATCCTCCGCATCGCATGACGGCCGTAGGGATTCGCAGCCACCGATTTCCAGCGCGCCCCGCGAATTTCGAAATACCCGGACATACCCAAGAAGGGCGGCTCATTATGAGCAACCACATTGAGACCGTTGAGATCTCGGACGCCGACCTCGACAACGTCTCCGGCGGCCTCGTCGGCGGCCTCGTCGGCCAGGTTCAGGGCACCGTTGACGGCATCGCCCCGGTTTCGGGCACCGTCTCCTCCGTGACCAACACGGTCGAGGGCCTCACCGGCCTGAACACCGGCGCCGTGACCGGCCTCGTCGGCGGCGTGACGGCCGGCCTCTGAGTCGGATTCGATCCCTCGGGATCGCCGCGCCACCTCCTGACGGGTGGCGCACCCCAAGCCTCGGGACCCCGTGTCCCGGGGCTTTCGGGGCGTCCGGGGTCCGGGAATTCACAAGACCGGCCCGGCATGGAAGCTAGGTAAGGGAAAGACTCCGTGCAGTTCCGCCAACAGGCCCTGTCCAAACTGCAGTCGCCGGAGGAGCTCGATCTGCCGGTGCGCCTCGCGCGGCCGCAGGGTCTGCTCGTACTCGCCGTCACCGTCGTCGTGATGGTCGCCGCCTGCGTCTGGGCCGTCACCGGCTCGGTGTCCTCGACGCTCAAGGCGAACGGCATCCTCACGTACGCGCAGGGCAGCTACGTCCTGCAGACCCCCGTCACCGGGCAGGTCACCGGCCTGTACGTGAAGGAGGGCCAGCGGGTGCGCGCGGGCGCGCCGCTCCTCAAGGTGCAGACCGCCCAGGGCAACCGGGCCGTGCGGGCCATCGACGCCGGCCGGGTCACGGCGCTCGTCGCACGGATCGGCTCGGTCGTCACGACCGGCTCCGACGTGGCGACGGTGGAGAAGACCGGCTCGGCGCACGACCCGCTGCTCGCGATGCTGTACGTGCCCGCCACCAGCGCGGGCAACGTGGACGCGGGCTCCGACGTCGACCTGAACGTGCCGCAGGCGCGGCAGTACGGCGTGCTGCGCGGGAAGGTCAAGGCCGTCGGCCGCGCCGCCGAGACGAAGCGGCAGGTCACCGACTTCATCGGGGACAGCTCGCTGGCGGGCGAGTTCACGAAGGGCGGGGCCCGGGTGCCGGTCCTCGTCCGGCTCACCAAGGCGGACACCAAGTCCGGGTACGCCTGGTCCTCCGACGGCGGACCGCCCTATCCGCTCGCTTCCATGACCCTCGCCTCCGGCTCCGTACACCTCGCCGATCAGCGTCCGATGGATTGGCTGAAGCCGTGACCACGACCTCACTGCCGCCCGCGGGCCACCGCCCGGACCGCCGCCGCGCGCGCCCGGCTCCCCCGCCGGCCAAGCGCCGCCGCAAGGTGCGCACGCCCACGGTGCTCCAGATGGAGGCCGTCGAGTGCGGCGCCGCCGCGCTCGCGATGATCCTGGCGCACCACGGCCGGCACGTCCCGCTGGAGGAGCTGCGCATCGCGTGCGGCGTCTCGCGGGACGGCTCGCGCGCCTCGAACCTGCTCAAGGCGGCCCGCAGTTACGGCATGACCGCCAAGGGCATGCAGATGGAGCCGACCGCGCTGGCCGAGGTGCAGGGCCCGGCGATCCTGTTCTGGGAGTTCAACCACTACGTCGTCTACGACGGCATGGGCCGGCGCTTCGGGCGCCGCGGCGTGCACATCAACGACCCCGACAAGGGCCGCCGCTTCGTGCCGATGGAGGACTTCGACACGAGCTTCACGGGTGTCGTCCTCGTCCTGGAGCCGGGCGACGACTTCCGCACGGGCGGGCGCAAGCCGGGCATCATGACGGCGCTGCCCGCACGGCTTCGCGGCACCACCGGCACGATGCTCGTGGCGCTGCTCGCGAGCCTGCTGCTCGTCGGCGTGGGCGCGGCGGTGCCCGCGCTCAGCAAGACGTACATCGACCTGTTCCTCATCGGCGACCAGACCTCGCTGCTCGGCGCGCTGTTCGCGTCGATGGGCGCGATGGTGGCGCTGACCGCCGTCCTGACGTGGCTGCAACAGGCGAACCTGCTGCGCGGGCGCATCATCTCCTCGACGCTGAGCAGCGCCCGCTTCTTCGGGCATCTGCTGCGCCTGCCCGTCACGTTCTTCTCACAGCGCAGCCCGGCCGACCTGGTGCAGCGCCTGCAGTCGAACGACGCGGTCGCCGAGACCCTGGCCCGCGACCTGACGTCGGCGGGCGTCGACGGGATCGTGGTGCTGCTGTACGCGGTGCTGCTCTACTCGTACGACCCCCAGCTCACAGCGGTCGGAGTAGGCATCGCGCTGCTCAACGTGGTGGCGATGCGGGTGGTCATCCGGCTGCGGGCGACGGGCACGCAGAAGCTGCGCGCGGACACGGCGCGCCTCACCAACACCTCGTACACGGGCCTGCAGCTCATCGAGACGATGAAGGCGACCGGCGGCGAGAACGGCTACTTCCGGCGCTGGGCCGGGCAGCACGCGACGACCCTTGAGGAGCAGCAGAAGCTGGGCGTGCCGAGCGCGTGGCTCGGCATCGTCGCGCCCACCCTCGCGACGCTCAACAGCGCGCTGATCCTGTGGATCGGCGGCATGCGGGCGGTCGAGGGTCATTTGTCGGTGGGTCTCCTGGTCGCCTTTCAGGCGCTCGTCACCCGCTTCACCGCGCCGCTGACCCGGCTGAACGGCGTCGCGGGCCGCATCCAGGACTTCGCCGCCGACGTGGCCCGCCTCAAGGACGTGGAGAACTTCCCCGTCGACCAGCTGTACGCGCGCCCCGAGCAGGTGCAGAGCACGCGCCGCCTGCGCGGACACATCGAGCTGGACGACATCACGTTCGGCTACAGCCCGCTCGACAAGCCGCTGCTGTCCGGGTTCACGCTGACGGTGGGGCCGGGGCAGCAGGTCGCGCTCGTCGGCGGGTCCGGCAGCGGAAAGTCGACCGTCTCGCGGCTGATCTCGGGGCTCTACGCGCCGTGGGAGGGCGTCATCCGGATCGACGACCGGCGCCTGGACGACATCCCGCGCGGCGCGCTCGCCGCCTCCGTCTCCTTCGTCGACCAGGACGTGTTCCTCTTCGAGGGCACGGTCCGCGACAACGTCGCGCTGTGGGACCCCTCGATCTCCGACGAGGCGGTGGAGGAGGCGCTGCGCGACGCGTGCCTGTACGACGTGGTGGCGCGCCGCCCCGGCGGTGTGCGCGGCCGCGTCGAGCAGGACGGCCGGAACTTCTCCGGCGGGCAGCGCCAGCGCCTGGAGATCGCGCGTGCCCTGGTGCGCCGCCCGTCGATCCTCGTGCTCGACGAGGTGACCAGCGCGCTGGACGCCGAGACCGAGCAGACGGTCATGGACAACATCCGGCGCCGCGGCTGCGCCTGCGTCGTCATCGCGCACCGCCTCAGTACCGTGCGCGACAGCGACGAGATCGTGGTCCTCGACCACGGCCAGGTCGTCGAGCGCGGCCGCCACGAGCACCTGGTGCGGGCCGGCGGGCCGTACGCGGACCTGGTCAAGGAGCACTGAACATGACCGACCTGCAAGCCGAGTTCACCTCCTCCGACCAGGTCGTCGCGGCCTTCGGCGGCCTCGGCGCACCCGTCGACTGCACCGATCTGCGCAGCCTGCCGCTTGAGGGCCCGCACGTGCTGTGGCTCGTCGCGGGCGGCGCGCTCGACCTGTTCGCCGTCGACGTCCAGAGCCAGGGCCACTGGCACTTCCTGGGCCGCCTGGAGCCGGGCACGCTGCTGCTCGGCCCGGTCGAGGGCACCCAGCACACCCTCGTCGGCCGGCCGCTGTCCGGCTGCCAGGTCCGCCGCATCCCGCTGCGCGAACTCCCCTACGCGCCACCCGCCTACGACGGCTCGTACGGCTGGAGCCTGCTGGAGGAGGCCTTCGCCCTCGGCGTGGGCCGCGGGCAGAAGATCCTGTTCGAGGCGCCGCTCGACGGGCGCACCGTCGAGACGCAGGAGGACTCCCTCGTCGGCGACGACGACGTGCTGTGGCCGCAGCTCGCGCCCGGCAGCGTGCAGTACGGCTCCGCCTACGCGGCGGACGCGGCGGCCGATCTGCTGGTCGACACCGGCCTGTGGCAGCGCATGGTCAACCAGCAGTGGCGCCTCCTGTCCACGCTCGACCGCTGGATCGAGCGCCTGGAGAGCGCCCACGAGGACCGCGCCGCCGCCGGCATCCGCGCGGGCGAGGCGGTCCGCGAGCAGGCCGACCGCACGCTCCTCGCGTCCATGGGCACCAAGCGGGGCCGGGTGCGCTCCGCCGACGCGGGCGCCGACGCCACGTACGCCGCCTGCAAGATCGTCGCGGAGGCTTCCGGCATCCGGCTCGTCGACCCCGACCACCTGGGCGCGGTCAGCGACCGCCTCGACCCGGTCGAGCAACTGGCCACCGCCTCTCGGCTGCGCACCCGGCCGGTGCGCCTCGCCGGGGACTGGTGGCGCCGCGACGCGGGCCCGCTCGTCGGCTACCGGGCCTCGTCCGGCGCCCCGGTCGCACTCCTGTACCGGCGCGGCGGCTACGAGACCGTGAACCCGGCGGGCGACCGCCGCGTCCGCGTCGACGAGGACAACGCGGAGGACTTCGAAGAGCGGGCGATCATGCTGTACCGCCCGCTGCCCGACGGCGATCTGACCCCGCTCCGGCTGATGCGCTTCAGCATGCAGTCGATGACCAAGGACATCCGCAGGCTGCTGCTCGCGGGCCTGGTCACGGTGGCCCTCGGCGCACTCGTGCCGGTCGCGACCGGCCAGGTGCTCGGCACCTTCGTCCCCAACGCGCAAACGGACCTCATCACGCAGGTGTCGCTCGCGGTGGTGGTCACCAGTGTCGTGACGGCGGCGTTCATGCTGCTGCAGAACCTCACGGTGCTGCGCATCGAGGGCAGAGTGGAGAGCGTCCTCCAACCGGCCGTCTGGGACCGGCTGCTGCGGCTGCCGACCCGCTTCTTCGCCTCCCGCTCGACGGGCGAGCTGGCGAGCGCCGCGATGGGCATCAGCTCGATCCGACGCCTGCTCTCCGGCGTCGGCCCCATCGTCGTCCAGTCGACGACGGTCGGTGCGATGAACCTCGTCATGCTCCTCCTCTACAGCGTCCCGCTGGCGATGGCGGCGCTCGGCATGCTGGTCCTCGTCGCGGCGATCTTCCTCACCCTCGGGCTGCTCGAACTGCGCTGGCAGCGCCGCCTGGTCAAGCTCGGCAACAAGCTCAACAACCAGGCGTTCCAGACACTGCGCGGGCTGCCGAAGCTGCGCGTCGCGGGCGCGGAGAGCTTCGCGTACGCGGCGTGGGCGAAGGAGTTCGCGCGCACCCGGGAGCTGCAGCGCAGGGCCGGCCGCATCAAGAACGCGACGACCGTCCTCAACTCGGTGTACCTCCCGCTGTGCTCGCTCGTGATGTTCATGCTGCTCGCGGGCCCGGCCCGGGGCAGCATGTCGGCGGCGTCCTTCCTCACCTTCAACACGTCGGTGACGATGCTCCTGACGTCGGTGACGCAGCTGACCGGCGCGCTGATCTCGGCGGCCGCGGTGCTGCCGATGTTCGAGCAGATCAAGCCGGTGCTCGACGAGAAGCCCGAGGTCCGCGAGGCGGCGACGCAGCCCGGCGAGCTGACCGGCGCCCTGGAGGCCCGCGGTGTCTCCTTCCGCTACACCGACGACGGCCCGCTGGTCCTCGACGACGTGAACCTGTCGATCGAGCCCGGCGAGTTCGTGGCGGTGGTCGGCGAGAGCGGCTGCGGCAAGTCCACGCTCCTGCGCCTCCTGATCGGCTTCGACGCCCCGGCCCACGGCAGCGTCCTGTACGACGGCCAGGACCTCTCGGCGCTCGACCAGGCGGCCGTGCGGCGCCAGTGCGGCGTCGTCCTGCAGAACGCCCAGCCGCTGAGCGGGTCGATCCTCGACTGCATCTGCGGCGCCGAGTCCTTCACGCAGGAGGAGGCGATGGCGGCGGCGGAGATGGCGGGCCTCGCGGAGGACATCAAGCGGATGCCGATGGGCCTGCACACGATGATCTCGGGCGGCGGCGCGGTCTCCGGTGGGCAGCGTCAGCGGCTGATGATCGCGCAGGCGCTGATCCGGCGACCGCGGATCCTGTTCTTCGACGAGGCGACGAGTGCGCTCGACAATGAGACGCAGCGCATCGTGATCGACAGTACGAAGGCCCTCCGGGCGTCGCGGGTCGTGATCGCGCACCGGTTGTCCACCGTCATGGACGCGGACCGGGTCGTCGTGATGTCGGCGGGGCGGGTCGTTCAGCAGGGGTCGCCCGCGGAGTTGTTGGCGGATACGGGTGGGCGGTTGCACGAGTTGGTGCGGCGGCAGATGGCGTGAGGTCGCGGGGCTCCGCCCCGGACCCCGCGCCTCAAGCGCCGGCGGGGCTGGATTTGCCCGCACCGAACAGCACCCGCATCGCCACCTCCCGGTAGTGGCGGACATGGTGCAGGGCGCGGTCGGCTGCCAGGTCCGTGTCGCCGGCCGCGATGGCCTCGTACAGGGCCTGGTGTTCCTCCCACACCGCGTGCGGGTCGTCGACCTGTTGGAAGAGCCAGCGCATCCGGCCCTCCAGGGGTTGCAGGGTGGAGGCCAGCAGGGTGTTGCCCGCGATCTCGACGATGTGGTGGTGGAAGTCGGTGTTCGCGCGCGAGATGCGGGCCGGCCTCCCGGTGCGGGTCGCCTTCTCCGCGCTGGTCAACAGGCGTTCCAGCGCCGCGATCTGAGGCTTCTGGGCGCGTTCCGTGGCGCGTCGCACGGCGAGCACCTCCAGGGCCTCGCGCAGGTCGAAGAGGTCGAGCACGTCCTGGAACGAGAGCTGCTTGACGACGATCTTGCGGGCCGACGCCGCCTCCAGGAAACCCTCACTGAGCAGCACCCTGATGGCCTCGCGCACCGGGATCCGGGACACCCCGAACTCCTCGGCGACCTCCCGCTCCAACAGCCGGTCACCCGGACGCAGTTGCCCGGAGATGATCCGGTCCCTGATGCCCTCGCAGACCTGATCACGCAGCCAGCCGGCCTCGCCGGGCCCCGCCTGAGCCATGTTTCCTCCCCGTCAATTGCTCCTTACGGTATACCAACGCCTTGACGCGGCGCTCCCCCATCCGCATCCTTTGGTATGCCATAGCGGCGAACACACACGTCACACGCTTCTCCCGATGTCCGCACGGCCGCCCCCACGGCCTTGCGAAGCATGCCCTGCACGCCCTGCACCGCATGCCTTCCGTAGCTCGTCCCCCGGCTCAGCAAAGGGGTTGACATGTCGTCAGCCGATCTGACCCGCGCCACCGAAGCGGCCCAGCCGCACGGAAGAACCACCAAGTCACCGCCCAGCCGCACGCGTTGGAAGGTGTTCCTGCTCCTCCTCGGCATCGTCACGCTCAACTACATCGACCGCGGCTCGGTGTCCGTGGCGCTGCCGCTCATCACCCAGGACCTGCACCTGTCGAAGGAGGTCACCGGCTTCGTCCTCAGCGCGTTCTTCTGGACGTACGCGCTGATGCAGATCCCCGGCGGCCGGCTCATCGACCGCTTCGGGCCGCGCCGGATGGCCGGCGGTGCCTGCGTCGGCTGGGGCATCGCGACCGGCGCCACCGCGGCGGCCACCGGCGTCGGCTCCCTGCTCGCGGCCCGGCTCGCGCTCGGCGCGGTCGAGGCCCCGGTGATGCCGGCCGGCGGCAAGCTCAACGCGCACTGGCTGCCCGCGAAGGAACGCGGACGCGGCGCGGTCCTGATGGACGGCGGCGCCCCGCTCGGCTCCGCGCTCGGCGGCATCGCCATCTCCGGCCTCATCGCCTGGACGGGCAGCTGGCGGATCGCCTTCGTCGTCGCGGGCGCGGTGACCGTGGCGGTCGGCGTGCTGGCCCTGCGGTACCTGCGCGACACCCCGCGCGAGCACGCGGGCGTGAACGAGGCCGAGGCGGCCTACATCGAGCGGGAGCACGCCGCCGAGGACGCGGCCACGCCCGGCGAGGACCGGCCCGCGAAGCTGCGCGACTACGTGAAGTACCGCTCGTTCTGGGGCATGTGTCTGGGCTGGATGGGCTTCAACGGCGTCTTCTACGGACTGCTCACCTGGGGCCCGCTGTACCTCTCCGAGACGAAGGGCTTCGACATCAAGTCCATCGGCTGGTCCACGCTCGTCATCTTCGGCGCCGGATTCGTCGGCGAGCTGATCGGCGGCTGGCTGGCCGACCACTGGCGCTCGCGCGGCACCGCCGCCAACACCGTCCTGCGCACCCTGATGGGGATCGCGGGCGCGGCCGTGACGGCGGGCCTGCTCGGCGTCGTCCTGGTCCCGGACGCGATGACGGCGGTGGCGCTGCTCTCCGTCGTGCTGTTCTTCCTGCGCTGGGCGGGCCTGTACTGGGCGCTCCCCTCCACGCTCGGCGGACGCGCGAACGCGGGCGTGGTCGGCGCCGCCATGAACCTGTCCGGCAACATCGCCGGGATCGTCACGCCCATCGCCGTCGGCTTCATCGTCGGCGGCACCGGCTCCTACACCTGGGCGCTCTTGTACTTCGTCGGCGCGGCCCTGCTGTTCACCGCCGCGTCCCTGGTCATCGACTACTCAAGGAGGCTTGCCGTCCAATGACGCGTTCATCGAGCGAGAACCGACAGCACGGAGATCACCGTCCGCTGCGCATCGGCATGCTCACGCCGTCCTCCAACACCTGCCTCGAACCGGTCACGTACGGGCTGCTCCAGGGCGCCGAACCGGCCCTCGCCACCGCGCACTTCGCCCGCGTACCGGTCACCCGGATCGCGCTCGACACCGGCAGCGACGCCCAGTTCGCGCCCGAGCCGATGCTCGCCGCGGCCCGCCAGCTCGCCGACGCCAAGGTCGACGTGCTCGTGTGGAACGGGACGTCCGGGTCCTGGCTCGGCATCGAGCGGGACCGGGCGCTGGCCGCCGCGCTCACCGCCGAGACCGGCATCCCTGCCACCACCTCTACGCTCGCGCTGCTCGACGCCTGCGCCGCCTACGGCGTGACCCGGCTCGGCCTCGCCCTGCCCTACACCCGCGACGTCGCCGACGCGATCGTGGCGACGTACGCGAAGGAGGGCCTTACGTGCGTGCTCGCGGAGCCCTTCGGCGAGCACGACAACGAGGCCTTCGCCCGGATCCCGCCCACCGACGTGGCCCGCCAGATCGAGGCGGCAGCCACCGACGGCGCGCAGGCCGTCGCCGTGGTGTGCACGAACGTGTACGGCGCCTTCGAGGCCGAGCGGCTCGAACACGCCCTGAACATCCCGGTGTTCGACTCCGTGAGCGCCACGCTGTGGCGGGCGCTCGACCTGGCCGGGGCGCGACCGTCGTGGTCCGGGCACGGGCAGCTGCTGCGCGACGGCAGCCTGCGCGCGGACGTCCAGCGCACCCTGGAGCGGCTCCTGAAGGACACCGGCGCCGACCGCACGACGTTCCGCGTCGACCTGCCCGGGCACGAGCTGGGCGTCGACCTCACCGCCGGCGAGGCGCTCGCCCCCGGCATCCGCTCCATCCGCCGCGACGCCTCCCTCGACCAGCGCCGCCTGAACACGGTCGAGTGGCTGGAGGCCGAGCGCCGCGCGCTGGTGCAGCCGCACTTCCGCGAGGCCCCGCACCCGCCCGAGGCGTTGCAGGACGTGTACGGCGTGCGCGCCCAGATGCTCTCGCCGGTGCAGACCGGTGACGCGCTGACCGGCTGGATCTCCGTGCACAGCACGCGCGAGCGCGACTGGACGGACGCCGACCAGCAGGCCCTCGCGGCGGCCACCGCCGAACTCACCGCCCGAACCCCCCGCTAGCAAGGAGCAGTTCACCCATGCCCAAGGACATCCAGATCGCCCTCGGGGTCGACGTCGACGCGGTCGCCGGCTGGCTCGGCTCCTACGGGGGCCAGGACTCCCCCAACGACATCCAGCGCGGTGTCTTCGCCGGCGAGATCGGCACCCCGCGCCTGCTGAAGCTCTTCGAGCGGTACGGCATCCGCACGTCCTGGTTCATCCCGGGCCACTCGATCGAGACGTTCCCCGAGCAGACCCGGATGGTCGTGGAGGCCGGTCACGAGATCGGCGCGCACGGCTACTCGCACGAGAACCCCATCGAGATGTCGCCGCAGCAGGAGGAGGACGTCCTCGCCAAGTCCGTCGAGCTGATCGAGCAGTTCACGGGCCGCGGTCCCAAGGGCTACGTCGCGCCCTGGTGGGAGATGTCGGAGTCGACGGCCGCGCTGCTGCACAAATACGGCTTCTCCTACGACCATTCGCAGAACTACCGGGACTTCACCCCGTTCTACGCCCGCGTCGGCGACTCCTGGACGAAGATCGACTACACGGGTGCGGCGAAGGACTGGATGAAGCCGCTCGTGCACGGCCACGAGGTGGACCTCGTCGAGTTCTGCGGCAACTGGTACGTCGACGACCTGCCGCCCATGATGTTCAACAAGCACTCCCACAACAGCCACGGCTACGTCTCGCCGCGCGCCCTGGAGCAGGACTGGCGCGACCAGTTCGACTGGGTGCACCGCGAGCTGGACTACGCCGTCCTGCCGATCACGCTGCACCCGGACGTCTCGGGCCGCCCCAACGTCCTGCTGATGCTGGAGCGCTTCATCGAGTACGTCTCCGGCCACGAGGGCGTCTCGTTCGTGACCCTGGAGGACGCGGCCGACGCCTTCCGGCGCCGCTTCCCCTTCGAGGGCACGGAACGCCCGGCCGACATGCGCTGACCCTCAGCGCACATCCCCGTACTCGCTCAACACCCCCTTCGGCGCAAGCGCGTTGACGTAGTGCGCGGGCCCGTGGTCGTCGAAGGAGTACTTGAAGGGGAGCGTCCGCGTCAGGGCCAGGCGCGCCGCGAAGAAGGCGAGCGGGGCCACGACCGCCAGGCCCGCGAGGCTGTCCATCTGGGGGTACGGGAGGGCGGGCTCCACCCGTTCGATCCAGCCCTCCTCGCGGGCGCGGCCCGGGATCGCGCCCATCCGGCGCAGCCTGCGCAGCGGGTTCACGCCGGTGAGGAGGTCGCCGGGGAAGGCGGCCGCCTCCGCCGCCGCGTCGGCCGCCGCCGTGAACACCGCGTCGACGGCGCGGCGCGGCCTGCGGAAGTGGAACTCGCGACCGAACGGCTCGTAGGGGCCGACGGGCCGCGGCGGCAGCGCGGGCACCACGTCGCGGTCGTAGATGTAGCGCAGGAGACGGTCGCGGAGCAGGTGTGTGCCGTTGCTGTCGACCGTGTGCTCGCAGGCGCGCGCGAGGTCGGGGCCGCCGAGCATGGGCTGCCCGAAGGTGTAGACGGCGCGCAGCCGGCGGGCGATGTGCGCGTAGCGGGGCTCGTGGACGAGGGTGACCGCCATCAGGGCGGCCATGGCCGCGCCCAGGCTGTGTCCCGTGATGTAGAGCGCTTCGAGGCCGGAGCCGCGGGTGCCCTGCTCGTCGGGGTCGATGGATTCGCCGCGCACCGCGCGCTCCAGGGCCTGGAGGATGAGATAGCGGGTGGCGCGCATGTTGCGGTAGAAGCCCGCGTGCACGGCGTAGTCGGTGCCGTCGAGGTCGACGGCGAGGGTCTCGGGGCGCACGTCGGCGTCGGTGAGGATGCTGATGATGTCCTCGGGCTGGGTGCCCCGGTAGCACAGGATCGCGATCCGCCGGTCCTCGTCCTGGATCAGGTAGGCCGCGGAGGCGATGTAGAGCGCGTCGACGCGCTGTTCGAAGACGCGGCACCGGTTGCGTTCCAGGCCGAGCCGTGTCGCCATCATGGCGACGGTGTCCGCGTCGGCGCCCTGTTCGTACCCGGCGTACGCGTACGCGGCGAGGGTCGCCATGGTGTGCGGGAGCACGCCCGCCGGATCCGGATGTTCCTTGTCCTCCACCAGCAGGCGCGGCAGTTCGGGGTGGACGGGGAAGGTGGTCCTGCCCGGCTCGACGAACGTGGCCTCCTTGAGGGGGCGCAGGTCGGCGAAGGCGGGTCCGTGCACGGTCGTCTGGCGCATGGCACCTCCCGGAGCGCGGGCTGTGCAGCACACCATCGGCGCATGCCGCCGTCAAGGCGTCGTCGATCGGCCACGCGCGGGTTCTGCGGGTGGGGCGGGTGTGGGGCGGGCGACGCGCGGTGCGGGCCCGGCCCGCGCGCCGGGCGCGCTGACAGGGGCAAATCCCGCTGGGCGTACGGGAGTTCGCGTGCGCATACATGGCGGGATCGGGCGCTGCGGCAGGTCCGAGGGCGCCGATAGCGTCGCTGCCCCTCCCCCTGAACGAACCTTCCCCACGTACCTCCGACAGGGACGGCAACCGATGGCCGAGAACGAACGTCAGGCGTCCTACAAGCCTGCGCAGTACGAGCGGTACGAGGGCGGCAGCCCCGAGGCCGAGCGCCTCGTGTTCGAGCGCCTCGCCCGAGAGATCATGAAGGTTCAGGTCGCGAACCGGCGGTCGAGCGGCGCCCAGGGCTTCGAGCGCGCCTTCCACGCGAAGGCGGCGCTCGGCGTGGAGAACGCCCGGCTGCGGTTCAACGACGACCTGCCGGCCGCGCTGCGCGCCGGCTTCGCCCAGCCCGGCGCCGAGTATCCGGCGACCGTGCGGCTCTCCAACGCGAGCGGGATGCACGGGCCCGACGGTGCGCCCGATCTGCACGGCATCGCGGTGCGGGTGCGGACCACGTCCGAGGAGAGCCACGACCTGCTCGCCACCTCCTTCCCGGTGTCGCACGCGGCCAACGCCCGCGAGTTCGTGGCCTTCGCCAAGGCGATGGCCGGGGCCCGCAATCCCTTGCAGAAGGCGTTCGGCCTGTTCGTGAAGCTGCCGCTCGCCGTCGGCCTCGGCACCGCGAACCGGATGCGCCGCAACGTCCAGGCGGCGACCCGCAAGTCCGTCAACAGCCTGGCCCAGGAGACGTATTGGAGCCGCGGCGCGATGCTGTGGGCGGACGCGGGGCCCGTCCGGTTCCTGCTGCGGCCCGCCGTGGGCGGCGGCCCCGAGCCGCGCCCCGACCGCCGCGACCCGAACTTCCTGCACCGGGAGCTCGCGCGCCGCCTCTCCCGCGGCGACGTCGCGTTCGACCTGTGCGTGCAGCGCTTCGTCGACGAGCGGCGCACCCCCGTCGAGAACGGCGCCGTGGAGTGGAAGGAGGCGATCACGCCGCCGATCCCCGTGGCCCGCCTCACCGTGCCGAGCCAGGACATCACGACGGCCGAGGCCCGCTCGGCGGCCCGGCGGATCGAGGAGCTGTCCTTCAACCCGTGGTACACCACGGACGAGTTCCGCCCGCTGGGCAACATCAACCGGGCCCGCAAGGCCGCGTACCGGGCGAGCAGCGCGCAGCGGCACGGCACCCGCTTCACCCCGCACGAACCGCTCAGGAACCGGCTCCTCGGCGCGCCCGTGGGCCTCGCCTTCCGCGTCCTGAACCGCTATGTCCCGTGGCACAGGCTGCCGGTGGACCTGAGCCTGCTGAACCTGGTGTTCCTGCGGAAGGTGCTGCGCAGGCTGAATCTCATCGACACGGACGTCCAGGAGGCGCCGCCGAAGGCGGAGCCGGTGCCGGTCCCGGTCGACGAGCGGCTGCGCACGGAGCGCTCCTACGACGGCACGTACAACGACCTGTCGGAGCCGAAGATGGGCGCGGTGGGCGCCGCGTTCGGCCGCAACCTCAAGCCCGTCTTCCGGCCCGACCTCTTCGACACCCCGAACCCGGTGACGGTCAGCCGCAGCCTGCTGGCGCGCGAGAGCTTCGTGCCGGCGACGTCGCTGAACATCCTGGCGGCGGCCTGGATCCAGTTCCAGGTGCACGACTGGGTCAACCACCGGCGCTACAAGCAGGGCGACAAGGCGGTCGAGGTGCCGCTGCCGCCGGGCGGCGGGACGTGGGTCAACACCCCGGGCGGGCCCGAGGAGAACGTCATGCGGTTCGCCGAGAACGAGGGGCTGGAGCTGCCCGGCGACGAGCCGCCGATCCTGTTCGGGAACACCGCCTCGCACTGGTGGGACGGCTCCGAGGTGTACGGCGGCGACGAGCAGACCGCGAAGCAGCTGCGCGAACCCGAGGGCGGGGCCCGGCTGTTGCTGGACGGCGGGCACATCCCGATCGACCGGACGGGCATCCCGATCACCGGGTTCAAGGACAATTGGTGGATGGGGCTCAGCTCGATGCACACGCTGTTCGCCCGCGAGCACAACGCGGTGTGCGACGCGCTGCGCGCCGAGTACCCGTCGATGGGCGAGGAGCGGATCTACCACACGGCGCGGCTCGTGGTGTCGGCGCTGATCGCGAAGATCCATACGGTGGAGTGGACGCCGGCGATCCTGGCGACGAAGGCCATCGACATCGGTCTGCGCACCAACTGGGAGGGGCCGCCCAGGAATTGGCTGAACCAGCTGGGCCTGTGGCTGCTCGAATCGCACTCGCTGACCGGCATCCCGAAGACGATGCCGGACCACCACGGCGCCCCGTACTCGCTGACCGAGGACTTCGTGACGGTCTACCGGATGCACCCGCTGATCCCGGACGACTACGAGCTGCGCGAGCACCGCTTCGGGCAGCGCCTGGAGACGCTCGGCTTCAACGACATCCAGGGAGCGGCCGCCGAGAGCCAGATCCGCAAGACCGGCCTGGCGGACACCCTCTACTCGTTCGGCATCGCGCACCCGGGCGCGATCACGCTGCACAACTATCCGAAGTCGCTTACGCACTTCCAGCGCGAGGGCGAGATCATCGACCTGTCGGTGGTCGACCTGGTGCGCACCCGCAGGCGCGGCGTGCCCCGCTACAACGACTTCCGCGCGGGCCTGCACAAGGAGCGCATCCGCCGCTTCGAGGACCTCACGCAGGAGCCGGAGACCCTGGCCCGCCTGAAGGAGGTGTACCGGGACGTCGACGAGATCGACACGGTCGTCGGCCTGTTCGCGGAGAACCCGCCCACCGGCTTCGGCTTCTCCGACACCGCGTTCCGCATCTTCATCCTGATGGCGACGCGACGCCTTCAGAGCGACCGCTTCCTCACCGTCGACTACCGCCCGGAGATCTACACGCCGCTCGGCATGGACTGGGTGGAGAAGGGCGGCATGAAGTCCGTGATCCTGCGGCACTGCCCGGACCTCGCGAGCCTGCTGCCGCGCGACGCCAGCGCGTTCGCGCCGTGGCGTCCGGTGACACCCGCGGAGAACGGTGGCGAGCATGGCTGACACCCACTCCGGTCACCAGGGTCTCGACGACCTGCTCGCGCGCCCGCTCCTGAGGACGATCTGGCGCCGCCGCACCCACCGGGTCTCCCGCGGTGCGTCGGTGCCGGCCGGATCCATGAGCTACACGTCCGAGCACGAGCCGCAGCCGCTGAGCGAGCTGGAGGAGGCGCTGCTGATCGCGGTGACCGGCTCCACTGGGCTGACGATGCCGGACCGCCCCTTCGAGGACCCGCGCGACGGCAAGCCCATCATGTCCAAGCCGAACCTGACGATGACGGGCCGCACGGCCGGCAGCCCCGACAACGCGCAGGGCACGTACTTCTTCCTGATCAACGACAGCGGTACGTACTTCCTGCGCAAGCTGCCTGCGGCCCCGCACGAGCCGTTCACCGCCGAGGCCCTCGTCGAGCGGGCCCGGCAGGCGAAGGTGAAGGTCCTCGACCACCGCCTGGACGTCGCCGAGGGCCTGCGCGACTTCCCGGCCTACCTGGACTCGAACCGCTTCCTGTCGAACCTGCCGGGCACGACCGTCCTGTTCCCGGTGGTCGATCTCTCGCACCAGTACATCAACGCCCTGATGTATCTGCTCACGCAGCCGGACGGGGCGCGCCCCACCTTCGTCGACGACCGCAATCTGTACCGGGCGGCGGGCGTGAAGAAGTGGGTCGACAACGGGTTCCTCAACAAGGACCTGAAGCTGCCGCTGGGCGCGCTCGGCCCGATGCGCACCCAGATCGAGGCGGACCTGCTCCTGCAGACGGTGATGCTGACGGCGGAGGCGATGGGCCTGGGCGCCTGGATCCACGCCTCGATCAACCCGGCGATCGCGCTGGGCGACCCGAAGTTCTCGAAGACGTACGGGAGGATGCTCGGCTTCACGTTCGTCACGCCGCGCTGGCGCCTGGCGGACCTGTGGCGCTGGCACGTCCCGCTGCCCAAGTACGCCAACCTGCGCTCGCACCCGGTGGGCCTGGCCGACCCGGCGAGCGGCGAACCGCTGATCGCCGCCGCCTGCCCGCCCGCGCACGCCTCGATGTCGGACGCGGTCGACGCGATCGTCGACGCCAAGTTCGGCACCGGCGGCACCTACGGCGACAAGGACGTCTTCGCCCGCATCTACAAGGAGGACTACGGCCAGCGCTATCTCGCCGAGGCCAGCGAGTACGACGAGCGCGTCATCGAGTGCGCCCGTGACGTCTGTACGTACATCCTCGCCACGCACCGCCGCTTCCCCGCACACACGGACGCCATCCATGTGCCGGGGGTCTGGCTGCAGGCGCACCACGTGGAGGGCGAGTACTACGAGCGGTTCTTCACGAACGGGCTGACCGACGCGCACCGCGCGCACGACACGCTCTGGGACGGGGAGCCGATGAGTTGAGCCGGTCCGGGCGGTCTTCCTCTGTACGCTCACGCGCACGACGGCACCGCACCCGTACGCACAGGAGGATCGCCCGATGACCGAGAACACCGGCCTGACCGAGGTCCTGGCCCCGCACGTGTCGAAGGGCCCCGTGCCCGGCGCCGTGGGACTCGTCGCGCGCGGCGACCGCGTGGAGGTCGCGGCCGTCGGCCACGCCGACACCGAGGGCACCGCGCCGATGGCCCGCGACTCGATCTTCCGGATCGCGTCGATCACCAAGCCGATCGTGGCGGCGGCCCTCATGACGCTCGTCGAGGAGGGCCGCATCGCGCTCGACTCGCCGATCTCGCACTGGCTGCCCGAGCTGGCCGCGCCGAACGTGGTGCGCGATCCGGCGGGCCCGATCGAGGACGTGGTCCCGGCGGCCCGGCCGATCACCGTGGAGGACCTGCTGACCTTCCGGGCCGGCTGGGGCTTCCCTTCCGACTTCTCACTGCCCGCCGTGCAGCCGCTGTTCGCGCTGATGGACCCGCACCACCCGCAGCGGGTGCCCGAGCCGGACACCTGGCTGGCCTCGCTGGCCGGGGTGCCGCTCCTGCACCAGCCCGGCGAGGCGTGGCTCTACAACGCGTGCTCGGACATCCAGGGCGTGCTCATCTCCCGGATGACGAGCCACTCGCTGCCCGACTTCCTCGCCGAGCGGATCTTCGAGCCGCTCGGCATGGCGGACACCGGCTTCGAGGTCCCCGCCGCCAAGCGCTCCCGCTTCACCAGCTGTTACGTGCCCACTCCCGACGGCGGCGCCGAGCTCGTCGACGCCCCGGACGGCGAGTGGAACAGCCTGCCCGCGTTCCCCTCCGGCGCGGGCGGGCTCGTCTCCACGGTGGACGACTGGCTGGCGTTCGCCCGGATGCTGCTCGCCGGCGGCGGCTCCGTGCTCTCCGCGGACTCGGTGCAGCTGATGACCACGGACCACCTGAGCGCCGAACAGCGCGCGGCGAGCGGCCTGTTCACGGAGGGCGAGGGCTGGGGCTTCGGCGGCTCGGTCGACGTCACCCGCACCCACCCCTACAACGTGCCGGGCCGCTACGGCTGGGTGGGCGGCACGGGCACCTCCGCCCACCTCACCCCGTCGACCGGGACGGTGTCGGTCCTGATGACCCAGCTCGGGATGGCAGGACCGACACCGCCGCAGATCATGCGGGACTTCTGGACGTACGCGGCGTCCTGAGCGCCTTGCGGGTCACTGCTCCCCGGACAGGATCGGCAGCAGCAGCGAGGCCGACCAGCTGAAGTTCGGGGAGTTGAGCGGGGCGCCGGTCAGCGGGTCGTAGTTCTCCTGGATCGGGCGGTCGCCGGTGAGCCCCTTGGCGCCCGCGAGGAGCTTGCCGGTGAGCTCGTCCGCGTCCTTCGTGTAGCCGTAGCGGCGCAGGCCGCCCAGCGCGACGTAGGCGTGGTCGAACCAGACAGGGCCGCGCCAGTAGGCCGTCGAGTCGAAGTACGGGGACGCCTTCGACACGGTCGGGAACGGCACGTGGGTGGCGAACTCGCCCGAGTCCGTGAGGCGTCCGCGCACGCGCGCGGCCTGCTCCTTGCTCGCTGCGCCCGTCCACAGCGGGACGGCGCCCTCGATGCCGCGGCCGCGGTCGGTGAGCGGGGCGCCGACCTTCAGGGTGATGTCGTGGAACCAGCCGTCGGCCTTGTCGTAGAACTTGGAGCGGACGGCGGCGCTCGTGGCCTCGGACTTCTTCCGCCACTTCGCGGCCTCGCCGGGGCGGCCGATCTCATCGGCGATCCGCGCCAAGTAGCCCTGGTCCTGGGCGAGATACGCGTTGAGGTCGACGGACTCCTGGTCGAGCGAGTAGCCGAGCAGCGTGCCGTCGGCGGCGTGGTTGGCGACGACGGAGGTGCCGAGCTTGGCGTCGAAGCGCGGCGCGTTGTCCAGGCCGCTCTCCCAGGCGGCGGCGAGGCGGCGCTCCTCGGTGGAGTCGTTGGCGGGGTCGACGGTGGCGCCGTACTCGGCGAGCCCGTCGTGGTCGTGGTCCCGGTTGCGGTACCACCAGGCCTGGTAGGCGGCGAGCTTCGGGTACAGCTCGCGCAGGAAGGCCCGGTCGCCGCTCTTGCGGTACGTCTCCCACACCGCCCAACTGGCCATTGGTGGCTTGGAGTTGCGCTCGTTCCAGTTGCCGCCGCCGCGCTCGGGGTCGTTGTAGAAGAGCGCGTCGGGGATCATCCCGGCGTCCTGCGGCCGGTTCTTGTCGTCGGCGGTGATCTGGTAGTCGAACATGGACCGGATCTGCGACTCGGCGAGCGACGGGTCGAAGCGGGCGGTGCCCACGGCCTGCTTCCAGCTGTCCCAGGCCCACAGCCCGCCGGTGAACCACTTGTACGAGATGGAGGGCGTCACGCCGTCGTGCTTCAACTCGCCCGCCGCGGAACGCCAGTTGGTGACGAGGGTCTCCAGGGACTTCACGGCGGTACGGCGCCGCTCGGCGGGCACCCCGCGCGTGACCCCGGCGACGTAGCCGCGCCAGCGGGCGTCACCGGCGGCGGCGTAGGCCCGAGGGGCGGCGAGGACGGCGCGCGCCCGACGGGCCTCGCGGGTGCGCTCGGCGTCGGTGAACGTGTAGGACTCGGTCCAGTCGAAGTGGTGCGCGGCGCCGGGCGCGAGCGTCACCGGCGCGGTGGTCTCGGTGCGGTAGGAGTCGCCGTCGACCTTCGTGCGCACGTCGTCCTTGTGCGTGACCTCGAAGCGTTCGGTGCCGTCGGTGAGGTAGTCCCACTGCTCGCGCACCTTGGCGAAGTCGACACCGACGCCGTGCCCGGTGGACTTCAGGGAGGGCGCGTCGCGCATGGGCGCCTTCTCGGGGCGCAGCAGGCTGCCGGCCCAGTCGGCGCCGAGCGTGCGGGCGGCGGAGCCGGTGTTGCGCACCTCCGCGCGCACCAGGGCCGTCCGGTTGGTGGCGAAGCGCAGCTCGAGGGTGAGGCTCAGACCGCGCCCGAGGTCGTACGACTGGAGCAGGCGGCCCGGCTGTGAGGTGAAGCGGGGCGTGCCCCCGGCGGCGAGGTCGAGGGTGCGGCCGCCCTCGGTGAGCCGGATCCGGCTGAAGCTCTTGCTCAGCCACCACGGGTACTCCTGCGCGATGTACAGCGGCCCGCTGAACCCGCCGTACGCGGCCCGGTCCCCGGCCTTCGGAAGGGCGTAGGAGTGCCAGGCGCCGCGGTCCGAGAAGGTGCTGATGGGGTTGTTGTCCTCGGCGTCGCCGGGCAGCGCGGCATTCGGGGTGCCGTGCAGGTCGAGGACGTCGGCGTAGTCGGGCCCCGGGTGCGGCGCCGCGGAGGCGGGCGGGGCGGCGAGGCTCCCGCCGCCGACGAGCAGCAGGGCGGCGAGCACGGCGCGGGCGGGTCGGCGTGCGGACTGACGAACGGTCACGAGGCGCTTCTCCTGTTGACATGAACCTGTGCGAGCGGGATCTTCAACCCTGACTCTCTGCGCAATCCTGCACGTGCGCAAGGAGTTTCAAGCACAAGTAAACAATGACTGGTCGTTCTGAGCGGAGACGCACCTCATGCGAAGACTGCACCAAAGGCAACCCCACCGAAGAGCCCGCGCCCTGGCCGCCTGGACCACCGCGGCCCTCGCGGCGGCGCTCCTGGCCGCACCCGCGCACCAGGCGGGCGCGGCCACCCCGGGCAGCGGCGTGCTCGACGCCGACCACAAGAGCGTCACCTGGCAGAGCCCGACCTATCCGGCCGGCACGGTCGACGACCCGAAGAAGTGCCCGGCCCCCGCCGACGACCCGGACGGGAAGGTCTGCGACCGTTTCGACCTCACGGTGTCGGTCCCGGACGGGTACTGGAGCGACAACCCCGAGGGCGGGGTGCCCGTCTCCATCGAGTGGTCGAAGCAGCCCAAGGACGACTTCGACATGTACGTCTACGACGACGCGGGCAAGCAGGTGGCGTCGAGCGCGGGCACCGCCGACCCCGAGGCGACCGTCATCCCGCGCGCGGACGGCACGTACCACGTGGTGGTCGTCCCCTACGACGTGCACGACAACTCCTTCGTCGGCAAGGCCTACCTGCCCGAGACGACGGACGCCGGGAACCTCACCTCCTTCAAGAGTGACGACGGCAGTTACGCCATCGCCGCCGGGGAACTGAAGGCGAAGGCCCAGTTCCTCAAGGGCGGCGGGCTGCGCCTGCAGGCCGATCCGTCCGGCGAGTTCAGCGACCCGGCCGGGACGCAGATCGTGCGCGAGCAGCCCGCCGTCGACCCGCACACGACATCCTTCGAGACCGGCGCCTACTACGGCATCCGCTCCGCCGACGCCGTCCTGCGCGTCTACAAGAAGCCGCTGCGCTTCGGCCTCTACAAGGCGGACGACAAGACGCGCGTCTGGCAGGAGGACAAGCCGCTGCGCTGGTCCACCGGCGGCATGCGGCAGAGCCTGGAGCGCGGCGCCGACGAGCAGTTCTTCGGAGGCGGCGAACAGAACGGCAGCCTCTCGCACCGCGACAAGACGGTGTACGTCGCCAACAACACGAACTGGAACGAGGGCGGCTACCCCAACTCCCAGCCGTTCTACCTCTCTTCGGCCGGATACGGCGTCTACCGCAACACCTTCGCCCCCGGCGTCTACGACTTCGGTACCTCGGTCCACACCGGACAGCAGGAGCGCCGCCTGGACGCGTACTACTTCCTCGGCGACGCCAAGCACGTCATCGGCGACTACACGTCCCTGGTCGGCAAGCCGTTCATGCCGCCGGTCTACGGCCTCGAACCGGGCGACGCCGACTGCTATCTGCACAACGCGAACCAGGGCGAGCGCCACACCCTGGACTCCCTGAAGGTCGCCGACAAGTACGTCGAGAACCAGATGCCGCTCGGCTGGATGCTGGTCAACGACGGCTACGGCTGCGGCTACGAGAACCTCGCCGAGACCGCCAAGGGCCTCCAGGACCACAACGCCCAGCTCGGTCTGTGGACGCAGGACGGCATCGACAAGCTCGCCGACCAGGTGAAGGCGGGCCAGCGCGTCGCCAAGCTGGACGTCGCCTGGGTCGGCAACGGCTACGGCATGGCCCTCGACGCCTGCGACAAGGCGAAGGCCGGCATCGAGGACAACAGCGACGCCCGCGGCTTCGTGTGGATGCCGGTGTCCTGGGCGGGCGCCCAGCGCTGCGCGGTGCTCTGGTCCGGCGACCAGAAGCTGTCCTGGGACTTCATCCGCTGGCAGATCCCGACGTACGCGGGCGCGACGATGTCCGGCATCGCCTACAACACCGGTGACATCGGCTCGATCTACTCGCACGACGCGAAGATGTACGCGCGCGATCTCCAGGCCAAGACGTTCCTGCCCGCCGTGATGACGATGGACGGCTGGGCCCGCGACATCACCACGGGCGAGAAGATCAACCAGCAGCCGTGGGTGGACGGCGAGCCGTACACGTCCATCAACCGCAAGTACCTGCAGCTGCGCGAGCGCCTGATGCCGTACCTCTACACGCTCGCCAAGCAGGCCGCCGACACCGGCGTCGGCGGCGTACGGCCGCTGTGGCTGGAGTACCCGAAGGACGCCAGGACCCTCGGGGACCAGGCCAAGTACGAGTACCTGGCGGGCGACGACTTCCTCGTCGCCCCGGTCTACAAGGACTCCGACACCCGCGACGGCATCTACCTGCCGAAGGGCACGTGGACGGACTACTGGACGGGCAAGCAGTACAAGGGCCCGACCACGATCGACGGCTACCACGCCCCGATCGACACGCTCCCACTGTTCGTGAAGTCCGGGGCGGTCGTGCCGATGTGGCCCAAGGGCACCACGTCGTGGAAGAACCGCGACAAGGGCCAACTGGGCTATGACGTCTACGCGTCGGAGCCCGGCCACAGCGCGTACACCCTGTACGAGGACGACGGGGTGACCCGCAAGTTCAAGGAGGGCGCGTCGGCCACGCAGCGCGTGACCGTCGACACCGACAAGCGGGGCTCGACCCTCAAGGTCGGGGCCAGCAAGGGCAGTTACGCGGGCAAGGCGAGCGAGCGGGCGTACACCTTCACGGTGCACGGCGGCGGCGCGCCGGACCGGGTGACGGTGAACGGCCGTCCACTGCCCGGGAGTTCATGGTCGTACGACGAGAAGACGCACGTGACGACGGTCCGCACGGCGGAGCTGCCGACGGACAAGGCGTTCACGGTGCGACTGAGCGGCTGAGCTTCTTGAACGGCTGACAGCAAGGGGGCCGGGCCGTCGCACATGTGACGGCCCGCCCCTTCCCGCTCAGTCCACCCGCTCCGACTCGTGCCACCCCGCGTGCAGCGCCCGGTACTCCTCGGGTGTCGCCTTCGGCACATAGGTGCCGGGGCCGAACATCGCCTTCGCGAGCCGTGCGCGCATCCGCTGGCGGACGGTGAACTTCCGCTCCACCCCGTTCTCGTCGAAGCGCGGCCCCAACTCGTAGGCCCTGGGCTGCTCGTGCTGGTTGAGGGTGTACAGCTCCGCCCGCGTGAGCGGCTCGTGGACCTCGATGTACTCGCCGTGCGGCAGCCGTTTGATGGTGCCGGACTCGCGGCCGTGCAGCGCCTTGTCGCGGTCGCGGTGCTGCAGGCCCTGGCAGATCCGTTTGGTGACGACGAACGCGAGGACGGGCGCCACGAAGACGCTGATGCGCACGAACCAGGTGATGGCGTTGATCGACAGGTGCAGTTTCGTCGCGACGATGTCGTTGCCGCCGCCGATCAGCAGTACCCCGTACAGCGACAGCCAGGCCACGCCGATGCCGGTCCTGACCGGCTTGTTGCGCGGGCGGTCCGCCGTGTGGTGCTCGCGCTTGTCGCCCGTGATCCACGCCTCCAGGAACGGATACACCGCCATGAAGGACAGGATCAGCGGGAACAGCGTGAAGGGGATGAAGACGCCCAGTTGCAGCGTGTGGCCCCAGGCG
Source organism: Streptomyces sp. NPDC107575 (assembly GCF_055657265.1). NCBI lineage: Bacteria > Bacillati > Actinomycetota > Actinomycetes > Kitasatosporales > Streptomycetaceae > Streptomyces > Streptomyces sp. NPDC107575. The sequence goes on along the minus strand of NZ_JBVKBG010000002.1, from coordinate 841,988 downwards.
TTGATCTCCCAGGCGGGCATCACGCGGATCAGCCCCTCGGAGAAGCCGAGGTACCAGTCGGGCTGCGCGCCCGTCGTGACGAGGTCCGTTCTGTAGGGCCCAAAAGCCCACACCGGGTTGATGGTCGCCACCGCGCCGAGGACCGCGAGCACCCCGAAGACGAGGAAGAAGAAGCCGCCGGCCTTCGCCACGTAGATGGGGAAGAAGGGCGCTCCGATGACCTTCTTCTCGCTGCGTCCCGGGCCCGCGAACTGGGTGTGCTTGTGGTAGAAGACCAGGATCAGATGGAGCGCCACCAGGCCCAGCATGATGCCCGGCAGCAGCAGGATGTGGATCGGATAGAGCCGGGCGATGAAGTCGTCGCCGGGGAACTCGCCGCCGAACAAGAACATCGCCAGGTACGTGCCCACGATCGGCACCGCGAGCACGGCGCCCTGCGCGAACTTCAGCCCGGTGCCGGACAGCAGGTCGTCGGGGAGCGAGTAGCCGGTCAGGCCGGTGATGATGCCGAGGAACAACAGGGTCCAGCCGAACAGCCAGTTGAGCTCGCGCGGCTTGCGGAACGCACCGGTGAAGAAGACGCGCATCATGTGCACCGTCATGCCCGCGACGAAGACGAGCGCGGCCCAGTGGTGGATCTGCCGGATGAGCAGCCCGCCGCGCACCTCGAAGCTGATGTGCACGGTCGACTCGTACGCCTGGGTCATCCGGATGCCCTTGAGGGGCACGTAGGCGCCGTTGTAGACGACTTCCTGGGTGCTGGGATCGAAGAAGAAGGTGAGGAAGACGCCGGTGAGGATGAGGATGATGAAGCTGTACAGGCAGATCTCGCCGAGCATGAAGGACCAGTGGTCGGGAAAGACCTTGCGCATCTGGGACTTGGCGAGTTGGTAGATCCCGAGCCGGCCGTCCGCCCAGTCGGCGAGGCGTTCACCGGAGCTCGGGGGGTCGGGGCGGCGTCCGTCGTCCCGGGCACGCGCGCTGTCATCGCTCATGCGACTCCCCCTCAAGGCCGTTGAGGCTCTCGTCAGGGTAGAGCGCGCGCGGTGGCACCGACAGAGGGCGACGTAAGGCCAATTGGCCGCCTATGGGAGGCTATTGATCGTCCGTCATCCGCTCCATCGCCGCCTCCACGGTCCGCGTGTGCGCCCAGGCCGCCTCGACCGCCGCCTTGGGGTCGCTGCGCGCGATGGCGTCGGCCAGGTCGTCGTGGGAGCTCGCGCCGGGCAGCTCGGGCGTCCAGCTGGGGCGCAGCGAGGCGATGCTGTCGCGCACCGACTCGACGATGCTCTCGTACAGCTCGGTCATCAGCGGATTGCCGCTCGCGGCGACGACGGCCCGGTGGAACTCCACGTCCTTCTCGACGTACGCCACCGGGTCGCCGCTCTCCTCGGCGCGGTGCCGGGCGAGCAAGGCGGACAGGATGCGGGCGAGGTCGGCCTCGCCGCGGTGGGCCGCGGCGGCGGGCGCGGCCTCCCGCTCGATGGCGAGGCGGATCTGGAGGACGTGCTTCAGCTCGGCGCGGCGCAGTCGGCGCTGGAGCGCGGCGTTGAGGTCGCTCGCGGCGCGCACATACGTCCCGTCGCCGCGCCGCGCCTCCAGGAGGCCGGTGTGACACAGGGCGCGGACGGCCTCCCGCACGGTGTTGCGGCCCACGCCGAGGTCCTCCACGAGCTGCCCCTCCGCGGGGATCCGGTCGCCGACGGCCCACTCGCCGCTCTCGATGCTCCGCTCGATCCGGCCGATGGTGCGCTGGACCAGGGTGGGTGCGGGCACGGTGTGGCCTTTCTCGCGGTGCGGGGTATGCAGTCAAAAATATCCCATGTCTGCGGCGGTATCCAGCGCTGTCCAGTCCGGATTGATAAGCATTTGCGGGCTTCTGCGCCTCCACTTCGAGGCGGCCCGCACGAAACATGGGATGTTACGTTGGCCGGCATGCCGCAAAGTGCCCCCACATCCGCCTCCACCTCCGCCACCTCCGCGAACCCGGCCGCCGCGGCCGGGGCGACCGGCGGGCTCCTCGCCGCCGGCGTCCTCCTCATCGCCATGAACCTGCGGCCCGGCGTCGTGTCCGTCTCGCCCGAGCTCGACACGATCCGCCGCTCCACCGGGCTCAGCGGCTCGCTCGCGGGGCTGCTCACCACGCTGCCGATCCTCTGTTTCGGCCTCCTCGCCCCGTTCGCGGCGAAGCTCTCGCGGCGCATCGGGATGACGCGGGCGCTCGGCGCGATGATGGCGCTGCTGACCGCGGGCATCGCGCTCCGCCTCGCCCCCGGCCTGCCGGCGCTCTTCGCGGGGACCGTGCTCATCGGCGCGGCGATCTCGCTGTCGAACGTCCTCGTGCCGAGTGCCATCAAGCGCAACTTCGAGCGCCGCACGGGACTGATGATGGGCCTGTACTCGGTGGCCCTGTTCTGCGGCGCCGCCCTCGCGGCGGGGGTGACCGTGCCGCTCGGGGACGCGCTCGGGCTCGGCTGGCGCGGGGCGATCGGCGCCTGGGCGGTGCTCTCCGCGCTCGCGTTCGTCCTGTGGATACCCCAGCTGCGCCGCTCGGAGGCGCCGCCCGCGGTCGCGCCGGGCGCCACCGACTCCCGTACGCCGCTGCGCCGTTCACCGCTCGCGTGGAAGATCACGCTCCTGATGGGCCTGCAGTCGCTGCAGTACTACGCGTGTGCCGCGTGGATCCCGGCGATGCTCACCAGCCAGGGCATGGACGGCACGCAGGCGGGGTGGATGCTGTCCGTGATGAGCCTCGCGGGCATCGCGGGTTCGCTCGCCTTCACGGCGCTCGTCGGCCGGTCCTCGAACCAGGTCGCCCTCGGCCTCACCGGCACGCTGCTCGTCCTCGGTTCCGTGCTCGGCCTGCTGGTGGCGCCGGTCGGCGGGGCGTACGCGTGGATGCTGATGCAGGGCTTCGGCTGCGGGCTGCTGATCAGCACGGCGCTCGCCGTGATCGTGCTGCGCTCCCCCGACGCCGCGCGCGCCGCGGAGATGTCCGGCATGGCGCAGAGCGTCGGCTATCTGCTCGCCGCCGCGGGCCCGTTCCTGCTCGGCGCGCTGCACGACGCGACGGGCGGCTGGACGGTGCCGCTGGTGATGCTCGCGGTGCTGTGCGTGCCGATGGGCCTCGCCGCCGTGGGCGCGGGCCGGGCCCGCCAACTGGAGGCGTGAGCTGCTGGGCCGGGGCGGGGTGACACTCGGCGCGTACGACTCACTTCGCCGCCGGCCCGGTGCCTCCGTTGCGCCCCGCATGGAAGCGCGCCTTCTTCTGGCGGTTGCCGCACGTGTTCATGTCGCACCAACGGCGGGTGCGGCTCTGGCTGGCGTCGAAGAAGGCGGCCCGGCAGGTCGGTGACGCGCACAGGGCCAGCTTCCCGTCGCGTTCGCCCGCGACGACGTCGATGGCGTCGGCGGCGATCACGCTGAGGGCGTCCTCCACGCAGGAGTCCGGGCCGAGCCGCCAGCGCCGCTCGCCCTCGGGCGTCAGGACGGCCGCGGCCCGGCCCTGGACGCTGCGGTCGTTGACGACCTGCACGGCGGACGCGGGAAGCGGCTCCCCGCTCGCGGCCGCCGTCGCGACGGCGTGGATCGACTCCCTCAGCTCCCGGGCCAGATCGAGCTGACCCAGGCTGCAGGAGTCGACGTCGAGGCCGTACACCGCCAGCCAGTCGACGAGCCGCTGCGGCGTGGGAATCCGCTCCACGGGCTCGCCCTGACGCTCCGTCAGGGTCGCCGTGAAGCTGGTCGCCAGCACCTTGCCGAGGCGGAATTCAGGGAACCGGTCACGCATGGAACCACCTTAGGCGGTTGCGGCACCGCTGTGAACGCTGCTAGAACCGCCTTAGCCGGTTCCGCGATGGCCAGGAGGCCCTCATGCCCCGTCCAAGCAGCGACGTGCACCCGTTCACCGCCCACGCGACCGAAGCCGAGCTCGACGATCTGCGCGCACGCCTGGCCGCGGCGCGCCTGCCGGAGGCCGAGACGGTCCGGGGCGCCGCGCCAGGCCCCGGCCGGTGGGCCCAGGGCGTCCCGCTCGCCGACCTCGTCGAGGTCGTGCACCACTGGCGCACGGCGTACGACTGGCGGTCGTTCGAAGCCCGCCTCGACCGGATCGGCCAGTTCCGTACGACCGTCGACGGCCTGGGCATCCACTTCCTGCACCGCAGGTCCCCGCGCGCCGACGCCACGCCGCTGCTCATGACGCACGGCTGGCCGGACAGCGTCGCCCGGTTCACCGACGTCGTCGACGAGTTGGCGGACCCGAAGGACCCGGACGCGCCGGCCTTCCACGTCGTGGCCCCCTCGCTGCCCGGCTTCGGCCACAGCGACCGCCCGGCCACCACCGGCTGGGGCACCGAGAGGATCGCGGCCGCCTGGGTGGAGCTGATGGGTCGCCTCGGCTACGCCACGTTCCTGGCCCACGGCGGCGACTGGGGCGGCAACATCACCACGGTCCTCGGGGGCCGGTTCCCGGCGCAAGTGCTCGGCATCCACACCACGTTCGCGGAGGGCCCGCCCGGCCTGTCCACGGACGGGCTGACCGCGACCGAGCGGGCCTGGGCCGAGGAGACCCGCGACTTCTGGAAGCACCGCGCGGCGTACGCGAAGCAGCAGGCGACGCGGCCGCAGACCATCGGCTACGCGCTCGTCGACTCGCCGGTCGGGCTGCTCGCCTGGATCCTCGACAAGTTCGCCGAGTGGTCGGACACCGAGGACAGCCCGTTCGAGCGGATCCCCATGGACCGGATCCTCGACGACGTCACCCTGTACTGGCTGACACGGACCGGCGCCTCGGCGGCCCGCATCTACTACGAGAGCCACAACGCGCTGGACCCCGATCTCCGGGTCGACGTCCCCGCCGCCATCACCGCGTACCCCCGCGACGTCGAGAAGTGCCCGCGCCCCTGGGCGCAGGAGCGGTACCGGCGGATCGTCCGGTGGAGCGAGCCCGAAATCGGGGGACATTTCGCGGCGTTGGAGGTTCCCGAGTACTTCGTGGAGGACCTGCGGGCGGGCCTGACGGCCGTACTGGAGGCGAATCGGTGAAGCGGCCCGGTTTACCCCGTTGACCTGCGCGCACCGCTCTGCGAGGTTAGCAAGCGCTTTCTTGCCGCTTGCCGCTCAGCGCCCAGGGGAACCCATGTCGGATTCAGCCGCTCCACCACGCACCACCACCGAGGCCAAGGGCCGCGCGCTCTTCTCGGGTCACCACACCCACTTGTGGGGCTTCCTGCTCGCGGGCTGGCTGATCAGCTACGCGGACCGCACGGTCACAGGACCCGTCGTCGCCTGGATGATCGAGAACAAGGCCGGCTTCATCGGTGACGCCTCGAACCCGGCGACGCTCGGCGGGCTCATCGGCTCGATGTTCTTCACCGGCTACATGCTCACGCAGTACGCGGGCGGCCGGCTCGGCGACCGCTACGGCCACCGCGAGATGCTCGTCGTCTCCCTGCTCTGGGCCGGTCTGCTCACGCTCGTGTCGGGCCTGACCGGCGGGCTCATCGGCTTCGTCGTGGCCCGCGTGCTCACCGGGCTCGGCGAGGGCGTCTTCTACTCCAACGACCGTGTCCTGGTCATCAATCACACGCCCGCGGCCCGCCGCACCATCGGCCTCGGCGTCGTCCTGTCGGGACTGTCCATCGGCCTCACCGTCGGCATCGTCGCCACCCCGCACCTCATCGACTGGGGCGGCACGCTGGGCATGGGCGGCCGCGCCTGGAGCATGCCGCTGTACGTGTTCGGCGTCGTGTCGCTGCTGGTGGCCGGGGCGACCTGGGCGTTCTTCCGGGGGCGCGGCGACAGGCCGCTGCGGATCGGCCCGCCCGCGCTGCGGCTCATCGGCTACTCGATCCCCGCGGCGATCGCGATCCTCGGACTCTTCCTGCTCGCCGACGAGTTCAGCTGGCCGGACTGGCTGACCGCGATCGGCTCCGGGGTGCTGTTCCTCGTGATGGTCACGATCGTGATCCGCGGCATCGTCCGCACCGGCCGCAGCACCCAACTCCTCAACCGGAACGTCTGGTTGATCTACCTCGGCTTCATCGCCGTGATGTGGAACCTGTGGTTCTTCTCGTTCTGGTCGGTGCAGATCGTCGCCGAGGCCGCGCACAGCAGCCTGGGCGCCGCCGCCCTCACCGCGGCGTTCAACGCGGGCGCCGGCATCATCGGCTTCCCGGTCGGCGGCTGGATCGCGGACCGGCGGGTGCGCGCGGGCAAGGGCCGCAAGCCGCTCGCGGTGATCTGCGCGGCGGTGCACACGGTGCTCGCGGTCGCGTTCGGCGCGAGCGTCGCGAACGGCGACCCGTCGCTGCTGCTGCTCGGCCTGATCCTGTTCTGCTCGGGCCTGTTCTTCAACGCGCTCCAGCCGATCGTGCACAGCCTGCTCGGCGACCTGGCCGAGGAGAAGGACCGCGGTTCGCTGTTCGGCCTGTTCAACCTCGTCGCCGAGATCGGCGCGGTGGCCAGCCCCGTCGTCAGCGGTGTGCTGCGCGACGCGACCGGCAGCTGGGCCGCGGGCGTGTTCACCGCGGCCGGGGTGATGGCTGTGGCGGTCGTCCTCTACGCGCTGGTCAAGGAGCGCATCCCGGAGGTCGCCGCCACGTGATCCTGCCCGGGCTCAGCAGCCCTCGCGGAGCGGCTGGACGGTGACCTTCGCCCGGTCCGCCTCGCCCTTCACCTCGCCGTAGACGGTGGAGTTGACCCGGTACCAGCGGTCGTCGGCGGCGCGCTTGCCGCCGACGTCGTCGAGGCGGACGCACCAGCGCTCGGCGCGCAGGACCCGCGTGTACCGCTCGGTGCCCCGGCGCACCTTGTGGCAGTCACGGACCTTCTCCGTCGTGTAGTACGTCTTCGTGCGGCCCTTGCTGCGCTTGGTGTGCCGGACCTTGCGGCTGTCCGTCGAGCACTTCTTCACCAGGTGCGGCCGGGTCGCGCGAGTCGTCCGCCGGGTCAGGTGGCGCACCCCGTCGCGCACGCCGGTCACCTTGTCGTCGTGCTGCTCGACGGTCCGGCTGTCGGCGGATCCGCCGCCGCCGTGCACCGAGGCGGACTTCTCCGTTCCGCCGCCGCAGGCCGCGAGCGCGACCACCAGCACCATCGTCAGTCCGGCCAGGGTCGGGCGCCGCTTCACGGAGATCGCTCCTCTAGATGTACATGCCATTGGGAAGCAGCAGCGTATCGGAAGCGCCGCAGGTGACTGCCGATTCGTTATGCAACCCCAGGGCGAAAAGTTCCCCTTGCAGGTAGCTTGCCGTTCCGACGCATTCAGGTTGAATCGTCAACCCGGTTTGTCCAGCAGAGGGAGCGATGAGCAGACACATGCGGCAATACGCATCACCCCGCCTGGCGCCTCTGTTGGTGTCGGGTGGTCTTGCCGACTCCGTCTTCGACGCCGCCCTGGAGGACCCGCACCGCACGCAGTTCTCGCTGCTCCAGGACGGCCGTCCGCCGCTGGAGGTCAGCGCGGCGCGGTTTCGCGACGAGGTGATGGCCGTGGCCCGCGGCTTCCTCGCGGGCGGCGTCGGCATGGGCGACCGGGTGATCGTGATGTCGCGCACCCGCTACGAGTGGACGCTGATCGCGTACGCCCTGTGGACCGTCGGCGCCGAGATCGTGCCCGTCTACCCGACCTCGTCCGCCGAGCAGGTGCGGTGGATCCTCTACGACACGGACGCCGTGGGCGTCGTCGTGGAGAACGAGCACAACGCGATGACGGTGGCCGCGGCGTACGGCGCGCGCACCGATCTGACGCGCCTGTGGGAGCTGGACTCGGGCGGCATCGACCAACTCGTCGAGGCGGGCGCCTCGGTGCGGGACGAGGACGTGCACCGCTACCGGGCCGCGGTCGACCCGCGCGCCACCGCCGTCATCTGCTACACCTCCGGCACGACGGGCCGCCCCAAGGGCTGCGTCATCACCCACAGCAACCTGGCGTCCGAGTCGGACAACCTCCTGGTCGGCTGGGCCGACGCGCTCACGCCGCCCGACCGGCAGCAGACCCTGCTCGCCTTCCTGCCGCTGGCGCACTGCTACGGCCTGATGGTGGTGGTCAGTTCGGTGCGCGGCGGCATCAACATCGCCCATCAGCCCGACGTCTCCCCCAGCGCGCTACTGCCCGCCCTCGCGGCGTTCCGGCCGACGATCCTGTACGCGGTCCCGTACATCTTCGAGCGGGTCTTCGCCAAGGCGCGGGTCAACGCCCAGGACGGCGGCCACACCGCCCTGTTCGAGCGGGCCGTGCGCACCGCGATCCGGTACGCGGCCTCGGTGCAGCGCCACGCGGCGGGCGAGGGCCCGGGCCCCGGGCCGCGCATGCGGCTCATGCACAAGGTGTACGACCGCCTCGTGTACGCGAAGGTGCGGGCGGTGCTCGGCGGCCGGGTGCGCGACGCCGTGTCGGGCGGCTCGCCGCTCTCCCGCGACCTGGGCCTGTTCTACCAGGGGTGCGGCGTCACCGTGTACAACGGCTACGGCCTCACCGAGACGGCGGCCGCGGTCACCGTGCAGCCGCTCGGCGCGGTGCGACACGGCACGGTGGGCAAGCCGATGCCGGGCAACGCCGTGTACATCGCGGACGACGGCGAGATCTGGGTGGCGGGCGACGTCGTCTTCGCGGGCTACCTCAACAACCGCAAGGCCAACGAGGCGGCGCTGCGCGACGGTTGGTTCGCCACCGGGGACCTCGGCCATCTGGACGCCGACGGCTATCTGGTGATCACCGGCCGCAAGAAGGACATCATCATCACCAGCGCCGGCAAGAGCGTCTCGCCACAGACCCTCGAGGAGGAGCTGCGGGCCCATCCGCTGATCTCCGGCTGCCTCGTGATCGGCGACAACCGCCCGTACGTCACGGCCCTGATCACCCTCGACCCGGAGGCCCTGGCGAGCTGGCAGGCGCTCAAGGGCCGCACTCCCAGCGCCCCCGAGGAGGCGGTCCTCGACGAGCAGCTGCACGGCCACATCCAGCGCGCGGTGTCACGTGCCAACTCCCGTGTCTCGCGCGCCGAGTCGATCCGCGCCTTCCGCATCCTGCCGCACGAGTTCGGCGCCACCCAGGGCCTGCTCACCCCGTCCCTGAAGGTCCGCAGGGCGGCGGTCCTGGAGGCGTACGCGCAGGACATCGAGGAGTTGTACGCGGCGCGGTGAGCGGCGCCGCGTACAAGCGCGGTGTCCCGTCGTCCGGCCGTCAGGAGGCCGTGGGCGTCCAGTCCCCCAGCCAGTCCGCGACCTCCTGCTGCGCGGCCTGCGAGTCGCTCAGCTGCGGACGGTCGGCGCTCGCCGAACCGGCCCCGTCGCCGGTGTTCTTGTACTCGGCGAACCGGTCGTCCTTCCACGAGAAGCCGCCCATGTCCGTCCACGGCTTCGCCTTGATCGCGGCGCTCAGCGTGGAGTTGCGGACGGTGGCCTGCGGGTCGAGGGAGGCGTCGCCGCCCGCGTGCCAGTTGCGGCCGAGGTGGAAGGAGCCGGCGGAGACGTCGCCGCTGATGGTGGTCCGGTTGACGAGCAGGCCCTTCTTGCCCGCGGCGGTGCTCGGCGCCATGACGTACCCGGCGGACGTGCCGTCCCAGCGCTTCTTGAGCGTGATCACGGACTGGTCGATGACGGCGGTGGCGCCGCCGAAGATGAAGTCGACGTTGCCGATGACGTAGGAGTTCTTCATGTAGACGCGCTTGCCCGCGCCGTCGAGCAGCAGCGTGTCCTGGTCGCCGCTGGTGATGACCGAGTCGAGGAAGACCTTGTCGGCGCTGGTGCGCAGCGCGACCGCCTGCGCGGCGATGGAGGTGTCCTTGGACTCGTCGTAGTCGTTGCTGACGCTCAGGTTGCGCAGCTGGGTGTCGGCGGCGAGCACGGTGACGGTGGCGCTGCCCGAGGTGCCGTACGTCGACCCGTCCGGCTTCTTCGACCCCGCGGCGTGCCCCTCGACGAGCACGGTGGACTTGCGGCTCGAACCGGTGCCGACGACGGTGATGTGCGGCTTGTTCGCCGGGATGTTCACGGTCCCGCGGTACGTGCCGGGCGCGACCTTGATGTCCACGCGCGCGGTGTTGTTCGCGGGCACGGCGTCGACGGCGGCCTGCACGGTCCTGTACTGGCCGCTGCCGTCGGCGGCGACGGTGAGGGTGGTCGCGGCGGCGGCCTTCGTCGTCGCACTCGCCGTCGTTCCGATCGAACTCCTGGGCCCGGCCCCGGACTTGAGCTTGCCCGGCACGTCCGCGGCCTTGTCGAGCGTGTAGGCGTAGAAGTCCGACGGTGTGAAGGCGCTGCCGCCGCTCTCGTTGCGGCCGCTGGTGCCGGAGAAGACGCTGCCGCGCTGCACGAGGGTGGCGGTGGAGTCCTTGATGACGGGGTTGTTGACGCCCTGGAAGTAGCTGTTCTCCAGGACCATCTTCGTCCTGCCGCGCGAGTAGTTGCCGTACGAGGACGTGATGTCGGTGTCCGGGTCGTCCTGGAGGTAGTTGTTGTAGAGGTGCGCGTGCGCGGCGTTGTCGGTGGAGGGGTTGCGCTGTTCCGTCTCGCGGATCCAGTTGTGGTGGATGGTGATGTCGGTGACGACGTTCTCGGTCCAGCCGATGCCGAAGGCCTTGTTGTCGTTGCTGAGCTTGTTCCAGGAGACGGTGATGTTCGTCGAGTCCTTGCGGACGTCGATCAGCCCGTCGGCCATCCTGCGCAGGTCGTTGTGGTCGATCCAGACGTGGTGTGCGCCGTCCATCTGAACGGCGTCGAAGTCGTGGTCCTTGTCGTTCCAGGTGCCCTGGTAGGAGTCGCGGATCGTCAGGTTGCGGATGATGACGTTGTGCACGCCGGTGCCGAGGAAGAAGCCGCCGCCGACGATGTGCCCGGCGGTGCCGGCGCCCACGATGGTCTTGTCGGAGGCGACCTTGATCTCCTTGCCGACGGGGTCCATCTTGATCTCGCCCGCGACGACGATGACGTAGGGCTTGCTCGCGGTCGCGTACTTCTCCAGGTCGGCGAGGGTCTTCACGGTGACGGTCTCGCCGCCGCGCCCGCCGTACGTGCCGTTCTGCCCCTGGGCGTTGACGGAGGCGAACCCGTCGGCGGTGTCGTCGGCCCATGCGGCGGCCGTCGCGGCGGTGGCGGCGCTCGCCGTGTCGTCCGCGCCGATGAACCCGCCGCCGTAGGCGAGGGCGCCCGCGGCCGCGACGGCGAGCGGAGCGCCCGCGAGGAGAACGGTGCGGCGTCTGCGGTGGCGGGACTTGCTGCGGGTGTCACTCATGAGCTCATGCACTCCGTACGTGGTGGGGGAAGCCGTGCCGGGTGGCACGTGACGGTGTGGTGTTGCCGCGGGGGGCGGGAAGGTTGCCGGTCGACTTCAGCCCCGCCGTCGGACGAGAGCCAGCAGGGGCCGGGGCAGCGCCACCAATTCAAGCCCCTGCGGCGATTGAGCAGCGGGGTCTGGGGCAGAGCCCCAGGACCGCAACGCCGTTGCAGGACGCCATGCCGACTGTCACACCCCGATGCGAAGATGCACGGACCGGCCGGAGCCGGACACGCCAAGAGGAGGGCAGGGCCCAATGGGACGCACGGAGCGGGACGCCGTCGCCGACGGCACACGCCTCCACGCGGCCGCGCGGGCACTGCTCGACGACCACGCACGCGCCGTGCGAACCGTGCGGGACGCCCTCGCCCCGCTGCTCGACGAGTCGGTCGCCCGCGTCCTCGACACCATGCCCGTGGCACGGCTCCAGGAAGCCACGGACGGACGGGTCCGCGTCGGCCTGGTGGAGCGCGACGGGCTGACCACGGTCCGGCAGGTCCTCGACGCGGGGCCCGCCCGCCTCAACCAGATCCACGGCGTGGGCCCCCAGACCGCCACGCAACTCCTCGCCGCCGCGGGCCGCATCGCCGACCGGGTGCGGCAGACGGCGGCGGTGCCGCTCGACGTGGACGAGCCGGAGCCCCGGACGACCGCCGTGGTCATGGCACTGCACGTGCTGGTGGAGGCGGGCCCCGACGCGCGGCACGCCGTCGACACCGCGACCGGCATCGCACGGCGGCTCGGTCCGCTGCTCGACGAGGCGCGGCCCGCGGCGGGGCGGCTGCGGCTGCTGTTCACCGGGCGGGCACGGCGGGCCCGCGCCCTGGACGCCGCCGAGCAGGTGCGGGCGCTGGTCGCGGAGGCCGAGCGGGCGGGCACCGGGCCGCTGCTCGCGCAGGCCTCGGTCGACCTGCTGCGCGGGCCCGCGAACGACGTGGCGGCCTGGGTCGACTTCGAGGTGCGCTCGGCCGAGTACTACAGCGTGCTGGGCGAGATCTGCGGCCTTGCGCCCGACAAGGACGCCGCCGAGGGCTTCCTGCCCGCCGACATCGCCGAGCAGGTGCGCGCGCAGCAGCTCGACGAGTCGCGGCTCCGGGTGTCGCTGCGCGGCTACCAGGCGTTCGGCGCCCGCTTCGCGCTCGCGCGGCGCCGCGCGCTGCTCGGCGACGAGATGGGGCTCGGCAAGACGGTCCAGGCCATCGCCGCGCTGACCCACCTGGCGGCCGAGGGGCAGAGCCACTTCATGGTCGTGTGCCCGGCGAGCGTCCTCGTGAACTGGACGCGGGAGATCGAGGCCCGCAGCGCGCTGCGCGTCCTTCCGGTGCACGGCGCGGACCGGGGCGAGGCCTTCGCGGACTGGAAGGGCCGCGGCGGTGTCGCCGTCACGACGTACGACGCGCTGCGCACGCTGCCCGCGCCGGGCGGCGGCGAGCTGGGGATGCTCGTCGTCGACGAGGCGCACGCGGTGAAGAACCCGGAGACGCTGCGCTCGAAGGCCGTCGCCGAGTGGGCGGAGCACTGCGATCGGGTCCTGTTCATGACCGGTACGCCGATGGAGAACCGGGTCGGCGAGTTCCGCAACCTCGTACGCGTACTGGATCCCCCGCTCGCGGACCGGCTCGACGAGGAGGACGGCCTCGCCGGATCGGTCGCGTTCCGCACGGCGGTCGCCCCCGTCTATCTGCGGCGCAACCAGGACGACGTCCTGGCCGAGCTGCCGAGCCTCCAGCACACCGACGAGTGGGAGGAGCTGAGCGGCGCCGACGAGGCCGCCTACCGGGAGGCCGTCGCGTCCGGCAATTTCATGGCCATGCGCCGCGCGGCGTACGCGCGCCCCGCCGAGTCCGCCAAGCTGGAGCGGCTGCGCGAACTGGTGAGGGAGGCGGCGGAGTCGGGCCAGAAGGTCGTGGTGTTCTCGAACTTCCGCGATGTGCTGGCTGTCGTCCGCGACGCCCTCGGCACCGAACCGCCCGTCGGCGGCCCGGTGTTCGGTCCGCTGACCGGCAGCGTGCCGCCCGCACGCAGACAGCTGCTGGTCGACGAGTTCGCGGCCACGGACGGGCCGGCCGTCCTCGTGTCGCAGATCCAGGCCGGCGGCGTGGGACTCAACATCCAGGCGGCCTCCGTGGTGATCCTGTGCGAGCCGCAGATCAAGCCGACCCTGGAGCACCAGGCCGTGGCGCGGGCACACCGCATGGGCCAGGTCAGATCGGTGCGGGTGCACCGCCTCCTGGCCACCGGCGGCGTCGACGAGCGCCTGGTGCGGATACTGGCCGACAAGTCCCGCCTGTTCGACGCGTACGCCCGGCGCAGCTCGATGGCCGAGGCGACGCCGGACGCGGTCGACGTGTCCGACGCGGAGATCGCGCGCCGGATCGTCGAGGAGGAGCAGGCACGCCTGGGCGTGGCGGCCGAGGGCTGACCCGTCAGTCGGTCGGTCCCCGGCCGTCACGCGTGGGCACCCTGCCCGGAATCAGGACTCCGCCACGTCCAGCGCGCTGATCCCGATGCCGCCGCTCGCCTCCCCGGGCTTGCGGCTGATCAGTCTCAGGCGCAGCGACCGGCCGCGTACCGCGTCGAAGGTGAGGACGGTGGGCTCGCCGGAGCCGTCGGCCCAGGCGATGTCGACGTCGTCCACGACCTTGTACGTGTCCCCGTCCCCGACCGCCACCTCGATCGCGGCGGGCAGGGAGTGGGTGGCGTCGACCGTGAAGGAGGCCTCGACGCGGCCCACCCGTCGTTCCTCCGCCCAGGTCACCGAGACCCAGTCGGCCGGACGGGCGCCGTTGAAGGCGGGGAGCAGGGCGGTGGCGGCCTTGGCGAAGGCGTTGGACCACTGGGTGGCCGGGTCGCCGTCGAGCATCGCAGCGGGGAGTGCCTTCGTGGCACCCGAGTAACTGGCGTCGGCGTGCGGGTACTTGGTGGCACCCGGGCCCGGGTCGGGGGCGAAGGGCTCGGCCGGGGTGACCGGCTCCCCCGCGGGGCCCGTGACCCGCAGCGTCGCCGTGCCCTGCCGCAGGCCCTTCGCGCGCGCCGTGACGGTGAGGCGGCCCGGCTCGGTGCCCGCGCGCACGATCGCGAGCGCGAGTCCGTGGAACGTCGTGCGGGTGCTGGCCTGGTAGCGCTCGGCGGACTCCTGCTGCCCGTTGTCGACGCCCGCCAAGTGCCCGCCCTTGACGTCGAATTCGAGGAGCCGCGCGGCGTCCGGGACGACGATCCCCTTCGCGTCGACGACCTCGGCCGTGACGAAGGCGAGGGCCCGCCCGTCCGCCGCGACCGACTTCCGGTCCGCCGTCAGGCGCACGGCGTGCGGGGCCCCCGCCGTACGCAGCACGTCGGTGGCCACCGCCTTGCCGCCGCGGCGTGCGACGGCCTTCAGCTCACCGGCCGCGAAGGGCACCTTCCACGTCAGGTGCAGCTTGCCCGCGCTGTCGTTCGGCGAGGTGTAGCTGCCGGGGTAGGGGCCGGAGGTGATGGTCTTGTCGTCGTGGGTGGCCTCCGTGGTCTCCAGATACGGGCGGCCGTCGACGGTCTTCTTCTCGTCGAAGGAACGCACGCCCAGGGAGCGGCCGTTGAGGTATAGCTCGACCTCGGCGACGTTCGCGTACGCCCACACCTCGACCTCCGCGCCCTTCTCGTGCGTCGTCCAGTCCATGGGCAGCAGATGCACCATCGGCTCGTCGGTCCACTGGCTGCGGAAGAGGTGGTACATGTCCTTCGGGAAGCCGGCCGTGTCGACCGCGCCGAAGAACGACGCCTTCACCGGGAACACGTCGTACGGGGTGGGCTCGCCGATGTAGTCGATGCCCGACCACAGGAACTCGCCGGCGAAGAAGCGCCGGTCGCGGTCCTTCTTCAGGCCGTACTCGCCGCTCATGGTCCACGAGGCGAGGTTGTTGTCGTACGAGGAGGTGGCACGCTTGCCGGGTGTGTGGTTCTCGCCGGTGTTGAGGTGCTCGGGCTCCTGGTACGTGCCGCGGCTCGACGTCTCGGAGGAGGACTCGGACTCGAAGAGGAACAGGTGCGGGTAGCGCTTGTGCAGCGCGTCCACGGACGCGGCGGTGTTGTAGTTGAGGCCGAGGCCGTCGAGCCCCGCGACGATCTTGTCGGCGGGCGAGCCGACGGCGGGCAGCGAGCGGTACTTGTCGGAGCCGATGACGATCGGGCGTGTGCCGTCGAGTGCCTTGATGTCGGCGACGAGGCGCTCCGCCATGGCGATGCCCTCGGTGCGGGTGGAGTCGGGGATCTCGTTGCCGATGGACCACATGAGGACGGCCGGGGAGTTGCGGGCGGCGCGCACCATCTCGGCGATGTCGGCGTCGGAGTGCTCGTCGAAGAAGCGCCCGTAGTCGTAGGTGTTCTTGCCGGTGCGCCAGCAGTCGAAGGCCTCGACGAGCATGATCAGGCCGAGGTCCTCGCAGGCCTCGATCACTTCGGGCGCGGGCGGGTTGTGCGAGGTGCGCAGCGCGTTGACACCCATGGACTTCATGATGGCCAACTGGCGGCGGACGGCGTCGGGTTGCACGGCGGCGCCGAGCGCGCCGAGGTCGTGGTGCAGGTCGACGCCCTTGATCTTGGTGTGCGTGCCGTTGAGCGAGAGGCCCTGGTCGGGGTCGAAGGTGGCGTGCCGCAGGCCGAAGCGGGTGCGGTAGGTGTCGACGGTGCGGCCGTCGACGCGCAGGTCGGTGACGAGGGTGTAGCGGTTGCCCGGGGTCTCGATGGACCACAACTCGGGCTTTTCGAGCCGCAGTTGTACGTGATCCGTCTTGCCGTCCCTGCCGACTGCCGCGAGGGTCGACTCGGCGCGGGCCACGCGGCGGCCCTTGGCGTCGCGGACGGTGGACAGGACCGTCACGTCGCCCGAGTCGCCCACGACGGTGGTGCGCACGTCGACGGTGGCGTAGCCCTTCTTCAGGGTGCCCGCGAGGTCGGGCGTGGTGACGAAGGTGCCCCAGCGCTCGACGTGCACGGGCTCGGTGACGACGAGGCGGGCGTTGCGGTAGATGCCGCTGCCGGAGTACCAGCGGCTGCTGGGCAGCCGGTTGCGGACCTCGACGGCGAGCAGGTTGGGGGTGGCGCCGTCGAGGTGCAGCAGGTCGGTGATGTCGTGGGCGAACCCGGTGTAGCCGTAGGGGTGGTGGGTGACGAGCTCACCGTTCACGTAGACATTGGAATCCATGTAGACACCGTCGAACTCGACGGAGATCCGCTTGCCCGCGTACGCCTTCGGCACCGTGAACGTCTTGCGGTACCAGCCGAGCCCGCCGGGCAGGAACCCGGTGCCGCTCGTCGTGTTGTGCTCGGCGGTGGGCGTCTGCTCGATGGACCAGTCGTGCGGGATCGCGACCTTCCGCCACTTCGTGTCGTCGAAGCCGGGCCGCTCGGCGTCCGCGTACGCGCCGGTCGGGTCGGTGATGCCGTCGGGGCTGACCAGCGCGAAGCGCCAGCCGTCGGCGAGGTCGACGGTGCGGCGGCCGACACTGCCGGTACGCCCTTCGGTGGCGCGGGCCGCGGGCGCGGCGAGCGCTCCCACGACGGGAGCGGCCGCACTTGCGGCCAACACGGTTCTACGGCTGACGGATCTACGGCTAGCAGACATGCGGAAATCCCCTCGAAGCCAACATGACTCGCCACAAGCGAACGTGAGTCAACAGATTCTTGTGGCTTCGTGTGGGGATTAGTCAAGAGCCTTACAGAACAACCTGGTTGGCGACACAGCGGCGCGGCGACGCGCCTCAGGTGTCACCGATCGTCGGATACGGGAACTTGACCCC
This sequence comes from Streptomyces sp. NPDC107575, assembly GCF_055657265.1. Classification (NCBI taxonomy): domain Bacteria; kingdom Bacillati; phylum Actinomycetota; class Actinomycetes; order Kitasatosporales; family Streptomycetaceae; genus Streptomyces; species Streptomyces sp. NPDC107575. The sequence continues at coordinate 824,936 of NZ_JBVKBG010000002.1, read as the reverse complement.
GGTACCGCCGTCCACGACGAGCGTCTGGCCAGTCACGTACGAGGCGAGCGGCGAGGCCAGGAAGAGCAGGGCGGCGGCGATGTCGGCCGGTTCGGCGACGCGGCCGAGTGGGGCGTTCGCCGCGTTGGCCGCACGGCCCTCCTCACCGAGCAGGCCCGCGACGCGCGGCGTCCACACGACCCCAGGGGCCACCGCGTTGACCCGCACCCCACGCGGCCCGTACTCGACGGCGGCCGTGCGCACCAGCGACATCAGGCCCGCCTTCGCGGCCCCGTACGCGCCGTGCAGTGGGGCCGCCGTGAGCCCGGAGACCGAGGCCACGAACACCAGCGGCCCGCCGCCCGCCGCGGCCACCGCCGCTCCCCCGTACTGAACGGCGAGCCAGGCATGCCGCAGGACCAGGTCGAAGTGCCACTGCCACGCGTCGTCGTCGAGCGCGTCCAGGGCCTCGTAGCGGGCCATGCCGACGATGTCGACGACACCGCCGACCGGCCCCAACTCCCGTTGCGCATAGGCGAAGAGGTCCTGCACATCCTGCCGCCGCGTGACGTCCGCGACGTACGGGACACCGCCGGTCTGCGCCGCGACCGCCTCCGCCCGCTCCTTGTCGACGTCCACGCACAGGACGCGCGCGCCCGCCGAGGTGAGGGCGTGGGCGGCCTGCCGGCCGATGCCGTTGCCCGCGCCGAGCAGGACGAAGGCGCGGCCGTCGACGCGGTGCAGGGCGGCGTAGTCGGGGACGGGGGTGTCGTCGAGCGGCTCGCCCGCGGGAGACGTCACGAGGCGTCCGGCCACGGCTTGTACGCGGCCAGTTCCGGGATGACTTCCTTGCCGAGGATCTCGATCGTGCGCAGGATCTCCCGGTGCTCCAGGTACCCCCACTGGACGTAGCAGATGAGCTGGTCGATGCCGAGGTCCGCGTACCGCTTGGCCTTGCGGACGATGGTCTCCGCGTCGCCGATGAGGATCATGTCGCCCGCGTCGAAGTCGGCGACCGGGACGTTCCCCTCGATGATCGGGTTCAGGAGCGGAAAGGTCTCGTCGCGCTCCTTCGCGGAGAGGTGCGGCAGCTCCCAGTCGAGGGTGAACTGGGCGAGGTTGCGGTACCACCAGGCGACCGAGTCCCACACGCGCTGCGAGGGCCGGTCGGCGGCGTGCACGAGGGTGTAGGCGGCGACCTTGTCCGTGGTGACGTCCGTGATCGGGCTCGGGGTGCGGGCGGCCGCCCGGTACGCGGCGACCTGCCGACCCATCGCCTCCAGCGGCTGCATGATCGAGAAGGACAGCAGCCCGAGCCCGGCCGCGCCCGCGACCTCCGCCGAACCGGCCGAGGTGGCCGCCATCCAGCACGGCGGATGCGGGTCCTGCACGGGCTTCGGGGTGACCATGCGGCGCGGGAAGCTGTACCGCTCGGACTCGTACGCGAAGTACTCCTCGCGCCACATGCCGGTGACGATCTCGATGGCCTCGCGCCAGTCGGCCCGCGACTGCTCCCGGTCGACGCCGAACGCGGTCTGCTCCATGGGGGTCGACCGGCCGGTCCCCCACTCCACACGCCCGTCCGAGAGCACATCCACGGCCGCCACCTTCTCGGCGAGCCGGGGCGGCGGCGTGAAGCCGAACGGGGTGAGGGTGACACCGAAGCCGAGCCGGATCCGCTCGGTCAGCGCCGCCAGATGGCCGAGCAGCACCTCGGGCGCGGGACAGTGCGAGCGGCCCTCGCGGAAGTGGTGCTCCACCGCCCACACCGTGCGAAAACCCATCCGGTCCGCGAGCCGGATCTGCTCGACGGCCTCCCGGTAGGCGCGCTGCTCGGCGGCGCGCTGGCCGTGCGGGTGCGTGCCCCGCCAGGGCTTCGGTACGTCGATCTCGTACAGCACGTCGAGGTCCATGGCCGCGCTCCTCCGGTAGGTCGGCCGGTGGGGATGCGGGGCGACGATGCGGGAGATCTGACGAAGAGTCAATAGAGACGGGTGCCGGTCGTGGGGACGCCCGTGGAACCCGGAATGTCCGGACTCCGGTTAGCGTTGTCCGCGAGGACGGACAACCTGGTGGAAGGCGGCACACCGTGCACGGCGAGTACAAGATCCCCGGCGGCAAGCTGGTCGTCGTCGACGTGAACGAGGTGGGCGGGGTGCTGCGGGACGTCCGCGTCGCGGGCGACTTCTTCCTGGAGCCGGACGACGCGCTCCTCGCGATCAACGCCGCGCTCGAAGGGGCCCCGGCCGACGCCGACACGGCCACCCTGGCCGCCCGGATCGACGCGGCGCTGCCGCCCGGCACGGTCATGCTCGGTCTGACGACGGAGGGTGTCGCCACGGCGGTGCGCCGCGCGCTGGCGCAGGCCACGGACTGGCGGGACTACGACTGGCAGCTGATCCACGACGCGCCCCAGTCCCCCGTCCTGCACATGGCGCTCGACGAGGTGATGGTGGAGCAGGTCGCACTCGGCAAGCGCCCGCCGACGCTGCGGGTGTGGGAGTGGGACCGCCCCGCGGTGATCATCGGCAGCTTCCAGTCGCTGCGCAACGAGGTCGACCAGGAGGGCGTCGAGCGGCACGGTGTCACCGTCGTGCGCCGGATCTCGGGCGGCGGCGCGATGTTCGCCGAGCCCAAGTCCACGATCACGTACTCGCTCGCGGTGCCCGAGTCCCTGGTCTCCGGCCTCTCCTTCCAGGACTCCTACGCCTACCTCGACGACTGGGTGCTCGGCGCGCTCTCCGACATGGGCATCAAGGCGTGGTACCAGCCGCTCAACGACATCGCCACGGACATCGGCAAGGTCGCGGGCGCCGCGCAGAAGCGGGTCGCGGCCGGGCAGGGCGCGGTGCTGCACCACGTGACGATGTCGTACGACATCGACGCCGACAAGATGGTCGACGTGCTGCGCATCGGCAAGGAGAAGCTGTCCGACAAGGGCACGAAGAGCGCCAAGAAGCGCGTCGACCCGCTGCGCCGTCAGACCGGCCTTCCTCGCGAGGAGGTCATCTCGCGCATGATCGACTCGTTCCGGAGCCGCTACGGCCTGACGGAGGACAAGGTCACCGACGAGGAGCTGGCCCGCGCCCGCGACCTCGTCCGCACCAAGTTCGGTACGGACGAGTGGACGGCGCGCGTGCCGTAGCCTCCGGCCGGGACCGGGGTTACACGGTGGCCTGGTCGCTGTCGCGGAACTCGCCCCAGCCGTGCCAGCGCTCGACCTCCATGACCGCCGTGAACCGGGCGCGCTCGCGCTCCGGGTAGGGGCCGCCCGCGTAGTGGGTCGAGATCCGGTCGATGTCGGCGAGTCCCTTGTCCTCGCGGATCTCGACGACCCGGCCGATGAGGGTGATGTGGGTGTACCAGCTGTCCTTGTCGAGGACGGTGAGCGTGACCCGCGGATCACGCCGCAGATGCCCGAGCCGAACCCGCCCCTCGTCCATGTTGAGCAGCACGCGTCCGTCCTCCCAGAGGTACCAGGTGGCGGCGGACACAGGCGCCCCGTCCGACCGGAGGGTGGCAACGGTGGCCGGATTGGCCCGCTCCAACATGGCGACGGCTTCGGCGGACAGCGGCGGCTTGGACACGTTTCCTCCTGCTACGTCGAGGGTTACGCGGTCGACCTTAGTGACGTTCAGCGGCAAGCGCGCAAAACCAAGCCCCTCCGGCGATTGAGGAGCGGGGTCCGGGGCGGAGCCCCGAGGGCGGAGGACGGCCGACCGCAACAGGCCCGGTCACAGCAACCGCAGAAGCGCATGCAACGCCGGATTGTCATTCGCCTTCCGCCACACCAAATGCAACTCGACGGGCGTCGCGTCGGACAGCTCCAGCGGACGGAACGCGATCCCAGGAAACCGCATCTGCGCGGCCGACTCCGGAACGAACGCGATCCCCCACCCCGCATGCACCATCGCCAGCAGACTGTGCACCTGGCTGAGGTACTGCGTGAACCGCGGCCGCACCCGCGCCTCACGGAAGATGCTCACCAGGAGCTCGTGGAAGTAGCGCGCCTCGATGGGCGAGTACATCAACACGTCCTGCCCGTCGAACTCCCCCATCGGCAACGGCCCTTCGCCCTCGGCGAGCGGATGCCCGCTCGGCACCGCGGCGAGCAGCCCCTCGCGCGTGGTCGACCGGGTCTCCAGGTCGGGACCCGTGCTGGAGGGCCGGATCATGCCGAGGTCGAGGGACCCCTCGGTGAGGGCCTCCAGCTGGTCCCGGGTCACCTTCTCCCGGAGCACGATCTCCGTACCGGGCATCGAGGTCCGGGCGACGTCGAGCAGCGGGCCGAGCGCGGAGTACGCGCTCGCGGCGGTGAAGCCGACCGCGATCGCACCCGCCTCACCCGTGGACACCTGCCGCGCGGCGAGCGTGGCGGCCTCGGCCTGCCGCAGGATCGTGCGCGCCTCGTTGAGGAAGGCGCGCCCCGCGGGCGTGAGGCGGACGGTGCGGTTCGTCCGATCCAGCAGCTGGACGTCCAGCTCGTGTTCGAGGAGCTGGATCTGCCGGCTGAGCGGGGGCTGTGTCATCCGCAGCCGCTCGGCGGCCCGCGTGAAGTGCAGTTCCTCCGCGACGGCCACGAAGCTCGCCAGCTGCGCAAGCGTGAACAACGATGCCCTCCAGGTATTGGATCATCCAAAAACTATGTTTGACGTGGATCAATCGCCGACCTTAGCGTCAACAGGAATCATCGGCTCACACCCCCAGGGATTCGCAGTGGTGACCAGCATGTCCACAGCCAGTTCAGCCGCCTCCCGTCAGGGCGAGGCGACCCTCGACACCATCGCCTGGATCAAGCTCTCCTCCGTCACGCTGCCCCTCGCGACGCCGATCAGCGACGCCAAGGTGCTCACCGGCCGGCAGAAGCCGATGACCGAGGTCGTCTTCCTGTTCGCGGAGATCGAGACCACCGAGGGCCACTCCGGCATCGGCTTCGGCTACTCCAAGCGCGCTGGCGGCCCCGCGCAGTTCGCCCACGCGAAGGAGATCGCCGACAACCTGATCGGCGAGGACCCCAGCGACATCGGCCGACTGTGGACGAAGCTGGTGTGGGCCGGGGCCTCCGTCGGCCGCAGCGGCGTCGCCACGCAGGCCATCGCCTCGATCGACATCGCCCTGTGGGACCTCAAGGCCAAGCGCGCAGGCCTTCCGCTGGCCAAGCTGCTCGGCGCCCACCGCGACTCGGTGCAGACGTACAACACCTCCGGCGGCTTCCTGCACACGCCGACCGAGCAGGTCCTGGAGAACGCCACCGCGTCCCTGGCCAGCGGCATCGGCGGCATCAAGATCAAGGTCGGCAACCCGGACCGCAAGGCCGACCTCGCCCGGCTGACCGCCGTACGCGAACACATCGGCGACGACGTGCCGTTGATGGTCGACGCCAACCAGCAGTGGGACCGGCCGACCGCCCAGCGCATGGGCCGGGCCATGGAGGAGTTCAACCTCGTCTGGATCGAGGAGCCGCTCGACGCCTACGACGCGCAGGGCCACGCCGCGCTCGCCGCCTCGCTCGACACCTCCGTCGCCACCGGCGAGATGCTCGCCTCGGTCGCCGAGCACGTCGAGCTGATCAAGGCGAACGCCTGCGACATCATCCAGCCCGACGCCCCGCGCATCGGCGGCATCACCCAGTTCCTCAAGCTCGCGACCCTCGCCGAACACCACAACCTGCAGCTCGCCCCGCACTTCGCGATGGAGATCCACCTCCACCTCGCCGCCGCCTACCCGATCGAGCCGTGGGTCGAGCACTTCGACTGGCTGGAGCCGCTGTTCAACGAGCGCCTGGAGACCCGCGACGGTCGCATGCACGTCTCCTCCCGGCCGGGCCTCGGCATCACCCTGAGCGAGCAGGCCCGCGCCTGGACGGTCGCGACGCACGAGGTCGGCGCGCGCCCGTAACCGCCCCTCCCCCGCTCTCTGGCGCGGGCCCCGCTGACGGACAGCGCGGGGCCCGCGCCAGAGCCATGTCCGGACCACTACGCCATACCGACCAGGTATCAGTGGATGCAAAAACAGTGTTGGACGCGCATGAGTGACGCCTCGTAATGTCGTACTCACACCCGCTCTTCACCGACCTCACCACCCCGCAGGAGCAGACCACCCATGTCCTCGTTCACCCCGTCGGAGCTCGGCCAGCGCATCGGCTCGGGCCTGCTCTCCTTCCCCGTCACCCACTTCACGGCCGACGACCTCGCGTTCGACGAGGCCGCCTACCGGGCCAACATCGAGCGTCTGTCGGCGTACGAGGTCGGCGGGCTCTTCGCCGCGGGCGGCACCGGCGAGTTCTTCTCGCTGACCGCCGCCGAGACGGACCGAGTGGTGACCGCGGCCGTGCAGGCGGCACCCGAGGGCACCCCGATCCTCGCCCCGGCCGGATACGGCACGCGGACCGCGATCGAGTACGCGCGGGCGGCCGAACGGGCGGGCGCAGACGGCCTGTTGCTCTTCCCGCCGTACCTCACGGAGGCCTCGCAGGACGGCCTCGCCGAGCACGTCGAGGCGGTCTGCAAGGCGACGGACCTCGGGGTCATCGTCTACGGCCGGGCCAACGCCCAGTACAGCGCGGACACCCTGGCCCGCGTCGCCGAGGCCTGCCCGAACCTGATCGGCTACAAGGACGGCGTCGGCGACATCGACGCCATGACCCGCATCTACACGAAGCTCGGCGACCGCTTCACGTACGTCGGCGGCCTGCCCACGGCGGAGATGTACGCGCTGCCGTACCTCGAACTCGGCGTCACCACCTACTCGTCGGCGATCTTCAACTTCCTGCCGGAGTTCGCGCTCGACTTCTACGCCGCCGTCCGCGGCCGGGACCACGCCACGGTCCTCAAGCACCTGCGCGACTTCGTGCTCCCGTACACGGAGCTGCGCAACCGCAAGGCCGGGTACGCGGTCAGCATCGTCAAGGCGGGCATGACGGCGACGGGCCACCCGGCGGGTCCGGTCCGGCCGCCGCTGACGGACCTCACCGAGGCGGAACTCGCGGAGCTGCAGGCGCTGATCGGTGAGGGCACATAGAGCCCCTGCGGCGATTGAGCAGCGGGGTCCGGGGCAGAGCCCCGCGACGTCAACGCCGCCCCCGCAGCCACTCAAGATCCCGCGCGGCCTGCGCCAGCAACGTACGCATCGCCGACTCCGCCCCGTCCGGGTCCCCCGCGCGTACCGCATCCAGGACCGCGCGGTGACTCGGCACCGGGTCCTCCGGGCGGCGGCCCGTGCCGTGCACGAGGCGGTCGCGGTGGGCGAGGCCCGCCGCTATCACCATCTCCATCCGCTCGAGCAGTTCGTTGTGGGAGGCCCGCAGCAGGGCACCGTGGAAGGCGAGGTCCGCCTCGACCGCGTGGGCCGCGCCGTCCTCGCCGTCCTGCCCCATCGCCTCAAGGGCCGCGTCGAGCGCGGCCAGATCGTCCCCCGTGCGGCGGCGCGCGGCGAGCCGGACCGCGGCCGGCTCGACGATGCCGCGCACCTCGTCCAGGTCGCCGAGCAGCGGATTGCCCGCGCCCACCGCGAGACCCCCGTCGACCGACTCGAACTGCCAGCGCAGCACGTCCGCGTCGAGCAGATGCCAGTCCGCGCGGGGCCGCACGAAGGTGCCGCGCTTCTGCCGGGCGTCGACCATGCCCTTCGCGGCGAGCACCTTCAGGGACTCCCGCAGCGCGGTGAGGCTGACGCCGAGTTCGTCCTGGAGCGCGCCGAGGTCGAGGGTGTCGCCCTCCCCGATCCGGCCGCTGAGCACCCGGTGCGCGATGGTCTCCACGGTCTGCCCGTGCACTCCGCGGCGCGCGTACCCCGCCATGTCCTACCTGCTGTTCTCTCGAAGTCTCGGCCCGCCAAGTATCACCGGGGCGGCGGGAGTTCACCCCGTGTTCACGCGGAGGACTTCATCACGCTCCAGCCGCCGTCGACCACCAGGCTCGTCCCGGTGACGTACGAGGCGTCGGGCGAGGCGAGGAAGGCGATCGCGGACGCCACCTCGTCGGGGCTGCCGAAGCGGCGGGCCGCGGTCCCGGCGACGCTCTCCTCCCGCTCCTCCTGCGGCACCCGGTCCCACACCCCGGTCAGGATCGGCCCGGGCAGCACCGTGTTGACCCGCACCGACGGCCCGTACTCCACGGCGAGTTGGCTGCTGAGCGACAGCAGTCCGCCCTTGGCCGCCGCGTACGCCGGGTGGCCCGGGATGCCGTGCCGGGCGTGCACGGACGAGACCAGGACGACGGCCCCGTCCTGCGTGCGCAGGTCGTCCAGGCAGGTCCGGACGCCGAGGAACGCCGCGGTGAGCCCGATGGACAGCTGACGGTTCCAGGACTCGGGCGAGGTCTCGTGCGCGGGGGCGACCTCGATCCTCACGGCGTTGCTGACCAGGACCCCGACGGGGCCGAAGGCGTGCGCGGCGGTCAGCACCCGCTGCCAGGACTCCTCCCGGGAGACGTCGGCGGGCACGAACGCGGCGCGGCCGCCGTCCCGCTCGATCTCCTCGGCCACCTCGGACCCGTGCCGCTCGTCGATGTCGGCGAGCACGACGGCCGCCCCCTCCGCGGCGAGCCGGCACGCGGTGGCGGCGCCGATGCCCGCGGCGGCTCCGGTCACGACGGCGGTGCGCCCGGCGAAACGGTCGGTGGTGCGCGGGGCTGTCATGGGCTGCCTCCTGGTTCCGGTGGCCCGGGAACATGATCATCAACTGTCGGGCCGGACAAGGGGGTTGACCCCCTCCGTTCACGCTCCTATATTCCGCCACGTTAATTCCTAATTAATGGATTGAACAAGGCCGAGCACAACCAGCGAATCCCACGGATCGAGTGAGGTGTGATGCTCCACTTCGGCGCCGACTACAACCCCGAGCAGTGGCCCGAGGAGGTCTGGTCCGAGGACACCCGGCTGATGAAGGAGGCCGGGGTCACCATGGTCACGGCCGGGATCTTCTCCTGGGCCAAGGTCGAGCCCCGGCCCGGGGAGTACGACTTCGGCTGGTTCGACCGCGTCATGGACAACCTCGCCGACGCGGGCATCCGGGTCTGCCTGGCCACCATGACCGCCTCCCCGCCGCCGTGGCTCTCGCGCCTGCACCCGGACGTCCTCCCGGAGACCGAGGACGGCCGGCGCAAGTGGCCCGGCGGCCGCCAGCACTACTGCCCCTCCAGCCCGGTCTACCGGGAACACGCCACCCGCCTCGTCGAGCGCCTCGCCACCCGTTATGCCGACCACCCGGCCCTGGACACCTGGCACATCGGCAACGAGTACGGCTGCCACACCCGCCAGTGCCACTGCGATGTGTCGGCGGCCGACTTCCGCCGCTGGCTGCGCGCGCGGTACGGATCCGTGGACGCGCTCAACGAGGCCTGGTCCACGGCCTTCTGGTCGCAGCGCTACGACGACTTCGACGAGGTCCTGCCGCCGCGCCTCGCCCCCACCTTCGCCAACCCGGCCCAGCAGCTGGATTACTGGCGCTTCAGCGACGACGCGCTGCGCCAGTGCTACCTCGCCGAGGAGGCCGTGCTGCGCCGCGTCACGCCGGACGTGCCGATCACCACGAACCTGATGCCGAACCACAAGCCGGTCGACGCGTTCGCCTGGTCGCGGCACATGGACGTGATGGCGCTCGACCACTACCAGGACCCGTACGAGGCGGACCCGCACCTCACGGCCGCGTACAACTTCGACCTGATGCGCTCGGCGCGCGGCGGCCAGCCCTGGCTCCTCCTCGAACAAGCCCCGAGCGCGGTCAACTGGCGCCCCCGCAACAGCCCGAAGCAGCCCGGCCGGATGCGCCTGTGGAGCTGGCAGGCCGTCGCGCAGGGAGCCGACGCGGTCCTGTACTTCCAGTGGCGCCAGTCGCGCGGCGGGGCCGAGAAGTACCACTCGGCGATGGTGCCGCACGCCGGTACCGACACCCGCATCTTCCGCGAAGTGTCGGACCTCGGGCGGGAGTTGGCGTCCGTCCCGGAGATCGCGGGCACCCGCTCGACGTCCGACGCCGCGCTCCTCACCGACTGGAACAGCTGGTGGGCCCTGGAGCTGGACTCGCACCCCTCGACGGCGCTGAACCAGACCGACATCAACCTCGCGCACCACCGCGCCCTGTTCGACGCGGGCGTGCCGTGCGACATCGTCCCGCCGGACCGCGACCTGTCCTCGTACAAGCTCGTCGTCGTGCCGAACCTGTACCTGCTCAGCCAGGAGAACGCCGAGCGGCTCGCGGCCTACGTCGAGGGCGGCGGGCACCTCGTCGTGTCCTTCTTCTCCGGCATCGTCGACGACTGCGACCGGGTCGAACTCGGCGGCTACCCGGCCCACTTGCGGCGACTGCTCGGCATCCGCACGGAGGAGTTCTGGCCACTCGACGAGGGTCAACACCGCACGTTGCGGGGCGAGTTGACCGGCCGCGCCGACCTCTGGTCGGAGGCCATCGACCTGGAGGGCGCCGAAGCCGTCGCCCGCTTCGAGGACGGCGAACTCGCGAACCGCCCGGCGGTCACCCGCCACTCGTACGGCGACGGCACGGCCTGGTACATCGGCACCCGCCTCGAACCGGCGGCGCTGCGCGCGTTGTTGGACCGGGTGCGCGGGGAGGCCGGGGTGGCCCCCGTCCTGCCGAACCTCCCCGCAGCCGTGCAGGCAACCATCCGCGAGGGCGCGACCGGCCGCTTCCTGTTCCTGCTGAACCACGGCGAGGTCGAGGCGGCGGTCGACCTCCCCACAGCGATGCGCGACCGCCTCACCGACTCCGCCCCCACCTCCCAGCTCACCCTGCCGGCATACGGCGTCGCCGTGCTCCAGACCTGAGCCGTCCGGCCCAGGTGACCAAATCAAGCCCCGCCGGCGATTGAGGCGCGGGGCCCGGGGCAGAGCCCCGCGACCGCAACCCCGTGCGACCGAGACCCGCGCGGGCGCACCCGCACTCTGACAAGGAGGTCAGATGCCTCAACCACCCACCCGGCGAAAGATCCTGACGTGGGCCGCAGCAACCGCCGCAACCCCCGCGGTAGCGGCCTGCGGGGAAACCGCCGGCGCCGCCCGCATGTCGAAGGACCACGGCCGCAAACCGGGCCAGAAGGTCACCCTCAGGATCTGGACCTGGGTCCCGCTGCAAAAGGCGGTCGCGCTGTGGAACAAGCGCAACCCGGACATCCAGGTCGTCGCCCAGATGGTGCCCGCCAACACCTCCGGCGGCTACCAGAAGATGCACGCCTCCCTGAAGGCCGGCAACCCGCCGGACCTCGCCCAGGTCGAGTACTACGCGCTGCCCGAGTTCATGCTCGAGGGCGGCCTGACCAACCTCAGCAAGTTCGGCGCGGACAAGCTCAAGGACCACTACGTCGACTGGCAGTGGAAGCAGGGCGTCTTCGCGGGCCAGACGTACGCGATCCCCCAGGCCTCCGGGCCCATGGGCCTGTTCTACCGCAAGGACCTCCTGGAGAAGTGGGGCGCCGACGTGCCCCGGACCTGGGACGAGTACCGCGCGGTCGCCAAGAGGGCCAAGAAGCACGGCTCGTACATGACCGCCTTCCCGCCGTCCAACGCCCAGTGGTGGGCCTCGTTCCCCTGGCAGCGCGGCGCCCACTGGGTGCGCACCGAGGGCGACACCTGGATCGTCGACCTGACGTCCCCTGAGTCCCTCGAGGTCGCGGACTACTGGGACGGCCTGATCCGTGACCGCTTCCTGCTGCAGACACAGGACGCGCAGAGCGCCTTCTACAAGGGACTGCAGACCGGGCAGCTGGCGACCTGGCCGGGCGCGCAGTGGTACGACGCGCTGATCCGCGGCAACGCCCCGCGCACCAAGGGCAAGTGGGCGGTGGCCGAACTGCCGCAGTGGGAGCGGGGCGCGCACGCCTCCTCGAACTGGGGCGGCTCCTCCACCGCGATTCTCCAGGGCTCCCAGCACCCCGTCGAGGCACTGAAGTTCGCGCACTGGCTGAACACGGACCCGGACAGCATGAAGCTGCTGATCGAGGCCGGGTACGGCTGGCCTGCGGCGAAGATCGACCTGCCGAAGACGCCTCTCGGCAAGCCCGACCCGTTCTTCGGCGGCCAGCGCTACAACGAGGTCTTCCAGACCTCCGACCGCAACGTCGACACCTCCTGGCGGTACGCGCCGACCACCACGCAGTCCTTCACCCACATCCAGGACAACCTGGCGCTCGCCCTCGCGGGCAAGGGCTCGTTCGTGGACGCGCTGAAGGACGCGCAGACCAAGTTCGTCGACGACCTCAAGGCCAAGGGACTCAAGGCGAGGAGCGCACGATGACGACATCATCCGTGAGGTCCGCGCGGCCCGGCGCCGACGGCCCGGCGTCCACGGCCAGGGACCCGAAGGCGACCGGCCGCCGCCGCACCCGCCGCGCACGCCCCGACCGCAAGGCGTGGCTGTTCCTCGGACCGTTCCTCGCGGTCTACCTCTTCGCCATGATCATCCCGGTGTTCTACGCGATCTACCAGAGCCTGCTGAAGGTCGAACGTTCCGGACCGCTCGGGCTCGGCTCCCCGAAGGTCGTCTTCGGCGGCCTCGACAACTACGCGATCGCGCTCCAGCAGGACGCGTTCCTGGAGGGCTTCGGCCGGGTGCTGCTCTTCGGGATCGTGCAGGTCCCGGTGATGCTGCTGCTCTCGCTGGTGCTCGCGCTGCTGCTCGACCAGATCTCCGACCGCTGGGCCGGCCTGATGCGGGCGACGTACTTCCTCCCGTACGGCATCCCCGGCGTCATCGCGACGATCCTGTGGGGCTTCCTGTACGTCCCCGGCATCAGCCCGATCACGGAGATGCTCGGCGACCTGGGCTTCCAGCCGGACTTCCTCGGCCCGGACAACGTGCTGTGGTCCATCGCGAACATCGTGATCTGGGAGTTCGCGGGCTACAACATGCTGATCATCGTCGCCCAGCTGAAGTCGATTCCGCAGGAGCTGTACGAGGCGGCGAGGATCGACGGGGCGGGCCCCTGGCAGATCGCCCTGCGCGTGAAGATCCCGCTCGTCCGCCCGGCCCTCGTCCTCACCTGCGTGTTCTCCATCATCGGCACGATGCAGCTGTTCGCCGAGCCGCTGGTCCTGAAGAAGATCGCGCCGGCCGTCATCCCCGACTACACGCCGAACCTCAGCGCGTACTTCGACGCCTTCTCCAACGCCAACATCTACGTGGCCGCCGCCAAGTCCGTGATCCTCGCCGTCGTCGCGATGGTCCTGTCCTTCGGCTTCCTGAGCCTCGTCACCCGCAAGCAGAGGAGCGAGCGATGAGCGCCGTCGACGTCGAGCAGCCCGAGGTCGGGACCGCCGACAGGCCACGCCGTGTCACACCGGGCCGGATCGTGCTGGTCGCGGTCCTCACCATCGCCGCGATCTACTTCCTCGTGCCCGTGTACTGGCTGATCGTCGCGGCGACGAAGAACAACGACAGCCTCTACGGCTCGTTCGGCTTCTGGTTCGACAACCCGCAGCTGCTGCACAACCTGGGCAATGTCTTCTCCTACGACCACCACGTCTATCTCCAGTGGGCCCTGAACTCCCTGCTGTACGCGGGGGTGGGCGCGGTCCTCGCCACCCTCTTCTCGGCGGCGGCCGGTTTCGCGCTCGCGAAGTATCGGTTCCGGGGCCGCGAGGCGGTGTTCAAGTTCGTCCTCGCGGGCGTCCTGCTCCCCTCCACGGCACTCGCCCTCCCCCTGTACCTGCTCTTCAGCAAGCTGCACCTGACGGACACGTACTGGGCGGTCCTGATCCCCAGCATCGTCTCGCCCTTCGGCGTCTATCTGTGCCGGATCTACGCGGAGGCCTCCATCCCGGACTCGCTCCTGGAGGCGGCACGGGTGGACGGCGCGGGCGAGGAGCGGATCTTCGCCACCCTCGTCCTGCGCATCATGACGCCCGCGCTCGTGACCGTCTTCCTCTTCCAGTTCGTGCACATCTGGAACAACTACTTCCTGCCGTTGGTGATGCTCTCCGACGACCGGAAGTACCCGATCACGCTCGGCCTGGTCACCTGGCAGCAGGCCGCCGACCGGGTCCCGGAGCTGACGCAGTACACCATCGGCGGCGCCTTCGTCTCCGTCATCCCGCTGGCCGTCGCGATGCTCGTCCTGCAGCGCTTCTGGCGCACGGGCCTGACCGAGGGCAGCGTCAAGGAGTAGCCGGACCGCAAGCAGGGAGCAGCAGCCGAGACAGAGTCGAGAGAGAGTCGCGAGAGAGAAAGGGAGCACCAGGCTTGAAGATCACCCGAGTCGAGACCTTCGCCGTGCCGCCGCGCTGGCTGATGTGCCGGATCGAGACGGACGACGGTCTCGTCGGCTGGGGCGAGCCCGTGGTGGAGGGCCGCGCCGACACCGTCCGCGCGGCCGTCCACGAACTCGCCGACCAGTTCCTCCTCGGCGCGGACCCGCTGCGCGTCGAGGACCACTGGCAGCTGATGACCAAGGGCTCGTTCTACCGGGGCGGGCCGGTCCTCTCCAGCGCCGTCGCGGGCCTCGACCAGGCGCTGTGGGACATCGCGGGCCACGCGTACGACGCGCCGGTGCACCAGCTCCTCGGCGGTCCGGTACGCGAGCGGGTGCGCGCCTACTGCTGGGTCGGCGGCGACGAGCCGGCCGAGCTGCGCGACCAGATCGCCGAGCAGGCGGCGGCCGGTTTCACGGCGGTGAAGATGAACGGATCGGGCCGCGCGAACCGCCTCCCCACAGTCGCCGAACTCGACGCCATGGCGGAGCGCGCCGCGGTGGCCCGCGAAGTCCTGGGCCCCGAGGGCGACTTCGCGGTCGACCTCCACGGCCGCTTCACGGTGGCGGGCGCGGTCCGCGCGACGGCGGCCCTCACGCCCTACGGCCCCATGTTCATCGAGGAGCCGGTCCTGCCCGAGTACACCCACCGCATCGGCCGGGTGGTGGACTCCACGACGACACCGATCGCGACGGGCGAGCGACTGTACTCCCGTACGGAGGTGCTCCCTGCGCTCCAGTCGGGGGTGGCGGTGGTCCAGCCGGACCTCTCGCACGCGGGCGGCATCTCGGAATCGCGGCGCATCGCCTCCCTCGCCGAGGCCTTCGACGCACTGGTCGCCCCGCACTGCCCACTCGGCCCCGTCGCCCTGGCGGCAAGCCTCCAACTGGCCTTCTGCACACCGAACTTCCTGATCCAGGAACAGTCCATCGGCATCCACTACAACAACGGCTCCGAACTCCTCGACTACGTGGCGGACCCCGAGGTCTTCCACTTCCACGAAGGCCACTTCACCCGCCCCACCCTGCCGGGCCTCGGCATCCACATCGACGAAAAGGCGGTCCGCGCGGCGAACGACTCGGCGGCGAGCTGGCACAACCCGGTGTGGCGTCATGGGGACGGGTCGTTCGCGGAGTGGTGACACCCCCGGGCCGGGGAGGGCCTCGCATCCGAATGGCCCTCATTCCCCCCACGTATGAGAACTGACGCCTGGACACCCCCCGTGGTCGACTCGGAGGCGATCGCGCTCGCGGTCGCTTCCGAGCCGGACACAGAAGGGGGCGCATGTGCACCAGGACGAGGTGGCGGGGCCCGGTGGGCGGACCGTGGTGGTCACCGGTGGGACCAGCGGCATCGGTGCCGCGATCGCGCGGCGCTTCGCCGCCGACGGGGACGGGGTCGTGGTCGCGGGCCTCGAAGCGGACCGGTGCGCGGGCGAACTGCCGCCAGGCGTACGGGCCGTGGAGCTCGACGTCACACGCCCGGACGCGCTGGGTGCGTTCCTCGACGGCCTCGACGGGCTCGACGTGCTGGTCAACGCGGCCGGGGTGATCGCCCGCGGCCGGGAGTACGAGCCGGAGGTCTTCGCCGACGTCATCGGCGTCAACCTCACCGGGACGATGCGCAGTTGCGTCGCGGCCCGCAAGGCGCTCGCCGACACCGGCGGCTGCATCGTCAACGTCGCCTCCATGCTGAGCTACTTCGGCGGCCCCAAGGTGCCCGCGTACAGCTCCAGCAAGGGCGGGGTGATGCAGCTGACGAAGTCCCTCGCCGTCGCCTGGGCGGACCAGGGCATCCGGGTCAACGCGGTGGCGCCCGGCTGGATCCGCACCCCGCTCACCCGGGCGCTCCAGGAGGACCCGGAGAACAGCCGCCGCATCATCGACCGCACCCCGATGGGGCGCTGGGGCACACCCGCGGAGATCGCGGGGGCCGTCGCGTTCCTCGCGGGCCCGGACGCCGGGTTCATCACGGGGGCCGTGCTCGCGGTGGACGGCGGCTACCTCGCCGCCTGAGTGCGGCCGCTCCTCTCAACTCCCCGACGTCGAAAGGAAGCTCACGCCATGTCACAGAGTCGAGGCCCGGTCATTCCCGTCTCCTCCGTCGTGCCGTCGGAGATCGCCGTGGCGGCACTGCCCGAGGACGAGCGGGTGTGGGTGCCGCAGGCGCCGAACGTGTGGTTCCGGCCGCTGATGTTCAACACGGTGACCGGGCAGTGGTGCAACCTGCTGAAGGTGACCGCCGCCGGCATCGTGTCCCGGCACCGGCACCCGGGCGTCGTCTTCGGCTATGTCATCAAGGGCAAGTGGCACTACTACGAGCACGAATGGGTCGCGGAGGCGGGCCACTTCGTCTACGAGCCGCCCGGCGAGATCCACACGCTCGCCGTGCCCGAGGACTGCGCCGAGATGATCACGTTCTTCAACATCACGGGAGCGATGGCCTACGTCGACGAGGACGGCGTCCAGATCGGCTACGAGGACACCTTCACGAAGATCGAGATGTGCCGGGAGCACTACGACAAGGTGGGCCTCGGCGCGCAGTACGTGGACCGGTTCATCCGCTGATGCCCCGGAACGGCGGCGGATGAGGTGATCACGCACCATTCTTTTGGCGGCTCACCGAGGGTAGCGTTCCGGTCGATCTCGGTGACTGGAGGCGTCATGGACCTCGCAAGCGTGCACCACTACCGCATCGACTGGATCGTCAGCTTCGTGGCGGTCGCCCGGCACGGCAGCTTCTCCGCCGCCGCGAAGACCCTCTACCGCTCCCAGCCGCGCGTGAGCAGCCATATCGCCGCGCTGGAGCGGCTCGTGGGGCGGCGGCTCGTCGACCGCTCCGTGCAGCCCGCGACACTCACCCCGGAGGGCCGGGGGCTGCTCCCGCACGCCGAGGAGATCCTGCGGCGGCTCGACCTGATGGCCGAGAGCACCGAGGGCGCGGTGTGCGGGACGGTCCGGCTCGGCTGCTATCCGAGCGCCGCCGCCCATCTGTACCCGCGGGCGGTGCGGGCCCTGCGCGCGTCGCATCCGCGCGTGCGGCTCGTCCTGCACGAGGGGCCGAGCCTGGAGCTGGGCGAGCAACTCGTCGACGGCGGCGTCGATCTCGCCGTCAGACCGCTGCACCCGCTCGTCAGCTCCGACAAGGTGGCCAACCGGGTGCTGTGGCGCGAGCCGCTGGTCGCGGTCTTCCGCGCGGACCATCCGCTGGCCGGCGCGCACGAGGTGGCGCTCGCCCAGACGGTGACCCAGCCGGTGATCAGCATCGGAGAGAGCGACGACGGGCACAGCCGCCAGTACGAGACCAGTCTCGCCTTCGCCAACCTCGGCCTGCAGCCGGTGATCCGCGAACGCACCAACCAGCCGCAGACGTTGATCTCCCTTGTCCGGCACGGGCTCGGCGTCGGTGTCACCAACGCCCTCGCCATGACCACCGCCGACACCGAGGGCGTGACCCTCGTACCGATCCGCGACGCCGGGTGCGAGCGGGCCGTGGCCACCTGGTGGCGAACCGGCGAGGAGTCGCCCGCCGTCGCGGCCGTACGGGAGTGCCTCGACCGGCTGCCGGGACCCACCTGGCCGTGGAGCGCCCCGACCGCGCCGTCCGTGCCCGCGCCATCCGCTAGTCGAATAGCCGCATTCGCGACCGAACGCTGACGGTCCATCAGTGCGCTCCTACGGTTGCCCCAGTCGATTCGCCGACCTGGACAGGAGCACATCCCGCATGGCCAACTCCTTCTCCCCCGAGACCATCGAGGCGTTCCGCCCGCTCGCCACGGCATCCGTCGCCGACGCCGTCGAGCAGTTCGGAGCGCGCGGCTATCTCTCCGGCACCATCCGCCAGGTCCTGCCCGGCAAGCTGGTCGGCCCGGCCGTCACCGTCCTGGAGGTGCCCTCGCCCGAGCCCGCCCCGCCGGAGCACGCGCTGCGGGCCATCGACGAGTCGGCGCCGGGCAGCGTCGTGTGCATCGCGGCGGGCGGCGCCGACGTCGCGGTGTGGGGCGGCCTGATGAGCGCGGGCGCCGTCGCCAACGGTGTCGCGGGCGCGGTACTCGACGCGGGTGTCCGCGACATCGAGGAGATCCGCCGCGACTACCCGCAGTTCCCCGTCTACGCCCGCGGCGGCGTCCCGGCCACCACCGTCGGCCGCTACCGCACGGTCAGCCTGAACGAGCCGGTCAAGATGGGCGGTACGCGGGTGTGCCCCGGCGACCTGATCGTCGCGGACAGCGACGGCGTGGTGTGCGTACCCGCGGAGCGTGTGCCCGAAGTCCTCGAGGCGGCGCAGGAGATCGAGCGGCGGGAGCGCGAACAGACCGTCCTGATCCTGGAATCGGGCTCGCTGCGCGGCGGGCTCGAGAAGTACCACCGGATCTGAGGCGGGCGTGGACATCCTCGCGGCCGGTGAGCCGCTCCTCGAGTTCAACTCGTCCACGGACGCGCCGGGTCCTGTCGATGCGGGTGCCTCCTTCACCGTCGGGCACGGCGGCGACACCTCCAACTTCTGTGTGGCCGCCCGCCGTTCCGGCGCCGACGCCGGGTACATCACGCGCATCGGCGACGACGACTTCGGAGCCTCCTTCCTGCGGCTGTGGGAGCGGGAAGGTGTCACGACCGAGCACGTGATCCGCGAGCCGGGCGGGCGGACCGGGATCTACTTCATCGCCCGCACCCCGGCCGAGAGTTCCTTCACGTACTTCCGTGCGCGGTCCCCCGCCAGCCGCCTCGCGCCCGCCGACCTGCCGGCCGAGGCCATCGCGCGGGCCCGCCTCCTGCACCTGAGCGGTGTCACCCAGGCGATCTCCACCTCCGCCTGCGACGCGACCTTCCACGCGATGCAACTGGCCCGGGCCAACGGCACGTTGGTCAGCTACGACCCCAACCTCCGGCCCGCCCTGTGGCCCGCCGAACGGGCCCGTGCGGTGGCCTGGCGCAGCATCGAGCTGTGCGACATCGCGCTGCCGAATCTCGCCGAGGGGCGGCAGCTCACCGGGCTGCACGCGCCGGACGACGTCCTCGCGGAGTTCGTGGGGCGCGGGCCCTCGATCGTGGTCCTGAAGATGGGCGACCAGGGGGCGCTCCTCGCCCACGCCGGGACGGTCACCCGCGTCCCGCCGCATCCGGTCGACCCGGTGGACACCACCGGCGCCGGTGACACCTTCGACGGCGCCTTCGCGGCGCGCCTCCTCGCCGGGGCCACCCCCGAGGAGGCCGCCCGGTACGCGGCGGTCGCGGCGGCGCTCACCACGACGGGGCCCGGCGCCGTCACCCCGATCCCGCGCCGCGAGGACGTCGACGCCGCGCTGCGGCACCTCGGCGCCGACCGGCCACCACCGTCAGCAAGCACACCGGTCCGATGAGGAGTTGAGAAGCCAATGGTTCGCGCCAAACGCCACGTCGCCGTGGCGGCATGCTCGGGAATCCTGCTGCTCGCGGGGTGTTCCGACGGTTCCACCGTGGACGATGCCGTAGAAGGTGCGTCCGGCGCGGGCGCGGCGGCGCCGACCCGCGTCAGAGCCGGATATGTGTCCGCCATCGACCAGATAGGCCTGCCGTCCGGCGTGGAGGCCGGTTACTTCGACGAGCAGAACCTCAATGTGAAGCTGGCCCAGCCGTACCCGACCGGTGTCGACGCGCTCAACGCGCTGCAAGCGGGCGAGGTCGACTTCGTCCAGGTCGGCACGCCCTCGATCGCCGCCGCGCAGAAGGGCATCGACCTGTCCCTGGTCGGCAACTACACCGGTTCGTCGAGCCGGAAGAGCATCGACGAGACGATGGCCGTGGTCGCGGCCGCCAAGTCCGGCGTGGACGGCAAGGACCTCACGACCCTGCGCGGCAAGAAGATCGGCGTCTCCGAGGGCTCCATCAACCACCTCTATCTGCTCGGCCTGTTGCGCGAGGCCGGCCTCAAGACCGGTGACGTCAAGATCGTGAACACCGAGCCGCCGGACATGGCGGTCGCGCTCAAGACGGGTGGCATCGACGCCGCGATTGTCTGGGACCCGTTCCCCATCACCATCGTCGACCAGGTCGACGGCGCCAAGGAGGTGCTGCGGGGCGGCGGCCACATCCCGTTCATCGGCTACATCGTCACCACACCCGCGTACGCGAAGAAGCACCCGGAGGTCGTCGAGCGCTTCCTCACCGCGCGGGCGCGCACCGACCAGTGGATGCGCGAGAACCCCGAGGACGCGGCCGACTCCGCGACCCGGTGGTTGCCCGGCACCAAGAAGGCGGTGGCCGTGGAGGCGATGAAGCACAACGTGAAGCAGCTCGACCCGCGCTTCTCCGCCTGCAACTACCTCGCCCTCGACACCCAGGCCCGGCTGCTCGCCCAGCAGGGTGCCGTCAAGTCCGGCTTCGACGTCGACAGGTACTTCGACCCGAAGCCGATCCTCAAGGTGATGGCGGCCAACCCGAAGCTGTTCCGGGACCTGCCCGACGTACCAAAGGCGGCGGCCGTCGAGGGCGGATACCGCTTCGACCGGTCGAGCGCGTCGAAGGCCTGCCCGTCGTGACCCCGCCGACGACGAAGGTGGCTCCCCCGCGCGCGACGGTCGCCCTGCCGCGCCACGCGCGAAAGTCCCGCAAGCGGCGCGGCCCCCGCCTCGGCCGCGCGCTCTGGTTCCTCGGGCCGCTCGCCGTGCTCGTCGTCGCGTGGGCGGTGGCGGTCGCCGTCACGGGGACGCCACTGCGGGTGTTCCCGCAGGTGACCGACGTGCTGCGGGCGCTCGGTGACATGGCGGCGAGCGGCGATCTGGTCCGGCATCTGGGCGCGAGCCTGCGGCGGATGGGCCTCGGGATCGTGCTCGCGCTGGTGACCGCGCTCCCCTTCGGCATCGCCCTCGGGTCGAGCCGGGCGCTGTCCGCGTTCTTCGCGCCGCTGCTGCGGTTCTCGGTGGCGCTCGCGGGCATCGCGTGGATCCCGGTGGCGACGCTGTGGTTCGGCTACGGCGACCGCGCGGTCGTCTTCATCGTGTGGAACGCGATGTTCTTCGCGCTGACGTACAACGCGATGCTGGGCGTGCGCCAGATCCCGGTCCAACTGCTGCGCGCCGCGCGCTCGTTGGGCACCGGACGTGTGCGGATGTTCTGGGAGATCCTGCTGCCGGGCGCCCTGCCGAGCATCGTCACCGGCCTGCGCGTGGGGCTCGGATACGGCTGGCGCGGGCTCGTGGCCGCCGAGATCATCGCGGGCAGCGCGGGCCTCGGCTACGCGCTGTTCCAGGCGCAGAAGTACTTCCGCACCGACGTCATCATCGCCTCGATGGTGATCATCGGGGTGCTGTGGCTGCTGATGGACCGACTGCTGCTCGCACCGCTCGAGCGGCGCACGGTGGAGCGCTGGGGCATGACGGGGGTGAACCGCTGATGGCCGCACTGTCCACGGCGCCCGCACCCGTGTGGCGGCGCCTGCTGCGCAGCGGCACCGTCCGCACGCTCGGCCCGTTCGTGCCGGTCGTCGCCCTGTGGTGGCTGCTCGCCGAGTTCGAGGTGTTCCCCCGCTCGTTCTTCGCGGGCCCCGGCACCGTCCTCACGACGCTCGGCGGCCTCCTGGAGAAGGGCATCCTGCCGGGCTATCTCTCCGACTCCCTGACCCGCCTCGCGTACGGCGTCGGCTTCGGGCTGCTCATCGGCCTGCCGCTGGGCTTCGCGGTCGCGATGATCGGCCGGCTGCGCCGGTTCTTCTGGCCGATCCTGCTGTTCTTCCAGGCGATCGCGGACATCGCGTGGCTGCCGATCGTCATCGTCTGGTTCGGCTTCAGCCTGACCGCCGTCACCTTCGTGATCGTCTACACCATCGTCTTCCCGCTGATGCTGAGCGTCGTCGCGGGCGTCGAGCAGGTGCCGCGCGAGCTGGTGCGGGCGGCGCGCAGCCTCGGGGCCGGGCGGTGGCGGGTGTTCGTCGAGGTGATCGTGCCGGGCTCGCTGCCGTCGGTGGCGGGCGGCATCCGCACCGGGCTCGGCTACGGCTGGCGGGCCCTGGTGGCCGCCGAGATCATCGTCGGCACCAGCGGAATCGGCTACATGATGTTCGACGCGCGCCGGGTCGGCGACATCAGCCAGGTCTTCCTCGGCATGGTCGTCCTCGGCGCGCTCTGGTACGCGCTCGACGCGCTGATTCTGGCCCCGTTCGAGCGGGCGACCGTCGAACGCTGGGGAATGGTACGCAGGTTGGAGGCCGACGGATGACCGCCCTGGAGATCAAGGCACTGCGCAAGGCGTACGCGGACGACTACAGCGGCGAGGAGGTCACGGCCATCGACGAGGTCTCCTTCGGCGTCCAGGAGGGCGAGTTCGTGTCGGTCCTCGGGCCGAGCGGCTGCGGCAAGACGACCGTCCTGAACATCGTCGCCGGGTTCGTCGAGGCGAGCGGCGGAACGGTGTCCGTAGACGGCGCACCCGTGCACGGGCCAGGACCCGACCGGGGCGTGGTGTTCCAGAGCCACGCCCTCTTCCCGTGGAAGACGGTGCTCGGCAATGTCGCCTTCGGCC
Organism: Streptomyces sp. NPDC107575; assembly: GCF_055657265.1. NCBI lineage: Bacteria > Bacillati > Actinomycetota > Actinomycetes > Kitasatosporales > Streptomycetaceae > Streptomyces > Streptomyces sp. NPDC107575. The sequence goes on along the minus strand of NZ_JBVKBG010000002.1, from coordinate 802,263 downwards.
CGCGCATGCGCGGGGTCCCGAAGGCCGAACGCGCCGCCCGTGCACGGGAGTTTCTCGACCTGGTCGGCCTCGGCGGCTTCGAGCACCGCTACCCGCACGAGCTGTCCGGCGGCATGCAGCAGCGGCTCGGCGTGGCCCGCGTGCTCGCCAACGAACCGGCGGTGATGCTCATGGACGAGCCGTTCGCGTCCATCGACGCGCAGACCCGGCGCAAGCTGCAGGAGGACCTCACCGGCATCTTCGAGAGCCGCCGCCCGACGGTCTTCTTCGTCACCCACGACGTCGACGAGGCGGTGTCCCTCTCCGACCGCGTCGTGGTGCTCACCCGGCGCCCCAGCCGGGTCAGGGAGATCGTCGACGTCGAGCTGCCCCGGCCCCGGCGCTGGGACACCGCCGTGACGCTGCCGGAGTTCCGGTCCGCCGTGGACCGGGTGAACGCGCTGCTGGCAGGGGAAGGGGATGAGGACGGTGCCGCCGACGTCGTCGCTTCTGCGTAGAACCGCGAAGAGTCCTACGCTGCGCAAGATCGCGGTGGTGGTGCTGCTGGTGATCGTCTACCAGGTGTGGCTGAGCGTGCAGGCCACCGGGAAGGTCGGCCCGGGAGTAGGTGAACTCCGCGATCCCCGTGGGCGGTTCGCCGTCGACGTCGAACTCGGCTTCAAGCCGGAGCGGTACCACATCCTGCAGCTGCAGAAGCACGGGCGGATCGCCGGCACGGACGGCGACGTGGTGCATCTGCGCGGGGTGGCACCGGCCGGCGTGGACGCGCTGACCCGCGAGTACTGGATCGAGCACATCGAGGCACCACCGGGGGCGCCGCGCTGAACCGGCCTGCCAGGCAGGCGGGTTCACGCCGCCGCACGCTATTCGGAAACCGTATCGGCCCTCCTCTGAAAGCCGGCCCCTTCTGGTCCGCGGCGCTCGGGCGGCGGTAGACGAGAGGCATGCTCCGTTCCGATCTGCGTCTCGAATGGCTCGTCTCCTTCCTCGGCGTCGTGGACACCGGCAGCTTCAGCGCGGCGGCCGAGCTGACCCACCGCTCCCAGCCGCGCGTGAGCATGCATGTCGCCGCCCTCGAACGGGAGGCGGGGGTGCCGCTGTTCGACCGCGACCGGCGCCCGGTGACACCCACCGACGCGGGCGCGGTCCTCGCCGAGCACGCGCGCGCCATCCTGCGAAGGCTCGCCGGGGCCGAGGCCGCGATGGCCGGGTACCGCGGCGCCGCGCGGGGCGTGGTGACGCTGGGCAGTTACCCGAGCGCGAGCGTGGCGTTCGTGCCGCAGCTCCTGGAGCGCATGGCGCGTACCCGCCCCGCCATCAAGGTGGTCCTGGTCGAGCGCTCCACCCTGGAGCTCGACGCGGCGCTCGCGAGCGGCGAGGTGGACGTCTGCCTGCGCCCGATGGCGCCTCCGCCGGGCCCTTCGGTGGAGTCGCGGCCGCTGTGGTGGGAGAGCCTGATCGCGGTCCATCCGCCCGACCATCTGCTGGCCGAACTGCCGGAGCCGCTGCCGCTCGCCGCGGTGGCCGCGCACCCCCTGATCACCATCGGCCGGCTCGGCTCCCCCGAGGCCATGGGCTTCGAGACGTACCGCGCCTTCAGCGAACGCGGCCTGGAGCCCAACGCCGTCCAGGCCACCAACCAGCCGCAGACCCTCATCTCGCTGGTCCGCAGCGGTCTCGGCATCGGAGTCACCAACCTCCTCGCCGTCGCCACCGCGGACACCTCGGGTGTCGTGGCGCGCAGGCTCGACGTGCCCTGCGGGCGCAGGGTCGCGGTGCACTGGTCCACCACCCGGACGCTGACACCACCGGCCCGCACACTGCTGCGCGAGATCGAGGCCTCCGAGGTGCCACCGGGCACCCGGGACCTCACGGAGGACACCCGGAACGGTTCATCCAAGTTGCGAATACCCGCATCAGCACGGCGCGCTTAACGCCGCACGACGGCGTTCCTAGCGTGTGTCCAACACCGGTCAACGAGGCGGAAGTTGAGGGTTCGGATGCGTACTGACCCAGTCACACGTCGCACGATGCTCGGCCGGAGCGCAGCGGCCGGCGGGGCGCTCGCGCTCGGCTCGCTGCTGCCCGGGGAGGCCATGGCGGCCGACAGGACCACCGGCGCCACCCATGCCACCTCCGCCGCCGCGAAGAAGGGCGACTACGAGCGCATCGGCGTACGCCCCCTCATCAACGGCCGCGGCACCTACACCGTCCTGAGCGGTTCGCTGATCCTGCCGGAGGTGCGCGAGGCCATCGACGCGGCGTCCCGGCAGTACGTGCAGCTGGACGAGCTGGCCGACGGCGTCGGCAGACGGCTCGGCGAGCTGACAGGCGCCGGGTTCGGCATGGTCAGTTCGGGCTGTTCGGCCGCCCTCACCCACGCGTCGGCGGCCTGCACCGCGGGCGGCAACCCCGACCTGCACATCCAGATCCCCGACCTGAGCGGCTTCACCAAGACCGAGGCCATCATCCCCAAGCACTCCCGGAACGTGTACGAGGCCGCCATCAGCGCCGTCGGCCTGAAGGTCGTCGAGGTGGCCACGCGCGAGGAGATGAAGGCGGCGCTCGGCCCGCAGACCGCGCTCGTGTACGTGTTCGCGATGCCCCGCGTCGACGAGAGCGAACTGGACCTCAAGACCATCGCCGACCTCGCCCACGCGAAGGACGTGCCGGTGCTGGTCGACGCCGCCGCCGAGGTCCTCACCATCCCCAACGTCCATCTGGAGCGCGGCGCCGACCTCGTCGCGTACAGCGGCGGCAAGGCGCTGCGCGGGCCGCAGTCGGCGGGCATCCTGCTCGGCCGCGAGGACCTGGTGCGGGCGGCCTGGGTGCACAGCGCGCCGCACCACGGCTACGCCCGCGGCTTCAAGGTCGGCAAGGAAGAGGCCATGGGCATGCTCGCGGCCGTCGAGATGTGGGTGCGCCGTGACCACAAGGCCGAGTACGCGAAGTGGACCTCGTGGCTGAAGACGATCGCCAAGCGGGTCTCCGACGCGGTCCCGGGTGTCACCTCCGAGCTCGTCCAGCCGGAGGGCCTGTCCAACCGCACACCGACGCTGAATCTGTTCTGGGACGCGGAGAAGCGCGGCGTCGTCGGCCAGACGATCGTGGACGCCCTGTGGGAGGGCGAGCCGCGCATCGCCATCAATCCGGCGGGCAGCAAGGACCCGGCGCTCTCGGGTCTGGCCGTCACCCCGTACATGCTGGAGCCCGGCGACGAGAAGACCATCGCCGACCACATCGTCAGGCAGCTCAAGGACCCGCCCCCGGCCCCCGCGAAGCCGAAGCCGCCCTCCGTCGACGCGAGCGGCACCTGGTCCCTGGAGATCACCTACGCGGCCGGCGCCTCCAGCAAACACAAGCTGACGCTGAAGCAGGACGGCGCCAAGCTCACCGGCACCCACCGCGGCGACTTCGTCTCGCGCCCCGCCACGGGCTCCGTCGGCGCCGACGAGGTGACGGTGCGCAGCTCGTACGGCGAGGAGCACGGCGACTCCCTCTCGTACGCCTTCACCGGGAAGCTCACCGGCGACGAGATGAGCGGCCGCGTCGATCTGGGCGAGTACCTCAAGGGCAGCTGGAAGGCGACCCGCACGTCCTGAGCCCCCCCCCCCTCAAGCACCCCCACCCCACCAACTTCATCGGAGGACGCGTGACCTCGAACCGACGGGACTTCATCCGCAAGGCCCCCGCCGTGGCGGCCATCGCCGCCGTACCGGCCGTGGCGGGCGCGGGCCCGGCCTCGGCGGCCGACGCCCAGCACGGCAGGCCGGCCAAGCCGCGCAAGGAGGTGCACTACCCGGACGGCGTGGAGCCGCCGGAGAACCCGCTGTTCAGCCCCATCGTCACGTACGGCTCGATGGTCTTCATCTCCGGCATCGGCGCCCACTTCGAGGGCGACATCCGCGCGCACACCGACCACGTACTGAACGAGGTGGAGCGCTATCTGGAGTCCGTGGGCTCCTCGATGGAGAAGGTCCTCAAGATCAACGTCTATCTGAACACCCTCGACGACTACGACGGGATGAACGAGGTCTTCCTCGGCCGCTGGGGCCCCGAACCCGGTGTGCGCACGACGATCGCGGCGGCGGCCGGCATCCCGGGCGACTCGCTGGTCGAGATCGACTGCATCGCCGTCATCTGAGTCGTCCCACCGGTCCGAACGACGAGGGAGTTCTTCATGCGCACAAGACAGCGGGCCCACTGGCTGGTGCTTCCGGCGGCCCTGACACTGACACTCGGCGCGGCGACGGCGGGCGCCCTGGCGTCTTCGACCGCGCCCGCGACCTCGAAGGCCGAGGCCTACGACCTGGTGATCGAGCGCGGCCATGTCATCGACCCGAAGAACCACGTGGACGCGGTCCGCGACGTCGCGGTCAAGGACGGGAGGATCGCGAAGGTGGCGAAGGACATCGACGCCTCCGCCGCGAAACAGAAGGTCGACGCGGCGGGCACGTATCTCACCCCCGGCCTGGTCGACCTGCACGCCCATCTGTTCCCCGGCCCCGAGGACGACTACGCGAACGGCAAGAACGGGGTGGCTCCCGACGGATTCACCTTCCGCACCGGTGTCACCACCGCGGTCGACGCGGGCTCCTCGGGCGCGGCCAACTTCGACCTGTTCAAGAAGAACATCATCGACCGGTCCCAGACCCGCGTCCTCGCCTTCCTCAACATCGTCGGCAAGGGCATGGGCGGCGCAAAGGTCGAGCAGGACGTCAGCGACATGAAGCCGGGGCCCGCGGCGGAGAAGGCGGCCGAGTTCCCGGACACCGTCGTCGGCATCAAGACCGCACACTACGAGGGCAAGGACTGGGCCGCCGTCGACAACGCGGTCGAGGCGGGCACGAAGGCGGACCTGCCGGTCATGGTCGACTTCGGCGCCAACCACCCCGAGCGGCCGATCGAGCAGCTCCTCGGCGAGAAGCTGCGCCCCGGTGACATCTACTCCCATGTGTACTCGGGCCTGCGCAACGAGCTGCTCGACAGCGGCAAGCTCAACTCCGGCCTGCACAAGGGCCGGGAGCGGGGTGTGCTGTTCGACGTCGGGCACGGCGGCGGCAGCTTCAGCTGGGACGTGGCCGTCGAGGCGATGAAGGAGGGCTTCGCGCCCGACACCATCTCCACCGATCTGCACATCACCAGCATGAACGCCGGCATGAAGGACATGCCGAACATCATGGGCAAGTTCCTCACCCTCGGCATGCCGCTCAAGGACGTCGTCGAGGCCTCCACCTGGAAGCCCGCGAAGGCCGTCGGCCGCTCCGACCTGGGCAACCTCTCGGTCGGCGCCCCGGCCGACCTGGCCCTGTTCTCCCTCGACAAGGGCAGGTTCGGCTACGTCGACAGCTTCGGCTACCGGATCGACGGCAGCCGCAAGCTCACCACCCAGCTGACCGTGCGCGCGGGAAAGGTGGTGTGGGACCTCAACGGGAAGTCCGCGCAGAAGTGGACACCGGGCGCGAAGCCGGACACCGGGGAGCACGAGCACTGAGCGGTGAGCACAGGTGACACACGGGTGCCCCACAGGGTCCCGGCCCTCTCGGCCGGGACCCTGTGCACGGCCGTGACCAGCATGCGGACAAATGGACGAAGTCCTTCCGGTGGCTGCATACGATTCCGCGACACACCTGTCACCCGCAGCACACCAGCACCTCCGGAAGGCCCCCGTGAGCTCCACTTCCTCCCTGCCCTCACCCACGCCGGCGGAGGCGGCGTCAGGACCCGTGCCGATCCGGTCCGCGGCCGACGTCTCCGATCTGGTCAACTCCGGGACGGCGCGCGGCAAGCACGCCCGGATGATCGTGATCATCGCGCTCGGCGGCATCTTCCTCGACGCGTACGACCTCAGCTCGCTCGCGTACGGGCTCCCCGACATCACGAAGCAGTTCGGCCTCAGCTCGACGATGGCCGGCGTCGTCACCGCCTCCATCAGCGTCGGCTCGCTGATCGGCGCGCTCGTCGGCGGCTGGCTCGTGGACCGAATAGGCCGCTACCGGGTCTTCATGGCCAACATGCTGTTCTTCGTCGTGACGGCGTTGGTGTGCGCGGTCGCGCAGGACGCGTGGACGCTGATCGGCGCCCGGTTCGTGATGGGCATCGGCGTCGGCATGGACATCCCGGTCGCCATCGCGTTCCTCGCGGAGTTCTCCCGGCTGCGCGGCAAGGGCAGCAAGGGCTCGCGCACGGCCGCCTGGTCCCCCGCCTGGTACGCGGCCACCAGCGGCTGCTACCTCGTCATCATGGCGCTGTACTTCCTGCTGCCGGACGCCCACCTGGGCTGGCTGTGGCGCTTCACCGTCGGCTTCGGCGCGATCCCCGCACTCGTTGTCCTGCTGCTGCGCCGCCGCTACATGAACGAGTCCCCGACCTGGGCCGCCGACCAGGGCGACCTGGAGGGCGCCGCGAGCATCCTGCGGCAGTCGTACGGGGTGGATGCCTACGTCCCGGACGACGTACAGGGGAAGACGGAGCGACCGCAGCGACCCGGGCTCGCCTCCTACGCGCGCCTGTTCAAGGGCCCGTACCGCACCCGCACGATCCAGTCGGTGGTGGTCGGCCTCGCCGAGACCTTCGGCTACAACGCGGTCGCGTTCGGCCTGCCGATCATCATCGCCACACTCATGACGCAGGGCCCGCTGACCACCATCGCGTCGTCCTTCACGCTGAACCTCGTCTTCGCGCTGACCGGCGGCCTGCTCGGCATCCGCTGGGCGTCGACGAAGGGTGCCTGGCCGATGATGTCGCTGGGCTTCGCGATCCAGCTGGTGGCGATCACCGTGCTCGCGCTCATCGGACAGCCCTCGGGCACCGCCGTCGTCACGGCGGGGATCCTGATGCTGGGTGCGTTTATGTTCGCCCAGGGCTTCGGCCCCGGAGCGCACATCATGAGCTACGCCTCGCTGGGCTTCCCCACCTCGATGCGCGGTATCTCCATCGGCTTCAACCAGGCCGTGCTGCGCCTCGGTTCGACACTCACGCTGTTCTTCTTCCCGATCCTCAGCACCGGGCTGGGGACCGGTGTGTACTGGGTGATTCTCGGCGCGCCCGTCCTCGGCCTCATCGCGCTGCTCGTGAAGCGCTGGGAACCGGTGGGCTTCGATGCCGACGCCGAGGAGCGCGAGCTCAGTCTCCGGTCGATCTGAGGGGAACCGCGCCCACGCTGTGGCCGCGCCGGTCGAGCAGTCGGCCGGCGTGCTTCAGCGTGCGCAGCACCACCGCGCGCTCCGTGATGCGCAGGCCGAGGTCGGCGAGGCGGCGGTTGAGCAGGGCCTCGGTGGTGTGCACCTCGGCGAGCGTGCGCAGCCAGATGTCGAGGATGAGGTTGTGGGTGCCCGCGGTGATGCTGCACATGCGCAGGCCCGGCAGGGTGCGCAGGGCCTGCACGGCGGGGTCCAGGTTCTCAGCGGGCACGGACCCGAAGTAGACGGCGGAGACCGGGAATTCGGTCAGTGGCCGGGCCAGCGTGCACCGCAGTGAGAGGCGGCCGCCGGCGCTCAGCACCCGCAGCCTGCGGCGGACCGTGGCCGTGCTCGCCCCGGTGGCCCTGGCCAGGCCCGACAACGGCATCCGCCCGTCGCTGCCGAGCGCGTGCGCGATACGCCGGTCGATGGGACGTATCGGCTCGTCGGGGACAGGGGCCTCGACGTCCGCGTACTCGGGCCGCAGCAGCGTGCGCTGGGCGGGCGTGAGGCTCCGCAGCCGCCACTGGGCGCCCTCGAAGGGCACCGCCGTGATGACATGGATCCGGGTGCCGCGCACCCCGGGCAGCCGGGAGATCCGCTCCCCGGTGTAGTGGGCGAGGTCGTCGAACGACGAGGCGCCCACGATGGCCAGCAGGTCGCGCCCACCCGACGTCTGCTTGAGGCTGAGCATCCGCGAGTCCGCCGCGAGCGAGGTCAGCACGTCCTCCGGCAGATGCCCACCCGTGTCGATCTCGACCTGCGCGTACACCGACCCCTCGTCGCGGTCGAGCGCGAGATACCCGTCGACCCAGGCGGCCCCGCTCTTCGCGAGCCGCTCCCAGCGCCGGGCGGCGGTGACGGGGTCGATGTCGAGCGCCTCGCCGATGAGCGTCCACGGTGCGCGGGTGTTGACCTGCAGGGCGTGCACGAGCGCGAGATCGAGCTCGTCGACCCGCACACGGTCCGCCACGCTCGGCTCCGCGACGGTGCGCCGCTCCTTCGCCGGTTCTGAATGCTGCGTTCTCACGGTGGCCGAAATCCTGCACAGATAGGTGGACCAGGTCAGGTTCCTGCGATTTTACGTGTTCGTCATCGCCGAATCCGACAGTGTTCGCTCATGAGTTCCCAACAGCCTTCCTCGCTCCGCATCACCAACGCCCGCCTCATCGACGGCACCGGCGCCGCGCCCGTCGAGGGCGCCACGCTCGTCGTCGACGCCGAGGGCCTCATCGCCTACGCGGGCCCGGCGGCGACGGCGCCGGACGCCCTGCCCGGCGTGCACACCATCGACGCCGGAGGCCGCACGCTCCTCCCCGGCTTCATCGACACCCACGTCCACCTCGGCGTCGAGTCCGCGCGCCAGATGGTGCGCCGCTACGAGCAGGACACCACGGTCGAGACCTTCCGCACCGCCGAGCGGCTGCGCGCCACCCTCGACGCGGGTGTCACCACCGTCCGCGACCTGGGCGGGCTGCCGGCCGGCTACCGCACGGCGGTCGCGCAGAGCCTGACCACCGGGCCGCGCATCCACACCGCCGTCCGCATCCTCAGCCACACCGGCGGGCACGCCGACTTCGCCACCGAGTGCGGCTTCGACCCGAGCTCCGGGATGGGCGAGATCGCCGACACCCCGGACGAGGTGCGGCTCGCGGTGCGCAAGCTGCTGCGCGCGGGCGCCGATGTCATCAAGGTGTGTGCCACGGGCGGCATGTCGAGCCCGTACGACCACCCCGACGACGAGGGTCTGACCGAGGAGGAGATCCGTACGGTCGTCGAGGAGCTGGCCCGGCACGGCGGCCGCCCGGTCGCCGCGCACGCGCAGGGCACGGCCGGCATCCTCAACGCGATCCGCGGCGGTGTCACCAGCGTCGAGCACGGCTACGGCATGTCGGCGCAGGCCCGTGAACTCGCGGGCGAGCGCGGCACGTTCGTCGTCCCGACGCTGTCCACGGTCTTCGACGGCATCGACAAGGCCACCATGGAGCCGTACCACTACGAGAAGAAGGTCCGCTGGTCCGGCATCACCAAGGAGAACATCTCCGCGGCGATCGCCGAGGGCGTGAAGATCGCCATGGGCACGGACGCGGCGATGGTCCCGCACGGCCGCAACCTGCGCGAGCTCACCCACCTCGTGGCCCTCGGCATGACACCCCTGCAGGCCATCACCACGGGCACCCGCTCCGCCGCCGAACTCCTCGGCCTGGACACCGAACTCGGCACGCTGGAGCCGGGCAAGCGGGCCGACCTGGTGCTGTGCGAGGGCGACCCGCTCGCCGACATCACGCTGCTCGCCGACCCCGCGAACGTCGTCCTCGTCGCACAGGGCGGCACACTCCGCAAGAACGGACTCGGGACATGACGACACAGACACCGGCCCCCGAGCGCGAGCGCACCAGAGCGGGCTTCATCGACAGGGCCATGTCCGGCATCGAGCGGGTGGGCAACAAGCTCCCCCACCCGGTCCTCCTCTTCCTCGGCCTGTTCGTCCTGGTCGGCGCCGCGTCCACCGCGCTCGCGGCGGCCGGCGCGACGGTGCGGATACCCGGCGAGGACAAGACGGTCGCCGTGCAGGGGGTGTTCACCGGGGACGGCGTGGTCTGGCTGCTGGAGAACTTCATCCCCAACTTCACGGGCTTCCCCTCGCTCGGCACGGTGCTCCTGATGATGGCCGCGGTGGGCGTGGCCGAGCGCACGGGCCTCCTTGAGACGATGGTCCGCGCCTCGATCTCCCGCGCCCCGAAGTGGCTGCTGCCGTACCTGGTGGCGTTCGTGGCGGCGCAGGCGCACCTGATGAGCGACGTGGCGATCCTGGTGATCCCGCCACTGGCCGCGCTGGTGTTCAAGAACGCGGGCCGCAACCCGGTCGCGGGCCTCATCGGCGGCTTCGCCTGCGTGTGCGCGGGGTACGCGGCGGGCTTCACGATCGGTGCGCTCGACGCCCTCTACACGGGCATCACCCACCAGGCCGCGCAGGTACTCCCGCAGGGCGGGGACGCCCCGACACACATCCTGATCAACTACTTCTACACGGCGTCGGCGAGCGTCGTCCTGGCCCTCATCGGCGGCTTCCTCATCTCGCGGGTCCTGGAACCGCGGCTGCCTCGCCCGACGGCTGACGGCACCGACGCGGACGGGGAGGTCACCACGGAGGTCACCGCCCTCCAGCGCCGCGGCATGCTCCGCGCAGGCCTGGTGGTCCTCGCCTACGCCGCCGTGGTCATCACCTGCTGGCTGCTCCCCGGCTCCCCGCTGCGCGGCGAGGGCGGGGCACTGGTCCCCTCCCCCGTCCTCGACGGCATCGTGCCGCTCCTCTTCGTGGCGTTCCTCCTGGCCGGCGCGGTCTACGGCCGTACGGTGAAGGCGGTCACGCGCTTCGAGGACGTGCCGCGCATGATGGCCGACGCGATCACGGGCATGTCCGCGTACATCGTGCTCATCCTGGTCATCGCGCAGGTCATCGGTGTCTTCGACTGGACGAACCTGGGCACGCTGCTGGCGGTGAAGGGCGCGGCGCTCCTCGAATCGGTGGGCCTGACCGGCTACTTGGGCCTGGTGGCCTTCGTCCTCCTGGTCTGCGTCCTGAACCTCTTCATCACCTCGGGCTCGGCGCTGTGGTCCCTGGTGGCCCCGGTCTTCGTCCCGGCGTTCATGCTGCTGCACATGGAACCGGCGGTCACCCAGGCGGCGTTCCGCATCGGCGACTCGGCCACCCAGATGATCACGCCCTTGAACCCCTACGTCTTCCTGCTCCTGACGGTCCTCAAACGCTACGAACCGGAGGCCCAACTCGGCTCCCTGCTCTCGCGGTTGTCGGTGTTCGTGGTGCCGTTCCTGGTGGCGTGGCTGGCGGTGCTCGGCATCTTCTACGGCTTCGACATCCCGCTGGGTCCGGGAGCCTCCATCAGCACACCCTGAGCCGCCCCGTACACGTTTCCTTCACATTGCCGCTACTGCCTGCACACATGGCATATGCTCGCGGGGCTCCACTGGAACGAATGAGGGGGGAACCTCATGCGCTACCGCTACGCCCTGCCCGCAGCCGCCGCCGTCGCCGCGCTCGCCGCGACGGCGTCTCCCGCACAGGCCGCCGAGTACTCCTCGGCCCTGAAGATCAGGGGCGTCCAGTACGACGCCCCCGGTCGGGACTCCAACCGCTGCTCGGGCGGCAACACCAAGAACGAGTACCTGACCATCAAGAACTACTCGCGCACCGCGACGGTCAACCTCAAGGGGTACCTCGTCAAGGACGCCGCGGGGAACCGCTTCAAGTTCACCGCGAGCCACTCCCTTCAGCCGGGTGACTACGTGAAGCTGCGCGGCGGCAACGGCAGCGACTCCGACGCGAACAACGTCGTCTACCGCGACAACTGCAACTTCATGTGGAACAACACCGGGGACACCATCTACCTGTACAAGCCCTCCGGCCCCCGGTCCGACGTCCACTCGTACACCAAGCGGTCGAACGACCGGGACGGCAACGGGTACATAGCCTTCCACGGCTGACCGATCGGCTGGCCGGGAGCTAGGACGGGTCGATCAGCGCAAGACCCAGTTCCGGGCGGTACACCTTCGCCAGCTCCGCGGGGCTGTCGCGGACGATCACCTCGAGGGTCGGCCACACCCGGCCCTCCAGGAGGTGGCCGCCGCGGGTCGTGCCGTCCGCGAGGCCCAGCACGGTGTGCAGGTGTGCGGTCGGGCCGTCCTCGCCGACGGCGATGTCCCCGAGCAGCGAGAGCACCTCGCACTGCTGGCCCACCGTGGTGGGCCGGTAGTCCTTGGCGTCCCGGTCGAACCACCCCACGACGGCCTGCGAGAACGCGCCCACGGCCGTCACCTGGGAGGCACCGAGGGAGCGGGCGCGGGCGAAGTCCGTGATCCCGGTCAGGGCCTCCTCGCCCTCGTCGAGCACGAGGACGTAGACGGCTGCCGGGGAGTGCTGCACTTGTTGCCACTTCATGTGCGGCCGGGTCCCCCCGCCCGCCGGTCCGGAAACCGGCGGGCGGGGGTCTTCCGTCTACTGGGCGTACGTCTCGAACTCCGCGACCTGCGGCGTCGCGCTCGCGCCGGCGATCTCGAGCGTGAGCTTCTTCAGCGAGGTCTTGGGGAACGACGTGACACCCGCGCCGGTGCCGGAGGCCAGCACCGTGCCCGTGTCACCGTTGAGGAGCCGCCAGGCCTTGATGCGGCCGGTGGCTCCCGCCGTCTCCCGGATGTTCGCCTTGGAGACCGTGGTGGCCGTGCCCCACTTGACCGAGACCGAGCCCGTCGTACCGCTCGGCGACCAGTGGGTGGTCATGCTGCCGTCGCGTACGTTGCCGTAGCTGGTGCCGTCCGCCTTGCTGGAGCCGTCGGAGCCCGCGCCGATGCTCAGGTTGGTGCCGGAGGGCTGCGTGGGCGCGGGGTCGGTGGGTGTGGGCGTCGGATCGGTGGGCGTGGGAGTGGGTGTCGGTGTCTGCGTCGAGCAGCTGCCGTCCGACACCTTCATGCCCTTGTTGGCGCCCGCCGTCTCGCCCACGACACCCGGCACGCAGGACGCGGCGTCGAGCTTGTAGGCGTACGGGATGGAGACCGTAGTGTTCGACGTCGGGTTCGGCCCGGCCGGCTTGTAGTCGCTCGCCGCGCCCGACCAGGTCACGTTGTCGAAGGTGTTGCCGCTGACCTGCCAGTATCCGGCGGCCGTCGTGTAGAAGGTGCCGAGGACGTCCTTCGAGTTCTTGAAGTAGTTGTTGTCGACCTTGGCCTTCGCCCCGGCGCGGGAGTTGATGCCCGACTCGTTCAGGCTCACGTAGTAGTTGTTGTACATGTGCGCCGTGCCGCCGCGCAGCAGGGGTGCGCGGGAGTCGATGTTCTCGTACAGGTTGTGGTGGAAGGTGATGTAGCCGTTGGACAGCTCGGTCTCGCTGGAGCCGATCAGGCCACCACGACCCGAGTTGCGCAGCGTGCTGTACGAGAGGGTGACGTACTGGGTGTTGTCCTTCATGTCGAAGAGGCCGTCGTAGCCCTCCGACTCGCCGCCGGAGGCGAGCAGGTTCACATGGTCCACCCAGACGTTGCGGACGTCGCTCTCCATGCCGATGGCGTCGCCGCCGTTGGAGGTGGGCGAGCCGGACTTCTTGACGTTCTGGACCGTCACGTTCTGGATGATGATGTTGCTGGACTCGCGGATGTGGATGCCGAGTTGGTCGAAGACCGCGCCGTTTCCGACGCCCACGAGGGTGACGTTGCTGATCTGCTTGAGCTCGATGACCCCGGCGGCCGTGTTGCAGCTGTCGCCGGACACCTTGGCGGTGTTGCCGTGGTTGATCGTGCCCTCGACCTCGATGGTGATCGGGGTGTCGGCGCTCGCACGGCCGCACAGGGCCTGGTGGATCTGCGTCCCGGTGGTGGCCCGCACGGTCGCCCCGCCCGCGCCTCCGGTGGTGCCGCCGTTCTGCGTGGCGTAGCCGGTGGCGGTGCCGGTCACGGCGGCCGACGCCTCGGACGTCGACAGCGTCATGGCGGCGGCGCCCGCGAGGGCGAGCGCGCCGATCCCGGCGGTGAGGCGGAGCGCGACGGGTCTGGGTAACTTCATCGTCGTGTGTCCTTCCGGTGCAGTGCAGCGCACTGACTCAGGTGCTCTGGGCATGCCGGTGCAACCGGTGTGGTGACCGGCGGAAAGAGGGGGAAAGCGCTTTCTGCGCGGGACAATAGAGCGCCGCCGGAGCGCGTGGCAAGGCCCCGCGCACCGCTTGTGACCCAACTTCTCCCGGCGCAACTCCCCGCGCACGGGCCGTACTTGACGACCCGGCAGGTCACCCGCGTCCCGCGACCTCCACCCGCACCCCGCACGCCTCGAACGCCCTGACCTGCTCCGCCGGCGCCGACGCGTCGGTCACCAGCGTCCAGCCCTCCTTCAGCGTCGCCCACGCGTGGAACGGGGCGCGGCCCAGCTTCCCGCCGTGCGCGAGGACGTAGACGTGGTCCGCCCGCCGGGCCATGAGTTCCTTGAGCCGGGTCTGGCGCAGGTCCGCCTCGCAGATGCCGCGGTCGACGGTGACCCCGTCGGCGCCGAGGAAGACCCGGTCGAAGGACATCCGCTCCAGGGCGGCCTCGGTGAGCGGCCCGACGAACCCCTGGCTGAGCGGACGCAGCGTGCCGCCCAGGCACTCGACGTGCACGCCCTCCGCGTCGGCGAGCGCGTGCAGCGCGGTCAGCCCCGTCGTCGCGATGGTCAACTCCTTGACGGCGCGCAGCTCATGGGCGAGCGCGCCGACGGTCGTACCCGCGTCGAGGAGCAGCGTCTCGCCCGGTTCCACCACGCGCGCCGCCCACTGCGCGATGGCGCGCTTCTCGTCGTACGCCTCTCCCGTGCGCTGCCGCAGCGAGGCCTCGGGGTGCGCGGACAGCGCCATCGCGCCGCCGTACGTACGGGCCAGCCGGCCCTCCGCGGTGAGGCGGGCGAGGTCGCGGCGGATGGTGGACGGGGTGACCTCGAAGAGCTGCGACAGTTCCTCGACGCTGGCGAGCCCGCTGGTGGTGGCCAGGTCGACGATGCGGTCCCGGCGGGCGCGGGAGCCCTGCGCCTGGGAGGTGGGCGGCTGGGGGTTCGGGGACGGCATGGTCGGTCCTCTGCGGTACGGCGGCGGTCAACGGCGGTGCGGCGAAAGGCGGTTCAGACCGCCGGGGCGGAGGGCGCCGTGGCCATCTCGGCCGCCTGGCGAAGGGCCTCCACCATGCTACCGGCCTCCGCCTTCCCGGTTCCGGCGATGTCGAACGCGGTGCCGTGGTCGACGGACGTGCGGATCACGGGCAGGCCCACGGTCAGGTTCACGCCCGCCTCGATGCCGAGCACCTTCACGGGGCCGTGCCCCTGGTCGTGGTACATCGCCACGATGAGGTCGTAGTCGCCGCGCGAGGCGAGGAAGAAGGCGGTGTCGGCGGGCAGCGGGCCGCGCGCGTCCACACCGGCGGCACGCAGCTTCTCCAAGGCGGGCTCGATCTTCTCGGCCTCCTCGCCGTACCCGAAAAGACCGTTCTCACCGGCGTGCGGGTTGATGCCGCAGACGCCGATGACGGGGTGCGGGGTGCCGGCGCGGACCATCGCCTCGTGGCCGCGGCGCACGGTGCGCTCGACGAGTCCCGGCTCGATGCGGTTGACCGCGTCGATGAGGCCGATGTGTGTCGTCACGTGGATGACCTTGACCTTCTCCGTGGACAGCATCATCGACACCTCTTCGGTGCCGGTGAGGTGTGCCAGGAGTTCGGTGTGTCCGGGGTAGATGTGTCCGGCGGCGTGCAGGGCGCCCTTGTTGAGCGGGGCCGTGCAGATGCCCTGGACGTCACCGGCGAGGGCGAGTTCCGCGGCCCGCTTCACGTACGCGTACGCCGCGTTGCCCGCGACCTCGGAGAGTTCGCCCCAGGGCAGGTCGGCGGGGAGCAGCGCGAGGTCGACGACGTTCACGCGGCCGGGTGTGAAGACCGCGTCGCGGGGGTGGTCGACCTCGGCCACCTCGCACTCCAGGTCCAGGATGCGGGCGGCCTCGCGCAGCCGCGCGGCGTCGCCGATGACGACCGGGCGACAGCGCCCGAGCACCGCGGCGTCGAGCAGCGCGGCGACGACGACCTCGGGGCCGACGCCCGCGCCGTCGCCCATCGTGACGGCGATGAGCGGGAGTCGGGGCAGGTCGGGGTTCATGGGTGGCTCCTCTTGGGGTGGTGGGGCTCAGCTCGCCGGCTGGGCGGGAAGGGTCCGGGGGCCGGGCGTGGCCAGGTGGGGGCGCAGGGCCGTGGCGATGCGCAGGAGCGAGTCCTCGGCGCCGTAGCTGCCGGGGCGGGTCACGACGGTGCGGCCGTCGGGGGTGCGGGAGTGGACGGCGCCGTGGTGGATCTCGTCGACCGGCTCCAACTCCCGTACGCCCAGGGCGTCCAGCGTCGCACGGGCGGTCTCGCCGCCGGTGAGGACGAGGTCGGGGCGGCCGGGCCAGGCGGCGGCGAGGGCGGCGAGCGCCGCGCTCAGCACGCGCCCGCCCGCGGGGTGCAGCCCTGCCGAGCCGTCGATCGACAGGACGGTGTCACCTGCCACGATGCCGGGCGGCACCGTCACGGCACCGGACATCAACTCCACCGGCCGCAGCGGCAGATGACGCATACCGAGCGCCTCCAGACGCGCGATCTGCGCCGCCGCCCCGGGCTCCGCCGTTCCCGCGACCACGAGCAGCGGGGCCGTCTCGCGCGCGGGTGGTGGCACGGGCACGGCGGGCCGCGCGAGCGCCCGGCCGAGCGCGCCGGCGAGGCCGCCGCTGCCGAGGAGCCGGAAG
Organism: Streptomyces sp. NPDC107575; assembly: GCF_055657265.1. Classification (NCBI taxonomy): domain Bacteria; kingdom Bacillati; phylum Actinomycetota; class Actinomycetes; order Kitasatosporales; family Streptomycetaceae; genus Streptomyces; species Streptomyces sp. NPDC107575. The sequence goes on along the minus strand of NZ_JBVKBG010000002.1, from coordinate 785,783 downwards.
CCGGGCCCGAGGCGCAGGGCCGCCGCGACGACGGCGTCCAGGTCGGCATCGGTCTCGGCGTCCGGGGCGGGGTGGCAACCGGCCGCCGCCGCGCGCTTCAACTCGGCCTCCAGGCGGCCGGGTCCGGAGCGTACGGCCGCCAGCGGGACCGTCCGCACCGGCAGCCCCGAGAACGCCTGCGCCACCGATCGCGGCGGCGCTGCGCGTTCCGCGCGCCAGCCGCTCGTTTCGTGCAGCGGCACCCCGGCCACGTGCACGACGCCGCCCGTCACGGTGCGCCGGGCGGCAGGCAGCGCGGGCGCGACGACGAGGGCCCGCGCCCCCTCGGCGTAGGCCGCGGCCTCGGCGGAGACGTTGCCGCGCAGCTGCGAGTCGATCTTCTTGTAGAGCAGCCCGTACCCGCCCGAGCCCCGCCGTCGCAGGGCCGAGCGCACGGCATCTGCCGCATCGGCAGGCGGCAGATGCCGTGTGTTCAGGTCCACGACGAGGTCGTGCCCGGATGCCGCGGCGGCGCCGCACGGCGCGGTGAGGGACAGGCGGACCGGGCCGCCGAGCGCGCGGGCGGCCTCGGCCGCGCCGGACAGGTCGTCGGCGAGCGCGAGCACGGCGGGGAGCGGGGGCGACGAAGCCACGGGATCGAACCTCCTTGGGAACGCCCGACGTTGGGCGGCCCGCCCGGATCATGGCACAGGTTGCGCGATCTGCGCGAGACCTCTTGCGCGGAACACGCAGCCGTGCGAGCGTTCCGGTGTCCGACGCCCCCTGTGGCCGGTCGGCCGCACCGCCGCCTCTCCCCCGTTCGTCCCGGTGCCGCCCACCCGCCGCGCGGCACACCCCTTGGAAGGACCCCACCGTGACCCCCGGCATCCAACTCCCCCACGCCCCCGTCCCGTTGTCACGCCTCGTCCTCGGCACCATGACCTTCGGCGACACCGCGGACCGCGCGACGGCCGCCGCGATGCTGGACGCCGCGCTGGACGCGGGCGTCACCGGCGTGGACACCGCCAACGGCTACGCGGGCGGGGAGAGCGAGCGCATCCTCGCCGAGCTGCTGGCCGGCCGCCGCGACCGGGTCGTGCTCGCGACGAAGGCCGGCATCCCCCACCCCGACCAGGGCGAGCACGCGCCGCTGTCCGCCGACGGCCTGCGCGCCGCACTCGACGGCAGCCTCCGGCGCCTGGGCACGGACCACGTCGACCTCTTCTATCTGCACCAGCCGGACCGGGCGACGCCGCTCACCGAGACCCTCGCCACCGTCGCCGGGTTCGTGAAGGCCGGCAAGGTGCGCGCACTTGGTGTCTCCAACTACGCGGCGTGGCAGATCGCCGAGGTGAACCGGGTGGCCGACGAGGTGGGCGCGCCCCGCCCCGTCGTCGCACAGCAGCTGCACAACCTGCTCGCACGCCGCATCGAGGAGGAGTACGTCGAGTTCGCGGCACAGACCGGCCTCGCCACCATGGTCTACAACCCGCTCGGCGGCGGCCTCCTCACCGGTCGGCACACCTTCGAACAGGCCCCGGACGGCGGCCGGTTCGGCGACTCGAAGGTCGCGGCGATGTACCGGCAGCGGTACTGGAACGAGGACCTGTTCCGCGCGGTGGCCGACCTGACGGCCATCGCGTCCGACGCGGGCCTCCCGCTCACCGACCTGTCCCTGCGCTGGCTGCTCTCCCGCCCCTCCACCGACGCCCTGCTGCTCGGCGGCTCCAAGGTCGACCACCTCAGGGCGAACATCGCGGCCGCCGCTCAAGGCCCGCTGCCCAAGGACGTGTTGACCGCCTGCGACGAGGTCGGCGCCCGGCTGCGCGGCCCGATGCCCGCCTACAACCGCTGACCTCGCCGACCTCCGCTCACCCCCGTACGCACATGGAGACCCCCATGACCCCCGGCCGCACCTCCGCCGAGTTCACCGCCGCGCTGCGCAACCGCGAACAGCTCATCGGCTACTGGTCGTTGCTCGACTCCCCGGTCGCCGCCGAGCGCCTCGCCCGGATCGGCTACGACTACCTCGCCTTCGACGCGCAGCACGGCCTCTTCGGCTACCAGGGCATGCTGAACAACCTCCTCGCCACCGACACCAAGGGCTCCACGGCCGTCGGCATGGTGCGCGTCGAGGCCAACGACCTCACGTACATCGGCAAGGCCCTCGACGCGGGCGCGACCGCCGTCATCGTGCCGCTCGTCGACACCGCGCGGGACGCCGCCGACGCGGTCGCCGCCGTGCGCTACCCGCCGCTCGGCCGCCGCAGCTACGGCCCGATGCGCGCCCAGCTCCGCGTCGGCCCGAACCCGGCCGACACGCACGACGCCACCGCCGTCCTCGCCATGATCGAAACGGCCGACGGGCTCGCCAACGTCGAGGAGATCTGCGCGACGCCCGGCCTCGACGGCATCTACGTCGGGCCCTCCGACCTGCGCCTCGCCATCGGCGGCGCGACGTCCACCGACCCGTCCGTGCAGGGCGAGTTCGAGCAGGCCCTGACCCGCGTACGGAAGGCGGCGGAGGCCGCGGGCATCGCGGCCGGCATCCACAACGCCGACGGCGCGAGCGCGGCCCGCCGCCTCGCCGATGGCTTCACCTTCGCGACGGTGGCAGCGGACGTCGTCCACCTCCAGCAGATCGCCACGTCCCACCTGGACGCGGCGCGCGGCGGGGCACACTGATGGCTGCCACCACGCTCATCACCACCCCCACCTTCGCCCGGCACTCCGCACGCCCGTGGCAGATCCTGGAGGCGGCGGGCGCGGGACCGCTGCGCCCACGCGAGGACGGGGCGCTGCCGACGGCCGAGCTGTTGAAGCACGCCGCCGAAGCGGACGCCCTGATCGTCGGCATGGACCCGATCACCTCCGAAGTCATGGACGCGGCACCGAAGTTGAAGGTGATCGCCAAGCACGGGGTGGGCGTCGACACCATCGACCTCGACGCGGCCCGTGAGCGCGGCATCCCCGTCGTCTGCGCCCCCGGCAGCAACTCCCGCGCCGTCGCCGAGTACACCTTCGGGCTGCTCCTGTCGGCGGCCCGCTCGCTCACCGCCTCCCATGTCGCCGTGGCGGCGGGCGGCTGGCCGAAGCTGTTCGGCCCCGAGCTGCACGGCAGGACGCTCGGCATCGTCGGCTTCGGCCGGATCGGGCGGCTGCTCGCCGGTTACGCGCGGGCCTTCGGCATGTCGGTCCTGGCCCACGACCCGTACGTGTCCGATGACACCATCCGCTCGCTCGACGCCGAACCGGCCTCGCTGGACGCCCTGTTGACCCGCTCCGACGCGGTGAGCCTGCACACCCCGCCGGACCCGTCCGGCACCCCGCTCCTGGACCGCCCCCGCCTGGAGTCCATGCGGCGCGGCGCGATCCTCGTCAACGCCGCGCGCGGCGGCCTGATCGACGAGGCCGCGCTCGCCGAGCTGCTGCACACCGACCACCTCGGCGCGGCGGCCCTCGACGCGTTCACGACGGAGCCGCTGCCCGCGGACCACCCGCTGCGCGGCGCGCCCCGCGCGCTGCTGACCTCGCACATGGCGGCCTGCACCCCCGAGGCGAACCAGGCCATGGGCGCGATGGTCGCGGAGGACGTCGTCCGCGTCCTCGCGGGACAACCGGCCCGGCACGAGGCCGCCTGACACACCCCGCCATCCCCCACACCTCCCTGTCCGGATTCCGGCGAAGGCGCCGGAAAACCCCCGAGGACCCGACACATGGCCACCACCACGCCCGGCGCCGTCCCCCCGGCGCCCGCCCAGGCCGATCCGTACGCCCTGCGCGCCGAAGACGCCCGCCCGGCCCCCGAGACCTTCCGCGGACGGCTGCGCCGGCTCGGTCCCGGGCTCATCCTGTCCGCCGCCGTCGTCGGCTCCGGCGAGCTGATCACCACCACCTCGCTCGGCGCCAGGGCGGGCTTCGCGCTGCTCTGGCTCGTGATCATCTCCACCGCGGTCAAGGTGTGGGTGCAGATGGAGCTGGCCCGCTGGACCATCCTCACCGGCCGCCCCGCGCTCGACGGCTTCCGTGACGTCGGCCCCCGGATCGGCCGGCTGAGCTGGATCAACTGGCTCTGGATCGGCATGGACTTCGCCAAGATGTTCCAGCGCGGCGGCATCATCGGCGGTACCGCGGCGGCCTGTTCGATCCTGCTGCCCATCTACGGCGGCGTCCTCAGTGTCGCCTCGCTGACCATCTGGGCGCTGATCGTCACGGCCGCCGCCGTGCTCATCCTGCAGACGGGCAAGTACCACGTCGTCGAGCGGGTCGAGGTCGTCGGCATCACGCTCAAGACGGTCATCACCGTCGGGCTCGCCCTCGCCCTGCCGCTCACCGCGTTCGGCTACGGCTCCGCGGACCTCGCCGAGGGCCTGAGCTTCCAGATCCCGGCGGGCACGGTGGGCATCGCCCTCGCCATGTTCGGCATCACCGGTGTCGGCGCCGACGAGATGACGACGTACACGTACTGGTGTCTGGAGAAGGGCTACGCCCGCTGGACAGGGCCCGACGACGGCACCGAGGAGCGCGCGCGGCGCGCCGAGGGCTGGCTGAAGGTGATGCGCCTCGACGTCGGTGTCTCGTGGGTGATCTGCACCCTGTGCACGCTGTCCTTCTACACGATCGGCGCCTCCGTGCTGCACCCGCAGGGCCTCGTGCCCGAGGGCAACGACATGATCACCACGCTGTCGCACATGTACACCGACGTGCTCGGCCCGTGGGCGCAGTACCTCTTCCTGGCCGGCGCGATCGCGGTGCTCTTCTCGGTGACGGTGGCGTCCTCGGCGAGCGTGCCGCGCCTGTGGAGCAACACGCTCGGTCTGCTCGGTGTCATCGACTGGCACGACCTGCGCTCCCGCACCCGCACCGTCCGCATCCTGACCTGGTGTCTGCCGCCAGTGTGGATGTGCTTCTTCCTGTGGGTGCAGTCCCCCGTCCTGATGGTGCAGATCGGCGGCATCGGCGGTGGTGTCTTCCTGCTCGCCGTGGTGATAGCGGTGTGGCGGCTGCGGTACACGGGTGTTCCGGCCCGCTTCCGCTCCAACCCCTGGCTGACCGCCGCCCTCGTCCTCAGCAGCGCGGCGATCCTCTTCCTCGGTGTCTACGGTGTGCTGGACACGCTGGGCCTGGTCCCCGGCGCCTGACACCACCGTCACACTTCTGTGATCGGCATCACCCTGTACTCACCGGCAACGTCAGGTCATCATATGACCTGCGTTCGACGCCCGCCGGTGAGAGACAGGGACTGACACACATGCACGACCAGGATCGACAGGACCGGCCCCGCGTGGGCGTCGTCGGCCTCGGGGCCATGGGGCTCGGCATGGCGCGCAGTCTGCGCGCCGCCGGGTTCCACGTGGCGGTCCACGACCTGCGCGCCGACGTGGCCGCCGCCTTCGCCGACGAGGGCGGCGTCGCGTACGACACGGCCGGCGACCTGGCGGCCGACGTCGACGTCCTCGTGGGTGTCGTGGTCAACTCGGCGCAGGTCGAGTCGGTCCTCTTCGGCGAGGGCGGCGCGGCGGAGCGCCTGCGCCCCGGTTCCGTCTACGTCATGTGCTCCACCGTCGACCCCGCCTTCGCCGCCCAACTGGAGGGCAGGCTCGGCGCGTTGGGCGTGCGCTGCCTGGACGCCCCGATCTCCGGCGGCGCCGCCCGCGCCGCCACCGGCGAGCTGACGATGATGACCTCCGGCGCCCCGGAGGCGTACGCCCTCGCCGACCCCGTGCTCGACGCGATGAGCGCCACGGTCTACCGGCTCGGTGACACCGCCGGGCTCGGCTCCAAGGTCAAGATCGTGAACCAGCTGCTCGCGGGCGTGCACATCGCCGCCGCCGCGGAGGCCATGGCCCTCGGCATCAAGGCGGGCGTGCCGGCCGAGTCGCTGTACGAGGTGATCACCCACAGCGCGGGCAACTCGTGGATGTTCGAGAACCGCATGGCCCATGTGCTGGCCGGGGACTACACACCGCTCTCCGCCGTCGACATCTTCGTCAAGGACCTCGGACTCGTCCTCGACTCGGCGCGGCCCCAGAAGTTCCCGCTGCCGCTGTCCGCGACCGCCCACCAGATGTTCCTCCAGGCCTCCGCGTCCGGTCTCGGCGGCGAGGACGACAGCGCGGTCATCAAGATCTTCCCGGGCATCGAGCTGCCCGAGCCCCAGCAGAACGACACCGACGAGAAGGAGGCCTGACATGCCCGTCCGTCTCGGATGCATCGCCGACGACTTCACCGGCGCCACCGACCTGGCCAACAACCTGGTGCGCGCCGGCATGCGCGTGGTCCAGCTGATCGACGTACCCGCACCGGACACCGAGACACCGCAGGACGCCGACGCGGTCGTCATCGCGCTCAAGTCGAGGACCGTCCCGGCGGCCGAGGCCGTCGACTCCTCGCTGCGCGCCCTGGAGTGGCTGCGCTCGGCGGGCGCCGAGCAGATCTACTTCAAGTACTGCTCGACGTTCGACTCGACGCCGGCCGGCAACATCGGCCCGGTCACCGAAGCGCTGATGGACGCGCTCGGCACCGACTTCACCGTCGCGACCCCCGCGTTCCCGGACAACGGCCGCACGGTCTTCAAGGGACACCTCTTCGTCGGTGACGTGCTGCTCGGCGAGAGCAGCATGCGCCACCACCCGCTCACCCCGATGACCGACTCCAACTTGGTGTCGGTCCTTGACGCGCAGACCGCCCGGCCCGTCGGGCTCATCGACCACAAGGCCGTCGCGGCCGGGTCCGAGGCCGTCGCGGCACGGATCGAGGAGCTGCGCAAGGAGGGTGTCGGCGCCGCGGTCGTCGACGCCGTGTCCAACGACGACCTCGTACGCCTGGGCGCCGCGGTCGCCGGTCTGCCGCTGGTCACCGCCGGTTCGGGCCTCGCCATCGGGCTGCCCGCGAACTGGGGCATCGTGCCGTCCCCCGAGGCCGCCGAACTCCCCGCCGCCACCGGCCACTCGGCGGTCGTCGCCGGTTCGGTGTCCGCCGCGACCAACGGCCAGGTGCGGGAGTTCCTCGCCACCGGCCGCCCCGGCTTCAGCGTGGATCCGATGCGGATCGCGGCGGGCGAGGACGTGGTCGCCGAGGCACTCGCCTTCGCCGACGCCCATCTGTCGTCCGAGGGACCCGTGCTCGTCTACTCGACCGAGTCCCCCGACGCCGTACGCGACGTGCAGGGGCAGCTCGGGGCCGCCGAGGCCGGGGAGCTGGTGGAGCGGACGCTCGCGCGGATCGCCCAGGGCCTCGTCGAGCGCGGGGTGCGGCGGCTCGTCGTCGCCGGTGGCGAGACCTCAGGCGCCGTCGTGCAGGCGCTCGGCCTGACAGGACTGCGGATCGGCCCGCAGATCGATCCGGGTGTGCCGTGGTGTGCGGCGCCGCTCGCCGACGGTGACACCCTGCACATCACCCTCAAGTCGGGCAACTTCGGCGGCCCGGACTTCTTCACCGCGTCCTTCGACAGGCTCGCCGAGCCCGGCCAGGGGGAGCACCAGTGACACTCGACACCAAGTCCCCCGTGGACACGGCGCGTTCGGAGATCGTCCGCGTCGGCACGAGTCTCTTCGACCGCGGCTACGTCCACGCCAGCGCGGGCAACATCAGCGCGAAGCTCGACGACGGACTCGGTCACCTCATCACCCCGACCGACGCGGCCCTCGGCTTCCTGAAGCCCGAGCGGCTCGCACTCGTCGACGCCGGTGGTGTGCAGGTCGCGGGCGACCGCGCCAGCAAGACACTGACCCTCCACCGCCGGATCTACGAGGCCGACCCCACGGCCCGCTTCGTGATCCACACCCACTCCACCCACCTGGTCGCGCTCACCCTCGCCGGTGTGTGGCACCAGGACGACGTGCTGCCACCCCTCACCCCGTACTACGTGATGAAGGTGGGACACGTCCCGCACATCCCGTACCACCGGCCCGGCGACCCGCACGTCGCCGATCTGGTGACCGAGCGGATCAACTCCCGTGCCGGGCAAGGGACTCCGATCCGCGCGGTCCTGCTCGACCGGCTCGGCCCCGTGGTCTGGGGCCCGGACGCCGCCTCCGCGCTCGCCGTCCTCGAAGAGCTCGAGGAGACGGCCCGCCTCTGGCTGACGACCGACCGCAAACCCGCACCCCTCCCCGACGACGCCATCGCCGAACTGAGAGCCACCTTCGGCGCGGCGTGGTGACACCCCTCCCCCTGCCCCCTCCGCTCCCGCAGCACTGAGCCGCACAAGGAAGTGCCCCTCATGTCCACGACCGTCCCCACGGCCGACACCCCCGAACTCGCGCGTGAGAACGCCGTGTTCCGCAAGGTGATCCGCCGCATCGTCCCCTTCCTGATCCTCTGCTACGTGGTCTCCTACCTGGACCGCGTGAACGTGGGCTTCGCCAAGCTGCAGATGTCCTCGGACCTCGGCTTCAGCGAGGCGGCCTACGGGCTCGGCGCCGGCCTCTTCTTCATCGGCTACTTCTTCTTCGAGGTCCCCTCGAACCTGCTGATGCAGAAGGTGGGCGCCCGCACCTGGATCGCCCGCATCATGATCAGCTGGGGCCTGGTGTCCGCGGCGTTCGCCTTCGTCAACAGCGAGGCGACGTTCTATGTGCTCCGCTTCCTGCTCGGCGCCGCCGAGGCCGGCTTCTACCCCGGCGTGATCCTCTACTGCACGTACTGGTTCCCGTCCCAGCGCCGCGCCCGCGTCATCGCGATGTTCATGTCGGCGATCCCCGTCGCGGGCATCTTCGGCAACCCGCTCTCCGGCTGGATCATGGACGTCTTCGACGACGCCGCGGGCTGGAGCGGCTGGCAGTGGCTGTTCGTCGTGGAGGCGATCCCCGCCCTCGTCATCGGTGTCGTCTGCCTGTTCTGGCTCGACAACAGCGTGCGCGACGCCAAGTGGCTGACCGACGACGAGAAGACCGTCATCGAGAACGCCCTCGCCGCCGACGCCACCCACCACACCGTGCACGGCCGCGCCCTCGACGCCTTCCGCAACGGCAAGGTGTGGCTGATGTGCCTCATCTACTTCTGCTTCGTGATGGGCCAGTACGCGCTGACGTTCTGGATGCCGACCTTCGTCGAGTCCACCGGCGTCAAGGGCGGCCTCGCGATCGGTGTCCTGAGCGCCGTCCCGTACCTGGCCGCGCTGATCGCCATGAACCTCTTCGGGTTCTCCGCCGACAAGCGCCGCGAGCGCCGCTGGCACCTGGTGATCCCGTCCCTGATGGGCGCCGTCGGCTTCTCGATGGCGGCGAGCTTCACCGGTTCGACCGCACTGGCCCTCGTCGCCCTGTCGATCGCGGCGGCCGGCGTGCTGACCTGCGCCCCGCTGTTCTGGTCGCTGCCGACCGCCTTCCTCGGCGGCACGGCGGCCGCGGCGGGCCTCGCGGCGATCAACTCGGTCGGCAACCTCGCCGGCTTCGTCAGCCCGTACATGATCGGCGCGCTGAAGGACGCGACCGGTTCGACGGCGATCCCGATGTACGTTCTGGCCCTCGCGCTCGTCATCGGCGCGGCGGCGGTCCTGACGACGAAGAAGGACGTCGTCAACCGCTGACGTACCCACCTCTCCGGCCTTCTCTCGATTGGAGTCACCATGCCGAGGTTCGCGGCGAACCTGTCCATGCTGTACCCCGAGCACGACTTCCTGGACCGCTTCGCCGCGGCCTCGGCGGACGGCTTCGAGGCCGTCGAGTACCTCTTCCCGTACGCGTACGGGACCGGGAAACTCCGCGCCCGCCTCGACGAACACGGCCTGCGCCAGGTCCTGTTCAACGCCCCGCCCGGCGACTGGGACGGCGGCGAGCGCGGCATCGCGGCGCTCCCGGGCCGCGAGTCCGAGGTCCGCGAGGGCGTCGACCGGGCCCTGGAGTACGCGGCCGCGCTCGGCAGCCCGCGCGTGCACATGATGGCGGGCCTGGTGCCCGATGGTGTGTCGCGGTCCGCGTGCCGGGACACGTACCTGAGCAATCTGGCGTACGCGACCGAACAGGCGGCGCCCGCCGGGATCGACATCCTGATCGAGCCCATCAACACCCGTGACATGCCGGGCTACTTCCTGAACCACCAGACGGACGCGCACGAGGTCGTACGGGACGTGGGCGCGGCCAACCTGAAGGTCCAACTGGACCTGTACCACTGCCAGATCGTCGAGGGCGACCTCACCGCCACCCTCCGCCGCGACCTACCGACGGGCCGCGTGGGCCATCTGCAGATCGCGGGCGTCCCCGACCGCCACGAGCCCGACGCGGGCGAGCTGAACCTCCGTCATTTGATGGACGTCGTGGACGAGTTGGGCTTCGACGGCTGGATCGGCTGCGAGTACCACCCCAGGGCCGGCACGAGCGAGGGACTCGGCTGGCTGAAGAACATGCAAGGAGAGCAGTACTCATGAGGATCGTCATCACGGGCGGCTTCGGCTTCCTGGGCCGCCAGGTCGCCGAGGCCCTGCTGGAGCGGCGCACGTTCGACGGCGTGCCCATCGACCGCCTGACGCTGGCGGACAAGTTCGTGCCCGACGAGTCGCCGCTGAAGGCGGACCCGCTGGTGGACGTGGTCCAGGGCGACCTGACGGACCACCTCACGGAGCTGTTCCCGGGAACCGAGCCGGTGGACGTCGTCATCCACCTCGCGGCCGCGGTGTCGGCGGAGTGCGAGGCGGACTTCGACCTCGGCATGACGGCGAACCTGGACACGACCCGCGCCCTCCTGGAGGCGGCCCGGGCCCAGTCGGAGACGGGTGGGCCTTCGGTCCGCCTCGTACTCGCCAGCAGCGTCGCGGTCTACGGCTCCGACGCGGCGCTCCCGCTGCCGCCCGTGGTCAGCGAGTCGACGCTGCCCACGCCGCAGTCCAGCTACGGCGTGCAGAAGCGGATCTGCGAGCAGCTGGTCGCCGAGTACACGCGCCGCGGGTACGTGGACGGCCGTGTCACGCGCCTGATGACGGTGTCGGTGCGCCCCGGCAAGCCGAACGCCGCCGCCTCGGGCTTCCTGTCCGGCGTGGTCCGCGAGCCGCTCGCGGGCCTCCCGGCGACGTGCCCGGTGAGCCCGGACACGCGGGTGGCGCTGGCCTCGCCGCGCCGCACGGTCGAGGGCATCCTACGGGTGGCACAGGCCGAACGCGGCACGCGGGAGGGCCAGTTGACCGGGAACATCCCGGTCAACCTCCCCGCGCTGACGGTCACGGTCGCCGACATGCTGGACACCCTGCGCGAGGTGGCGGGCGACGCGGTGGCCGACCTGGTGACGGTGGCCCCGGACGCGTCCGTGGAGGCGATCGTCGGCTCGTGGCCGGCCGCCTTCGACAACACCCGCGCGGCGGCACTCGGCCTGTCCGCCGACCCGGACTTCGCGTCGGTGATCCGGCAGTACGTCGCCGATCACCCGGCCGCGGTCACCGCCGAGGTCCCCGCGGCCGCGTCGATAGACTGACGTCATGTTCAACAAGGTGGACGGGCCCGTGCGGCTCGCCGATCGCGTCGCGGCGATGCTCACCGAGGAGATCGAGTCGGGGCGGCTCACCGAGGGCGACAAGCTGCCGACCGAGGTCGAGCTCGTCAAGCAGCTCGGCGTGAGCCGCACGGTGATCCGCGAGGCGGTCTCGCGGCTGCGCAACGCCGGCCTGGTGGAGCCCCGCCAGGGCAGGGGCGTCTTCGTGCTGCCCCGCCGCACCCGTCCCCTGGACCTGGAGGGCGACGCCGAGTCGCCCGGCACGCTGGCGAAGGTGCTCCAGATCGTCGAGGTCCGCCGCGCGATGGAGTCCGAGGCCGCCCATCTCGCGGCGACCCGCGCGCAGCCCGCAGACATCGTGCGGATGCGCGCGGCCCTTGCCGCGATCGACACGGCGGTCGCGGCGGGCGGCGACGGCACGGACGAGGACCTCGCCTTCCACCGCTCCATCGCCGAGTCGACCGGCAACCCGGTCCTGGTCTCCACGGTCCACTACCTCGGCGAGGTCTCCCGCGGCGGCATCCGCGTCACCCGCGCCAACGAGGCCCGCCGCGACGACTTCTTCGAGGCGGTCCGCCATGAGCACCAGGCGATCCTGACCGCGATCGAGTCCGGCGACCCGAAGGCGGCCCGGACGGCGGCCCGCCGCCACATGAAACACGCGGCGACCCGCCTCCAGAAGGCGGACCCGGAGTTCTGGGACGAGGCGGAGGGGCTGGACGTGGACGTCGATCTGGATGCGGGGGCCTGAGCCCGAAGCCCGTAACAACTGATCCCCCACGGCCTCCCGAAGGCCGTGGGGGATCTTGTTCATGTCCGAGGGACGGCCGCCCGTCCCGCACCCTTGCCGTACCCCGAACGGCCCAGCTACCTTCTCTGGTGCAACTGGTCTGCGAAGGAGCCTCTCTGGTGCGCGTGTTGCCCACGGTTTTCCCCGATCCGTCCGCCCTCGGACACGCGCTCGCGACGGAAGTCGCCGACGGCATCCAGGAGGCCGCCCGTGCGGACCTGCCCTACGTCCTCGGCTGTCCGGGCGGGCGCAGCGCCCGCACTACCTATCGCGCGCTCGCCGACGAGGTCGCCCGGCGCGGCCTCGATCTGCGGCATCTGACCATCGTGATGATGGACGAGTACGTCGTGGCGGCCGACCGGCCGGGCGAGTTCCGGCCCGTCGGACAGCGGCTCCCGCACTCCTGCCTGCGGTTCGGCCGAGACGAGATCGCCGGACCGCTCAACTCCGCTGCGGGAAGCGGGAGTCGAGGCATCACGCCCGACCGCCTGTGGGTGCCCGACCCGGCCGACCCCGGGGCCTACGACAAACGCATCGCGCAGCTCGGCGGCATCGATCTGTTCATCCTCGCCACGGGCGCGGGTGACGGGCACGTCGCGTTCAACGCTCCCGGCACCCCGGCCGACGCCCACACGCATGTGGCCCGGCTCTCGGACCAGACGCGCCGCGACAACCTCGTCACGTTCCCGACGTTCGAAGGGCTCGACGACGTGCCGACGCACGGCGTGACCGTCGGCGTCGGCACGATCAGGGAGCAGTCCCGCCGCACCGTCCTCGTGGCCCACGGCCCGGACAAGGCATCGGCCGCGCGCCGGCTCGCGGCGGCCGGGACGTACGAGCCGGACTGGCCCGCCACCGTACTCAGCGACTGCGCCCGCCCCGGCCTGTACCTCGACGCGAGCGCCGCACACGGCCTCTGACCTGCCCAGCACGCCGCACGCCTCACTCCCTAGGAGACACCGGCATGGCCCGTATCAAGATCGCGTATCTCGGCGGCGGTTCCACCCGCGCCCCCGGCACGATGGCCTCGTTCATGCACCAGGGCGAGAACTTCGACGGCTCGGAATTCGTGCTCGTCGACCTCGATCCGGACCGCCTGGAGGTCGTGAAGACGATCACCGAGAAGATGGCCCGCGCCAAGGGCCTCGACATCACGGTGACGGCCACCACCGACCGCCGGGCGGGCGTGGCGGACGTCGACGCCGTCCTGTCCTCCTTCCGGCCGGGCGGTTTCGAGGCACGCGCGCTCGACGAGCGGATCCCGCTGAAGCACGGCGTCATCGGCCAGGAGACGCAGGGACCCGGCGGCATGATGATGTCGCTGCGCTCGGTCCACGTGATGCGCGGGCTGTGCGAGGACCTGGCCGCCGTCGCCCCGCACGCCCGGATCTTCAACTACACCAACCCGGTCAACATCGTCTCCCAGGCCGTCTCGGAGTACAGCGACATCCCGGTCGTCTCGTTCTGCGAGGGCCCGATGTGCTTCCCGCCCGTCGTCGCCCGCGCCGCCGGACTCGACCCCGAGCGGCTCGTCACGAAGATGGCGGGGGTCAATCACAACTGCTGGTCCACCGAGGCGACGTACGACGGCGAGGACGCGATCCCGCTGCTGCGCGAGCGCTGGGAGGCGATGAAGGACACCCCGGCCGCGGACACGCACGAGGGGCGCACCCTGCACCTCGCCGCCACCATGGGCTCGGTCCCCTCCGACTACTTCCTCTACTACTACTTCCGCGACGACCGCCTGCGCGAACTGCGGCACGCACCGACGACCCGCGCCGAGGACATCCTGGCCCAGGTGCCGGACTACTGGACGCACTACCGCGAGCAGGCCGCCTCCGACGCCCCGGCCCTCGACCCCGCCCGTTCGCGCGGCGGCATCCACGAACTGGAGCTCGCCATCGACGCGATGAGCGCGTTCTACAACGACACCGGCGCCCGCCTCCCGTTCAACGTGCCCAACACCGGCGGCTTCCTGCCCGGCTTCGACGAGTCCACGGTCGTCGAGGTCTGGGGCACGGTCGACGCCAAGGGCTTCCACCCCGAGGAGCAGCGCCCGCTGCCGCACTCGGTGCGCGGCATCACGCAGGCCCTCGCCGAGTACCAGATCCTCGCCGCCAAGGCCGCCTGGGACGGCGGCCGCGACGACGCGGTCCGGGCGATGGCCGCGAACCCGCTGGTCCCCTCGCTGCCGGTCGCCGAGGCGCTGTACGACGAGATGGCCGTGGCGCAGCGCGCATGGCTGCCCGGGCGGCTGCTGCCTTGAGCCCAGAGGGATACGGCGGCGGGCTCCACCTGGGCGTCGACGCCGGAAACAGCAAGACGGTCGCCCTGCTGTGCCTGCCCTCCGGCGACGTCGTCGGCGCGGGGCGGGCCGGCTGCGGCGACATCTACGGGGCGCCCACCCCGGCCGACGCGGTGCGCGAGGTCACCTCGGCGATCGGGGACGCACTGGCCGCGGCCGGAGCGGGCCGCGCCTCGATCGCGGCCGGGGCGTTCCGGCTGGCCGGAGTGGACTGGCCGGAGGACCGCACGTTCTGGGAGGGCGTACTCGACGACCACTACCCGACGTTGCGCAGGCGCTCGATCCTCAACGACGGGTACGCGTCGATCCGTTGCGGGGCGCCGTCCGGGGTGGGGATCGCGATCCAGTCCGGCACGGCTGCCGCGATCGCCGCGCGCGGGCCCTCGGGCGCGGAGTGGGACCTGGGCTTTCGCGTGCAGCACGCCATGGGCGCGTCGGGCCTGGTCCACGAGGCCCTCAAGGCGGTCCAGCTCGCGGGCCTCGGTCTGGGGCCGCCCACCGCCCTGACCGGGGCGCTCCTGGAGTTCTACGGACAGCCGGGCATCGAGGAACTCAATCACTGGTTCACGCGGCGCGAGAACCCGGCACCCTCGACGGCCCGGCCCCGGGCCGCCCGTGTGATCACGGCGGCCGCCGCCGCGGGGGACACGGTGGCCGGGGCCATCGTGCGCGAGGAGGCGCGACGCCTTGCGATGTACGCGGGCGTCGCGGCGCGCGCGACGGGTCTCGCGGACAGCGGCACCAAGGTCGACGTGGTCCTGTCCGGTTCGGTCCTGATGGCCGAGGACTCGCCCGTCACCGGGCCGCTGCTCGACGCCCTGGACGCGCACGTCCCGGACGCCCTGCCGCACCGCACGGAGCTGCCCCCGGTGGCGGGCGCGGCCCTCGACGCACTGGGCGAGAACGCGGTGCCGATCACGAACGGGCTCGTGTCCCGCCTGGCATCGACGCTCCCACCGACGACGTTCTTCAGTACGTGAGGCGCCGGGGCCGCCCCCGGTTCGGGCCGCCCCTCACACCGGCCGGAACAGGTCCGCCTGGAACCGGTACGCGTCGCTGCGGAACACCGCCCGCCCGGTCAGCACCGGCATCTCGTCGGCGGTGTACGCCACCTCGTCGCCGATCAGCACCGGCACGCCCGGCTCCACGTCGAGCAGGGCCGCCGTCTCCTCGTCCGCGGCGTCGGCGCTCACCGTGTACGCGCTGCGCGCCACGGCGAGACCGCACTCCGCCTCCAGTACCTCATAGAGCGACCGGTCCGTCATGTCGTACGAGGCCAGCGCCTCCGCATGGGCGACGACGCTGTGGTCGACGCAGATCGGCACTCCGTCCATGGACCGCAGCCGGCGCAGCTCGACGACCCGGGCGGCAGGTGCGATCCGCAGTCGTTCCGCCTCCTCGAAGGCGGCCGGGCGCGCCTTCTGGGTCAGGATCCGCGCCTGCGGGGTGAGCCCGCGCGCCCGCGCCATCTCGGAGAACGTCTGCAGCGTGCTCGGCGGTTCACCGACCGCCTCGCGCGGCACGAACCAGCCCCGCTGCGCGGACCGTTCGAGCCGTCCGTCGGCGGCGAGCCGCCCGAGCGCGTGGCGCAGCGTGGAGCGGCTCACCCCGAGCCCGACCGCCAGATCGCGCTCGCCGGGCAGCCGGCCGCCGGGCGGGTACGTGCCCCGGCGCAGCGCGTCGTCGAGCTTGCGGTAGGTCTGTTCGGCAGCGGCTCCACTCGCCACGTCCTGATCGGCCATGCGGCCCGTCCCCTCCACCAACTGGTGCTCGGATCCCGGTAATTACCAGCGTACCAACCACTGGACTAACTGGTCTGCCCACTCCTAAGCTCGCCGCACCTCACACTCCCACGCCCCTCAGCGACAGGAGGCGCCGTGCGCATACGCAGGCGACCACCGTTGATCCGCATCCTCGCCGCCCCTCTCCTGGCCACCTCGCTGCTCTCCGCGTGCGTGCCCGGTATGTCGAGCGGGGTCAGAGCCGACACGAAGGCGGGAGGTCCCGTGGCCATCGGCCCTCGAGCGATCGGCCGGGCCCACATCCACGTCCTCGACTACTTCGGCGGCGGCCCCGACAAGGCGTGGATGAAGGGCGTCGTCAAGGAGTTCGAGAAGCGGTATCCGAAGATCGAAGTCACCGAGAGCGCGCAGAGCTTCGACGACATCATGAAGTCCCTGCCGCTGAAACTGCGTTCGGGCAGCCCTCCGGACATCGTCCCCGCCAACAACGGCTGGGCATCCCTGGGCACCCTGGTCCGCGGCAACCTCGTCCTCAATCTGGACCGGTACGCGGACGCCTACAGCTGGAAGAAGGCGTTCCCGCAGTCGATCCAGCGCGAGCACGCGTTCTCTCCCGACGGACGGCAGATGGGCACCGGCTCGCTGTTCGGCACCCCCGTCACCCGAGGCTCGATCATCGAGGTGTACTACAACCGGGCACTCCTCAAGAAGCTGGGCGCCGAAATACCGCACACCTTCGGAGAGTTCGAGAAGACACTCGCCAAGGCGAAGGCGGCCGGCATCACCCCGCTCTCGCTCGGCAACGTCGAGGGCAACGGCGTCCTGTCCGGCCTGTTCGCCCTGACCGACGCGCTCGGCGACCAGCGGAAGATCGCCGACTTCACGTACTCGCAGGGTGACGTGCACATCAGGGAAACCGGTTTCGCGAAGGCGGTCGCCCTCTACAAGAAGTGGGCGGGCCGCGGATACTTCCCCAAGAGCTTCGCCGGGACCGCCTACGCGGACGCGATGGACTCGTTCCTCGACGGAAACGGACTCTTCCGCTTCGAGTACTCGGGCACCCTCCCCACCAAGCCGGGAGACGGCGACAAGTTCGGCTCGTTCGTGCTGCCGCGGGCCGACGGCCGGGCACCGGTGGCCACGATGTCGGCCGCCTCCAACTTCTCCATCAGCTCCAAGTCGCGGTACCCGGACGCGGCCGCCGCGTTCCTGAACTTCATGGCGAGCCCGAAGGCCGCCGAGATCGCCGTCGAGGTGGGTGCGATGCCGATGCTCTCCACACCCCGCCTCCCGGCCGGCCACGAGAAGCTCACCGCCGACGAGGTGGCCAACGTGGCGCAGGTCGCGAAGGACGACAACGCCGTCCCGTACCTGGACTGGGCAAGCCCGACGCTGGTCACCACGATCACCCGGCGCATGCAGGACCTCTTCGCACGCAAGACGTCGGTCGCAGGGGTCGTCGGGGCCAGCCAGGACGACTACGCGAAGTTCCGGCAGGAACTGCGCGAGCAACAAGAACAGAAGGCGAGGTAACCCACGATGACCACCGTCAACACGCGCTCCCCCGCACTCCGGGACGGCATCCCGGCCCCCGTCTCCCGCGCCACGGGCGGACGGCGGACGACCGCCCGCGCCGCCTCCGGCCGCCGCCCCTGGCTCGGCCTCCTGTACCTCTCCCCCGCCTTGATCGTCTACGCGGTTGTGGTGCTCGTGCCGGTCGTCCAGGGCGGCTACGTGTCCCTCTTCGACTGGGACGGTGTTACCCCGGCCCGCTGGACGGGGCTGAGCAACTACGCGGCCTTCCTGCACGATCCGGTGCTGCGTCAGGCCATCGCGCACACCTTGGTCTTCCTGGTCTTCTTCTCGTTCCTGCCGATCCTGCTCGGTCTGGTCAGCGCGTCGCTCACCTCGCGCAAGGACGTGCGCGGCAGCGCCGTGTTCCGCTGGGTGATCTTCCTCCCGCAGGTGATGACGCCGGCCGTCACCGCGATCGTGTGGAAGCAGATCTACGCCCCGCAGGGCCCGGTCAACTCGGTGCTCCGCGCCTTCGGCCTCGACGCCCTGGCCCGCGGCTGGCTCAGCGACTACACCTGGGCGCTGCCCGCCCTGGGACTCATCGGCACCTGGGGCGCGTTCGGCCTGTGCACCGTCCTGTTCGTCGCGGGGACGCAGGCGATCCCGACCGAGCTGTACGACGCGGTGCGGGTGGACGGCGCCGGCCCTGTCCGGGAGTTCTTCACCGTCACCCTGCCGGGCCTGCGCGCCCACCTCGCCATCGTGCTCACGCTCACCGCGCTGGGCGCCATCCGCGTCTTCGACATCGTCTGGCTGACCACGCACGGTGGGCCCGGCACCTCGACGGTGACCCCGACGACCGTCCTGTACGAACGCGCCTTCGCCAACCCCGACATCGGCACCGCAGCCGCCGTCGGTGTCGTGATCGCCCTTGTCTCCCTGGCCGTGTCCCTGGCCATCCTCCGGCTCTCCGAGGACAGGTCCCGATGATTTCCACGAAGGAAAAGTTCTTCAACTACGCGGTCCTGCTCGTGATCGCCGTCGGTGTGCTCTTCCCCGTCACCTGGGTCCTCGGCGTGGCGCTCAGCCCGAACGCCACCGGTTCGCTCGACCTCGGCGATCTGCGGTGGGAGAACTTCGCCACCGCCTGGGCGCAGGCGGACTTCGCCCACTACCTCAAGTCCAGCCTGA
Organism: Streptomyces sp. NPDC107575; assembly: GCF_055657265.1. Taxonomy (NCBI): domain Bacteria; kingdom Bacillati; phylum Actinomycetota; class Actinomycetes; order Kitasatosporales; family Streptomycetaceae; genus Streptomyces; species Streptomyces sp. NPDC107575. The sequence goes on along the minus strand of NZ_JBVKBG010000002.1, from coordinate 766,837 downwards.
TCATCAGCGGCAGCGTCGTGGTGGTCTCGACGGCCCTCGCGGTCCTGAGCGGATACGCCTTCGGGGTCCTCGGAGTCGTCGCGGAGAAGTGGCTGTTCCCGCTGGTCCTGCTCGGTCTGATGGTGCCGATGGAGACGATCGTGGTGCCGCTGTACTACGACTTCTTCTCGTACGGCCTGACCGACACCTATCAGGGCATCGTCCTCATCCATGTCGGCATGGGTGTGAGCTTCGGGGCCTTCTGGATGCGGGCCGCGTTCCGGAGCGTTCCGCGGGCGATCGCCGAGTCGGCGGAGATGGACGGGGCGGGCTCGTGGGCGCAGCTGTGGCGGGTCCATCTGCCCATCGCCCGGCCCGCCGTGATCACCTTCGTGCTCCTGTCGTTCATGTGGACCTGGAACGACTACTTCCTGTCCCTGATCATGATGACCGATCCGGGCCGCCAGCCGATGACGCTCGGCCTCGGTGCTTTCTCCTCGCGGTACGGCGTCCAGGCCAACCTCCTGGCAGCGGCAGCGGTACTGATCTCCCTGCCGATCGTCCTGCTCTACCTCTTCTTCCAGCGCCACTTCATCCGCGGCATCCTGTCCGGGGCCGTCCGCGAGTAGCCGCCGCACAACGACAGGTGCCCCGCGCTCGACGTGAGCGCGGGGCACCTGTCGTACGCGGTCAGGACGAGCGCGGGTCGTGCTTGGCCCTGGCGGCCGGGGCCGACGTCTCCCCGTCCTCGTACACGAAGTCCGGGAACTCGCTGTGGACTTCGACGACCCGCCCCTCCTCCGCCGAGCGCTTGGCGGCCAGCATCACCTCGAGGGCGTGGTAAGCGTGCTCGGGGCGGGTGAGTGTGCGGGTGTCGTTGTCGACGCAGTCGACGAGGTGGCGAAGGCCGTCGGTCCAGGGCCAGTTGGGGTCGCTCTCGCCGACCAGTTCCCACGAGCCGCGCTCGTTCGTCCACTGCTCGAAGCCCTCGGGCGCCCAGTCGTCGCCGAGCATCTGCATCGTGCCAGCGCTGCCGTACAGCTCCACCGCGGGGGAACGGTACTTCTGCAGGGTGAAGCCGGTGGCGATGGACGCGAAGCGGGCGTCGCCGAAGTCGAGGACGATGTGCGCGTTGTCGTCGGAGCGGACCGTGACGCTCTCGCCCTCCGCCTCCCGCTTCGGCACGGCGACGCCGACCATGGCGGTGACCCGCCGCACCGAACCGAAGAAGCCGCACAGGCTGGTGAGGTTGTAGACACCGAGGTCGAACAGCGCGCCGCCGCCCTGCTCGTAGAACCAGCGGCCCCACCAGGGGCCCGCCCAGCCGTACCGCGCCCGCGCCAGGTGGAGGTCGCCGATCTCGCCGTCGCGCACCCGCCGGTGCATCTCGCGGTACGTGGGTGAGAGCGCGACGTGCGGTGCGCACACCAGCCGTCCCGGTGCCGTGGCCGCGTACCGCATCAGGTCGGCGGCCTCTTCCAGCGACGTCGCCATCGGCTTCTCGACGAGGACGTGCTTGCCCGCCTCCAGGGCCGCACGTGCGAGAGACCCGTGCTCGTTCATGCTGGTCAGTACGAGGACGATGTCGAGGTCCGCGCGGTCGATGAGCTCCTGCGGCCCCGCGAACGAGGCGTCGATGCCGAACCGTTCGACGGCCGCCGCCCGCTTGGCCGGGTCCGGGTCGTAGCCCGCCACCAGCCGCACGCGTCCTTCGTGTCCGAGCTTGGTGATCAAGGAGGAGTAGGGGCCCTGGAACACGCTGCCGAGGCCCAGGACTCCGATCTTGAGTGTCATCGCGTCGGTTCCTTCTGTCGGGTCGGGTCTGATCGGGTCGGGTGGGATCCGTGCGGTGGTGTGTCTCGTTACGGCGGTGGTGTGTCCCGTTACGCGATGTGGATGACGAGTCGCTCGCCGTCCGCCCCTCCCGGCCAGGTCACGAGCGCACCGTCGTCCACGGAGTCAGCCCGCGCGTCGCACTCGACGCGCACCGGCCGCCCGGTGTCGAGGAATGCACTGCCGGGTCCGGCACCGCGCCGCAGCCACAGGGTCGACTCGTCGCCCGGACCGTCGAGTTCGGCAGTCGACCAGCGCAGCACCGCCCGGTCGAGCCGCACGCCGAGGGGAAGCATCAGGCCTTGGCGGGCGGGAAGTTCGAGGACGGCGCCGCCCGCGTACGGCTCTCCCGCCACGGTCAGCGTGAAGCGCTGCGGCTGTACGGCGACGTTGACCAGGTGGACAAGGCGTTGCCCTGTCGCGTCCGCGGTGACCGTGGTGACGAGCCCGGGAGTCGCTCCGTCGGCGACGATCCGCGCCCGCACCCCGAGCCGGGCGAGCAGCATCCGCCAGAACTCCAGGTGGCAGGGGTAGTCGCAGGCCACCACAACTGCTCGGCCGCCACCTTCGAGGGTGATGTCAAGGGCGGCGGGTGAGCCGTCGGCGACGTCCAGGGCGAGCGGCTCCGCCTTCGCCGTACCCGAGCCGGTGATCCGCAGCCGTTCCAGGAAGCCCACCCGGACCTCGGGGCGCGATCCGGCCCGTACCGACGGGAAGTGGTGGGCCGTGCCGTCCACGAACGCATCCACGGCCAGGCCGAGGGCATCCGCGAGCACCGTGCACGGTGTGCCGTCGTCGTCGAGTACCGGCAGCCGCCCGTGGAGCAGCAGCCGGCCGCCCGCGCGCAGGAACGCGGCCACCCGCTCCTGGACCTCCCGCCCGAGCGTCGCGGGCGTGGCGAGCGCCAAGACCGGTCCGTCCGGGTCGAGTTCGGCCGCGTGCGACGTGGGGGCCGCGGACAGGTCGCACCCCCTGAAGGAGTGGCCGCCGAGGACGAGGGAGCGGGCCAGGATGTCGCGGGGGCCCATGCCCCGGGAGCGTTCGATGTCACCGCGTTGTGCGCCGCGGGACTCGGATGCGGGGTGGGCGAACTCGGTGAGGTAGTGGTCGGGGACGTAGCCGAGGACGAGGTCGTCGTGCACCTCGTCCATGTCGGCGAGCAGGTGCTCGCTGCCGCGGACGGCGCGCACGGCGTCACTGATCGACGTGTACGCCTCGGTGATCCTGCCCTCGGGGTCGACGGGTGCGGCGAAGCCGTGGCGTTCCCCGGTGAACGCAATCCGGTCGTTGCCGTCGTCGGCGGGCTCGTCCAGGGGCGGGTTGTGGCCGCCGCTGAACAGGTAGTAGTTGATCAGCCGGTTGCCCTGGGCGGCGCAGAGCCGCGTCTTGAGCGCGGTCCCCGCCGGGTCGGCCTGCCGGCTCAGGTCCTCGCCGTAGTCGCCGGTGCCCGCCTCGAACTCCAGTGAGGTGAGCGGCTGGTCGGCGTCGTGGACGGCGGCCATGAAGGCGTTCATGACGTACAGGTCGGGGGTGTTCTCGACGGTCGCGTCGTACAGGTAGTGGTCGGATCCGGAGGTCATCTGCGGGATGCCCGCGTACGCGCGCGACAGTTGGCTGATGCCGATGGGGAAGGTGCGTCCGCGGGCGGCGTCGGTGCCGTGCACATTGACGAGCGTCGGGACCTCGATGCCGTGCGCCCGTGCCACGTCGCGCAGCCGCAACAGGTAGGCGGCGTACCGGTCGCGATGGTGGTCGCCGAGGTCGCGGTGCAGGGCCAGTTGCTGGGTCACGGTGCCGTGGAGCGTGCCGCCGGAGCGCCACTGGGCCGCCCATGCCGCGGGGTGGGTGGGGTCCGCGCCGTAGCGTCGCAGGGATTCCTCGGGGCCCCAGCGTTCGAGGGAGCGGGCGGCGAGCGCGGCCAGGGTGCGGTCCGTGAGTTCGGGGGCGCCGCTGACCCAGGTCAACATGCCGACCTCGTTGTCGAGTTGGACGGCCGCGACCGGACCCCCGCGGGTCGTCTGGTGCTCGGCGAGTACGGGCATGACGGCCGCGAACCACCGCTCCGCCTGCGCGAGATAGCCGGGGTCCAGGTAGTCGAGTGTGCGGGTCGGCGCGGGTTCGCCGTCCCAGCCGCGCGGCACCGCCGCCGGATGGTCCCGGTAGATCCGGAAGGGGATGCCCTCGTTCTTGAGCTCGGCCATGACGAACGGCCCCGGGCGGGCGATCACCAACAGCTTGCGCTCAGCGGCCAGTTCGAGGAAATGGACGAGGTCGCGGTACTCGCTGGTGGCTCCCGTCAGGTCCGCCTCGCCGTCCGGTGTCTCGTGCACCAGCCACGGCATGTAACTGGCGACGGCGGTACACCCGGCGGCCACCAGCTTGTCGAGCCGGTCGGCCCAGTCGGCGCGCCGCAGCCGGAAGTAGTGCACCTCCCCGGACATGACGACTCTGGGCGTCCCGTCCACAAGCAGCCGCCGCCGCTCGAATCCGACCGTCCTGGACGCGCTCCTGGACCTTGAAGTACTCACGTAACCGTCCTCATCAGGCGTTCGTCGGAGTCCTGAGGAATTCTTGGCTGCCAACTCCGGCTTGCTACAGGGGTATTGCCATCCCTGTGGAGCCGGGGCTACGTTGCGGAAATCGCTGAGAAACCGGTTTCTCGAAACCGTTTCCCGAACATATCGGGGGCCGTCACCATGAGCAATAGCCGGGTATCACTGCGCTGGGTGGCTCAGCAGGCGGGTGTATCGCCCGCCACCGTGTCACGTGTCTCGCGGGGTTCGACCACGGTCTCCCCCGAGCTCCGCGACAAGGTCCTGCGCATCATCGAGGAGTCCGGCTACCGGCCCAGCCACCTGGGGCGCGCGCTCGCCGAGACCCGGCACGGGGCCGTCGGGCTGGTCTTCCCCGGCCTGTCGGGCCCGTACTTCTCCGAGCTGCTCCAGGGGTTCGAGGACGAGGTGCAGGAGTCGGGCGACAGCGTGTTCCTGCTCGCCTCCCACTCGCACTCCAAGACCGACGCGCGGGTGATCGATCTCGCGGGGCGGGTGGACGGCATGGCGATCCTGGCCGGCACCGTCTCCGACGCGGCACTGGAGGAGGTCGCCCGACAGGTGCGGCTCGTCGTGATGTGCGCCCGTGAGCGCGCCGTCCACTCGACGGTGACCATGGACAACACGACGTTCGGCACCCTCGCACGGCATCTGCTCGTCGAACACGGCTACCGGCGCCTCGCGTTCGTCGGCAATCCGGCGGGCTCCCCCGATGTGACGTCCCGGTGGGAGGCGTTCCTCGCCGCCCATCACGAGGCGGGCGTCACCCCGCCGGACGAGCCCGTGCGGGTCGGTCTCCAGCAGTCCGACGGGGTCATCGCCGCCCAGCGGATCCTGGCGGACGCACCGCGCCCCGACGCGGTGATGTGCGCCAACGACGAGACGGCCCTCGGCCTGATGCTCACCGCCCTCGGCCACGGACTCCGGGTGCCCGACGATCTCGCGGTCACCGGGTTCGACGACATGCACATGGCCGCGATGGTGCGTCCGGGACTCACCACGGTGCGTCAGCCCATCCGTGAACTCGCCTCCCACGCCGCCCGCCTGCTCGCCGAGCAGGGCTCGCGGCCCACCCGGCACATCACGCTGCCCACCCGACTCGTCCTGCGTGCATCGTGCGGCTGCCGGGAGCCGCAGCCCCGCGACTGAGCGCACCCACGCGCCCGACACCTGAAGACGACGGAGGTCTCTCAACGATGAGAACACCACGCCACACCACCGCCCTGGCCGTCGCACTGGCGAGCTCCGCCCTGTTGCTCAGCGCGTGCACGGGCACCGAGAACACCGGCGACAGCGTCAACTCGGACGGAATGATCAGCCACATCACGTACGCGGGGATCGGCGGCGGCAACGCTCCGCAGGCCAACTACAACCCGTTCCTGGACACCTCGAAGCTGGTCGCCTCGAACTTCGTCTACGAGCCGCTCTACCAGATCGAGCAGAACAGCTGCACGGAGAAGCCCTGGCTGGCGAAGTCGTACCACTGGCAGGACCCGAAGACCCTCGTCTTCGACATCCGCGACGGGGTGCAGTGGAACGACGGCAAGCCCTTCACCGCCAAGGACGTCGCCTTCACCTTCGGCATGCTCAAGAAACACGACGTCCTGGATACCAAGGGCGCCTGGTCGCTGCTGGACTCGGTGCGGGCCACCGGCGACAAGCAGGTCACCCTCACGTTCAAGAAGCCCGGTGCCTCCGGCTTCTCCGTCGTCAGCTCCGTGCCCATGGTCCCCGAGCACATCTGGTCGAAGGTGAAGGACCCGACGAAGTTCACCAATGCCGAGGACCCGGTGGGTACGGGGCCGATGAAGGTGAAGTCCTTCAACCCGCAGCAGGTGGTCACCCAGCGGAACCCAGGCTATTGGCAGGCCGACCACGTGAAGGTCAAGGAGGTCCGGTTCAAGCAGAACAACGGCACCCCCGAGATCGAGCAGCTCAAGATGGGCCGCGGCGAGTACGACACCAACGGGATGTTCATCCCGGACGTCAAGAAGAGTTACGTCGACAAGGACCCGAAGCACCACCACTACTGGTATGCGCCGGGCATGGTCATGAGCGTCTACATGAACCTCACCGAGGCGCCCTTCGACGACGTCGCCTTCCGCCGCGCGCTCACCCATGCCTTCGACCGCGCCACGGTGGCCCGCAAGGCGCAGCTCGGTTACGTGAAGACCGCCAGCCAGACCGGTCTGGTGCTGCCCGGCCAGCAGGACTGGCTGCCCAAGGGCCTCAAGGACGGCGGCCGCGTCCCCTTCGACCCGAAGGCCGCCGACAAGGCGCTCACCGCGGCCGGCTACAAGAAGGACGCCCAGGGGCGCAGGCTCGGCAAGGACGGCAAGCCGGTCTCGTTCACCTTCAAGGCACCCACCGCGTACACGGACTGGGTCGCTGCCGCCGAGATCCTCGTCAAGAATCTCAAGTCCCTCGGTCTGCAGGTCGAGTTGGAGCGCACCACGCCCGAAGCCCACGACCAGGACCGGGCCTTCGGCCGCTACGACATGATGTTCGGCGCGCACGGCGGTGACTGCAACATGGCCAAGGGCTTCGGCGACCCGCTCGACAGCGCGGGCACGGCCCCCGTCGGCAAGAGCGCCCTCAACAACCAGGTGCGCTGGAAGGACAAGAAGACCGACGCGCTGCTGAACGACCTGCGGACCGCGAGCACCAAGAAGGGGCAGCGGAAGGCCGTCGCGGGCCTCTCCGAGATCATGATGGACAAGGTCCCGATGATCCCGATCTGGTACGGCGCCAAGTGGTTCCAGTACGACACCACCCGCGCCGTGGGCTGGCCGAGCGCGAAGGACCCGTACGCGGCCGGCGGCGACAATCTCATCCTGCTCACTCATCTGCGCCCGGCCCAGGGCTGACCGGCATGACGTACTTCCTCCGCCGCGCCGGGTTCTTCCTGGCCACCCTGTGGGCCGCGGTGACCCTGAACTTCCTCATCCCCCGGCTCCAGCCGGGCGATCCGGCCCAGGCACTCCTGCAACGGCTCGCGGGCAAGACCGGGGTGGTCAACCCCGAACAACTCGCGGCCGTCCGCAAGATGCTGGGCGCCCCCGACGGCAATCTGTTCACGCAGTACGGGGAGTACCTCGGGGCGCTCGCCCACGGCCAGCTGGGGCTCTCCTACACGTACTACCCGTACAGCGTGGGGCACGTGGTGATGCAGGCCGTGCCGTGGACCCTGGTCCTGGTCGGCGTCACCCAGATCATCTCCTTCGTCGTCGGCACGCTGCTCGGGGCGTGGGCCGCGTACCGGCGCAACAGCCGGGTCGACTCGTGGATCACCATCGGTTCGACCTTCGTGGGGACGCTGCCGTTCTTCTGGATCGCTCTGCTGCTCGTGTTCGTCTTCGCGATCACTCTCAACTGGTTCCCGGAGGGCGGCGGTTATGGCGGCGGCTCAAGACCCGGCTGGTCGTGGCTGTTCTTCTCCGACGCGTTCCAGCACAGCGTGCTGCCCGCGGTGGCGCTCCTCGTCACCGGGCCGATCGGCTGGATCATCGGCATGCGCAACAACATGGTGCAGACCCTCGGCGAGGACTACGCGCGCCTGGCCCGCGCCAAGGGGCTGCCGCGCCGCCGGATCGCCCTCACCTACGGGGCGCGGATCGCGATCCTGCCGAACGTCACGGGCTTCGCCATCGCGCTCGGCGGCATCCTCGGAGGCACCGTGCTCGTGGAGAGCATCTTCAGCTATCCGGGACTCGGACGCCTGCTCCTCGAAGCGGTGAGCAACAAGGACTTCCCGCTGATGCAGGCGCTGTTCCTGTTCACCACGATCGGCGTCCTGATCGCCAACTTCCTCGCCGACATGGCGTACGGATTCCTGGATCCGCGGGTCCGCAGGACGGAGGCGGCCTGATGACCATCGCCAATTCCCCGAGCGCCGCGGCCGCGCCGAACGCCGGCGACACCGAGGGTGTGCAGCTCGCGGCGATCACCGCGGGCCGCTCCACCCGGATCCCCGGCTGGTTCCTCATCCTGTGGCGCAACGGCAAGTGCAGGGCCGGACTGCTGCTGCTCGCCGCCTTCGTCCTGGTCGCGCTCCTCGCCCCGGTCATCGCGCCGTACGCACCGCGCACCGATGTGTTCGGCCTCTCGCAGGGCCCGAGCGGCGCGCACTGGCTCGGCACCACCGCGCGCGGCGAGGACGTGTTCTCGCAGGTGATCCACGGGACCCGCACCTCACTCATCGTGGGTGTGGTGGCGGGCACCCTGTCCACGCTGATCGCGGTCGCCGTCGGGCTCACCGCCGGCTATCTCCAGGGGCCCGTCGACGAGATCCTGTCCTTCTTCATCAACCTCGGACTCGTCGTGCCCGTCCTGCCGTTGATGATCACGCTGGCGGCGTACGCGCCGGTCAAGGGACTCTGGCTGGTCATCATCGTCATCACGGTCACCGGCTGGGCCTTCGGCGCCCGCGTCAAACGCGCCCAGATCGCCACGCTGCGCACCCGCGACTACGTGACGGCGGCCAAGTTCGCCGGCGACAGCACGCCACGGATCATCGCGTACGAGATCGCGCCCAACATGATCTCGCTGATCGTCGTGGACTTCATGGGCGCCTCGCTCGGCGCGATCGGCGCCGAGGCCGGCCTGTCGTTCCTGGGCCTGGGCGATCCGCACACCACGAGCTGGGGCACGATGCTCAACCAGGCGAGCATGGGCGGCGCGATGACCACGGGCCAGTGGGCCTGGCTGATCGCGCCCGGTCTGGCCCTGGCCCTCCTCGTCACCTCCTTCTCGCTCATCAACTTCGGCGTCGACGCGCTGAGCAACCCGCACCTGAGGGAGGACTGAGATGGCGCTGCTCGACGTCACCGATCTGACCGTGACGTACAGCCCCCGCGACGCGGACGCCGTGCGGGCCGTGCACCGGGTGCGACTCGAGGTGGCGGAAGGCGAGTTCGTGGGCCTGCTCGGCGAGTCCGGCTGCGGGAAGTCGACGCTCGGCAACGCGATCCTCCGCCTCCTCGACAAGCCCGCCGCGATCGCCTCCGGCAGCATCGTCTTCGACGGCCGCGACATCACCCACGCCACCGACGACGAGCTGCGGGAGCTGCGCTGGGCCGACCTGTCGACCGTCTTCCAGTCCAGCATGAACTCGCTCAACCCGGTGATCACCGTGCGCGAGCAGTTCGCCGACACCTACGCGGCGCACCCCGACGCCGCGGGCAAGGACGTTGATGTCGACGCCCGCGCCGGTGAACTCCTGGACCTCGTCTCCCTCGACCGGGACGTGCTGCGCCGCTACCCGCACGAGCTGTCCGGCGGCATGAAGCAACGCGTCGCCCTGGCACTGGCGCTCGCCCTGCGGCCCAAGTTCGTGCTGCTGGACGAGCCGACGACCGGCCTGGACGTCGTCGTGCAGCGCGACATCCTCGACCGGGTGCGCGAACTCCAGCGTGCGCTCGGCTTCGCGGTCCTGTTCATCAGCCATGACCTCGGCACCGTCATGGAGATGGCCGACCGGGTGCTCGTCATGTACGCGGGCGAGATCGTCGAGAGCCGCCCGGCCGCCGACATGGTGGCGCGGCAGCTTCACCCGTACAGCACCGGGCTCCTCGGTTCGTACGCCGACCCGCGGGACGAGGTCGTCCAGGTCGCCTACATCCCCGGCCGCCCGCCGAACCTGGCGCACGAGCACCAAGGCTGCCTCTTCGAGCCGCGCTGTCCGGTGGCCGTGGACGCCTGCCGCACCCGGCACCCGGAGCTGCTGCCCGTGCCGGGCGGGGCGGCCCGGTGTCTGCTGGTCGAGGAGGGTACGCACGCCTCCGGGGCGCGGGCCTTCGCCGCGGTCGGCGGTTCGGGCGCCAGGGTGCCGGCCGACACCGAACCCGTTCTGGTCGTGGAGGGCGTCGGCAGGGTGTACCGCACGCGGCGCGGCCTGCGCACGACGGCCGTCCGGGCCGTGGACGACGTGTCCTTCGCGCTCAGGCCGGGCCGGGTCGGCGCGCTCGTCGGACAGAGCGGTTCCGGCAAGACGACCATCGCCCGCATGATCACGGGCGTCGAGCGGCCCACCACCGGCACGATCCGCTTCAAGGACACCCGCGTCGACACCCTGGGCCGCCACGCCCTGCGCCGCTACCGCCGCCATGTCCAACTCGTCTTCCAGGACCCGTTCGCGGCGCTCAACCCCACCCGGACCATCGGCTACGCACTGGGCCGCCCGCTCCGCAACCATCTGGGCCTGAGCGTGGACCAGGCACGGACGAAAGCGGCCGAGCTCCTGGAGACCGTCGGCCTCAGCCCGGCCGCCCAGTACCTCGACAAGCTCCCCGGCCAGCTCTCCGGCGGCCAGCGGCAGCGGGTGGTCATCGCCCGCGCGCTCGCCCCCGACCCCGATGTCCTGGTCGCGGACGAGCCGATCTCCATGCTCGACGTATCGATCCGTGCGGAGATCGTCGAGCTCCTCGACCGGCTGGTGCGCGAGCGCGGCATCGCCATGCTCTACATCACCCACGACCTGCTCAGCGCCCGGCTCCTCGCCGACGAGGTCCTGGTCCTCAACCAGGGCTCCCTGGTCGAACGGGGCCCCACCCGCGACGTGATCGCGCACGCCCGCGATCCGTACACCCGCAAACTGCTCGCGGCGATCCCCCGCCCCGACCGGCCGCGCAGCACACCCGTCGGATCCTGAACGGCACCCCTTCCCGCTTCCCAGGAGTCATCCATGTCCACGACCGGCACCATCGGCGACCTCGTCACACCCGCGCTCCGCGAGCAGTACGAACGCGAGGGCTACTTCGTCCTCGAGAGCGTCCTCAGCGCCCAGCAGCTCGAACTCCTGCGCGGCGGCGCCCAGTTCTCCATCGACCGGCTCGACGCGGAGATGGACGCGGCGGGCGTCGACTCCATCGGCATCAACCACCGCGGCAAGCGCTACTTCTCGAACATGATCTACCAACACCGCCCGGAACTGCGGCAGTTCCTCTTCAGCGAGCTGACCGCCGAGATCTGCCGGGCCACGCTCGGCGACGAGGCGTACCTGTTCTGGGAGCAGTACGTCATCAAGGCGGGCGACCCCGACACGGCCTTCTCCTGGCACCAGGACTCCGGGTACGTCCACGAGGACCACGAGCCGTACGTGACGGTGTGGATCGCGCTCGACGACGTGACCATGGACAACGGACCGGTGCATCTGCTGCCCTACTCGCGCTCGGGCGTGAAGTCCTACGTCAAGCACATCACCGACCCCGTCTCCAACGACCGTGTCTGCTACTTCGGTGCGGATCCGGGACTGCCGATGACCGCCCCCGCCGGCTCGATCGTCGTCTTCTCCAGCGTCGTCATGCACCGCAGCGGCCCCAATCTGACGGACCGCAACCGGCGGGTGTACATCGCGCAGTACTCGAAGGACATCATCACGCTCAAGGACGCGCCGGACACCCCGCAGGGCGCCACGGACCCGTTCCTCAGCGGCGGCGAGATCGTGGCGGAGCTGTGAGCGAGGGGGTGCGGCGGGCCACGCCGCGTCCGGTGTACGACCGGCCCACGGTGATCCGCCGACAGGAAGCGGCACACCATCTGTGGGGCGACGAGGACGGCTCGGGGCATGTCAGCGACCGGGTGTACGTGTCGTCGACCGATCTGCACGTCCTGCAGTTCACGTTGCCGCCGCGCGGCCGGTACGTGCACTCGGCGATGAATCCGACGGTGTTCGCGGCCGACGTGGCCTATGTCGTCCTGGAGGGTGAACTGATCCTGTTGGACCCGGAGTTCGGCGAGGTGCGTCCGCTCGCGGCCGGTGACATCGGCTTCTTCCGGCGCGACACGTGGACGCACGCGGTCAACCCTCGCCACGAGCCGGTGCGCGTCCTGGAGTTCTTCTCGCCGCCGCCGTCACGGAACACGGCGTCACCATATGCGCGCAGCAGGCCGCTGCTGCCCGAGGCCCACTACCGGGACACCCGCTGGGACGGCCGCTGGCCCGCCGCGCGCACCGAGCGGGAGGAGAAGGCCCGCATCCATGTCGTACGGCGGGCGGATCACCTCCACTGGCTGCCCGAGGAGGACGGCGGACACCTGGCGGGAACGGCGGTCGACACCGAGTATCTGACCGTCACGAGCGGGTGGTTGACACCCGGGCATCGCGGCGCGGTGCACACGGCGGCCGACGAGACGGTTCTCTACGTCACCGAGGGCAGCGTCCATGTGCATCTGCCCGACGTCGAGGGCCCGGCCTGGCACCGGATCGCACCGCACGACGCCGCGTACCTCCCCGCCGGCACCAGGTACCAACTCCTCGACTTCGACGGAACCGGGGCGCGGTACTGGGCCGGCGCCGGGCGGGTCCCCGAGGGCTGGCACCCATGACGCGGCCCGCCGTTGTCGCCCTCGACATCGGAGGCACCACACTGTCCGGCGGCCTCGTGACGCGGGACGGCGAAGTACTGTGCACGGCGCGGCGCCCGACACACCGCGACCCAGGACTTCGTCGAACCGTAGCCATCGTCCGCGAACTCACGGAAACTGCAGGGCAGTTGGGCGTAGAGGTCGCCGGAATCGGCGCGGGGTTCCCCGAGTACGTGACATCGGCCGGCCGCCTCACCAGTCGCGAGGTCATCGACTGGAGCGAGCAGCCGGACACACTCCTCGCACCCCTCGTGCCGGGCCTCCCGGTGGTCATCGAGTCGGACGTTCGTTGCGGTGCGCTCGCCGAGGCCCGGATGGGCGGCGGTCGGGGCCTCGGCTCGTTCCTGTACGTCTCCCTGGGGACCGGCCTGTCCGCCGCGTTCGTGCAGGACGGGCGCGTATGGGCGGGGCGGCGCGGAGAGGCCCTCGCCCTCGGCACCTGGCCCGTGCCCGGCGGTTCACCCGGGGATCTCGAGAGTTGCGCCTCCGGGGCCGGGATCGCGGCCCGCTGCTCCGTGCTCACCGGGTCGCCGGTGACCGGCGCCCGCGATGTGGTGGCGCGCGCGGTAGCCGGCGACCCGGTCGCCGCAGAGGTGCTCGACACGGCTGGGGAGGCCCTCGGCGCCGCCCTCGCCCAGGCGGTGGCCCTGCTCGACCCCGCCGCGATCGTCGTCGGCGGCGGGCTCGGCGCCGCCGGCGGCCCGATCGAGAAGTCGCTGCGGATCGCCTTCGCCGCACACACCCCGCGCCCGGACCGGCCACCGGTCCGCCGCGCGGAACTGGGCGCCCTCTCCGGACTCACCGGCGCGGCGCTCTCGGTCCGGGAACACGCGCCGGCCTGACGCCTTGGGCACCACACACCATCTGCCCCTCCGAAAGGTAGGACCCGCATGCCTGGACCGTACGACGACCAGGTCAAGGAACTCCTCGGCCGTATGACACCCGAGGAGAAGCTGGGCCAGCTCCAACAGCTGTCCTGGAACGGTGACACCGGCCCCGGCGACGGCCAGACCGACGAGGCGGAGGCGGCGGCCCGCGCCGGACTGCTCGGATCGGTCCTCAACATCCACGGCGCCGCCAGCACCAACGCACTGCAGCGTCTCGCCGTGGAGGAGTCCCGCCTCGGCATCCCACTGGTCTTCGGACTCGACGTGATCCACGGCTATTGGACGACGTTCCCCATCCCCCTCGCCCAGGCGGCGAGCTTCGACCCGGACACGGCACGCCGGGACGCCGAGGTGTCGGCGAAGGAGGCCCGCTCACAGGGCGTGCACTGGACGTTCGCCCCGATGATGGACGTCACCCACGAGCCGCGCTGGGGCCGCATCGCCGAGGGCAACGGCGAGGACCCCCACCTGACCTCCGCCTTCGCGGCGGCCAAGGTCCTCGGCTACCAGGGCCCCGCACACGGTGGCGAGTTGGCCGGACCGGACCGGATCGCGGCCTGCGCCAAGCACTTCGTCGCCTACGGCGGCGCGGAGGGCGGCCGCGACTACAACACCGTCGACGTGTCCGAGCAGCGCCTGCGCAATCTGTACCTGCCACCGTTCAAGGCGGCGGTGGACGCCGGAGTGGCCACGGTGATGGCCGCGTTCAACACGGTCGCGGGCATCCCCGCGCACGGCAACGCACACACCATGAACGACATCCTGAAGTCGCAGTGGGGCTTCGAGGGCTTCGTGGTCAGCGACTACACGGGCGTCGAGGAGCTCCTCCCGCACGGCTTCGCGGAGGACGGCGCGGACGCCGCGTGCCTCGCCCTGACCGCGGGCCTGGACATGGAGATGATCTCCACCCGTGTCGTCGACCACGGCATGGAGCTGCTGGCCGACGGCCGGCTCACGATGGACCGGGTGGACGACGCGGTGGCGCGCATCCTCCACCTGAAGTTCACGCTCGGCCTGTTCGACAACCCGTACACCGACGAGTCCGCCGAGATCACCGGGCCGATGCCGGAGGCACGGGCTGCGGCACGCGAGGTGGCGGCGCGCTCGATGGTGCTCCTGAAGAACGAGGAGAACCTGCTCCCGCTGTCACCCTCCGCGGCCGGCTCGATCGCGGTGATCGGCCCGCTCGCCGACTCCACCGACCTGCACGGAACGTGGGGCGGACCCGGCGCGTTCCACTTCCCTACGGTGAGCGTCCTCGACGGCGTACGGGCGGCTGCCCCCGGCCGTACGGTCACGCACGCGGGCGGCGACATCGCCGAGGCGGTGGCCGCGGCCTCGGCCGCGGACCTCACGGTGCTGGTGGTCGGCGAGGAGTCCCGCCTCAGCGGCGAGGCGTGCTCGCGCAGTGACATCGGCCTGCCGCCCGGCCAGGAGGCGCTCATCGAGGCGGTCGCGGCGACGGGCAAGCCGTACGCGGTCGTCCTCTTCAACGGCCGCCCACTCGCCCTCGGCACGTGGCTCGACGCGGCACCTTCCGTCCTGGAGGCCTGGCACCCGGGCATCGAGGCGGGCCACGCGGTGGCCGACGTGCTCTTCGGCCGGGTCAATCCGGGCGGCAAGCTCCCGGTGACGTTCCCCCGCACCGTGGGCCAGGTCCCCGTCTACTACAACCACGAGAACACCGGCCGCCCGTACGACCCCCAGCAGCCGGACGAACACTTCCGCTCCCGCTATCTGGACCTGGAGCACGGGCCACGCCTCCCCTTCGGCCACGGCCTGAGCTACACGACCTTCGCGGTCTCCGGGCCCCGGCCGAGCCAGGAGACCATCACCGCGGCCGCCCTCCAGGACTCCGCCGAGACGGTCGAAGTCACCGTGGAGGTCACGAACACCGGGGACCGCACCGGCGACGAGGTCGTCCAGCTGTACGTCCACGACCTCGCGGCGAGCATCGCGCAACCGGTCCGCCGCCTGCGCGGCTTCGAACGCGTCACGGTCGCGCCGGGCGCGAGCACCACGGTGACGTTCCGCCTCGGCGCCGACGACCTGGGCTTCTGGACGAACGACCCGGCGGGGACCTTCACCGTCGAACGCGGCCGCTTCCACCTGTACGCGGGGACGAGCTCGACGACGCGGGAGCGGTGCACGCTGTCGGTCACCTGACGGCCGGCTCCGGCGCGTATGCAGCCGAGCTGCAGCCGTTGGGCGGCGGCTCGGCTGCATCGCATCGGGCCGGGGCCTCGTCACACTCGGACCGGGTCAGGCCCCCTCGTCCCACTCCCCGCCCAGCGCAAGCAGTTCCTTGCTGTGCTCCACCTGGGAGATCCACTCCGGAGGCCAGCCCGCGATCCCGTGGTAGGCGCCCGCGAAGGCACCGGTGAGCGCGGCGATGGAGTCGGAGTCGCCGGAGGTGCACGCGGCGCGGCGCACCGCCGCGACCGGGTCGTCGGGGAAGAGCATGAAGCACAACAGGCCGGTGCCCAGGGCCTCTTCGGCGATCCATGCCGCGCCCGTCGCCAGGCACGGATCGGCCTCCGGGTCGACCCCGCCAGGCGCGGTGGCGGCGGCCAGGCGTTCGAGGACGCCGATGCACTCCTGCCAGCCCCCGTCGACGTAGGCAGCGCCCTGGGGTGCGAGGTCGCCGAGCCACTGGCCCCAGCCGGGAGGCGGCGTGAGGACCGAGGCGCGCGCGTAGGCGAGCAGCAGTTCCGGCAGAAGGGCGGGCGCCGTGCCGTGGGCGAGGAGCCGGATCGCGTACGCGGTCAGGTCGCTGGCGGCGAGGGCGGTGGGGTGGCCGTGCGTGAGGGCGCTCTGCAACTGGGCGATCAGGGCGCGGTGGTGAGGCGCCGCGCCGGGGACAAGGGCGACGGGCGCGACGCGCATGTTGGCGCCGCAGCCCTTGGAGTTCGGGAGTGTGGCCTGGGCCCACGGGGTGCCCTTGCGCAGGGCGCGGCACGCGGTCATGCAGGTGTTGCCGGGGGCGATGCCCGGGCGGTCGAGCCAGGCACCGAACCGCTCGATGAGCGCGCCGGTCACCCGCTGGGGCTGGGCGAGCCCGCCGCCCTCCTGCACCTGCCGCAGGGCGCGGGCCACCGCCAGCGTCATCTCGGTGTCGTCCGTGACGAGCGCGACGCCGTCGTGCCGCACGGGCAGCCGCATCCCGCGCCAGGGCCCGAACTCTGCCTCGATGCGCGTGACGGACGTGAGGAACTCGGTGGGCTGCCCCATGGCATCACCGATCGCGGAACCGATGAGGGCGCCGGTGGCGGGGCGCTTGTTGGGGGTGCTCACGAGGGTGTGTTCCTTCCGGTGGGACGTACTGGGTGTGCTGGACGTGCTTCGGTACCAGGTGACCAGTGCCTGCACGGCGCCGGCGAACGACCCGTTCTCCAGGGCGCTGGCGATGCAGCCGTCCCCGAAGCGTTCACCTCGTACGACGCTGGTGATCAGGCGGACGGCGTCGGCCGCGCCGATGGTGCCGTCGTCACCGGGCCGTGGCGGCTCTTGGTCCATCCACTTGTAGGCGGGCGTGACGGCACCGACCTCGTACAGCAGCTCGGTCACACGCTGGACGAGGGGCGGGTACTGAGGAAAGGGAATGTGCCGGACCCCGTTGTCCCCCACGGGAGACGTCCACGGCACGTCCCGAATCTCACGCAACGGCCCGGTCCCGCGCTCCAGCTCCTCCCACTGCGCGCCCTTGGTCAGGTCGAGCTGGTCGAGCAGCGCGGCATCGTCGGCCGGCGCGTCGCCAGGCTGATTCATCGTCGTCGTCCCTTCGTCAGCCGAAAGCGTTCACGCCGATGTCGCGGACCGGGAGCGTGACACCGAGGCGGTAGCCGCGGTTCATGCGCACCCAGCTCGACGGGGCGGCGTTGCGGGTCAGCTCCTCGACCGTCGCCCTGCCGACGCCTGGCCAGTCCTTGGGGGCGTAGTCCTCGCGCGTGGCGATCTCCAGCAGGTGAGGGTACTTACCGTCTCCAGCGTTCTGCAGCCACAGCGGCCTGCCCTCCGCGGTGAGGGGATAACACACCTCGGCGACGCGCAGGACCTCCAGGAATTTCGCGGCCGTGGTTCTTGCCACGCGCAGCCGCTGGTATTCGAGCTCGACATCGTTGACCGACGGGTCGAACCCCATTCCCTTGGCCGTCACCTTCCACTTGGGGTTCGCCTCGAACTCCGACATCGACCCGTCGGGACGGATGCGCCACAGTCCGATGTATCCGGTGACCGGGATCTTCCGGCGGTCGTAGAGCGGAAAGTGCTGGTCCACCGCGAACCAGAGACGTTCTCCCTCTGCTGGCCTGGCTTGTTCGGCGGTTCGCCGCATCTGGTCGGAGGGGTGCACGACGAATCCCTTGTCCCGTTCGTACCTGGGGAAGTGGCGGGAGAACAGGCTGCGTCGGTCCGGTTCGTCGATACTGGGCGTGACGACCTTCTCCGGGAGCTCGGCCGGACTCTGTGCCTCGCCCCACTCGCCCCGCAGCACGGCTCCCGGGTACGGCCAGGCGCCGATGAGCTTGGTCTGGGCCTCGGCCAGGAACTCGGTGGGTTTCAGCCCCCGCTCGTAGGCCGCTCGACGCCGCCCGAGCCAGAAACTGTACGACTTGTTGCTCGCGTCGTCTCCTTGCTCCCTATTGATGTAGATGCCTGCAGCACCCTCCTCATCGGATGCCCACAGACAGCCGAAAACCCCGATGGGGTTGGCCAGGAGCACATACGTGACCGGGCCGTCGTACCGACTCGGGTAATCGGGCGGGCTGTACACGAGCCGCGGGCTGAGGGGTTCCGACTGGGGCCTCACCAAGGGGGTTTCCTCATTCCCCCCGGGGGTGTTCTCACTCACTTGGCTACTATTTCTCCGTAGATGTGGTACTTGCCGTCCACGTTCGCGACTTCCGACACCTGGAACTTCTGGCCCCGGTCGAGGAGCAATTCTCGCTCACCCCGGTTCTGGCTGATCTCGTCGACCCACATCCCATGCGTTCCCTCGGGGGCTCGGAGGTGCAGCACGGATTCGGTGTGCGTGAACTGCGTCGGCCCGAGAGACGTGGACAGATAGCCGTCGTCCGAGAGCGTCTTGCCGGCCAGTTCCTGGGGGGCGCTCACCTTGAATTCCTTGAGCCAGTGGTCCAGGTCGGTCGCCCTGTGGACCACCAGGTCCTCCGGGAGGGTGCTCTTGGTCATGGCGGAATCGATGTTGTCGATCCAGCCTTCGACCTGCGGGCTCGCCAGGCCGGCGTCCCCTCGCAGCAGTCCGTTGATGTCGCCGAAGCGGTGACTGGTGTAGGCGTGCAACGCGTCGCGCTCTTCCGCGGGCAGCGAGCGGACGGTGTCGCCCAACTCGGAATTTCCGTACCGCACCGCCGAGTCCGCGTCGAAGTCCCGGGCGCCGGTGAGGGCTTCGTGCTCATCGCCCCGGGCCGCGGACGTGTCACCGTCGGGTGGCTGCTCCGGTGACTGGTCCGGGGATTGCGCCGGTGAGTCGTCCAGGTCACCGGGGTGCCCCTCCCCTGCACCGTTGGCACGGTCGTCCCAGTCACCCCTGTCCGGGGCATCCGGGGCAGGACCGTCCTGGCCGCCGCCATGACCATCGGGATCGCCCAGCGCGTCGCCGGGCGCATCCGAAGCAGGAGACTCGGACGGGCCGTGCCCGGCCCCATCGGACACCCCGGGCGCCCCGGCCGGGTCGTCCGCCGCGCTGTGGGACGGGACGTCGTCCGCCTTGGCGGCATCCTCGAAGGAGCTGTTCGCGCTGTCCGGCACCGCAGGGCTGTCCAAACCCGCGGGGGGCTCCGGCACCGCGGGACTCTCCGGCCCCCGGTCTACCGTCCACCCCTCCGGCAGCTGCACCTTGCCCGACGCATCGGCCGCGCCGTGCCTCGCCGCGGACTCCCCGGCTTCCTCGGCGAAGTCCCCCGCCGCATGCCGCCCCGCGCTCCGGGCCGCCGACTCCGTGGCCTCCTCCGCGCCCTCGCGGGCCACCGAGGTCAGCCCGCGCCGCGCCGCCGACGCACCGGTCGCCGCACCACCCGTGGCGACATCCGTCGCGGCGTCGAAGAGGAACGTACCCGTCGCCTCCGCCGGGTCCTTGGACCAGCCGGAGCCGCCCATGCCCTTCACCAGGTCGACGGGGTGGTTGGTGCTCTTGACGAGGCCCGCGGTCAGACCGCTCACGTTGGAGAGGTACTGCATCGGGTGCGTCATGTTGTACGGCGTGAACGGCTGCACCGTGTTGAGCAGCCGCACGGTGTCCGAGCCGCCCTTCACGAAGCCGCCCACCAGGTGCTCGGTGCTGACGATGCCGGACTTCGTGTAGTCCCCGACCGCGGACATGAGTTGGGTCCCCATGCCCGGTGCGTCGGGTGCACCCTTGGACGCCTCGAGGACCTTGGCCTTCGCGGCGGCGGCCGCCGAAGTCCGTTGCTCTCGCGCCTCGTCGAGGATCTCGCGGGCCTCCTGCTTGCCCGCCTCCCCGGGGTCCTGGAAGGCACCGGGATCCTTGGGCGCGGGGCCCTGTTCGGCGCCGAGGGACCCGGACAACTTGTAGTCCCACACCGCCTGCTGCTCGCGCTCGTACGCGGCCCGCGCGTGCTCGGAGCGCTGCTCGGCGGCGCGCCAGGTCTGGACGGCCACGGCCGCCTGCTTGCGCGCCCACTCGACGGTGTCGGCGTACGCGTGCAGCGCGCTCGCGGCGTCCTGGCAGGCGTCGGCCGCGGTCAGCCACCTCTTGGGGTGCGCGTCGAACTTCTCGCGGAACGAGTCACCCGCCGCGCCGCTCCACTCCCCGGTGGCGATCTTCCGTAGCGCCTGCCCGGTCGACTCGAAGGCCTTCGCGAACTTCGCGAGGTGGTCGGCGGACTCCCGCAGATCGCCGGGCGAACCGTGGACGAGCTCGCCCGGCTCGACCGTCTCGTCGAGCTCGCGCTCGGGGACGTCGACGCCCAGCTTGTCGCCGGCCCACTCGAGGCCGTCCTTGGTGCCCTCGACGACCGTGTCCTTCACGGCCCCGACCTTGTCGGAGACCCAGTCCGTGACGCCCATCAGCCGTCACCGCCGCGGCCCGCACGGTAGGCGGACTCGAGCATGTCGATGCTCGCGCCCCTGACACCGCTGGTGGCGGAGTCCTTCAGTGTGCTCGACCACTGCTGATGCATGTCGTCCATGGCGGACTTGGTCGCATCCGGCGACATGTCGGGCCGGAAGGACTCCTTGGCGCCGTCGCCGATCTCGCTCCACGACATCTTGCTCGCCTGGTCGCCGGTCACCGTCGGAGCCCCGTACTGCGCCATGACCGCGTCCTTGACGATGCCCTCCCCGTACTCCTCCATGTCGTGGTACGTGCCGGCGGACAGGTCGAGCTTGTCGGCGACCTCGTTGCCCTCCTGCACGAGTTCGCGCACGCCCCAGGCCCACCGCTCGCCGAAGGCGGTCAGCGCCGCGGCCAGGCCGGCGTCCCCGACCTGCAGCTTGCTCAGCGTGATGTCCTCGAAGCCGCGCCCCACGGCGCCGTTCCCGACCGCGTGCAGGCCGCCGAGCGACTGCAGCTCGTCGATGACCTGGTTGATGCCCTTGGCCGCCTGCTTGAGCAGGTCCGGGTCGACCCCGTAGCCGTTGCCGCTCACGCCATCGCCCCCTGCGCCACGATGTCGACGGCGATCGCGTCCGGGACGATGCCGGACGCGGGCGGCAGCAGCATCGGATACGCGCCCGCCACATCCACCGCGACGCCCGCCGGCTCCCTCACCTCGCGTACGAGATCGGGCAGGACGTCGTCCAGGAGCCGGAAGCCGAGCACGGTCACGAAGCTGATCCGGCCGCGCTGCACCGCGAGATCCGCGTCGTCCTGCGCGGCCTTGGCGTGCACGAACCGCTGCAACTCACCCTGCGAGGTGAAGGCATACAGCCACCGCGTGCCCCGCACCGAGCCGTTCCACAGCGAACGCGGCCCGGCCATCGGCACGATGACCGCCGCCTCACGGAACGCGGCGAGCAACGCGTCCCGGTCCCCGCGCTCGGCGTAGAAGTCCCGTATCTCGGCGGCCAGTTCGGCCCGCCCGGCTTCACCCGCGGTTCTCTGGGCATGGCTGGGCCCGTGTTCCGCGTGCATCATGCGTTGTTTCCTCCCCCGTGCGCGGCGCGATGATCATGCAATCACAAACATGTGTGCGCGATGCAAACAGGTCGGGGCGGCCCGGAACGCAAAAGTGCCGGCCGAGAAGAATCTCGACCGGCACTCCAGGAGTGTCCGAGGGGGGACTTGAACCCCCACGCCCGATAAAGGGCACTAGCACCTCAAGCTAGCGCGTCTGCCATTCCGCCACCCGGACAAGGTGTTCGCCGCTTCCGGGGCCTTGCCCCGTGGCGACGAACAGAACCTTATCAAGGGTTCGGAGTGGCTTTCACCAGCACCTATGCGAGGCGCATCCCTACGGCGCCGTCATCCGCTGCTCCACCTCCGGGTGCTTCTTCACCCACGCCGCGACGGCCTCCTCCTGGTGGCCCTGGCCGTGCTTGTTGATCTCGATCTCCAGGGTGCCGAGTTCGTCCTCGGTCATCTTGAAGTCCTTGAACCACTTCGTGAGCTGCGGGTACTGCTTGGTGAACGCCTTGCTGGTGACCGTGCGGATCGTGTCGCCCTTGCCGAAGAGGCCCTTGGGGTCCTTCAGCTTGGTCAGGTCGTACTTGCTGTAGGCCCAGTGCGGGGTCCAGAGGAGCACCGCGATCGGCTCCTTCTTGGCGTACGCGCGCTTCAGCTCGGCCAGCATCGCCGGCGTCGAGCCGTTGACGACCTTGTACTCCTTGTCGAGGCCGTAGCCCGGCACGACGTCCTTCGTGAGGATGTCCATCGTGCCGGTGCCGCCCTCGATGCCGACGATCTTGCCGTTGAACTCCTTGGCCCGTCCCTTGAGGTCCTCGACCGACTTGATGCCCTTCACGTAGGAGGGGACGGCGATCTCCAGCGAGGTGGGCCCGTACCAGGAGCCGAGGGTCTCGACCTTGTTCTTGTACTTGTCCCAGTAGCTCTTCTGCGTGTACGGCAGCCAGGCGTCGAAGTTGACGTCGAGGTCACCGGTGGACAGGCCCGTGTAGACCGGGCCGACGTCCATCTGCTTCAGGTTGAACTTGTAGCCGCGGTTCTCCAGGACGTGCTTCCAGAGGAAGGTGACCGCGATGTCCTCGTCCCAGGGGAACCAGGCGACGTTCACGGGGCGCTTGGCCTCGGCGGGGGTCGACTGCTTCTTGACCGGGGCCAGCTTGTCGACGAAGCCGGGGCTCTGCTGCTTCAGCCACGCCTTGACGGCGTCCTGCTGCTTGCCCTTGCCCGACTTGTTGATCTCGGCCTCGAGGCTGGTGAGCTGCTTGTCGGTCAGCTTGAACGACTTGAGCCACTTGTCGACCTCGGGGAAGTCCTTGCCGAAGCCCTTGCGGCCGATGGAGTGGATGCCGTCACCCTTGCCCCAAGTGCCCTTCGGGTCCTTGAGCTTGGTGAGCTTGTAGTCGTTGTACGCCCAGTGCGGCGACCAGAGCGGGACGACGATCGGCTTCTTCTTGGCGTACGCGCGCTTCAGCTCGGCCAGCATCGCCGGCGTGGAGCTGTCGACGACCTTGTACTCCTTGTCGAGGCCGTACGCCTTGAGGACCTTGCTCTTCAGCATCTGCATCTCACCGGCGCTGGCCTCGATGCCGGTGATCTTGCCGTCGAACTTGTCGGCCTGACCCTTCAAGTCCTCCATGGACTTGAGGTCCTTCATGTACGAAGGCACCGCCAGCTCCAGGGACGTGGGGCCGTACCAGGAGCCCAGGTCCTCGAGGTCCTTGCCGTACTTCTTCCAGTACGGGGCGTGCGTCGTCGGCAGCCACGAGTCGGTCTGGAAGTCGACCGAGCCCTCGGCGAGCGAGGTGTAGAGCGGGCCGGCGTCGAGCTGCTTCATCTCCACCTGGAAGCCGCGCTGCTCCAGGACCTCCTTCCACAGGAATCCGGAGGCGACGGCGTCGTCCCACGGCACGTAGCCGAGGGTGATCTTCTTGCCCTGGCCGACGTCGGTGGACGCGGCCGTCGGGGAGGTGGCGGCGTTGTTCTGGCCGAACATGCCCATGCCGCCCGCCACCAGCGCGAGGACGACGACACCGACCACGGCGACGGCCGGGCGGGGGCGGTACGACCAGATCTTCAGGCCCTGCGTGGCCCGCAGCTTGTTGAGGGCGCGGCGGCCGAGCGGGGAGACCTGCTGGCCGAGCGAGCTGGTCATGCGGTCCAGGTAGATCGCCAGGATGACGATCGAGATGCCGGACTCGGCACCGAGGCCCACGTTCAGCTGGCCGATGGCCTCGTTCACGGCGCCACCGAGGCCACCCGTGCCGACCATGCCCGCGATGGCGGCCATCGACAGGCCCAGCATGATGACCTGGTTCACGCCCGCCATGATCGTCGGCAGTGCAAGGGGCAGCTGCACCCGGAACAGGGTGTTGCGCGGCGTCGTACCGAACGCGTCCGCGGCTTCCACCAGCTCCTTGTCGACCTGGCGGATGCCCAGCTCGGTCATGCGCACGCCCGGCGGCACCGCGAAGATCAGCGTCGCCACGATTCCGGCCGGGGCACCCGAGCCGAAGAACAGGATCGCCGGGATCAGGTAGACCATCGCCGGCAGCGTCTGCATCAGGTCGAGGACCGGACGGAACAGATTGCTGATCCGGTCGGAGCGGGCCGCCCAGATGCCCAGCGGTACGCCGATGATCAGCGCGATGAGGGTGGAGACGAGGACGAGCGACAGGGTCTCCATCGCCTTGTCCCACAGCTCCAGGTTCTGGATGAACCAGAGCCCGACGAAGGCCAGGACGGCGCCGAACGTGCCGCGCAGCCAGAACGCGATGACGGCGAAGATGCCCGCCAGCAGGAGCGGCTCGGGCGCCTGGAGCAGTTCGGTCAGGCCGTTGTAGACGCCGTTGAAGATGCTCTCGAAGAAGCCGAACAGCCAGTCCAGGTGGACGAGCATCCACTGGACGACGTCGTTGACCCCGTCACCGAAGGGAATCCTAGGCACCGGCGTTCACCTTCTTCGACGACTCGTCCTCGGTGAGGTCGGAGGCCGCCGCGTTGTCCTCCACGGTCTTCGTCGGCTCGCCCAGCACCGCGAGCAGCCGCTCGCGCGGCACCACACCGACGAGCTCGCCCGCGTCGTCCACGACGGCGACCGGTGTCGCGCTCGTCGAGCACGGCAGGAACAGCTCGGCGATGGGTGTGTCCTCGTGGACCTGCGCCGGAGCCTCGGCCATCGCGTAGCCCTCCCCCGGCTCCGCCATGATCGCCCGCGCGCTCAGCACCCGGGAGCGGTCGACGTCCTGCGTGAAGGAGGCCACGTAGTCGTTGGCCGGCGTGACGAGAATGTCCTCGGCCGAGCCGATCTGGACGATGCGACCGTCGCGCATGACCGCGATGTTGTCGCCCAGCCGCATGGCCTCGTTGAGGTCGTGGGTGATGAAGACGATCGTCTTCTTCAGCGTCTTCTGCAGCTCCAGGAGCTGGTCCTGCATGTCGCGTCGGATCAGCGGGTCGAGCGCGCTGAAGGACTCGTCCATCAGCAGCAGGTCGGCGTCGGTGGCGAGCGCGCGGGCCAGGCCCACACGCTGCTGCATACCGCCGGACAGCTCGTCGGGGAAGGACTTCTCCCACCCCTCAAGACCGGCCAGCCGCAGCGCCTCGACCGCCCGCTCCTCGCGCTCGGCGCGAGGAACGCCCTGCACCTCCAGGCCGTACGCCGCGTTCTCCATCACCGAGCGGTGCGGGAACAGCGCGAAGTGCTGGAACACCATGCTGATCTTGCGGGCCCGCACCTCGCGCAGCTCGCGCGGAGCCAGCGCCGTCAGGTCCTCGCCCTCGAACTCCACGTGCCCCGACGTCGGCTCCAGAAGTCCGTTCAACATGCGCAGGAGCGTCGACTTGCCGGACCCAGACAGGCCCATGACGACGAAGATCTGACCGGGCTCGACGGTGAACGACGCGTCGATCACGGCAGCCGTGGTCCCCTCGGCGCGCAGCTCCTCACGGTCCGCGCCGCCGCGGAGCCTCTCCACAGCCTCTTGTTGTCGCCCGCCGAACACCATGTACAGGTGCTCGGCCACCAGTCTGGAGGACACACCGACCTCTATTCTCTTTGACCTGTGAAAGGTTGAAGGGGCCATGCATATGGCTCGAGGTCGCACCTGCCCGCGCCCGACCAGCGCAAACACAAAAAAGTGCCGGTCGAGAAGAATCTCGACCGGCACTCCGTGAGTGTCCGAGGGGGGACTTGAACCCCCACGCCCGATAAAGGGCACTAGCACCTCAAGCTAGCGCGTCTGCCATTCCGCCACCCGGACAAGGTGTGCGTCGCTGAACGCGGGGCGTTCCCCGCGGCGACACCTCAACAATACCAAGGTTTCGGAGTGGCTTTCACCTGCGTATCGGTGCACTCCCGGACACGGAGGGTGACTACTTCTTGATGCCGATGCCCTTCGGGTTCAGGTGGGCGATGTGGCCGCTCTCCGTGCCGGCCGACGGGTCGATGACGCAGTCGATGAGCGCCGGGCCGCCGGAGGCGATCGCCTCGGTGAGCGCGGCCGTGACCTCGGCGGGGGTCGTGGCGCGGTAGCCCTTGCCGCCGAAGGACTCGATCATCCGGTCGTGGCGGGCGGCGCTCATGAGCGTGGTGGGAGCAGGTTTGCCCGCGATGGTCTCGTCGCCCTTGTAGACGCCGCCGTTGTTCATGATCACGGTGACGACCGGCAGGTTGTAACGGCAGATCGTCTCCAGCTCCATGCCGCTGAAGCCGAAGGCGCTGTCGCCCTCGATGGCGACGACGGGCGCTCCCCCGCTCTCGACCGCGGCCGCGATCGCGTAGCCCATGCCGATACCCATGACGCCCCAGGTCCCGGAGTCGAGGCGGCGGCGCGGGTGGTGCATGTCGATGACGTTGCGCGCGATGTCGAGGGTGTTCGCGCCCTCGTTGACGATGTACGTCTCCGGGTGCTGGTGGACGACGTCGCGGACGGCCTTGAGCGCGCCCATGAACTGCATGGGGTGCGGGTCGGCCTCCAGGCGCTTGGCCATCTTGGCGACGTTCTGCTCCGAGCGGGCCGCGAGCTCCTCGCGCCAGGCGGTCGGCGCCGCGATCTGGCCGGGCTTCGTACGGTCGGCGAGCTGGTCGAGGACCGACTCGATGTCGCCGACGAGCGGGGCCGCGATGGGCTGGTTGGAGTCCATCTCCTTGGACTCGATGTCGACCTGGATGAACTTGGCGTCCGGGTTCCAACCGCGCTCGCCGTGGTTGAGCAGCCAGTTCAGGCGGGCGCCGACGAGCATGACGACGTCGGCCTTCTTGAGGGCGAGGGAGCGGGCGGTCGCGGCGGACTGCGGGTGGTCGTCGCGGAGCAGGCCCTTCGCCATCGACATGGGTACGTAGGGGATGCCCGTCGACTCGACGAGGTCGCGGATCTTGTCGTCGGCCTGTGCGTACGCGGCGCCCTTGCCGAGGACGATCAGCGGGCGCTCGGCGTTCTCCAGGAGGTCGATCGCGCGGTCCACGGCCTCGGGCGCGGGCAGCTGGCGCGGCGCCGGGTCGACGAGGCGGGAGAGCGTGCGGTCGCCCTCCTCCTTGTCCATGACCGCGCCGAGCACCGCCGCCGGGATGTCGAGGTAGACGCCGCCGGGGCGGCCGGAGATCGCGGTGCGCAGGGCGCGGGCGATGCCGCGGCCGATGTCCTCGACGCGGCTGACACGGTAGGCCGCCTTCACGAAGGGCTGGGCGGCGGCGAGCTGGTCCATCTCCTCGTAGTCGCCCTGCTTGAGGTCGACGAGGTGGCGCTCGCTGGAGCCGGAGATCTGCACCATCGGGAAGCAGTTGGTGGTGGCGTTGGCGAGGGCGACGAGGCCGTTGAGGAAGCCGGGGGCCGAGACCGTCAGACAGATGCCGGGCTTCCGGGTGAGGTAACCGGCGATCGCGGCGGCGTGGCCGGCGTTCGACTCGTGGCGGAAGCCGATGTAGCGGATGCCCTCGGCCTGCGCGAGGCGGGCCAGGTCGGTGACGGGGATGCCGACAAGGCCGTAGATGGTGTCGACGTCGTTCTTCTTCAGGGCGTCGACGACGAGGTGGTAGCCGTCGGTGAGCTCGGCCGGCGCGTCGGCTCCTGCCGCGGCCTCGGCGGTTTGGTCAGCGGTCGAGTCAGCGGTCATGATCCGGGTTCCTCCTTGGACGGGTCCTGCCGGTGCGGCTCATGCACGTACGGCCGGTGCGGCTCCTGCTCTCACCTTCGACAGGGCGCGGCGCCCCGTCCAAGACCCATCGGCTTCCAGCCGATAAACGGCGTCTATCGAGAGTCAAGCGCGTCCCAAATCCCCTGCTGGGGGCGGCGCTTCGGGCTTCATAAGCCATTGCTATCGGCTGTTCGTGAGTGCGTATTGGACGTGCGCTGCCGCTGACCGCACGCTCGCTGAGGATGGGAGGTGGAAGGCATGGCCACGTCGGCCCTGACCGTCACGGGGCTCCCCGGTCTCCTCGACCGGCAGACGCGTGCGCGGCCCCACGCCCCCGCGCTCGTCGTCGGCGACGAGCGGGTTCCCCTGTCGTACGAGGAGTTGGACGCGCTCGCGGACCGGATGGCCGGGCGGTTCGCCGCGGCGGGGCTGCGGCGCGGCGACGTGCTCGGGATCGCGCTGGGGAACACCGCGGAGTTCGTGGGGGCGCTGCTGGGCGCGGCCCGCGCGGGGGTGGTCGCGGCCCCGCTCGATCCTGCGCTTCCCGATGACGAACTACGGGCACGGGTGGGCGAGTTGGGGGCGAGGGTCGTGCTCGGCGCCGACGGGCTCGGCGACACGGGTGTCGGTGTCGCGCGGCGCATGCGGCCGGAGCACGCGCTCGTCCTGTTCACCGCGGGCGCCACGGGGCGGGCCCGGACGGTGCCGCTGACGCAGGCGAACGTCGCGGCGTCCGTGCACACCATCTGTGCCACGTACGCGTTGGGGCCCGAGGACGCGACCGTCGCCGTCATGCCGTTCTTCCACGGGCACGGCCTGTTCGCCTCGCTGCTGTCCACGCTCGCCGGTGGGGGGCGGGTGCTGCTGCCCGCGGGCGGGGGGTTCTCGGCGGAGACGTTCTGGGCGGATCTGCGGGCGGTGGGGGCGAGTTGGTTCACCGCGGTGCCGACGATCCACGAGGCGCTGCTCGACCGGTCGTCGGAGGCCGCCGATGTGGGGGCGCCGCCGCCGCTGCGTTTCGTGCGCAGTTGTGGTGCGCCGCTCAATGCCGCGACCCACCGGGCGCTGGAGCGGATGTTCGGGGCGCCGTTGCTGTCCGCGTACGGGATGACGGAGGCCTCGCACCAGATCGCCAGTGAGCCGCTGCCGCAGGACGGGCCGCTCAAGCACGGGACGGTGGGGCGGGCGACGGGGGTGCGGCTGCGGGTCGTCGGCCGGGACGGGCGGGAGTGCGCGGCCGGGGTGCGGGGCGAGGTGTGGGTGTCGGGGGCGACCGTGGCGGGTGAGGGGTGGTTGCGGACGGGGGACCTGGGGTCGTTGGACGAGGACGGGTATCTGTCGCTCGCCGGGCGGATCGAGAGCCTCATCGTGCGGCGGGGGCTATCGATCTCGCCGGAGTACGTGGAGGACGTCCTCGCCGGGTGTCCGGCCGTCGCGGAGGCGGCGGTGTTCGCGGTGGGCGGGGAGCGGATCGGGGCGGCGGTGGTGGTGCGGGGCGAGGAGTGCGTGGAGCCCTCGGAGATTTTGCGGTACTGCCGGGGGCGGTTGGCCGCGGTCGCCGTGCCGGATCGGGTCGTGTTCGTGTCCGCGTTGCCGCGGACCGCGCAAGGTGGGTTGGATCGGGGGGCTGTGCGGGAGCGGTACGGGTGAGGTGGCGGGCGGGGTGGGTTGACGTCGCGGGGCTCTGCCCCGGGCCCCGCGCCTCAATCGCCGGCGGGGCTTGATTTTCCTGGCCTCGCCGCATGGAGATGGAGGCCGGGGCTCCTCTGGTCGAACACCGTGTCCAGGTTGAGTGCCGTCGCCGCGCTCACGAAGGCACGGGCCGCCACCGAACCCGGTGTGCCCGCGTGGATCGCCACCGAGACCTGGGCGCCGGCCTCCGGGTCCACCAGCGGCAGCGCCCGCGTGCGGCCGTCCACCGGCATCGCGCGCAGCCAGGTGTGGGGCACGACGCTGGCCCATTCGCCGTCGCCCACATGTGCGTACAGGGAGGCGATGGAGTCGGTCTCGACCTGAGGGGTGACCTCCAGGCCCTTGTTGGCGAAGACCTTGTCGATGATCTGGCGGATGCGCATGTCGGGGGTGAGGAGGGCCAGCGGGAGCTGTGCCGCGTCCGACCAAGTGAGGCTGCCCGTGCGGGACTTGAACTGGTCGTCCGAGACCAGGAGCATGTAGCGCTCCTGGTAGAGGGGGACGACCTGCAGGCCCTCCTGGTCGTCCGGGTCGAAGTGGGCGATGGCCACGTCGAGTTCGAAGTCGCGGAGTTGGCGGTGGAGCTCCTTCGTCGAGAGGCGGGAGCGGACCTGGACCTTCGCCAGGGGGTGTGCCGAGCAGAACGCGCCCACCGGGAGGGCCAGCGTGGTGGATGCCGTGGGGTCGGTGCCCAGGCGGAGTGTGCCCGTGATGCCGGACTGGACCGCGGCGACCTCTGCCTTGAAGGCGTCCTGCTCCGCGAGGATGCGCTTCGCCCACACCACCAGGCGCTCGCCCTCGGGGGTGAGGCCCTGGTAGTTGTGGCCGCGGTTGATCAGCGTGACGTTGAGCTCGCGCTCCAGCTTGGCTATCGCCGCGGAGAGCGCGGGCTGGGAGACGTAGCAGGACTCGGCGGCGCGTGCGAAGTGCCGCTCGCGCGCCACCGCCACGAAGTACTCCAACTGCCGGAACAGCATGTACGTCTCCTCTGCCACGTGATCTTCATCCGTAGCGTGCTACGGCAGCACGGTGCGTGCCAATAGGTCGGTCGCCGCGTGGATGGCGCGCAGCGTGGGTGCCTCGGCGCCGGTGATGTCGGCCATCTCGACGACGGCCGTCACGATCGCGTCCAGCTCCAGTTGCTTGCCCGCCTCCAGGTCCTGGAGCATCGAGGTCTTGTGGGCGCCCACGCCCTCGGCGCCGCGCAGCCGTTTCTCGATGGAGATCTCGGGCGTCGAGCCGACGCGGGCCGCGATGTCGAGGATCTCCTCCATCACGCGGGCGACCATGGTGCGGGTCAGCGGGTGCCGGCACATGTCGGCCATGGTGGCCCGGGTGAGCGCGCTGATCGGGTTGAAGGCCGCGTTGCCCATCAGCTTGATCCAGATGTCGTCGCGCAGGTTCTGCTCGACGGGGCACTTGAGGCCGCCCGCGACCATGGCCTCGCTCAGGTCCGTGCAGCGACGCGAGACACTGCCGTCCGGCTCGCCGATCGAGAAGCGGGTGCCTTCCAAGTGCCGTATCACGCCCGGGGATTCGATGACCGTGGCCGGGTAGACCACGCAGCCGATCGCGCGCTCGGGCGGCAGCACCTTGCTCGTCGCGCCGCCCGGGTCGACGGCCTCGATGCGGCGGCCCTCGTACGGCCCCTTGAGCTGGTGGAAGTACCACCAGGGGATGCCGTTCTGCCCGGCCACCAGCGCGGTGTGCTCGCCGAGCAGCGGGGCGACGAGCGAGCCGCACGAGGGGTACGAGTGGGCCTTGAGCCCGAGGAACACATAGTCCACGGGGCCGATCTCGTTCGGGTCGTCGGTGGCGTGCGGGTGGGCGGTGAAGTCGCCGCGCGGGCTGAGCACGCGGACGCCTTCGGACTGGATGGCACGCAGATGGTCCCTGCGGGCGACGAGGTGCACGTCCGCGCCGCCGCGGTGCAGGGCCGCGCCCACGTATGCGCCGATGGCTCCGGCGCCGACAACTGCGATCTTCATGTGGTGCCTCCTGGATTCGAGGGTGTGGAGGTACGCACATGTCGCCGCCCGCGCGCCGCACAGCACACGGAACGGACGACATGGTCAATCACTGGTGAAAGTAGGCGCGGCCGCCGCGCGTGCCCTGTCGCGCGGCGGCCGCTGGGAAGGTGGCCGGGTGGGCCGGGGTCAGCGCATGAGTTTCACGGCCGCGACCACTAGCGGGTCGAGGCCGTCCGCTCCGTCGTCCACGAGCGCGTAGAGCCGCTTCCGCATCCGCGGGTCCCAGAACCTCGTGAGGTGTCCGGCGATCGCCTCGGCCGCCGCCGCACCCGGCAGATGGACCTGGTTCGCGGCGATGTCGTTCGCCATCCGGCGCTCGGCCGGGACCGTGTGCGCCATGTCAGTCCACCACCGTGACGAGTTCGTCCGCCGCCTCGCGAGCGGCCTCGGCCTTCGGTGCGAGCCCCACCTGCACGGCTGTCACCTTGTACTCCGGGCAGTTGGTCGCCCAGTCGGAGTTCTCGGTCGTCACCACGTTCGCGCCTGTCACCGGGTGGTGGAAGGTGGTGTAGACGACGCCCGGTGGCATCCGGTCGGAGATCTGCGCGTGCAGTGTCGTCGCGCCGACGCGGCTGGAGAGTGTCACCAGGTCGCCGTCGGTGATGCCGCGCTCCTCCGCGTCGTGCGGGTGGACCTCCAGGATGTCCTCGGCGTGCCAGGCGACGTTGCCGGTGCGGCGGGTCTGCGCGCCGACGTTGTACTGGCTGAGGATCCGGCCCGTGGTGAGGACCAGCGGGAAGCGGCGCGTGCTGCGTTCGTTGGTCGGGACGTAGGAGGTGACCACGAAGCGGCCCTTGCCGCGCACGAACTCGTCGACGTGCATGGTGGGTGTGCCCTCGGGGGCCTCCTCGTTGCACGGCCACTGGATGGAGCCGAGCTTGTCGATGAGCTCGAAGGAGACACCGGCGAAGGTCGGGGTGACCGAGGCGATCTCGTCCATGATCTGCGACGGGTGGTCGTAGGACATGTCATAGCCCATGGCGGTGGCGATCTCGCACACGATCTGCCACTCGTGCTTGCCCGCCTTGGGCGGCATCACCGACCGCACCCGGTTGACGCGCCGCTCGGCGTTGGTGAACGTGCCGTCCTTCTCCAGGAAGGAGGCGCCGGGCAGGAAGACATGGGCGAACTTCGCCGTCTCGTTGAGGAACAGGTCCTGGACCACGACCAGTTCCATGGCTTCGAGGGCGGCCGTGACGTGCTGGAGGTTCGGGTCCGACTGGGCGATGTCCTCGCCGTGCACGAACAGGCCCCGGAAGTCGCCGTCGATGGCCGCGTCGAACATATTGGGGATGCGCAGGCCCGGCTCGGGCAGCAGCGCGGAGCCCCACAGGTTCTCGAAGACGCCCCGCACGGCGTCGTCGGAGATGTGCCGGTAGCCGGGCAGTTCGTGCGGGAAGGAGCCCATGTCGCAGGAGCCCTGCACGTTGTTCTGTCCGCGCAGCGGGTTCACACCGACGCCGTCGCGGCCGATGTTTCCGCAGGCCATCGCGAGGTTGGCCATGCCCATCACCATCGTCGAGCCCTGGCTGTGCTCGGTGACACCGAGGCCGTAGTAGATCGCGCCGTTGCCCGCGGTGGCGTACAGGCGGGCCGCCGCACGCAGCTCGGACGCGGGTACGCCAGTGATCTCCTCGGTGGCCTCGGGGCTGTTCTCGGGGCGGGCCACGAACTCGGCCCACTCGTCGAAGCCCTCGCAGCGCAGCTCGATGAAGGCCTTGTCGACGAGGTCCTCGGTGACGACGACGTGCGCCATGGCGTTGACGACGGCGACGTTCGTGCTGGGCCGCAGGCTCAGGTGGTGCTGGGCCTCGATGTGCGGGGAGCGCACGAGGTCGATGCGGCGCGGGTCGACGACGATCAGCTTGGCGCCCTCGCGAAGGCGCTGCTTCATGCGGGAGCCGAACACCGGGTGGGCGTCGGTGGGGTTGGCGCCGATGACCATGATGACGTCGGCCTCGGCGACGGAGCGGAAGTCCTGGGTGCCGGCCGATTCGCCGAAGGTCTGCTTGAGCCCGTAGCCGGTGGGCGAGTGGCACACGCGGGCGCAGGTGTCGACGTTGTTGTTGCCGAAGGCGGCGCGGACCATCTTCTGGACGACGTACACCTCTTCGTTGGTGCAGCGGGACGAGGAGATGGCGCCGATCGCGCCCGCGCCGTGCCGGTCCTGGATCTCGCGGAAGCGGCGGGCGACCGTGCCGATCGCCTCGTCCCACTCGACCTCGCGCCACGGGTCGGTGATGCGCTCGCGGACCATCGGCTTGAGCTTGCGGTCGGGATGGGTGGCGTAGCCGAAGGCGAAGCGGCCCTTGACGCAGGAGTGGCCCTCGTTGGCGCCGCCGTCCTTGTAGGGGACCATGCGGACAAGTTCGTCGCCGCGCAGCTCGGCCTTGAAGGAGCAGCCGACGCCGCAGTACGCGCACGTGGTGATGACGGACCGCGTCGGCATGCCGAGGTCGACGACCGACTTCTCCTGGAGAGTTGACGTCGGGCAGGCCTGGACGCAGGAGCCGCAGGACACGCACTCGGAGTCCAGGAACGACTCCCCCGCGCCCGCCGACACCTTCGACTCGAAGCCGCGCCCCTCGATGGTGAGCGCGAAGGTGCCCTGCACCTCGTCGCAGGCGCGCACGCAGCGCGAGCAGGCGATGCACTTGGACGGGTCGAAGTCGAAGTACGGGTTGGAGGTGTCCTTCTCGGCGTCGAGGTGGTTGGCGCCCTCGTAGCCGTAGCGGACCTGGCGCAGGCCCACCACCCCTGCCATGTCCTGCAGTTCGCAGTCGCCGTTGGCGGGGCAGGTGAGGCAGTCGAGGGGGTGGTCGGAGATGTACAGCTCCATGACACCCTGGCGGAGCTTCTCGACCTTCGGTGTCTGGGTCTTCACCGACATGCCGTCCGTGCACGGTGTCGTGCAGGAGGCGGGGGTGCCGCGGCGGCCGTCGATCTCGACGACGCACAGCCGGCAGGAGCCGAACGCCTCCAGGCTGTCGGTCGCGCACAGCTTCGGTACGTCGATGCCGGCCTCGGCGGCCGCCCGCATCACGGACGTGCCCTCCGGGACCGTCACCTGCTGGCCGTCGATCTCCACCGAGACCGTCGCGGCTCCGGGGCGCTGTGGAGTGCCGAAGTCGGGTTCCTTCATGAGTGTCATGCCTGGCCCTCCGTCCGAGTGCTTCCCGGCTGTACGGGGTGGATGTTCAGGAGCCGACGGTCGCCGCGGTCGACGAAGTCGTCGGCGAAGTGCGCGAGCGCGCTGCGTACGGGCATCGGGGTCAGACCGCCCATGGCACACAGTGAACCATCGGTCATCAGCTCGCACAGGTCCTCGAGCAGCGCGAGATTCTCGTCCCGCTGCTCACCGGCGACGATGCGGTCGATGACCTCGACGCCGCGCACCGAACCGACGCGGCAGGGCGTGCACTTGCCGCAGGACTCCTCGGCGCAGAACTCCATCGCGAAGCGGGCCTGCGCCGCCATGTCGACGGTGTCGTCGAAGACGACGATGCCGCCGTGCCCGAGCATCGCCCCGGCCTCGGCGAGCGCCTCGTAGTCCATCGGCAGGTCGAATTGCGCCTCCGGCAGATACGCGCCGAGCGGTCCGCCGACCTGCACGGCCCGCGCGGGGCGGCCGCTCAGGGTCCCCCCGCCGTAGTCCTCGATCAGCTCGCGCAGGGTGATGCCGAAGGCGGTCTCGACGATGCCGCCGCGCTTGATGTTGCCGCCGAGCTGGAAGACCTGGGTGCCGCGGGAGCGGCCGACGCCGAGGTCCTGGTAGGCCTTGGCGCCGTCGGCGAGGACGACGGGGACGGTGGTGAGCGTGAGGACGTTGTTCACCACGGTCGGCTTGCCGAACAGGCCCTCGATCGCGGGGATCGGCGGTTTCGCGCGGACCATGCCGCGCTTGCCCTCCAGGCTCTCCAGCATGGAGGTCTCCTCGCCGCAGATGTACGCGCCCGCGCCGACGCGGATGTGCAGGTCGAAGTCGAGCGACGAGCCGAGGATGCCCGCGCCGAGCCAGCCGCGGCCGCGCGCGATGTCGATCGCGGCACCCATGGTGGCGATGGCGTCGGGGTATTCGGAGCGGATGTAGAGGTAGCCCTCGCTCGCGCCGACGGCGTGGGCGGCGATCGTCATGCCCTCGATGAGGAGGAACGGATCGCCCTCCATGACCATGCGGTCGGCGAAGGTGCCGCTGTCGCCCTCGTCGGCGTTGCAGCAGATGAACTTGGTGTCGTCGGGCCCGCTCTCGCAGTCGAGGACCGTCTTCCACTTGATGCCCGCGGGGAAGCCCGCGCCGCCGCGCCCGCGCAGGCCGGAGTCGGTGACCTCGGTGACGACGTCGGCGGGCGTCATCTCCAGCGCCGCGCGCAGCCCGCGCAGGCCGCCGTGGGCCTCGTAGTCCTCGGGCGAGAGCGGGTCGGTGACGCCGACGCGGGCGAAGGTGACCCGGTTCTGCCGTTGCAGCCACGGGAGTTGGTCGACCGGGCCGAGGCGGAGCGGATGCTCGGCGCCGTCGAGCATTCCGGCGGCCAGCAGGCCGGGTACGTCGTCAGGGGTGACGGGGCCGTAGGCGACGCGGCCCTCGGGGGTCACGACCTCGACGAGGGGTTCGAGCCAGAGCAGTCCGCGCGAGCCGTTGCGGACCACGTCCACCCCCAACCCGGCCTCGATCGCTGCCAGTTGGAACGCCTGCGCGACCTCGTCGGCGCCCACGGAGCGGGCCGCCGCGTCGCGCGGTACGTACACGGTCGCCATGTTGTCGGAAGTCACCTCTCACACCGTCCCGTTGAGGATCGCGCCGAGCCGGTCCGGGGTCACGCGCCCGTACAGCCGACCGTTCGCCTCGACCGAGGGGCCGAGCGCGCAGTTGCCGAGGCAGAAGACCTGCTCGACGGTGACACGGCCGTCGGCGCTCGTGTCGCCGAGCTCCAGGCCCGACTCCCGTACGTGCCGCAACAGGCCGTCGGCGCCCAGGGCCTGGCAGGCCTCGGCGCGGCAGACGCGGACGGTGGAGCGGCCCGCGGGCTCGCGGCGGAAGTCGTGGTAGAAGGTCACCACTCCGTGCACATCGGCCCGCGAGAGGTTGAACTCGTCGGCGAGGACGGGGATCGCCTCCTGCGGTACGCACCCCAACTCGGCCTGCACGGCGTGGAGTACGGGCAGCAGCGCGCCGCGCTCGCCACGGTGCGCGGCGGCCGCCCTCCTGACCACGCTCTCGACCGACACGTCCGTCCCGCTGGTCGTCATGATCGCTCCGCCTTCCGTCATGCGGGCCTCCGGCGCGGGTGCAGGAGACCCCAGCACTACCCCATACAGACTTCTGTATACAGAAGCCCGGTGTAAAGAAGCGGGACGAAATCGAGCGGAGTCGATCGGCCGACTTCCGTACACCGGGCCGGTGTTCACGAGGCCACGAGCACGGATCCCGCGTCCGCCGCGACATCCGCCGCGGCGCCCAGCTCGGTCAGCCACGGCAGCACGAGGTCCCGCACCAGCCGCTCGCCGTCCCCGTCCTGCCCGAGCAGGGCCGACGCGGGTACGCGCACGGGGTCGGCGCAGACCGTCGAGGTCGCGCTGCCGCTCGGGCCCGGGCCCGTCGCCCGGGCCGGCACGTACAGGTCGGGGGCGTGGGCCGGGACCAGCCACAGGCTGCGCCCTCCCGCCCCGGACCCGGCCGTCCCGCTCGACCAGAGGTAGCTGTCGGCCTCGCCCGCGGCCACCACATCGCGCTTGCGGCCGCACAGGGTGACGACGTCGCCGGTGCGGCGCGCCGGGGACTGCGGCCCGTCCTCCTCCAGGGCGAGCGAGCACAGATGGCGCCCTGCGGCGATCTCGGCGCGCAGCCAGGTGCCGCCGTGGGCCTCGACGACGGCGACCGCCGCGTAGTGCGAGCGCAGTACGGCGGCGGCGGCCGGGCAGACGTGTGCGACGCGCGCCACGACGTCGACGGCCTCGGCCAACCCCCGCCCTCCGCCGCCGAGTTCGGGGGCGACGGTGAGGCCGAGGAGACCCGCGCGGCCGAGCGCGGTGACACCGGACCGGGGAAATCTGCCGTGC
This sequence comes from Streptomyces sp. NPDC107575, assembly GCF_055657265.1. Classification (NCBI taxonomy): domain Bacteria; kingdom Bacillati; phylum Actinomycetota; class Actinomycetes; order Kitasatosporales; family Streptomycetaceae; genus Streptomyces; species Streptomyces sp. NPDC107575. The sequence continues at coordinate 729,207 of NZ_JBVKBG010000002.1, read as the reverse complement.
GTGCGGGCCGGTTCGCCACCGGATGCGACGGCGCCGGTCAGGACGTGGGTGAGTGCGGTGCGGTACGACACGGGGCGACCCCCTCGTCAGCGATATGTGAGCGGCCGCGATGCGGCGCAGTAATTGCATACAGTATTCCGCCGCACCCTTGGAGGGCCAGAGGCGTGCGCGGCAAAGTTGTGGCGGAACTTCAACTCCCGTACGCACAGGGCGAGTTACAAACTGTCTATTGCATACTAAAGTCAGTATCCCAGCGCCTCTGGCGTCGCGTCAGCGGACGAACAAGGGAGGGCTCAGCCATGCCCGAGCTACCAGCCGTGGCCACCCGCGGCCCGATCAGCCGGCCCGTACCGCTGCGGCAGGCCGTCCACGACACCCTCGTCGAGATGATCATCAATGGCACGCTCCGGCCCGGCCAGCACCTTGTCGAGGCCGACCTCGCCGGGCACCTGGGGGTCAGCCGGCAGCCGGTGCGCGAGGCGCTGCAGCGGCTCCAGACCTCCGGCTGGGTCGACCTGCGCCCCGCCCAGGGCGCGTTCGTGCACTCCCCCACCGTCGAGGAGTGCGCCCAACTGCTCGGCGTGCGTGCGGTGTTGGAGACCTACTCGGCCCGCGGCGCGGCCCAGCACGCGACGGCGGAGGACGTTGCCCACCTGTGGGAGTTGCAGCAGGCGGGCCTCGAGGCGCTCGCGGCCCAGGACGCACGGGGCATCGTCGAGGCGAACGCCGCGCTGCACTCCCACATCACCACGCTGTCCCGCAACGCGGTGCTCGGCGAGCTGATCCCCCAGGTCGACCAGCGGGTGCGCTGGTACTACACACCCATCGCCAAGCCCCGCGGCAACGACGCCTGGAACGAGCACGCCCTGATCATCAAGGCGATCGCGGCGGGCGACCCCGACCGCGCCGAGGCGCTGATGCGGCGGCACACGCAGAACACCACCGACTTCTACTGCGCGCAGATCGAGGCCGCGGCCGGCCCGGGCGGCTGACGCACCGGGCCGGCCGCGGCAGTCCGGCCGAGCGTGCGGGGCGGGGCGGGGCGGGTTACGCGGTGATCTCCCGCAACCGCCCCGTCCGCACGTCGAAGACGAAGCCGCGCACGTCGTCGGTGTGCGGCAGGAACGGCGACGTGCGCACCTTCCGCAGGGACTGGCGCACGTCCTGGTCGACGTCGGTGAAGCCCTCCACCGCCCACGTGGGCCGCTGACCCACCTCGCGCTCCAGCTCGTGCCGGAACTCCTCGGTCAGGGACTCGAGCCCGCAGCCCGTGTGATGGATCAGCACGACGCTGCGGGTGCCGAGCGCCCGCTGACTGATGACCAGCGAGCGGATGGTGTCGTCGGTGACCACACCGCCCGCGTTGCGGACGGTGTGACAGTCTCCGAGCTCCAGGCCGAGCGCCGCGTGCAGGTCGATCCTGGCGTCCATGCAGGCGACGACGGCCACCTCCAGGACCGGTCGGGCGTCCATGCCGGGATCGCTGAACGCGGCGGCGTACCGTCCGTTCGCCTCGACGAGGCGATCGACCACGGTGCCGTCCATCTCAGATGACGCCCTGCTCGGCGAGCTGCGCCAACTCGGCTGGATCCAGGCCGAGTTCATCGGCGTAGATGGCGGTGTTGTGCTCGCCGAGGAGCGGGGAGCCGGAGATGGTGGTCGGCGAGTCGGAGAGCTTGAGCGGGTTGCCGACCGTCGTGTACGAGCCGCGTCCGGGGTGCTCGACTTCGACGACCATGTCGTTGGCGACCAGCGACTCGTCCTCGATGATCTCCTTGGTGGAGAGGATCGGGCCGCAGGGGATGTTGTGGGCGTTGAGCTTGTCCAGGACCTCCCACTTGGGGAGCGTGGACGACCACTCCTCGATGAGCTGGAACATCTTGTTGAGCTTCGGCAGTCGCGCCTCGGGCGTCGACCACTCCGGGTCGTCCGCCATCTCCGGCCTGCCGATCAGCTCGGCTATCGGCTTCCAGCCGACGGGCTGGACGATGACGTAGACGTAGTCGTTGGGGCCGCCGGGCGCGCACTTGACGGCCCAGCCCGGCTGCCCGCCGCCGGAGGCGTTGCCGGAACGGGGCACCTCGTCGCCGAAGTCCTCGTTCGGGTACTCCGCCAACGGGCCGTGCGTCAGGCGCTGTTGGTCACGCAGCTTGACACGGCACAGGTTCAGCACCGCGTGTTGCATGGCGACGTTCACGCGCTGCCCGCGTCCGGTGTTCTCGCGCTGGAACAGGGCGGCCAGGATGCCGGCGACGGTGTGGATGCCGGTGCCCGAGTCACCGATCTGCGCGCCCGTGGCCGTCGGCGGACCGTCCTCGAAGCCCGTGGTGGCCATCGAGCCGCCCATGGCCTGGGCGACGACCTCGTACGCCTTGAAGTTGGTGTACGGGCCCTCGCCGAAGCCCTTGATGGAGGCGTAGATGATGCGGGGGTTGATCTCCTGGATGCGGTCCCAGGTGAAGCCCATCCGGTCCACCGCGCCCGGGCCGAAGTTCTCGACCATGACGTCCGAGCGGCGGATCAGCTCCGTGAGTATCTCCTTGCCGCGGTCGCTCTTGGTGTTGAGGGTGATGCTCCGCTTGTTGGAGTTGAGCATCGTGAAGTACAGGGAGTCGACGTCCGGGACATCGCGCAGCTGCTTGCGCGTGATGTCACCGGTCGGCGCCTCCAGTTTGACGACGTCCGCACCCAGCCACGCCAGCAACTGGGTCGCGGACGGGCCCGACTGAACGTGCGTCATGTCGAGGACACGCACGCCCTCAAGAGCCTTGGTCATGATCGACACCCCACCTCTCGCTTGCGCGTTGGGAGTTGGAAGAGCGGCACATACCAATGTTCATACAGTATCCGTCGACTGTATGCAATCCTCAGCGGCGGCATTCCCCTGCCTCGGCCGCACGGTCCGCTACCGCGCGCGCTGGTGGTACGACTTACGCGTGTGCTCGGTGTGCGCGCGCATGACCTCGGCCGCGCGGACCTCGTCCCGGTCCGCCAGCGCCGCGATCAGCTCGCGGTGCTCCGCCCAGGACTGGTGCCCGCGCTGCCGCGCCACCGGCGTGTAGTACCAGCGCACCCGGCGGTCGACCTGTGCGGCCAGCTCAGCGAGGACCTCGTTGGCCGCCAACTCCATGACGGCGCCGTGCAGTTGCGCGTTGAGCGCCACCGCCGCCTCCACGTCGTCCGCCGCGACCGCCCGCTCCCCCGCCTCGCACAGTTCCTCCAAGGCCGCGACGGCGACGGCGTCGGCCTTCCCCGCGGCGAGCCGGACCGCCTCGGTCTCCAGGAGCTGGCGCACCGTCAGGAGCTGGTCCGCCTCGTCCTCGGTCGGCTCGTGCACGAACGCGCCCTGCGCCGGCCGCAGATCGACCCACCCCTCAGTGCTGAGCCGCTGCAGCGCCTCGCGCACGGGCTGTCTCGACACCCCGAGCTGCGCCGCGAGTTCGGTCTCGACGAGATGGGCGCCCGGCGGCAGCGTGCGATTGATGATGAGTTCGAGGAGCGCGCCGTAGACCCGCTCGCGCAGCGGTCCGGGTCGATCCAGCTTGGGCACGGCACCTTGCGGCAGTCCTGCGGTCGGCAACATCGAGGCCCCTTCCGTCCTGCGTCCACGGCATCCCAACCCACGCTTCCCGCATGGGGATTGTCGTAGTTCTTGCCGAGGGCAATCCCAGCCTGTACACAATATCCCGTCGACACATCGTGTGCGCGGGGCGGGCGAGAACTCGCCCCGCGGCACGGCGGCGGGGTTCACGTGCGGCGGGGAGCGCCCCCTGCGCCGCGCGGGACCCCGCCGCAGCTGCGTCAGGGCATCAGCTGGTACTCGGGGAAGTTGCCCGGAAGCCGCTCCCCCGCCGGCCCTTCGGTCACCGCGCGGACCAGGAGTTCGCCGCCCACGAAGGCGCCGCGCCACGACGCCCCGAACCCGCCGAACAGCTCGTCACGATCCCCGCGCGAACGCGGCTTGCCGTGGCCGACCTTGAACGCGCGGATCTGCGGCGCGAGCCGCTCGTACGTCGCCTCGTCGTCGGTGGACAGGGTGGCGACAAGCGCGCCGTTGGATGCGTTCATCGCCGCGAGGAGCTCCGCCTCGGTGTCGACGAGCACGAGGGTGTCGACCGGGCCGAACGGCTCGGCGTGGTGCAGCGGCGAGGACGGCGGCGGCCCGAGCAGCGTGACCGGGTGCACGTACGCGCTGGTGTCCTGGCCCGGCAGGAACAGCGCCGGGTCGGGGGCGCCGCGGTGCAGCGGGACGGCCCCGCGGTCGATGGCCTCCGCGACCTGGTCGTGCAGCTCCTTGGCCTTCGCCGCGTTGATCAGCGGGCCGAAGTCGAGCGCCGGGTACGGGTCGTCGGGCTGCTCGACGGCCAGCGGGTGGCCGACGCGCAGGGTGCGGACGGCGGGCAGGTACGCGGCGAGGAAGTCGTCGAAGGCCTCGCGCTGCACGACGAACCGCGGGTAGGCGGTGCAGCGCTGCTTGCCGTAGTCGAAGAGCTTGGGGATCGCGGCCGTCAGCTTGTCCCAGTCGGTGAAGTTCCAGATGCCCCAGGTGTTGAGGCCCTCCTGCTCCAGGATGTGCCGCTTGCCGAGGTCGGCGACGTCCGTGGCGACGGCGGCACCGGTGTCCCGGCCGCCGACGAAGGACACGCAGCCGATCTCCGGCGCCCGCACCAGCGCCTCGGAGAGCTGGCCGCCGCTGCCGCTGACGAGCGTGACCGGGATGCCTTCGCGGGCGGCGAGCGCGCAGGCGAGGGTCAGGCACGAGACACCGCCGTCGGTGGGTGTCTTGGCGATGACCGCGTTGCCGGCAAGGGCCTGGACCAGCATGGCGTGGACGAGCACGCTCATCGGGTAGTTCCAGCTCGCGATGTTCGACACGGGCCCGGGCAGCGGCGTGCGCTCGCCGAGGATGTCGTCGATGCCGTCGACGTACCAGCGCACGCCGTCGATGGCGCGGTCCACGTCGGCCTGCGCGAGCCGCCACGGCTTGCCGATCTCCCAGACGAGGAGCAGGGCGAGGAGTTCGCGGTGCTGGGTGAGGGCGTCGAGGGTCGCGGCGACGCGGGCGCGCCGCTCGGGCAGCGGGACGTGCCGCCAGGCGCGGTGCTGGTCGAGGGAGGCGCGCACGGCCTGGTGGGCGGTGTCGGCGTCGAGGCGCGGCGGGCCCGCGATGGGGCTGCCGTCGACGGGGCTGGTGGCGGGCAGGGCGCGGCCGTCGGCCTGCCAGGCGCCGTTCCACAGATTGAGGACGCGGTCGTCGCGGAAGGCCTCGGGGGCGACGGCGAGGCAGCGCTGCCAGGCGTCGGCCCAGGAGGTGCCGGACTTGAGGGTGATTGCCATGGTGTTTTCTCTCCGCTCACGGTGCACAGTCGGGGCGGGGTACTTGATGGCTGGTGGTGCTGTGGACGGGAGGTGCCCGGCGGACACCTCCCGTATGCCAATTGGCGTACAGGGATGGCTAGTTGGCGCCTATGAGAAGCGTCACTGCCCGTCCGCGAGGCGGTCCAGGACGAGCCGCGCCGTCTCCGTCGGCGTGGCACCGACGCGGACACCGGCCGCTTCGAGGGCCTCCTTCTTGGCCGCGGCCGTGCCCGATGAGCCGGAGACGATGGCGCCGGCGTGGCCCATCGTCTTGCCCTCGGGCGCGGTGAATCCGGCGATGTAGCCGACGACGGGCTTGGTGACGTGCTCGCGAATGTGCGCCGCGGCGCGTTCCTCGGCGTCGCCGCCGATCTCCCCGATGAGCACGATGAGTTCGGTCTCGGGGTCGGCCTCGAACGCTTCGAGGCAGTCGATGTGCGTGGTGCCGACGACGGGGTCGCCGCCGATGCCCACACACGTCGAGAAGCCGATGTCGCGCAGCTCGTACATGAGTTGGTAGGTGAGGGTGCCGGACTTGGAGACGAGTCCGATCCGGCCCGGCTTGGTGATGTCGGCCGGGATGATGCCCGCGTTCGAGGCGCCGGGCGAGATGAGGCCCGGGCAGTTGGGCCCGATGACCCGGGTGCCCTGCCGCTTCGCGTGCGCCTGGAAGGCGACGGCGTCGTGCACCGGGATGCCCTCCGTGATGACGACCGCAAGGGGGATGCCCGCGTCGGCCGCCTCGATGACGGCGTCCTTGGCGAAGGCCGGCGGCACGAAGACGACGGTGACGTCGGCTCCGGTGGCCGCCATGCCCTCGGCGACGGTACCGAAGACCGGGACGTCGCGCCCTTCGAGGTCGACGCTGCTGCCGGCCTTGCGGGGGTTGACGCCGCCGACGATGTTCGTGCCCGCCTGGAGCATGCGGCGGGTGTGCTTGGTGCCCTCGGCGCCGGTCATGCCCTGGACGAGGACCTTGCTCTCCTGGGTCAGGTAGATGGCCATGTCCGGCCTCCTTAGAGGGGGTTGGGGGCGAGGGCGAGTTCGGCGGCCTGGCGTGCGGCGCCGTCCATGGTGGTGGCCTGCTCGACCAGCGGGTGCGCGCGCTCCTCGAGGATGGCCCGGCCGCGCGCGGCGTTGTTGCCGTCGAGGCGGACGACGAGCGGCTTGGTCAGCTGGACGTGTTCCAGGGCCTGGACGATGCCGTCGGCGACCGCGTCGCAGGCGGTGATGCCGCCGAAGACGTTGACGAAGACGGACTTCACGGCCGGGTCGGAGAGGATGACGTCGAGGCCGTCCGCCATGATCTGGGCGGAGGCGCCGCCGCCGATGTCGAGGAAGTTGGCGGGCTTCGCGCCGCAGCCCGCGACCACGTCCAGGGTGGACATGACGAGCCCGGCGCCGTTGCCGATGATGCCGACCTCGCCGTCGAGCTTCACATAGTTGAGCCCCTTGGCCGCGGCCTGTGCCTCCAGGGGCTCGTCGTGCTCGGATTCCGGGCTCTCGCCCCAACGGGCGTTGCGGAAGCGGGCGTTGTCGTCGAGGGTCACCTTGCCGTCGAGCGCGAGGATCTGCCCCTGTGCGGTGCGCACGAGCGGGTTCACCTCGACGAGCAGCGCGTCCTCGCGGGTCAGGACGTCCCACAGGCGTACGAGGACGTCGACGGTCTGCGGCGGAAGGCCCGCGGCCTCGGCGATGCGCGCCGCGACGGCGGAGGTGACACCGACGGCCGGGTCGATGGGGATCCGGGCCACGGCCTCGGGCCGGGTGGCGGCGACCTCCTCGATCTCCATGCCGCCCTCGGCGGAGGCGATGGCGAGGAACGTGCCGGCCGCGCGGTCGAGGACGTAGGAGACGTAGAACTCGCGGTCGATGTCGACGGGTTGGGCCAGCATCACCCTTCGTACGGTGTGGCCCTTGATGTCCATGCCGAGGATCTGGCGCGCCGTCAGCTCGGCGGCGGCCGGGTCGGCGGCGAGCTTGACGCCGCCCGCCTTGCCCCGGCCGCCCGTCTTGACCTGCGCCTTGACGACGACGCGGCCACCGAGCCGACGCGCGAACTCGCGGGCCTCCTTGGCGGATTCGGTGACCTCGGCCCGCGGAACGGGGATGCCGTGCTCCGCGAACAGGTCCCTCGCCTGGTGTTCGTACAGGTCCATTTGCGGCTCCTGTCTGGGTTCCTGCTTCAGCCCTTGATTCGGCTACGGAAAGGAAAAGTGCTGCACGCCCCCTGGACACCATCCGCGCAATGCGGGATACCAGTTTTCATACAGTATTCGGCGACTGTATGCAATGTACGAGCCGACGGTGGACCGACCGTGGACCAGTAGCGAGGTGAGTCGTTCGTGACCAAGGCACTCGAGGGTGTGCGCGTCCTGGACATGACCCATGTCCAGTCAGGCCCATCCGCCACGCAGATGCTGGCGTGGCTGGGTGCGGACGTCGTCAAACTGGAGGCGCCGACCGGTGACATCACACGCAAGCAGCTGCGTGACATCCCGGACGTCGACTCCCTCTACTTCACGATGCTCAACTGCAACAAGCGGAGCATCACCCTGAACACCAAGACGGAGCGCGGCAAGGAGCTGCTGACCGAACTGATCCGCCGCTCCGACGTGCTGGTGGAGAACTTCGGCCCCGGCGCCGTCGACCGGATGGGCTTCACCTGGGACCGCATCCAGGAGATCAACCCCCGAATCATCTACGCCTCCATCAAGGGCTTCGGCGAGGGCCCGTACACCAACTTCAAGGCGTACGAGGTGGTCGCCCAGGCCATGGGCGGCTCCATGTCGACCACCGGCTTCGAGGACGGACCGCCCCTCGCGACCGGCGCGCAGATCGGCGACTCGGGCACCGGCATCCACACGGTCGCCGGCATCCTGGCCGCCCTGTTCCAGCGCGAGAACACCGGACGCGGGCAGCGCGTGAACGTCGCCATGCAGCACGCGGTCCTCAACCTGTGCCGCGTCAAGCTGCGCGACCAACAGCGCCTGACCCACGGCCCGTTGGCCGAGTACCCGAACGAGGACTTCGGCGACGAGGTCCCCCGCTCCGGCAACGCCTCCGGCGGCGGACAGCCCGGCTGGGCCGTCAAGTGCGCACCCGGCGGCCCCAACGACTACGTCTACGTCATCGTCCAGCCCGTCGGCTGGAAGCCGCTGACCGAGCTGATCGGACGGCCCGAACTCGCCGAGGACGCCGACTGGGCCACGCCCGAGGCGCGGCTTCCGAAGCTCAACAAGATGTTCCAGCTCATCGAGGAGTGGTCCTCGACGCTCCCCAAGTGGGAGGTCCTGGACAAGCTCAACGCCCACAACATCCCCTGCGGCCCGATCCTCTCCACCAAGGAGATCATCGAGGACGAGTCGCTGGTCGCCAACGACATGGTCGTCGAAGTGCCGCACCCGGGGCGCGGCTCCTTCAAGACCGTCGGTTCCCCTCTCAAGCTCTCCGACTCCCCCGTCGACGTCACCTCCTCCCCGCTGCTCGGCGAGCACAACGCGGAGGTCTTCATCGGTGAACTCGGCCTCGGGGACGAAGAGTTGCGTCTGCTCAAGTCGAACGGAGTGATCTGATTGATGGCCGAGGAACGTGAGCTCAAGGTACGGGCGCTGCTCGACACCGTACGGGCCGAGGGACGTACAGCGCTCACCGCGCCCGAGGGAAAGGTGATCGCCGACGCGTACGGCATCGCCGTCCCCGGCGAGGAGCTCGCGACCGATGCCGACCAGGCGGTGGCGGCCGCGGCCCGCTTCGGCGGACCCGTGGTGCTCAAGATCGTCTCGCCCGACATCCTGCACAAGACCGACGCCGGCGGCGTCGTCGTCGGTGTGGAGGGCGAGGCCGCCGTACGGGAGGCCTACCAGCGCATCGTCGACAACGCGCACGCCTACGACTCCACCGCGCACATCACCGGAATCCAGGTCCAGGAACTGCTGCCCACCGGGCCCGACACCCAGGAGGTCATCGTCGGGTCCGTCACCGACCCGACCTTCGGCAAGGTCGTCGCCTTCGGGCTCGGCGGCGTACTCGTCGAGGTACTCAAGGATGTCACCTTCCGGCTCGCGCCGGTGTCGGAGGACGAGTCCCTCGACATGCTCGACTCGATCAAGGCGGCGGAGGTGCTGCGCGGTGTGCGCGGCGCCAAGGGCGTCGACCGGGAGGCACTGGCCGAGCAGATCCGCCGGGTGTCCCAACTGGTCACGGAGTTCCCGGAGATAGCCGAGGTCGACCTCAACCCGGTGATCGCCACCCCGAAGGGCGCGCTCGCCGCCGACATCCGCGTCATCCTCGCCGAGGGCGAGCAGAAGCAGCGGCGCACCTACAGCCGCGAGGAGATCCTCACCTCGATGCGGCGGCTGATGCAGCCCTCCTCCATCACCGTGATCGGCGCCTCGAACGAGCAGGGCAAGATCGGCAACTCGGTGATGCGCAACCTCATCGACGGCGGCTTCTCCGGCGAGATCCACCCGGTGAACCCGAAGGCCGACGACATCCTCGGCCGCAAGGCGTACAAGAGTGTCACGGACGTCCCCGGCGACGTGGACGTGGCGGTCTTCGCGATCCCCGCGAAGTTCGTGGCATCGGCCCTGGAGGAGGTCGGCCGCAAGGGCATCCCCAACGCGGTCCTCATCCCCTCCGGCTTCGCCGAGACCGGCGAACAGGAGCTCCAGGACGAGATCGTGGCCATCGCCGAGCGCTACGGCACCCGCCTGCTCGGCCCGAACATCTACGGCTACTACTCGACGTGGCAGGACCTGTGCGCCACGTTCTGCACGCCGTACGACGTGAAGGGCGGCGTCGCGCTCACCAGTCAGTCCGGTGGCATCGGCATGGCCATCCTGGGCTTCGCGCGCACCACCAAGACGGGTGTCTCGGCGATCGTCGGACTCGGCAACAAGTCGGACCTCGACGAGGACGACCTGCTCACCTGGTTCGGCGAGGACCCCAACACCGACTGCATCGCGATGCACCTGGAGGACCTCAAGGACGGGCGGGCCTTCGTGCAGGCCGCGCGCGAGACCGTGCCGAAGAAGCCGGTCGTCGTCCTGAAGGCGGGCCGTACGGCGGCGGGCGCCAAGGCGGCCGGATCGCACACGGGCGCGCTCGCGGGCGACGATGCCGTGTACGACGACATCCTCAAGCAGGCCGGTGTCATCAGGGCGCCCGGCCTCAACGACATGCTGGAGTACGCGCGGGCGCTGCCGGTGCTGCCGACCCCCAAGGGCGACAACGTCGTGATCATCACGGGGGCCGGTGGCTCGGGAGTGCTGCTCTCGGACGCCGTGATGGACAACGGGCTCGAACTGATGGAGATCCCGGCCGACCTGGACGAGGCCTTCCGGAAGTTCATCCCGCCGTTCGGCGCCGCGGGCAACCCCGTCGACATCACGGGCGGCGAGCCCCCGTCGACGTACGAGGCGACGATCAGGCTCGGCCTCGAGGACCCGCGGATCCATTCGCTGGTGCTCGGCTACTGGCACACCATCGTCACCCCGCCCATGGTGTTCGCGGAGGTGACGGCGCGCGTCGTCCAGGAGTTCCGGGAGCGCGGCATCGAGAAGCCCGTGGTGGCCTCGCTGGCCGGCGACGTCGAGGTCGAGGAGGCGTGCCAGTACCTCTTCGACCGGGGCGTGGTCGCGTACCCGTACACGACCGAGAAGCCCGTCGCGGTGCTCGGCGCGAAGTACAAGTGGGCCCGCGCGGCAGGGAAGTTGGGGGGCGGTCGATGACGTAGCCGACCGGCGGGTCCGGTCGGCGGTGCGCGCCGGCCGGGCCCAGGCCCCGTGCGCACACGAAAGAAATTTGGACAGGGGGCGCTGCCCAGATCTTTCGACGCAAGGGAAACGATCGACATGACAACAACCGATCTGCCGAGTTCCGTCCCCTACAGGGAGGTGACGGACGCCAACGGCCGGATGTACCGGGTTGGCGAGAGCGACATCGACATCATGGGTCGCGGACGCAAGTGGATGGTCATCCTGCCCTGGGTGGGCATGATGGGCATCTCGTCCGCGGAGTACGCGTTCGCGTCCGCCGAGGACACCCTGCACACCGCGCACCACTGGAACAGCGGACACATCTTCTGGATGATGACCGTCTGGGTGTTCTTCCAGGCGGCCGTGGCCATGCCCGCGGGCAGGCTCCGCGAGAGCGGCAAACTTCCGGCCCGCTGGGCCATGATGCTCGGCGCCGCGGGCACCTTCCTCGGCTATCTGTCGCTGGCCTTCGCACCGCACGTCATCGTCGCCTACATCGGCTTCAGTGTCTTCAGCGGTATGGGCGCCGGCATGGTGTACGCGACCTGCGTCAACATGGTCGGCAAGTGGTACCCGGAGCGCAGGGGCGGCAAGACCGGATTCGTCAACGGCGGTTTCGCCTACGGGTCCGTGCCGTTCGTGTTCCTGTTCACCGGGTTCATGGACCTGACCAACTTCCGCTGGGTGCTGGTCTCGGTGGGTGTCCTGCTCGCCGCGATGGTGGCCGTCGCGGGCTCCTTCTTCAAGGACCCGCCGAAGAACTGGTGGCCGGCGAACATCGACCCGCTCAACCCTCCGGAGGACCCGCGTGCGCGCAGGTCCCTGGAGAAGAACCCGCCGGCCGTCAAGCAGTACACCCCCATGGAGGCATGGAAGACGGGCCGGGTCGCGCTGATGTGGTTCTGCCTGGCCTGTACGTCGGGTGTGAACATCTTCGGCATCGCCTTCCAGGTCGACATCGGCAAGGAAGCGGGATTCGCGGGCGGGATCGTGGCCACCGCGATGTCACTCAAGGCGGTCGTCAACGGCACCGGTCGTGGTGTCATCGGCTGGCTGTCCGACCGGTACGGCCGCAAGCAGTGTCTGCTGGCGGTCTGCGTGATCCTGGGCCTCGCCCAGTTCGGCATCATCTGGTCGGCCTCGGAGCAGCTCCTCGCGATGTTCCTGATCTTCTCCGCGATCTCCGGGTTCGGCGGTGGCGCGATCTTCCCGATGTTCGCGGCCCTGACCGCGGACTACTTCGGTGAGAACAACAACGCCACCAACTACGGCATGGTCTACAGCTCCAAGCTCGTCTCGGGGCTCGGCGCGGGCATGGGGTCCGTCGTCGTCGGCGCCTGGGGACACTCCGGGGCCTTCATCCTGGCCGGCTGCATCTCGTTCTTCGCCGGCTTCGTGGCTCTGTTCCTGTCTCCGCCCGGTAGGCCCAAGAAGCGTGGGGTCCACCCCAACCCACACCCCCTTGGTGAGGAGATGGCTTGATATGACGGCGGAACCTGTCTCCGCTAGCAATACGGCACCGGCTACGGGGAGCCGGTACCGAGAAATAACCGACGACCACGGCCGGATCTATCGCGTGGGCGAGACCGACCGGGACATCCTCGGCCACTCCCGCAAGTTCATGGTGTATCTGCCATGGGTCGCGATGATGGCCATCAGTGTGTCCGAGTACGCCTACGGGTCCGCCGAGGACACGTTGTCCTCGGCGCACGGCTGGACGCAGTCCAACACCTTCTGGATCCTGAGTGTCTGGGTGTTCTTCCAGGCGGGTGTGGCGTTCCCGGCCGGCTGGCTGCGGGAGAAGGGCATCATGCCGGCCCGCCGCGCCATGTACGTGGGCGCCTTCCTGTGCATGATCGGCTTCCTGGCCCTGTCACACCTGCACAACGTGTGGCTGGCCATCGTCGGATTCGGCGTGATCGGCGGACTCGGCTCCGGGTTCGTGTACGCGACCTGCATCAACATGGTCGGCAAGTGGTACCCCGAACGCAAAGGCGGCAGGACAGGTTTCGTCAACGGAGGCTTCGCCTACGGCTCGCTTCCGTTCATCTTCATCTTCAACTACGCCTTCGACACCTCGAACTACCACCGGGTGCTCGACATGATCGGCGCCTATGTGCTGGTCGTCGTGCTGGTGTGTGCGTTCTTCTTCCGGGACCCGCCGAAGAACTGGTGGCCCTCGGAGGTCGACCCGCTCGCCACGTCGGGCTCGGGCAAGAGCGAGCGCGCTCTCGCCAAGAACCCGCCCGCGGTACGCCAGTTCACCCCCATGGAGGCCATCAAGACGGGCCAGCTGCCGCTGATGTGGCTGAGCCTGGTCCTGACGGCAGGTGTGTCGATCTTCGGCATCTCCTTCCAGGTCGACTTCGCCAAGGAGGTCGGCTTCGGTCCGCTGGTCGCCGCCTCGTCGATGGGTGTCATGGCGGTCATCAACGGTGTCGGCCGGGCCGTGGTCGGCTGGATGTCCGACCTGTGGGGCCGCAAGGCGAGCCTGATCCTCGTGATCGTCGTCCTGGGCCTCGCCCAGTTCGGCATCATCTGGGCGGGCGACATCCGCAGCGAGTGGCTGTTCCTGGTCTTCGCGTTCCTGTCCGGCTTCGGTGGCGGCGCGTTCTACCCGATGTTCGCGGCGCTGACCCCGGACTACTTCGGGGAGAACTTCAACGCCACCAACTACGGCCTGGTGTACAGCGGCAAGCTCATCAGCGGCCTGTTCGGCGGCGGTCTCGGCTCGATGGTGGTCGGCGCCTGGGGCTACAACGGCGCGTATGCCCTGGCCGGCGGGATCTCCATGCTGTCGGCGCTCGTGGCCCTGCTGCTGCGGCAGCCGGGGCGTAACGAGAAGGCGGTGTCGTTGACATGATCACGTAAGGTGCGTCCGTAACAGTTGAGTGGGGCCCGGCCTGATGGCCGGGCCCCACTCATGTGGTGTGCGCTGTTCCCGTGGGCGTGCGCTACTTGCGGAGTGCCGCCAGGTTGTCGTAGCCGATCCGCGCGTGGGTCAGGGACTGGCCGGGGACGGTGGCGCTGGGCGCGTTGTCCTGCTCGACCATGGGGTTGTGGTAGTTGCGGGCGCCGACCCGCTTGAAGAACGTCCGGTAGTCGATGACACCTTCACCGAAGGGCACCATGTCGTAGCCCATGCCGTTGGTGTCGTTGCGGGTGCCGTCCTTGGCATGGAAGAGCGGGTAGCGCGCGTTGTGCGCGACGACCAGGGCGGCCGGGTCGAAGACCTTCTCGCGCGTGGAGCCGTCGTGCGCGGTGTAGGTGTGGAACTTGTACTGGGCCACGTGCGCCCAGAAGATGTCCATCTCCAGCCACACCGTCTTCGGGTCGCTGACCCGCAGGAAGTACTCCAGCTTGCGGATGCCGGAACTGCGGGTGGGCCTGCCCTGGTCGTCGAGCGGGCCGCCGTCGATCAGGAACCCGTACGCCGCGTCGTGGTTGTGCGTGTAGAGCTTGAGGCCCGCGCGGTCCGCGATCCGCCCCAGCGCGTTCCACTTGTCGGCGGCGACGTCCCAGTCCGCCTTGTACGAGCTGCCGGTGGGGTCGCCGCCGGTGCCCATGTGGTCCATGCCGAGGATGTTGGCGATCTCCAGGTGCTTCTTGAACTGGTCGGTGTCCGCCTGTGTGAGCGGCCAGGACGACGGGATGAAGCCGTGGTTGCCCTGGGCGCGCAGGCCGTACTCGTCGAGCCACGAGCGCAGCAGCTTCGCGCCCGCGACGGACTCCAGGTTCGCGCCGCCGGGCGCGTTCGCGTGCTGTCCGTAACCGGCGAACTCGACCTGCTTGTACCCGTAGCGGGCCAGCTCCTTGAACACCTCACGGAAACCGGAGGGCAGGGTGCTGCTCAGCGGGTCGCGGCCGATGGCGTCGCGCACGGTGTAGAGGATGATGCCGCGCTTGCCGGCGGGGATCAGCCTGGTACCGAGGCCGCCGGCGGCGGAAGCGGGGGCCGGCTGGGCCAGCGCGGGGGCCGCGCCGAACACGGGCGCGGCGATGGCGGCGCCGGCGGCCGCGGTGCAGGTGCTGAGGAAACGGCGGCGGTTGATGCCGAGGCGGGATCTGAGGGCCTCGTCGGGGCCTGCTGCCGCGTCGGCGGCGGTGGCGGTGCGGTGAAGTTCGGTCACGGTGTCTTCCTTCGGTCCGGTGAATCCGGGCTCAGGGCCCGGGCGTTGTCAGTGGCGTGTGCTTCACTCTCTGTAACTGCTCCTCCTGCGAGTTCAAGGAGGAGGGCTTTCACTTCGGTGGCCGCGACGCGGCCGGAAAGGACGTGGGGGGTGGAGCACAGGATGAGCGGACCTTCTTCGTCGCTCGCCGGGAGCCGTCCGTGGCTCCCGCGAATAGGCGAGGCGTCGAGCGGGACGACCGCCATGCGGTAGCGCATGCCGAGCTTCTTGCGGGCGAGGGCGGTGGCCGCCTTGACCTTCACATAGGGGTCGAGGGGGTCCATGAAGAGTTCGACCGGGTCGTAGCCGGGTTTGCGGTGGATCTCGACGAGCTGCGCGAAGTCGGGCGCGCGGGCGTCGTCGAGCCAGTAGTAGTACGTGAACCAGGCGTCGGCCTCGGCGACGGCGACGAGTTCGCCGGAGCGCGGATGGTCGAGCTGATGCGCCTTCTTGCCCTCGTCGTCGAGGAGTTGCTCGATCCCGGGCACATCGGCGAGCGCGGCGCGGGTGGCATCGAGGTCCTCAGGACGTCGTACGTAGATGTGCGCGATCTGGTGGTCCGCGACGGCGAAGGCGCGGGAGGCCATCGGGTCGAGGTACTCCATGCCGTCCTGGGTGTGCACCTCGAGGAGTCCCGCGCGGCGCAGCGCCCGGTTGATGTGGACGGGGCGGTCGGCGCGGGTGATGCCGTACTCGGACAGGGCGACGACGGTGCGGCCCTCGGCGAGGGCGTCGTCCAGGAGCGGGGCGAGGGCGGCGTCGAGGTCGGCGGCCGCGCGGTGGGAGCGCGGGTCGTCGGGGCCGTAGCGCTGCAGGTCGTAGTCGAGGTGCGGGAGGTAGCTCAGGATCAGGTCGGGGTTCCGGGTGGCCAGGACGTGGCGGGTGGCGTCGATGATCCACCGGCTGGAGACGAGGTCGGCGCCGGGGCCCCAGAAGTGGAAGAGGGGGAACGTGCCGAGCTTGTCGGTGAGTTCGTCGTGCAGGGCCGGGGGCCGGGTGTAGCAGTCGGGTTCCTTGCGGCCGTCGGCGTAGTAGACGGGACGAGGGGTGATGGTGATGTCGGTGTCGGCGCCCATGGCGTACCACCAGCAGATATTGGCGACCGTGTAGCCGGGGTGGGTGCGGCGGGCGGCGTCCCAGAGTTTGTCGCCAGCGACGAGGCCGTTGTGCTGGCGCCACAGCAGCACGTCGCCGAGTTCGCGGAAGTACCAGCCGTTGCCGACGATGCCGTGCTCGGCAGGCATGGTCCCGGTCAGGAAGGTGGACTGGGCGGCGCAGGTGACGGCGGGCAGCACGGTACCGAGCGGAGCGCGGGAGCCGTTCCGGCCGAGGTCCTTGAGGCGCGGCATGTGTTCGAGGAGACGGGGGGTGAGACCGACGACGTCGAGGACGAGGAGGGGCGTGACGGCGTGCGGTGGACCGGGCACATCAAGCCCCTGCGGCGATTGGGCAGCGGGGTCCGGGGCGGAGCCCCGTGGCGTGGGGACGGCGCCGCCCCGGGCATCCGACGAACCACCGGAGGTCATGGCAGCTCCTTGAGGCCAAGGTCGGTCAACAGATCACGGGCCAGGGCGAGTTCCGCCGCGATGCCATCGGCCAACTGCTGGCGTCCGCGCGGGCGCAGCGCCGGCGGCAGCGCCTGCCAGGTGTACGTCTCGACCTCCAGGTGGCGGGTGAGCGGACGGGCCCCGCCGACGAGGCGGGTCAGCGTGTCCTTGAGGACATCGAGCGTGGAGGTGAGGGGCGCGGCGGGGGCCGCGTGCAGCGGGACGTGGAAGTGGGCGCGCCAGGGCACGCCCTGCGGCAGCCCCTGCCCGTCGGCCGCCAGGGCCTCGCCGAGGTCGTCGACGCCGTGCAGGGTGCCGTCGGCGCGGGCGCGGGTCTGGTGCAGGAAGCGGGGCTCGTCGAACGCGGCAAGCGCGGAGCGGACTTCGGGCAGATGGGGGTGATCGGCATGGAGGGCGGCGGAGAGCTGTGCCTTCACGACGGGGATGTGGGCGGCGGTCAGGGCGTCGAGCGCGGCGCCGGGTTGTTCGAAGGAGGTGGCGAGGTGGCAGGTGTCCAGACACAGGCCGACGCGGTCGGTGCGGGCGATGTCGGTGAGGGGGCCGATGGCGTCGCCGGTGGTCTCGACGGTGCAGCCGGGTTCGGGCTCCAGGCCGACGCGGATGGAGCGGCCGGTCAGCTCCTCGATGGTGTCGAGGCGTTCGGCGAGGGTGCGCAGGGCGGCGTGGGACCGTTCGGCGCGCTGCGGGTCGTGGGCGGTGCGCCAGGCGAGCGGCAGGGTGGAGACGGTGCCTTCGGTGGCGTCGGCGGGCAGCAGGGCGCCGAGCAGCCGGGCCAGGTCGACGGTGTGGTCGAGGCGTTCCTCGTCGGCCCAGTCCGGCTTGTAGACGCGGTACTTGACCTCCGCGGCGCCGAAGCCCTCGTAGGGGAAGCCGTTGAGGGTGACGACCTCGAGGCCGCGCCGGTCGAGTTCGGCGCGGAGTCCGCGCAACGCGGTGGGGTCGGTGATCAGGGCGCGGGCCGCGTCCTTCGCGAGCCACAGGCCGATGCCGAGGCGGTCCCTGCCGAGGCGTTTGCGCACGGGTTCGCAGTGGTCGCGCAGTTGGGCGAGGACGCCGTCGAGTGTCTCGGCGGGGTGCACGTTGGTGCAGTACGCGAGGTGGACGGTGGAGCCGTCGGGGTGCCGGAAGCGCATGGGTCACTCACCGCCGCGCAGGATGGAGTTGCCTTCGTGGGTGGCGGGTTCCGCCGCCGGAACGTCGAGGCGCAGGCGTTCGCTGAGTCCGTAGAACGCGACGGGGTTGCGCCACAGCACGCGGTCGACGTCGTCGTCGGTGAAGCCGGAGGCGAGCATGGCGTCGGCGACCTGACGGGTCTTGAGCGGGTCGCTGTTGCCCCAGTCGGCGGCGGAGTTGACGAGTACCTTCTCCGGGCCGTGCACGCGCAGGATCTCCACCATCCGCTCCTCGTCCATCTTGGTGTCGGGGTAGACGGAGAAGCCGAGCCAGGCGCCGGAGTCCTTGGCCTCCTTGACGGTGGTCTCGTTGAGGTGGTCGATCAGGACCCGCTCGACGGGCAGCGCGGACTCGCGGACGACGTCGAGGGTGCGGCGCAGTCCGGCGAGCTTGTCGCGGTGCGGGGTGTGCACGAGGGCGGGCAGGCCGTGGTCGGCGGCGAGTTGGAGCTGGGCGGCGAGCGCGGTGTCCTCGGCCGGGGTCATGGAGTCGTAGCCGATCTCGCCGACGGCGACGACGTTGTCCTTCACGAGGTAGCGGGGCAGCGCGTCCAGGACGGGCGTGCAGCGCGGGTCGTTCGCCTCCTTGGGGTTGAGGGCGATCGTGCAGTGGTGGGCGATGCCGTACTGGGCGGCGCGGAAGGGTTCCCAGCCCAGGAGGGAGTCGAAGTAGTCGAAGAAGGAGGCAGGCGAGGTGCGGGGCTGGCCGAGCCAGAAGGCCGGCTCCACCAGGGCCCGCACCCCGGCGGCGTGCATCGCCTTGTAGTCGTCGGTGGTGCGGGAGGTCATGTGGATGTGGGGGTCGAAGAGGCGCATCAGGACTCCTTGCCGTGGGGATCGGCCCGGCCGTCCTTCGGCGGCTCGGGCGCGGTGAGGGCCAGGACGCGGTGCAGGTCGTCGGGGACGGGGCGCCCCGCGGCGGTGCGCTCGTCGGCGAAGTCGCGCAGCATCCGGGCGAGTTCGCCGTCGCCGTGGGCGCGCTCGGCGAGCCGTCCGACGGCGGCCACCGGCACCCCGGTGAACAGGCACTTGAGGACGGCGTGCCGCCACGCGTGGGCGGGCAGGTGGGCGGCGGCGTACGGCCCGACGGCGGCGGCCACGAGGCGGGTGTCGTTGGCGCGCAGGGCGTCCTCGACGAGGGGACGGGCGTCGGGGCCGGTGACGAGGTGGGGCAGGGCGAGCAGGACGGCGCGGCGTTCGGCGGCGGTGCCCTGGTTGTACAGCGCGGTGAGGGTGGCGGTGTCGGCGCGGGCGGCGTCCAGCAGCAGGAGTCGGGCGGCGTCCGCGCGTTCGTCGCCGACGCGGCGCCCGGCTTCGGCGAACCGCAACTGCCAGGCGGGGAGCGCCTGTTCGGGCCGGGGCCGGTCTGGCCGTCCGCCCGCGTCGGCGAGTGCCGCGTGCAGCCAGCCGCGGGCGGCGGGGTCCAGCGCGGCGTCGAGACGTTCGCGGACGGTGCCGAGGGCCGGGAGGGTGCCGGTATCAGTGCCGGTGCCGTGCGTCATGGTGTGCCTCCTCGCAGCGCCGCCGACGGCGTCACGGAGCGCAGGAAGTCGATGGACTGCGCGGCCAGTTGGGGTCCCGCGTGGGAGTGGCGGGGCAGTTCGACGACGGTCAGGCCCCGGTAGCCGGTGGCGGCGAGCGCGTCGAGCACGGGCGGGAAGTCGATCTCCCCTTCCCCGAACGGAAGGTGCTCGTGCACGCCCCGGCGCATGTCCTCGATCTGCACGTGCCGCAGCCAGGGCCCCGCCGCGCGGACGCAGTCGGCGGGAGACAGCGGCTCCAGGCACTGGCAGTGCCCGATGTCGAGGGTCAGTCCGAGCCCTTCGGGGCTGCCCAGGTCGCGGCGCAGCCGGTGGAAGTCGGTGAGCGTGGCGAGGAGGTGACCGGGTTCGGGCTCGATGGCGAGCGGGACACCGGTGGCCTCGGCGGCTTCCAGTACGGGGGTGAGCGCCGCGGCGAGGCGCTTCCAGGCGCTCTCCGGATCGGTGCCCTCGGGGGTACTGCCGCTGAAGCAGTGCACCGCGTGGGCGCCCAGGTCGGCGGCGACCTGGACGGCGCGGACGAGCAGTTGAGTGCGGGCGGCCCGGGCGTCGGGGTCCGGGTCGAGGAGGGAGGGGCCGTGTTTGCGGCGTGGGTCGAGAACGTAGCGGGCGCCGGTCTCCACGGTGGCCGTGAGCCGGTGCCGGTCCAGGGCGCGGGCCACCTCGGCGGTGCGCGCCGCGAGGTCCGGGGCGAGCGGGTCCAGGTGCATGTGGTCGAGGGTGAGCCCGACTCCGTCGTAGCCGAGGTCGGCGAGGAGGCCGAGGGCGTCGCCGAGGCGCAGGTCGGTGAGGCCGTTGGTGCCGTAGCCCCAGCGCGGTGGGGCCGGCCCGGTTCCGGTGGCGGTCACGTGATGCTCACCTTCTTCGCGAACCGACGGGCCAGGGGCGCGAGGGCGAGGGTGCCAAGCGCGGTCACGGGGGCACCGGAGCGGGCGGCCAGCGCGGACTGGAGGGGCACGAGCGCGCGGATCCCGGCCCCGACGGCGCGTTGGGTGAGCGCGGGCGAGGGGTTGAGGGTGGCGTGGAACAGGGGGCGCAGGGCGGTGACCGCGTACGCGGCGGCGGGGAGGGCGACGGTGACCGGGGCGGGACTGGTGGGCCGGCCCCGTCGATCCGGACGCCCCGCCCGTGCCGTGAGGAGTGTCGCCGCGATGGCGGCGCCGGTGGCCAGGGCCTTCAGCGGGGCGGCGCTGGACCCGCCCTGGGCCTCCGTGCGGGAGACGGTGGTCACGGCGGTGGTGTGGACGGCGAGGGCGGCGGCTGCGGCGAGGGGCGCCGCCGGCGTGGCGAGCGCGGCACTGGCCGACCTCAGGGGCACGCGTGCTCCCGCCGGGGCGGCGTCCGGGCCCGGCGCACCGAGCGTTCCCGCCCGGTCGGCGCCCCCGGCACGGACCGGGTTCGGGACACCGCGTGCCCCCGCTAGAAAGGCGGCCGCGGTACGGGCCAGGTCCGGGGCACCGGGTGCTCCCGCCCGGTCGGCGGCCATGGGAACGGCCGGCCTCAAGGCCCCCCGTGCCCCCGCCCCGACCGTTGCCGTCGCTCCCATCAGGAGGTCGAGGGCGCGGGCCGTGCCCATGGCTGCGGGGCCCGCCGCGGTGGACTTGAGGCGGAGGTCGTACGCCCACACCGTGGCCGCGAGGGCCGTGGCGAGTGCGCCGGTCGTGCGGTCGGAGCGGTGGGCCAGGGCGAGGCCGGTGGCGGTCAGGGCTCCGGCCGCCGCCAGGGCGTGGGCCGGGCGGATGCGGCCGGAGGGGAGCGGGCGGTGCGGGCGGTCGCGGGCGTCCTCGTCGCGGTCGGCCCAGTCGTTGAGGGCCATGCCCGCCGTGTACAGGCTGACGGAGGCGCCGAGGGCCAGGAGTGTGCCGCGGGTGGGGCGGCTGCCCGCGGCGGCGGCCCCGGCCAGGACGTCGCCGGGCAGGGTGAACAGGGCCGGGAGCCGCAGGAGTTCCGCCCAGGCCCGTCCCGCCCCGCTCACGCCGCACCGTCCCGCAGGCGGTCCGCGAAGGCGAGCAGGGCCTCGTACTGGTGGTCCAGGTCGGAGGACGCGCCGGGGTCGGGATCCTTGAAGTAGAAGCCCAGCTCGGGCCGGGGGCCGGTCAGTCCGGACCGCGCGGCGCGCAGCAGCAGGCGGGCCAGGTCGAGGACGAGGGGCGCGGCGAGGGCCGAGTCGCAGCCCTGCCACGTGGTCTGGAGGGTCATCCGCGCGCCGAGGAAGCCGTCGAAGGCGATGTGGTCCCACGCCGTCTTCCAGTCGCCGAGCGCCGGGACGTCGTCGATGTGGACCTCGCCCTGAGGGACGGTGCCGAGGGTGTCGGCGAGGACGCGTTCCTTGCCGGCGTTCTTCGCGGCGGCCGCGGCCGGATCGGCGAGGGCCGCGCCGTCGCCGCCGCCGAGGAGGTTGGTGCCGGACCAGGCGCGCACGTCGAGCGCGCGCTTGCGGAACATCGGGCCGAGCACGGACCGCAGCAGGGTCTGCCCGGTCTTGCCGTCGCGGCCCGCGAAGGGCACGCCCGCGGCGCGGGCCGCGTGCTGAAGAGAGGGGTGGTGGAGTCCCGTGGAGGGGGTGAAGTTGATGTACGGGCAACCGGCGCGCAGGGCCGCCGCCGCGTACAGGGAGCTGGCCGGGAGGTCGTCGCCGTGCGGGGGTGCCTCGGTGGAGGCGACGTTGACGACGACGGCCCCGGCCAGGGCGTGGCGTCGTACGAAGGACTGGATGTCGGCGGTGAAGGCGGCGATCAGCTCGTCCTGGGTACGGCCGTCGCCGGGAAACGGCCCGCCGGGTCTGATCTCCCGGTCGGCGGCGGCGAGTTCGCCGTGCACCGCGCCGGGCAGGCCGTGCGGCAGCACTCCCCCGGCGGCGAGCTGCTCGGCGCGCTTGGGCAGCGGGCAGTCGAGGGTGTCGTGGCCGCCGAAGACGAGCGACGTCAGGGCGGGCAGGGCCGCCGTCGTGAACGGCTCGGTCTCCGTGACCATCCCGGAGGGCGGATGGAGCCCGGCGCCGACGGCGGCGCAGCCCGCGATCGCCGTGGTGGCGACGGACCCGCGGGCCCCGATCAGCCACACACCGAACCGCGGGCCGGTTGAGGACGGAGGGCAGGACGGTCCGGCGGACATGGGCAGCCTCCTAGTCGAGCGTGAAGCCATGCGAGACGTCATGCGTGAAGTGATGCCTGCGCAGTCGCGGGAATCTGCTGGGTGGTGCCCCGCCCGGCGGGGCGGGGCAAGGCGGCGGGCGGGGGTCCGGCGTCCCTCGCCCGCCGCCGTCCTAGTCGCCCGTGCCGGGCAGTGCGCCCGTGTCGGACGCGGTGGTGAGTTCCTTCAGGCGGATCTTGCGGAAGGACACCTGGTCGGAGTCGCCGTGGTTCTGCAGGCCGATGTAGCCGTCGGTCAGGCTCCGCGCGGGGTCCTTGTTGGTGAAGTCGTTGACCTCGACTCCGTTGAGGAACACCTGGAGGCGTTCGCCCCGCACCTTGATCTCGTAGGAGTTCCACTCCCCCGGCGGCTTCAGGGCCTTGTCGCGGGCCGCGAGGTCGGCGGACTGGAAGGAGTAGACCGCGCCGGTGGTGCGGTCGGGCGCGTCGGTGGCGTCGATCTGGATCTCGTAGCCCTTGTCGACGGCCGACCAGGGGTCGTCGGAGGCCGGGAAGCCCACGAAGACACCGGAGTTGTCGTCGCCGTCGGCGCTCGACATCTTCCAGTCGAGCTTCAGGGAGTACGACGTCAGCTCCTTGGCCTGGTACCAGAGCAGGCCCATGCCGCCTTGGGAGTCGAGCGTCCCCTTCGCCGGGTCCACGGTGAAGCCGCCGGGTCCCGCCTGTTTCCAGCCGTCGAGCGTCTTGCCGTTGAAGATGTCCCGGTAGCCGGTGTTCGGGCGGCAGTTGGCGGCGACCTTCCCGGTGACGTAGCGCAGTCCGCCGCGCAGGTGGCCGCGGAACGCGGGGTCGGCGTAGGACTCCTTGGTGTGTCCGCCGCCGGTGTAGAAGGCGCGGCCGCCGCCGTAGTTCTGGCACCAGGCGATCGGGTGGTCGCCCTTCATGGTGCCGCCGCTGTACGTCGTCTCGTCGAGGGAGGCGAGGACGTGCACCTTGTCGCGCGGGTTGGAGCGGTAGTTGTACCACTCGTCGGTGCGCTGCCAGGCGTCCGGCAGATCGTGCGTCGCCGGATGCCTGTGGTCCTCGACGCGGACCGTGGCCGGCTGGATCGCCGGATGCCCCTGGAACCAGGCGCCGACGAGGCCGCCGTAGTAGTCCCAGTCGTACTCGGTGTCGGCGGCGGCGTGCACGCCCAGGTAGCCGCCGCCCTTGGCGACGTACCCCTCGAACGCCTTCTGTTGCGCGGCGTCGAGCACGTCGCCGGTGGTGGAGAGGAAGACGACGGCCTTGTACCGGGCGAGGTTGCCCGGGGTGAAGGCGGTCGCGTCCTCGGTGGTGTCGACGGCCATCTTGTCGGCGGCGCCGAGTTCCTTCAGGGCGGCGATGCCCTCGGGGATGGAGTCGTGCCGGAACCCGGCGGTCTTGGAGAACACCAGGACCCGGTCCCGGGCCCCGGCGCCCTCGGGCGCCGAGGTGGCCGGGACCGTCAAACCGCCGATGAGCAGGGCAGCGGCGGTCGTGGCGAGGCCGATGCGTACGGAAGCGCGCATGCCGTCCTGCTCCTCTCAGCTCGTGGTGAAGGTGAAGTCGTCGATCTCGAACAGGTTGTTGCCGCCCTTGCCCTTGAAGACCAGGTAGAGCGTGGTGCTCTTGGTGGTCTGCTTGCTGATGGCGGTGGTGACGTCGGCGTACGTCTCCCAGGAGCCGGTGGGCGCGACCTTGGCGCTGCCGACGAGCCGGCCGGTGGCCGAGCCGGTGCGGATCTCCAGGGTGCCGCCGGGGCCCGCGGAGGCGACGCGCGCCTTCAGGGACTTGGCGTTGCCGATGGCGTAGGGCTTGAAGGAGATCCAGTCGCCGTTCTCGATGGTGCCGACGGCCTTGCCGCCGTTGGCCGCGTCGTGGCTGACGACCGAGACACCCTTCGAGTCGCCGTAGTGCTCGGCCTGGCGGTGCTTCTGCTGGGTGACGTGCTGGTCGTGCGTGGTCAGCGCCGGCTGGCCGTTCGCGCCCTTGTCGGTGTACTCGGCGTCGAAGACACCGAAGACGTTGGCGTTCGGGTCGTGCTCGCTGTCGGCGCTGGTCTGGATGGTGCCGGAGCAGCCCGTGGCCGAGGTGATCGGGTGGCCGTGGCTGTCGTGGCCGAGGATGTGGGTGACCTTGACCTTGGAGCAGTCGATGGCCCCGTCCTCCGGGTCGGTGACCTTCACCTTGAAGGGGACCTTGTCGCCGAACGTGAACAGCTGGCCGTCGGCGGGCAGTTCCAGGGTCACCTTGGGCGCGGTGTTGCCGACGACGAGGTGCACGTCGGCGCTGCCGGTGCGGCCCGTGGAGTCCTTGGCGGTGACGGTCGCGGTGTAGGTGCCGTTCTTCTTGTACGTGTGGCTGGGCGAGGCGCCGGTGCCGGTGGTGCCGTCGCCGAAGTTCCAGGAGTACGTGAGCGCGTCACCGTCGGCGTCCGATGCGGTGGAGGTGAACTGCGTCTTCAGGGGCGCCTGGCCGGAGGTCCTGTCGGCCTTGGCGTCGATGGTCGGCGAGTGTCCGTCGGTGGCGTTCTCGATGCGGTACAGGGCGGAGTTCTCGTCGCCGCCGAACCAGGAGAGGCCGTAGTCGAGGACGTACAGGGCGCCGTCGGGGCCGAAGGCCATGTCCATCACCTGGGTGCCGGTCCAGGGGAACGGGTTGATCGAGGTGACCTTGCCGTCGCCGTCCTGCTCGATCCGCTTGATCCACTGGCGGCCGAACTCGCCGGCGAAGAAGTCGCCGTCGTACGCCTCGGGGAACTTCACCGGGGAGGTGTTGGCGGCGTCGTAGCGGTAGACGGGGCCGCCCATCGGGGACTCGGAGCCGGAGCCGAACTCCGGGACGGAGCCGCCGTCGTAGGGGATCCACGCGGCCTGCGCGGGCGGCAGGTCGGTGAGTCCTGTGTTGTGCGGCGAGGTGTTCTTCGGTGCCGCGCAGTCGAAGTTCGAGCCGGAGGCACCGGTCGCGAAGTCGTAGTCGACGTAGGCGTCGTTGTCGCCGGTGCAGTACGGCCAGCCGAAGTTCCCGGCCTTCGTGACGCGGGCGAACTCGACCTGTCCTGCCGGGCCCCGCTTGGCGTCGGCGGTGCCCGCGTCGGGCCCGTAGTCGCCGACGTAGACGATGCCGGTGGGCTTGTCGACGCTCATCCGGAACGGATTGCGGAAGCCCATCGCGTAGATCTCGGGGCGCGTCTTGTCGGTGCCGGGGGCGAACAGGTTGCCGTCCGGGATGGTGTACGAGCCGTCGTCCGCGACCTTGACGCGCAGGATCTTGCCGCGGAGGTCGTTGGTGTTCCCGGAGGAACGCTGGGCGTCGTAGGCCGGGTTGCGGGTGGAGCGCTCGTCGATGGGTGTGTAGCCGTCGGAGGCGAAGGGGTTGGAGTCGTCGCCCGTCGACAGGTACAGGTTGCCGTCCTTGTCGAAGTCGATGTCGCCGCCGACGTGGCAGCAGATGCCGCGCGAGGTCTGGACGTCGAGGACCTTCTTCTCGGAGGCCTTGTCGAGCGTGCCGTCGGCGTTGAGCGTGAAGCGGGAGAGCCGGTTGTAGCCGTCGAAGGGGGCGAAGTCGGCGGCCGTGCCGTCGTTGGGGGCGTCGCCCGCCGGGGTGTTCAGCGGGGGCGCGTAGTAGAGGTAGATCGCGCGGTTCTCGCTGAAGTTCGGGTCGACGCCGACGCCCTGGAGGCCCTCTTCGTCGTGGGTGTAGACGTCGAGCTTGCCGGCGACCTTGGTGGTGCCGTTCTCGTCGGTCAGGCGCAGCACGCCGTCGCGAGAGGTGTGCAGGACCTTGCGGTCCGGCAGCACGGCCAGCGACATCGGCTCGCCGACCTCCTCCGCGCCCTTGGCGAGCGTGACCTGCTGGAAGTCCTCGGCCGCGGCCGTGCCGGCCACGGGCGCGGGGGCAGCGGCCGCCGAGAAGGTGAGCGAGGCGGCGGCGAGCAGGGTGCCGGTGAGCAGGGCGAGTGCGTTGCGGGTTCTCAGGCGTTTCCTGTGCACGGGTTCCTCCGGACAGAGGGGCGGGTCGTGCGATGCGCCGGGGCGCGCCGTCGCCCCGGAAGGATCTGTGCCGTGAGTGCCATGTGTGAGCCGTGCGGTCGTTCGGGGGAGGACGCTAGCTGCGTTTGTCCCGTTCGAACAGACCTTGTACGCAGAAGAGTTGAGCTTTTTCCTACTTCAGGACAAAGCCGTATTCGGGCATGGCCGACCGACCGCGCGGCCACCGGTTCCGGTCGCGCGGCCGTGGCCCCCGCGTCAGCTGTTGAACGCCGCGTCGAAGGACGCCGTCGGCGGTTCGTAGTCGAACGCCTTCAGGCGGGTCAGGGCCTCGGGGGCGCCCTGGAGGCGGTCCATGCCCGCGTCCTCCCACTCCACGGAGATGGGCCCGGAGTAGTCGATGGAGCGGAGCATGCGGAACACGTCCTCCCAGGGGACGTCCCCGTGCCCGGCGGACACGAAGTCCCAGCCGCGGCGGGGGTCTCCCCAGGGGAGGTGGGAGCCGAGGCGGCCGTTGCGGCCGTCGAGACGCTTGCGGGCCTCCTTGCAGTCGACGTGCAGGATGCGGTCCTTGAAGTCCCACAGGAAGCCGACCGGGTCGAGGTCCTGCCACACGAAGTGCGAGGGGTCGAAGTTCAGGCCGAAGGCCGGGCGGTGGTCGAGCGCCTCGAGCGCCTTGTGCGTGGTCCAGTAGTCGTACGCGATCTCGCTGGGGTGGACCTCGTGGGCGAAGCGGACGCCCTCGGCGTCGAACACGTCGAGGATCGGGTTCCAGCGCTCGGCGAAGTCCTCGTAGCCGCGCTCGATCATCGACTCGGGCGCGGGCGGGAACATGGCGACGAGGTGCCAGATGGCCGATCCTGTGAAGCCGATGACGGTGTCGACGCCGAAGAGGGCGGCCGCGCGGGCGGTGTCCTTGATCTCGGCGGCGGCCCGCTGCCGGACCCCCTCGGCCTCGCCGTGCCCCCAGATGCGGGAGGGCAGGATCGCCTCGTGGCGTTCGTCGATGATGGCGTCGCAGACGGCCTGGCCGACCAGGTGGTTGGAGATGGCCCAGCACTTGAGGCCGTACTTGTCGAGCAGGGCGTGACGTCCCTTGACGTAGCCGGGGTCGTCGAGGGCCTTGTCGACCTCGAAGTGGTCGCCCCAGCAGGCGAGTTCGAGGCCGTCGTACCCGGCGTCGCGGGCGATGCGGCACACGTCCTCGAGCGGCAGGTCGGCCCACTGACCGGTGAAGAGGGTGAACGGGCGGGGCATGGATGGCTCCTCTCGGGTCGGGGGCTCTCAGGCGGGGACAGGGGTGTACACGGAGTTCTTGGCGGCGCTCTCCTCGACCGCCGCGAGGACGCGCTGCACCTGGAGCCCGTCGGCGAACGAGGGCCGGGGCTGTGCTCCCTCGGCGATGGCGGTGACGAGGTCGCGGGCCTGGTGGGTGAACGTGTGCTCGTAACCGAGGCCGTGCCCGGGCGGCCACCAGGCCTCCAGATAGGGGTGGCCCGGCTCGGTGGCGAGGATCCGCCGGAAGCCGGCCTGCTCGGCGGGTTCGGTGTGGTCGTGGAAGGACAGTTCGTTGAGGCGCTCCAGGTCGAAGGCCAACGAGCCCTGGGAGCCGTTGAGTTCGATCGTGAGCGCGTTCTTGCGGCCCGTCGCGAACCGGGTGGCCTCGAAGGAGGCGAGGGCGCCGGAGGCGAACCGGCCGGTGAACAGGGCCGCGTCGTCGACCGTGACCGGCCCGGTGCCGGCGTCGCCGCCCCCGGCCGCCGACAGGCCGGAGGACGCCCCGTCCAGGAGCGGGCGTTCGCGCACGAAGGTCTCGGTGAGCGCCGAGACCCCGGTCACGGGTTCGCCCGCGAGGTACTGGGCGAGGTCCACCGCGTGCGCGCCGAGGTCGCCGAGAGCGCCGGAGCCCGCGTGCGGCTTCTGCATCCGCCAGGTGAGCGGGAAGGCGGGATCGACGAGCCAGTCCTGGAGGTAGTGCGCGCGGACATGGCGCAAGGTGCCGATGCGCCCCTCGGCGACCATGCGGCGGGCCAGCGCGAGGGCCGGGACGCGGCGGTAGTTGAAGCCGACCATCGCCAACTGGCCGCGCGAGGCCGCCCGTTCGGCGGCCTCGGCCATCGCCTCCGCCTCCCCCACCGAGTTGGCGAGCGGCTTCTCGCACAGCACGTGCTTGCCGGCCTCCAGGGCGGCGACGGCGATCTCGGCGTGGCTGTCGCCGGGGGTGCAGATGTCGACCAGGTCGACGTCGTCCCGCGCGATCAGCGCCCGCCAGTCGGTCTCGGCCGCGGCCCACCCGAGCCGGTCGGCCGCGGCCCGCACCCCCGAGCTGTCACGGCCGCAGATCGCGGCGAGCGCGGGCGTGAGCGGCAGGTCGAAGACGCGGCCCACGGTGCGCCACCCCTGCGAGTGGGCGGCGCCCATGAACGCGTAGCCGACCATGCCGACGCCCAGGACGGGCCTCGCCCCGTCGTGTCCGTTGCTGCCTGCCATGCAGAAGTCCTCCTCGTCCGCGCGGTGCTGGGGGGATACGCCGTACGGGCGGGGCTCACTTGAAGCCGGTGGGCATGTACTGGTCGACGTTCTTCTTGTCGACGACGGCCGAGTACAGGGTCACGTGCGCGGGGATCTCGAACTCGGCCATGCCGCTGATGCCCCGGCCCTGGCCCAGCGCGCGGGCCAGGTCGATCGCGGAGGCGGCCATGGTCGGCGGGTACAGGACGGTGGCCTTCAGCACGCCCCGGTCCTGCTTGATCTCCTCGAAGGCGGAGAGCGCGCCCGCGCCGCCGACCATCAGGAAGTCGTCCCGCCCTGCCTGCTTGATGGCGCGCAGGGCGCCGACACCCTGGTCGTCGTCGTGGTTCCACAGGGCGTCGAAGTCCTTCTGCGCCTGCAGGAGCTGGGCCATCTTGGCCTGCCCGGACTCGACGGTGAACTCGGCGGCCTGCCGGGCCACCTTCTTGATGTTGGGGTAGTTCTTCAGGGCGGCGTCGAAGCCCTCGCTGCGCTGTTTGGTGAGTTCGAGGTTGTCGAGCCCGGCGAGCTCGACGACCTTCGCGTTCTTCTTGTCCTTGAGCTGCTCGCCGATGTAGTGCCCGGCGCTCAGGCCCATGCCGTAGTTGTCGCCGCCGATCCAGCAGCGGTACGCCTGCGGGGTGTTGAAGATGCGGTCGAGGTTCACGACGGGGATGCCGGCGCGCATCGCCTTGAGGCCCACCTGGGTCAGCGCCTTGCCGTCGGCGGGCAGCACGACGAGGACGTCGACCTTCTTGTTGATGAGGGTCTCGACCTGGCCGATCTGCGCGGCGGTGTCATTGGAGCCCTCGGTGGTCTCCAGGGTGACGTCCGCGTACTTCTTGGCGCGTTCCTTGGCGTTGTCGTTGATGGCGTTGAGCCAGCCGTGGTCGGCCTGCGGGCCCGCGAAGCCGATGGTGACCTGCTTGCCCTTCTTCTCGTCGGCGACCGGCTGGTCGGCCGCCTTCTTGTCGTCGCTCTTGTCGCTCGGCTCGTTGCTGGTGCAGGCGGTGAGCAGTCCGCCCGCGGTGACGGCCGCGGCCGCGCCGAAGATCAGTCCTCGGCGGCTCGTTGTCTCTGGCATGGCGTGTCCCTTTCCGCGTTTCAGTGGGATGTGCTGGCCGTGCGCCGCTGCACCAGGACCGCCACGACGATGATGGCGCCCTTGGCGATCTGCTGGACGTCGCTCTGCAGGTTGTTCAGCGCGAAGATGTTCTGGATCGTGATGAAGATCAGGACGCCGAGGACGGAGCCGACGATGGTGCCGCGCCCGCCGGTGAGCAGGGTGCCGCCGATGATCGCGGCGGCGATGGCGTCGAGTTCGTAGAGGTTGCCGTTGGTGTTCTGGCCCGAGCCGGAGAGCACGATCAGCAGGAAGGCCGCGATGCCGCAGCACAGGCCGGAGAGCAGATACAGATAGAGGCGCTGGCGGCGCACGTCGATGCCGGCGAGGCGGGCCGCCTCCGCGTTGCCGCCGACGGCGACGGTGCGGCGGCCGAAGGTGGTGCGGTTCAGGACCAGCCAGCCGATGACGGTGACCGCGACGAACACGAGCACCAGGGGCGGGATCCCGAGGACGTACGAGTCGCGCTCGCCGAGCTTCAGCACGCCGGGCACGGTGACCATCTGGGTCTTGCCGTCGGTGATCTGCAGGGCGAGGCCGCGGCCCGAGGCGAGCATGGCGAGCGTGGCGATGAACGGGACCATGCCGCCGTACGCGATCAGTACGCCGTTGACGAGGCCGCAGCCGACGCCGACGAGGATCGCCGTGAACAGGACGCCGGCGAAGCCGTACTCCTGGGTGGCGACGGTGGTGGCCCAGACGCCGGCGAGGGCGACGATCGCGCCGACGGAGAGGTCGATGCCGCCGGAGATGATCACGAAGGTCATGCCGACGGTGACGACGCCGATGACAGAGGCCTGGGTGAGGACGAGCTGGAGGTTGTCCGTGTCCAGGAAGGAGTCCGGCTGTGTGATGCCGCCGATCACGACCAGGGCGGCGAGGACGCCGAGGAGCGAGAGCGTGCGGACGTCCATCCGGGCGACGCGGGGGTGGCTCTTGGCCGGGGCGGCCTCGGGGGCCGCCGGACTGGCGGCGGGTGCGGGGTGCGTCATGACGCCAGGTCCCTTCGGGGGCGGGTGGTGTGGGCTCGGTCGGGTGCCTTCGTTGTCCTGATCGCGGTTCCTCGCCGCGTCGCCCCTCATCGCGAGCCCTCAAGCACCAGGTCGAGGACCCCGTGCTCGTCCAGGTCGGTCGCCGGTGACTCGTGGATCACCCGGCCCTCCCTGAGGACCAGGACCCGGTCGGCGAGGCCGAGCACCTCGGGGACCTCGCTGGAGACGAGGAGGACGGCGAGTCCCTCGTCGGCGAGGCGGCGGATCACGGCGTACAGCTCGGCGCGGGCGCCGACGTCGACGCCGCGGGTCGGCTCGTCGAGCAGCAGCACCCGGCAGCCGCGCAGCAGCCAGCGGGCGAGCACGGCCTTCTGCTGGTTGCCGCCGGAGAGCGTGCGCACGGCCACGGAGGGGTCGTCGGGGCTCAGGGACAGTTCGCGGGTGGCGCCGCGGGCGGCCTCGCGCTCCCGGCCGCGATCGAGCCAACCTCCGTACGAGAAGCGGGACATGGAGGAGACGGAGACGTTGCGGGTGACGGATTCGAGCATCAGCAGGGCCTGCGCCTTGCGCTCCTCGGGGGCGAGCCCGAGCCCCGCGCGGACGGCGGCGCGGACGCTGCCGGTGCGCAACGGCTTTCCGTCCAGGTGGATCTGACCGGCCGTCGGTTTTCGGGCGCCGTAGATGGTCTCCAGGATCTCGGAGCGCCCCGAGCCGACGAGTCCGGCGAGGCCGACGATCTCGCCGGGCCGGATGTCAAGGTCGAGCGGTTCGAACTCCCCCTCGCGGGTGAGGCCTTGGACCCTCAGGAGCGGCTCCGTGCGGGGCCCGGTGTTGGGCCGGTCCGGGAAGACGTACTCGACGTTGCGGCCCGTCATCAGGGAGATGATGTCGCGGGTCGGGGTGGACTCGGCGGGCAGTCCCACGGCCACCGCGCGGCCGTCCTTGAGGACGGTGACCCGGTCGCCGATGCGGCGGATCTCCTCCAGGCGGTGGGAGATGTAGACGACGGCGACGCCCTGGGCGGTCAGGTCGCCGACGATCCGGAAGAGGTTCTCGACCTCGTCGGGGTCGAGCGCGGCGGACGGCTCGTCCATGACCATGAGGCGTACGTCGTGGGAGAGCGCGCGGGCCATGGAGACGATCTGCTGGTGGGCGGCGGACAGGTCGCCGACGAGACGCTCGGGGTCGATCTCGGGGTGGCCGAGCCGCCGCAGCAGCGCGGCCGTCTCGGTGCGGGCGGCGCGTCCGCGGACGACGAATCCGCCGGCGGTCGGCTCGTGCCCGAGGAACACGTTCTCGGCCACGGACAGGGCCTCCACCAGGTCGAGTTCCTGGTAGATGGTGGCGACGCCGAGGCGCATCGCGGCGATCGGCGAGCGCAGCGCGACGTGTTCGCCGCGCCAGGTGATGACGCCGTCGTCGGGCTGGTGCGCCCCGGCGAGGACCTTGATCAGGGTGGACTTCCCGGCCCCGTTCTGGCCGAGGAGACAGTGCACCTCCCCGGCCTGGACCTCCAGGTCGACGCCGTCCAGGGCGCGCACGCCGGGGAACGACTTGGTGATGCCGGACATGGTGAGCAGCGGTGGGGCGGTGGCCGTATCGGGTCCCATGACGGTTCCCCTCGGGGCAGGTGCGGACCGGTTTCAGGGCAGAGCGGGGCAGAGCGCCGTACAAGGTGTGCGTC
This sequence comes from Streptomyces sp. NPDC107575, assembly GCF_055657265.1. Taxonomy (NCBI): domain Bacteria; kingdom Bacillati; phylum Actinomycetota; class Actinomycetes; order Kitasatosporales; family Streptomycetaceae; genus Streptomyces; species Streptomyces sp. NPDC107575. Next base: position 696,228 of record NZ_JBVKBG010000002.1, on the reverse strand, counting down.
GTGCGAGGTGCGCGTGGAGCGGCTGGGCTTACGCGGGTGAGAACAGGTGATCGCTGATCAGTCGGGCGCCGCCGGTCACTCCGGCGGTGGGCCCCAACTCCCCGAGAACGATGGGGAGGTTGCCGGTCGCCAGGGGGAGCGACTGGCGGTAGACCTGGGTGCGCAGGGCGGCCAGCAAGGTGTGACCGAGCCCGGTGACACCGCCGCCGATGACGACGAGTCCCGGGTTGAAGAAGCTGACGAGGGACGCGATGACCTGCCCGGTGCGGTTGCCGCCCTCACGGATCAGGTCCAGGCATGTGGTGTCACCGGCCGCGGCGGCCGCCGCGACGTCGGCGGCGGTGAGCCGGCCGGCGCTCTCCAGGCGGGCGGCGAGTTCCGCGGAGCTGCCGTCGCGGGCGGCGGCCTCCGCGTCCCGTGCGAGCGCGGCGCCGCTGAAGTGGGCTTCCAGGCAGCCCTTGTTGCCGCAGGCGCACTGCCGGCCGTCCTGCTCGACGCGGATGTGCCCGATGTCGCCCGCAGAGCCGGTGGTGCCGCGGTGGACCTCGCCGCCGACGACGATGCCGCAGCCGATACCGGTGCCGATCTTGACGCAGAGGAAGTCGCTCGCCTGCCGGGCGACGCCCGCGTGCTGCTCCCCCATCGCCATCAGGTTCACGTCGTTGTCGACCATGACGGGGCAGCCCAGTTCCTGGCTGAGCGCCTCGCGGACCGGGAAGCCGTCCCAGCCGGGCATGATCGGCGGCGCGACCGGGACACCTTCGGGGAACCGCACGGGCCCCGGCACGCCGATGCCCGCGCCGTCGAAGCCCTCGGCGAGCCCGGAGGCCTTCAACTTGGCCGCCATGGCGAGGACTTGCTCGAAGATCGCGACCGGCCCCTCGCGGACGTCCATGGGCTGGGCGATGTGACCGAGGATCTCCAGCTCGGCGTTGGTGACCGCGACGTCGACCGAGGTCGCGCCGATGTCCACGCCGAGGAAGCGGAGCGAGGGGGCGAGCCGGACGTTGTGGGAGCGGCGGCCGCCGCGCGAGGCGGCGAGTCCGTCGGCGACCACGAGCCCGGTGTCCAGGAGCCGGTCCACCTCCACGGCCAGCCGCGAGCGCGACAGTTCCACCTGATCGCCCAGCTGGGCGCGGGAGTTGGGCCCTTCGTCGCGCAGCAGCCGCAGCAGCCGCGCCTGGTGCCCGTTGGCCGGTCGAGCCGTCATGCGTCTCACGTGCCCCTCCCCGCCGCTCCGGGCCTCATGGGTGGTGGTGCCGTGCGCTCGTGCCGTCTTTCGTCGGGGAACGTAGCAGCGCCCACCCGGCACGGGAAGAAGTCGCGCGTGAATTGCTCCCAACTTTCTCCCGTCACAGGACAAAGGCGGAGCGGGACGCTGCCGGACGATCACGGTTCCGGTACCGCACGCGCCTCATCACGCTGCGACGAACCGGGGCACGCCGGGGAGCGGCGTCAGTCGCGCTCGCGGTGGTGGTAGGTCTCGCGGGTGTGCTCGGTGTGCGTCCGCATCACCGCCGTGGCCTTCGCCTCGTCGCGCGCGGAGATCGCCGCGATCAGCTGCCGGTGCTCGATCCAGGACTGCTCGCCGCGCTGCCGGGCGACGGGCTGGTAGTACCAGCGCACGCGCCGGTCGACCTGGCCCGCGAGTTCCCCCAGCACCACGTTGCCCGCGAGTTCCATGACCTTGGCGTGGAACTCCGCGTTCGTGGCGACGACCAGGTCCACGTCCCCGTCGGCGACGGCCTGCTCGCCCTTGGCGCACAGCGCCTCCAGCTCGGCGATGCCGGTCTTGCCCGCGTTGGCCGCCGCGAGCCGGGCCGCCTCGGCCTCCAACAGCGTACGGACGCTGAGGAGTTGGTCGGCCTCCTCCTCGGTCGGCTCGTGCACGAAGGCACCCTGTGCGGGGCGCAGATCCACCCAGCCCTCGGTGTTCAGCCGCTGCAGCGCCTCGCGCACCGGCTGGCGGGAGACCCCGAGGTGGCCGGCGAGCTCGCTCTCGACCAGGTGCTGGCCGGGCCGCAGGGCGCGCGTCGTAATCAGTTCGAGCAGCGCCTCGTAGACCCGCTCGCGCAGCGGTCCTGGGCGCTCGAGCTTGGGCACCGCCCCCTGCGGCAGTCCTGTGGACAACATCGCGGTCCCCCTCCTGGGCTTCGAGCATCCGGCAGGCCGGCTCCGACGGATTGCCGGATTGGCTTTGGAATACAGTTTACCGAGCGCAATCGCCACGGCTAGAGCGAGTTGACCTCGTCACATTCTGTATGCCGGAGGTACGCGACCTGGTCACGGGCAGCGCACGACCTGGCCCGCGTACGAGAGGTTGCCGCCGAAGCCGAAGAGCAACGCGGGCGCGCCGCTGACCAGTTCGCCGCGCTCGACCAGCTTCGACAGGGCGATCGGCACGCTCGCGGCGGAGGTGTTGCCGGAGTCGACGACGTCCCGGGCGATCACGGCGTTCACGGCGCCGATCTTCTCCGCGAGGGGTTCGATGATGCGCAGGTTGGCCTGGTGGAGGACGACCGCGGCGAGGTCGGCCGGGTCGAGTCCCGCCTTCTCGCAGGCCTGGCGGGCCAGCGGCGGCAGCGAGCGGGTGGCCCAGCGGTAGACGGACTGACCCTCCTGGGCGAAGCGGGCGGGCTCGCCCTCGATGCGCACGGCGTCACCCATCCCGGGCACCGAGCCCCACAGGACCGGGCCGATCCCCGGTTCCTCGCCCTCGGCGCACGGCTCGACGACGACGGCGCCCGCCCCGTCCCCGACCAGCACGCACGTCGAGCGGTCGGTCCAGTCGGTGACGGCGGACATCTTGTCGGCGCCGATGACCAGGGCGCGCGTCGCGGCCCCGGCGCGCAGCGTGTGGTCGGCGGTGGCGAGGGCGTGCGTGAAGCCCGCGCACACGACGTTCAGGTCGAGCGCGGCCGGGGACGGGACGCCGAGCCGGTGGGCGACGCGGGCCGCCATGTTCGGGGAGCGGTCCACGGCCGTGGACGTCGCGACGACGACCAGGTCGATGTCGGCCGCGGCAAGGCCCGCGGCGGCCAGGGCCTTGGCGGCGGCGTGCGCGGCGAGCTCGTCGACGGGCTCGTCGGGGCCCGCGATGTGCCGCGTGCGGATGCCGACGCGACTGCGGATCCACTCGTCATTGGTGTCCACCATGCCGGCCAGTTCCTCGTTGGTGAGGATCCTGGCGGGCTGGTGGTGCCCGATGCCGACAATGCGCGAACCGACCATGGAGGCCCCCTCGTGAGCTGCGGATCCTCCAGTCTGGTCAGCGACTCACGAGTAACGGGTGGCGGCCAGTGACAGGAAAGTGCCGTTTCACTTGGAGACTTCTGATGGAGCCGCCAGGCCGGTTACGGACAATCACCCGGTGAACAGCTGTGTGGCTTTTTGCACCAGTTCGTACACCCCGTAGGCGAGCGGCAGCCCGACCCACAGCCAGGAGAAGGCGATCAGGCCGCGCCGCTCAGGCGCGCTCCTTGCGGTCTGCGGCGGCGGTGTCGATGTCATCTGCGGACTCCCTGGGGGCGGGGACTACGTGGTGGCGGGCGTGCACGGGACGTACCAGTTCATTGGCGACGAAGCCGATGACGAGCAGCCCGATCATGATCATGAGCGAGAGGCCGTACAGATTGGCGCCGTGCTTGCCCGCGCTCTCCTGGCTGTCGGCGACCCAGTTGACGATGAGCGGGCCGAGGACGCCCGCGGTGGACCAGGCGGTGAGCAGCCGGCCGTGGATGGCGCCGACCTCGTAGGTGCCGAAGAGGTCCTTCAGGTACGCGGGGATGGTCGCGAAGCCGCCCCCGTAGAAGGAGAGGATCACCAGGGCGCACAGCACGAAGAGGGGCTTCGAGGAGTCGCCCCACAGGACGATGAACAGGTACATCAGGGCGCCCACGCCGAGGTAGACGCGGTAGATGTTCTTGCGGCCGATCAGGTCGGAGGTCGAGGACCAGCCGATGCGGCCCGCCATGTTCGCGGCGGAGAGCAGCGCCACGAAGCCCGCGGCCGCCGACACGGACACCGGGGTGCTGGTGTCGGCGAAGAAGTCCGTGATCATCGGCGCGGCCTTCTCCAGGATGCCGATGCCCGCGGTCACGTTCATGGTCAGGACGATCCACAGGCACCAGAACTGGGGGGTGCGGATCGCCTGCTTCGCGGAGACCTGGGGGCCCGTGAGGGCCGCCTCCGGGGCGCTCTCGCCCTGCTGCGTCTGCCGCGTCCGCGGTCCCGGGACCCGGATCAGGAGCACGCCGAGCGTCATGAACACCGCGTACGCGAGCCCGTGCACCAGGAACGCGAGCGCGATGCCGCCGCTGTCCGCGCCGAAGGACTCCAGCATCTGGGCGCTCCACGGGGAGGCGATGAGCGCGCCGCCGCCGAAGCCCATGATCGCGATGCCGGTGGCCATGCCGGGCCGGTCGGGGAACCACTTGATCAGCGTGGAGACGGGAGAGATGTAGCCGATGCCCAGGCCGATGCCGCCGACGAAGCCGTAGCCGAACACGATCAGCCAGTACTGCTCGGTGGCCGCACCCAGCGAGGAGAGCAGGAAGCCGGAGGAGAAGCAGATCAGCGCGACGGTCATGGCCCAGCGCGGCCCGTTGCGCTCGACGAGCGTGCCGCCGAAGGCGGCCGACAGGCCGAGCATCACGATGCCGAGCTGGAACGGCAGCGCGCTCTGCGTGCCGCTCAGCCCCAGCGCCGACTCCAGGGGCGGCTTGAAGACGCTCCAGGCGTAGGCCTGGCCGATGGAGAGATGGACGGCGAGCGCGGCCGGGGGTACGAGCCAGCGGCTCCAGCCGGCCGGTGCGACGGGGGGCTTCATGATCCCGAACGGTAGGCAGTCGCGAGGGAGTTGGGAACCCCCTTTGCGCAGCCCTTGTCGACGAACCCGGCGACTTCCATACTGTAGGCAATATCCCGTCGAGTGGCGGCAGGCCGACCGGTGGCATGTCGAGTGGGGCATGCCGGTAGCGGCTCGGAGGTCGGCCGCGACCGGCCGCTCCCGTGCAGGACAATGGGAATCCGCGCACACCGGCCACCACCACCAGCAGCGATGAGGACGTATCGGGACATGGGACGAGTCACGGAACGACGCAAGGTGCTCCGGATAAGGGACGGCCAGGTCTCCACGCGGCCCGACACCCTCGTCGCCGAGGAACCGCTGGAGATCCGGCTGAACGGCAAGCCGCTCGCCATCACCATGCGCACCCCCGGCGACGACTTCCCGCTCGCGGCCGGCTTCCTGGTCAGCGAGGGCGTCCTGGCCACGGGCGACGACCTGCAGAACATCGTGTACTGCGCGGGCGCCACGGAGGACGGCAGCAACACCTACAACGTGGTCGACGTCCGCACCACACCCGGCGTCGAACTGCCCGACATCACCCTGGAGCGCAACGTCTACACGACCTCGTCCTGCGGCCTGTGCGGCAAGGCGAGCCTCGACGCGGTGCGCACCACGGCCCGCTTCCCGATCTCCGACACTCCCCCGGTCCGGCTGACGCCCGAGCTGCTCGCCTCGCTCCCCGACCGGCTGCGCGAGGCCCAGCGCGTCTTCGACCGGACCGGGGGCCTGCACGCGGCGGCGCTCTTCGACGAAGAGGGCAAGCTCGTCGACATCCGGGAGGACGTGGGGCGGCACAACGCGGTCGACAAGCTGGTCGGCCGCGCCCTGCAGAACGGGGAGCTGCCGCTGTCCCGCTCGATCCTGATGGTCTCGGGCCGCGCCTCGTTCGAGCTGGCGCAGAAGGCCGTGATGGCGGGCATCCCCGCACTCGCGGCGGTCTCGGCGCCCTCCTCCCTCGCGGTGGACCTCGCGGCCGAGACGGGCCTGACCCTGGTCGGCTTCCTGCGGGGCAACTCCATGAACGTGTACGCGGGCGAGGCCCGGATCGCCCTGGAGGCCCCGGTCGCGAAGGGCTGACCGGGCCCCGCGCCGTCAGCTCCCGGCGGCGGGAATCCCGGCCACCCGCCGCAGCATCTCCATGAACCGCTCGCGCTCCTCCGCCGACAGCGGCGCGAGAAGCTCGTCGTTCGCGGCGCGCGCCGCCGCCGCGCAGGTGTCGACCAAGCGGTCACCCTCCGCCGTGACCGTGACCGCGTTCTTGCGCCGGTCCCTGGGGTCGGGCGTGCGCTCGACGAGGCCCGCGGCCTCCAGGTCGTTGAGCACACCGACCATGTCCTTGGGGTCCAGCCCGACGCCGCGCACGAGATCGGCCTGCGCGACGGGCCCCCAGTCCGACACGGCACTGAGCACCACGTGGTGCCACATCCGCAGCCCCTGCTCGGCGAGCGCGTCGGCGACGAGCGCGCGCCCGCGCGCCGCGGCCCGCCCCAGCAGCCAGCTCGGCAGATCACGGATGACGCCGGGGGCGGTGGGCGGCATGCTCGGTGCGCTCATGCGGCCACCGTACCGAATAAACGTTGGACCTCCCAATGAAATCCGAGTACCGTCCGGCCCTGGTCGTTGGGAGCCCCAACGACCAGCCAGACGACCGCACACGGAGGGGGTCACGTCCATGCGTCGTGTCCGGTACGAGCACAGCGGCGGGCCCGAGGTCCTGTTCCTGGAGGAGGTTCCCGTTCCCGAGCCGGGGCCCGGGGAGCTCCTCGTGCGCGCCGAGGCGGTGGGGGTCACGCTGCCCGTCGTCCGCAAGGTCCGCGAGGCGCGCGAGCCGATCGCGCTCGGGGGCGAGATCGCGGGCGAGGTGCTCGCGCTCGGCGCGGGCGTGACGGGGTACGCCGTCGGGGACCGGGTCACCGGCCTGGTCTTCGGCCACGGCTACGCCGACTGCGCGCTGCTGCACACCGCGATGGCCTCCCCGGTGCCGGCCGGGGCGAGCGCGGTCGACGCGGTGGCACTGGTGCGCAGCGGGCTCGTCGCGTACGGGGCGCTGCACGCCGCGCGGCCCGAGCCGGGCGAGGCCGCCCTGGTGACCGCGGCGGCGAGCGGGGTGGGCCATCTGGCCCTGCAATTGGCCGGCTTGAGGGGCGCGCGGCGGACGACGGCCGCGGTCTCCGACGCGGGCAAGGCCGACTTCGTGCGCGCGCTCGGGGCCGACGAGGTGGTGACCTACGACGCCGGGTCCTGGGGCGAGCCCGTCGACTACGTGCTCGACGCGGTCGGCGGCGCGCTGCTCAAGCCCGCCGTCGCCGCGCTCGCCCCGCACGGCCGGGTCGTGGCGTACAGCTCGGGCGGCGGCACCGTGGAGGCGTACGACCTGCTCGTGGGCGCGAAATCGGTGATCGGTTTCCAGATGGGGCTGATCGCGCGCGGGCAGCCGCGGACGTACGAGCGGTGGCGCACCGAGCTGTGGGAGCTGTTTCTGACGGGCGCTCTGAAGCCGATGGTCCACGGGGTGTTCGCCCTGGAGGACGCGTCGGCGGCGCATGCCGCGATCGAGGCGCGAGTCAACACCGGGAAGGTCGTGCTCGTGCCCTGACGCGCGGTCGGCGCGCTTCTTGTGAGGCGCCGGGAGGCCCGCGTAGCGTCTGTGGCGCACACATTGGACGTAGGACGTCGGATGTCCGGGCAGCCGGACGACCCGAAGGGTGGGCCGCGCCATGCACAGAAGATCCGTCCGTACCGGTCCGAGATCCCTGGTGGTGGCCGCGATCGCGGTCGCCGCCGCGCTTCCCGTGCCGGCCTCCGCGCAGGCCGCGTCGAAGCCTCAACCCCCTTTTGAGCAGCGGGTGTTGTTCAAGGCGTCACAGGACCCCGGGTACGCCTGCTACCGGATCCCGTCCGTCGTGCGGACGGTGCGCGGCACGCTCCTCGCCTTCGCCGAGGGGCGCAGGAACGACTGTTCCGACGCGGGCGACATAGACATCGTCGTCAAGCGGTCCGAGGACGGCGGGCGCACCTGGTCGCCGCTCCAGGTCGTCAACGAGGGCGCGGGTGACACCCACGGCAACCCCTCGCCCGTCGTGGACCGCAGGACGGGCCGCATCCTGCTGGCGGAGACGTACAACACGGGCCGCACGGACGGCAAGAACTGCGACATACCGTGCGACCGCACTCCGCACATGCAGCACAGCGACGACGACGGCCGCACCTGGTCGCGGCCGCGCGACCTGAGCGACGAGCTGCTGCCCGACGACTTCAACTCCTGGTACGCGACGGGCCCCTCGCACGGCATCCAGCTGACGCGGGGGCGGCATCGCGGCCGCCTTGTGTTCGCCGTCAACGCCGAGACGTGGAACGGCAGCCGGATCACCGCGAACCACGCCGCCCTCATGGTCAGCGACGACGGCGGCGACCACTGGCGCGTCGGCGCGAAGGACTCCTGGCCGATCGCCGAGGACGGCACGTTCCGGCAGAAGCCCTCCGAGATGGCGCTCGCGGAGCTGCCCGACGGCACGATCCACATCAGCGGGCGCGAGCAGGACGGCGCCGACCTCGGGCACCGCACCCAGACCGTCAGTCGGGACGGCGGAGACCACTTCGACCGTCCCTTCACCGCGCTCCCGGACCTCTACGCGCCGCAGGTCCAGGGGTCGACCCTGCCCGTCGGCAAGGGCGGCGACCGGCTGCTGCTCGCCTGCCCCGGCGACCCCGACCGGCGACGGACCATGATGATCCGCTCCTCGTACGACGGCGGGCGCACCTGGGAGAGCTACGACCGGGGCACCGTCGTGACCACGGACTGGTCGGGCTACTCGGACCTGGTGCAGGCCGATCGCGGGCACGTGGGGCTGCTGTACGAGGGCGGGGCCGTGGACGCCCGCGACGAGATCCGCTTCGCCCGGTTCACCCTCGACTGGCTGAAGGACCGGCGCGGCCCCGACCCGACGACGCAGGACCGGGTCCCGGGCGCCCGCGACGCGGCCGTGCTCGGCGGGCCCGCCGAAACGGACGGACCGAGCGGCGGGGCACTCTCCTTCGACGGCACGGACGACGCCGTGCGCCTGCCGTACGGCGACCGACTGCGGCTCGGCACAAGGGAGTTCACCGCCTCCCTTTGGTTCCGCTACAGCGCTACGAGCGGTGAGCAGCCGCTGCTCTCCCTCGGCGGCACGGGGGCCTCGCAGCCGCAGGTGACGCTGCGCGCCGAACCCGCGTCGAACCGCATCACCGGGCTGATCACCGTACGGGACGGGGCCGCGGCCCCCGGAACGGTGACGGTGCGGTCGGCCTCCGCGTACAACGACGGGAACTGGCACCGGCTCCAACTCCGGCGAGGGGATGGCCGGTTGACCCTCTCCGTCGACGGCGAGGAGGTCGGTACCGCCGCCGACGCGCCCGGATCCGTGAGCCGGAACGCGCCGTTCGGCGTGCACATCGGGCAGCGCATGGACAGCCGGGCGTACTTCACGGGCGCCCTCACCGACGTCCGCGTCACCTCGGGCGGCGAGGACGTGCTGTGGCTGCCGCTCGACCGGGTGCGGGGCGGCTGACCTCAGGCCGCCTCCCGCCAGTCCGCCGCGATCCGGTCGGCCTGGGTGCGCACGGCCGCCACCAGGTCGTGCGCACCCCGCCTGCGGGGCGGGCCGACGGTCGCGGCGGAGATGCGGCGGGCCAGGCGCGCGCCGTCGACGGGGCGTACGACGATGTCGGCGCGCGGCGAGTTCAGGGCGAGCCGGGGCACGAGGGCGACGCCCGCGCCCGCGGCGACGTGGCCCTGGATGACGCCGTAGTCGTCGGAGCGCAGCGCGGTCAGCGGTCGGTAGCCCGCCTCCCCGCAGGCCCGGTCGAGCTGGCGGTCGCAGGGGTCCCAGGCGGTGGTGCCGACGATCCACGGCTCCTCGCGCAGCGCCCCGAGCGGCACCCGGTCGAGCCGCGCGCAGGGGTGGTCAGGGGGCAGCACGAGGTCGAGCGGGTCGTCGAGGACGGGCTGCAGCGTGATGCCGTCGTCGAGGGTGAGCGGGTCGTCGGGCTGGGTGAAGACGAGGGCGACGTGCAGCTCGTCGTGGCGCAACAGGTCGAGCAGCGCCGGGAGTTCCCCCTCCGTCAGGTCGAAGGTGACACCCTGCTCGGCGATCTGGCGGACCGCGCGGGGCAGCAGCAGCGCGCTCGCGGTCGGGAACGCGCCGACCCGCAGCACCGTCTCGGAGCCGCCGAGCAGCGTCCGCACCTCGTCCTCGGCCCTGCCGAGCCGCCGCACCACCGCGTCCGCGTGCGGCAGCAGGGTGCGGCCGACCTCGGTGAGCGTGGCGCCGCGCGGCCCGCGCTCGACGAGCCGGGCCCCGAAGTGCCCCTCCAGCGTGGCCAGATGGTGGGTGACGGTGGGCTGGCTGTAGTGCAGCGAGCGCGCGGCACCGGCGAGCGATCCTTCTTGGGCGATCGCACGCAGGACGTAAAGGTGACGAAGATCCAACACCGCCACAGGTTATTGATGAAATCTGCCCCCTTACAAGAAATTCTTCTGTTCTCTTGATCGTTCCCGGCTGCCAGGGTCTGCGGCGTGACACGAGAACTGGCTTACGACCCCGAAGACCACGGCCGGGCGCCCTACGCCGCCGCCGTCCGCGCGAGCGCGGCGGACGACTGGCTGCGGCTGAACGTGCCGGGCCACTCCGCACAGCCGGAGCGCTTCCCCCGGCTCGCGGAGACCTTCGGCGCGGACGTGCTGCGGATGGACTTCCCGCCGCTGCTCGAAGGGCTCGACCTCGGGCCCGCGCCGACGCCCATGGACGAGGCGCTCGCCCTGGCCGCCGACGCCTGGGGCGCCGCGCGGACCTGGTTCCTGACCAACGGCGCCTCGCAGGGCAACCGGATCGCGGGGCTCGTGGCGCGCTCCCTCGGCGAGACGCTGGTGGTGCAGCGCAGTGTCCACTCCAGCGTCGTCGACTCCCTCGTCCTGTCGGGGATGCGGGCGCACTTCGTGCAGCCGTCGGTGGACCACGGACTGGGCATCGCGCACGGGGTGACGGCGGCCGACCTGGAGCGGGCGCTCGCCGAGGCGCCGGGCGCGGCCGCCGCGTACGTGGTGACGCCCAGCTACTTCGGCGCCGTCGCCGATGTGCGGGCGCTCGCGGACGTGGCGCACGCCGCCGGGGTGCCGCTGATCGTCGACGAGGCGTGGGGCAGCCACTTCGGCTTCCACCCCGCCGTACCGGCGAACGCCCTGTCGCTCGGCGCCGACCTCGTCGTCTCCAGCACGCACAAACTGGCGGGCAGCCTGACGCAGGCGGCGATGCTGCACCTGGGCGACGGGCCGTTCCGCGCCACGCTGGAGCCGCTGGTGCAGCGGGTGTTCCACCTGACGCAGTCCACCAGCGCCTCCGCGCTGCTGCTCGCGTCGCTCGACCTCGCCCGGCAGTCCCTCGCCGCCGAGCCGGGGCGGGTCCTGGAGTCCGTGGAGTGCGCCGACAAGATCCGTGACCGGATCCGGGCGGAGGGCCGCTTCCCCGTGGTCAGCGACGCGTTCACCGGGGCCTTCCCCGATGTCGTCGGCGTGGACCCGCTGCGGATCGCCATCGGCACCCGCGCGGGCGGCGTTCCGGGGCACGAGGCGCGCCGCAGGCTGCTGCGCGAGCACCGCGTCCACGTCGAGGTCGCCACCGCCTCCGCGATCGTCGCGGTCGTCGGCGCGGGCAGCGCGCCGGACGCGGAACGCTTCGTGGACGCGCTGCACGCGCTTCCTGAAATCGCGGGCCCCGCCCGCGAGTTGACTGCTCTACGACTGCCGTCCCCCGGCCCCGTCCGCACCACCGTGCGCGAGGCGTTCCTTGGCCCGAGCCGGCTCGTGCCCGCCGCCGAAGCGGTCGGCCGGGTCTCGGCCGACACCCTGGCCGCGTACCCGCCGGGCATCCCGAACGTGCTGCCCGGCGAGGTGCTCACCGCCGAGCACGTCGCCTTCTTCCAGGAGACGGCGCGGGCCCCCGGCGGCCATGTGCGCGGGGCTCCCGACCCGGCCGTGACCACCCTCCGCGTCACCGACTGACCCACCCCTCCCACCGAGCCCAAGGATGTGCCCGTGGAACCGGACCGACCACCTCTGCTCACCGTTGCCCTTCGCAAGAAGCCGGTGGCGGACCTGCTTGCCGAGAGCGGCGAGAGCGGCGGCACCGATCCCGCCGAGGGCGGCGCCCAGCTCCAACGCTCCATCGGCCTGTGGCAGTTGGCCGCGCTCGGCATCAGCTGCACCGTAGGCACCGGCATCTTCTTCGTGCTCACCACCTCGGTGCCGCAGGCAGGGCCGGCCGTGCTGCTCTCGTTCGTGGTCGTCGCGATTGCCGCGGGCCTGACGGCGCTGTGCTACTGCGAGTTGGCGTCCGCGATCCCGGTCTCCGGGTCCTCGTACTCCTACGCGTACGCGACGCTCGGCGAGGGCGTCGCCTTCGCGGTCGGCGCGTGTCTGCTCCTGGAGTACGGGGTCGCGGCCTCGGCGACCGCCGTCAGCTGGGGCGAGTACCTGAACCTGTTCACGGACCTGCTGTTCGGCGTGCGGCTGCCGAGCGCCCTGTCGGCGGCGCCCGGCAGCGGTGGCCTGATCAATCTGCCGGCCGTGGTCCTGGTCGGCCTGTGCTGTCTGCTCCTGGTGCGCGGGGCGCGCGAGTCGGCGGTCGTGAACGCGGTGATGGTGGCCGTGAAGGTGCTCGTCCTGCTGCTGTTCGTGGGGGTGGCGCTGACCGGGTTCGAGGCGGACCGGCTGCATCCGTTCCTGCCGCTGGGGATCGCCGGGGTCGGCACGGCGGCGTCCGGGATCTTCTTCTCGTTCATCGGGCTCGACGCGATCTCCACGGCGGGCGAGGAGGTGCGCGATCCGCGGCGCACGGTGCCGCTGGCGCTGCTGCTCTCGCTCGGCGTGGTCACCGCGCTGTACCTGGCGGTCGCGGTGACCGCGCTCGGTGCGCAGTCGTGGACCTCGTTCAGCGGGCAGGAGGCGGGGCTCGCGCAGATCCTGGAGCACGTCACCGGGGAGCACTGGCCGGCGCTGGTGTTCGCGGGCGGTGCGGTGGTCTCCATCTTCAGCGTCACGCTCGTGTCCATCTACGGGCAGACCCGCATCCTGTACTCGATGGGGCGTGACGGGTTGCTGCCGCCGTTGTTCGCGAAGGTGTCGGCGCGGACGAGGACGCCCGTGCGGAACACGGTCGTGGTGTGTGCGGGTATCACTTTGCTCGCCGCGTTCGTGCCGCTCGACGTGCTCGCCGATCTGACCAGTATGGGAACGCTTGTGGCGTTCGCCGTGGTGTCGGTGGGGGTGATGGTGCTGCGGCGCACGCAGCCGGCGCTGCCGAGGGGGTTTCGGGTGCCGGGGTATCCGGTGACGCCGGTGTTGAGTCTGGCGGCGTGTGCGTATCTGTTGTACGGGCTGCATGTGTCGACGTATGTGTTGTTCGCGGTGTGGTTGGCGGGGGCGGCGGTTCTGTATCTCCGGTATGGGCGGCATCATTCCCGCCTGGCCGGCACGCCCCGTTTCACCCAGCCGCTGCCCACGCCACGGGGCTCCGCCCCGGACCCCGCTCCTCAATCGCCGGAGGGGCTTGATTTTGCGCACCCGCCGTCGAGGCTTGATGGAGCCGACTGAGCCTAGGGCAATAGCCGTCCCCCACCCATCTCCCACCCCCCGCCCCCTCCGGGGGCGTCGGCCTCGCGGGGGAGCGCACCCCGCGAGGGTCGATCTGCCGCCGAACCGGCTCGCGCCCGGGCGATGGGCCGCCACCGCCTTGGGCAATCTGCCGCCTGGGGCGGCAGGGTGGGCAAGGCGGCCCCCGGCGCGGGCAGCGCCGTCGGCAGGGGCCAGCCCCGGGAGCCGTGGCCGACGCCGCGGGGCTCTGCCCCGGGCCCCGCTGCTCAATCGCCGCAGGGGCTCCAATGATCGGGAGGCATCCGCCCCGTGGACCAACTGCGCCCCGCCCACTAACGTCGCCTCGCGTGCGGAATCGGCGGGAGCGGGTGGTGGTGCGGCGGACGCTGTTCGTGCTGCTTGCCGCTCTCCTCCTCGTACTCATCACGCTCGTCGCCCTCCCCGGCCGGGAGGGCGACGCGCGTTGTGGGCCGCGCGAGGTCACCTCGTGGGCCGCGGAGAATCGGCTCACCGGCGCGTTCGCCCGGTACGGCGACGACGCCGCGCGCACCGACGACTGGACCGGCGGCGACGGGACGCACTCCGTGCGGCTGCCGGACGGGCGGGTGCTGTGGCTGTTCTCCGACACGTTCCTCGGCGCCGTGAACCAGCCCCCGAATCCGGCCGGGCAGCCCCACCCCTGGCGCACCGCGGACGCGCCCTTCGTCCGCAACTCCGCCGTGGTGACCGACCGTTCCGGCGCCCTCGACCGCACGCTCACCGCTCCCCTGTTCCCGGACACCGCCGCGGGCGAATGGCGCTGGCCGGTCGCCGCGCGCGTCGAGGAGAGCGGCGGCAAGCAGGTCGTACGGGTGCTGCTGTGGACGCGGGCCCAGGGCACGGGTCCGTACGTCTTCGGGGTGCCGAACGCGACCGAGGTCGCCACCCTGTCGCTGCCCGACCTGCGGCTCGAAGGCATCACGCAGGTCCTCGACCAGCGGCAGGTGGAGGATCCGGCGCGGCGCGTGCTCTACGGGACGACCGCGGTGGACCACCAGGGCTGGACCTATGTGTTCGGCGCCGACGACGGGCAGCGGGCGACGCATCGCGCCTACGTGGCGCGGGTCCCGGCCGGCCGGCTCGGTGACGTACGGGCGTGGCGGTACTGGGACGGGAATCGGTGGGGCACGCACGCCGCGCCGGTCCTGGGCGGCGACGGGCGCCGCGGCGTGGGCACCGCCTTCACGGTGGTGCGGGACGGCGGCACGTACGTCCTGCTCACCACGGCGGCGGGCGCGGCGGGGCTGACGAAGGTCACCTCGTACTGGGCCTGTTCGCCGACGGGCCCCTGGCACGGCCCGGCTAAGGCCTTCACGCCTCCGCTCCCCCGCGACGCGGCGTCGCCGTCGCGGGCCGCCGCGTACAACCCGCAGGCGCACCCGGCACTGTCCGGCGGCGGGAAGCTCGTCCTGAGCTATGACGTGAACTGGCTGGACGCCGCGCCCGCCGCCGCGCAGGCGGAGCTCAGCCGGAACGTGTCGCTGTACCGACCGCGGTTCGTGTCTCTTCGGCTGGGGCCTCCAGCGGCTCGCTGAACTCCGGCTCCTCGGGATCCCGGGAGCGGCGCTTGGCGATGACCGCGCACACCATCAACTGCATCTGGTGGAAGAGCATCAGCGGCAGCACCGCCAGCGAGGCGTGCGCGCCGAACAACACGCTCGCCATGGGGAGACCCGAGGCGAGGGACTTCTTCGAGCCCGCGAACTGGATGGCGACGCGGTCGGCTCGGTTGAAGCCGAGCGCCTTCGCCCCGTACCAGGTCACCGCCAGCATGATCGCGAGCAGCACCGCCTCGACGGCCAGGAGCCCGGCGAGCCGGACCGCGCTGACCTGGTGCCAGATGCCCTGGACCATGCCCTCGCTGAACGCGGTGTAGACGACGAGCAGGATCGACCCGCGGTCGACGTAGCCGAGGATCTTCTTGTGCCGGGCGATGAAGCCGCCGACCCACCGGCGCAGCAACTGGCCCGCGAGGAACGGCACCAGGAGCTGCAGCACGATCTTCACGAGCGAGTCGGCGGAGAAGCCGCCGCCGCTGTTGCCGAGCAGCGCCGCCGCGAGCAGCGGCGTGAGCACGATGCCGGCGAGCGAGGAGAAGGAGCCCGCGCAGATCGCCGCCGGGACGTTGCCGCGCGCGATCGAGGTGAACGCGATCGACGACTGGATGGTGGAGGGGACCAGCGTGAGGAAGAGGAGGCCCTCGAAGAGGTTCTGCGGGAGCAGGACCGGCACCAGGCCGCGGGCCGCGAGGCCCAGCAGCGGGAACACGACGAACGTACAGGCGAGGACGGTCACGTGGAGCCGCCAGTGGCGCAGCCCGTCCATCGCCTCACGGGTCGAAAGGCGCGCCCCGTAGAGGAAGAAGAGGAAGGCGACGGCCGCGGTCGAGGCGCCGGACGCGACATCGGCGGCGGCCCCTCGGGCCGGGAGCAGTGCGGCGAGGCCCACTGTCGCGATCAACGCCAGGATGTACGGGTCGATCGGCATCCAGCTCGGCCAGGTCAGGCGTTTCATTGGTTCCTTGCTCTCGGTACGTGTCGTGCCCTCTCCATCGTCCTCCTCAAGGTCGTGATCGGGAATCCTGCATACCGCTCTTACTGTGATCGCGTCGCGTGATGAGCGGGGGTACGGTTCCTGGCATGTACGACCCCGGACAGCTCAGGACCCTGCTCGCCGTCGCGCAGACGCTGAGCTTCACACAGGCCGCGCGACGGCTCGGCCTGCGGCAATCGACCGTGAGCCAGCATGTGCGGCGCCTGGAGGACGCGACCGGGCGCACGCTCTTCACGCGGGACACGCACTCCGTGGAGCTGACGGAGGACGGGGAGGCGATGCTCGGATTCGCCCGGAGAATTCTGGAGGTGCACGAGCAGGCGGCGTCGTTCTTCACGGGGACGCGGCTGCGCGGCCGGCTCAGGTTCGGGGCGTCGGAGGACTTCGTGGTGACCCGGCTGCCGGAGATCCTGGAGTCGTTCCGGGCCGAACACCCGGAGGTGGACCTGGAGTTGACGGTCGAGCTGTCGGGGACGCTGCATGAGCAGCTGGACGCCGGGAAGCTGGATCTGGTGCTCGCCAAGCGGCGCCCGGAGGATCCGCGCGGCGAGTCGGTGTGGCACGACCAGTTGGTGTGGATCGGCTCCGAGCGGCTCCGTATCGACCAGGACCGGCCGGTCCCGCTGATCGTCTACCCGCCGCCGGGCATCTCGCGCGCCCTCGCCCTGGAGGCGCTCGAGCGGCACGGGCGGGCGTGGCGGATCGCCTGCACGAGCGGCTCGCTGAACGGGCTCGTGGCGGCGGCCCGGGCGGGGCTCGGCGTGATGGCCCACTCGCGGGGGCTGATCCCGCCGGGGCTCGTACGGGTACCGGACCGGGTGGGCCTTCCGGAGCTGGGCGAGGTCGACTTCGTGGTGCGCAGCGCGACGCGGGAGGAGAGCGAGCCCGCGCGGGCGCTCGCGCAGGCGATCCTCGCGGGCGGGGACCGGCTGCACCGCGGTCACCGCTGAGAGCGGTGGTGGTACCGTCCCCGGAACCGACTACTCCGTCTAAAAACTCGACGGACGGCCGTCGGTGACCTCTTTGCACAGATCCAATGGAGGCCGGTGAAGAGGGCCGGGAGATTACGCTCCCGAAACTTACTCGGGCGTAAGTAATCTGCCCAGCTCCACCCGTTGTGGCCCGTTATAAACGTCTGACCTGTGCAAATTCCGCGCATCTTCCGCTCACGGAAGGCACTCCCGTAAGCGCTTCCGGTCGGGTACCGTCACCGACGCTGTGCGGAGCGCCACAAGGAGCAACTTTGCGTGAGTTCACCAACCCCCCTGTGGCGTCGGCGCCGCTGGTCGGCGGCCTGGCCGACGCCGTGTTCGATCATGCCCTGGACACACCGGGGCATATAGCCCTGGCCCGTAAGGACCGGCACGACAAGTGGCAGGACGTCACCGCTGCCCAGTTCTGCGACGAGGTGATGGCCCTGGCCAAGGGCCTGCTCGCGCAGGGCATCCGGTTCGGCGACCGGGTCGCGATCATGTCGCGCACCCGTTACGAGTGGACGCTGTTCGACTTCGCGCTGTGGACCATCGGCGCGCAGGTCGTCCCGATCTACCCGACGTCCTCGGCCGAGCAGGTCTTCTGGATGCTGTACGACTCCGAGGTGTCGGCGGCGATCGTGGAGCACGAGGACCACGCGATGACCGTCGCCACGGTCATCGGGCGGCTGCCCCATCTGCACCGGCTGTGGCAGCTCGACGGCGGCGCCGTCGACGAGATCACCGCGTCCGGCACCCACATCGACGACGAGACGGTGCACCGGCACCGCCGCGCGATCACCCCCGAGTCGACGGCCACGATCATCTACACCTCCGGCACCACGGGCCGGCCCAAGGGCTGTGTGATCTCGCACGGCAACTTCATGTACGAGGCCGACACCGTTGTCGCGTACTGGGAGCCGGTGTTCTCCTCCAAGCGCGACCGCACGCCCGCCACCCTGCTCTTCCTGCCGCTCGCCCATGTCTTCGGGCGGATGGTGGAGGTCGCGGCGGTCCGCGGCGGCGTGAAGCTGGCCCACCAGCCGGAGCTGCGGGCCTCCGCGCTCATGCCCGACCTCCAGTCGTTCAAGCCGACGTTCATCCTCGCCGTGCCGTACATCTTCGAGAAGGTGTTCAACGCGGCGCGCAGGAAGGCCGAGAACGACGGCAAGTCGGGGCCGTTCGAGAAGGCCATCGAGTGCGCCGTGAAGTACGCGGACGCGCAGGAGGCGAAGGCATTCGGCACGGGCCCCGGGCCCTCCGCCTCGCTGCGCATGCAGCACTCCGTCTTCGACAAGCTCGTCTACTCCAAGGTGCGCGCGGCGATGGGCGGCCGGGTGCGGCACGCGTTCTCCGGCGGCTCGGGCATGGACCGCAAACTCGGCCTGTTCTTCGAGGGCGCGGGCGTCTCCATCTTCGAGGGGTACGGCCTCACCGAGTCGACGGCCGCCGCGACCGCGAACCCGCCCGAGCAGACCCGCTACGGCACGGTCGGCCAGGCGATACCCGGCTCCAGCGTGCACATCGCCGACGACGGCGAGGTGTGGGTCTACGGCGGCAACATCTTCCAGGGCTACCTCAACGACCCGAAGTCCACCGACTCCTCCCTGTACGACGGCTGGCTCGCCACCGGTGACCTGGGCTCCCTCGACGAGGACGGCTATCTCACCATCACGGGCCGCAAGAAGGAGATCCTCGTGACCTCCGGCGGCAAGAGTGTCTCGCCGCAGCAGCTGGAGGAGCGGGTGCGCGACCACCCGCTGATCGCGCAGTGCCTGGTCGTCGGCAACGACCGCCCGTACATCGCCGCGCTCGTCACCCTCGACACCGAGGCCGTCGACCACTGGCTCGGCATGCGCGGCAAGCAGTCGATGTCCCCCGCCGACCTGGTGCGCGACCCGGACCTGGAGACGGAGGTGCGGCGCGCGGTGGTGGCCGCCAACACCCTGGTCTCGCAGGCCGAGTCGATCCGTACGTTCCGGATCCTCGCCCACCAGTTCACCGAGGAGCACGGCCTGCTCACCCCGTCCCTGAAGCTGAAGCGCAAGGCGATCGAGCAGGCGTACGCGGCGGAGGTCGACGCGCTGTACGGGACGCTGTGACCGTTTTCGCGCCCGTCTGACCTGCGGCCAGGGTGTCGCGTCGCGAGGGATGGAACTCGTGACGGACGACGTGGGAAGAGGCGTTTCAGTGAGTGGCGGCACGGCCCGGCGGCGCAGGAGGCTCGACTCGCTCCTGCTGCTCTGCGCGGTCGTCCTGACGGGACTGGTGGCCCTGGTGACGGCCGCGATCGGCAAGCCGGCCGAGCGCGTCGACTCCCTGTGGGCGAACGCCGTGGTCCGGGCGGACGGCGGCCTGCGGGTGACGGAGACGGTCGACTACGACTTCGCGGACGGGGACCGGCACGGCATCTACCGGCAGGTCCCGGGCACCGGGGCCGGCACCGCCACCGCCCTAAACGTCTCCATGGACGGCCGCCCCGTGCCGGTCGATGTCGAGCGCAAGCCGGACTCCGTCGACTACACCATCGGCGATCCGGATCACACGGTCACCGGCCGCCACCGCTACCGGATCGCGTACACACTGCCGGGCGTCGTGGACGGCTCCGGGCTCGACTGGAACGCCGTCGGCACCGGCTGGGACGTGCCGATCGCGCACGCCGAGGCGCACATCACGGCGCCCCGCGAGCTCCCGCACCTGCGCTGTGTGTCCGGCGACCAGGGCTCCGATACCCCGTGCGCGGAGGCCGGTTCGCCCGCGCCGGGCCGCATCGACGTCTCCGCCGACGGGCTCGCGGCCGGTCAGGCCATGACCGTCTACACGGACCAGGGCGCGCCCTTCGCGAGCCCCGCCCCGGCCGCCCTGCCGCAGCCGCCGAAGTCGTTCATGTCGCCGCCGGAAGGGTCGGAAGGGACCTCGCCGGTCGTGTTCTGGGCGGCGGCCACGGGCACAGCGCTCGTGGCCGCACTGCTCGCCACGCTCGTGATCCGCCGGGCAGGCCGCGAGCGTGTCCGTACGCCGCAGGGGACGCGCCGCCGCGACCGGCAGCGCCTCGCCGACGAGTTGGCGCCTTCGCCGGTCCCGCCGGAGGGCCTCACTCCGGCGCAGGCGGGCGTGCTGCTCGCGGGCCGGGCCCGCCGGCGGCACCGCACGGCGGCCCTGCTGCACGCGGCGGCGACCGGGCATCTGATCCTGCGCGGGCAGCCGAAGACCCCGCAGTTGTCCCGCCCCAGCCAGGCGCCGGACGCGCCCACGGACCCCATGACCGCACGGGCCCTGGACAGGATCTTCGCCCACGGCCGCAACGTCCGGCTCGGCACCTACCAGGAGAACTTCGCCGTCGGCTGGCGCCACCTGGGCCGTGACCTGCACGAGTGGCACCGCTCGGGCGGCAAGGGGCTCTGGGAGCCCGGCGGGCAGGGCCGGTGGCTGGCTTCGGTGATCGTCGGCGGCCTCGGGGTGGCCGTGGGCCTGCGGCTTGTGTGCCCCGCCGCCTGGCGGCAGACCGACCCGGGCGGCGCCTGGGCGGTGCCGCTCGTGCTCGGCTCCGCGCTCGTGGGCGCCGGGGCCGCGCTGGTCCTGCGCGCCTGGGAGCTGCGCAGGCACACGGAGCTCGGCACCCACCTGTGGTGCCGGACCGAGGCGTTCCGCCGCCACCTCGCCGAATCCCCCGCGCACCGGGACCCCGCCGAAGCGGAGGCCCTCGCGGGCTGGGCCATGGCGCTCGGCGAGGCCGAGTCGTGGACCGCGGCCGCGGACACGACCGCCGCCGTCCCGCAGCAGACCTCGCCGCTCGGAGGCGACCGCGTCCTCAGGTACTCGCCGACGCTGACGTCGGTGGCGAGCAGCAGCGCGTCCGCGCCCGCGTCCTCCGGCGGCAGCGGGGGCGGCACCTCCTTCAGCGGCGGCGGAGGGGGCGGCGGGGCCGGCGGCGGCAGCGGCGGTGGGGGCGGCGGAGGCTGGTGACGGCGGCCGCCAGAAGCCCCCTGAGGTAAACCGTCGGTAACTGACGCGTCATCAATTGTCGATGCGTCAGTTATTGACGGTTCATCAGGTCGCACACAGAATCACCCTCACTCCGACGGAGGGGGACCGACCGTGTCGCGACCGATCCGCGCCATCACCGCCACCGTGGCGGCACTCCTGCTCGCCACCGCCTGCAACTCCACCGCCGACAGCGGGAACAACACCGCCGGCGGGCAAGGGGGTTCGGTCCGTGGTGTGACCGACGACAGCATCAAG
Organism: Streptomyces sp. NPDC107575; assembly: GCF_055657265.1. Lineage (NCBI taxonomy): Bacteria > Bacillati > Actinomycetota > Actinomycetes > Kitasatosporales > Streptomycetaceae > Streptomyces > Streptomyces sp. NPDC107575. The sequence goes on along the minus strand of NZ_JBVKBG010000002.1, from coordinate 674,945 downwards.
GTGGGCGGCATCGTCTCCATGACGACGTCGAGCGGCTACAGCAAGAAGGACACCGACCTCGGCGCGAAGGCCCGCTTCGACCGGGCCAACGCCGAGGGCGGGATCAACGGCCGGACGATCGACTACCTGGGCGCGGAGGACGACGGCCAGGACCCGGCGAAGAACCTCGCGGCGGCCCGCAAACTGGTGCAGCAGGACAAAGTGTTCGCGATCTCGCCGATGAGTTCGGTGACGTTCTCCGGGGCGGACTTCCTGCAGAAGCAGAAGGTGCCGACGTTCGGCTGGGGCACGCTCCCCTCGTTCTGCGGGCCGACGTACATCTACGGCTACGGCGGCTGCATGGTGCCGATGCCGGGCGGCACCATCTCGCAGACCTGGCCGGAGGGGCTGAAGAAGGTCACGGGCGGCGCGAAGGGCAGGTCGGTCGCGATCCTCGCCAACGACAACGACGCAGGCACCTTCGCCATCCGCACGTACAAGCAGTCCTTCAAGTCGGCCGGGTACAAGGTCAGTTACGCCAAGGCGACCGTGCCGGCGACCGCCGTGCCGAGCGACTGGTCGGCGTACACCAAGGAGCTGCTGCGCAGCGACGGCGGCAAGGCGCCCGACGTGGTCGTCTCCGTGATGCAGACGCCGTACAACATCGGCCTGTTCACGGCCGTCAAGCGCACCGGCTACAAGGGCGTGCTCACCGATCCGACGGACTACGACCCCGGCCTTCTCGCCAAGAAGGCGACGAAGCAGGCGCTGGACGGGGTGCATGTGCTGCTGTCCTTCGAGCCGTTCGAGGCCTCGACGCCGGAGATGAAGCGGTTCAAGGCCGACATCGAGAAGGCCTCCGGCGGCAAGGACATCCCGCTCAACATGCACATGATGACCGGCTACATGAGTGCCGACTTGTTCCTCTCCATCGCGAAGAAGGCGGGCAAGGACCTGACCGTCGCGTCGTTCCAGAAGGCGGCGAACGGGTTCTCCGACACCGGGACGCTCGTCGGCGACCGCGCACTGCCGCGCGGGCGCACCGAGTCGTTCGGCTGCGGGGCGCTCGCGCAGCTCAAGGACGGGGCGTACCGGGTGTCGTCCGCGTTCAAGTGCTATCCGCCGATCCCCTTCAAGTAGGCGTGAGGGAAGGGGTGTTGACGTGTCGGATCTGCTTGCCTTCGTGCTGAGCGGCCTCGTGTCGGGGGCGCTGTACGCGCTGCTCGCCACGGGGCTCGTGCTCTCCTACTCGGCCTCCGGGCTCTTCAACTTCGCGCACGGCGCGACCGCCTATCTGTGCGCGCTCGCCTTCTACGAGCTGCACTCCGGCTTCGGCTGGCCCCCCGTGCCGACGGCGCTGTTGCTCGTCCTCGTCGTGGCTCCCCTGCTCGGCTGGGGGCTCGACCGGCTGATGTTCAGAAAACTGGCGCGGGTCGGCGAGACCGCGCAGATCGTCGCGACGATCGGGCTGCTCGTCGCGCTGCCCGCGCTCGGCCTGTGGATCGTCGAGCTGCTCGAGGACGCGGGCGCGCCGGTCAAGCCGGCGGAGAACCAGTTCGGGCTGCCCGGGGTCGGTCCGAGCCCTGCGAAGAACTGGCAGCTGATGGACGGCGTCGGCATCGACTCCGATCAGCTGATCACCTGGGTGACGACCGCCGTCGTCGCGCTCGGCCTGTGGATTCTCCTGCGGCACACTGCACTTGGGCTGAAACTGCGCGCGGCGGTCGACAACCGTTCGCTCGTCGAGCTGCGCGGGATCAGCGCCGACCGACTCTCGTCGGTGGCGTGGATGCTGTCCTCGGGGCTCGCGGGCCTGGCCGGTGTGCTCGCCACTCCCCTGCTCGGGCTCTCCTCGCACGACTTCACGCTGTTCCTGTTCGTGTCGGCGACGGCCGCCGTGCTCGGCCGCTTCATGTCGATCCCGCTCGCCTTCGCGGGCGGGCTCGGGCTGGGCGTGCTGCAGAACCTGGTCGCGGGCTACGCCACGTTCGCGGAGAAGATCACCGGGTTCCGTACGGCGGTGCCGTTCCTGATCCTGTTCGCCGGGCTGCTGCTGCTCACGCGGCGGCAGCGCACGGCGGGCACGGTGGCGAGCGACGCGCCGCCGGTGGACTATCTGGCGGGCCGGTCGTGGGCTCGGCGCTGGGGGCCGTGGGCGGCGGCCGCCGTGCTGCTCGCCGTCGCCTTCTACACGGTGACGACGCCGTTCTGGAGCGGGATCCTCGCCCAAGGGCTCGCGATCTCCCTCGTGTTCCTGTCGTTCACCGTCGTGACCGGGCTCGGCGCGATGGTGTCCCTTGCGCAGGCCGCGTTCGTGACGGGCGCCGCGCTCGTCGCCGGGCTGCTGATGAGTCACGGGGTGCCCTTCATCTGGGCGGCGCTCGCGGGGACATGTGCGGCGGCCCTGCTCGGCGCGCTCGTGGCGCTGCCCGCGCTGCGGCTCGGCGGCCGCTCCCTGGCCCTCGCCACGCTCGCGCTCGCCTTCCTGGCCGATCAAGTCCTGTTCCAGCTCGGCTGGTTGCGGAACGGCGACACCGGCTGGGAGATCCCGCGCGCCGTCGCGGGACCCATCGACCTCGGCGACGACCGGGCGATGGGCGTCGCCATGGTCGTGCTGTGCACGGCGGCCGTGGCGGGCCTGAGCGCGCTGCGCAATTCCCGGGCGGGCCGGGCCGTGCTCGCCGTCCGCTCGGCACCGGCGGCGGCCATGGCCTCGGGCGTCTCCGTGATCCGCACGAAGCTGCTGCTGTTCACCATCTCGGCGGGGCTCGCCGGGTTCGGCGGCGTGATGTACGCGTCGTACAACACCCGTATCACCGCGACCGACTTCACGGCGATGACCGGCCTCATCTGGCTCGCCGTGGTGGTCGCGGCGGGCGTGCGGCGGCCCCAGTTCGCGGTGATCGCGGGTCTCACCTTCGCCGTCGTACCGCACCTCATCAGCGACTACCTGACCGAGTCGGTCCAGCTCCCGGTGATCCTCTTCGGCCTCGCGGGCCTCGCGCTCGCCAACGACCCGGACGGCTACTGCGCGGCGATCCCTGCCCGCCGCCACCGCCGGAAGTCCGCTACGACACACATCGTCGACGAGGGACCGGCTCCGGCCCCCGACCCCGACGCCGCGCTCCAACTCGCGGGCGTACAAGCCGGATACGACGGCGCCCGCGTCCTCCAGGGCGTCGACCTCACCGTCCACCCCGGCGAGATCGTGGCGCTCCTCGGCCCCAACGGCGCCGGGAAGTCGACGACCTGCAAGGTCGCGGCGGGCCTCATGACACCCCAGCACGGCGAGGTGTACGTGGCCGGGGACACGGTCGGCGACAAGGGCGCGGTCCGCCGGGCGCGGGCCGGGGTGGTGCTCGCGCCGGAGGGCCGCGGCATCTTCCCCTCGCTCACGGTCGACGAGAACCTGTCGCTCCAACTCCCCGACCAGAGCGACCGGTCGGCGGTCTACGAGCGGTTCGCCGGGCTCGCCGCCCGGCGCGAGGTCACCGCGGGATCGCTCTCCGGCGGCGAGCAGCAGCTCCTCGCGCTCGCCCCGCTGCTGCACCGCCCGCCGCGCGTCCTCATCGCCGACGAGCCCTCGCTCGGCCTCGCGCCGCGCGTCGCCGACGAGGTGTACCGGCTGCTCGCCGAGCTCCGCGACGCCGGGACCGGGCTGCTGCTCGTCGAGGAGAAGGCCTCGGAGATCCTCGGCGTCGCGGACACCGTGGCGTACCTCGCGCAGGGCCGTGTCACCTGGTGCGGGCCGCGCGAGAAGGTGGAGGCCGAGCGGCTCACGGAGGCGTACCTCGGGATCGCGGCGACCAAGGAGGCCGAACACTCATGAGGCACGTACTGGAGGCCGAGAACATCGGTGTGCGCTTCGGCGGTGTCCGGGCCCTCGACGGGGTGGGCCTGCGGCTCGCGCCCGGCGAGGTGTGCGGCCTGATCGGGCCGAACGGCGCGGGCAAGACGACCTTCTTCGACGTCGTCTCCGGCATCCGCAGGCCCGACACCGGCCGGGTTCTGCTGCACGACGCCGACATCACGCGCCGCTCCCCCGTCTGGCGGGCCCGGCACGGCATGCGCCGCACGTTCCAGCGCCAGCAGCTGTTCGGGCAGCTCACGGTCGCGGACAACCTGCTGGTCGCGCAGGAGTGGCGGCGCGGCGGCGCGGACCCGCAGCTCGCCGAACGGCTGCTGAGCGACTGCGGCCTCGACACACTCTCCGACACGTACGCGGGCACGCTCCCGGTCGGCCGGGCCCGGATGCTGGAGCTGGCACGGGCGGCCGCCGACCGGCCGCGCGTGCTGTTGCTCGACGAGCCGGCGTCCGGCATGACGGCGCAGGAGCGCGAACTGCTCGCGGCGACGGTGCGGCGCCTGGCGGGCGACGGCTGCGCGGTCCTGCTCGTAGAGCACAACGTGGCCTTCGTGATGGAGCTGTGCTCACGGGTCGTGGTGCTCGATCTGGGCTCCGTGCTCGCCGAGGGGACTCCGGAGGTGATCCGGGCGGACACGCGGGTACGCGAGGCGTACCTGGGGTCACACACCCGGGTGCAAAGTTCGCATAGCTGACTGTCATGCTGGTGTCACCCACAGGAATGCGCGTACGCCCGTGATCGTTGACCATGGGAGTACCGAATTGTGCAGTGTCACCCATCACCGGACGAAAAAGGATCGACACCTCGTGAGCAAGGTTCCCCCGATCATCCTGAACAACGGCGTCGAGATGCCCCAGCTCGGCTTCGGCGTGTGGCAGGTGCCGGACGACGAGGCCGAGCAGGCCGTCGCGACGGCGCTGGAGGCCGGGTACCGCAGCATCGACACCGCCGCGATCTACGGCAACGAGGAGGGCACCGGCAAGGCCATCGCCGCGTCCGGCGTCCCCCGCGAGGAGCTGTTCGTCACGACGAAGCTGTGGAACGCCGACCAGGGCTACGACTCCACGCTGCGCGCCTTCGACACCTCGCTGAACAAGCTGGGTCTCGACTACGTCGACCTGTACCTGATCCACTGGCCGCTGCCGTCCAAGGGCCTGGCCACGGACACGTACAAGGCCTTCGAGAAGATCCAGGCGGACGGGCGCGCCAAGTCCATCGGCGTCTCGAACTTCCTGCCGGAGCACCTGGACAAGCTGACGGCCGAGACGTCGGTGATCCCGGCGGTCAACCAGATCGAGCTGCACCCGCACCTGCAGCAGCGCGCCTCCCGTGAGCGGCACGCGGAGCTGGGCATCGCGACCGAGGCCTGGTCGCCGCTCGGCCAGGGCAAGGGCCTCCTGGAGGTCCCGGCCATCGTCGCGATCGCGCAGAAGCACGGCCGTACGCCCGCGCAGGTCGTGCTGCGCTGGCACGTCCAGCTGGGCAACGTCGTGATCCCGAAGTCCGTGACGCCGTCGCGGATCAAGGAGAACATCGACGTGTTCGGCTTTGAACTCGACACCGAGGACCTCGGCGCGATCTCCGCGCTCAACGAGGACCGGCGGCTCGGCCCCGACCCGGCGACGTTCGACGTGGCGTAACGCCCGAGCGGACGGCAGGGCCCCGGAGCGCGTGCTCCGGGGCCCTGTCGCGTATGTGCCTCAGGCCTCCTTGACCGCCGTGTGCACGGTGTGCGCGGTCAGCAGGAAGAGGTCGTCGCGGCGGTACAGGCTCTGCGGGTCGTCCTGGTCCATGAGCTGCCGGATCGTGGCCATGTCCTCGGGCGCGAGGGCCTCCTCGAACACCTCCAGGCGGCGCTTCCACAGGTCGATGACGGTCTCGCGGGCCTCCCCGGAGAGCGGGGCGGGCAGGTCGAGGAGGAAGGTGCGGCTGACGGCGTTCGTCAGCCCGGCGTCGGTGAGCAGCTCCGCCCAGTTCTCGGTGTCCTGCTTGGCGCCCGGCAGGTTCGCGCGCATGTCGCCGAACCACTCCTCCTCGATGGCGTCGGCCCGCGCCTGCAGACCGGGCTTGCCGAGGCCGAAGTCGCGCGGCAGGCAGCGCTGCGGCAGGCCGCCCTCGACGAGCGCGAGGGTGCCGCCGGGCGCGAGCCGCCCCGCGAGCGCGGCGACCGCGGCCCGCTGGTCGCCCACGTGGTGCAGGGAGCGGGCGGCCCAGATGAGGTCGGCGTGCGGCAACTCGTCGATGGCGTCCGGGAGTTCGACGCGCAGTGTGCCGGTGCGCTCGGCGATGCCGTGCCCCGCGAACCGTTCCATGGCGCGGGCGAGCAGCTTCTCCTCCGGGTCGGCCGCGATGACGCGGGCCTCGGGGAAGGCCTCGGCGAGGTGCAACGAGACGGCTCCCGGGCCGGCGCCCGCGTCGACGATCAGGCCGGTGCCGGCCGGGCGGGTGCCCCGGAGCCAGGAGAGGGCCTGCGTGTACAGCGGCTCGTACACGGAGGCGTTGCGCTCCAGCATGGGGATCATGTCGGCCCAGTCGATGTCCGTGTGGTCGTGCCCGCCGTGGCCGCCGTGCTGGTGCCCGCCGTGCTGTTCGTGCTGGTGGTGACCGTGTGCCATGTCCGGTGTCGCCGCCCTTCGTGCCCGTATGTCGTCCGTCGACCCCAGGGTGCGCGGACGACATACGGGCGGGCAAGCCACGTTGCCGACTCAGCAATATGCCGGCACTGGGTGGCCTACAGCGCCGGGTGGGCGTTCTTCATGAGCTCCTGGAACTGTGCGGAGAACCAGTGCCCGGACACCGGCGCGTTCGGCAGCGCCCCGGACATGTGGTTGTTGTTCCGCGGGTTGCCGGTGTACGTCGGGTCGCACATCCGGTCGAAGCCCTTGCCCTCGTCGTTGTCGATGGCGGTGCTCGACCCGTCGGACTCGCCCGGCGGCTTCATCCACACGTAGGCGTCGATCCCGGTCGCCGGGTTGGCCTGCGGCCGCTCACCGAGGCCCGCCCCGCTCTGGTTGCACCAGTTGCCGAGGTGGATACGGCGGTCGTAGCGCCCGCCGTCCACGTACGTGTCGACGTCGGTCTTCGCGCCGGGTCCTGTCGGCCGTGCCGCGCCGCCCCAGCCGTTGCGGGAGGTGTCGATCAGCATGCCGAGGTTCTGGTCGAAGCCGAGCGAGACCAGCTTGTCGCGCATGGCCTGCGCGTACGACAGCTCATCGGTGTAGCGGTTCCAGTCGACCCACTTCGACTCGCGCACCGACTTGCCGTTGACGCTGTCGCCGATGGCGAAGTTGTCCTCCTTCAGGGCGCTGTAGTTGGCGGTGTTCACGATGAAGCCGTGGACGTCGGAGAGCTGCGCGCCATTGCCGGTCGCGGTGGTCTTGAACAGTTCGGCGGAGGCGCCGAAGTTGTCGTCCCAGCCGAGCCAGCCGTGGTGGCCCGCGTCGATGTAGTTGTAGACGTTGGCGATGTCACCGAGCTTGTCGAGGGCGTAGCCGACGCCCTTCTGGTAGTTGCCGTTGGCCTTCATGGTGTCGCAGTTGGGCGTGGCCGTCGGGCGGCCGGACACGTTGGTGACCAGGTTGGGCAGCGAGTCGATCTCGATGGTGGTGACGATGCGCAGGCCCGCGTACTTGGGATCGGCGAGGATCTTCGCGATCGGGTCGATGAAGTCCGACTTGTACTTGTCGATCTCCGTCGGGCCGAGCTCGCCGTTGGAGGCGAGGGCGGCGCAGTCGCGGCCCGGCAGGTCGTAGACGACCAGCTGGACGACCTCCTCGCCGCTGCCCTTCTGGGCGAGCGCGGCGTCGAGGTGGTCGCGCAGGCCCATGCCGTCGCCGACGCCCTCGATGGCGGCGATCCGGTCGAGCCACACACCCGTCGGCTGGTTCGCGATGCGGCTGCCGCCGGTCTCCGCCTTGGCCTTCGCGGACCACTCCGGGTTCACGTACACCTTGGCGCCGGCGTACGGGTTGTCGACGCGGTCACCGGGCCCGGTGGGGTCCGTCGGGTCGGTGGGATCGGTCGGGTCGGTCGGGCCCGTGGTGTCGTCGTTGCAGGTGACACCGTTCAGCTTGAAGGTGGTGGGCGCGGCGTTGCTGCCGCTGTACGTGGCGTTGAAGCCGAAGGAGGCGGAGGCGCCGGTGGCGAGGGCGCCGTTGTACGAGACGTTCTTGGCGGTGACGGCGGACCCGGACTGGGAGATCTCGGCGTTCCAGCCGGAGCCGATCTTCTGGCTGCCCGCGTAGGACCAGGTGAGGTTCCAACTGTTCACCGCGGCACCGTTGTTGGTGACCGTGACGGCGGAGGTGAAGCCGCTGCCCCAGTCGTTCTGCACCTTGTAGTCGACGCTGCAGGCGGGGGCGGCCGCGTGGGCGGGGAGGGCGACGGCGGCGCCGGCGAGACAGCCGGCTCCGGTGAGGGCGAGGGCGGCGAGCGCGGCGGTGCCGGCTCTGGATCTCGATCGGGTACGTAACATGAGGTTCCTGGTTCCTTTCAGGGGGTTGGATTCCTCGGGCGGTCGGTTCGGTCAGTTGCCGAGGGTCTTCAGGTGGTCGCGCAGGCCGATGCCGAAGCTGGTCGGCGTGCCGTCGTAGTTGCTGATCAGGGAGGGACCGGAGGAGCAGTCCCAGGTGTTCCAGGTCCAGCCGAGGTACGACTGCTTCCGGTCGTCGAACCACTTCATGACCCGGTCGATGAAGGCGTGGGAGCAGGTGTTCTCGCCGATCTCCCCCGCCACCAGCGGGACCTGCGCCGCGACGGGCGCGAGCTGCTCGTCCCAACAGGCCTCACTGGAACAGGTGTTGAAGTTGTAGACGTGCCAGGCCGCGGCGAGATTGCCGGCCGGGTCGGACGGCTTGTGGGCGAGCCACTGCCGCAGGTCGTTGGAGTACGCGAGGCCGCCCGCCAGGATCAGGTTCGGGGCACCCGTCGCGCGCACGGCGTCCACCAGGTCCTGCATGCCGGCGACCTCGTAGCCGATGCCGGGACATGTGCCGCCGTCCTTCCAACAGGCCCAGGCCTCGGACAGGGTGGCGGTGGCACGGTCCGGGTACGGCTCGTTGAACAGGTCGAAGGCAACCTCGGGGCGCGCCTTGAAGGTGTCGGCCACCGACGACCAGAAGCTCGGCGCGTACTTGGCGTCGGGCATCGGCTTCTGGCAGCTCGCGTGCACATCGGAGCAGCCCGCCGAGTTCCCGGTGTACTGGCCGTACGACCAGTGCATCTCCAGGACGGGTGTCATGCCGTGGGCCGTGACGCGGTCGACCAACTGCTCGATGGCCGACCGGTAGTTGGCACCTCCGTACTCGGGTTTGATGTTGTCGAGGCCGAGCCAGCACTCCTCGTTGAGCGGGATGCGGACGGCGTTCGCCCTCCAGTCGGCGATCGCCTTGATCGCGGCGTCGTCGACGGGGCCGTCGAAGATTCCGTGGCCCTGTACGCACATGAACTCGGCGCCGGAGCGGTTCACCCCGAGGATCCGGCGGGTGGCGCCCGAGGCGTCGACGAGCTTGTTGCCGGAGACCTTCAGGGCCGGGGCGGTTCCGTCACCGGGGCCGGTCGGGTCCGTCGGATCGGTCGGGTCCGTGGTGTCGGTGTTGCAGGTCGCGCCGTTCAACTTGAAGGCGGTGGGCACGGTGTTGGCGCCCGACCACGAGCCGACGAAGCCGGCGGAGACGGAGGCGCCCGTGGCGAGCGCGCCGTTCCATGCCTCGTTGCCCGCGGTGACCGTCGTGCCGGACTGGGACCACTTGGCGCTCCAGCCCTGGGTGACCTTCTGGCCGTCGGCGAAGTCGAAGGACAGGCTCCAACTGTCCTTCGCCGCGCCGTTGTTGGTGACCTTCACCGCGCCCTGGAAGCCGTCGCCCCACTGCCCGGTGACGGAGTACTCGACCGTGCAGGCAGGGGTGGCGGCGGCCGCGGGGGCGGCGCCGGTCAACGGGATCAGCGTGGCCGCCGAGACGGCGCACGCCATGAGCAACACACTGTGCGGGGGGTGTCTCATGAAGCGAGTCCTTGCAGCTCGGACGCGTACGGACGAGGCCGGCGCGTCGACTGGTGGATTCGCTCCCACTGGTTGCTGGGCGACTTTAGAGAAGGAACTGCCGTCAAGCAACAGAGGAGTTCCGAACTTTTCCTGTCGAATTTATTCGACTCCTCAAGCCTCTTGACCGCCATTTGCCCCGTCCGCATCCTTGGGAGCGCTCCCACTGGTTCACAGGTTGTTCGAGCCGCAAGGAGGACCCCCTGCACCTCCGCTGATGTGTCGTCCCGTCCGCATCGGGCATGATCGGGCTCGTCGATCGATCGAGGAGAACAGTCATGGCCAAGCCGGTGCGGGCGTCGTTGGGTGATATGTGGATCACCTGTCTGGTCTGCAAGAACGACCAGTTCCGAGAGCGGAACGTGAAGTTGAACAGCACCGGCGGTGAGTTCCTCAAGCTGGCCTGGGCGGACGAGAACGCCTCGGGGCTGATCTGCTGGAAGTGCGGCTACGTGCATCTCTTCGCGAACCGTGAGATCAAGCTGCACCGCGTCGACTGACCACCGAGACACCTCGTCCGCCGTCAGGGCGTCACGGTGTCACGGCGTGGTGACGGTCGGGCGCGGCGCCGTCGGCATCTTGTCGCCGATGAAGAAGCTCGGGTGCGGTGGCTGGTTGTACGCGGTGTTCTGCCAGGCCAGAGCCGTACGGTACTGGGTGTCATGGAGCAGCGTGGTGATCCGGGTCGAGGTCTGTACCGGGGTCGAATAGACGCGCAGGGCCGTGTTGTTGGTGGTCGGCCAGACGACCTCCTCGCGCCAGTCGCCGAGGATGTCCCCGGAGAGGGCCGGCGTGGACTTGGTGCCGTTGTTGGAGTGGACTCCGGAGGCGGTCAGGAGACGTGTGTCGGACGACGTGCCGTACTTGTCGACGTGTGTGCCGTCGAGGAGTTCGCGCGTGGTGTCACCGTCCCACCAGGCCAGGAAGTTGGTGGAGGACGGCTTGTGGGAGTTCACGACCGTGCCCTTGGTGTCACGGACGCCGGACTCCGCCGAGGACCAGGACTCGGCGCCCGCGCTGCCGGACCAGATGTCACCGGACACACCACGGCCATTGTCACCATTGGCGCCGGTCTTCCAGATGACACTTCCGGTCTTCGCGTCGGCCATCCAGGAGGACGGCTTGGAGCTGTCCTCGTCGACCTTGAACTCCTCCAGGCCCGGCCGTGAGGGGTCGAGGTCGCCGACGTGCATGGCGTCGCCGTGCCCGTTCTTCGTGGTCCACAGTCCCGCGCCGTTGTCGTCGACGGCCATCGCGCCGTAGACGATCTCGTCCTTGCCGTCGCCGTCGACGTCCGCGACGGACAGCTGGTGGTTGCCCTGACCGTCGTACCCCTTCCCCGAGTTGGTGGAGGAGTTGGTGTCGAAGGTCCAGCGGCGCGTGAACTTCCCGTCCCGCCAGTCCCAGGCCGCGATGACGCTCCGCGTGTAGTAGCCGCGCGCGCTGATGAGCGAGGGCCGGGCGCCGTCGAGGTACGCGGTACCGGCCAGGAAGCGGTCCACGCGGTTGCCGTACGAGTCGCCCCAGGACGACACCGTGCCGCGCGCGGGAACGTAGTCGACGGAGCCCATGGCGGCGCCGGTGCGGCCATTGAACATGGTCAGGTACTCGGGCCCGGACAACACATAACCGCTGGAGTTGCGGTGGTCGGCGGAGGAGCTGCCGATGACCGTTCCCTTGCCGTCCTTCGTGCCGTCGGACGTCTTCATGGCGACCTCGGCCTCGCCGTCGCCGTCGTAGTCGTAGACCTGGAACTGGGTGTAGTGGGCGCCGGAGCGGATGTTCTTGCCGAGGTCTACGCGCCACATCCGGGTGCCGTCGAGCTTCACCGCATCGACGATGGTGTTGCCCGTGTAGCCGGACTGCGAGTTGTCCTTGGCGTTGGTGGGCTGCCACTTGAGGACGAATTCGAGGACGCCGTCACCGTCGAGGTCGCCGACGGAGGCGTCGTTGGCCTCGTAGGTGTAGGCGACGCCGTCCGGTGTCGTGCCACCGGCGGGCGGCGAGATCGGTACGTCCTTGTACCCGCTGCGGAGCTGGATGGCGTGCGCGGAATCGGCCTGTTCCGTGCCGTTCACGACGGCTCGCACCGTGTAGTCGGCGGAGCTGGGCGCGCCGTCGTGGAAGAAGTTCGTGGAGCCGCTGACCGGCGTGGAGTTGACCTTCGTGCCGGCGCGGTAGACGTTGAACGCCACGTTGTCCGGGTCGGTGCCGAGCCACCGCCAGCTGACCAGGTTCCCTGCGTCGGTGTGCACGCTGACCAGGCCACGGTCCAGCTTCTCTGCCTGGCGGGCGGTGGCGGCGGAGGCGTCGTCACCGGGCAGCAGCGTCAGGCCGGTACCGGCGAGCGCGGCGGCCGTGGCGGCGGCGAGCAGCAGACGGCGGCGTCTGCGGTGGGTGCGGGGGCGTGACATCGGGGCTCCTGGGGGGTATGCGTCGACGACAGATCCTTACGCCCCCTCAGTTGCCGCCGTGCGCCGATGGGTTGCCGGTCTCCGGGTCCGCGTACACGCGCGCGAGCGCCCGCGCCGTCGCCGCGATCCGATCCCGCAGTTCGGCCGGTTCAAGGACCTCGATGTCCGCGCCGAGGCGCAGGAACTCGTCGTGCGCGTGGCCGACCGACTCGATGGGCACCCGGGCGCGCAGCCTGCCGTCGGCCTCGGTGCGGCCGGTGGCGCGCACGGCACGCGCCGCGGCCCCGGTGAGCCGGTCGGCCGCGCCGGGGGCGAGGCGCACGACGGCCTCAGCGGTGTGCAGCCGCCGGTGGAAGTCCGCCTGGTACGCCGACCAGAACGCGGCCAGGTCGAAGCCTTCGGGCGCCTTGAACTCCTCGCCCGTCGCACGGAGTTCGAGGATCTGGTCGACGCGGTAGACGCGCGGGCCGCCCGCCCCGGCCGATGCCACGACGTACCAGCGGCCGGCCTTGAGCACGAGCCCGTACGGCTCCAACCGCCGCTCCACGTCGGTCGGTTCGCGCCAGCGGCGGTACGTGACGCGCAGGGCGCGCCGGTTCCACACCGCCTCCGCCACCGCGGGCAACGCCTCGGCGGTGTCGTCACCCTCCGCGTACCAGCCCGGCGCGTCGAGATGGAAGCGGGCGCTGATCCGGTCGGCGTGCGGGCGGAGTTCGGCGGGCAGCGCGGCCCGCACCTTCAGCTGGGCGGCGGCGAGCACCGGACCGAGCCCGAGGTCGGCGGCGGGTCCCGGCAGCCCGGCGAGGAACAGCGCCTCGGCCTCGTCGGCGGTCAGGCCGGTGAGCCGGGTGCGGTAGCCGTCGACGAGTCGGTAGCCGCCCGCGTGCCCGGAGTCGCCGTACAGCGGGACCCCGGCCGCGTGCAGCGCCTCGACATCCCGGTAGACGGTGCGGACCGACACCCCCAGTTCGGCGGCCAGTTGGGCGGCGGTCATCAGGCCTCGGGTCTGCAGCAGGAGCAGGATCGAGACGAGACGGCTGGACTTCATGAACACTTCACTGACACAGGATGTCAGGGAAGCGGTCCTACCGTCCCGGCATGGCCTTCGAAGAGAAACGTCTGACGGTGCCGCCGCCCATCGAAGTGGCAGGCCGCCGGATCAAGCGCTACCACGTGACCACCGACCCGAAGGGCATCGCGCCCGAGGTGGCCGAGGCGGCGTACGCGATCCTGCCGGAGCTGCTGCCGGAGCCGGACGGCACACCGCCCGCCACGTTCGTCGTGCTGCACCGCGGCGGCGACGACGGCGCCTACCTGAACGCGTACAGCTGGGTGTGGGACAACGCCCTGCACTTCCGGGGCGCGGCGGCGGGCCAGCCGGCGCTGGGCTGCCCCGACCGCGACCCGACCCACTTCGTCCTGCCGGACCGGCAACTGATCGGATGTGTCTGGGAGTTGCCGCCGCTCCTGCACGAGCGGGACGCGTGGGTGCGGCACCTGCTGGCACCCGAGCGGCCCGACCTGGACAGGTACGTGCACGACACCCTGCCCGAGGGAACGACGGGAGACCGCCTCCGATGACCACGCAGACCGCGTCGCAGCACAGCACCGCGCACGACTTCGACTTCTTCTTCGGCGAGTGGGACGTCGCCCACCGTCGCCGCCTCGACTTCCTCGACCCGGACAGCGGCTGGGAGCAGTTCACGGCGAGAAGCCGCTGCTGGAGCCTGTTCGGCGGCGCCGCGAACATCGACGAGATGCCGGTGCCCGCGCAGGGCTGGACCGGACTCACGCTCCGCCTCTTCGACCCGGCGACCCGCACGTGGTCGCTGAACTGGTCCACCGACCGCACAGGGCGCCTCTTCCCGCCCGTGATCGGCGGCTTCGAGGGCGGGATCGGCCTGTTCGACGGGGAGGACACGCACGACGGCCGGGACGTCCGGGTGCGGTTCACGTGGTCCGGGATCAGCGTGACGACCGCGTGCTGGGAGCAGGCGTTCTCCGTCGACGAAGGGCGGACGTGGCTGACGAACTGGGTCATGGAGTTCACACGGCGGGCCGCGCCTTCCCCGGCACCGGTTCAGGCCGAGAACGCCAGCACGGTGTAGACCGGGTCCGGTCGTGCCGTCCGCTGGTCCGGCAGTGACTCCAGGCGTGCCGCCAGGTCCTCGCCGCCCTTCGCGTAGGTCCGCCCGGCCCGCACCTCCCGGGCGAGCTTCGCCGGCACGCGGCCCTGGCCGTGGCCGGTGAAGGTGGCGGAACCCTGCGGGCGCAGGCCGTGCCCGGCGGCGAGCCGGGTGATGCGCGCGGTGGCGTCGGTGGGCGGGCGGCGGCTGCCGTGGGGTGCGACGAGGGCGCAGATGTCGCTGCCGACGAGGTGGGCCGCGGCCTTGTCGACCGTCGTCACGAACACGCCGCCGGGGCGCAGTACGCGGGCCGCCTCGGCGACCACCGGCGCCGCGTCGTCCAGGAGGTGCAGCAGCCATACGGCGGTGACCGCGTCGAACGTGGCGTCCGCGAAGGGCAGGTGGCGGGCGTCCGCCTGGAACGCCGCGCCGGACAGGCGGGGGGCGGCGGCCCGGAGCATGCCGCTCGCGCGGTCGATGCCGATGGGGCGCGGGCCGCCGGGGCGGGTCAGGTGGCGGGTGACGAGGCCGGTGCCGCAGGCGAGGTCGAGGAGGGTGTGGGCGTGCTCCGGGACGAGGGCGAGTACGGCGTCGGCGGCTGCCCTTGCGCGGGGCTCGCCGCCGCGGGTGGCGTCGTACCGGTTCGCTTCCTCGTCGTAGTCGAGCACGCGGGGACTGTAGCCCAAGAAATTTCCCCCACCCCGCCCCTTCCCGAAACCGGGGCTCCGCCCCGGACCCCGCTCCTCAAACGCCGGAGGGGCTTGTTCGGGCTTATTCGGTGTGCGCCGCCGCCAGTTTCTCCACCCGTTCCGCCAGCGTGAAGTCCTTCGCGGTCAGGGCGCCGCCCGCGTCGTGGGTGTTCACCGCGAGGGTCACCGTGTTGTAGCCCAGGGTCAGGTTCGAGTGGTGGTTCAGGTCCTCCTGGGTCTGCGCGATGTGCATCACCAGCGCCGCCGCCGCGAAGTGCGAGTCCAGGCGGTACGTGCGCGTGAGCGCGTCGTCCTCCACGGACCAGCCGGGCAGCTCGGTGAGGCGGTCCTCGATGTCCTTCTGGGAGAGCGGTTCAGTAGGCATGCCTCCAGCGTGCCACCGGATCCGGTTACGGTCTTCCCATGACTGCCGCCGCGCGCAAGAACGCGTCAGAAGTGGGCGCCCTGCTGCGCGGCTGGCGGGAGCGGCGCCGGGTCAGTCAGCTGGAGCTCGCGCTGCGGGCGGAGTCGTCGGCGCGGCACATCAGTTTCGTGGAGACGGGCCGCTCGCGCCCCAGCGAGGAGTTCCTGCTGCGGCTCGCCGAGCACCTCGACGTACCGGTGCGGGAGCGCAACGCGCTGCTGCTGGCCGCCGGGTACGCCCCGCGGTTCAAGGAGACCCCGCTCGACGACCCTTCGCTCGGCGTGCTGCGCGAAGGGCTCGACACGCTGCTGCGGGGCTATGAGCCGTATCCGGCGTTCATCGTCGACGCGACGTTCAACGTGATCGCGGCCAACGGCGGCATCGCCCTGCTGATGTCCTCGGCGCCCGCGCACCTGCTCACGGAGCCGCTGAACGCGATGCGGCTCACCCTGCACCCGGAGGGCCTCGCGCCGCGGATCAGGAATCTGCGCCAGTGGCGGGGGCATCTGCTGGCGCAGATGGAGCAGCAGATCGCGCTGACCAGGTCGCAGCCGCTGCGGGAGCTGTACGAGGAGGTGGCCGCGTATCCGCTGCCGCCGGGCGCCGACACGGACGCGGCCGGGCCCGCCGCGCCGATGGTGCCGTACTTCGCGCTGCCGATGGTGATCGAGCACGAGGGGCAGGTGCTGTCGTTCGTGTCGTCGATCTCGACGTTCAACACACCGCTGGACGTGACGGTCGCCGAGCTGGCCGTGGAGACGCTGCTCCCGGCCGACCCGGCGACGGCGAAGTATCTTCACTCCGCGCTGAGCTGAGCGCGCAGCGCCGCGTACTGGAGCGCCGCGAACGCGGCGACCACGACGGCCTGGAACGAGCCGTACACCCTCCCGGCCGTGCTGGGGTCCAGCCAGGCGAACAGGGCGACGAAGCTGAGCACCGTCCAGGCGAGGTTGACCTCGACCACGGTGCGCACGCCGGGCGCGGGCGGGCTGCTGCGCGCGGCGAGCGCCCCGACCGCGGCGGCGTACACGGTCAGGCCGACGCCGAGTGCGAGCAGCAGCCCGGGGTCGATGCCGAGGAAGCGGCCGATCGGCCCGGAGGCGGCGACGTAGGCGAGGCCGTTGAGGCCGGTGCCGAGCGCGTCGGCGGCGAGCAGGCGGCGCAGCCAGGTGCGGGCCTGGACCGGGGTGGTGGTGAGCGTGGTGGCGGACATGGGGATCACCCTCCGTCAGCGGGTCGGTGGCTCCACCCTGCCCGGGCCCGGGTGGCGGGTCGATGACGTCCGGGGTAATGGCCGAAGCCGTACGGGCGTGCCCTCGCGTCCTCCTCGTACGGTCCCGGCCGAGGTGTGCCCCTGACGTATCGCCATTAGCGTGCCCAGAACGGGATATCGAGGGAGCTAACGGTGACGGACACGACGCGCACCCCGACCGAGCCTGATGCCGCGCTGCTGCGCGCGGGGCGGTTCTTCCGCCGGGGGACGGCGGCACCGGACCTGCACAGCGTGCAGATCAAGGGCGGCCGGGACGGTGACGTCTTCTATCGGGACCGCTGGAGCCACGACAAGGTCGTGAACTCCACGCACGGCGTGAACTGCACCGGCTCGTGCCGGTGGAAGGTGTATGTCAAGGACGGCATCATCACCTGGGAGACCCAGCAGACGGACTATCCGAGCGTGGGCCCCGACCGTCCGGAGTACGAGCCGCGCGGCTGCCCGCGCGGCGCCGCGTTCTCCTGGTACACGTACTCGCCCACCCGGGTGCGCTACCCGTACATCCGGGGCGTGCTCGTGGAGATGTACCGGGAGGCGAAGGCCCGCCTGCACGATCCGGTGCTCGCGTGGGCCGACATCCAGGCCGACCCCGAGCGGCGCCGCCGGTACCAGCAGGCCCGCGGCAAGGGCGGTCTGGTGCGCGCCACCTGGGACGAGGCCGTGGAGATCATCGCCGCGGCACACGTGCACACCATCAAGACGTACGGGCCCGACCGGATCGCCGGCTTCTCCCCCATTCCCGCGATGTCGATGGTGTCGCACGCGGCGGGTGCCCGCTTCCACTCGCTGATCGGCGCCCCGATGCTGTCGTTCTACGACTGGTACGCGGACCTGCCGGTGGCCTCGCCGCAGGTGTTCGGCGACCAGACCGACGTGCCCGAGTCGGGTGACTGGTGGGACGCCGCGTATCTGATGATGTGGGGCTCCAATGTGCCGGTGACCAGGACGCCGGACGCGCACTGGATGGCCGAGGCGCGCTATCGCGGGCAGAAGGTCGTGGTCGTCGCGCCCGACTACGCGGACAACGCGAAGTTCGCCGACGAGTGGCTGCACCCGCACCCGGGCACCGACGGCGCGCTCGCGCTCGCCATGGGGCATGTGGTGCTCAAGGAGTTCTTCGTCGACCGGCAGACGCCGTTCTTCACGGACTACGTCAAGAAGTTCACCGACCTGCCGTTCCTCGTCACGCTGGAGGAGAAGGACGGCGCGTACGTGCCGTCGAAGTTCCTGCGCGCCACCGACCTCGGGCAGGGCGGCGAGGGCGCCGAGTGGAAGACCGCGGTGCTCGACGAGGCGACGGGCCAGCCGGTCGTCCCGAACGGTTCGCTGGGCTTTCGCTGGACCGAGTCCGGCAAGGGCAAGTGGAACCTCGAACTGGGCAACATCCAGCCGAAGTTGAGTCTGCACGATTCCGATGTGGCCGGTGGCGTCGAGGTGCTGCTGCCCCGCTTCGACACCGACGGCGGCACGCACGGGCAGGGCCGCGGCGAGGTCGTGCGGCGCGGTGTGCCGGCGACCCGGCTCGGCGGGCAGGACGGGCCGCTGGTGACGACCGTGTTCGACCTGCTGCTCGCGCAGTACGGCGTCGGCCGCGAGGGCCTGCCGGGTCAGTGGCCGGCCTCGTACGACGACGCCGAGACGCCCGGCACCCCGGCCTGGCAGGAGATTCACACCTCGGTCCCGGCCGCCAAGTGCGTAAAGATCGCGCGGGAGTTCGCGGGGACCGCCGAGAA
The DNA here is from genome assembly GCF_055657265.1 of Streptomyces sp. NPDC107575. Taxonomy (NCBI): domain Bacteria; kingdom Bacillati; phylum Actinomycetota; class Actinomycetes; order Kitasatosporales; family Streptomycetaceae; genus Streptomyces; species Streptomyces sp. NPDC107575. Next base: position 656,401 of record NZ_JBVKBG010000002.1, on the reverse strand, counting down.
ATCGCGCGGGCGCTGCATGATCCTGATGGGCGCCGGCACCAACCACTGGTTCCACTCCGAGACCACCTACCGGGGCTTTCTGTCGCTGTTGCAGCTCACCGGCTGCCAGGGCAGGAACGGCGGCGGCTGGGCGCACTACGTCGGCCAGGAGAAGTGCCGCCCGGTCACCGGCTGGGCCTCGCTGGCCTCGGCCAACGACTGGTCGCGGCCGCCCCGGCAGATGATCGGCACCGGGTTCTTCTTCCTCAACACCGACCAGTGGCGCTACGACCGGTTCAGCGCGGACGTGCTCGCGTCGCCGCTCGGCAAGGGCGCCTTCGAGGGCATGACGGGCGCCGACGTGCTGGCCCTGTCGGCGCGTTCGGGCTGGATGCCCTCGTATCCGACGTTCGACCGCAGCTCGCTCGCGCTCGGCGCGCAGTCCGTGGAGGACACGGTCGCCGAACTCAAGGCGGGTTCGCTGAAGTTCGCGTGCGAGGACCCGGACGCCCCGGAGAACTGGCCGCGCGTGATGACCCTGTGGCGGGCGAACCTGCTGGGCTCGTCCGCGAAGGGCGCCGAGTACTTCACCAAGCACCTGCTGGGCACGCACTCCTCGCTGCGCGCCGAGGAGGCCTCCCCCGAGGAGCGCCCCACGACGGTGACCTGGCACGACGAGGCACCCGAGGGCAAGATCGACCTGCTCACCTCGCTCGACTTCCGGCAGACGTCGTCGACGCTCCTCTCCGACGTGGTGCTGCCCGCCGCGACCTGGTACGAGAAGCACGACATCGCCTCCACGGACATGCACCCCTATGTGCACTCCTTCACCCCGGCCGTGGACCCGCCGTGGCAGGCCCGCAGCGACTTCGACACGTTCAAGGCGCTCGCCCACAAGCTGAGCGAGCTGTCGGCCCAACACCTGGGCGTACAGAAGGACTTGGTGGCGACCCCGCTCCAGCACGACACCCCCGGGGAGATCGCGCAGCCGGGCGGTGTCGTCCTGGACTGGCGCAAGGGCGAGTGCGAGCCGGTGCCCGGCAAGACGCTGCCGAACCTCACGGTGGTCGAGCGCGACTACACGGCGATCGGCGCGAAGTTCACCGCGCTCGGCCCGCTGGTCGAGCAGCTGGGCCTGCCCGCGAAGGGCATCGCGCTCAAGCCCGACCAGGAGGTCACGGAGCTGCGCGAGCGCAACGGCACCGTGCGCGGCGGACCCGCCGACGGCCGCCCCTCGCTCGACACGGCGGTCAAGGCGGCGAACACCATCCTCGCCCTGTCCGGCACCACCAACGGCCGCCTCGCCACGCAGGGCTTCCACACCCTGGAGGCGCGTACGGGCCAGGAGATGGCGCACCTGTCCGCCGAGCACGAGGGCAAGCGCATCACGTACGCGGACACGCAGGCCGCGCCCGTCCCGGTGATCACCTCTCCGGAGTGGTCGGGCAGCGAGTCCGGCGGGCGCCGCTACACGGCGTTCACCCTCAACACCGAGCACCTCAAGCCGTGGCACACCCTCACGGGCCGCCAGCACTTCTTCATCGACCACGACTGGATGCACGAGCTGGGCGAGGCGATGCCGATCTACCGGCCGCCGCTCGACATGAACCGGCTGTTCGGCGAGCCACGGCTCGGGCCGGACGGGGAGAAGGAGGTGACGGTCCGTTACCTCACCCCGCACAACAAGTGGTCCATCCACTCCGAGTACCAGGACAACCTGTTCATGCTGGCGCTGTCCCGCGGCGGCCAGTCCATCTGGATGGCACCGCAGGACGCCGAGTCGATCGGGGTCAAGGACAACGACTGGATCGAGGCCGTGAACCGCAACGGCGTCGTGGTCGCCCGCGCGATCGTCTCCCATCGCATGCCGGCGGGCACGGTCTACATGCACCACGCGCAGGAGCGCACCGTCAACGTCCCCAAGGCGGAGACGAGCGGCAAGCGCGGCGGCATCCACAACTCGCTCACCCGGTTGATCCTCAAGCCGTCCCATCTCATCGGCGGCTACGCCCAGTTGAGCTGGGCGTTCAACTACCTCGGCCCGACCGGCAACCAGCGCGACGAGGTGACGGTCATCCGCCGCCGCTCGCAGAAGGTGGAGTACTGACGCATGCGCATCATGGCTCAGGTCGCGATGGTCATGAACCTCGACAAGTGCATCGGCTGCCACACCTGCTCGGTCACCTGCAAGCAGGCGTGGACCAACCGCAACGGCATGGAGTACGTCTGGTTCAACAACGTCGAGACCCGCCCGGGGCAGGGCTACCCACGCCGCTACGAGGACCAGGAGAAGTGGCGCGGCGGCTGGGAGCTGAACAAGAAGGGCGCCCTGAAGCTGAAGGGCGGCGGCAGGTTCAAGAAGCTCCTCGGCATCTTCTCCAACCCGAAGCTGCCGGAGATCAAGGACTACTACGAGCCCTGGACCTACGACTACAAGAACCTCACCAACGCCCCGCTGGGCGACGACTATCCGGTCGCCGAGCCGCGCTCCCTCATCAGCGGCAAGCCGATGAAGATCGAGTGGTCCTCGAACTGGGACGACAACCTGGGCGGCGCGACGCAGTACGGCGATCTCGACCCGATGGTGGAGAAGACCCGCGAACAGGCCGCGGAGAAGGTCAAGTTCCAGTTCGAGCAGACCTTCATGTTCTATCTGCCGCGGATCTGCGAGCACTGCCTCAACCCGTCGTGCGTCTCGTCCTGCCCCTCGGGCGCGATGTACAAGCGGGTGGAGGACGGCATCGTCCTCGTCGACCAGGACTCGTGCCGCGGCTGGCGGATGTGCGTCACCGGCTGCCCGTACAAGAAGGTGTACTTCAACCACCGCACCGGCAAGGCCGAGAAGTGCACGCTCTGCTACCCGCGCCTGGAGGTGGGCCTGCCGACGGTCTGCTCCGAGACATGTGTGGGACGGCTCAGGTATCTGGGTGTCATTCTCTACGACGCCGACAAGGTGACGCAGGCCGCGTCCTCGCCCGATGAACACGACCTGTACGAGGAGCAGTTGGGCATCTTCCTCGACCCGGAGGACCCGGCGGTGCAACGCGCCGCCGAGGAGGCGGGCATCCCGTTCGACTGGATGGAGGCGGCGCGCCGCTCCCCCGTGCACGCGCTCATCAGCAAGTACAAGGTGGCGCTCCCGCTGCACCCGGAGTACCGGACGATGCCGATGGTCTGGTACATCCCGCCGCTCTCCCCCGTCGTCGACGCGCTCACCGAGACCGGGCACGACGGCGAGGACCACGCGAACCTGTTCGGCGCGATCGACACGCTGCGCATCCCGCTGGAGTACCTGGCGGAGATCTTCACCGCGGGCGACGTCGGACCGGTCCGCGCCTCCCTGGAGAAGCTGGCGGCGATGCGCTCGCACATGCGGGCCATCAACCTCGGCGAGCTCCCCGACAGTTCGATCGCCGAGTCCATCGGCATGGAGCCGCACGAGATCGAGGAGATGTACCGGCTGCTCGCCATCGCCAAGTACGAGGACCGGTACGTGATCCCGACCGCCGCGGTCGGTGACGCACAGCGCCTGGAGGAGTCGGCGCTGCCGGCGGACACCTGCTCGCTCGACCACGAGGGCGGACCCGGCATGGGCGGCGAGGGCCCCTTCGGCGGCGACTCCGGTTCGACGGTCGCCGACGGCCGCAAGCTGCTGCCCGTCGTCTCCGTCGAGAACTTCCAGCTCAGCAAGGAACGCCAGACCGCGGACAGCACAGCCGCCATCGACAAGGAGGACAGCTGATGACCGACCGGACCTCCCTGCTCCTTCAGGCCTCCGCCCTCTGCCTCACGTACCCGGACGAGGAGTTCTACCAGCGACTTCCGCTGATCCGCGCGGCCGCGCCGCCGCTCGCGCCCTTCGTCGAGCACGCCGAGGCCACGCCGATGCAGGACCTGGCGGCCCACTACGTCCAGGTCTTCGACTTCAAGAACCGGCACAGCCTGTACCTGACGTGGTGGCGCGACGGCGACACCCGGCGGCGCGGCATGTCCCTGGTGCGGATGAAGGAGGTCTACCGGGAGCACGGCATGGAGTTCACCGGCGAGGAGCTCCCGGACTTCCTGCCCGCCGTCCTCGAGTTCTCCGCGCAGGCGGGCCCGTTCCTCCTCGAGGAGAACCGGCCCGGCCTTGAGCTGCTGCGCTTCGCCCTGACCGACCACGGCACCCCGTACGCCACCGTCCTCAACGCGGTGTGCGCCGCCCTGCCGGGCCCCTCCCCCAAGGACCGGGCCGAGGCGCAGGCGCTCGCCCGCTCGGGACCGCCGCAGGAGAACGTCGGCCTCGAACCCTTCGCACTCCCCCTCCTCGAAACGGAGCACGCCAGGTGAACACGGCGATCTGGGGCGTCCTGCCCTACGTAGCGTTCGTCCTGCTGATCGCGGGCACCGTCTGGCGCTACCGCTACGACAAGTTCGGCTGGACGACGCGCTCGTCGCAGGTCTACGAGTCGAAGCTGCTCAACATCGCGTCACCGATGTTCCACTACGGCATCCTCTTCGTCCTCGTGGGCCACATCGTCGGCCTGTTCATCCCCGAGTCGTGGACCGAGAAGGTCGGCGTCAGCGAGCACACGTACCACATGTTCTCGCTTATCGGCGGCACCTTCGCGGGGGTGCTCGCCCTGCTCGGCATCGCGATGCTGGTCTACCGGCGGCGCACCAAGGCGCCGGTGCTGCGCGCCACGACGCGCAACGACAAGGCGATGTACGTGTTCCTGCTCGGCGCCCTGGTCCTGGGCATGGTCGCCAAGCTGACGCACTCCGGCGGCAGCGGCTACGACTACCGGCAGACCATCGCCCCGTGGTCGCGCAGCCTGTTCACGCTGAGCCCCGATGTGGCGCTGATGGACGGGGTGCCCGTGCTGTATCAGATTCACGCGGTAGTGGGCATGCTACTGATTGCGCTGGTACCGTTCACCCGGCTCGTGCATATGTTCAGCGCGCCGGTGCAGTACCTGTTCCGCCCGTACGTCGTCTACCGCAGCCGCGACCCGCGGCGCCTCGGCGCACGCCCGGAGCGGCGGGGTTGGGAGCGCACCGGCTCCTAACTCCTGGGGGGACGTACCAAGGTGAGTGAACGTCGCCCCGCGCCCACCGTCGGCCAGGTCGTCCTCGGCCGCCGGCTGCGTGACCTGCGCGAGGCCCGCGGGCTCAAGCGCGAGGAGGCGGCCCGGCCGCTGCGGGTGGCGAGCGCGACGATCCGCCGGATGGAGACTGCCGAGGTCGCGCTCAAGATCCCCTACGTGCAGATGCTCCTGGAGCAGTACGAGGTGCCGGAGCGGGAGATCGAGGCCTTCGTGGCGCTCGCCGAGGAGGCGAACCTGCCGGGCTGGTGGCAGCGTTTCCACGACGTGCTGCCCGACTGGTTCAGCCTGTACGTCAGCCTGGAGGGCGCGGCGTCGATGATCCGCGCCTACGAACCGCACTTTGTGCCCGGCCTGTTGCAGACCGAGGCGTACGCGCGGGCCGTCTTCGACGCCGGCACGGTGGGCCGCTCCCGGCCCGAGGAGGTCGACCGGCACATCGACCTGCGGATGGCCCGCCAGTCGCTGCTCGACCGGGAGGACTCGCCGCACCTGTGGGTCGTCATGGACGAGACGGTGCTGCGGCGCACGCCCGGCGGCCCCGACGTGCTGCGCGGCCAGCTGGACCGGCTCATCGAGGCGGTGCGGCGCCCCAATGTGACGCTGCAGATAGCCGAGTTCGCCTCCGGCCCGCACCCCGGCACGTTCGGCCCGTTCACCCTGTTCCGCTTCCCCGTCAGGGAGCTGCCGGACATGGTCTACAGCGAGTACGTGACCGGGGCCCTGTACCTGGACGCGCGGGACGAGGTCGGCATGCACCTGGAGGTCCTCGACCACCTGGTGGCACAGGCGGCGGGCGCCGAGCGGACGCTGGAGATCCTGCGCGAGACGCGGGACGCGCTCTAGGGCTCGTCCGACAGGGGCTAGTCCGACTGGGGCTAGTCCGACCGGGGCTTGTCCGACTGGGGCTTGTCGTCGTCGTCCACGATCTCGGCGTCGACCACGTCCTCCCCGTGGGGCGACTCCTGGCCCTGCGAGGGCGGCGTGTCCTCCTGGGACGAGGAGGCCGCCTGGTACATCGCCTGCCCCATCCGCTGGCTGACCTCGGCGAGCTTCCTGGAGCCCTCGCGCAGCTCCCGCGTGTCGGCCTCCTTGGACTCCAGCGTGGCCTTCAACTCCCGCACGGCGTCCTCGACCTCGGTCCGGGACCCGGCGGGGACGCGCTCCTCGTTGTCCCGCAGGAAGCGCTCCGTCTGGTAGACGAGCTGCTCCGCCTCGTTGCGGACCTCGGCCGCCTCGCGGCGCGTACGGTCCTCCTCTGCGTGCGCCTCGGCCTCCCGCATCATCCGGTCGATCTCGTCCTTCGGCAGCGCCGAGCCGCCGGTCACCGTCATCTTCTGCTCGCGCCCCGTGGCGAGGTCCTTGGCGCCGACGTGCATGATCCCGTTGGCGTCGATGTCGAAGGTGACCTCGATCTGCGGGACGCCGCGCGGGGCAGGGGGCAGACCCGTGAGGTCGAAGACGCCCAACTTCTTGTTGTAGGCGGCGATGTCACGTTCGCCCTGGAAGACCTGGATGCCGACGGACGGCTGATTGTCGGCGGCGGTCGTGAAGATCTCCGAACGGCGGGTGGGAATGGTCGTGTTGCGCTCGATGAGCTTCGTCATCACGCCGCCCTTGGTCTCGATGCCGAGGGACAGCGGGGTGACGTCGAGCAGCAGCACGTCCTTCACGTCGCCGCGGATCACCCCGGCCTGGTACGTGGCTCCCACGGCGACGACCTCGTCCGGGTTGACGCCCTTGTGCGGGTCCTTGCCGGTGAGTTCCTTGACGAGGTCGGTGACGGCGGGCATCCGCGTGGAGCCGCCGACCAGGATGACGTGGTCGATGTCCTTCAGCTCGACGCCCGCGTCCTTGACCGCCTGGTGGAAGGGATTCTTGCAGCGGTCGAGCAAGTCGCCTGTCAGTTCCTGGAGTTGGGCGCGCGTCAGCTTCTCGTCCAGGTGCAGGGGGCCCGCGGCGGAGGCCGTGATGTAGGGCAGGTTGATGTTCGTCTCGCTGGACGAGGACAGCTCGATCTTGGCCTTCTCCGCGCCCTCGCGCAGCCGCTGCACGGCCATCTTGTCGGCGGCGAGGTCGATGCCGTGGGCGTTCTTGAACTGCTGCACGAGGTGGTCGACGATCCGCTGGTCCCAGTCGTCGCCGCCGAGCCGGGTGTCGCCGTTGGTGGCCTTGACCTCGATGACGCCCTCGCCCATCTCCAACAGCGAGACGTCGAAGGTGCCGCCGCCCAGGTCGAAGACGAGGACCGTCTGCTCGTCGCCCTTGTCGAGCCCGTACGCGAGCGCGGCGGCGGTCGGCTCGTTGACGATGCGCAGCACCTTCAGGCCCGCGATCTCGCCGGCCTCCTTCGTGGCCTGGCGCTGCGCGTCGTCGAAGTAGGCGGGCACGGTGACGACGGCGTCGGTGACGTCCTCGCCGAGGTACGACTCGGCGTCGCGCTTGAGTTTCTGCAGGACGCGGGCGGAGAGCTCCTGGGCGCTGTAGCGGTGGCCGTCGATGTCCCCGGTGTCGGGGAAGTGCCAACCGCCCTCCCCCATGTGCCGCTTGACGGAGCGTGCGGTGCGCTCGACGTTCGTCACGGCCTGCCGCTTGGCGACCTCGCCGACGAGCACCTCGGCGCTCGACGTCCTGGCGAAGGCGACGATCGAGGGGGTGGTGCGCGCGCCCTCCGCGTTGGCGATGACGGTGGGTTCACCACCCTCCAGGACGGCCACCACCGAGTTCGTCGTACCGAGATCGATACCTACCGCACGCCCCATGACGCGTCCCCTTTTCCGCTTTCACCGCGAAGGCCCGCTCACGTCCGGATCCAGCACAGGGCGTGAGCGGGCCTACGTCAAGAGCGCGGAGCGTTCAGCCGCCCAGCTTGGCGGTGAGGGTGATCGTCGTGCCGGTGAGCGCCTGGCTCACGGGGCAGTTCTTCTTGGCGTCCTCGGCCGCGGCCTGGAAACCCTGCTCGTCGAGTCCTGCGACGGAGCCCTCGACGGTCAGGTGGATGCCGGTGATGCCCTCGCCCGGCTGGAACGTCACGTCCGCCGAGGTGACCAGCTTGGTGGGCGGGGTGCCCGCGCCGGTCAGCCCGTTGGAGAGCGCCATGGAGAAGCACGAGGAGTGCGCGGCGGCGATCAGCTCCTCCGGGCTGGTCTTGCCGTTCGCCTCCTCTGCGCGGGACGGCCAGGACACCGGCTGCTGCCCGATGCCGGACGAGTCGAAGGTGACGGTGCCGTTGCCCTCGAACAGGTTGCCTTCCCACACGGTGTGGGCGGAGCGGGTCGTTGCCACGGGGGGTCCTTTCCGGGTTTGTAGGTGTACGTGTGCCGTTCCATACGACCACATCCGGGGTGCGCAGTCTCGTTTACGTGGGGCGTGGTTGCGGTCGCGGGGCTCTGCCCCGGACCCCGCTCCTCAATCGCCGGAGGGGCTTGAATGGGACTCGGTTTGTGGCCGGAAAAGGCGCTGGGCAAGTCGGCACCGCGGTGACACTTTGAGGCCCCCGCCCAGGGGGGCTCAGGGGGATTCGCAGGGGGTCAGACCATGCGCATGATCTACGCGGACCGAGGTCCGTCACCACTGGAGACCGGGAAGCCGGGTGCGACCGACCGGGACTCGACGTTCGGCTGGTGGGGTGCGTTCAGCATCCAGAAGTTCGTCAACCAGAACCCGCTCTCCCACACGCACGAGGACGCGACCGGCTGGCTCGCGTACCTCCAGCAGTTCTACGACCGCAACTTCTGGTTCGCCGACAGCGGCGTACAGGTGTGGGCGTACGAGGAGACGTACGACAACTGGCAGGACAGGTACGGGGTGGACGCCGTCTGCGCCGTGTACCACTCGGGGCACGGCGGCATGGACGGCAACGGGGTGTTCTTCGCGCCGCTCGGCGCCAAGTGGGACAGCCGCTCGGACGCGATCTCCAACCGGATGGCGTTCGGCAACGAGAAGGCCAACTACGTCTTCTGGTCGACGTGCAACTCGCTGCGCGTCCTCGACGGGCACTCCCCCGTCCGCACCTGGGCCGGGCCCAACCTCGGCTCCCGGATGATCTTCGGGTTCGAGACGGTCAGCATCGACAGTCCGGACTACGGCAAGAAGTTCTGGGAGAAGTGGCGGGCCGGCCAGACGTTCTGCGACGCGTGGCTGAACGCGAGCTGGGACATCTACCACGGTCAGGCGCCGTCGGTGTGCGCCACCGGGTCGACCCAGGCGGAGGCGCAGAACCGGCTGAACTCCGAGCGCAACTTCTACCGGGACCACGTGCCCGACAGCTGGTACGCGTGGCGCTGGTACTACGCGCGCGAGGGGCTTCGCGATCCGCTGACGCAGGCGCCGGCGACTCCGCAGATCGTGCAGCTGGCGCCGCGCGATCCGAGCGCGGAGCTCTCGAAGCTCGGGCAGCTGGCGCACTTCCCGGCGGCGGCGCTGCAAGAGGTGCAGGTCGAGCGGCAGGGCGTGCTGAGCGCGAGCTCGGGCGACCGGTTCATCTCGACGGCGCCGCAGGCCGTGCGCTGGGTGAAGCTCGCCGAGGCCAACCACCGCAACACGCGGCAGCTGGCGACCGAGCGGGCGGTCGAGATCGCGCAGCGGTTCGTGCGGGAGCATGCGGACGGCGTCGAGCTGGTCGTGGACGGTGTGCACGACCTGATGCAGAACAGCGGCAAGAAGGACGGCTCGCAGATCGGTGAGCCGGTCTCCCTGCAGACGCACGTCACGTTCCGGCAGGCGTTCGACGGCGTACCGGTGATCACGCCGGGCCGCGGCGAGTTCCGGGTCGCGCTCGACAACGACGGCACGGTCGTCCAGGCGACCCTGTCGACGCGTACGCCGACGGGCGACACGCGCACCCCGGCGTCGGCGGTCGCGCCGCCGTCCGGCAAGGGCCAGCAGGCGCTCGCCTCGCCCGGTTCGCGCGACCCGCGCCAGGCGCTCGACGAGGCGCAGCAGCGGCGTATCGGCCATCTGAGCGCGATGGCCGCCGACGGTGAACGGTCGGCGGCCGACATCGAGGCGCAGCTGGAGATCAGGGACGTACCCGGTTCCCTCGAGGTCGGTTACGAGATCGAGGGCAACGAGGCGTACCCCGCGGCCCGCAAGCTGATCGAGATCGGCTCGCGGGACAGCATGTTCAAGACACAGCGCTGGGTGGTCGCACCGATCGCCAGGTAGTCACTCGGCCGGTCGGGAGGTGGCGGTCCGCTGCTTGCGGGCCGCCATCCACGCGTAGACGAGGACACCCACGAACAGGAAGACGACGCCCTGGTAGACCGCCGCGTAGCCGGCGCCGCCGACCAGCCACATCGAGAAGCCGAACGCGACGAGCGCGAGCGTCATGTCGCGCGCGAGGCGGCCCTTGTTCACCCGGTGGCCCTGGCCCGACAGCAGGAAGTAGATCTGCGCGGCGGTGGCGAGGAGGTACGGGACCGTCGCCGTGAACGTCGTGATGAGCACGAGGGACTCGAAGACGCCCTCGGAGCCCGCGGTGTAGTTGTAGATGGTCAGCAGCGAGGCGAGGGCGACGCCGACGAGCACGCCGAACGTCGGGACGCCGCGCTTCTTGCGGGCGAACGCGGCCGGGAACAGGCCGTCCTTCGCGGGGGCGTACGGCGCCTGCGCGGAGAGCAGCGTCCAGCCGTTGAGCGCGCCGAGGATCGAGACGACCGCGGCGATGGCGACGGCCGTGCCGCCCCAGGTGCCGCCGAACATCACGTTGACGGAGTCGGTCATCGGCGCGGTGGAGTCCACCAGCTTGTCGTGGGCGACGGTGCCGAAGACGGAGACCGTGCACAGCAGGTACACGAGGGCGGCGAGGGCGGTGCCGAGGACCGTGGCGCGGCCGACGTTGCGCTCCGGGTCGCGGACCTCGCCCGCGCTCATGGAGGCGGACTCGACGCCCAGGTAGCTGAAGAGCAGGATCGCGGCGGACGCCGAGACCGCGCCGACCGGGGAGCCCCCGTCGGCCTGGAACGGGCCGAGGTTGTCGGCGTCGAAGAAGAACAGGCCACCGATGGCGACGAGCACCAGGGGCGCGAACTTCAGGACGGTGGAGACGAGCTGGACGGCGCCGACGTAGCGGGTGCCGGCGAGGTTCGCGAGCGCGGGCAGCCACTGGCAGGCGAGCGCCGCGACGATCGTCCAGAACGTCGACCCGTGGATCGGCAGGAGCACATTGAGGTAGCCGACGGCGGCGACGGCGAGCGCCGCGTTCGACACCCACGAGGTGATCCAGTAGCTCCAGGCGGCCAGGAATCCGGCGAAGTCGCCGAAGGCCTCACGGGCGTAGACGTAAGGGCCGCCGGTCTGCGGGTGCCGCTTCGCGAGCCGCCCGAAGACGAGCGCGAGGGCGATGGCGCCGACCGTCAGGACGCCGAAGGCGACGAGCGAGATCGTGCCGTACGGGGCCACGGAGGCGGGCAGCAGGAAGATGCCGCCACCGATGATGTTGCCCATGACGAGGGCCGTCGCGATGGGGAGACCGAACCTGCGGGCGTGCTTGCTGCTCTGGTTCTGGTCCTCGTCCGCTGCCGGAGCCGTCTCGGGAGCGGGGGCAGTCCCGGTGTCGAGCATGGGGGGAAGTGCCTCTCGATCGTGCTGGGCCACCGCGGGATCGCCGGATGGCGGGGCCCATGGTCCGGTGGCCTCCCACCGCGCTCCAAATCAGGCGGAATTGTCCTGCGGCTCGGGGGGCGTGGCCGCAAATGATCCACCGCCGGGCTCCCGCCGGAGGGAATTCTCCACGGGCCGTTCGAGGGGCTTCGTCGCAGGTGGGTCCATGGTCAGCGGTGTGACCCGCATCGGGATCTGCGGCCCGTTCCCCTCGGTCAGCCAGCGGCGCAGCACCTGGTGCACCTGCTCGGCGCCGACCAGGTCCGCGCCCTGCGGCACCGGTTCGGACAGCTCGGCGGGCGACAGCAGGAAGGGGCGGCTCTGGGCGCCGCCGAGGCCGCCGTGCGAGCCGATCTGCTCCTCGAACGCGAGGACCTCGCCGTCCACCGGGTCGTACATGGAGTTGACCATGATGTCGGCGGTGTGCGGGAAGGAGTCCGTGCGGCGCACGGCGTCGGCGGCGCCGGGGCCGAAGTCGGCGAGCGGCCCCTCGCCGTCGGCCAGCTCGGCCAGCGGCACCTCGGCGCCCCGGGCCCCGAGCACGACCGCGCCGTACTCCTCGCTGCGTACGAGGAGGAAGCCGATGCCGGGATGGTTGGCGAGGGTGGCGAGGAGGGCGGGATTGCGGGCGTCGATCTCCTCGCGGGTCATGCGGTGCGGGACGTCGGGGAACGAGACGAGGCCGAGGTTGCCGGAGGCCAGCACGACCGGTTCGCTGCGCTTTCCCTTGCCCGCGGCCTCCTCGACGGGGCGGTGCAGCGCGGCCCGCACGGCGGCGCGGGCCTCGGCGCCGCTGCGGGTGCGGCCCGCCTTGCGCGGCACCGGCAGCCCGCAGCCCGCGCGCACGAGGTCCTGGAGGGTGAGCCCGTAGCGGCCGCGGAAGGTCTCGCCGGGGCTCTGCCCGTGGTCGGAGAGGACGACGATGCGGTACGGGCGCGGCGCGTGCTCGGCGACCTTGACGAGGAGGGCGAGCGAGCGGTCGAGGCGTTCGAGCACCTTCTCGGCGTCGCGGCCGAACGGGCCCGAGTGGTGCGCCACCTCGTCGTAGGCGACGAGGTCGGCGTAGACGGCGCTGCGGCCCGCGAGCATGTCGCCGATGACGGCCGCGACGACGACGTCCCGTTCGACGACGGTCGCGAAGGCGCGGATGAACGGGTACAGGCCGCCGCGCCCGATCCGCGGCCGCTGCTTGCACATGCGGGACCGCGTGGACTGGCCGATCTCGCGGCCGACCTCGGCGAAGAAGGACAGCGCGGTGCGGACGGCGTTCGCGGGGTCGGAGAAGTACGCGAAGTAGCCGGCGCGCGAGCGGTTCTCCTTGCCGCGCCGGGCGGCCACGGACAGCACGAGCGCGACCTGTTCGGCGCCGCCGCTGAACAGGTTGCCGCGGCTGGCGCCGTCGACCGTGAGCAGTCCGCCGTCACCGGTGTGCGCGACGGCGCGGCGCTGGAGCTCGGCGGCGCTGGTGGGCCGGTTGGAGACCTGGGTCTCGCCGGTGTCCTTCTCGTACCAGCGGAAGGCCGGGACGTCGTAGTTGGAGCCGTGCAGGATGCCGAGCTGGCTGGCGCCGGTCTGACTCGACCAGTCGGTGCGCCACGGGGTGAGGCGGTGGCCGCCGTCGCGCAGCCACGCGCCGATGGTCGGCATGACGTCGTCGCGCGCGGCGCGGCGCAGCACCTCGTGGCCGACGCCGTCGAGCTGGATGAACACGGTGCCGGAGGTGGGCGGGCAGGTGGCGTCCTCGTCGGAGCCCCTGCGGCGCCTGCGGTCGGCGAGCCGGTACAGGCGCCTGCGGTACGCGTCGTCGTCCCGGACGGCCAGCGCACCACCGGCCGCCGACGCCACGGCCGACATCACCGCGGCCACGACGACCGCGGTCTCGGGTCCCGCCTCTCCCCTGCCGTCCGGGATCAGGTGCAGCGCGATGAGCAGCAGGGCGCCGTTGAGGAAGAACACGACGAGGCCGAGGACGAGCGCGGGGACGAGCAGCAGGGCGCGGACGAGGAGCGGCCAGACGAGGGCCGAGAGCAGGGCGAAGGCGGCGGCGCCGAGGGCGGCGGTGACGGCGACGCGGGTCATGCTGTCGCCGTCGTCGGACGTCAGCTTGAAGTCGGGCAGGAGCCCGGCGAGGACCATCATGGTGACCGTGCAGGCCGCCCAGACGGCCACCGATCGCCAGGCGGTGCTTCCGGCCCGCCTCCACCACCGGCCTCCGGCCACTTTGCGGCTCCCTTCTTTGGTCACGTGTGGTCAGGGTTTCATACCATTTGGCGCTACCCGGCGTTACGGCCACGGGGCTCCGCCCCGGACCCCGCTGCTCAATCGCCGCAGGGGCTTGAAATGCCCAGCCGTATCAAGCCCCGCCGGCGATTGAGCCCCGGGAGCGCAACGCCGGGTGGGTGCAACAGGGAGCCGCGCTAACAGCCGTCGTAACCGGCCGTCGGCATCGACAAGCGGCGGTGGACCCTGGCCTTCATCTGCGCGTCGTACGAGGGCTCCGCCAGGCCCGCCGTTTCCAGGCGGATGCCGCGGCGGGCGCACTCCGCGGAGAACGCGTCGACCGAGCGCAGCGCCGCCCGCAGGACCCGCTCGCAGGGCGCGACGAACACGTCGACGAGGCCCGCGTCGACGTCCGCCCACAGCACCTCGTGGTCGGGCCGGACGGAGTGGACCAGGAGCTCACGGGTGATCACGTAGCCGCGCTCCGCGGCCCAGCGCGCGCACATGGCGTGCTGGCTGCGCGAGTCCACCAGGAAGGGGTCGGCGTCCAGCTCCTCCAGCGGGATCAGGCTGGCGATCGCCGCGACCCGCACCGCTTCGCCGCTCCCGTCGGATGCCCCCATGCGTCCCCCCTCACCACAGCTTTCGGCGTCGACCCTACTCCTGCACGTAGGCTCAAGGGAGTCGCCCGAAGGAGCACAAGGAGGAGCGCGTGCCGGTGGAGATCACGTGGTGGGGTCATGCCACCTGCACCGTCGAGGACAGGGGCACGCGTGTTCTGACGGACCCGCTCTTCGCACGGCGCCTCGCGCATCTGCGCCGCAGGCGCGGCGCGCCCCCGCCGCCGCACGCGGCCGAGGCGGACGTCGTCCTCGTCTCCCACCTGCACGCCGACCATCTGCACGTGCCCTCGCTCGGCCGGCTCGCGCCCGGCACCCGGGTGCTCGTGCCGAAGGGCGCCCCGCGCGCGGTCCCGGCGCTGCGCAAGCTCAGCACGTTGAAGATCATCGAGGTGGAGGCGGGCGAGCGCGTCGAGGTGGGGCAGGTCGCGATCGAGGTGGTCCGCGCCGAGCACGACGGGCGCAGGCTCCCCGTCGGCCCGCACACGGCCCCCGCGCTCGGCTACGTCGTGAGCGGCGAGGCCCGTACGTACTTCGCGGGCGACACCGGCCTCTTCGACGGCATGGCGGAGGCCGTGGGCGAGGTCGATGTGGCGCTCCTTCCGGTGGGCGGCTGGGGGCCGTATCTCGGGTCCGGGCATCTCGACGCCGGGCGGGCCGCCGAGGCGCTCGCCCGGATCGCGCCGCGCAGCGCGGTGCCCGTGCACTACGGGACGTACTGGCCGATCGGCATGGACGCGGTGCGGCCGCACGAGTTCCACGCGCCGGGCGACGAGTTCGTCCGGCAGGCGGCGCTGCGGGCGCCCGGTGTGGCGGTGCACCGGCTCGACCAGGGCGAGAGCGTACGACCGGAGGTGGCCGGATGAGACGGCCCGGAGCCCCACGGTCGGGAGTGCGCCTGTGATGCTCTCCGCGGCGACCCAGGTGCCGCCCGAGACGACCCAACAGGCCGTCGGCTACCCCTCGTTGTTCCTGCTCGTCTTCTTCGGGGCGCTCGTCCCGGTCATTCCGACCGGCGCGCTCGTGAGTTCCGCGGCGGTCGTCGCGTTCCACCACAGCGCGCCGCTGTCGCTGCTGTTCGTCTTCGTGGTGGCGGCGCTCGCCGCGTTCCTCGGCGACATCGTCCTGTACTGGCTGGGGCGGCGCGGCATGGGCTCCAAGAACGGGTCGAAGTGGCTGGAGGCGATCCGCTCGCGGGCTCCGGAGGAGCGGCTCGCGCAGGCGCAGGGCAAGCTCGACGACCACGGGGTGATGGTGCTCGTGCTGTCCCGCCTGGTGCCCGCCGGGCGGATCCCCGTGATGCTGGCCTGCCTGATGGCGAAGATGCCGCTGCGGCAGTTCGCCCGCGGCAACGCCCCCGCGTGCCTCGCCTGGGCGGCGACGTACCAGGTCATCGGCATCCTCGGCGGCTCCCTCTTCCCGGAGCCGTGGCAGGGCGTCGTCGCGGCGATCGCGCTGACGGTGCTGATCAGCGCGGCGCCGAGTGCTTGGCGCAAGCTGCGGGGGCGGGAGTCAGGCGGTCAGCACGCGTGAGCCGCCCACCGGCACCTCCCACAGGGCCGTGCGGGGCAGGCCCGCCCTCTCCCAGGCGGCGCGCAGCCGGTGCAGCGGTTCGAGGACCGGTTCCGCGGAGAGCAGGAACGTGGCCCAGTGCATCGGCGCCATCCGTCGGGCGCCCACGTCCTGCGCAGCCCGCACCGCGTCCTCCGGGTCGCAGTGCACGTCCTTGAGCCACCAGCGCGGCTCGTACGCGCCGATGGGGAGCAGCGCCAGGTCGATGCCCGGGTAGCGGCGGCCGATCTGTGCGAACCAGTGGCCGTAGCCGGTGTCGCCCGCGAAGTAGATCCGCTGTCCCTCGGAGTCGGTGAGCACCCAGCCGCCCCACAGGGTGCGGCAGGTGTCGACGAGGCTGCGCTTGGACCAGTGGTGGGCGGGCACGAAGTCGAAGCGGACGCCGTTCAGCTCCGCCGCCTCCCACCAGTCCAGCTCCGTGACCTGCGTGAAGCCGCGCCGGGTGAACCAGCGGGCGAGTCCCGCGGGGACGAGGACCGGGGTGTCGCGCGGGAGTCTTTTGACGGTCGGCCAGTCCAGGTGGTCGTAGTGGTTGTGGCTGATGACGACGGCGTCGACGCGGGGCAGCGCGCTCCAGGCGACGCCCGCGGGGGTGACCCTGGCCGGGGTGCCGAGGATCTTGCGGGACCAGACGGGGTCGGTGAGGACCGTGAGGCCGCCGATGCGGACGATCCAGCTGGCGTGGCCGACCCAGGTGACGGCCGCCGTGCGGGCGTCGACCCGCGGCAGCGGTCCCGGTGCGAAGGGCAGGTCCGGGATGTCGGCGAGGCTCTCGGCGGGCGGCCGCAGCGCGCCCTCGCGGGCGAACCGGGCGAAGGCCCGCAGGCCCGGCAGCGGCGCGGTCAGCCGGTGGGCGAACGTTTTGGGCCAGCGGCGCGGTACGTCCGGGACTCCGGTGTCTCCCCCGCCGAGCGGCCGCGGCTCGACGAGGGGCGGCGGGGGCGCGGTGGCATCGGTCCGCCGTACGGCCGAGGGTGCTTCGGACGCCTGCGTCATCGCTCGGTCTCCCATCCTTCGCCTGCCGGTTCCCCGCCGATGGCGCGGAGCGTCGACTCCACCATGGTCAACAGCCGTGCGACATGCGGCAATTCCAAGGGCTCCGGTGAGGTGAGGGACGCCCTGCGTTCCTCGGGGGTTGACCCGAGCAGCGGTCCCGTCGAAAGGCGCGCCCGCAGCGCGCCCTGTTCGTCGCCGAAACGGTGGCCGCCGGGGACCGGCATGCCGAGCCGGTCCCCGAGGAAGTCCTCCAGGTCCTGGGAGTCGCTGACGCCGAGCGCGGCAAGCCGGGGCCGCAGCTCCTCCAGGTCCATGTAGAGGTGCCGGCCGACCCGCGGCGGTCTGGCGAGGCCGCCGTTGCCGAGCACGGCGCGGTGCAGTGCCACGGCCACCTGTGCGTGCAGCGCGGCGCCGGCCGCGCGGCGCTCGGTGATCTCCTCCGGCTCGTTCAGGACGTACGTGGCCGCGGCGGCGACCGGCGCCGCGAGCAGCGCCCCCGTGGCGGTGAGGAAGTCGAGGACGCGGGCGCGCAGCCGGGCGCCGCGTTCGGTGGCGGGGAACCGGGCGCAGGCCGCGGGCAGTGAGGGCGGCAGGAACGCGCCGGTGAGGTCGGTCAGGACGGTGACGTCGCGCGGGTACATCTCGGCGGGGCTGAACAGGACCGGGTCCGCGCCCGGGTGCACGGTGTCCCGCCACGTCTCGTCGCTGACCACGTGCAGCCCCTCGGCGGCGGCCGCCTCCACGGCCTCGTGCAGCACCTCGGGCGGCGGCACGGTCGCCGTCGGGTCGTCGGCCACGGACAGCACGAGGAGGCGCGGGTCGCCGCCCTCGGCCCTGACCCGGCGCACGGTCTCCAGGAAGGCCGTCGAGTCGGGGACGCCGCCGCATTCGGCGGGCGTCGGCACGTGGTAGACGGCGCGGCCCAGGAGCCGGGCCTGCGGCACCCACCAGGCCGAACAGGGGCGCGGCACGAGGACGTCGCCGCCGAGGGCCGCGGTGAGGGCCAGCAGCAGGGGGGCCGCGCCGGGCGCCGCGCCGAGCTGCTCGCGTTCGGCGTCGAGGCCGCGCCGCTGCCAGTGGCCGCAGGCCGCCTCCAGCAGCGCGGGCGGCCCGCCGGGCGGCTCGGAGGCCGGGCGCCCCGCGGCGCCCGCGGCGACGGCGGCCAGCTCGGGCAGCACCGGCAGGCCAGGATCGGGCAGCGGCGGCCCGTACCGCACGGGGCCGCGGCCCTCGGGGGCCCGTGCCCGCGCGGCGCCGGCGCCCGCAGTCCTGGCCGTGGGTTCCGATCGCCGCATGCTGCCTCCGTGCCGTCCGTTCGCTGTACGGGGGCGGCCGCCGTTCCGCGGCCGGCCGCCGGGGCCTGCCCCCAGCGTCACACCTCACCGGCGGGTCCGCGCGCGGCACGGTCCGGACGGTCACTCCGCCAGGGCGGTGAACTCGCGCTCCAGGCCGCGTCCGCGCCGCTCGACGACGGCGGAGGCGACATCGGTCAGTTTCCGGTTCGTCGTCTGCGAGATCCGTCGCAGCACCGTGAACGCGTCGTCCGGGGCGCACCCCAGCACATGCATCACGATGCCGCAGGCCTGGTCGACCACCGGCCGTGAGCGCAGCGCCGAGCCCAGCTGGTCGACCTCGGTGAGCGCCGCCTGGTAGGAGCGGTCGCGCACCAGACAGCTGGCGGCCAGGTCGCCGAGGGCACGGATCGGGCCGTGCGGCGCGGCCTCCAGGGAGCCGGGCCTGAAGCTGTACAGGCTGAGCGTGACCGTGAGGTCGCCGCTGCGGAACGGGATGGTGACGCTGGAGCGCACGCCGGAGTCCAGGGCGAGCGCCCGGTAGTCGGGCCAGCGGCGGTCGTTGAGCAGATCGCTCGCGTCGACCGGGTCACCGCCCTCCTCGGCCGCCGGTATGGGCCCGTCGCCGCAGAGGTCCTGCACGGAGACGAGCGCGGCGAGATCGGGGTGGGTGACCGCGGTCGGCCGCTCGTCGGTGCCGTCGCTCGCGGTGGCGACGGCGCCGCAGCACTCCGCGGTGCACCGCAGCGCCCCCTCGGCGAGCTCCGAGAGCCGCCGGGCGGGGAGCTCCGACTCCGCGACCCCCAGGGCGTGTTGGCCCAGCGTGACCGGATACCTTCCGACGTGGGCCGCGTCGTCGCGCTGCTCGGCCGGCACGTACTGTCGCATCGGGTTCAAGCCTCCTTGTCGGTTCGCTTCCCGTACCGGGCTCCCGAAAACGCGGGACGGGATACGTTCTCACCATGGCGCAGGTGGAGGAATTCGATGAAGAGCTGGCGGACTTCGTGCGCCGGGTGGCGGAGCTGAAGGCGGCGCGCTCGGTGTCGACGGCGGAACTGCCCGCCGTCCTCGACGCGGCCCTCTTCGAACTCGACCACGTGGCGCGGAAGTTGTGGCCGCAGCCGCAGCAGGCCGAGCCGGCAGGCCCGAGCCTCAGCGCGGCGGCCGACAAGCACGAGCACCAGCTGCTGCGCGCGGTCTTCCAGCGGCTTCCGCTGCCGGTGGCGCTCGTGGACCGCGAGGCGGTGGTGCGCCGCCTCAACTTCGCGGCGACGACCTTCACGGGCGTACGCGCCGGATATGCGACGGGCCGCCCGATGACCGGGTTCCTGGCGCACGCGGACCGGGCGGCGTTCCGCTCGCAGGTCGCGGCGGTGGCCCGCGGCGAGGGCGACCGCGGCCTGACCGTGCATCTGCAGCAGAATCCGCACGCCCCCGTCCGTACGGTCCTCACGGGCCTGCGTCCGGGCAGCGAGCGGCGCACCACCGTCCTCGCGATCCTGCAGCCCGCGGACGACGCCACGGTCAGACCCGCGTCCGCGCGGCCCGCCGCACCGGTCCCCGACCTCGCCGAGACGACCCGGCACGCCGCGCTCACCGACCTGGTCGACGCGATGGCCCGGGAGCTGCTCGGCGGCCCCGTGGGCGACCCGGCCGAGACCCTGCGGCGCGCCGCCCAGGTCCTGCAGGGTCGGTTCGCCGACTGGGTGGTGGCCGACAAGGGGGCCGCGCACCTGGAGCGCACGGCGGTGCTCGGCGCGGACGACGAGGCCGTCCGGGACATCGCCGCGCAGGATCCGGCCGCGAGCCCGCTCGTCGTCGAGGCGGCGCGCGGCGGCGCCCCGACGCTGCTCGTGCGCCCGGAGGACCTGCGGGCCCTGGGCGACGACGCGTCGGGGGCGCCGGTGCTCGTCCGTGCCGATGTCACCTCGCTGCTGTGCGTCCCGCTGATCCCCGCGCCCGGCGAACCGGTCCAGGGTGTGCTCACCCTGTTCCGGTCCGCGGGCCGCCTCGCCTTCTCGATGGCGGAGGCGAAGACGCTCGACACGATGGCCCGGCACATCGCGTTGGCGATGCGGAAGTAGGGCCGTCCGCCGGCGCATGTTCCTACGCGGCGTCCGAGAGCACCTGGTCGCGCAGTCGGTCGCAGCAGCGGCTGATCAGCCGGGACACGTGCATCTGCGAGATCCCTAGCCGTTCGGCGATCCGGCTCTGTGTCATGTCGCCGAAGAACCGCATGTACAGGATCTCCCGCTCGCGCTCCGGCAGGGCCGCTATGCGCGGCTTGACGGCCTCGCGGTCGACGACGACGTCGAGCGCGGGGTCGGCGTCGCCGAGCGCGTCGGACAGCGAGTAGCCGTCCTCGCTGCCGGGCAGCTCGGCGTCGAGCGACAGCGCCGTGAAGCTCTCCAGCGCCTCGAGGCCGGTACGGGCCTCGTCCTCGGTCATGTTGGCGTGCTCGGCGATCTCCGCGAGCGTCGGGGCGCGCCCCGAGATGCCGGCGGAGAGTTCCTGCTGTGCGAACCGGACCCTGTTGCGCAGGTCCTGGACGCGGCGCGGCACATGCAGGGTCCACATGTGGTCGCGGAAGTGCCGCTTGATCTCACCGGTCACGGTGGGCACGGCGTAGCTCTCGAAGGCGTTGCCGCGCTCCGGGTCGTAGCGGTCGACGGCCTTGACCAGGCCGAGTGCAGCCACCTGCCGCAGGTCCTCGTAGGACTCACCGCGGTTGCGGAAACGGCCGGCGAGCCGGTCGGCCATCGGCAGCCAGGCCTCGACGACCTCCTGGCGCAGTTCCTCGCGCTCGGGGCCGTCGGGCATGTCGGACAGTTGTGCGAAGGCCTCGGCGGTGTCGGGGGCGTCGTCGTGCGGGTGGCGTCCACTGGGCTTCACCGGGTTCTGGGGTGCGCTGGTAAGCGTGCGCATTGGACAGCAACTCCCTGAAGGGTGCCTTGGGTTCGGTGGTCACCGTGGGAGTCGCGCCCGCAAGACTGGTCGGACACACCCGGGGCGATCCTGCGGATCCACTGGATACGACGCGGTCGTATCCCTCCCACGGACGTGCCTCCTGTCCGAAGCACTGTCTTTCGCCTGCCCCTGAGGCATCGCCGCAAACACTGCGACACCTCCAGCGTGCGCTCAGTGAGCCTGGCGCGCACGTTCGCGCGGTTCCGCCTCCTCCGGCCGGGGCAGCAGCCACTCCTCGTACCGTCCGAGGACGAGCACGAGACCCAGCATGCCCGCGGGAATGAGGACCGTCAGCAGCTCCATGACCTGTCCTTCCAGCCGGTCGTCCGAGAGGAGACGACCGTGCACGGGTCTCCCCGCCCGGCCGGGGCAAACCACCAGGTGTCACCGCGAAGCGGTCGGGTACGCGTCGTGCATCGCCGACTCACTGGAGGAAGTCATGCAGCGAGGCAGCGACCGGCTCAGCGCCCATCGCGACGACGAGATGAAGCACGAACTGGAGGGCCTGCTGAGGTCCGGCCACCCCACGCGGGTCGAGGAGTGGAACGATCCCGAGCCCGCCGCGGAGGACGATCCGGAGGTGGCGGGCGGACCCGTCGATCCGGGCTCCGGGCCGGGCCGCACGGACGCCGTCCGGCTCGAACTGGGCCGGCTCCTCGGCCGCACCTCGTTCCCTGCCGCGCCCCCGGCGCTCGCGGACGCGCTGCGCGAGCGGACCGCCCCCGACCGGCTCGTCGAGCTGGTGGCGGAACTGCCCGCGGGGACCGTGTTCCACACGGCCTCGGACCTGGCCAAGGCCCTGACAAATGACGGGGGTTAGCTCCGGACCGGTCGGGTACATGGGCCGGAATCACGGAGCACCCGAAGATGCAGAAAGGCCGGATTGCGATGGCCGATGTGGTGAGAGAAGTCATGACACCCGGCGTGGTCGCGGTACGCCCCGACGCCTCGCTGGTCGAGGCCGCCCAGCTGATGCGGGCCCAGGACATCGGGGATGTACTGGTGGCGGACGAGACCCAGGTCGTGGGCGTGCTCACGGACCGTGACATCGCGCTGCGGGCCGTCGCCGACGGGGCCGATCCGCTCACGGTGAGCGCCGAGGCGGTGTGCACTCCGCATCCGGTGGCGGTCGGCCCCGACGACGAGGTGTCCGCCGCGGTGGCGCTGATGCGCGAGTACGCGGTGCGCCGCCTGCCGGTCGTCGAGGACGGGCACGCCGTCGGGATGGTCAGCCTGGGCGATCTGGCGCTGACCCGGGACCCGGCGTCCGCGCTCGCCGACATCAGCGGAGCCGACCCCGACAGGCCGGCCCGAGGACACTGAACAGCAGCTATTGGCAAGGGAGTTGACGACGATGCGGATCGCGTTCCTGGTGGCGCCCGAGGGGGCCGAGCAGGTGGAGCTGACCGACCCCTGGCAGGCGGTACGGGACGCGGGCGGCGAACCCGTGCTCGTATCGACGAAGCAGGGGGAGATCCAGGCCTTCGACCACCTCGACAAGGCGGACAAGTTCCCCGTCGACCGGACGGTGGCGGATCTCGCCTCGTCGGCGGACGGCTTCGACGCGCTGGTGCTGCCGGGCGGCGTCGCCAACCCCGACATGCTGCGCACGGACCCCGACGCGGTGGCCTTCGTGAAGGACTTCTTCACGCGGGGCCTGCCGGTCGCGGCGATCTGCCACGCGGCGTGGACCCTGGTCGAGGCCGACGTGGTGCGCGACCGCACGCTGACCTCGTTCCCCAGCCTCGCCACCGACATCCGCAACGCGGGCGGCACCTGGGTCGACGAACAGGTGAAGGTGTGCACGGCCGGGCCGAACGTGCTGGTCACCAGCCGCCGCCCGGACGACCTCAAGGCCTTCGACGCCGAGCTGCTCAAGCTGGTCAGCGGCACCTGAAGCGAACCCACGACTTCCGGGAGGCAGACATGGACCTCGCATTCCTCAACCCTCTGTGCACCCGGCCCGGCCCCTGGGCCTCCGTGTACGTCGACACGACTCGGCACAACGAATCCACCGCCGACGAGCGCTCGTTGGAGGCGCTCGGGGTGCAGCGCGCGCTCGCCGCGGCCGGCGCCGACGAGGCGACGTGTCACGCGATGCGGTCCGCGGTCGAGGACCTGCGGCACTCGCGGGAACCCGTCGGCCGGGCCTTCTTCGGGTGTGCAGGGGAGGTCGTCCTCGACCCGCCGCTGAGCACCCCGCCGCAGCGCACGTCGGCGCACTGGTCGGCGCTGCCGCACACCACGCCGCTGCTCGACCTCGCGGGCGAGGACCCGCTGTGCCTCGTCGCGTACATCGACCGGACCGGCGCCGACTTCGAACTGCGCTCCGCGCGCGGGGAGTCGGAGGCGGGCAAGGTGTCCGGGCAGCAGTGGCCGGTGCACCGGACGGCGTCCGGGGACCCGTCGGAGCGGCACTTCCAGCTCCGCGTGGAGAACACCTGGGAGCACAACGCCGGTGAGATCGCGGGGGCGTTGGAGCGCTGCCGGTCCGAGACCCGGGCCGACCTCGTCGTGCTGGTCGGCGACGACCGGGAGTGCGTCGCCGTACGGGACCGGCTCCCCGGCGAGCTGCAGGGATCCGTCGTCCGGGCCCGGCACGGGGCGGAGAGCCGGCTCCTCGACAGCGAGCTGGAACAGGCCAGGGCCGAGCAGGTGGCGCGGCGCGCCGCGCACGATCTGGCGCTGTTCGCCGAGGCGCGCGGTCAGGGGGAGGCCGCGGCGGAGGGCGTCCCTGCGCTGGTGGAGGCGGCCCGCGAGCACCGGATCGCGGAGCTCCTGATCCGCTCGGACGGGCCCGACGCGCACCGTGAGGTGTGGGTGGGCGACAGTCCGGACCAGCTGGGTGTGCGGCGGACGGACGCGGAGGCGCTGGGCGGCGGTGACGTGGTGTCGGCGCGGGCGGACGACGCGCTCATGCGGTGCGCTGCCGCGAGCGGTGCGGGTGCGTTGTCGGTGTCCGGCGCGGATCCCTCGGCGGGGCCGACGGGTGGCCTGGGCGCGCTTCTCCGCTGGTCCGAATAGGTCCCGCCCACCCGGCGTTGCGCCCACGGGGCTCCGCCCCGGACCCCGCTGCTCAATCGCCGCAGGGGCTTGAAATACCGACCCCCGCGGCTTGCTCCGCCTGTCGCTGGGTTCGAGCTGGCAATCGCCGGCGGGGCTTGGTTTATCAAGCCCCGCCGGCGATTGAGGCGCGGGGTCCGGGGCGGAGCCCCGTGGCCGTAACGCCGGGGGCCGCAACGATTACCTCGCCCGGTCCACCCGGCGCTCGTCCCACACCGGGTCCGGCGTCTCGCGAACGCGGCCGTCCGAGCCGAAGACCAGGTAGCGGTCGAAGGAGCGGGCGAACCAGCGGTCGTGGGTGACCGCGAGGACCGTGCCGTCGAAGGCCTCCAGGCCCTCCTGAAGGGCCTCCGCCGACTCCAGGTCGAGGTTGTCCGTCGGCTCGTCGAGCAGCAGCGCGGTCGCGCCCTCCAGTTCGAGCAGCAGGATCTGGAAGCGGGCCTGCTGGCCACCCGAGAGGCGCTCGAACTTCTGCTCGGCCTGAGCGGTCAGCTCGTAGCGGCGGAGCAGCGACATCGCCGCCCCCTTGTCCTTCGCGTGGTCGCGCCACAGGATGTCGAGCAGCGGCCGGCCCTGGAGCTCGGGGTGGGCGTGGGTCTGGGCGAAGTGGCCGGGCACGACACGCGCGCCGAGCTTCCACGCGCCGCTGTGTGCGACCGATTCGTCGCCCGCGAGCAGCCGCAGGAAGTGCGACTTCCCGGAGCCGTTCGAACCGAGGACCGCGACCCGCTCCCCGTAGAAGACCTCAAGGGAGAAGGGCTTCATCAGGCCCGTGAGTTCCAGGTTCTCGCAGGTCACCGCACGGATGCCCGTACGGCCGCCCTTCAGGCGCATCGTGATGTCCTGCTCGCGCGGCGGCTCCGGCGGCGGCCCCGCCTCCTCGAACTTGCGCAGGCGGGTCTGCGCGGCGGCGTACCGGGACGCCATCTCATGGCTGACGGAGGCCGCCTGCCGCAGGTTGACCACGAGCTTCTTCAGCTGCGCGTGCTTCTCGTCCCAGCGGCGGCGCAGCTCCTCGAAGCGCGCGAAACGCTCGCGCCGCGCCTCGTGGTACGTGGCGAAGCCGCCGCCGTGCACCCACGCGTCGGCCCCGCCGGGACTCGGCTCGACGCTGACGATCTTCTCCGCTGAGCGCGCGAGCAGCTCCCGGTCGTGGGAGACGAAGAGGATCGTCTTGCGGGTCTCGCGGAGCTTCTCCTCCAGCCAGCGCTTGCCGGGGACGTCCAGGTAGTTGTCCGGTTCGTCGAGAAGGAGGACCTCGTCCGTGCCGCGGAGCAGGGCCTCGAGGACCAGGCGCTTCTGCTCGCCGCCCGAGAGCGTGCGCACCTCGCGGAACTGGGCCTTGTCGTACGGCATGCCGAGCGCCGCCGTCGTGCACATGTCCCAGAGGGTCTCCGCCTCGTACCCCTGCGCCTCTGCCCAGTCGGCGAGGGCCTGCGCGTACGTCATCTGCGCGGCCTCGTCGTCGACCGTCATGATCAGGTGCTCGGCCTCGTCGACCGCCTTCGCCGCCTCGCGGATGCGCGGCGGGGAGACCGATACGAGGAGGTCGCGGACGGTCGTCTCGTCGCGGACGGAGCCCACGAACTGGCGCATCACGCCGAGGCCGCCGCCGACGGTGACCGAGCCGCCGTGCGGCTTCAGCTCGCCGGAGATCAGCCGCAGCAGCGTCGTCTTGCCCGCCCCGTTCGGCCCGACGAGCGCGACGACCGCGCCCTCACCGACGCGGAACGACACATCGCCGAGCAGCGCCCTCCCGTCGGGGAGGTAGTACTCGAGGTGTGCCGCTTCCAGATGTCCCATGATCCCGCATTCTGGACGCCCGTGCGGGTGACGGGCAAACGAATTGGCCGGTGAGCGCCGGATGCGGGCCCCGGCCCGGGGTACCTGTCACCCATGTCACCCCTGAAGTCGCTCACATCGCTGAAGCCGATCGCCTCGCGTCCGGCTGCCCCTGCCTCGCCGCCGCCGGTGCCCCCTACGGTGCGCGAGCGGCTCGCCGCGCTCGACCTGCGCGTCTTCGAGTTCGCCGCGAACGCGCACTGGCCCGGGGCCGAGCGGATCCTGCCGCGCCTGAGCCGGTCCGCGAACCACGGTGTGCTGTGGTTCGCGGTGGGCGGGGCGCTCGCCGCGACCGGGTCGCCGCGCGCCCGCCGGGCCGCCGTGCGCGGAGTGGCGTCCCTCGCGCTCGCCTCGGCCACCATCAACACCCTCGGGAAGCGCTCGGTGCGCCGGGCACGGCCCGCGCTCGACCCGGTGCCGCTGGTGCGCCGCCTGAAGCGGCAGCCGTTCACGACGTCGTTCCCGTCCGGGCACTCGGCCTCGGCCGCGGCCTTCGCGACGGGCGTGGCCCTGGAGTCCCGGGGCCTCGGAGCGCTCGTCGCCCCCGTGGCGTTCTCGGTGGCGGCCTCCCGGATCTACACCGGGGCCCACTTCCCCGCCGACGTCCTCGCGGGCGCCGCGCTCGGCGCGGGCGCGGCCTTCGCGGTGCGCGGCCTGGTGCCGACCCGCGACCAGATGCCGTCGCCGGGCCGCCCCCTCGTGGACGACGTGCCGGCGCTGCCGGGCGGCGAGGGCCTGGTGATGGTCGTGAACACGGGGGCGGGCACCCCCGAGCGCGTACGGGCGCTGCGCGACGCGCTGCCCCGCGCCGAGTACATCGAGTGCGCGGGCGACGAGCTGGAGCAGCAGCTGGACAAGGCGGCGCCGCGCGCCCGCGCCCTCGGCATCTCCGGCGGTGACGGCTCCGTGAACACGGCCGCGCGGGTGGCGCTCCGGCACGATCTGCCCCTCGCGGTGCTGCCCGGCGGCACCCTCAACCACTTCGCGTACGACCTCGGCATCGAGGACACGGGCGATCTGGCGGGCGCCGTCGAGGGCGGTCACGCGGTCGCCGTGGACGTGGGCCGCTTCTCGTCCGAGGGCAACTCCGGGATCTTCCTCAACACCCTCAGCCTGGGCGCCTACCCGGAGCTGGTGCGGGAGCGGGAGCGCTGGTCGGGGCGGGTCGGCGGGCGGCTCGCGGACGTCGTGGCGGCGATGTACGTGCTGCGCCGCGACCACCCCCTGAGCGTCGAACTGCAGGGCAGGCGGCGGCCGTTGTGGCTGCTCTTCGCCGGGAACTGCACGTACCGGCGGATGGGCCTGACGGCGGGGCGGCGCGCGAACCTGGCCGACGGCCTGCTCGACGTGCGCACGGTGGACGGCGGCCGGCTGCCCGGCGTGCGGCTGCTCGCGGCGGCCCTCGCGGGGCCGCTGTCCCGCTCGCCGTTCCACGCGGCGACCCGTCTGACGCGACTGCGGGTGGACGGCGTGGCACCCGGCACCCCGCTCGCCTTCGACGGTGAAGTCACCGAGTGCGGCGGGGAGTTGCGGGTGGACAAGGACCACGAGGGGCTGCGCGTGTACCGGCCGCACTCGCTGCTCTGACCCGACACCGAAGTCCACTATCCAAGACGGGTGTCTCACCATGCGGGTGACGGGCGTACGGTGATCGGACCGTCGGGGGCAGGCGTCCCCCGGCGGTCCGACGTACGCGAAGGGATCGAGCCATGCCGCAGGAGACCGCCGTATACACGCACGGACACCACGAGTCCGTGCTCCGCTCGCACACGTGGCGCACCGCCGCCAACTCCGCGGCGTACCTGCTCGATTCGCTCAAGCCGCACATGAAGATCCTGGACATCGGCTGCGGCCCCGGCACCATCACCGCCGACCTCGCCGAGCTGGTTCCCGACGGGCATGTCACCGGCGCCGACCACGCCGAGGGCATCCTGGACCAGGCGCGCGCCACGGCCGCCGAACGGGGCCTGACCAACGTCGACTTCACGACGGCGGACGTGCACGCGCTGGACTGGCCGGACGAGACGTTCTGCGTCGTGCACGCCCACCAGGTGCTGCAGCACGTGGGCGACCCGGTGCAGGCGCTGCGCGAAATGCGCCGGGTGACGAAGCCGGGCGGGATCGTCGCCGTACGGGAGTCCGACTACGCGGCGTTCTCCTGGTTCCCGCGGCTGCCCGCGATGGACGACTGGCTGGATCTGTACGAGCGGGTCACCCGTGCCAACGGCGGCGAACCGGACGCCGGGCGTTTCCTGAAGTCATGGGCCCTGAAGGCCGGTTTCGCGCAGGAGGACCTGACGTGCTCCGCCGGCACGTGGTGCTACTCGACGCCCGAGGAGATCGCCTGGTGGAGCGGGCTGTGGGCGGACCGCACGCTGGCCTCCTCGTACGCCGAGCGGGCGACGGGCGGCGGGCACGCGACGACCGAGCAGCTCACGGCGGTGTCCGACGCCTGGCGGGAGTGGGGCACGCACGAGGACGCGTGGTTCGGCGTGCTGCACGGGGAGATCCTCTGCCGCAAGCCCCGCTGACCGCACCGCGGTTCAGCCTCGGGGCAGCAGCGGGCCCAGCGGTCCGAGGTCGATGTTCAGGTCCTCGGGCCGCAGCCCGTAGCGCTCCCGCAGCTGCTCCATGCGGTCCTCCAGGAGCATCAACGTCAGTCCGACCCGCTCCTCCTGGTCCTCCGTCAGGTCGCCGGTGTCGAAGCGGCGGACCGCCTGCCGCTCCATGAGCTGGCGCAGCAGCTCGACGAGGGTGAGGACGAGCTTCATCAGGTCGCGCTCGACCGTGTCGGGTTCGAGTTCGATGCGGCGGCGTTCGCCGTGCCGCCGTTCACCGGGGCGTCGTTCAGTCACCGTCCAGCACCTCCGGCCAGGGCGAGGGCACCTGTTCGTTCACCGAGCTGATCAGGGCGTTGAGGTCGATGCGCACCAGGTCGACGTCGGCGATCCGCAGGGTGACGTCCCCGGCGAGGACGACGCCGCCCGCGAGCAGCCGGTCGAGGAGGTCGACCAGGGCGATCTCGCGCCGTTCGACGACCGTCACGTGTCTCCCTCCTCGTCGTCCGCCGTGAACGAGTAGCCCGCCCACGGACCGGTCAGCTCGACCCGCAGACCGCGCTCGCGGTCCTTCGTCGCGTCGACCCGCTCCACGAGCTCCTCCGCGCCCGAACGCTCCACTAGATACGCCGCGTTGAGCACGTTCATGCCGCCGGCGCGGGAGAGTTCCGGGTTCTGCGGCGGATGGATGCGGGTGTGGACGGCGTGCCGGGACAGCTCGTCGTGCAGCTCCTGCGCGAAGCGTTCGGCGCGCCGCCAGGTGTCGTCGCGCGCGGTGCGCTCGGCGCGGCGGCGGCGCAGATAGTCACGGCCGGAGGCGGCCGGCTCGGGCGCCGGGGTTTCGGCCCTGGCCCCGGGCTCCTCGACGTACACCTTCACGCCCCACTCCACGCGCCCCTCCAGGCGGTCGAGTCCGGCACGGAAGCGCCGCTCCTCCTGCTCCATCATCAGCCGTACGCCGCTGTCGTCACGGAATACCGTGGCGAGGCGCAGCGGGAGCGGGCTGGTGACCGTGGTGAGCGCGGCGATCACGTTCTGGTGGGCGCGGGCCGTCTCGGTGAGCCAGTCCAGGTCCTCCAGGTGGGCGCGGAGCGGCGCCTCGGCGAAGTCCCGCTCCGGCACGGAGCCGACGACCGCGACGAGGCCGTGGTGCTCCAGCTGCCGGGGCGGGGCGCCCGCCACGCCGGTGAGTTCGGCCTGGAGCGGCGCCCCGAGCGGGTGGCACACGGCGTACACGTAGCGCAGCTCGTGCGGTTCGTCCGTCGTCAAGCCGACCCCCTCCGTTTCTCGGCCGGTTCCTCGGTACGTTCCTCGGCCCGGCCTTCCGTGAGTTCGTCGAGTTCGGCGATGCGCTGCTTCAACTCGGCGTTCTCCCTTGCGAGTTCCTTGCGGCGGGCGCCCGAGGAGAGGGCCGGGTCGTCCTCCCACCAGTCGATGCCCATCTCCTTGGCCTTGTCGATCGAGGCGACGATCAGGCGCAGTTTGATGGTGAGCAGTTCGATGTCGAGCAGGTTGATCCGGATGTCTCCCGCGATGACGATGCCCTTGTCGAGTACGCGCTCCAGGATGTCGGCGAGGTTGGCCCCGCCGTCACCCCGGTAGGGCTCGGGGAAGCGGCTCGCCGTCGTCATCGGCGGGCCCCTCCGACGGCGTGCTCCCGCTCCCGCGCGGGCTCCTCTTCCTCGTACTCCTCGTCCTCGTACTCCTCGCCGTAGTCGGCCTCGGGCTCCTCTTCGCCGTCCGGTTCCTCGTCGGCCTCGTCGGCCTCGTCCTCGTACTCCTCGGAGTCCTCCGAGTCCTCCTCGGGCTCTTCTTCGGAGTCGTAGGCGTCGGACGGCTTGTCCTCCAGCTCACGCTCCTGGTCCTGGTCCTGCTGCTGCTCTTCCTCCTCGGCGAGCGCGTCCTCGTGCGAGCGCACGACCTCGCCGTCCTCGATCTCGCCGCGCCATCCCTCGGGCCGCTCGCCGCGCAGCGTCACGTACCGCGCGAAGTGCTTGAGGTCGAGTCGGGCCCTGCGGCCCTGGGCGCGCCAGATGTTGCCGGTCTTCTCGAACAGGCCCTTCGGGTAGTACTCGATGAGGAGCAGCACCCGGGTGAGCCGGTCGGCCAGCGGGTGGAAGGAGACGACACCCTTGGTGGTGCCCTTGGCGCCCTCCGAGGTCCACGAGATCCGGTCGTCCGGATGCTGGTCGGTGGTGTGCGCCTTCCAACTGCGGTTGGACCAGAAGACCTTCAGCTGCCAGTCGGAGGTGACGTCGTCGGCGCGGTTCGCGTTCTTGACGCCCTTCGCGAAGGTGCTGAAGTCCTGGTACTGCGTCCACTGGTCGTAGGCGGTGCGCAGGTCGACGCCGACATCGATGAACTCCATGATGACGGTGGGCTTCTTGCCCGCGCCGCCCTTGCGCTTGCCCTTGCCGCCGAGGCCCTTGAAGGCGCCCACGACGTTGTCCTTGAGCCGGCCCGCGCCGAGTTCCACCGCGCTGCGCAGCGGGCCCTTGCCCTCGGCGAGCTTGCGGCCGCCGTCGAGCGCGAGCTTGGCGAAGCCGGGGCTGTTGCCCTCGGCGATGTCGTTCAGCTTCACGGTGCTCTCGCCGAGCTTGCGGCCCGCGCCGATGAGCAGCCGCTGGGCCTGCGCGGCGAGGTACTCCTGCAGTTCCGCCTTGAGGTGGTCGGCGGCCGCACTCCCGGCGAGGCCGCCGAGCTGGTTCTTCGTCGTGTCAGCCACGGCCCCGGCCTCCCTTCGCGGCGGTCTTCCCGGCGGTGGCCGTCTTCTTCGCCGCCGCCTTCTTGGGCCCCTGCGGACGCGCGGAACGCTTCTTCGCGGGCGCCTTCTTGGCGGCCGGCTGCTTCGCGCTCCTGGGCTCCGCGGGCCGGCGGCCCTGGGTGGACTCCTCCTCGGGCCCCTCCTCGTCATCGGCGGCGCCCTCGGCCGTGTCCGCGTCCTCGTGGCCTGCGTAATCCTCGTCGTAGTCGGCCTCGGGCTCCTCCTCGTCCCCGCGGTCGCGGGCGCGGCCACGGCCGGAGACGGCGCCGGTGACCCGCTCCCCCGCGTCCCGCACGTCGTCCACGTCCGGGGCGACGCCCTCGATCTGGTCGCGGACACCCTGCGTACGGCTGTGCAGCCGTCCCGCGAGGCCCTCGATCTGGCGCTCGACGAGCGCTCCGGAGGCCGCCTTGCCGACGCCGCGCAGATCCTCGCGCAGCTGGTCGCCGATCTCCTTGAACTGCGGGTTGTTCTCCAACTGCGTGGTCACCATGTCGGCGAGCGCACGCGGGCTCAGGTTCAGCCGCTTGCCGGCGACCATCGTGCCGACGGCGATCGCCAGCTTCATCTTCTTCGTACGTCCGAGGACGTATCCGGCCCCTATCGCGAGGCCGAGCGCTGTTCGGTTCAAGGTCCCTCCAGACGGTCGAGGAGCTCGTCCTCGACGCGGTCGAACGTGTCCTGGTCGATCTCGCCGGAGACCAACTGCTCCTCCAGGCGGGCGAGTTCGGCACGTACGGCCGCCGGGTCGTAGTACTGCCGCTCCGCTTCCGCGAGCACCTGCTCCACCGCCCACAGGGACCCGCGCACCGGAGCGAGCGGCAGCAACAGCAGCTCCGAAATCAGGCCCATGGGCTCAGTCCGTCGTGACCGCGGGCTCCGAGGGGCCCGGCTCGACGAAGCTGTACGGGGGCAGCGGCCCATTGACCGTGAGGTCGAGGTGCGGGTGGCTGCGGCGCAGCTCCTCGACGGCGGCCAGGAAGTGCTCGGCCGCCTTCTTGTCGACGAGGAACGAGAGGTTGGCCAGCCAGCCGGTGCTCTCGGGTCCCGCCGACATCGCGGAGGCCGCCGGTTCGAGCAGGTGCTGGAGCTCGACGGCGTCCTCGGACTCGCGGGCCTGCACGGCGGCCACGACCAGCTCGCCGAGGCGCAGCCGCTCCTCGTACGTGCCGCCGCCCGCCTGCCTGTTGGCCTCGGTGAGGGTGCGGACCTCGGGGTTGTCGACCATCACCTGGTGCAGCACCGCTTCCTCGTCGTGCTGCGCCTTGACGTTGTACTCGACCTTGCCGTCGAGCTCCCGGAGCCGTTCCTTGTAGTGGTCCGCGCGCTCGGCGAGCACCGCGGAGACCGCCTCGTCGTCGGGGGCGAGGGAGCCGAACCGCATCGGCAGCACCGGTCCCCCGGCGCCCGCCTCGGAGAGCACGCTCTGGTGGGCGAGCAGGTCGCGGCGCTTGGGCCGCAGCCCTTCGGGGGCCTCGCTGACGAGCGCCACGAGCGGGCCTTCCTTGACGACGCGCACCTCGCGCGCCGGTTCGCCGATGCCGCCCATGCCGGCGGGCAGGGAGGGGTGTTCGGAGCTCGCGATGGCGTAGATGTACGTGCTGCTGCTCACTCCTGCTCCTCCTTACGGCGGCTCGTGGCGGGCCTGCGGCCACTGGAACCGGAGCGCCTCGACTCCGACTGGCCCTCCTCGCGTGCCTGGGCGAAGGCGCCGGATATGGTCTCGGCCGCACCGGACAGAGCACCCTTGGTCTTGCCGCGCGCGCCGGACTCCATGCTGTCGCCGACCATGTCGGTCAGCCCGGACGGCTTCTTGGACCCGGTCTCCAGGTCCAGCCTGTTGCAGGCCTCCGCGAAGCGGAGATAGGTGTCGACACTGGCGACGACGACCCTGACGTCGATCTTCAGGATCTCGATGCCGACCAGCGAGACACGGACGAATGCGTCGATGACGAGCCCGCGGTCCAGGACGAGTTCGAGTACGTCGTACAGGCCGCTGGTGCCACCACCGCCGCCTGACTGCTGTGCGGGGACAACGGTCATGGAGGCAGGTCCTCCCTGTCTGTGTAGTAAGCGGTTCGAGGCGGGGCGCGGCGACCTACTGGCCGCCCTGCCTGTGTGCCGGTTCGGAGCGCCCCCGCTCGTAGCGGCGGATGCGCCGGTAGCCGGTCAGCACGCCGTGCGGGTCCAGGCTCACCTGGTAGCTCGCCAGCAGGCTCATGGTGTCGGGGACCCGGGCCACTTCAAGGACCTCGATCTCCAACTCCCAGCCGTCCTCGGTGCGTTCGAAGGACGACACGGTCTCGGCCGCCATGCCGGTGAGCTCCGCCAGCTGGGCGCGCGCTTCACGCAGCACCTCCATGGGGCCCGGCGCGCCGCCCGCCTCGGTGGTCTTGTCGTCGCCGGGCTCGCGCTCCGACGACGCTTGCGTCTTCTTTGTGTTTGTCATGGCAGCCTCGGTCACCGAGTCTCCACAGTTGCCCGGAACAAACCTCAACTCCCTTGCCGGGTCCGGAGTTTGCGCCGGGCGGGACCGAGCGACCGGCCCCGCCCGAGCAGGTCCTTCCACGGTTCGGTGCGGGCCTGTTCGGCGGCGTTCGTGATGTTCCAGTGCTGGGCGTCGACGGCGGGGGCGCCGAGCTGTCGCCACGTCAGGGGTGTGGCGACGGGGGCGCCCGGCTTGGCGCGCACGGAGTACGGTGCGACGGCCGTCTGGGCGTAGGCGTTGCGCAGTACGTCCAGGAAGAGACGGTCGCCGCGGTCCTTCTTGCGCGGGGCCGTGGTGAGCGCGTCCGGGTGTTCGGCGGCGAGCGTGTCGGCGACCTGGCGCGCGAAGTCCCGCACCTCGTCGAAGTCCTGGCTCCTGTCGAGGGGTACGACGACGTGGACGCCGCGCGAGCCCGTGGTCATCGGGGCGCTGGGCAGGCCCAGGTCGTCCAGCATCTCGTGCATCAGGCGGGCCGCGTCGCGAACGGTCTCGAAGGCGTCGTCGCCCGACGGGTCGAGGTCGAAGACGAGGCGGTCGGGGTGGTCGATGTCGTCGGCGCGCGACAGCCAGCGGTGCAGGGTGAGGGCGGCCTGGTCGACGAGGAAGACCAGGGTGGCGGTGTCGTCGCACACGGTGTGCGTGACCGTGCCGCCCTCCTTCGGCACCTCCGCGCGGTGGATCCAGTCGGGGTAGTGGTCCGGGGTGTCCTTCTGCATGAACCGGGGGCCGTCGAGGCCGTCGGGGTGGCGCTCCAGCATCAGGGGGCGGCCGCGGAGGTGCGGCAGCATGTGGGGGGCGATGGCCCGGTGGTATTCGGCGAGGTCCTTCTTGGTGATGCGGTCCGGCAGCAACACCTTGTCCGGTCGCCGGACGTCGGGGGTACGGGTGTCGGCCATCGGGGCCTCCTTCTGCCTGTTGCACGGCAACGTGGTTGACGCCTCGGGGCTCCGCCCCGGACCCCGCGCCTCAATCGCCGGCGGGGCTCGATTTACTCACCCGCCGCCGAGGCTTGAATGAGTACCGCCGGCGAGGACGCCCAAATGGGAATCCATCGCCGGGGGGCGGGGCAAGTGGGCATCCATCGCCGGGGGCGGGGCAAGTGGGCTCCCATCGCACCGGGGGGCAATCGCCTTCCAGCCCCCGGCGCCTCGGAGACAAACGGCCCCCGTCGCCCCGGAGACAAACGAACCCCATCGGCGGGAGGCGGGCAAAATCGAGCCCCTGCGGCGATTGAGCAGCGGGGTCCGGGGCGGAGCCCCGAGGCGGCGGGCGCGGGGTCATGACGTCACCGCGTGCTCGACCAATAGGGCGACCGCGGCCACGATGCCCGCCGCGTCGATGCCGGCCGCGGCCAACTGTTCCGCCGGGGTGCCGGAACCCGGGATCGTACGGACACCCAACCGGGCCATCCGCGGAGCCGGTTCCGCGTCGGAGAAGGCCTCGGCCACCGCGTCCCCGAGGCCACCCTGCTCCCGGTGGTCCTCCACCGTGAGCAGACACCCGGTGGCCCGCGCGGCATCCCGCAGGGCTCGGCGGTCGACCGGCTTCACGGAGTACAGGTCGATCACCCGGACCGGGATCCCCGCCGCCGCGAGCTCGTCCGCCGCCTTCAGCGCCTCATGGACCGTGACACCCGCCGCGACGACCGTCACCCGGTCACCGTCCCCGGAACGCAGCACCTTGCTGCCGCCCACCGGGAAGTCCTCGTGCGGCGGATAGATCACCGGCGCCGCGCCGCGCGAGGTCCGCAGATAGCGGATGCCGTCCAACTCGGCCATGTGCCCGACGAGTTGGGCCGTCTGGTTGGCATCGCACGGGTAGAGGACCGTGGTGTCGGGGATCGCGCGGAACATCGCCAGGTCCTCGAGGCCCATCTGGGAAGGTCCGTCCTGCCCGATCGCGACACCCGCGTGCGAGCCGACGAGGTTGAGGTCGGCGCCGCTAATGGACGCCATCCGGATGAAGTCGTGCGCGCGGGTCAGGAACGCCGCGAAGGTCCCCGCGTACGGCAGCCAGCCGCGCGCGCTCAACCCCACGCCCGTGGCGACGAGTTGCTGCTCGGCGATGTAGCACTCGCCGTACCGCTCGGGGTGCTCCTTCGCGAACATCTCGGTGCGCGTGGAGTCCCCGACCTCGCCGTCGAGCGCGACGACGTCGCCGCGCGCGGAACCGAGGGCGGTGAGCGCCTGCCCGTAGGCGTCGCGGGTGGCGACCTCGTCGCCGACGTCGAAGCGTGGCAGGTCGAGGCGTCCGCTGCGCACCGCGTGCAGGATGCGCGCGGCGGGCGGCGCCTGCACCGACACGCGGACGCCCCGGTCGCCGCCGAGCTCCTCGACGGCCTCCGCTGCGTCCGGCACCGGCTTGCCGTGCGCGCCCTCACGGTCCTCCACCGCGGCGACGCCCTTGCCCTTGAGGGTGCGCGCGAGGATCACGGTGGGACGGCCGACGGTGGACGCCGCCTCCGCGTACGCGCGGTCGATCTCCGCCACGTCGTGCCCGTCGATGACGATGGTGTGCCAGTCGAAGGCCTTGAAGCGGCGGGCGTAGGCGTCGAGGTCGTGGCCGTGCCGGGTGGGCCCGCGCTGACCGAGCCGGTTGACGTCGACGATCGCGGTGAGGTTGTCGAGCTGCTCGTACCCGGCGTACTCGGCGGCCTCCCACACGGACCCCTCGGCCATCTCACTGTCGCCGCACAGGACGTACACCTGGTAGCCGACCCGGTCGAGGCGCTTGCCCGACCAGGCGATGCCGGCCGCGACGGGGA
The DNA here is from genome assembly GCF_055657265.1 of Streptomyces sp. NPDC107575. Lineage (NCBI taxonomy): Bacteria > Bacillati > Actinomycetota > Actinomycetes > Kitasatosporales > Streptomycetaceae > Streptomyces > Streptomyces sp. NPDC107575. Next base: position 619,589 of record NZ_JBVKBG010000002.1, on the reverse strand, counting down.
GCCCCTGGCCGAGCGAGCCGGTGGCCGTCTCGACCCAGGGCAGGCTGCGCGGCGTCGGGTGCCCTTCGAGCCGGCTGCCGAGCTTGCGGAAGGTGAGCAGTTCGGCGTCGTTGAGCGCGCCTGCCGCCTTGTGCGCCGCGTAGAGGAGCGGCGACGCGTGCCCCTTGGAGAGGACGAAGCGGTCGTTGCCGGGGTGGGCGGGGCGGTCGAAGTCGTAGCGGAGGTGACGGCCGAGGAGGACGGCCATCAGGTCGGCCGCGGACATCGACGAGGTGGGATGCCCGGAGCCCGCGGCGTCGGCCGCGCGGACCGAGTCCACCCTCAACTGCTGCCCAAGGGCGTGGAGTTCGCTGTCGCTGTACGTGGTGGTGGTCACGAGGCACCTCCTTGGTCCTGCTGGTCCGCCTTCTGCTTGTCGCCGCTGTCGTCGGGCACCCGCGCCAGCTCCGGCGAGGCCGTGTCGAGCGGCACGGACCAGGAGCGCACGAGGCCCAACTGGACGGCCTGGCGCGGCAGTACGGAGTCGAGCAGCCAGTCAGCGGCGACCCGCACCCGGTTCCCCGGCATCGCGGCCAGGTGGTAGCCGCGGGTGACGGCGCCCGCCAGCGGACCGGAGAGCGGGACACCGAGCGGGTTCGCGGCGGCCTGCACGCCGCCGAGGTCGACGGTGAAGCCGAGGTCCTTGTGCCGGTAGTCGCGGCGCTCGCCCTTGCCGAGGGACGCCGCGACGTTCAGGCCCGCGACGCGCCCCTGCCGCCAGGCGTGCTGCGCGGTCATGGGTGTGTACTCGCCCGGTTTCTCCAGGTCGGGCACGGCGGCCGCGTCGCCGCACGCGAACACCTCGGGGTGTCCGGGCACGTTCAGGTACGGGTCGACGAGCAGCCGGCCGCGTTCCAGCGGCCGCCCGAGTTCGGCGACCAGCGGATCGGGGCGGACGCCGACGCACCACACGAGCGTGCGGGTGTCGACGAACTCGCCGTCGTCGAGGAGGACGCCGTCCTTCGTGGCCTCCTTCACGGAGGTCTTGGGCCGGATCTCGACGCCGCGCCGGCGCAGCACGCTGTCCGCGGTGCGCGAGAGGTGCTGGTCGAGTTCCGGCAGGACACGCGGCGCGAGGTCGAGCAGCATCCAGCGCGGGCGCATGCCGTGGCGCAGCGGCTGCTTCTTCACGAGCGCGTCGGTCAACAGCTGCCCCTGCGCGGCGACTTCGGTGCCGGTGTAGCCGGCGCCGACCACGACGAAGGTGCAGCGGGCCCGGCACTCCTCCGGGCTGTCCGCGGCGGCGGCGAGCTCGATCTGCCGGGTGACGTGGTCGCGCAGGTACAGCGCCTCGGGCATGCCGCGGAAGCCGTGCGCGTGCTCGGCGACGCCCGGCACCGGCAGCAGCTTGTTCACGCTGCCGACGGCGAGGACGAGGCGGTCGTACTCGAGGGTGCCGCGCCCGCCCTCCGGGTCGGTGTAGGAGACGACCTTCGCGTCGAGGTCCACGCCGTCGGCCTCGCCGAGCACGAGCCGTGCGTGCGGCAGCGTCCCCGACAGCGACACGGTCACCCGGCGCGGTTCGAGCGTGCCCGCGGCCACCTGCGGCAACAGCGGCAGATACAGAAAGTAGTCGGTGGGATTGAGCAGGGTGACATCGGCGGTGTCGCGGGCCACCCGCGTCAGCATGCGGGCGGCCCGGTATCCGGCGAAGCCGGCACCGACGACCACGACTCGGGATCGGCTCACGGTGCTCACGCTCCAGGCGTCGGGGGTCCGGTCGGCATCGGCGGCGCGGTGGGCACCGGGGGCCGCCCCGGCCGCGCCACGCTGCGCAGCGCGTACGCCGCGACGCCGAGCACCACGGCCACCACCAGGGCCGCGCCCCAGTCCGGCATGCCGAGGGCGAGGACGAGCCCGAGCGCGAGCGCCACGGCCGCCCCCGCGTACAGCGCGGCGACGCCGGCTCCCGCGTACAGGGCGGCCCTGCGGCGCTGCGCCCGCACGGTCGCGGTGAACTCCTCGCGGAGCGTCTCGCGCACGGCGTGCGTGACCCGTCCGGCCAGCTCGTCGGTCAGCTGCTCGTTGATGTGTTCGCCCATGCGTTCCATGCGCGCCGGGTACCCGGGCGCCGCCTCGCGTAACGACGGCCGATGGGTCCGCTTCCGTGAAACGATCACGCGCTCCCGGCCCCTCCGACTAGGCTCCTCCCCATGGAAATCCTGGGAACCACGCTGCGCGTCTGCGTCGAGGACCTGGAGTCCTCGGTCACGTTCTACGAGAACCTCACGGGCAGCAGAGCGCTGCGGTTCGAGCGCGGCGGGGTCTCCGTGGCCGCGGTCGGCTGCTTCCTCCTGATGAGCGGACCCAGGGCCGAGATCGACGTGCTGCGCAAGGTCGCTGCGACGATCGCGGTCGCCGATGTCGAGGAGGCCGCGATGCTGCTCACCGCCTCCGGCGCCAAGGTCATCGCGGGCCCTGTGCCGAGCCCCGCGGGCCGCAATCTGATCGCGATGCACCCCGACGGCTCGGTCTTCGAGTACGTCGACCGCCAGGCGCAGCCCGAGGAACCCGCCGCGCAGGCCTGACCGCGGGCCCGGCACGTATCCTCGCCCGGGGCACGACGGGCGAAGGACGGTGCACGTGGCGGGCAGCACGGCGGGGTCGGACGAGGGGCGCCAGGGGAAGGCGTCCCTGAGCGCGCAGGCGCGGGAGGCGGTGCGGCAGCGCATCGTGGACCGCCGCTACCCGATGGGCGCGCGGCTCGTGGAGCGGGAGGTCGCCGAGGAACTGCGGATGTCGCGGGTCCCGGTGCGGGAGGCGCTGCGGGCGCTCGTCGCGGAGGGCCTCCTCGAACTGCTGCCGCGCAGCGGGGTGCGGGTGCGCCGCCTGGAGCGGACCGATGTGCGGCATCTGTACGAGGTGTGGGAGCCGCTCGCCGTGCAGGCCTCGCGGCTCGCGGCGCGGGCGCTCACCGCGCAGGACCCGCCGTCCCTGGACGCGCTGCGCGCCTGCCTCGACCGGGCGGAGCGGGCGGCCGCGGCCGACGAGGGCACGCGCGAGGTGGCCGCGCACACCGAGTTCCACGAGGAGATCGTCGCGCTCGGCGGAAATCCGCTGCTCGCCCGCACGATGGAGCAGCTGAGCTGGCAGTTGCAGCTGCTGTTCGGGCTGCGCGAGGAGCCGGCCCACATGCGCGCGCAGCACGCGGACATCTTCCGGCACATCGCGGCGGGCGACGAGGAGCTGGCGGTGGCGAGCACGCTGCTGCACGTCAGGGACAGCCGGACGGTGGCCCTGCGGTCGCTGTTCGGCGACACCACTTTGTATACCGAGAGCGAGTAGCACTCAAGGCTCCCCTCACTCCCCTCGTACGCAAACAGGGCATTCACCTACATAGGCATGGGCTCCCTTGTCGGGCGCCCCTTGTTGGTATACAAAAAGGCGGGCCAGCTGATCCTCGTAGAAGCCCTCCTGGAGCCCCCATGTGCGTCGAGCCCGCCGAGCCCCCGTCCAGCCGACTGACCCGTCGCGGCGTCCTCGCCGCGTCCGCCGCGCTCGCGGGCACCGCGGCCGCCCTCGGCTCCGGCGCGTCCCCGGCCTCCGCCGCACCCCGCCGCCCGGCCACCGCGCCCCGCGCCGGTGACCTGGTCGTCGACGGCGGCACCCTGCTCGACCCGGCCACCGGCGAGGTCACCGAGGACGCGGTCGTCGTGATCCGTGACGGCGTGGTGCGCGCGGCCGGTGCCCGGGGCCGCGTGGAGGTCCCCGGCGACGTCGAGCGCCTCGACGCGCACGGCCGTTGGGTACTGCCCGGGCTCGTCGACGCGCACATCCACCTCAACACCGCGACCGAGGCCCTCGACGCGGTCCGCAAGGGCGCCACCAGCGCGCGCAGCGGCTCCACGAACTTCTACCAGGACATCGCCGTACGGGAGTTGGCCCGCCAGGCCCCCGAACTCGCGCCCCGCCTGAAGGCGGCCGGCATCTTCGTCACGCCCGACCTCGGCGACACGGTGCTCGGCGACCCGGACCTCACCCCGCTGGCCCGCCTCAAGGGCGGCGTGCAGTCCGCCGAGGCGCTGCGCCGCGTCGTCGAGGTGAACCTCAAGCGCGGCGCCGACGTCATCAAGACCCGCGTCAACCCGCGTGCGGGGCTCGCCGAGCAGGACCCGCTGGAGCAGGTCTACTCGCGCGAGCAGCTGTCCGTGATCGTCGCGGCCGCGGGGCGCTCCGGCAAGGGCGTGCTCTGCCACAGCTACAGCGAGAAGGGCTGCGACGACGCGGTCCGCGCGGGCATCCGCTCCCTGGAGCACGGCGCGTACGTCAGTGAGCGCACGCTGGCCGAGATGCGCCGCCGCGGCACGTTCTTCACGCCGACCCTCGGCGCCATCGCCGGCATGATCGGCTCCGACGACCCGGTCCTCGACGAGCGCGGCCGCACCTACCTGCCGCTGCTCAAGAAGGCGGCCCTCGCCGCGCACGAGATGGGTGTCCCGCTGGCCGCGGGCACGGACTCCTCCGGCGGCACCGTCGACCCGATCGGCGGCGAGATCGAGCTGATGCGCTCGGCGGGCCTCAGCGCGCTCGACGCGATCCGCACGGCCACCACCGGCGCGGCGAAGCTGCTCGGCCTGGAGAGCACCGTGGGCCGCCTCGCGCGCGGCTTCGCGGGCGACGTGCTGCTCGTCGACGGCGATCCGCTGGGCGATGTGTCCGTGCTCAAGAAGCCGGCGGGTGTGGTGCGTTCGGGCATCGCGATCTGATCGGCGCACCCCTTCACCTTTCTCTCGGCTTCCCCCTCGAACTCGAACGAAGGAGAACGGCATGACTCCTCCCCTGTCCCGACGCGGTGTGCTCGCGGGTGCGGCCTCGATCGGAGGTGCGGCCCTGGGAGCGACGGCGACTCAGGCGCAGGCTCAGACGCAGGCCGCGGAGCCGCGCAAGCCCGGCAGGGCGGTCGTGTTCCGCGACGTGCGCCCCTTCGGCGCCCGGGAGTCCGCGGATCTGACCGTGGTCGACGGGAAGTTCACGGACGGCCCCGCGCCCGCCCACGCGAAGATCGTCGACGGCGGCGGCCGGATCGCCCTGCCGTCGCTCGTGGACGCGCACATCCACCCGGACAAGACGACCTGGGGCAGCGACTGGATCTCGCGGAAGCCGGCGGACGGCATCGCCGACTACTGCGAGCAGGACGTCGAGGTGTTCCGTACGCAGAAGCGGTCGGTCGGCGAGCGGGCGTACGGCCTGATGGCGCACGCCGTGACCCGCGGCACCCGGGCGATGCGGGCGCACGCGGACGTGGCGCCCGCCTATGGTCTCGCCGGGATCGAGGGGGTCGCGCAGGCGCGGGACCGGCTCGCGGACGCGCTCGACGTGCAGATCGTGGGGTTCCCGCAGCACGGCGTCGTACGGACGCCGGGCACCGCCGAACTGCTGAAGGCGGCGGCGCGGGACGGGCTCGTCGACATGGTCGGCGGCATCGACCCGATCAGCTTCGACAACGCCATGGACGAGCAGCTCGACCTGCTCTTCGGCCTCGCGGACCGGTACGGCATCGGTGTGGACATCCACCTCCACGACCGCGACGAGAAGGGCACGAAGGTGCTGCGCGGCATCATCGAGCGCACGCGGGCGCTGTCGCTGCGCGGCAAGGTGACGGTGAGTCACGTCTTCTGCCTGCCGCTCCTGAAGGACGCCGAACTGGCTTCGATGGCCGAGGACTTGTCCGACCTGGACATCGCGCTGACCACGGTCGCGCCGAGCGCGGAGCTCGTCCTGCCGATCGCCAAGCTGAAGGAGCACGGGGTGCGGGTCGGGCTCGGCTCGGACGGGGTCCGGGACTCCTGGAGCCCGTTCGGCAACGCGGACATGTTGCACCGTGCGCACATCCTCGGCTGGGTCACCGACATCCGCCTCGACGACGAGCTGACGGCTTGTTACGCGGCGGGGGCGCACGGTGGGGCGGATGTCATGGGGCTGCCCCGGGTGGAGTTCGAGCCGGGCGATCCGGCGGACTTCGTGCTGGTGCGCGGGGAGGGCGTTCCGCAGGTGGTGGTGGACATGCCGCAGCGGGATGTGGTGGTTCACCGGGGCCACGTGGTGGCACGCAACGGGGACCTGGTCTAGCCACCGGTGGCGTGGGGGCCGTCCGCCCCCACGCCACGGGGCTCCGCCCTGGCCCCCGCGCAGCCGGGCCCAGCCCGCTAGCCCGCGGCAGGCGGTCGCATGCGGAAGTCGTACCGGGCCGGCACCGGGTCCCCCGGCGGAGCCACCCGTTGCCACACCTCGCTCAGCGTCTCCGCGCCCTCGCGCAGGTCCGCCACCTCGAACCCCTCGTCGAAGATGGCGCGGGCAGCACCCACGTCGCCCTCCGCGCACAGCAGTTGCGCCTCGATCAAGCGGAAGCGTCCCCGCTCCCGCGTGGCCGGATGCAACCGGTCCCACACCCCTCGCGCCTCCGCGACCCGCCCCACCGCGAGCAACACTCCGATCGCCTCCCGGCCGAGGGCCCCGCACGCGGCGCGCCACGGCTCCCCGTCGTCGCGCCGCTCCGCGCACAGGTCGTCGAAGGCATCGACGTAACGGTCCGCGGCCCGCTCCGTGTTGCCGTCCGCCGCGTCCGCCACGGCGAGGCAGCGCAGGAACGGCCAGAGCGAGGGCGCCAGTTCGAGCCCGCGCTCCCAACTGCGTACGGCCTGCGCCCGATCCCCCGCGTGCCACTGCGCGACGCCCAGGTGGTACTCGGACTGCGGGCGCGCGGGCGCCGTCTCCAGCATGTCCCGCCAGGGCGGGGCGACCAGGGACGGTCCGGGCGGGCCCACCCGCCGCTGCTCCGGGAAGGCACCCGTCTCGAGCAGCGCACGCCACGGCGCCTGCGCCTCGCCGAGCGTCGACTCCTCGAACGGCGTCCCCGGCAACTTCCAGCCCGCGCGCAGCACTTCGAGCGCACCCCACCCGGACCCGACCGCGAGCCGCTCCCCCGGCTCCGTGTCGGCGCAGACCCGCCACGCCTCGTACGCGGCGTCGACATCGGCGCGCGGAAGCACGCCCTCGAGGCGCCGCTCCACTTCGTCGACCGCGCGGCCCCAACTCCCGCCCCCGTGCACGGTTTCCGCGTCCGCGGCCAGCGGCCCGTACGCCTCCAGCCAACTGAACTCGCCCTCCGACTCCAGGCGTACGTGCTCCAACTGCGTGCGCGCGAGCCCCGCCTGGATCTCGCAGTAGCCGCCCGTGCCGGGCTCGGTCAGCCACTCCTGCCAGCGCCGCCCGCCCGTCCCCGCACCCCACACGAACAGCTTCCGGCCGCGCAGCAGATCCGTCGACGTCTGCACGAGGCCGTGCCCGGCGTCGTCGAGCGCGGCGATCCAGCGGCGCCGCCCGTCCTCGACCTCGTAGAAGTAGTCGGCGGGGAACTCGCTGCCCCGCGGATACGTGCGGTCGGCTCCCCCGAACTCCGGCACGGGTACGCGGCTCAGCGTCCGCTCGTACGCGAAGTACCAGGCCTCCTCGGCGGGCGCGAGCACCCGGCGCTCCTCGGGCACCGCGATGTTGGACCACCAGTAGGTGGGCGCGGGCTTCTCGTGCGGATTGCGGATCCGTACGCCGACGTAGAGGAAGTCGGAGCCGTCCGGGAGCCACAGGTCGACCTGGAACGGGAGGTCGCGCAGGCGTTCCCACTCCCACAGGCGCAGCATCTCGCCGCCGTCGGGCGCGGGCACGCGCGCGGCGTGCAGGGGTGCGCAGGACAGGGCGGTGTGGCCGGTCGCGCCGATGTTCCACTCGATGCCGCCGGAGAACCAGGCGCCGTTGAGCGCGAAGTCGGCGGGCTGGAACACCGGGTTGCGGTACAGGAGTTCGCGTTCGGTCGGCTTGTGGAAGAGGGAGGCGACGCGGCCTCCGAGGCCCGGGAGCACCGTCGCCCGCAGCCGGTCGTTCTCGATCACGATCGTGTCGAGGTCGACCGGCGCGCGGTCGCGCCCGTACCCGTCGCGGATCCGCTCGGGCAGCACGCTGCGCAGCGGCCGGTAGCCGACCTGCCGGGCCATGTCGAGCGGCATGTCCTCCTTGGCGCGCTCGTCGACCTCGTGCATCTCGTCGAGTGGTCGCAGTGGCGGCAGCGGATTGTCCGGGCCCAGGGGCACGCCCGGCAGGGTCAGTACCGCACGGCGGATCTCGGTCACGTGTGCCTCCCGTCGCCAGGGGCGCGGCCCGCCCCGATGACCATGGAACATGGTCCTGCGGGAGCTGAACAGGGTGGCCTCCGGTCAGGATTGCGCAAAGCCGGGCAGCGGCGGCGGCCCCGGGCGCCGCAATATTCCGTGGGCGTCCCGTCCGCCTCCCCGTACGCTGGCTCTTTCCGCCCTTCGCCGCGCCAGGCCGGCAGGCAGTACGTACGCCCGAGGAGACCGCACCACCATGGCCGAGAGCCACACCTACCGAGTCATCGTCCGCGCCGCCTTCGAAGGCCTCACCGACGCGGCGCGCGAGCGGCTGCTCGCCGAGGTCGCCGAGCACGAGGGCATCGCCGGCATGAAGTTCGGCCCGGAGGGCTCGCTCGCCTACGACCGCACGCTCAAGCACTTCTCCATGCGCTACGTCGTCGAGTCCGACCCCGACGACGGCGAGGAGATGGCCGGGGCGCTCGCCGAGGAGAAGGCGGAGGCGTACCTGAAGGAGCGCGGGTACGGGCACGGGGAGCTGCGCTCGACGGTGACCGACATGGACACCATGAAGATCAACCGGAAGTCGCGCCGCTAGTCGGTCGCCTGCCTCGTCATCTCGGCCGTGAGGGCCCAGCGCTCGTGGTCGCGCCAGGCACCGTCGATGTGGAGGAAGTCCGGCGAGAGGCCCTCCAGGCGGAATCCGGCCCGGCGGGCGAGCGCGATCGACGCCGTGTTGCCGGGCTGCACATTGATCTCCAGACGGTGCAGGCCCAGGGGCCCGAACGCCTGCCGGACGACGAGGCCGAGCCCCTCGGACATCAGTCCGCGCCCGGCCGCGTGCGCGAAGGCGCCGTAGCCGAGGGCGCCGCAGCGGAAGGCCCCGAGCACCACGTTGTTGATGTTGATGAACCCGGCGAGGGAACCCGCGCCGCTCGCCCCGCCGTCCCGCTCGTACACCAGGAAGCCGTGCCGGGTCGGGTCCTCGATGAGCCGCCCCGCGTACTCGGTGTAGGCGGCGGCACCGGTGGGCGGGAACAGCCAGGGCCGGTGCAGCTCGACGCTCTCGCGGGCGCGTGCCGTGAACTCGGCGACGTCGGGGTCGGCGAGGGAGTAGGGGCGGATGCCCACGCGAGTGCCCGTGGCGAGAAAGTCCGGTGCGGAAGAGTCCGGAGCGGGAGAGTCCGGAGCGGGTAGGTCGGCCATCGGATCAGCTTAGGAAGCGGTCGCCCAGCTCTTTCACTTGCGTCTGCGTGACACGAAGTAGCCGCCGCAGATCGCGCCGATCACCGCCGTGATCAGCAGCGCCAGGTACAGCGGCACGGTGACCTCGGGGATCAGCAGCCGGATCTTCACGTGCCGGGTGTTCTCGAAGATGAAGACCAGGCCGAGGACGGCGAGGACGAGCACGCCGATCCTGGCCGGGGTGAACGCGCCGGAGCCGCCGCTCTTCGAGGAGCTCGAACCGCCCTTGGGGCTCATCGGTGGACCCTTCCGTCGTTCCCCCGGAGGCCGGTCGCCGCCTCCCCTGCCAAGGATGACCGGGGAAGCGGCGCGAACGCACAGGTCAGGGGCCCGTACGGGTGATGACTCGGGGACGGCTAGGGGACGGCTAAGGGACGACGGGCAGCTGCACCGTCCCGGTGTCGCCCGGGGCGCTGGTCACGGTGACCGGCTTGATCCCCTTGTTGCCGCCGTACGCGTCGTCGCTCGCGGCGATCACGAACCGGATCCGGTGGCCCTTCTCGTAGCGGTGCACGATCCCGGGGAGGGAGACCGTGAAGGGGCGCGTGACGTCGGGCACGCGGACCGGGGCGACGAGCCGGTGCACCAGCGTCTTCGAGCCGTCGGGCGCCACGTCGTACAGCTTCGCGAAGAGCACCAGCTTGTCGGCCGCGTCGCCGGAGTTCTGCACGCGTTCCGTCTTCGGCGAGATCACCTTGAGCGTCGCCTTCGGGGCGCCGACGACATCGGTGGCGGCGGTCAGCGGCTCGGTGGTCCAGTCGAGGTACGTGCCCTTGGTGTCGTACGGGGCCGGGTCGGACAGGCCGATGAGGCCGGCGAGCGAGGACTCGGAGTGGCTGGTCGGGACGAGCCAGTTGCGGTACTCGCGGCTGCCGCGGGCGACCTTCTTCCGGTTGTCGACGAGCTTTCCGTCGCCGGAGAGGTACAGCGTGCGGTTCAGCGCGGGGACGCTCGGCGCGGTCGCGTACGTCCCGTTCGGGTCGGCGATCCAGTCGCGGTAGTAGGCGAACGCGGGCCCGGTGTCGGTGCCGTCCTTCTTGTGCAGGTAGCGGTCGAACCAGGACAGGATGCGGCGTCCTGTGTAGCTGGTCTCCAGGTTGCCCTCGGAGAGGTTGAGTTCACCGGCGGCCGGGTCGGTGAGGCCGCCGCTGTGGCCCCAGGACTGCCAGATCATCTTGGCGGCCGTGCCCTGCGCGGCGAGCGTGTCGTACGTCGCCTGCGCCTCGTTCAGGTTGAACAGCGAGTCGGCCTGCCCCTGCACGAGCAGCGTCGGCGCCTTCACCTGCTTCAGGTACGAGACCGGGGACACGCTGCGGGCGTACGAGAGGAGCCGCTGGGTCTCGGCGGCCGGGTAGCGGCCGGAGTTGAGCGTGCGGATGGTGGCGCAGGCGTCGTCGACGAAGTGCAGACAGCTGAGCTTGTTGATCCGGGACGGGTCGAGGGACGGGGAGAGCAGCGGCTGGCCCTCGCCGATGAGGTAGAACCCGTTGGTCCACTGCCACTTGAAGGCGCCGGGGACGTCGGCGGCCGCCGGGCCCCGCGCGTTCTGCGGGTCCAGGGAGTACGCGAGGTCGTTCCAGGTGATCAGCGGGACGAGCGCGTCGACGCGGTGGTCGACGGCGGCCGTGGCCAGCTGGATGGCGCCGCCGTAGGAGCCGCCGATCATGCCGACGCGGGGGTCGCCCTTCTTGTCGGCGGTGACGTAGTCGATCTTCGTGCCGTCGTCGGCGGCGCGGGTGCCGGCGAGGAGGTCGATGAGGGCGGAGGCGGCCTTGCCGTCGATGCGCGGATCGTCGAGCGACACCAGGCAGCCGGACTTGCCGAAGCCGAGGCCGGAGTAGGCGAGCGCGACGTAGCCGCGCTGGGCGAAGGCCCGCGCCGTGTCACCGGTGCCGTCCGACTTGCTGCCGCCGAAGCCGTTCGTGGTCAGGACGGCGGGGGCGGGGTGCGCGGCGTCGACGCCGGCGGGGCGGTAGAGGTCGGCGTCGACGGTGCAGGTCCGCTCCGCCGTGCGGACGGTGATCTTCAGGGGGGTCGCCGTGATCTCGGGGGCGTCTGCGGCGGATGCGGATGCGGTGGCGGGTGCGGCCAATGTGGCTGCGGCGATGACGGTCAGGGCGGCGGCGAGCGTGATGCGGGATCTGGGCACGGCGACCTCCACGGTGTGCCTTACCGGCGGGTAACGGTAAGCGCGGAGCCATCGTGTGGCACGTGTCATCAGGGGGCAAGAACCGTGCCGGGTGAATTTCCGTCCCACGCCACGGGGTTCAAAAGATCGGGGCTCCGCCCCGCACCCCGCTCCTCAATCGCCGCAGGGGCTGAAAAAGATCGGGGCTCCGCCCCGGACCCCGCTGCTCAATCGCCGCAGGGGCTTGATTTGCCCACCCATCGGCGGGGCTTGATGTGCCGGTGCAGGCCGAGGCCGTCTCGCCTTGGGCAATCTGCCGCCTTGGGCGGCAGGGTGGGCAAGGCGGCGCCCGGTGCCGCGCAACACGACGGGGGCCCGGCCACGTGTTACCGAAGCGCGGGCACGTCCAGCGTCAACGTGCCGGCGGCGGCGTCCAGTTCACCCGCCACCCCCAGCGGCAGCGTGAGCGCCCCGTCGCAGTGCCCGAACCCGAAGTCCTCCACCACCGGAACCCCGAGCCCGCCCAACCGATCCTCCAGCAGCCCGCGCAGCGGGTCACAGTCCGCCCAGGAACCCAGCAGAATCCCGGCCACCCCGTCCAGCCACCCCGCACGCAGCAGCTGCGTCAGATACCGGTCGACCCGGTACGCCTCCTCCCCCACGTCCTCCAGACACAGCAACCCACCCCGCGCCGAGTCCCTCGCCCCCACCGCCCCGAGGTCCGCCGCGAGCAGCGAAAGACAGCCGCCCAGCGTGACACCTCGCGCCACCCCGGGCACCAGAACCCCACCCCCGCCCTCCACCGCGGAGACCACCCGCACCGTCTCCGGCTCGAACAGCGTCGCCCGCAGGTGCTCCTGGGCCCGCGGATTCTTGAGGAAGTCGGCCGTGGCGACCATCGGCCCGTGCAGCGTGCTCACCCCGAGCCGCACCGCGAACGCCTCGTGCAGGGCGGTGATGTCGCTGTACCCGACGAACACCTTGGGCGGCGCCGCCCGCATCGCCTCCCAGTCGAGCAGGTCGACCATGCGCTGCGCCCCGTACCCGCCACGCGCGCACAACACCCCGTCGACGTCCGGATCGCACCAGGCCCGCTGGAGGTCGGCCGCCCGGTCGGCGTCCGAGCCGGCCAAGTAGTCGAACTCGCCGTGCACGTCGAGGACATGAGGCATCACGACCGGTTCCAGGTCCCAGCCGCGCAGGATGTCGAGGCCGGTCTGCAGCGCCTCCTCGGGGACCGGCCCGCTGGGCGCGACGACGGCGACCCGCGCGCCCGGAGCCATCCGCTCCGGGCGGCGCAGTGGCCTCACTTGGTCAGCTCGAGGGTGGGGACGCCGTCCGGCTGGAGGCCGAACGCCTGGGCGTACAGCGAGAGTTCCGCCTCCAGAGCGCGGATCATCGTGTCCGCCCGGCGGAACCCGTGGCCCTCGCCCTCGAACGCGATGTACGCGTGCGGCACCCGCCGCCCCTCGCTCTCCACCCGCTCCAGGAACCGCTCGCACTGGACGGGCGGACAGATCACGTCGTCGAGGCCCTGGAGCAGCAGGAACGGGACCGAGAGCCGGTCGGCGTGCTCGGCCGGCGAGCGCTCCGCGTAGCGCGCGGGCACCTCGGCGAGCGGCCCGACCAGCGATTCCAGGTACCGGGACTCGAAGTCGTGGGTCTCCCCCTCGGCCCAGCCGGTGAGGTCGAGGATGGGGTAGATGATCGTGCCGCAGGCGTAGACGTCCGTGCTGGTCAAGGATGCCGCGCTGGTCCAGCCGCCGGCGCTGCCGCCGCGGATGGCGAGCCGCTCGCGGTCGGCGGTGCCCTCATCGGCGAGGGCGAGGGCGACGGCCGCGCAGTCCTCGACGTCGACGACTCCCCACTGCTCGCGCAGCCGGTTGCGGTACTCCCGCCCGTAGCCGGTCGAGCCCCCGTAGTTGACCTCGGCGACGCCGATGCCGCGCGAGGTGAAGTAGGCGATCTCCAGGTCGAGTACGAGGGGCGCGTGGCTGGTGGGGCCGCCGTGTGCCCACACGACGTACGGCGGGAGCTCGCCGTCGGTGGCCACGTGGGTGGGGCTGTGCGGCGGGTAGATGTGGGCGTGGACGTCCCGCCCGTCGGGGCCGGCGAACGTACGGATCTGGGGTTCCGGGTAGTACGCGGGGTCGACCGGGTCGTCGTGCGCGGCGCCGATCACGCGGGTGTGCCCGGTGCCGGTGTCGAGCTCGACGACCTCGGGCGCGGTGCGCGGGCTCGCGGCGACGCCGACGACGCGGCTGCCGTGCACGGCGAGCGTCGACGACCAGGCCGTCCAGGGCCCCGCCGTGTCGACGACCTCGCCGGTCTCCGGGTCGAGGATGCCGAGCGCGGTGGCGCCGACGCCGTGCACGACGGCGATCAGGCCGGCCTCCAGCGGCTTGAACCAGCTCAGGCCGAGCTTCCACATCGGCCCGCCGAACTCCTCGTCGCGGGCGCACAGCGGCCGGGCCGCGGCGAGCGTCGGCCGGGCGAGGGAGCCCTGCGGGGTCGTGGGTACGGACAGCGCGGGGGCGCCGCGCAGATCGGCGCCCAGGGACCGCCGCGCCTCCCCGGGCGGGACCTCCCACCCGCCGCGCACGTCGAGCCGGTACAGGTTCCACCAGCCGCTGCGGTCACTGGAGAACAGCAGTCCCCCGTCGTCCGCCCACTCGACCTGGCAGACGGACTCCTCGACGCCGCCCGCGACGGTCTGCGTCGGGCCGAAGGTGCCGTCGTCGGTGACCTCCGCGAGCAGCAGTTCCGTGCCGTCCCAGGGCATGCGCGGGTGGTCCCAGGCGATCCACGCGGCGCGCCGCCCGTCGGGCGAGAGCCGGGCGGTCGTGACGAACCGGTGGGCGTCGTCGGAGAGTTCGCGCACCGCCGCGCGGTCCTCGGCCGCCGAGCCGTCGAGCGGCACGGCCGCGACCAGGCGGCGCAGGTCGCCGGGGCCCTCGCCGGTGAACTCCTCCAAGACGCACCACACTTCGCCGCGCTCGATGTGCAGTTGCGGGTCGACCCAGCGCAGTCCGCCACCGATGTCGGACACGGGCGTGAGCGGGCGCGGCTCGGCGCCCGGGGCGTCGGGCTCGTACGCGTACAGGCGCTGGTCGGCGAAGTTCACGAAGACGACGAGGGGCCCGCGGTCGCCCTCGGGGCGCTCCGCCCCGGCCCAGGGGCGGCCGCCGTACTCGATGACGCGGCTGCGGACGTTCCACGGCGCGGGCAGGACCGAGCGCTCCGTGCCGTCGGCGAGGCGGCGCACCAGGGCGCGGCGGCCCGCCTCGGTGGGCCGGGGCTCGGTCCACCAGGCCTCGGCGCCGACGAAGCCGACGTATTCGGGCTGTCCGTCGTGCGCCGCCGCCAGTGCGGCGTCGATCGGCGACGGCCAGGATCCGTACTCTCGCGTGTGCAGCATGTCGTCCCCGCCCCGCATTTGTCCGGTGGCCCCCATGTTCTTCGCGTCCGCCATCATTTCCTAGTCCGTGTCACCGCGGGTGTTTCCACTGATCCGTGCGGGCGGCTCAGGCCGTGCGCAGGAATCTGTCGAGCACGCGCACTCCGAAGTGCAGCGCCTCGACCGGAACGCGCTCGTCGACGCCGTGGAACAGCGCCTGGTAGTCGAAGCCCTCGGGCAGCTTGAGCGGGGCGAAGCCGTAGCCGGTGATGCCGAGGCGGGAGAACTGCTTGGCGTCCGTGCCGCCCGACATGCAGTACGGGACGACGTGGCCCTCGGGGGCGAACTCCTCCACGGCCGCGCGCATCCGCGCGTAGGTCGGCGAGTCGACCGGTGCCTGGAGGGCGACCTCGCGGTGGTGGTACTCCCAGTCGACGTCGGGCCCGGTGAGCTTGTCGAGGGTGGCCTTGAACTCGTCCTCGCCGCCCGGCAGATAGCGGCCGTCGACGTGCGCCGTGGCGTCCCCCGGAATCACGTTGATCTTGTAACCGGCGGACAGCATCGTCGGGTTGGCGCTGTTGCGCACCGTCGGCTCGACGAGGGCCGCGGCCGGGCCGAGCGCCGCGAGCAGCGCGTCCACGTCGAAGTCCGGCGCGTCCACGTCGGCCCCGATGCCGTACAGCGCGGCCATCTCGGTGAGCGCGGCGCGCACCGTCGGCGTGAGCCGCACCGGCCACTCGTGCGCGTCGATGCGGGCGATCGCGGCGGCGAGCCGGCCCACCGCGTTGGCCTTGTTGACCTTGGATCCGTGGCCCGCCTTGCCGCGCGCGGTGAGCTTCAGCCAGCCGGTGCCCCGCTCGCCCGCCGCGATCGGGTACAGCTGCCTGCCGCCGCCGTCGTGGAAGGTGAAGGCGCCGGACTCGCTGATGCCCTCCGTGCAGCCCTCGAAGAGGTCGGGGTGCTGGTCGGCGAGGAAGCCCGAGCCGTCCTCCGCGCTGGCCTCCTCGTCGGCGGTGAAGGCGATGACGATGTCCCGGCGCGGCCGGAACCCGACGCGCGCCCACTGGCGTACGGTCGCCAGGATCATCGCGTCCATGTTCTTCATGTCGACCGCGCCGCGGCCCCATACGACGCCGTCGCGCACTTCGCCGGAGAACGGGTCGACGCTCCAGTCGGCGGCCTCGGCGGGCACGACGTCCAGGTGGCCGTGGACGAGCAGCGCCTCGGCCGTGGGGTCGGTGCCCTCGATGCGGGCGACGACATTGCCGCGTCCTGCCGTGCGCTCCAGGATCGTCGGCTTCAGACCGGCCTCGGAGAGCTTCTCGGCGGCGTACTCGGCGGCGGGCCGCTCCTGGCAGTCGCCTCCGCCGCGGTTCGTGGTGTCGATGCGGATCAGCTCGGAGGTGAAGGTCACGACCTCGTCGAGCGCCTGTTGGTCCACGGTCCCGAGGGATGCCGCGCTGCGGTCCTGCTCAGCCATACTGTTCCTCCACCGCGGCCGAGGCGATCGTGGTGACCGCCTTGAAGGTGCGGATGCCCTCGTACATGGTCTCGTGCGTGTAGGCGATCCTGCGCTCGCCGATGCGCGTCACGCCCGGCACGACGGTCGACGCCATGGCGAGGTGCTCGGCGTCGAACTCCACCTGGATCGTGAACGGGCCGCCCTGAACCGGCTCGTGGCGGACCGCGATGGACGCGGCGTCCTTGGCGGCGGCCCGGATGTCGGCGGCGGTCCGCGCGGGGGTGCGGCACACCGCCGCGTACCGGGAGACGTGGTCCTTGACGGCGACCTTGCGGGCCTCGGGCGCGTACCCGAGCGCGTCGTCGCACGCGTGGTCGTCGCCGGTGACGAGGACGACGGGCACGCCGTACTCGGCCACCACGTGTGCGTTCAGCAGGCCCTCGCTCGCCCGTACGTCGTTGACCCAGACGCCCGTGATCTGGTTCGCCAGGTAGGTGTGCGCGAGCACACCCTCCATGCCCGCGCCCGCGTGGTAGCCGATGAACGCGATGCCGTCGACGTCGCCGTGCTGGACTCCCTCCACCATGGACAGCGACTTGTGCCGCCCGGTGAGCATCTGCACCCGCTCGTCGAGCTGTTCGAGCAGCAGGTTGCGCATCGTCCAGTGCGCCTCGTTGATCAGCACCTCGTCGGCGCCGCCGTCGAAGAAGCCGAGCGCCGCCGCGTTCACGTCCGACGTGAACATGGACCGGCAGCGCTCCCACTGCGGTGTGCCGGGGAGGACGTCCGCGGGCCAGGTGACGCCCGTGGCCCCCTCCATGTCGGCGCTGATGAGGATCTTCATGGCCAGAACCGTACGCGGATCCGGCCAGGCCGCACCAGACCTGTGGATAACTCCCAGCGGTCTAGACCAATTTCCCACCCGAAGAGCGGAGTTCTCGCTCGTCAGCGCGTTGCGGAGCGACGCGAGGAGTCGCTCGGCGAATCGCTCGGGGAGTCAGCCCGCCCGTCCCACCACCAGCCAGGTCGACGGCAGCTCGATGCGCCCGCCGTCGGGCGAGAAGTCCGTCGTCACGAGCGGCAGCTCGCCCGCCGCGAGCACCGAGAGCCCCGCCGACGCCACGTACCCGGGCACCGCGTCGTCGGAGACCTCGCCGGGCGCGATCCCGTGCGAGAACACCTCGCCCAGTTTGGGCGGCGGCCCCGAGGGGCCTGCCGCGAGCTCCTCCAGGATCGGCCGCGCCCGTTCCGACAGCTCGACCACGAAGCCGCGCCCGCGCTCGCCGACGAGCGCCGCGATGGCGTCGACCAGCCGCTGCCGGTCGGTGGGCTCGCTCTGGTGCAGCACGCCTCGCATATAGACGTTGACGTCGCCCAACTCGGCGTGCAGGAAGCCCATCTGGTCGTTGTCGGTGGCGTCCAGCTCCCGGTAGTCGGCCTGTCCCGCGGGATCGGACTCGCGGGCCCGGCCGAGGGCGGCCGCCGACAGGTCGGCGCCGACGACTCTCGGGTAGCGGTCGGCGAGGAAGCGGGTCTGTGTCCCGTTTCCGCAGCCGAGGTCCACCATCGGCAGATCGGGAGCGGCCAACTCGGGCTCGAACAGGGCGAGATGGAGCCCCGCCGTCAGTGCGGGCTCCGAGTCCCAGAAGACCCCGCCCGGCTCCGCCGACGCGTCCTCCCAGAAACTCTCCCACGCTTCCCTGTAGCGCTCGCTCACGCTCATGGAACCCTCCCCAGGGTGCGGCAGCCGAAGTGTCAGATCGGTCTACCGCTCCGGGCCGCGCCCCACAAGCACGCCGTACGCACCTTCACCGGGACGACGCGGAAAGTTCGAACCACACGGTCTTTCCCGTCGCGGTGCGGCTCGTGCCCCACGCGCGCGAGAGCCGCGCCACCACGCGCAGCCCCCGTCCGAACTCGTCGCCGGGTCCCGCGTTGAGCAGCGTCGGCAGCGCGTGCTCGGTGTCCTCGACCTCGCACAGCAGCGTCCCTGAGCGCACCAGGCGCAGCTGCACGGGGCCGCCGCGCGCATAGCACACGGCGTTCGTGACGAGTTCGCTCACGATCAGTTCGGCGGTGTCGGCGATGCCCAACAGGCCCCACCGTCCCAGCTGTTCGGTCACGAGGGCACGCGCGCGTGGCACCTCGGCGGGCTCCGGGTCGAACGTCCAGTGGGCCACGTCCTCGCGCTCGAACCCGTTGAGCCGGGCCAGCAGCAGCGCCACGTCGTCCTTGCGGCCGCCCCTGGTGGCCAGCGAGCGGATGATGGTGTCGCAGGCGTCGTCCATGGAGGCGGCCGGGTGGGCGGCGGACTCGCAGAGCGTCGCGAGCCCCACACCGATGTCCTCGCCGCGCACCTCGACCAGGCCGTCCGTGCACATCACCAGGCGGTCACCGGGCGCGACCGGGACCCGTACGGACTCGAAGGGCACGCCACCGACGCCGATCGGCGCGCCCGTGGGCAGTTCGAGGAGTTCGCTGCCGCCGTCGGCCGCGCGTACGAGGACCGGCGGGATGTGCCCGGCGTTGGCGAGGTGCAGCTCGCCCGCGATGGGGTCGTAGACGGCGTAGAGGCAGGTGGCGAGGTAGTTGTCGCCGAGGCGCTGCGCCAGGTCGTCGAGGTTGCGCAGGAGCTGGGCGGGCGGCAGGTCGAGGGCCGCCATCGTCTGCACGGCGGTGCGCAACTGGCCCATCATCGCCGCCGAGTTGAGGCCGTGGCCCATCACGTCGCCGACGACCAGCGCCGTGCGCGCGCCGGGCAGCTTGATGGAGTCGAACCAGTCGCCGCCGACCCGCCCGAGCAGTGTGCCCGGCAGGTAGCGGGTGGCGATGTCGCAGCCCGGCATGTGCGGATCGATCTGCGGCAGCATGCTGTCCTGGAGCGTCTCGGCGACAGCCTCCTGGTACGTGTACATGCGCGCGTTGTCGAGCACGAGGCCCGCGCGGGCGGCCAGTTCGGCGCCGGTGGCGCGGTCCATGTCGTTGAAGACGGGGCGCTCCTGGTGGCGGAGCAGGATCATGAAGCCGAGGACGACGTTGCGCGCCTTGAGCGGCACCACCAGCATCGAGCGGTGGTTGATGAGCGGGCGGATGTCCCGCTTCTCGAACTGCGACGCGATCGCGTTGCCCATCTCCTCCGAGATGTACGGCACGAGGACCGGGTCGCCGCTGGTCATGCACTGGAAGAACGGGGTGTGCACCGGGAACGGCATGGACTCGCCGACCGGTACGACATCGTCCCAGCGGCCCGGTTCGTCGGTGTGCTCCAGGGCGACGCGGTGCCACATGGTGGTGGCGTCGGGCGCGCCCTCGGGGAAGCCCTCGCCTGCGACGACCTGTTCGCGCAGGTACGTGCCCGCCACGTCGGTGAAGCGCGGGACGACGGCGCGGCTGACCTCGACGATGGTGCGGGAGAGGTCGAGGGAGGAACCGATGCGTCCGCTCACCTCGTTGAGGAATTCGAGGCGGTCGCGCACGGCCGCGTACTCGAGGTCCTCGGCGGTGTCGGCGTCGTCGAGCGGGGTGCGCGGGGACGGCACGCCGAGGGCCGTGGCGCGGGCGGCCTCCGCGCGGCGCGCCTTGCGCTCGGTGCGCCGGGAGACGCCCCAGTCCGCGGTGACGGGGACCCGGTCGTGCTGACTGAACTCCAGGACCGGGTAGCCGAGTTCGAGCACCTGGGACACGATCCGGGCGCTCTCGGAGACGCTCATGCTCGGCAGGATCTCGGGCAGCTTGCGGGCGAGCTCGTCGGCCGCCGGGAAGTCCGTGTGCAGCGCGAAGGCGGGGGCGATCCGCTCGACCTCCGGCCCCGCGTCGCCGCCGAGTTGGCGGGCGTCGGCGGCGAGGACGAGCAGCCGCTCGGGGCCCGGGCCCACCAGGGGGTACGCCCACCACAGGACGTCGATACGGTCGCGGGGTTCCGCGCTGGTGTCGAGGCGGGCGCGGCCCGCGGCGGGGTAGGACAGCTGGCCGCCGAGGGATTCCTCCAAGTCGTGCGGGGCGGGGCCCTCTTGAGGGAGTGCGCCGGTGACCGGCAGCAGGTCGGCGGCGGGGCGGCCCACCGCGTCCTCCTTGGGCGGGCCGAAGAGGCGGCGGGCGCCGCTGCTCCAGTGCGAGACGCGGCCCGCGTGGTCGATGACCACGACGGCAAGCGGGACGCGGCCCTGCGGGGCTTGACCGGTGCCGTGCATCGCCGCGTTCCTTTCCTCCCGCGCGCCGGGGGTGCGCGCCGCCTCTTTCCACGGTACGGCTCCGCCGGTTGACGGGTGGCTTCTTGGCGGTAATTGCCTTGCGGCGCTTGACTTCCCCGGTTGCGGCCACCCGTCCCCCGCCCCGGGGCTCCGCCCCAGCCCCCGCGCCTCAATCGCCGGCGGGGCTGGATTTGCCGAACCGGCGTTACGGCCTCGGGGCTCCGCCCCGGACCCCGCTGCTCAAACGCCGCAGGGGCTTGATTTGCCCACCCGCCCCCTCCAGGGGCGTCGGCCTCACGGGGTGCCGCCCCCGGCTTGGGCACTCGCCGTCGAACCGGCTCCCCACCCGTCACGGTCGGCCCCACCACCTCGGGCAACCCGCCGCCAGAACGGCTCCCCACCCGTTGCGGTCGGCCGTTACCGACTTGGGCAATCTGCCGCCTAGGGCGGCAGGGTGGGCAAGGCGGCCCCCGGTGCCGCGTGCTCAGGGCGGCGGGCTCCGGCCACGGGACGGCCGGTCAGTCCTCGTGGCCCAGTTGGAGGTCGCGGTCCGTGCGGGTGCCGCCTGCCACCTGGAGGACCGTCGCGACCGGAGGGTAGCCCGCGGCGATCACCGTGTACTCGCCGGAGGCCAGGTCCAGGAAGCGGAACGTGCCGTCCGGGCCGGTCGTCATGGTGTCCACCACGTTGCCCGCCACATCGAGGAGCGTGACGCGCGCGTCCTCCACCGGCCGGCCACCACCCGCCCGCACTGTCCCCCGCAGCATCGCCCCGCCCGCCAGCTCCACGTCCTGACGGGTCTCACGGGAGGCCATCACCGTGACCGGCATCGCGGCCGGCCGGAACGCCGGGGCGCTGGCGGCCAGGGTGTACTCCCCCGCCACCAACTCCGTGATGACATAGGAGCCTTCGCGGCCGCTGCGGGTGGTCGCGACCACCTCGCCGTGCACGTTCGTGAGCGTGACGATCGCCTCGCGCACGGGAGTGCCGTCGGCCGTCAGCACCGAACCGGCCAGGCGTCCCGCGCCGCCGAGCACCACGTCCAGGTCGACCGGCCGCTCGCCCACCGTGACCGTCACCGCCTGCGGCTGGTGGCCGCCCGCCGCCGCGATCAGGACGTACGAACCCGTGCCCGGCGTCGCGAGCGCGTAGCGGCCGTCGTCGCCGCTCGCGCCGCGGCCGATCTGGGAGCCGCCCACGTCGATGAGGGTGAGCGCGGCGCGCGGCACCGGCGTGCCGTCGGAGTGCCGTACGGTCCCGGAGACCGGGACCCCGGCGGCGTACGCGGAGGCGCGCTCCTGCGCGGGGACGGCATGGGTGTCGGAGCCGACGGAAGCGGCGGAACTGGACAAGAGCGGGGTCTCCTTGAGGAAGAAGGCGAGGAGCAGGCCCAGGACGAGGACCGGCACCAAGTAGAGGAAGATCCGGGGCATCGCGTCGGCGTACGCCTCGATGTACGGGGTGCGCAGCGCGGCGGGCATCGCGTGCACGAGCTGCGGGGTGATGGACTCGGCGTCGGGCAGGCCCTGCCCGGTGGTGGGCACCCGGTCGGCGAGGGAGTCGGTGAGCCGGTCGGCGAAGAGCGTGCCGAAGATCGCGGCGCCGACGCTGCCGCCGATCTGCCGGAAGTAGTTGTTGGCGCTGGTCGCGGTGCCGAGGTCCGATGCGCTTACGGAGTTCTGCACGGCGAGGACCAGGACCGGCATGATCAGGCCGATGCCCGCGCCGAGGACGGCCATGTAGACGCTGTATTCGAGGCGGGGGGTGTCGACTTCGAGGCGGGAGAGGAGGTACATGCCCGCCGTCGACAGGGCGCCGCCGAGGATCGGGTACAGCTTGTACTTGCCCGTGTGGCTGATGAGTTGGCCGGAGACGATGGAGGCCACCACCACTCCGCCCATCATCGGGAGCATCAGCAGTCCCGACTCGGTCGCCGACGCCCCGTCGACCATCTGCAGGAACGTCGGCAGATAGCTCGCCGCGCCGAACAGCGCGACGCCGACGACCATGCCGACGAGGCCGCTGATGTTGAACACGGAGTCGCGGAACAGCCGCAGCGGGATGAGGGGTTCGGCGGCGAACTTCTCCGCGAGGAGGAACAGGAGCGTCGAGGCGAGGGCGCCCGCGCCGAGCCCGATGATGACGCGGTCGCCCCACTCGTACTCGGTGCCGCCCCAACTGGTCAGCAGGACCAGGCAGGTTGAGGCCGACGCCAGCAACAGGGCGCCGAGCACGTCGAGTCGGGGCTTCTTCGTGGGCTTGGGGAGCTTGAGGACGACGGCCGTCACGGCGAGGGTGAGCAGGCCGAACGGGACGTTGATGTAGAAGCACCAGCGCCAGGAGAGGTGGTCGGTGAAGTAGCCGCCGAGCAGCGGGCCCGCGACCGAGGCGAGGCCGAACGCGGCGCCGATCAGGCCCATGTAGCGGCCGCGTTCGCGGGGCGGCACGATGTCGCCGATGATCGCCTGTACGCCGATCATGAGGCCGCCCGCGCCGACGCCCTGGAGGGCGCGGAACGCGATGAGCTGGTCCATCGTCTGGGCGCGGCCCGCGAGCGCGGAGCCGATGATGAAGACGACGATCGCGAACTGGAAGACGCCCTTGCGGCCGAAGAGGTCGCCGAGCTTTCCGTAGATCGGCAGGCCGACGGTGGAGGTCAGCAGGTAGGCGGTGATCGCCCAGGACATCTTGTCCAGGCCGTGCAGTTCGCCGACGATGCGGGGCAGCGCGGTGGCGACGATCATCTGCTCGAGGGCGGCGAGCAGCAGCGCCAGCATCAGGCCGACGAAGACCATGCGCACGCGGCGCGGGCTGAGCCCGTGCGCGCCGGGCAACTCGGCGGGCTCCGCGGGCCGTTGCGGCTCCGGCGGGAGGTCGGGCGGGGCCACCGGCTCCCCGACCGGATCGGTCACCAGCGTCACCGTGCCCACCTGCAGCTCCCCTCGTCACCCTTGCGCGGCCATTTCTCGCATTACGCGACAACTGGGGGCAAGCGCGACGAGTCGCTGTTCAGGTGGGCCGGATCGACGTATCCGCCGGTGGGAGCCCTACGGCGTACAACGGTGGCAAAACGAAAACCACTCGAAACGGTGAGCGGCGGACCGGTGCGCGAGCGTCACAACTGCCCGCGCACGCGGGTCACTTCTCGACCTGCGTCGCGAGTCCCGCGAGCACGGCGTCGTAGATGCGGGCGAGGCCCTTGGGGGCGAAGGTCTTCTCGAAGAAGCCGCCGATGCCGCCCGCGCCGTTCCAGACGGTCGTGACGGTGACGCGGGACCGGCCCTCACCGGCCGGCGTGACGCGCCACGTCGTGACCATGGAGGAGTTGCGGTCCTTCTCGACGAGTTCGCCGTCGGTCGGCTCGGTCACGTCGAGCAGGCAGTCGCGCACGCGCTTGCTGGTGGCCTGGAGCTTCCAGTGCACGAGCGTGCCCTCGCCGTCGCCGCCCTCGCGCACCTCGTACTCGCTGAAGTGCTCGGGCAGCATCTTCGCGCGCGTGCCGCTGTAGTCGGCGAGGGCGTCGAAGACGTCGTCCGGCTTCGCGGCGACGACACGTTCCGTGGTGGCCTCGACCTGCGCCATGACACTTCCTCCAGCAATTGGTTCTTCAGGGATCGCGATGGGCGGTGTCAAGCCAACCACCCTCCGTACTCACCGCCCAAATCGGGGGCCGAAGCCGTATCCCGCGGGGTTCGCACGATCAAGGGAACATGTGTTCTATTCTGTGGTCAGTGCTACCGAGGAGGCGTCATGCGCTGGGAGAACCTCACGGACGAGCCCGTCGACCACGGGCGGGCCCGGGACGCCGCGCTGTTCGGCGCGGACGCGGTGGTGAGCCGTACGTTCGACACCCCTGAATTCGCGGGCGTGACGTTCCACGAGATCCGGGCCCGGTCGATCGTGAACCGGGTACCGGGGGCGTCCCGGATGCCGTTCGAGTGGACCGTCAACCCGTACCGGGGCTGCACGCACGCGTGCGTCTACTGCTTCGCCCGCAACACCCACCGCTATCTGGACCTCGACACGGGGCTCGGCTTCGACAGCCAGATCGTGGTGAAGGTGAACGCGCCGCGGCTGCTGCGCCACCACCTGGCTT
Source organism: Streptomyces sp. NPDC107575 (assembly GCF_055657265.1). Lineage (NCBI taxonomy): Bacteria > Bacillati > Actinomycetota > Actinomycetes > Kitasatosporales > Streptomycetaceae > Streptomyces > Streptomyces sp. NPDC107575. The sequence continues at coordinate 594,930 of NZ_JBVKBG010000002.1, read as the reverse complement.
CACGCCGCTGGCACGGCGACCACATCGCGATGGGCACGAACGTCGACTGCTACCAACGGGCCGAGGGCCGCTACCAGTTGATGCCCGGCATCATCGAGGCGCTGCGCGACTACGCCAACCCGTTCTCGATCCTGACGAAGGGCACGCTGATCCTGCGGGACCTGCCGCTGCTGCGGCAGGCGGCGGAGGTGACGGACGTCGGGATCTCGGTCTCGGTCGGCTTCGTGGACCGGGAGCTGTGGCGCACCGTCGAGCCGGGCACGCCCGCACCCGAGCGCCGCCTCGACGTCGTGCGCGCCCTCTCCGACGCGGGGATCGGCTGCGGGGTCCTGATGGCGCCGGTGATCCCCTTCCTCGGCGACCACCCCGATCAGCTGCGGGCGACGGTCCGCGCCATCGCGCAGGCGGGCGCAACGTCCGTGACCCCGCTGGTCCTGCATCTGCGCCCCGGCGCCCGCGAGTGGTTCATGGGCTGGCTCGCCCAGCACCACCCGCACCTGGTGCGCCGCTACGAGCGCCTCTACGCGGAGGGCTCCTACGCCCCGAAGTGGTACCAGCGCCGCGTGACCCGCCAGGTCCACGAACTGGCCGAGGAATTCGGCATCGGCCCGAGCCGCGCGGCCGCGCACCGCAACATCCCCGCACGCGAGGAGACCCCGGCCCCCGAGACACCGACGCAGTTGTCCCTGCTGTGAGGATGTCCCCCATTGTCTCGCGGCGGCGGGCGCGTCCTTCGAGGACGTGGTGAAGGTGACGTACTTCGTGACGGACGTGGCCCACATGCCCGCCGTGCGCCGGGCCCGCGACGAATTCCTCGACCCCGCGCGGCTGCCCGCCGCCTCCGCGGTGCAGGTCGCCGCGTTGATGGCGCCGGAATTCCTGATGGAGATCGAGGCGTTCGCCGTCACGCCCGAGTGACGGCGAACAGCCCTCACGCGCGCGGCAGCCTCGCCAGGGCCGCCTCCGCCGCCATCGCGAGGCGTTGGTGGGTGGCCGCCTCCTTCAGGACCTCGCGGGCCCGGGGGTCCGCGAGGCTGCCCAGGCCCTCCACACAGGCGAGGGCCACCTTTCGGTACGGGTCGTGCGGGACGAGGCGGCGACGGAGCGTGGCGATCAGGGCCGGGGCCGACTCCGGAGCGCGGAGCTGGGTGAGGAGGCGGACGGGGTGCAGCGCGTAGGCGACGCGCAGCTCGTTCGTCGCCAGGGCCGCCGCCGCCCGCGCGGTGCGCGGGTCGCCCAGCGCGGCGAGGGCCTCGGCCGCCGCGGCGCAGCGCTCCGGTTCACGGTGGTTGAGCAGCAGGACGAGGGACTCGAAGGCGCGGCCGTCGCCCGCCATGCCGAGCCGGTACGCCGCCAGCTCCCGCGCCCACAGCGGCTGCTGCGGCGCGGTGAGCACTGCCGCCAGTTCATCCGTGTCGTGGGTGGCGGCCAGCTGCTCGAACGCGGGCGTTCCGCCGGATTCCTTCCGGATGCGTTCCGTTACCGTTCGCGACTCTTCGTCCATGACGTCGAGGGTAGACGCGCACGGCCTGCGGCGACGTAGATCACAGCGACCTTTCAACAGTGAGGACTGGCGCGCTCGTTACTCGCTGGTTAAGCTCAGGTGAGCGGGGCATACTTCCCGCAGCACCGCTCGCGGCGGCCTGGTGACGCAGCCGTCGTGAGTGTCAGTCGGTTCGGTACCCGTGTGTACCGCAGTACGGCTCGGCCCCGGGACAGGGCCCGCCGGTTCGGCTCAACTCCCGCACTTCCCGCGCCTGTTGTTCGCGCGCGTGCGGCGATCAGTCGCCTCAGCCGTCACCCCTCATTTTCTGGAGTTCCCAGATGGACGCTCCCCTGTCCCGTATCTCGACTGTGGCCGTCGTCGGCCTCGGCACCATGGGCACCGGCATCGCCGAGGTCCTGGCCCGTGCCGGGCGCGAGGTCATCGGCATCGACATCAGCGAGTCCGCCACCGCCCAGGCCGTGGCGTCCCTGGAGGCATCGACGGCGCGTGCGGTGCGCCGCGAGCACCTCACCGAGCAGCAGCGCGCAGATCTGCTCGCCCGCTTCCGTACGTTCACCGACCTGCAGGCCGCGGCCGAGGCCGACCTGGTGATCGAGGTCGTCCCGGAGTCGTACGAGATCAAGCAGCAGGTCTTCCGCGAGCTCGACGGCATCGTGCGCCCCGACACCGTCCTCGCGACCGGCACCAACGCGCTCTCGGTGACCCGGCTCGCCGCCGATTCGGAGCGGCCCGAGCGCGTCCTCGGCCTGCACTTCTTCAACCCGGCGCCGGCCATGAAGCTGGTCGAGGTGGTCTCCAGCGTGCTCACCGCGCCGGCCGCCGTCGCCACCGTCACCGATCTCGCCATCGAGCTGGGCAAGGACCCGGTGGCGGTCGGCGACCGGCCCGGATTCGTCGCCGACGGGCTGCTGTTCGGCTACCTCAACCAGGCCGCCGCGATGTACGAGGCCAAGTACGCCTCGCGCGAGGACATCGACGCCGCGATGAAGCTGGGCTGCGGGCTGCCGATGGGCCCCCTCGCGCTGCTCGACCTGATCGGCGTCGACACCGCGCGTACCGTCCTCGACGCCATGTACGCCGAGTCCCACGACCGGCTGCACGCCCCCGCCCCGATCCTCAAGCAGCTCAGCGAGGCGGGTCTGACCGGGCGCAAGGCCGGCCGCGGCTTCTACACGTACGAGGCGCCGGGCAGCTCCGTCGTGGTGCGCGACGCGCTGACGCCGCTCAGCGACGCGCTCACCGGGCCCGCCCGCACCGTCCGCTCCGTCGGCGTCGCGGGCTCCGGAACGATGGCCTCCGGCATCGCCGAGGTGTTCGCGAAGGCCGGGTACGACGTGGTGCTCGCGGCCCGCAGCGAGGAGAAGGCGGAGGCGGCGAAGGCCAGGATCGGCAAGTCGCTCAAGCGATCCGTCGACAAGGGCCGGATGACCGCCGAGAACGCCGAGGAGACGCTCGCACGCATCTCCCCCGCCGGTTCCTACGACGCGTTCGCCGACGTCGACCTGGCCCTGGAGGCCGTCGCCGAGGACCTGGACGTGAAGCGGCAGCTGTTCGCGACGTTCGACAAGGTCTGCAAGCCCGGCGCGATCCTCGCGACCACGACCTCCTCACTGCCCGTCGTCGCCTGCGCCCGCGCCACCTCGCGCCCGCAGGACGTCATCGGGATGCACTTCTTCAACCCGGCGCCCGCCATGAAGCTGGTCGAGGTCGTGCGCACGGTCCTCACCTCCGACGACGTGCACGCCACCGTCCGCGAACTGACCCGCAAGATCCGCAAGCACCCCGTGGACTGCGGGGACCGGGCCGGCTTCATCGTGAACGCGCTGCTCTTCCCGTACCTGAACAACGCGATCAAGATGGTCCAGGAGCACTACGCCTCTCTCGACGACATCGACGCGGCCATGAAGCTCGGCGGCGGCTACCCGATGGGCCCGTTCGAACTGCTCGACGTGGTCGGCCTGGACGTCTCCCTCGCCATCGAGCGCGTGCTGCACCGCGAGTTCCGCGACCCGGGTCTCGCCCCCGCTCCGCTCCTGGAGCACCTGGTGGCCGCGGGCTGCCTCGGCCGCAAGACGGGCCGTGGTTTCCGCGAATATGCCAAGCGCTGATTCGTTCGGGGAGGCGGAATCCGGTTGGGGCGGGCTGCTCGGGGAGTCGGGCGGCCCGCTGACCGGGGCACCACCGGGCACGTACATGCAGTACGTTCGGGTCATGTCCAAGGCCGACCAGTCCTCCCGTACCTCCGCCACGCCCGACGCTCCGGAGAGCGCCGCGGGCAACCGGGCCGCCGCCCAGCGGCTCAAGATGCGCCGCGAGCTCGCGGCCGCGGCGATGGAGCTCTTCGCCACGAAGGGGTACGAGGCGACGACGGTCGACGAGATCGCCGCGACCGCCGGGGTCGCCCGGCGCACCTTCTTCCGCCACTTCCGCTCCAAGGAAGAGGCGATCTTCCCGGACCACGACGACACCCTGGTGCGCGCGGAGGCGGTGCTGAACGCGGCGCCGCCCCTGGAGCACCCGCTGGACACGGTGTGCCGGGGCATCAAGGAAGTCATGAAGATGTACGCCGCGCAGCCCGCGGTGTCCGTGGCGCGCTACCAGCTGACCCGCGAGGTGCCGACGCTGCGCGAGGCCGAGATCGCCTCGGTGGCCCGCTACGAACGGCTGTTCACCCGCTATCTGCTCGGTCACTTCGACGAGCAGGCGCACCACGACGGCAACGACGACCCGTTGCTCGCCGAGGTCGCCGCGTCCGCCGTCGTGACCGCCCACAACCACGTACTGCGGCGCTGGCTGCGCGCGGACGGCCAGGGCGACGTGGAGACCCAGCTCGACCACGCCTTCGCGATCGTGCGCCGCACGTTCGGCACCGGCATCGGGGCGGGCCGCACCCCGGCCGCGCCCTCGGCCCCCGCGCAGGTCTCGCGGAACGGCGAGGTCCTGGTGACGGTAGCCCGCACGGACGCGCCGCTTCCGGAGGTCATGCGCACGATCGAAGAGGCGCTCAGGAACCGGTAGCGGGGCCACCGCCTCAGAAGGCGCCTCACCTGGCACGCAGTGCCAGGTGAGGCGCCTTTTTCATTCCTCCGGCGCGCCGCACCCCAGCCCGGCGATCGATCATCGATCCTTTCCACGTCCGGAAACCCGCCCCTGACCTCGCCTGATCGATCATCGCTCACTTGAACAGGAATTTTCCCAGCTGAGCGCAATTGATGGCACGCAGTGCCTTGCCAGTCGTCACGGCGTGCCATACGTTGAAGGTGTCCGGGCGGCCGGCGCACAGAGAACTTCCGTGCGAGGGCTGTCCCCGCGAACCGCGAACGACCGTGATTCGTGTGCCCGGGCGCCTGCGTCACAGGCAACCTTCCGCGCCACACCAAGCGCTGCCACAGCACCACCCCGCCGAACCGACGGCACACCCTCAAACCTCAGCAGCCACACCCGACTCAGCGATCCCCTCAATCGCTCACCGCCGGAGGCACCACCGTGAAGGACATCCTGGACGCGATTCAGTCGCAGACCGCCACGTCTGCCGACTTCGCCGCCCTGCCGCTCCCCGACTCGTACCGCGCGATCACCGTGCACAAGGACGAGACGGAGATGTTCGCGGGGCTCGACACCCGCGACAAGGACCCGCGCAAGTCCATCCACCTGGACGACGTGCCGGTTCCCGAGCTCGGCCCCGGCGAGGCGCTCGTCGCCGTCATGGCCTCCTCCGTGAACTACAACTCCGTCTGGACCTCGATCTTCGAGCCGATGGCGACCTTCGGATTCCTGGAGCGCTACGGCAAGTTGAGCGACCTGACGAAGCGTCACGACCTGCCGTACCACATCATCGGCTCCGACCTCGCGGGCGTCGTGCTGCGCACCGGCCCCGGTGTGAACGCCTGGCACGCCGGCGACGAGGTCGTCGCGCACTGCCTCTCCGTCGAGCTGGAGTCGAGCGACGGCCACAACGACACGATGCTCGACCCCGAGCAGCGCATCTGGGGCTTCGAGACGAACTTCGGCGGCCTCGCCGAGATCGCGCTCGTCAAGTCGAACCAGCTGATGCCGAAGCCGGACCACCTCAGCTGGGAGGAGGCCGCCGCTCCCGGCCTCGTGAACTCCACCGCGTACCGCCAGCTCGTCTCGCGCAACGGCGCCGGCATGAAGCAGGGCGACAACGTCCTCATCTGGGGCGCGAGCGGCGGACTCGGCTCGTACGCCACGCAGTTCGCGCTCGCCGGTGGCGCCAACCCCATCTGCGTCGTCTCCAGCGAGCAGAAGGCCGACATCTGCCGGGCCATGGGCGCCGAGGCGATCATCGACCGCAGCGCCGAGGGCTACAAGTTCTGGAAGGACGAGCACGAGCAGGACCCGCGCGAGTGGAAGCGGTTCGGCAAGCGGATCCGCGAGCTCACCGGCGGCGAGGACGTCGACATCGTCTTCGAGCACCCCGGCCGCGAGACCTTCGGCGCCTCCGTCTACGTCACGCGCAAGGGCGGCACCATCGTCACCTGCGCCTCCACGTCGGGCTACAACCACGAGTACGACAACCGCTACCTGTGGATGTCGCTGAAGCGCATCATCGGCTCGCACTTCGCCAACTACCGCGAGGCGTGGGAGGCCAACCGCCTCATCGCCAAGGGCAAGATCCACCCGACCCTTTCGAAGGTGTACTCGCTGGAGGACACCGGCCAGGCCGCCTACGACGTGCACCGCAACCTCCACCAGGGCAAGGTCGGCGTCCTCGCGCTCGCCCCCGAGGAGGGCCTCGGCGTGCGCGACCACGAGAAGCGGGCGCAGCACATCGACGCCATCAACCGGTTCCGGAACGTCTGAACCTCCGTAGGAGAGCCTGCAGATGACTGAGCGTCAGAAGGACCGGCCGTGGCTCATGCGCACGTACGCAGGGCACTCCACGGCCGAGGCGTCCAACGAGCTGTACCGGCGCAACCTCGCCAAGGGGCAGACGGGTCTGTCGGTCGCCTTCGACCTGCCGACCCAGACCGGGTACGACCCCGACCACATCCTCGCGCGGGGTGAGGTCGGCCGCGTCGGCGTCCCGGTGTCCCACCTCGGTGACATGCGGCGGCTGTTCCGGGACATCCCCCTGGAGCAGATGAACACCTCGATGACGATCAACGCCACCGCCATGTGGACCCTGGCGCTCTACCAGGTGGTCGCGGAGGAGCAGGGCGCGGACCTCGCCGCGCTCCAGGGCACGACGCAGAACGACATCGTCAAGGAGTACCTGTCGCGGGGCACCCACGTGTTCCCGCCGGGGCCCTCGCTCCGCCTGACCACCGACATGATCTCGTACACCGTGGCGAACATGCCGAAGTGGAACCCGATCAACATCTGCAGCTACCACCTCCAGGAGGCGGGGGCCACTCCGGTCCAGGAGATCGCCTACGCGATGTCCACCGCCATCGCGGTTCTCGATGCCGTACGCGACTCAGGGCAGGTCCCCGCCGAGAAGTTCGGGGACGTCGTGGCCCGCATCTCCTTCTTCGTGAACGCGGGCGTCCGCTTCATCGAGGAGATGTGCAAGATGCGGGCGTTCGGGCGGATCTGGGACCAGATCACGCGCGAGCGGTACGGCATCGAGAACGCGAAGCAGCGCCGCTTCCGGTACGGGGTGCAGGTCAACTCGCTCGGCCTGACCGAGGCCCAGCCGGAGAACAACGTCCAGCGGATCGTGCTCGAGATGCTGGCCGTGACGCTCTCCAAGGACGCGCGCGCCCGGGCCGTCCAACTCCCGGCCTGGAACGAGGCGTTGGGCCTTCCGAGGCCCTGGGACCAGCAGTGGTCCCTGCGCATCCAGCAGGTCCTCGCGCACGAGAGCGACCTGTTGGAGTACGAGGACATCTTCGCGGGCTCGCACGTCATCGAGAAGAAGGTCGACGAGCTGGTCGCCGAGTCCTTCGCCGAGATCGACCGGATCCAGGAGATGGGCGGCGCGATGGCGGCCGTCGAGTCCGGTTACCTCAAGTCGCAGCTCGTCTCCTCGCACGCCGAGCGGCGGGCCAGGATCGAGGCCGGCGAGGAGAAGATCGTCGGCGTCAACTGCTACGAGGGCACGGAGCCGAACCCGCTCACCGCCGACCTGGACACCGCGATCATGACGGTGGACCACGACGTCGAGGCGCGGGTCGTGCAGGCGATCGGCGACTGGCGCACGACGCGTGAGGAGTCCTCGGACCGGCAGGGCATGGGCGACCCGTTCCACTACCCGACGACCCGGCAGGCGCTCGAACGCCTGAAGGAGGCCGCGGCGGGCACGGAGAACCTCATGGAGGCCACCCTCGAATGCGCCCGCTCCGGGGTCACGACCGGCGAGTGGGCGGCGGCCCTGCGCGAGGTGTTCGGCGAGTTCCGCGCCCCCACGGGCGTCTCGTCGGCGCCGGTCGCGGTCGCCGCCGAGGAGGGCACGCCGCTCGCCGAGGTCCGCGAGAAGGTCCGCCGCACCGGCGAGGAACTGGGCGGCAAGCTCCGCCTCCTGGTCGGCAAGCCGGGCCTTGACGGACACTCCAACGGCGCCGAGCAGATCGCCGTACGGGCCCGCGACGCCGGGTTCGAGGTGGTCTACCAGGGCATCCGGCTCACGCCCGAACAGATCGTCTCCGCGGCGCTCGCCGAGGACGTGCACTGCGTCGGCCTGTCGATCCTGTCCGGGTCGCACGCCGAGCTGGTGCCCGACGTGCTCGCCAGCCTGCACGAGGCGGGCGCCACCGACATCCCCGTGATCGTCGGCGGCATCATCCCCAACGCCGACGCCGAGGACCTGAAGCGGGCGGGTGTGGCCGCCGTCTTCACCCCCAAGGACTTCGGCATCACGGAGATCATCGGCCGTATCGTCGACGAGATCCGCACAGCGAACCACCTCGACCCACTGGAGGTCCCCGCATGACCAGCCCCGTGAACCGGCTCCGCCCGCGCCGTTCGTGCCTCGCCGTGCCCGGCTCGAACCCGCGCTTCCTGGAGAAGGCCCAGGGCCTCGACGCCGACCAGGTCTTCCTCGACCTGGAGGACGCCTGCGCCCCGCTCGCCAAGCCCGAGGCGCGGCACACCATCGTCAAGTTCCTCAACGAGGGCGACTGGACGGGCAAGACGCGCGTCGTGCGGGTCAACGACTGGACGACCGAGTGGACGTACCGGGACGTCGTCACCGTCGTCGAGGGCGCCGGGCAGAACCTCGACTGCATCATGCTGCCGAAGGTGCAGAACGCCGAGCAGGTCGTCGCGCTCGACCTCCTGCTCACGCAGATCGAGAAGACGATGGGCTTCGAGGTCGGCAAGATCGGCATCGAGGCGCAGATCGAGAACGCGCAGGGCCTCAACAACGTCAACGCGATCGCCGAGGCCTCGCCGCGCACCGAGACCATCATCTTCGGCCCGGCCGACTTCATGGCGTCCATCAACATGAAGTCCCTGGTCGTCGGCGAGCAGCCGCCCGGCTACGGCGCCGACGCGTACCACTACATCCTGATGAAGATCCTGATGGCGGCCCGCGCCAACGACCTCCAGGCGATCGACGGCCCCTACCTCCAGATCAAGAACGTCGACGGCTTCCGCGAGGTCGCGGGCCGCGCCGCCGCCCTCGGCTTCGACGGCAAGTGGGTGCTGCACCCCGGCCAGGTCGAGGCCGCCAACGAGGTCTTCTCGCCCTCGCAGGAGGACTACGACCACGCCGAGCTGATCCTGGACGCGTACGACTACTGCACGTCCGAGGCCGGCGGCAAGAAGGGCTCCGCGATGCTCGGCGACGAGATGATCGACGAGGCCAGCCGGAAGATGGCACTCGTCATCTCCGGGAAGGGTCGTGCGGCCGGCATGCAGCGCACGTCCAAGTTCGAGATCCCGGAGGCGTGACGACACCATGCAGTTCGGCCGCACTTACGAAGAGTTCACCGTCGGGGACGTCTACAAGCACTGGCCCGGAAAGACGGTCACCGAGTACGACGACCACATGTTCTGTCTTCTGACGATGAACCATCACCCGCTCCACATGGACACGAACTATGCGGAGAAGACGACGGACTTCGGAAAGAACGTCGTCGTCGGGAACTACATCTACTCGCTCCTCCTCGGGATGTCCGTGCCGGACGTGTCGGGCAAGGCGATCGCCAATCTGGAGATCGAGTCGCTCAAGCACGTGGCGCCGACCTTCCACGGCGACACCATCTACGGCGAGACGACGGTACTGGACAAGACTCCGTCCAGGTCGAAGTCGGACCGCGGAATCGTCCACGTGGAGACCAAGGGCTACAAGCAGGACGGCACGCTCGTCTGCGTCTTCCGCCGCAAGGTGATGGTGCCCACCGAGACGTACATCAAGGAGCGCGGCGGCGAACAGCCCGGCCGTCCGGAACTGAAGCAGCAGGAGAAGTAGTCATGAGCCGACTCGCGCAGACCCACGGCCTGACCGATGTGCAGCAGGAAATCCTCTCCACGGTCAGGGACTTCGTCGACAAAGAGATCATCCCGGTCGCGACCGAACTCGAGCACCGCGACGAGTACCCGCAACAGATCGTCGACGGGCTCAAGGAGTTGGGCCTGTTCGGGCTGATGATTCCCGAGGAGTACGGGGGTCTGGGCGAGTCGCTGCTCACCTATGCGCTGTGCGTGGAGGAGATCGCGCGCGGCTGGATGTCGGTCTCCGGCATCATCAACACCCACTTCATCGTCGCCTACATGCTCAAGCAGCACGGCACGCAGGAGCAGAAGGACCACTTCCTGCCCCGCATGGCGCTCGGCGAGGTGCGCGGCGCATTCTCCATGTCCGAACCGGGACTTGGCTCCGACGTGTCGGCCATCACGTCAAAGGCGGTTAAGGACGGCGACAGTTACCTTCTGAACGGCCAGAAGATGTGGCTGACGAACGGTGGTTCGTCAACGCTTGTGGCGGTTCTCACGCGAAGTGATGAAGGTCACCCGGAGGGCTCCGCGCCGCACAAGTCGATGACGACGTTCCTCGTCGAGAAGGAACCGGGCTTCGGAGAGGTCCGTCCGGGCCTGACGATCCCCGGAAAGATCGACAAGATGGGTTACAAGGGCGTCGACACGACCGAACTCATCATGGATGACCTGCGCATTCCGGCCAATCGCGTACTGGGCGGGGAGACCGGCCGGGGCTTTTACCAAATGATGGACGGGGTGGAAGTCGGCCGCGTGAATGTCGCGGCGCGTGGTTGCGGCGTCGCACAGCGTGCATTTGAACTGGGTGTCGATTACGCGCAGCAACGGCACACTTTCGGAAAGCCCATCGCGCAGCACCAGGCGATCCAGTTCAAGTTGGCCGAGATGGCCACCAAGGTCGAGGCCGCCCATGCGATGATGGTCAATGCAGCACGCAAAAAGGACTCCGGGGAACGTAACGACCTCGAGGCAGGGATGGCCAAGTACCTGGCCTCCGAATACTGCAAGGAAGTCGTGGAGGACGCGTTCCGGATCCACGGCGGCTACGGCTTCTCCAAGGAGTACGAGATCGAGCGCCTCTACCGCGAGGCACCGATGCTGTTGATCGGCGAAGGTACCGCCGAGATCCAGAAAATGATCATTGGTCGTCGACTCCTCGAGGAGTATCGATCCCAAGGCTGATCCTGGGCCAGATGTCCGTTTACGGGGTGTTTCTTCGCGAAGAAGATCACACCCCGTAGGCGCGCTCCGGGGGATGCCTGCCGTCCGATGTGGCTTCCTGGCTTGCCCAGTTGTGGCTCGCAACCGATAGCATCCCCGGAAAAGCCGCCGTCCCCCCGTAAACTGCGCGGCCTCATCCGCTACGAAGGTCATCCATGCCCCACAGCCAAATCTCTGCACCACGCGACGGCGTCCTCAAGGGACGTCTTGCGCGCGGAGCCTCGCCGTGGCTTCTCCCGACCGTCGCCACGGCTGCCCTCAGCCTGGCGCGCTCGCGTCGCTCCAAGAAGGCAGCAGCACTCGCCGTCCCGACCACCGCTCTGGCGGCCGGCATGCTGTGGTTCTTCCGCGACCCCGAGCGCGAGATCGCCGATGGCCGGGTCATCTCCCCGGCCGACGGTGTGGTGCAGAGCATCATGCCGTGGAAGGACGGGCGCACCCGCGTCGCGATCTTCATGAGCCCGCTGAACGTGCACGTGAACCGCGCTCCCCTCGCGGGCACGGTCACGTCGGTCGAGCACATCCCCGGTGGTTTCGTTCCCGCGTTCAACAAGGAGAGCGAGAACAACGAGCGGGTGGTGTGGCACTTCGACACCGAGCTCGGTGACATCGAGATGGTCCAGATCGCCGGCGCCGTCGCCCGCCGCATCGTGCCCTACATCCCCCAGGGCACGAAGGTCGAGCAGGGCGAGCGGATCGGCCTGATCCGCTTCGGTTCGCGAGTCGACATCTACCTCCCTGAGGGCGTCGAGGCCGACGTCGAGGTCGGCCAGAAGACGGTGGCTGGGGTGACCCGAATTGACCGTGACTGATCATCCTGAGACGTCGGCGTGGGCCGATGACCCGGACATCGCGGACGACGCGGAAGAAATGCCGTTGTCGCTCCGGCTGTCGATAGCGGACACCCTCACGCTGGGCAACGCCACGTGCGGCTTCATGGCCGTCTACTTCACGACGACCGGGATCCTGATCCCGCACATCCAGGGCAGCGCCGACTCCGGCATGGCGCGGCACTCCGCCGCGACCGCCGTGATCCTGATGCTGGCCGCCGCGATCTTCGACCTGTTCGACGGTCTGGTGGCGCGCAAGCTGCGGTCCTCGCCGATGGGCGCGGAGCTCGACAACCTGTCCGACCTGATCAGCTTCGGGTTGGCTCCCGCTTACTTCGTGCTGGTCTACGGCATGGTCGCCGACGATGCGCACCAGAGAGTCGCCGCGGTGGGTGCCATCGTGGTGTTGCTGGCGGTGGTGCTGCGGCTTGCGCGGTTCTCGTGCGTGACCGTGAAGGACGGCACGTTCCAGGGCATGCCGTCGCCGTTCGGCGCGCTGACGGTCGTCTCGATCGTGCTGCTCGAGCTGCCCTTCGTGGCGACGCTCCTGGCGATCATCGGTACGGCGTGGCTCATGGTCAGCCGGGTCGAGTACCCGAAGCCGCGGGGGCGGCTCGCCGTGGCGATGCTGGCGTGGATCGTGGCGAGCATGGGGCTGCTGGCGGCGTGGGCGTTCGACGCGCCCGGTGGTCAGATGCTGCTGGCGACGGGGTGCACGTTGCAGGTGGTGCTCGGTGCCGTGATTCCGCTCTTCGCGACGGCGCGGCGTGTGAACAATTTCCGTGGGAATCGGCGGGAGGCGCGGGCAGCGCAGTTGCCGTAGCCTCCGGCGGAACGTGTGAGTGGTGGGCCCGAGCCTTCTTGGCTCGGGCCCATCGCCCTTTTTACGTGTCACCGGCGCCGGTGTTGCGGCCTCGGGGCTCCGCCCCGGACCCCGCTCCTCAATCGCCGGAGGGGCTTGATCATGCCGACCCAGCCTTGGGCAATCTGCCGCCTTGGGCGGCAGGGTGGGCAAGGCGGCCCCCGGCGCAGCCGAAACCCCCGGTCGGGCTCAGGCCGCCTCCTCCAGGAAGCCGCCCGATTGGTGTTGCCAGAGTTTGGCGTAGGTGCCGTGGGCGGCGAGGAGGTCCGTGTGGGTGCCCTGTTCCACGATGCGGCCGCGGTCCAGGACGACCAGGCTGTCCATGCCCGCCACCGTGCTGAGGCGGTGGGCGACCACCAGCGCCGTGCGGCCCTCCATGAGGCGCCAGAGCGCCTCCTGCACCAGTAGCTCGCTCTCCGAGTCGAGCGCGCTGGTCGCCTCGTCCAGGAGCAGGATCGGGGCGTCCCGCAGGATCGCGCGGGCGAGCGCGACCCGCTGGCGCTGGCCGCCGGAGAGCTTGATGCCGCGCTCCCCGACCAACGTGTCGAACCCCTCCGGCAGCGTGTCGGCGAACTCGGTGACGTGCGCCGCCTCCGCCGCCCGCCTGACCTCCGCCGCGCTCGCCCCCGGCCGGGCGAAGGCGATGTTCTCGCTCAGGCTGCGGTGGAACATGGCCGGTTCCTGGGGGACGTACGCGATCAAGGAGCGCAGGTCGGCCTGGCGGAGGCGGGAGATGTCCTGGCCGTCGATCAGGATGCGGCCGCCGTCGATGTCCATCATCCGCAGGAGCAGGCGGGTGAGCGTGGTCTTGCCGCCGCCCGAGCGGCCGACCAGGCCGAGCCGGGTGCCGCCGGGCACCGTCAGGTCGAGCCCCGTGAACAGCGGCTCCGCGCCGGCGTGCGTGTACGCGACCCGCTCGAAGCGGACGGCCGCGGCCGAGGTCTTGCGCGGCTCCTCGGGCTCCGCCGGGTCGAGCACCTTCGGCTTGTCCCGCAGCAGCTCCGTGAACTGGGCCGCTTCGGTCATGGCGCGCTCCAGGCGCCGGTAGATCTGGTTGAACTCGAACATGATCCGGGTCGCGTTGGTGAAGTACGTGAACGCGACGACGATCGCCTCGACGCCCCGGCCGTTGCCCGCGAGGGCGACCGCGAGCAGCAGCCCCAGGGCGTTGGTCAGCACGGAGAGCGGCGCGACGAGGGTGTCCACGCGCAGATTCCCGTAGTCCCAGGCGCGCAGTATGTGGCCGCGCGCGTCCGCGACCCGCTCCCGGTGCTCGGCGGCCTCGCGCTCCTCTGCGGCGAAGGCGCGGACCGTCTCCATGTTCATCAGGCTGTCGGCGACGTGCCCCGACATGTGGGTGAAGGCCGCCTCGCGCGCGTTGACCAGCTTCTGGCGGCGGCGGATCAACGGCCGCACGCACAGGCCGGTGATCGCGATCATCGCCAGGAGCACGACGACGAGCCAGGGCTCGTAGCGCCACAGCACCACCGATCCGAAGATGATCGGCACGAAGCTGGCCATCACGTTGAAGATCAGTACGTCGGCGAACTCCTCGAAGCGGGAGGCGAAGCTCAGGACGCGCTTGGTGAGCGCGCCGGCGAAGTTGTCGTGGAAGAACGTGGCGTCCTTCGCGTACAGCTCGTCCATGCCGATCACGTAGAGGCGCGAGATGGCGCGGGCTTCGAGTCGGTTGATGCAGTGGAATCCGACGCGCCACAGCGCCTCGGCGGCGAGGAGCACACCGGCGAAGGCGAGGACGTACGGCAGCAGTGCGCGGGTGCCGCGCTCGCCGCCGTCGGCGAGGTGGCCGACGAGCTTGGCGACGACGAGCGGCGCGAGGTAGAAGATGCCGATGTTGCCGAGCGCGGGCAGCAGCATGGCGGGAATCGCGAACCGGCGTGCGTCGGCCAGTTCACGTCCGTAGTAGCGGAGTGCGAGCAGTACCGAGCCGCGGCTCGGTGGCACTACGCGTAATGAGGTCAATCCGATCCCGTCCCTTGGGTGTTGGAGGGTGTGGGCTTCCGGCCGCGGTGGGGGCCGGGAATCGGAGTGTCCCGTGACGCAGGGTGGTCGGTCCACACGTTTTCGCAGTCATGCCGTGCGTATCGGCCGGGTTCGGGCGGGTCGGGTGCCGTGCAGGCCCGTGCCGGGGAGCTCGGGGCGGACCAGCACCTTTACGTGGTCGTCGGGGGCCGAGAGGGTGGCGAGGGCTGTGGGGACTCCGGCCAGGCCCACCTCGCCGGTGATGAGCGCGGCGGCGTCCACCGTCCCGTCCGCGATCCGGTCCAGGGTGCGCGCGAACTCCTTCGGCGGGTACACCATGCACATGGTGACCGTGATGTCCTTGTAGAGGCCCACCACGGGGCGGAAGACGTCCTCCGTCATGCACGCGCCGATCAGCAGGACGTGTGTCTCGCGGGGCGCCCTGTGCAGGACCTCGTTGAGCATGCCCGCGCGGCCGGAGCACTCCAGGACCTTGAGCGACTGGCCCTTCTGTGATGCCTCGCGCCACGCGTCGAAGGGGTCCGTGGCGGCCGGGTCCACGACCACGTGCGCCCCGAAGCGGCGTGCCAACTCCCGTCTGCACAGGGACGGTTCCGACACCACGACCGGCGCCATGCCCCGCTCCAGGAGCGCCGCGAGCGCGCCGAGGCCGATCGGTCCGGAGCCGATCACGACGGCTCCCGAGCCCGGTCGCGGGTCGGCCCGCGCCACGTTGCCGTAGCCGACGGCAAGGGGTTCGGTGAGCGCCGCGACGTGCGGCGGCACATGGTCCGGTACGGGGATCAGCGCGGCCTCGGACAGGACGACGCGCTCGCCGAAGCCGCCGGGGAAATCGGTGGCGTAACCGACGGTGCGCACCGTGCCGCCCGCGTCGACGGCCCAGGGCAGGCCGACCACGACCCGGCCCTGCCACTCCCCCGGGCTCAGCACCCGCGCGCACAGTTCGTGGCCGAGGACGAGGTCGGCATCCGGGTCGAAGAGGAAGCTCTCCGTGCCCGAGTCGCGGGACGCCTTGAGGAAGTCCTCGGTGTGCCGGGCGGCGGAGAGGTCGGAGCCGCAGATCCCGGTGGCGATGGGTGCCGCGAGGACCTGGCCGGGTCCCGGTACGGGCTCGGGCACGTCCTCGGCGACATGGAAGCGCCCGTCGCGCAGCACGGCGGCGCGCATCACGACGCGCCCTTCTCGACCGCGGCCTGCACCGCCGCGCGCATCGCCCCCACGAACCGCCCGCTGTTGGTGTGCGCCCACTCCATCGACGCCGCGCGCCGCGTGTTCGCCCCGGTGCAGTGCGGCACCACGTGGTCCGCGAAGAGTTCGTAACTGCGCCGCTTGTTCTCGGCCGTGGCGAGCGGCAGGTCGAGCAGGAGCAGGGTGCCGAAGCCGCCGGAGGCCCCGGCGAGCGCCTCGACGCGGGCGATCGCGTCGTCCGGCGTGCCGATCGTGGCGACGCCGAAGACCGGGAAGCCTTCCGTGGTGAACTGCTCGACGGCGTCGGCGGGTTCGCGACCCCACGGCAGCGTCGCGCCCGACAGGCCCTCGATGTACCGGACGAGGTGCCGGACCCCGTGCGCCGCCTCCGCGATGGCCTGCTCCCGCGTCTCGGCCAGGTGCATCGGGACGACCAGGCGCCAGGCGGCCCGGTCCGCGACGTGCCCGTGCCGCGCGCAGGACTTCTCGTACGCCTCCCAGTTCCCGCGCAGCGCCGCGAAGCCCGCCGGGTCGCCCGCCGCGAGGGAGAGCAGGCCGAGGCCGTGCCGCCCGGCCTGGACCGAGCCGGAGGGCGAGACCGTCGAGGCGACCGCCATCTCCAGGCCCGCGGTCGGGCGGTAGGGGCTCAACTGGCAGCGGGCCTCGGCCAGTTCGTACCAGTCGGTCTTCTCCGTGACCGTCTCGCCGCGCACCAGACGGACGATCGCGTCGAGCGCCTCGGCCATCATGTCCCGCTGCCGCATCGGGTCGATGCCCATCATGAAGGCGTCGGAGGCGAGCTGGCCCGGGCCCGCACCGAGCATGACGCGCCCGCGCGTCTGGTGGTCGAGCTGGAGCAGGCGGTCGGCGAGCATCAGCGGGTGGTGGTACGGGAGGGAGTTGACGCCCGTGCCGAGACGGATGCGGTGCGTGAGTTCGGCCGCCGCGGCGATGAACACCTCGGGCGAGGCGATCGTCTCGTAGCCGGCGGAGTGGTGTTCGCCGATCCACGCCTCGTCGAAGCCGAGGCCGTCGAGGGCGCGGACCAGGTCGAGGTCCTGGCGGATCCGGAGGGAGGGGCTGCCGTCGAGCCCGTGGTACGGGGCGAGGAACGCGCCGAACCGGGCCGGGAGTTGAGGTGCCTGCTGCACTCGTACGCCTTTCGCCGTGCCGGACGTAGGACATAACATCGAGGCTTGCACTTCTTACGTCCTATATCGGCGCGGCCGAGAGGTCAACACACGGAGAGGCACCGGGCAGTTGGAGAGTCCCAGGACGCGTCGGCACCACGACGGATCGCCGAGCGCCCGCACGCTCGCGCTCACCGTCCTCGGCGAGTACGTGCGGTACCCGGGCGATCAGCGAGTGGCGGCGGGGGCCGTCGTGGGGGCCCTTGGCGCGTGCGGGATCGGTGACGCGGCGGCGCGGCGCGCGCTCGGCCGGCTCACGCAGGAGGGCTGGCTGCGCTCGCGGCGGGCGGGGCGCCACACGCTGCTCGTACTGGAGCCCCGGCTCGTCCGGCTGCTCACCGCGTGGACGCACCGCCTGGAGCGGGCGGTGGAATCGACGCCGTGGGGCGGCGAGTGGCAGCAGTTGCTGCTGCGTCCGCCCGCCGACGCCTGGCGCGAACGGCCGCTGGTCGAGCAGCAGTTGGCGTTCGAGGGGTTCGGGCAACTGGGGGCCGGTCTGTGGTGTGCGGCCGACCCCGGCGGCGTACCGGCGCTGAAGGGCCTGCTGCGGGAGCAGGGGCTCGACCCGCACGCCCTGTGGCTGACGTGCCGGGCCGAGGACGACGCCGAACTCGTTCGCCGGACGTGGGAGTTGGGTGACGTGCGGCGCGCGCACGAGGAGTTCCTGGCGCGGTTCGGGGAGCGCCTCGGGAGGGTGCGGGGGCCGGAGGCCGCGTTCGTCGCGCGGACGCGGCTCGTGCACGCCTGGCGGACCACGTTCGAGCGCGATCCGCGGCTGCCCGACGCGCTGCTTCCGCACGACTGGCCGGGCCGCGACGCGACCCGGCTGTTCGTCGACGCGTGGCGGGCGCTGCGGGCGCCCGCCGACACGTACTGGCGTCAACTCACCTTCGGTGTGAAGCCCTTGGCCTCCTCCGACTCGGACGGCTGACGCACGACCTTCATGCCGCCGACCGCCGACTTGTCGGGCTGCAGGATCACCGATCCGTGCGAGGACGGGGCCTTGGGGTCGGAGAAGTCCTGAGTGACGCCGAAGCCGTTCTCGAAGTCGCTCAGCGACAGCAGCGCCTTGTCGACGCCCTCACGCGTGAAGTCCTTGCTCTCGCAGGCCTTCTTCAGTGCCTCGCCGAAGACGGCCGCGGCGGTCCAGCCCGCGACGACGCCGTTGTCGAGCGCGTCCTTCGGATAGGCCTTCTTGTAGTCGGCGACCAGCTTCTTCGCCTCCGGGGTGTCCGCGCCGATGGGCAGCGAGGGCGAGGCGACCCAGTAGTTCTTCAGCAGGGCCGGGGCCGCCTGCGTGCCGAGCAGCTGCGGCGAGTACGCCGAGTTGTTTCCGATGATCGGCGCGTTCAGCTTCGCCGCCGCGGCGACGCCGACGAGGGAGGCCGCCTGGCGCGGGCCCGCGCTGATCACGACGCCCTTGACGCCGGCCTTCTTCAGGGCGGCGACCTGGGCCGTCATGTCGTTGTCGGTCGGCTTGATCTTCTGCTCGACGACGGTGAGCCCGGCCTCCTTCGCCATGTACGTCGAGCCCTGCAGCGCGTTCTCGCCGTAGTCGCCCTCGAAGTAGACGTGGCCGAGCTTGTCGCCCTTCTTCAGGCCCTTCTCCTTCATCAGGAAGTCGATCGCGTTGATCGTCTCGATGTCGTACGTCGAGCCGATGACGCGCACATACTTACTGCCGAGCAGATGCGCCGACCAGGCCTGCGGCAGCACGAGCGCCTTGTCCTGGCCGTCGATGCGCTGCTTGACGGCGGCGACGAACGGGGAGCCGAGGAACTGCGGGAAGCCCAGCACGTCGGGCGCCAGCTCGGTGTACGCGGCGACGGCCTTCTGCGGGTCGTAGCCGTGGTCGCGCACGGTCAGCTTGGCCTTGTAGCCGCAGGCGCCGCCCGCGGCGTTGAACTGCTTCACGTACAGCTGCTGGGCCTGCGTGACGCTCTTGCCGAGGGTCGCGTAGACGCCGGTCATGTCGGTGAGGACGCCGAGGTTGATGGTCTTGCCGGTGATGCCCTTGCCGGTCTTGACGCCGCCCGCGCTCTGCTTGTCGCCGTCGTCGTCCTTGGCCTTGGAGCTGCACGCGGCGGTCAGCGCGAGCAGGGTCGCCACGGCGGTCACCGTGAGCGTGCGGGTGCGGCCGTTCCTTGGGTTCATGCGTCCTCCTGAGGGTGTTTCCTGGCGCGCTGGCGGGTCAGCCGCACAAGTCCGCCGGGTAGGAAAAGGACCACCGCCACGACGGCGGCGCCGTACAGATAGCGGGACGCCTCGCCGGGGGCCACGCCGCCGGTGCCGGGCGCGGAGACGAGGGGCAGGGCGTCGCTGTACCGGGTGAGCAGTTGCGGCAGCAGCGAGACGAAGGCCGCGCCGACGACGGCGCCCGCCACGGATCCCAGGCCGCCGATGACGATCATGGCGAGGTATTCGAGGGAGAGCGTGATGCCGAAGTAGTCGGGCACGGTGCGCTGGAAGACCAGCGCGAGCAGGACGCCCGCGAGCCCCGCGTACATCGACGAGAGCACGAAGACGAAGCCGCGGTAGCGGGCGACCGGCACGCCGAGCACCCCGGCCGCGATCCGGTGGTCGCGGATCGCGTTGAGGGCGCGCCCGGGCCGACCGCGCAGCACACCCCGGGCGAAGAGCCCGCAGGCGAGCGTGAGCAGCAGGCCGAGGTACCAGAGCTTCTCGGAGGCGCCGAACGGCACGCCCGCGACGGAGAGTTCGCTCTCGTCGAAGGTGAGGCCGAACAGGCTCATGGCGGGCACGTCGCGCCCGTTGGCGCCGCCCGTCAGGTCCTCGGCGTTGAACAGGACGTGCTGCCCGATGAAGATCAGCGCGAGGGTCGCGATGCCGAGGTACGCGCCCTTGAGGCGGCCCGCGATGGGGCTGAACAGGCCGCCCGCGACGCCCGCGACGAGCACCGCGAGCACGGCGGCGAGCCACGGCGGAAGCCCGAGCCCGTTGAGCGTCTGGCCCCGCTCCCCCGCGAACACGCAGTACCCGTAGGCACCGACGGCGAGGAAGAAGGCGTGCCCCATGGAGAGTTGGCCGGTGGCGCCGGTCAGCAGGTTGAGCCCGATGGCGCCGATGGCCGCGGCCATGGCGAACAGGCCGGCCTGCAGCCAGAAGCGCTCCAGGTAGAACGGCAGGGCGAGCAGCAGCAGGGCGCAGGCCGCGATGACGTACGTACGGCGGCGCGAGAGCAGCACGCGCAGTGAACTGCCGTACGTGGTACGGGTCTTGGCGGGCGGGGCATCCGAGGCGATGACGTCAGACACGGGCGAGCTCCTTCGTCCCGAAGAGCCCCGAGGGCCGCAGCAGCAGGATCACGGTCATCACGAGGTAGGGCGCGAGGTCGCCGAGGCCGCGCCCCATGAAGGCGAGTTCGCTCTGGTAGCCCGCGGCGAGGGACTCGGTGACGCCGACGATGAGCCCGCCGACGAGGGCGCCGGTGGTGGAGTCGAGCCCGCCGAGGATCGCGGCGGGGAAGGCCTTGAGCGCCGCCAGCGACGTGGCCCGCTCCAGGCCCGGCGTCGGGAACACGGTCAGGAACAGCGCGGCGACGGCGGCGAGCCCTCCCGCCACCGCCCACGCGCCGAGCGACACGCGCCCGAGCCGTACGCCCATCAGCGCGGCGGTCTCGCTGCTCTCGGCGGCGGCGCGCATCGCGACGCCCCACGAGGTGTAGCGGAACGTGAGCAGGAACGCCGTGATGAGCAGGGCCGCGGCGGCGAGCGCGGCGATCCGGGTGTGCGCGATCGACACCCCGCCGACGGTGAGCACGGCGTCGCCCCACGGGTCGCCCATGGCGAGCACGTCGGTGCCGAGGCGGCGGGTGAGTTCGGTGGTCAGGAGGATGTCGACGCCGATGGTGACGATGGCGAGGACGCTGTGGTCGCGGCCCCGGTAGCGCCGCATCACGAGGAACTCGACGGCGGCGCCGACGACGGCCGCGGCCGCGATGCCGACGCCGACCGCGGGCCAGAACCCGAGGTCGTCGTGGAGCGACGCGATGACGTAACCGCCGGCGAGCAGCAGCGACGCGTGGGCGAAGTTGACGACCTCGGTGGCCCGGAAGATGACGACGAAACCGAGCGCGATGAGGGCGTAGACGGAGCCCATCGAGACGCCGTTGATGAGGAGTTCGAGGAAGGTCGTGAGATCGCTCATGCGGAGGCCTCCGGCTCTTCCGGGGTGCCCAGGTACGCCTGGACCACCGCCGGGTCGTTCTGCACCCGCTCCGGGGACCCGCCCGCGATGCGGCGGCCGAAGTCGAGGACCGTCACCTCGTCGGCGAGCCGCATGACGACGCCCATGTCGTGCTCGACCAGGACGATGGAGATGCCGAGGCTGTCGCGGACGCCCGCGATGACGGCGGCGGTGCGGCGGCGTTCGTCGGCGGTCATGCCGGCGACGGGTTCGTCGAGAAGGAGGATCTTGGGCTCCATGCACAGGGCGCGGGCGAGTTCGGCGAGCTTCTGCGCGCCGTACGGCAACGAGCCGGTGGGTGTGGTCAGTTGATCGGCGATCCCGACGAACTCGGCGATCTCCGCGACGCGTTCGCGGTGGGCGCGCTCCTCGCGGGCCGCCGACGGCAGCCGCAGGCCCGCCGCGACGAAGCCCGCCCGGGTCAGCCGGTGCCGGCCGAGCAGCAGGCTGTCGGCGACGGTGGTCTGCGGCGGAAGGGCGAGGTTCTGGAAGGTGCGGGCGACGCCGAGTTCGGCGATGCGGTGCGGGGGAAGGCCGGTGAGTTCGCGTTCGCCGAGGTGGACGGTCCCGGAGGTGGCCCGGTAGACGCCGGAGAGGACGTTGAAGGTGGTGGACTTGCCCGCGCCGTTCGGTCCGATGACGGCGTGCACGGTGCCCGGTTCGACGGTCAGGCCGATGGCGTCGAGGGCGGTGAGGCCCGCGAACCGTACGGTCAGGTCCCTGACGTGCAGGGGCGGTACGTCGGTCATCGCGCGCCTCCCCACCGGCGCAGCGTCGGCGCGGGCGCGGTCCCGCCGGTCGCCGCGGCTGCGTCGGAGGCGGCCGTCTCGTCGACCACGCCCAGGTAGCGGCGGCGCACCTCGTCGGAGCCCGCGAGTTCGTCGGCGGGGCCGTGCAGGGTGATCTCGCCGACCTCCAGGACGTACGCGTGCGAGGCGAGCCGCAGCGCGAGCGCCGCGTTCTGTTCGACGAGGAGGACGGAGACGCCCTGGGCGTTGATCTCGCGGATCGTGTCGGCGATCCGGGCGGCCATCAGCGGGGCGAGGCCCAGCGACGGCTCGTCCAGGAGCAGCAGTTTCGGCGCGGCCATCAGGGCGCGGCCCACGGCGAGCATCTGCTGCTCGCCGCCGGACAGCAGCCCGGCCCGCTGCTGCGCCCGGTCGGCGAGCACGGGGAACAGTTCGTGCACGCGCCGCAGCGCCGCCGCCTTGTCGGCGCGCGACCCGTGCGAGCCGAGCGCCCCGGCCCGCAGATTGTCCGCGACGGTCATCCGCGCGAACACCCGCCGCCCCTCCGGCACTTGGCAGACCCCGGCGGCCACCACGCGGTCGGCGGACAGACCGCCGATCGGCCGCCCGCCGAAGTCCACGGTGCCGGACGTCACCGCCCCGCCGTGGAAGCCGAGGGTGCGCGAGACGGCGCGCAGCAGCGTCGTCTTGCCCGCGCCGTTGCCGCCGAGCACCGCCACGACGGAGCCCGCCGGCACCTCCAGGGTCACGCCGCGCAGCGCGCGGACGGGCCCGTAGCCGACGGACACGTCGTCGACGACGAGCCCTGGTTCGTTTGCCTTGCTCACATCGGTCACTGTGTGCGTCCCTCCCTGGACCGGTGGCGCTCACGACAGCACCGCGCGGACGGCCCGTCCACGGGCGGCCCGGGAATCGCTGCGCGGGCCCAGCGCCCGCCCGCCCCGGTTGTGCCCGCGCACAAGACCGCGTGTCAGGGGCCTGCCGGTGGCGCGGGCCGGATGGCATCCTCCGCACAAGCGGGTGGGTTCTTTGCCGTCGCTTTACGGCTCGTTGGGGAGGGGCGATGGGCGCACGCAAGCACCGCACGGGCCAGGACTGGCAGTTGCTCAAGGAGGCGTGCGGCACGCTGCTCGACCGGGTGCCGGAGCTCGTCGACGAGCATCTGCGGCAGCTCTTCGCGTACTCGGACGTCTACGCGCGCGTGCTGCCGTACGACGCGCAGTGGCGGGAGGCCGAGCAGGCGATGCGGATCGGCATCGAGACGATCTCGGCGCCCCGTGACTCGCCGCGCAGGGACCTGGAGTACGCGGAGGACGCGGGCCGGCGCCGGGCGGGCCAGGGCCTGCCGCTCGACCTCCTGATCCACGCCTACCGCAACGCGGGCTATCTGGTCTGGGACGCCCTGATGGAGAGCGCGGGCGGCGAACCGGACCGCCTGAAGGCGCTGATGCGCTCGGCGACGATGGTGTGGGCGGCGGTCGACGCGCAGGCCGAGGCGGCCTCCGAGGCGTACCGGGCGACGGAGTTGGAGCTGCGGCGCCGCACCGACGAGCAGACCCAGGCGCTGCTCGACGCGCTCCTGGACGGCCGTCCCGCGCCGGGCCTCGCGGCGCGCGCGGCGGCGGGCCTCGATCTGCCCGAGCACGGCCCGTACGCGGTCGTCGTGCTCCGGATGGAGCGGCAGGGCGGACGCGAGGCGTTCCACCGGCGGATCCAGGACGAGCGGTTCCGGTTCGTGTGGCGGATGCGGGCGGACTGCGAGGTGGGCGTCGCGGCGCTCGGGGCGGGCCGCACGCTGGACGATCTGGCGGCGCTGCTCGACGGCCGCTGCCCCGGCCCCGGCGGGGTCAGCCCGGTCGTGAAGGGGCTCGCCGAGCTGGGCCACGCCCGCCGCCTCGCCGAACTCGCGCTGCGCACCTGCCCTCCGGACACGACGGGCGTGGTCCGCCTGGACGAGCGGATGCCGACGGCCCTGGTGGTGAGCCAGCCGGACCTGGCGCAGCGCCTGGTGGCGGGCGTCTTCGGCGAGCTCCTGTCGCTCGAACCGGCCGACCGGGCCGTCCTGCTGGAGACACTGGACGCGTGGCTGGCGTGCGAGGGCTCGGCGGGGCGGGCGGCGGGCCGCCTGTACTGCCACCGCAACACGGTCTTCAACCGCCTGCGCAGGCTGGAGCAGTTGACGTCGCGTTCGCTGTCGCGGCCCAGGGACCTGATGGAGATGACGCTGGCGCTCGACGCGTACCGCTTGTCACCGGGGTGAGGGGCGGGGTCGGGCCCTCAACTGCCGTTCGCCGCGCCGATGGAGAGGCTGAAGCGACGGCTCGCGTTCTGGAGCAGGGTGACGTACTCCGATTCCTTCACGCGTCCCAGTGGTGCCGTGATCGAGAGGGCCGCCATCACCGGGCCGGTCGCGCCGTGCAGCGGGACGGCGACGCTGACGTATCCCACCCGGGCCTGTTCGCGTTCCACGACGTGGCCCTGTTCGCGGATGCGGGCGACCTCGGACCGCAGGGCGCTCGGGGTGCTCACCGTGTACGGCGTGAGGCGTTCCAGCGGCTCCGCCAGGACTTCTTCGAGCAGCGTCTCCGGGCCGAAGGCGAGGAACACCTTCCCGGTGGCAGGACCGTGCAGCGGCATCCGCCCCGCCACCCGGGACGGCCAGGCGACCTGTCCGTGGCCGAACACCTTCTCCAGGTACAGCACTTCGCGCCCGTCGGGGATCGACAGGTGGATCGTCTCGTGGGTCGCCTGGTACAGGTCCTGCATGTAGGGGCGGGCGACGTCGCGCAGGATGCGCTGGCGCGGTACGCGCTGTCCGAGTTCGAACAGGCGCAGGCCGAGGCCGTACTCCACACCCCGGCGTTCCAGGACGCCCCAGCTCAGCAGCTCCTGGGCAAGCCGGTGCACGGTCGCCTTGGCGAGCCCGGAGCGGCGGGCGATCTCCGAGAGGCTCAGGTGCTGGTCGTCGGGGGCGAAGGACTCCAGGATCGCCTGCGCCTTGCCCAGGACGCCGCCCGCCTCGGGCCGCTCCGCTTCCGTACTCTCCACTCGCCTGCCTCCGTGTCGTCCGGGACGCCATGATCCCGTATGCGCCGTGCGGTGCCGCTCCGCACCGCGCCGCCGCGGGTCGGTCGGCGTGCTGTCGGTCCGCGTGCTGTCAGTCCGCGTGCTGAAGGACGAGGTCGACGGTGTCGCTGCCCGTCCCTCCGGTCCTGAAGGCGGCCGTCGCGGGCGGGTAGCCGGCGGCGACCAAGGTGTAGCCCGCGGCATCCAGGCCGGTGAAGGCGTACGCCCCGTCGCCGCCGGTGGTGTGCGCGGCGACGACGTTGCCGGACCCGTCCAGGAGCGCGACCCGGGCATCGGCCAGCGGGACGCCTCCGGTGGCGTGCACCGTGCCGCGCACCGTCGCCGTCGGCCGCAGCTCGGCGTCCTGCCGGGTCGGCACGCCGGCGGCGACCGTGGCCTGGACGGCGGCGGGGCGGCAGTCCGCCGCGCTGGTCGCCACCGTGTACGTACCGGGCGGCAGCGGGACGAGCCGGTAGCCGCCGTCCTCGGCGGTGGTGGCCGAGCCGAGGACCTCGCCGTGCGCGTCGGTGACGACCACCAGCGCGCCCGCGCGGGGCAGCCCGTCGGCCCGTACGGTGCCGAACAGGCCGCCGGTGCCGGTGAGTACGAGGTCGAAGGCGGCCGGTTCCCCTGCGGCGGGGACCGGCACCGTAGCGATCCGGGGGTGGTGGCCGGTGGCGGAGGCGACCAGCACGTGGTCGCCGGCTGCCGGGGCCCGAAGGGCGTAGCCGCCGTCGTCGCGGGCGGTGGTCCGGCCACGTTGGCCGCCCGAGGGGTCGAGCAGGGTGACGACCGCGCCGGGCACGGGCCGCCCGTCCGGCCCCAGCACCCGCCCGCGCACCCCAGGGGCGGCCTGTGCCACGCCCGGCGCCGGCTCAGGGGCGGATGCCGTCGTCCCCGACCGCGCCCCCTCGCGGCGGCCCAGGCCCGCCGCCGCGCCCAGGACGAGCAGCGAGACGAGGACGCCCACGGCGGTCTCCACCACCCGGTCCGTGAGCATCGGCCGCAGCGGCTGGGGAGCGGCGAGGTAGC
Source organism: Streptomyces sp. NPDC107575 (assembly GCF_055657265.1). NCBI lineage: Bacteria > Bacillati > Actinomycetota > Actinomycetes > Kitasatosporales > Streptomycetaceae > Streptomyces > Streptomyces sp. NPDC107575. The sequence continues at coordinate 568,672 of NZ_JBVKBG010000002.1, read as the reverse complement.
TGGTCAGGAGCGCGGTCGGGGTGATGCCGACGACGGCGATGCCGTAGTGCCGCGCGATGAAGAGTTCCGCGAGGAGCATCGCGGCGACGGAGACGGCCCACAGCACCCACGCGGACGGGTCCCCGTCGAGCACCAGGTACGTCACCACGATCCCCACGAGCGTGCCCGTGAACCGCAGCGCGCCGCGGGCCGTCCGGGCCGCCGCGGTCACTCCCGCCAGCGGAATGGTCGCCGCCACGCCCGCCCACGACGGGTGGCCGAAGCCCGCCCAGGAGGCCAGCAGGGTCGCCAGGAACGGGCCGGCGGTGTAGCCGACGAGCTCGCGGACCGCCCCGGGTGCGCGCAGCAGGGACCGGTAGGTGGTGGGCGTCCGCCCGGCGCGCTCCCGCTGGTCCTCGGGCAGCAGGCGGCCCACCTGGCCGACGGCCACGCCCAGGGCCGCCGATCCAGCGGTCACGCACAGGGCGGGCAGCAGGTCGGCCGCCGTGACCGGCATCGAGGAGGTCGCCCCGGCCGCGAAGACCAGGAAGACGGACGGGGCGGGCGCCCAGCCGTGCCGCTTCGCGAGCAGCAGGCCGAGCCCTGAGACGCACAGCAGCAGCGCCGCGGTCACCGCGCCGCCGGGCCTGGTGGCGCCGACCAGCGTGCCGAGCACCGCGGTCGCGGTCAGGACGAGACCGACGCCCACCTGGGTCTCGAAGCGGGCGCGCCAGGTGGAGTGCCGCCCGTAGACGGCCACGAAACAGCCGAAGCAGGCGTAGCCGATCCACTCCGGCCGCCCGCACGCGAGCAGCAGCGCCACCGGGAGCGCGATGCCGACCGCGGCCCGCAACGCGCCCCAGTGCGCGGTGGCGTGGGGGCGTACGGTCAGCAACTCCCGTCGGACCTGGGCCAGATGGGACGTCCGCGAAGCGGAGGTCCCATGGTGTCTGCCGGGTCCGGCCGGCGAGCCGCTCGTCGTCATGGGGTCCTTCCGCTGGTCGGCGCGCCCATTCCGGCCTGCGGCCGTGCGCCGCACGCGGAGGAGGCGCCGACACGCGGGGTCACGCGCAGCCCTTCGTACCACCGGAGGGCGACCCGACCCGGACTCGCGTGTTCCGCTGAGCGGAACGGCGTGACTCACGTCACCCCGAACCGCCCCGACCCGGCGGGATCAGCGCAGGAAGTCCGCCCCGATGCGCTCCGCCACGTCCTCCAGGATCGGCCCCGCCTCGGCGATGCAGCGCGCCACGTCCGGCTCGACGTCGGTGAGCGCGTACGCGCGACGGATCCCGGCCCGGCCGAGCACCTCGGGCGCCAGCGCGAGGCGGCCGCACACCGCGACGACCTCGACGCCCGCCGCGCGCGCCGCCGCGGCGACGCCCGCCGGGGCCTTGCCGTGCAGCGTCTGCTCGTCCAGCGAGCCCTCGCCGGTGATCACGAGCTCGGCCCGCTCGAGGGCGGGCGCGAAGCCGAGGACGTCGAGCATGACCTCGATGCCGGGCCGGAAGCTCGCGCCGAGCCCGACGAGCGCCCCGTACCCGATGCCGCCCGCGGCGCCCGCGCCCGGCGACTCCGCGTACTCGAGCGCCTTCGGACCGATCGACTCGGAGAGCACCTTCGCGAAGTGGGTGAGCGCGGTGTCCAGCTCGGCGATGTTCTCCGGGGTGGCGCCCTTCTGCGGACCGTAGATCGCGGGCGCGCCCTTCGGTCCGGTGAGCGGGTTGTCCACGTCGCTCGCCAGGACGAGTTCGACATCGGCGAGCCGCGCGTCGAGCCCGGACAGATCGGCCGAGGCCAGGTTCGCGAGGGCGCCGCCACCGGGTCCGACCGGTGCGCCCTCCGCGTCGAGGAACCGCGCGCCGAGCGCGGACAGCATCCCCGCGCCGCCGTCGGTCGTGGCGCTGCCGCCCACGCCGAACACGATCGAGCGCGCCCCGGCGTCGAGTGCGGCGGTGATGACCTCTCCGGACCCGTACGTCGTCGCCGTCAGCGGAGCGAACTGTCCCTCGGGCAGCAGCTGGAGGCCGGAGGCCTCCGCCATCTCCACGACGGCCGTGCCCTCGCGCAGCGCGTACGCGGCGACGACCGGATCGCCGAGCGGCCCGGTCACCGGGACCTCGCGGCGCTCGAACCCGGCCGCGACCGCCGCCGCCACCGTCCCGTCCCCGCCGTCCGCGACCGGCACGGACTCCACCGTGACCTCGGGCGCGATCCGGTGCAGACCCGCCGTCACACGCTGTGCGACCTGCACCGCGGTGAGCGAGCCCTTGAACTTGTCCGCCGCGATCAACACGTGCCGCGCGGTGTGTGCAGCGTCCGCCACCTTGCTCTCCCCTTGCTGTTGCGCCTTGCTCGAGGCAAGGCAGTCGCGCCGCTGCGACCTTAACCGCAGGAGGGGTCCGCTGCCCATGGCCGTCCGGTCCCCGGACCGTCGATCGCGGCCGGAATATTCGCACAAAGAGCCGCAAACCAGCACGACCGTTGATCTTCAAAAGCGGGTACACCGGTCTCATGACGCCAACCGGCCCCCGGCTCACCGACCGCACCGAACACGCCCTCGCCGACCGCGTGCTCGGCGGCTGGCTCGGCCGGATCGCCGGCAACATGCTGGGCAAGCCGGTCGAGCAGGGCGAGGTGTGGACACGTGAGCGCATCGACCGCTATCTGCGGCAGGCCGAGGCGCTGCCGCTGACCGACTACCTGCCCGAGCCGCCGTCGGACGAGGTGGCGTCGGCGCTGCGCCCCGAGTGGCGCCAGTGCGTGCGCGGCCGCATCCACGGCAGCTGCCGCGACGACGACGTGGACTACGCGGTGCTCGGCCTGCACCTCCTGGAGACCCACGGCTTCGCGTTCACGACCGAGCAGGTCGGCGAGCTGTGGCTGCTGCGCCTGCCCTACCTCCAGACGTTCACGGCGGAGCGCGCCGCGTACCGCAATCTCGCGAACGGCCTGAAGCCGCCGCTCACCGCGACGTACGACAATCCGCACCAGGAGTGGATCGGCGCCCTGATCCGCGCGGACGTCTTCGGCTGGACCAGCCCGGGCGCCCCGCGCCGCGCCGCCTCCCTGGCCCGCCGCGACGCGGTCCTCTCGCACACCGGGAACGGCGTCTACGGCGCGATGTGGGCCGCCGCCCTGATCTCCGCCGCCTTCACCGCGCCGACCCCGCGCGCCGCCCTCGACGCGGCGCTCTGCGCGATCCCCGCGAGCAGCCGCCTGGCCCGCGTCGTACGCCGCACGGCCTCGCTGCACGACTCGCGGCTGACGTGGGAGGAGACGCTGTCCACGGTCGCCAAGGAGACGGCGGGCCTCGGCTGGATCCACACGGTCCCGAACGCGGCGGTGATCACCGCGGGGCTGCTGTACGGGGACGGGGACTTCACACGCACCGTGGCGCTGACGGTGCGGGGCGGCCTGGACACGGACTCCAACGGCGCGACGGCCGGTTCGTTCGCGGGCGTGCTGTGCGGCGCCGCCGCGATCCCTCCGCAGTGGACCGAGCCCCTGGAGGACCGGCTCCGCAGCGCGGTCTTCGGCTTCGACGGTGCCCGCATCGGCGAACTCGCGGCGCGGACGGCGGGATTGGCGCAGCGCTGAGGCCGGTGCCGCCCTTCCCGTCCGCGATCCTCTACGCTCCTCACGTCTACGCGCGTTGACATCTCCTGTGGCGGGGAGGGATGTTTCCGTGGACAGTTTTTCGTAACCAGAGCAAAGGGGCTCGTACCGGTGGCCAGGAAGATCATCCTCGATTGCGACCCGGGTCATGACGACGCGGTCGCGATGCTGCTCGCGCACGGCAATCCCGACATCGAGCTGGTCGCCGTGACCACCGTCGTCGGCAACCAGACCCTGGAGAAGGTGACGCGCAACGCCCTCTCCGTGGCGGCGATCGCCGGCATCACCGGGGTGCCGTTCGCGGCGGGCTGCCCGCGGCCGCTGATCCGTACGATCGAGACCGCGCCCGAGATCCACGGCGACACGGGGCTCGACGGGCCCGCGCTCCAGGACGCCCTCTTCGAGCTCGACGAGCGGCACGCGGTGGACCTGATCATCGACACCGTCATGGCGCACGAGCCGGGCGAGATCACCATCGTGCCGACGGCCGGTCTCACGAACATCGCCCTGGCCGCGCGCAAGGAGCCGCGCATCGTCGAGCGGGTGCGCGAGGTCGTGCTGATGGGCGGCGGCTACCACGAGGGCAACTGGAGCCCGGTCGCCGAGTTCAACATCGTGATCGACCCCGAGGCCGCGCACATCGTCTTCAACGAGCCGTGGCCGGTCACCATGGTCGGGCTCGACCTCACCCACCAGGCCCTCGCCACCCCCGAGGTGGAGAAGAAGATCGCCGCCGTGGGCACCAAGCCGGCGCAGTTCGTCCTCGAACTGCTCGAGTTCTTCCGCGAGGCCTACCGCGAGAACCAGGGCTTCGAGCACCCGCCCGTGCACGACCCGTGCGCCGTCGCGTACGTCATCGACCCGAGCGTCATGACGGTCCGCAAGGCCCCCGTCGACATCGAGCTGCGGGGCTCCCTCACCCTCGGCATGACCGTCACCGACCTGCGCGCGCCCGCGCCCGACGACTGCCACACCCAGGTCGCCGTCGACCTGGACCACGAGAAGTTCTGGAACCTCGTCGTCGACGCGCTCACCCGCATCGGCGAGCCCCACGGGGACGGGGCGCCCGCCGCATGAACGTCGCCGCCTCCCCCCACTCCTCGGCCGGCGGACCCGACGCGCGGCGCCCGGTCCGGATCGGCGCCCTCATGGTCGCGCTGCTCGCGGCCAGCTTCGCCTTCCAGCTCAACGCCTCGATGCTCAGCCCGGCGCTCGCGACGATGGCGGACGAGCTGGACACCACCGCGTCCGCGATCGGGGTCACGCAGACCGCGTTCTTCACGGCCGCCGCGCTGTTCTCGCTGTTCCTGCCGCGCCTCGGCGATCTGATCGGCCGCCGCAAGGTGCTCACCGGGATGATGGTCCTGATGGCCGTCGGCTGCGTGATCTCCGCGCTCGCGACCTCCGTCGGGATGCTCGCCGTGGGCCGCGTCATCCAGGGCGCGTCCGGCCCGACGATCCCGCTCGCGCTGATCATGCTGCGCGTCGAGGTCCCGGACCCCAAGCGGTACGGCACCCTCATGGGCGTCGTCACCGCCGTCAACGGCGGCATCGCGGGCGTCGACTCGTTCGCGGGCGGTTCGCTCGCCGAGCACTACGGCTACGCGTCGATCTTCTGGGTCATGACCGCCTTCGCCGTGCTCTCGGCCGTGCTCGTGCGCGCCTTCGCGCCCGAGTCCCGCGCCACCGAGCGGCCGCCGATGGACTGGCCGGGCGTGCTGCTCCTGGTGATCTCCGTCGGCGCGCTGCTGATCGCCTTCAACGAGGCGGGCAAGCTGGCCGCCGCGAACTGGCCGCTCGCGATCGGCCTGCTCGTCGTGGCGGCGCTCGCGTTCTGGGCGTTCTGGCGGATGGAGAACCGTTCCTCGCATCCGCTGGTCACCACGCATCTGCTGAAGCGCCGCGCCACCTGGTCGCTGCTGCTGTCGACGATGCTCACCATGACCGGCGTGTTCGCGATCATGAACGGGCTGCTGCCCGGCTTCGCGCAGGACACCTCGGTGGGCCTCGGTCTCGGCGCCGAGGGCGCGACCTGGTGGACGCTCACCCCGTACGCGCTCGCGGGCCTCGCCATGGGCCCGATCTCGGGACGCCTCGCGGCGACGTTCGGCTACGGCCGCGTCCTGCGCACCGGCCTGATCGCCACGGCGGTCTCGACGGTCCTGGCGCTGCTGACGCTCCAGACGGACTCGGCGGGCCTGCTCCTCGCGGTGTCGATCCTGCTCGGCATCACCTACGCGGGCATGGCCAACATCATGCTCAACGGCCTCGGTATCGTGCTCTCCCCGCCCGAGAACCCCGGCTTCCTGCCGGGCCTCAACGCGGGCTGCTTCAACCTCGGCGCGGGCCTCAGCTTCGTGGTCCTCTACGCCGCGATGGACTCGGTCGCCCCCTCCGGCGGCACCTCGGTCGGCGGCTACAGCGCCGGTGTCGTGGCGGGCCTCGTGCTCATCGTGGCGGCCCTGTTCACGTCGCTGCTGATCCCGAAGCCGGTGCACGCGGAGGCCACGGACTGAAACGCGGATCGCGGTGCGCGCACCCCATCCGTCCGGCAGGCTGAGGCAGCGACCTACCGATCTGCCGACCTACGAAGGAGCGGTGCTCGATGAAGCTGGTGGTGCAGCAGTTCCTGACGCTGGACGGGGTGTCGCAGGGGCCCGGCTCCCCCGACGAGGACACCAGTGACGACTTCACGCGCGGCGGCTGGTTCGTGCCGTACGTGGACGAGGAGTTCATGGGGATCTCCGAGGACTGGCTCGGCCGGGCGGACGGGCTGCTGTTCGGGCGCCGGACGTACGAGAACTTCGCGCGTGACTGGCCGACGATGACCGACCACCCCTTCGCGAAGATCATGAACGGTCTGCCGAAGTACGTCGCCACCCAGAGCCTGACCGGGGCCGACTGGAACCCGACGACGATCCTGGCGGGCAACATCGCCGCCGAGGTCGACGCCATCAAGCGGCAGCCCGGCCGTGAGCTGCAGATCCACGGCAGCGCACGGCTCGCCCAGTCGCTGCTCGCGGCGGGCCTCGTCGACGAGCTGCGCCTCGCGATCGCCCCGGTCGTGATCGGCCGGGGCCGCCGCCTGTTCCCGGACGGCGGCACCCCGGCGGGCCTGCATCTGATCAGCCAGCGCTCGACGGCGGGCGGACTGTCCGTGCACGTCTTCGAGACGGCCGGGATGCCGGCGTACGGGGTGTACGAGGGCTAGAACAAGGCGTCCGCCGTGGTGGGGCTGCCCTGGCGTTCGAAGGCCAGCAGCCGGCGCTTGCGGTCGAGGCCGCCGCCGTAGCCGGTGAGGTCGCCGTTCGCGCCGATGACGCGGTGGCAGGGCACGATGACGCCGACGGGGTTCTTGCCGTTGGCGAGGCCCACCGCGCGGGATGCGGCCGGTTTGCCGAGCGCCTCGGCCAGCTCCCCGTACGTGCGGGTCTCGCCGTACGGGATCCGCTGGAGCTGCGCCCAGACCGAGCGCTGGAACGGGGTGCCGTGGAGGTCGAGCGGCAGGTCGAACTCCGTCAACTCGCCCTGGAAATAGGCGTTCAGCTGGTCGATCGCCTGCCCGAACGGGCGGTCGTCGCGGGTGCCGAAGGTCTCCTGCGGCGGGCGGTGGCGCTGGTCCGTCATGTAGAGGCCGGAGAGCTTGTCGTCGGTGGCCACGAGGGTGAGGGCGCCGTAGGGGCTGTCGATCACCGTGTGGTGGATCTGCTGCATGAGTGGATTTCCTTACGCGGGAAGGAAGTTGATCGGGTGACTGTCGGTCGCCCACAGGTACTGGGTCGCGTACGCGCGCCAGGGCCGCCAGGCCGCCGCCCGGGCGGTCAGTGCCGCCGGGGTGTGCGGCAGGCCGAGATCCCGGGCCGCGCGGCGCATGCCGAGGTCGGTGGGCAGGAAGGCGTCCGGATCGCCGAGGGCGCGCATGGCGATCGCCTCGACGGTCCACGGGCCGAAGCCGGGCAGTTCGGCGAGCCGGGCGCGGGCCTCCTCCCAGTCGGACTCGGGACCCAATCGCAGGTCCCCGTCGGTCAGTTGGCGTACGAGGGTGGTGAGGGTCGTGCGGCGGCTGCGGGGCAGCGCGAGCGACTCCGGGTCGAGGGAGGCGAGCGCGGTCGGGGACGGGAAGAGGTGGGTGAGGCCGCCCTCGGGGTCGTCGACGGGTTCGCCGTGGGCGAGGACGAGGCGGGCCGCGTGGGTGCGGGCGGCGGCCGTCGAGACCTGCTGCCCGAGCACGGCACGTACGGCGAACTCGGCCTCGTCGACGGTGCGCGGCACGCGGCGTCCGGGCGCCTTGTCGACCAGGGGCGCCAGGAGCGGGTCGGTGCGGAGCTGGTCGTCGACCGCCACCGGGTCCGCGTCCAGGTCGAGCATGCGGCGGCAGCGGCTGATGGCCACGGTGAGGTCGCGCTGGTCGGTGAGGATCAGACGGCAGGCGATGTGCTCGGCGCCCGGGGTCAGGGCCACGATGCCGTGACCGTACGGGAGGCGGAGTGTGCGCCGGTACGCGCCGTCGCGCCACTCCTCCACGCCGGGCACGCCGGTCGCGGCGAGGTGGCCGAAGAGGTTGTCGGGGTTGAGGGGCTTGCGGAACGGCAGCCGCAGCGTGAGCACGCCCTGCGTGTTCGTCCGCCCCTGGGGCACGCGGGTCCGCAGCTCCGTCGGTGACAGCGCGTACACCTCGCGGACCGTGTCGTTGAAGGTGCGGATCGAGGCGAACCCGGCGGCGAACGCCACCTCCGAGAGCGGGAGTTCGGTCGTCTCGATCAGGATGCGCGCCGTCTGGGCGCGCTGCGCGCGGGCCAGGGCGAGCGGGCCCGCACCCAGCTCGGCGAGGAGCTGCCGCTCGATCTGGCGGGCGCTGTAGCCGAGGCGGCGGGCGAGGCCGGGGACGCCCTCGCGGTCCACCACGCCGTCGCCGATGAGGCGCATGGCGCGGGCGGTGAGGTCGGCGCGCCGGTTCCACTCCGGGGAGCCGGGGCTGGTGTCGGGGCGGCACCGCTTGCAGGCCCGGAATCCGGCCTGCTGGCAGGCGGCGGCGCTGGGGTAGAACCGCATGTTGCGCGGCTTGGGCGGCACGACCGGGCAGCCGGGGCGGCAGTAGATGCGGGTGGTCACCACGGCGGTGAAGAAGACTCCGTCGAAGCGGGTGTCCTTGGCCTGGACGGCGCGTACGCAGCGGGCGGTGTCGGTGTGCATGTTTTTAGGATCGGGCAAGGTGAGCGTCTTGGCTGGCGGAAATTCGACATGTACGTCGACCGTGGTTGCGGTCGCGGGGCGCTGCCCCGGACCCCGCTGCTCAATCGCCGCAGGGGCTTGATTGGCCGGAGCCACCCGAAAGGGACCGCTCGAATGCCTCGCGCGAGTGGGCATCGAAGAGGACGAAGCGGATCTCCTGCACCGACGTGGGGGTCGCCCGGGCCGTCTCCACCGCGATCCGTGCCCCGTCCTCCAGTGGCCAGCCGTAGATGCCGGTCGAGATCGCCGGGAAGGCGACCACGCGCGCGTGCAGCTCGTCCGCCACGCGGAGTGATTCGCGGTAGCAGGAGGCGAGGAGGTCCGAGCGGTCCTCCGTCGTCGACCAGCGGGGGCCCACCGTGTGGATGACGTGGCGGGCCGGGAGGCGGCCCGCCGTCGTGGCGACCGCCTGGCCCGTGGGCAGGCCCTTGCCGTACCGCGAGGCGCGGAGGGCGCGGCACTCGGCCAGGATCTCCGGGCCGCCGCGGCGGTGGATGGCGCCGTCCACTCCCCCGCCGCCGAGCAGCGAGGAGTTGGCCGCGTTGACGATCGCGTCCACCTCCTGGGTGGTGATGTCGCCCTGGACCAGCACGAGTTGGGCACTCATGACGCGCGCAGCCTCCTCCACACCGCCTTCGCGGCGTTGTGACCCGACATGCCGTGGACTCCCGGGCCCGGCGGGGTCGCCGACGAGCAGATGTACACGGCGGGGTGCGGGGTCGTGTACGGGGAGAGGGAGAGCTTGGGTCGCAGCAGGAGCTGGAGGCCGCTGGCCGCGCCGGAGGCGATGTCGCCGCCCACGTAGTTGGCGTTGCGGACCGCGAGTTCGGGCGGGCCCGCCGTGGCGCGCGCGAGGACCAGGTCCCTGAACCCCGGGGCGAAGCGCTCCAGTTGGCGTTCGATGGCGTCCGTGAGATCGCCGTCCCAGCCGTTCGGCACGTGTCCGTACGCCCAGAAGGTGTGCTTGCCCGCAGGGGCGCGCGTGGGGTCCGCGACGGTCGGCTGCACCGTGATCAGGAACGGTGCCTCGGGGCCGCGGCCCTCGCGGGACGCGGCGTGCAGCGCCTTGCCGATGTCCGAGCGGTACGGGCCGACCTGCACCGTCCCGGCCGTGCGGGCCTCCTTCGCGGTCCACGGCACAGGACCGTCGAGCGCGTAGTCGACCTTGAAGACGCTCGCCCCGTACCGGAAGCGGTCGTAATAACGGCCGAGGCCCGCGATCCGCGCGAGGGCCGTCGGCGACGTGTCGAAGATGTAGGCGCGGGCGGGCGGCAGGTCGTCGAGCCGCTTCACCTCGTAGTCGGTGTGGACGGCGCCGCCGAGGTCCTTCAGGTAGCCGGTCAGCGCGTCGGAGATCGCCTGGGAGCCGCCGCGCGCGACGGGCCACCCGCGCGCGTGCGCGGCGAGCGCGAAGACGAGGCCGATCGCGGACGTCGCGAAGCCGGACAGCGGCGCGATGACGTGGGCGACGAGGCCCGAGAGCAGCGCCTGGGCCTTCTCGTCGCGGAAGCGGCGCATCATCCAGGTCGACGGCGGCAGGCCGACGAGGCCGAAGCGGGCGAGGGTGACCGGGTCGCGGGGCAGCGCGCTGAGCGGCAGCGACATGAAGTCCTTCACCAGCGTGTCCCAGTGCGGAAGCAGCGGCTCGATCAGGCGCCGGTACGCGCCCGCGTCGCGCGGCCCGAAGGACGCGGCGGTCTCGGCGACGGACCGGGAGAGCACGGCCGCGCTGCCGTCGGGGAACGGGTGCGCCATCGGCAGTTCGTGCTGCACCCAGTCGAGCCCGTAGCGCTCCAGGGGCAGGTCCCGGAACGCCGGGGAGTTGATGCCCAGGGGGTGCGCGGCCGAGCACGGATCGTGGCGGAAGCCGGGGAGCGTCAGCTCCTCGGTGCGCGCGCCGCCGCCCACCGTCCCCTCGGCCTCGAACACGGCAACGGAGAAGCCGCGCCTGGCCAGTTCAACGGCTGCGGTCAGCCCGTTCGGCCCCGCACCCACCACGACGGCATCGAGCATCGACGGCACCTTCGGACTCCTTTGTCAGCCGATGGCCACTGCCCGCACAGGATATGCCGGGCCACCGACAGCGCCGGTCCGCGGGTCGCCACACCCCGGAGCCCCATCAAGCCCCGCCGGCGATTGAGGCGCGGGGTCCGGGGCAGAGCCCCGAGTCCGCAACCACGGCGCCGGTCAACAGACCCCGGCTCAGCGCGCCAACAGTCCCGCCACCCGCTCCGCGGTGTCCGCGTCCCGCGCCGCGGTGAACGGCAGCGCGTTGCCGCCGCGGATCGAGAACGGCACCCCGTCACGCGTGAGGTGCGCGCCGCCGGCCTCCTCGACCAGCAGGATCCCGGCCGCGTGGTCCCAGGCCAGCTCCCAGCCGAAGGCGATGGCGTCGACGGCGCCCCGGGCGATGCCCAGGTACTCCAGGCCCGCGGAACCGCACGGGCGCGGCGCGACGCCGTCCGTGCGCAGGCCCAGCAGAGAGCGCTTCTGGGCGTCGGTCGTGAAGTCGGGGTGCGAGGTCGCGACCCGCAGGTCGGCGCCGGGCGCCGGGGGTCCGGCGTGCAGCACCTCGCCGTTGAGCCGCGCGCCGCGGCCGCGGACCGCCACGGCCATCTCGTCGAGCGCGGGCGCGTACGTCCAGGAGGCGAGCACCACGCCGTCCAGCGCGAGGGCGACGAGGGTGCAGAAGCCGGGGTCGCCGTGCACGAACTGGCGGGTGCCGTCGACCGGGTCGACGATCCACACCGGGGCGCTGCCCTGGATCGCCTCGTACGAGGCCGGGTCCGCGGCGACCGCTTCCTCGCCGACGACGACGGAGCCGGGCAGGAGGGCGGCGAGCTCGCGGGTGAGGTACTCCTCGGCGCGCTTGTCGGCGACCGTCACGAGGTCGTGCGGCGCGCTCTTCTCCTCGATCTCGTCGGCGTCGAGCCGCCGGAAGCGCGGGGTGATCTCGGCTGCCGCCGCGGCGCGGACGATGTCCTCGACGCCGGTCAGGAGCTTGTGGTTGATGTTCTGGCTCAGAAAGTCTTCGATGCTTTCCGTCTTCGTTTCGATCATGACTCCATGAGAACACACCCCACTGACAACGCCCCCACGGCAGGTGAACGGGAGGTGGCCCCCGGTTGATTTCCGGGGGCCACACGCAGCGTGACGGGTCAGCGACCGACCGCGTATCCCTGCATGCCGCGCGGGTTCGCCGCCGCCGACAGGACGCCGGTGCGCGGGTCGCGCGCGACCGCGCACAGCCGGCCCTCGGACCAGGCGTCGCCGACGGTCACGTCGTGACCGCGGCGGCGCAGCTCGGCGACGACCTCCGCGTCCATGCGGGACTCGACGGTGACCGAGCCGGGCCGCATGCCGCGCGGGAAGAAGGAGCCGGGGAACGAGTCGTTGTGCCAGTTCGGGGCGTCGATGGCGCCCTGCAGGTCGAGTCCGCCGCGCACCGCTCCACGCAGCGCCACCGCCAGGAAGAAGTGCACCTGCCACTGGTCCTGCTGGTCGCCTCCGGGGGTGCCGAAGGCCATCACAGGGACGCCGTCCTTCAGGGCGAGCGACGGGGTGAGCGTGGTGCGGGGGCGCTTGCCGGGCGTGAGCGAGTTCGGCAGGCCCTCCTCCAGCCAGGTCATCTGGAGGCGGGTGCCGAGCGGGAAGCCCAGCTCGGGGACGACCGGGTTGGACTGCAGCCAGCCGCCCGACGGCGTGGCGGCGACCATGTTGCCCCAGCGGTCGACGATGTCGATGTGGCAGGTGTCACCGCGGGTCAGCCCGTCCTCGCTCACGTCGGGCTCGCCCGGTACGGGGGACGTCGGGCTCTTGGCGACCGTCGGCTCGCCCGCGCCCGCGACGCCCATGGCGTCGAAGCCCTCCTCGCCGGAGGCGACGGCGTGGGCGTGCGCGCTCAGGCGCGGCTCGGCGCCGAGCGGGCTGCCCGGACGCAGCTCGTGGGAGGCCTTCTGCGGGTCGACGAGAGCGCGGCGCTCGGCGTTGTACGCGTCCGAGAGGAGCGCGTCGACCGGCACCTCGGCCGCGTCGCCGTACCAGGCCTCGCGGTCCGCCATCGCGAGCTTGCAGCCCTCGACGAGCAGGTGGACGTAGTCGGCCGACCCGTAGGCGGGCAGCTCTGGCGGGAGCAGGGCCAGCTGCTGGAGGAAGGCGGGGCCCTGGCTCCAGCCGCCGACCTTGCACAGCGTCCAGCCGTTCCAGTCGTACGTCGCCGGGGCCTCGTAGGAGGCCGACCAGCCGGCGAGGTCCTCGGCGGTCAGGGTGCCGACGTGGCGCTCGCCGCTGGTGTCCTTCGTGGGCCGCTGCGACTGGCGGACCAGGGCCTCGGCGATGAAGCCCTCGCGCCACACCGCCCGGGCGGCCTCGATCTGGGCGGCGCGGTCGGCGCCGCCGGTCTCCTCGGCCTCGGCTATGAGGCGCTTCCAGGTGGCGGCGAGCTGCCGGTTGCGCAGCAGCTCGCCGGGCTTCGGGGACTTGCCGTCGACCAGGTAGACCTCGGCGGACGAGGGCCACTCGGTCTCGAAGAGCTCGCGCACGGTCTCGACGGTCTCGCCGACGCGCTCCACGGGCGCGTGCCCGTCCTCGGCGTACCCGATGGCGTACTTGAGGACCTCGGCGAGCGTCTTGGTGCCGTGGTCCTTCAGGAGCAGCATCCAGGCGTCGAACGCGCCGGGCACGGCGGCCGCGAGCGGTCCGGTGCCGGGGACGAGGTCCAGGCCGAGGGACTTGTAGTGCGCGACGGTGGCGCCCGCCGGGGCCCCGCCCTGCCCGCACAGCACCCGCACCTCTCCCCCGGTCGGCGCCAGGATGATCGGCACCTCGCCCGCGGGCCCGTTCAGGTGCGGCTCGACGACGTGCAGCACGAAGCCGGCGGCGACGGCGGCGTCGTAGGCGTTGCCGCCGTCCTCCAGGACGGCCATCGCGGACTGGGAGGCGAGGTAGTGCGTGGAGGACACCATGCCGAAGGTGCCCTGGAGGGTCGGGCGGGTGGTGAACAAGGAGGCTCCTAGCTGGTGGCGGTGCGGGTGTTGGGGATCGTACGAGACGCTGCCGACTGCGCCTCCGGGGGCGCTGCCGCGTCCGGGGCCGTGCCGTCCTCGGCGACGAGGTGGCAGGAGACCTCGCGGCCGCCGTCCAGGGTGCGCAGCGCCGGGACTTCGGTGCGGCAGCGGTCGACGGCGAGCGGGCAGCGCGTGTGGAAGCGGCAGCCGGCGGGCGGCGCCAGCGGGCTGGGCAGCTCGCCGCTGAGGACGATGCGCTCGCGGCTGCGCTGCGTGGCCGGGTCCGGGACGGGCGCGGCCGAGAGCAGCGCCTGCGTGTACGGGTGCTTGGGGTCGGCGAACAGCTCGCGCGTGGGGGCCTGTTCGACGATCTGGCCGAGGTACATGACGGCGATCCGGTCGGCGAGGTACTCGACGGCCGCGAGGTCGTGCGTGATGAACAGGCAGCCGAAGCCGCGGTCGCGCTGCAGGTCGGCCAGCAGGTTGAGGACGGAGGCCTGCACGGAGACGTCGAGCGCGGAGGTCGGCTCGTCGGCGATCAGCAGATCCGGTTCGACGGACAGGGCGCGGGCGATGGAGATGCGCTGGCGCTGGCCGCCGGAGAGTTCGTGCGGGTGCCGGTCGGCGTGCTCGGGGCGCAGTCCCACCTGGTCGAGGAGTTCGGCCACACGCGCGCGTGCCGCCTCGCCCTTCGCGATGCCGTGCAGCTTGAGCGGCTCGGCGACGATCTGGCCGACCGTCATCCGCGGGTCGAGCGAGGACGACGGGTCCTGGAACACCAGGTGGAAGTCCTTGCGCAGGGGCCGCAGGGCGCGCCGCGACATGGTGGTCACGTCGGTGCCGTTGATGCGGACGGTGCCGCCGGTCGGCTCGTCGAGGCGGACGGCGCAGCGGCCGACGGTCGACTTGCCGCTGCCGGACTCGCCGACGAGGCCGACGACCTCGCCGCGCCCGACGCTCAGCGTGACGCCGTCGGCGGCGCGCACGGTGCCGCCGGAACCGGCGAAGTGACGCTCCAGTTCGATGAGTTCAAGCACGGGCGCGGTGCTCATGACGCGGTCTCCTGGAGGGTGTGCGGGTGCCAGCAGGCGGCGCGGTGCGGGGCGTCGGCCCCGGCGTCCGCGGCGACGGCCTTGAGGCCGGGGCGGCTCGACGTACAGGTGTCGTCGGCGCGGGCGCAGCGCGGCGCGAACGTGCAGGCGTCGGGCTGGGAGTCGAGGCTCGGCACGAGGCCGGGGATCTCCGGCAGCCGCCGCTTGCCCTCGCCGCCGGGGCGGAGCACGGCGGAGAGGAGTCCGCGCGTGTACGGGTGCTTGGGGTCGTCGAACAGCTCGTCCACCGGGGCCTGTTCGACGGGGCGGCCCGCGTACATGACGAGCACGCGGTCGGCGGTGTCGGCGACCACGCCGAGGTCGTGCGTGATGAGGACGATGGCCGTGCCGAGGCGCTCGCGCAGCGACTGGAGCACCTCCAGGATGCCCGCCTGCACGGTCACGTCGAGCGCGGTCGTCGGCTCGTCGGCGATGAGGACGGCGGGGTCGCAGGCCACCGCGATGGCGATCATGACGCGCTGGCGCATGCCGCCGGACAGCTGGTGCGGGTACTCGTCGACGCGCTCGGCCGGGGCGGGGATGCCGACGAGGTCGAGGAGTTCGACGGCACGCGCGCGTGCCTGCTTCTTGGTCAGGCCCTGGTGGCGGCGGAGCACCTCGCCGATCTGCCGCCCGATGGTGAGCACCGGGTTCAGGGACGTCATCGGCTCCTGGAAGATCATCGCGATGTCGTTGCCGCGGATCTTCCCGTACGCCTTGTCGTCCGCGCCCGCGAGCTCCTTGTCGCCGATCCGGACGGACCCGGTGATGTGCGCGGTGGGCGGCAGCAGGCCCATGACGGCCATGGAGGTGACGGACTTCCCGCAGCCCGACTCCCCCACCACGGCGAGCACTTCACCGGCGCGCAGGTCGAAGGAGACCTGGTCGACGGCGTGCACGGTGCGGGTGTCGGAGCGGAAGGACACCGACAGGTCCCGGACGCTGAGAACGGGTTCGGTGGACACAGGGGCGCTCATCGGGTCGCTCCACGGGGGTCGAGGACGTCGCGCAGGCCGTCGCCGAGCAGGTTGAACGCCAGCGTCGCGGCGACGACCGCGAGGCCGGGGAACACCGCCATCCAGGGCGCCTGCGCGAGGAAGGACTGGGCGGAGGACAGCATCACGCCGAGGGACGGCTCGGGCGGCTGCACGCCGAGGCCGAGGAAGCTGAGCAGGGCCTCGCCGATGATGGCGGTGGGGATGCCCACGGTGGCCTGCACGATCAGCGCCGAGGTGGCGTTGGGCAGGATGTGCCGGAACAGGATGGTGCCGTCACCGCCGCCGTTGGCGACGGCCGCGGCCACGTAGTCGACGTGCTTGAGGCGCAGCGTCTCGGCGCGGGAGATGCGGATGACGGCCGGGATCTGCGAGATGCCGATCGCGATGGTCGCGTTGGTGAGCGAGGGGCCGAGGACGGCGGCGAGGCCGACGGCGAGCACCAGGAACGGGAAGGCGAGCATCGTGTCGGTGACGCGGGAGACGACGCTGTCGGCGACCTTGCCGTAATACCCGGCGAGCAGCCCGAGCGGGACGCCGACGACGAACGCGAGGACGACCGCGAGCACGCCGACTTGCATCGAGGCGCGGGCCCCGAACACGACGCGGGACAGCTGGTCGCGCCCCAGGTCGTCGGTGCCCAGCCAGTGCGCCCAGCTCGGCGCGGCGAGCACGTCGTCGAAGTTGGCGCGCGACGGGTCGTACGGGGCGACCAGCGGCGCGAACAGCGCGGCGAGCACGAAGACCGCGGCGATGACGGCGCCGGTCATGGCGAGCTTGTTCTTGCGCAGGGCGCGCAGCTTGGGGTTCCCGGCGGCCCGGGCGCGTATTCCTGTGAGAGCCAGCGTGGTCACCGGGCACCTCCGAGCCGGATGCGCGGGTCGATGACCGAGTACGCCACGTCGACCAGCAGGTTGATGAAGATGTACGCGAACGACGTGCACAGCACCACGCCCTGCAGCGTCGCGTAGTCGCGGGTGAAGACGGCGTCGATGGTGAGCTTGCCGAAGCCCGGGAGCACGAAGATCTGCTCAGTGACGACCGCGCCGGAGATCAGGTGGCCGAGCTGGAGGCCGAGCACGGTGACGACGGTGACGAGCGAGTTGCGCAGCGCGTGCCCGCCGACCACCTCGCGGCGCGAGAGGCCCTTGGCGCGCGCCGTGCGCACGTAGTCCGCGGAGAGCGAGTCGAGCATCGCGGCGCGGGTCTGACGCATGACGACGGCGGCGAGCCCGGAGCCGAGGACGATCGCGGGCAGCACCATGCGGCGCAGGTTGTCGATCGGGTCGGTGCCGAACGGCACGAAGCCGGAGGCCGCGAAGACCGGCACGGCGATCGCGAAGGCGAGGACCAGGACGATGCCGAGCCAGAACGTCGGCACCGAAAGACCGAGCAGGGCAAGGGCGTTGGCGATCCACTCGGCCGTCTTGCCGCGCCGCACGGCGGCGACGACACCGGCGCCGACCCCGAGGACGATCGCCAACAGCAGGGAGAGCGCGGCGAGTTCGAGGGTGACGGGCAGCGCCTGCGCGATGGCGTCGGAGACCGGGAGGCCGGTGCGCGAGGAGTTGCCCAGGTCGCCCTGGAGGGCGTGCCCGATGAACCGGCCGTACTGGACGACGATGTTGTCGTCGAGCCCGTACGCGGCGCGGATCGCGGCCAGCGCCTTCGGGCTGCGCTCCTCACCGGCGAGGGCGAGCGCCGGGTCGCCGGGCAGCGCGCGGATGCCGGCGAACACGACGACCGACACGAGGAACATCGTGATGACGGACTGCCGGATCCGGGTGAGCACGTACTTGGCCATCGGGTGCCCGGCGAGCAGCCCGGCCTTCTTCAACGTGGGCTTCTTGACAGCCACTTGAGCGGTCGTCACTTGACGTACCCCGCATCCTTGACTCGGACGAGGCCGTCGCCGAAGACGCGCAGGCCCGCGACGTCCTGCCCGGTGACGACGTAGTTCTTCTGGCGGTAGAGGTAGATCAGGGTGTGCTCGGCGTTCACCTTGCGGATCAGCTCGGCGTAGATCTTGTCGCGGGCGGCGGGGTCGGACTCGGTGCGGCCGCGCTTGATCAGCTCGTCGATCTTCGGGTTGCCGAGGCCGTAGGCGTTCATCGCACCCTTGGTCTGCAGGAAGCTGGCGATGTTGCCGTCGGGGTCGAGGCGTCCGGACCAGCCGCTCTGGAAGGCCTGGTAGTGGCCGTCGTCGGTCTCCTCGAGCATGGTGGCGTACTCGGTCGGGCGCAGGGTGAGCGCGAAGCCGGCGTCCTTGACCATCGCCTGGATGACCTGGCCGATACGGCTCCACTCCGGCGTCGTGGGGATCTTCAGCTCGACGTGCACGGCGCCCTTGACGCCCGCCGCCTTCAGCAGCTTCTTGGCCTTGGGGACATCGCGCTTCGGGCACTCGGACGCCTTGACGCCGGGCGCGATCGCGGAGGCCGGGGACATCGGGCCGCAGGCGGGCTCGTACATGCCCTGGAAGGCGACCTTGTTGATGAGGTCGCGGTCGATGGCCAGCTCGAAGGCCTCGCGGACGCGGACGTCCTTCGCCATCGGGGTGTCGACCTTGCCGGGCGCCTGGCCGAGGCCCTTGACGTTGCCGACGTTGATGCCGATGCCCTGGTAGCCGAGCGAGGGCGAGTTGAAGAGTCGCAGCTTGTTGTCGGTGAGGGCGCTCTTCACGTCGACCGGGACCATCTGGTCGCCGACCTGGACGTCGCCGGAGCGCAGGTTGGCGAGGCGGACGCTGCCGTCGGGGATCGGCTTGTAGATCACCTTGTCCAGGTGGACGTCCTTGGCGTCGTAGTAGTTCGGGTCCTTGGCGACGACGATGCGGTCGCCGCCGACGCGCTCCACGAACCGGAAGGGGCCCACGCAGGACGGGTGGTTGGTGAAGTTCTTGCCGTACTTCTTGAGCGCGGTCGGCGACATCACCATGCCGGAGCGGTCGGCGAGCACGGCGGTCAGCGGCACGTACGGCTGCTTGAGGGTGAGCTTCACGCTGTACGGGCCCGTGGCCTCGGCCGACTTCAGCGGGGTCAGCTCGGTGGCACGGGCGGAGCCCGACAGGTCGCGGTGGCGCAGCAGGGAGGTGACGACGGCGTCGGCGTTCAGCTTCGTGCCGTCGCTGAACTTCGCGTCCTTGCGCACGTCGAAGGTGACGGTGCGGCCGTCCTTCGAGACCTCGGGCTGCCGGGTCGCGAGCTGCGGGACGACCTTGCCCTGCTCGTCGACGTCGTAGAGCTTCTCGCACATGCCGGCGAAGACGGTGCGGCCCACGAGGGTCTGGGCGAGGGTCGGGTCGAGCTTGTCGGGGTCGGCGTTGAGGGCCACGGTCAGCGTTCCGCCGTCCCGGACCGGACGGTTGTCGGTCATCCGCTCCCCGCCCACCTCCGTGGCCGAGGACTGCAAGGAACCGCAGCCCGACAAAGTGGACATCGCCAGGACAATTGCCGTCACGGCAACCGCTGTTCGGCGCACGAGGGCGTACCTCCGCCAGGGATGAGGGGTGGGCGATCGGTGAGCGATCAAGGAATACGGCAGAACGTATTTCGCATACAGTCCGCACACAAGGGGGTTGTCCGGGATCCGGACAACCCTTGGTGAAGATTGGATAACCCCGAGCGGCAAAAGGGATTCCACGCCCACAAATTGCCCCGCCCACTGACCCGTCGGTCAGGCCGGCGGAGCGAATTCCTCCCCTTCCACTTCGCGCAGCTTCCCGAACCGCTCCCGGAGCTCCGCCCGGCGTGCCCGGTCCATGGCGAGATTCACCAGCTCGCCCGGATCCTCCTGGAGGTCGTACAGCTCGTGGTCGTTGTCGTCGAAGTCGGCGTCCGGGCCGTAGAGCATCGTCGAGGGCTCCGGCCGCTCGCCCAGGTCGGCGGGGAGCCCGCCGCCGACGCCGAAGTAGCGGGCGTACTTGAACCGGCCGTCGAACATGCCGCGCACCGCGTACCGGGTCTGCTGGATCCGGCGGGTGTGCGTGGCCTCGTGCGCGAACAGCACGTAGTCGCGCACCGAGGCGGCCTGGTCCCGGAACACGGGCGTGAGGTCCACGCCGCGGAACGAGTCGGGCGCGGGCACCCCAGCGAGCGCGCAGATCGTCGAGGCGAGGTCGACGTGCGAGGCGAGCGAGCCGCTGACCGTGCCGGGGCGGGTGACCCCCGGCGCCTTCACGTAGCAGGGCACGCGCATGATCTCGTCGTAGACGAAGGGCCCCTTGGAGCGCAGGCCGTGGCCGCCGCACATGTCGCCGTGGTCGGACGTGAAGATGACGACCGTGTCGTCCCAGCCGCCGGACTCCTCCAGGGCGCCGAGGACCTTGCCCAGGGACTCGTCGGCGAGGCGGTGCAGCTGGGCGTAGTAGTCGAGCTGGCGCAGCCACGCGCCCTTGTCGGCGGGGTCGATGCGGCCGTACAGGCTGTGCTGCTGGTCGTGGCGCCACTGCCGCTGGGTGTCCGGCTTGGTGTGCAGATCGTCGTCGAAGTTCGCGGGCAGCTCGCTGAACACCTCGTCGTAGTCCCGCTCGTACGGCGGGATCGCCTGCCCGCCGCCCCAGTCGCCGTCGAGGAACTGGCGGATGAACTCCATCGTGCGGGGGTGCGCGCGCTGGTACTCCGGCTGGTCGATCGGGTACCACATCACGTCGTGCGGATTGACGAGCGCGACAGTCAGGAACCAGGGGTCGGGGGCGTCGGCGTTGCGGCGCAGCCAGTGCGCGGCGTTGTCCGCGATGACCGGGTCGAAGTGCACGCCGGTGCCCGCGAGGCCCATGAAGTGGTGGTCGTTGCCGTCCCAGTCCCCGTAGCCGTACGCCTCCATGTCGGGCCGCGCCGAGCGGGACAGATGCCACTTGCCGATGTACGAGGACCGGTAGCCGGCCCCGCGCAGCGCGCCGCCGATGGTGGTGACGGCCGGGTCGAGCTCCGGCTGCCAGGGGAAGATGACGTTCTCGGCGACCTGGTGCTGGGTGACGTACTGGCCGGTCATCATCGTGGCCCGAGAGGGCGAGCAGGGCGAGGAGTGCGTCCAGTAGTTCGTGAACTCCATGCCTTCGGCCAGCAGCCGCTCGCGCCAGGGGAGTTCGACCGTGGCCGGCAGCCAGTCGCGCTGGCGCTCCTGGTCGGAGACGACGAGGAGGATGTTGGGCCGGTGAGGTTGGGACATGTCAACCTTCCTTGTTCGCCAGGGAGTTGGTCGCGCGCGGGGCGGCGCCCACGCCGCCTGTCGCCGGGGTCCGGCCGTGCCGCATGAGGACGGCGACGGCCAGGGCCATCGCGGCGAAGCCCGCCGCCACCAGGAACGCGGCGACGTAGCCCGACTCGGCGTAGAGGATCTCGTCGCCCGCCGCCGGACCTTCGAGGACGTGCTGGGCGAGCACGGCGCCGAGCACCGTCACACCCGTGGCGTTGCCGAGATTGTTGGCGACGCCCATCATTCCGGCGCCGACACCCGTGTGTGTCGCGGGCACGGCCTCGACGACGAGGTTCGACACGGACACGAAGAAGAACCCGAAGCCGACGCCCGCGAACACCGCCGCGAGCAGGATGTGCCACACCTGCGTGTGCAGCACCGACAGGAGCGCCGCGCCCGTGGCGAGGCAGCCGAGCGCGACGACGAGGCCGGTGCGCGGCGCGTGCCGCCGCGCGAGCAGCCCGCCGAGCGGACCGCCCACCGCGCTCAACAACCCTTGCGGGACAAGGAAGACGGCGACGCCGAGCGGCGCCATCCCGAGCCCGAACCCGGTGTCCTTCGGGGTCTGCACAAGCTGCGGCAGGGCGAGCGCCTGCCCGCCGATCCCCACGGAGCCGCCGAACGCGGCGAGCAGCGTCCAGCGCAGCGCGGGCCCCGCGAGCAGCCGCAGGTCGATCAGCGGATGCGCGGCATGCAGCTCGCACACCACGAACAGGGCGAGCAGCACACACGCACCCACGGCCACCGCGATCAGCCGGCCCGAGCCCCACCCCCACCGGCCGCCCTGCCCCACCGCGAGCAGCACGCCCGCGGCGCCGCACCCGAAGAGCAGTCCCCCGGCCACGTCCACGCGCCGCCGCAGCCGTACCCCGGACTCGGGGAACGTGGCGACGACGAGCGGTGTGAGCACCACCGCGTACAGCAGGCAGAACCAGAAGATCGCCCGGAAGCCGAAGGCCTGCGTGAGCGCCCCGCCGACGACCGGGCCCACGATGACGCTGAATCCGATGCCGGTGGTGATCGCGCCCATCGCCACCGGCACGATCCGCACCGGGAACACGTCGCGGATCAGCCCGTACGCGGCCGGGGCGATGACCATGGCGACGCCCTGCACCGCCCGGCCCACGAGGAACACGGGAAAGCTCGGCGCGAGGGCGCACACCAGCGAGCCGACCGCGAAGGCGCCCGCCGCGCACACGATCACCCGCTTCTTGCCGTGCCCGTCCGCGACCTTGCCGAGCAGCGGCTGCGCCACCACTCCGACGAGACTCACGACGGTGAGCGTCCAGCCGATCGACGGGGTGCGGAACTCGGCCGCCATGTGCTGCAACGCCGGGTAGACCAGGGAGAGTTCGAGCGCGACGACCTCGGTGAGCAGGATCAGCGGGACGAGCCGCAGGACGTACGCGGCGGTGCTGCGGCCTTCGATGCGCGACGTGTCGGTCACGGAAACGTCTTAACGCGCTTGCGTTAAACAAGCAAGACACGCGACACTCCTCGCCATGGCCCCCGCGAACACGAACGCGAACTCGAAGGCGAACACGAACGCGACCGGAACACGACGCCGCCTCATCGACGTGGCGGAGCGCCTCTTCGCCGAACAGGGCATCCACGCCACGTCACTTCGGGAGATCGCCGCGGCGGCGGACCAGCGCAACACGTCCGCGGTCGCCTACCACTTCGGCACGAAGCGGGGCCTGATCGACGCGATCTACGAGGAGCGGCTCACGGTCACCACGGCGCGTCAGCTGGAGCTGTTGGAGGCGGTCGACGCGCAGGGCCGGGGCGAGGAACTGCGGGCGCTCACCGGGGTGTTGGTGCGCCCGATGGTCGAGCGCCTGGAGGACCCGGAGCGGCCCAGCTGGTTCCTGCGGTTCGTCGTCAACGCCATGTACGTCGAGGGCATCGCGCCGACCGATCTGCGGGCGCACCCGTGGACGCGCGGCCTGCTGCGGCTGCACTCCCGGATCACGCGCTGCATGCCCGAACTCCCGGGCCGCGTACGGGAGAACCGGTGGGACTTCTTCATCGGCCTGCTGCTGCACACCCTCGCCCAGCGCGAGCGGGCGCTGCAGGCCGGGGCCGACCCCGGCGAGCCGCTCCTGCTCGCGGCCGACCTCGTCGACGCGGGGGTGGCGGTGCTCACCGCCGAGGTGTCCCGGAGCCCGTGGTGATCAGCTGTCCACCCAGCCGTGCTTGCGGCCGCTCTGCACCAACTCCCGGCGGATGGCCAGGATCTGTTCTCCCGTCAGGGACGGGGCGGAGCGCAGCAGCAGCTCCGTGACCTCGTTGGTGAACTCGTCGACGCGCAGCACGTCGCAGAGCACGTCGTCGCCGTCGGCCGCGTGCCGTCCGGGCGCGGGGGCCGAGGCGCCCTCGGCGAGCTGGACCGAGGAGGCCTTGGGCCCGCGGTCGCCCTCCTCGATGTCGAAGGAGACCTTGAGGCCCGTGCGGATGTACGACTCGGGGATCAGGAGGTCGTTCACATGCAGGAAGACGTCCTCGCCGCCGTCGTCCGGCGCGATGAACCCATAACCGCGCGCTCCGTCGAAGCGCACCACACGACCAGCTACCACGCCGACCCCCAACCACCTCGGCGGACCCGGTGCCCGCAGCCTCCAACAACGTTTGCGGATCCTACCGGTCCGCCCCCGCGAACCCACGGACCCGCCGCGGCGACGCCCCAGCGTGATGTCACAGTGACGGAAGTGGCGGTTTCCGCACACAGCAACTCATGTGAGACTGGCGTCCCCCGCCCACCCCTGACGTAAGGGACGTACGCGGTGCGTTCTCTCCCGCTCCCGGTCGCCCTGACCGCACGCCTGCTGCCCGTCGCCGTGCTCGCCTGCGCCGGCTGGGCCTACTCGGGCCCCATGGCGGAGCAGTCCGCGAGCAAGGACGGCTCCGAATCCGCTCCACAGTCGTCCTCGGCTCCCGACGAACCCGGCGAGACCGTGGCCTCGAAGACCTATTCGACGCCGCCGGCCCCCTGTGAAGCGCTGCCCGCCTCGACGGTCAAGTCCCTCGTGCCCGATGCCAAGCCGGCGGGCAAGGAGCTGTCGGCCACCGACGAGTCGGTCCGCCGCGGCTGCTCCTGGAGCGCCCTGAAGGGATACGACTACCGCTGGCTCGACGTCTCCTTCGAGGTGAAGGACTCCGACGACCTGGCGAAGAAGGCGTTCGCGGCCGGGAACGGCGAGAAGCGGACCAGCCCGCTCAAGGGCCTCGGGGAAGAGGCGCGCGTGACGAGCTCGCTCACGACGAAGGACAAGCAGGACACCCGCGAGTCCGTCGTGACGGTCCGCACGGGGAACATGCTGCTGACCGTCACCTACAACGGCAGCGACTTCGAGTCGAAGGGCGCGCCGTCGAACGACACCGTGATCAGGGGCGCCCGCAAGGCCGCCGGGGACGCGGCGGCCTCGCTCGGCTCGGACAAGGGCTAAAGGGCTCCTGACTCAGCCCTGGCTCGGCGGCCAGTTCTTGAACGTCTTGGGGCGCGGCGGCGCGTAGGTGCGCACCTTCGACGTGCTCAGGCCCATCCGCACCAGCGACTCGGCCACGGTCACGGCCGCGGCGACGCCGTCGACGACGGGCACGCCCGTGCGCGCCTTGACCTCGTCGACGAGGCCCGCCATGCCGCCGCAGCCCAGGCAGATCACCTCGGCCCGGTCCTCCTCGACGGCCCGCGCGGACTGCTCGACGATGGCCTTGACGGCGGCGTCCGGGTCACGCTCCAGGTCCAGCACGGCGAGGCCACTGGCCCGTACGGAGGCGAGCCGGTCGGTGAGCCCGGCCAGCTTGAGGCGGTCCTCGATGAGCGGCACGGCCCGGTCGAGCGTGGTGACCACGGAGTACTTGTGGCCGAGGTACATCGCCGTGCTCGCGGCGGCCTCGGTGATGTCGACGACCGGTACGTCGAGGAGCTCCTGAAGGCCCTCGCGGCCGTGCTCGCCGTAGCCCGCCTGCACGACGGCGTCGAAGGGCTCCGGGTACGCGCGGACCGTCTCCATGACGGCGATCGCGGCCAGGTAGCTCTCGTAGTTGCCCTCGCAGGAGTCGGGGCCGAACGCCGGGGTGAGCGGCACGATCTCGGTGCCCGGCGAGGCCACGGCCCTGGCCTGCGCACCGATGCTCTCGGTCATGTCCTCGGTGGTGTTGACGTTGCAGACGAGAATGCGCATGGCGGGCTACAGCTTTCTTCTTGTTGTGCTCTGTTGTGCTGCGGGGTGGTGCGGGAGCGGGAGTCAGGCGGCCGGGACCGCGATCTCCTCGCCGTCCTTGTCGTTCGCGATACGGCTGCGGTCCGCGAGGACAACGTAGAGCAGCGCGGCGAGGCCGGCGCCGATGAACCAGGAGAAGCCGGAGAGCTCCTTGAACGCGGGCACGAGGGCGATCACGACCGCGACGGCGGCGGACGGGGCGAACGCGGCGACGGCCCGCAGGTGGAACCCGGAGCGGTAGTGGTAGTCGCCGTCCGCGGCGTCGGTGTAGAGGTCCGGGACGTTGACGCGGGTCTTGCGGACGAGCCAGTAGTCGGCCATGACGACGCCGAAGGCCGGGCCGAGCAGGGCGCCGAGCCCGCCGAGGAAGTAGTTCACGACGGTCGGGCTGTTGTAGAGGTTCCACGGCAGGATGACGAGGCCGATGACGGCGCTGACGATGCCGGCCTTGCGGAAGTCGAGCTTGCGCGGGAACAGGTTGACCAGCGCGTAGACGGGCGCGACGAAGTTGGCGAGCAGGTTCACCGCGATGGTCAGGACGATGAAGGCGAGCGAGGCGAGGACCATCAGCGGGGTGCTCGGGATGGTCGCGACGATGTCCTCGGGGCCCGCGATGACCTTCCCGTTGATCGCGAACTGCCCGCCGGAGAGCACGACGACGATGCCGGCGAAGAACAGCATGTTGAGCGGGATGCCGACCAGGTTGCCCGCGACGATGGCGCGGCGGCTCTTCGCGGAGCGGGTGAAGTCGCAGAAGTTCAGGACGAACGTGCCGTAGATGACGACCCACAGCGCGGCGGACTCGAAGATCTGCCGCCAGGCGTCGAAGCCGGTGGGCGCGGAGCCGGTGGAGACCGCGATGGACATGTCCGCCTTGATGAAGATCCAGGCGGCGAGCGCGCACATCGTGATGAGGATGGTGGGCGCGGCGAAGGCCATGTACTTGCGGATCAGCTCCATGCCGTAGCTGACGATCACGACCTGAACGACCCACAGGACCAGGAAGGTGATCCAGCCGAGGGTGGACAGGCCCAGGATCGAGTTGTGGTCGAGCGAGGCGGCGCCGGGCGCCAGCTTCTTGATCACGGCGCCGAGCACGACGGCGGCGAGATACGTCTGGATGCCGAACCAGGCGATGGCGACTGCCCCGCGCACCGCGGCGGGGATCTGCGCCCCGCGGATGCCGAAGGCGATCCGGCTCATCACGGGGAAGGGGACGCCCGTCTTCTGGCCCATGTAGCCGGAGAGCGTGAGCAGCCCGAAGAGCAGCAGGGAGGCGACGGCGAAGGCGATCAGGATCTGCCAGACGCTGAGCCCGAGCGCGAACAGGCCGACGGCGAACGCGTAGTTGCCGAGGCTGTGCACGTCGTTGCCCCACAGCGTGAAGACGTTGTACGCGCCCCAGCGGCGCCCCTCCTTCTTGGTGGGGGCCAGATCGGGACTGTAGAGACCCGGACTGGTGCGGGCGGGCCCGTCGACACCGGCGGTGGGGGTCTGTTCGTGCACGGCAGTCATGACGCGCTCCTGGGGGATGTCCACAATTTCCGCGATGAGGAATCTGGTTTCCTCTTGGCGGGAAGACGCTACGGGCCGGTTTTGCGGTAATCAAGAGGTGTACGCGAAGAAAACACCGATTCCTCACGGACCAACTCGCCGCCCGATTCGGGCATTTGCGGGCCGAGCGCACAGAGCGCGCACAGCGCCCGCATCTCCAGTTTGGTATACCAAACCCGATGGGAGGGTGATCCGTCAATGGGAGACGGGTCACAGAAAGCAAATCGGGGGAAGGGTGCGCGATTCATTGACGCGCAAGCGCTTCGACTCTACGTTCCCGTCCGGACACACGACCACCGTCCGAAATACCGGACACGTGTGCCCCATCGACGCGAAGGAGCCCCCATGCCGCGCGCTTCACGAAGAACCGCGTTACTCGCCCTCCCCGCCGCCGCCCTGCTGGCGCTGATCCCCTCGACCGCCTCGGCCTACCCGAACCCGGGCACGGTCACCGGCGCCACCGTCGTCCACGACCCCACGATGATCCGCACCTCGGCGGGCAAGTACCTGCTCTACGCGACGGGCGGCGGCCTCGCCGAGCGCTCGTCGACCGACCGGACCGCCTTCACCGCGGGCCGCGACGCCTTCACCACCAAGCCCTCCTGGTGGTCCTCCTACGCGACGGAGGCCTGGGCACCCGACATCTCGTACCACGGCGGCAAGTACCTGATGTACTACGCCGTTTCGACCTTCGGCTCCAACAAGTCGGCGATCGGCCTGGCCGGTTCCACGACGGGCGAGCCGGGCTCGTGGACGGACTACGGCACCGTCTACACCTCCACCACGTCCAGCGACTACAACGCGATCGACCCGAACCTGTTCGTCGACGGCGACGGCAAGTGGTGGCTGTCGTTCGGGAGTTGGTGGTCCGGCATCAAGATGATCCAGATCGACCCGTCGACCGGCAAGCAGCTCGCCACGAACACCAAGCGCTACTCACTGGCCGCACGCCCGACCGGCACCAAAGCCGTCGAGGCGCCGTACGTCGTCAAGCACGGCAGCTACTACTACCTGTTCGCCTCGTACGACACCTGCTGCGCCGGCACCTCCTCCACGTACAAGGTCAAGGTCGGCCGCGCCACCAGTGTCACCGGGCCGTACTACGACAAGAACGGCGTCGCCATGACGAACAACGGCGGCACGCCCGTCCTGGAGTCGCACGGCCGGTACATCGGTCCCGGCGGCCAGTCGATCATGCACGACGTCGACGGGGACCTGATCGTCTACCACTACTACGACGGCCAGGACAACGGCACCCCGAAGCTCGGCGTCAACCTGCTCGACTGGAGCTCGGGGTGGCCCGTCGCCTACTGAGACCTGCGCTCCCCCAGCATGAGCACCGTGTAGAGGACGAGTGACGCCGCAAGCCCCACCGCCCAGCCGTAGTCGGCCAGCGGTTTGAGGAAGGGGATCAGGCCGTCCACGGGGAACGGGCCCGCCTTCTCGCCCTTCGCGTTCAGCGTCGAGTACGAGCCACCGACGGCGAGGACGCCGCCGACCGCGAAGGCGAGAACGGCGCGCCAGTTCCAGCCGCCGCGATACCAGTAACGCCCGTCCCGCACATACAGATCAGCGAGGTGCAGCACCGTGCGCCGCACGATCCAGTAGTCGGCGATCAGGATGCCCGCGACCGTGCCGAGCAGCCCGCCGACCACCCCGAGCCACGTGAAGATGTACAGCTCGGGCGTCGACGTCAGCTTCCACGGCATGACGAGGACGCCCACCACGCCCGTGATGACCGCGCCCGTGCGGAAGCTGATCAGCTTCGGGGCCAGGTTCGCCAGGTCGTACGCGGGCGAGACCACGTTGGCCGCGACATTGACGGAGATCGTCGCCACGAACACCGTGATCAGCGCGAAGAGCAGCCCGAACACGTTGTCCGTCTTGCCCGCCAGCGCCACCGGGTCCCAGATCGGCGCCCCGTACACCTTCTCCGAACCGGCCGTCACCAGGACGGACATCAGCGCGAACAGGGTCATGGTGGTCGGCAACCCCATCGTCTGGCCCCAGACCTGCGCCCGCTGGCCCTTGCCGAAGCGGGTGAAGTCCGGGATGTTCAGCGACAGCGTGGACCAGAAGCCGATCATGCCCATCAGGCCGGGGAAGAAGACCTTCCAGAAGTCCGGGCCCCAGCCGACCTTCGACGGCTCGTGCAGCAACGGACCGAAGCCGCCCGCCTTGTTCGCGATCCAGATCAGCAGCACCACCGCGCCGACGAGCACGAACGGCGCCGCCCAGTTCTCGAAGCGGCGCAGCGTCTCCATCCCCCGGTAGATGATGGCGAGTTCGAGGATCCAGAAGACGAAGAAACAGAGCCAGAGGGTCCACGGATAGCCGCCGACCTCGGCCGCTCCCGTCCAGCCTCCGAAGATCTTCCCGAGGAGGACGAAGATGCCCTGGCCGCCGATCCAGGTCTGGATGCCGAACCAGCAGCAGGCCACCGCGGCCCGCACCATCGCGGGCAGATTCGCGCCGCGCACACCGAAGCCGGCCCGCGCGAGGACCGGGAAGGGTATGCCGTACTTGGGCCCCGCGTGCCCGGTGAGCAGCATGGGGAGCAGGACGATGACGTTCGCCAGGGCGATGGTGAGGACGGCCTGCTTCCAGTCCATGCCGAGGGCGACGAGTCCGGACGCGAGCGTCCACGAGGGGATGCAGTGCGCCATCCCGATCCACAGGGCCACGAAGTTGTACGTGGTCCAGCGGCGGTCGGCGAGCGGGACGGGGCGCAGATCCTCATTGGCGTAGCGGCTGCCGGCCGGATAGGCGTCGGCGGCGAGCTCCACCGCGGGCACGGGTGCTCTCGGGGCGGTGTCGGTCATGGGCAGTCCGTTCTGCTCAGGGAGACGGAATCAGCGCACCGGTCCTGTCAGGCGTGCAGCGCGGGGATCACGTCCCTGCCGTACGCCTCGATCACCGCCTCCTTCGCGTCGTGCATCGCGTACACGGCGAACTGGTCGACGCCCAACTCCCGCAGTGCGCCCAGCCGTTCGAGGTGTGCGGCGGTCGGGCCGAGCAGACAGAAGCGGTCGACGATCTCGTCGGGCACGAACGCCGTGTCCGGGTTCCCGGAGCGGCCGTGGTGCGCGTAGTCGTACCCCTCGCGCGCCTTGATGTACTCCGTCAGTGCGTCCGGGACCATGCCGGAGTGGGCGCCGTACTTGGCCACGAGGTCGGCGACGTGGTTGCCGACCATGCCGCCGAACCAGCGGCACTGCTCGCGGGCGTGGGCGAGCGCCTCCGGCGAGTCGTCCTCGGTCACGTACGCGGGCGCGGCGACGCAGATCTTCACCGCGGCGGGGTCGCGGCCGGCCGCCTTCGCCGCGTCCCGCACCGCCTTGACCATCCACTCGGTGAGGAACGGGTCGGCGAGCTGGAGGATGAACCCGTCGGCCTCCTCGCCGGCCATCTTGAGCGCCTTCGGGCCGTACGCCGCCATCCACACGGGGAGTTCGGCGCCCTCGCGCACCCAGGGGAAGCGGACGACGGAGCCGCCGCCGAGGTCGGCCTCGTCGCCGCGGGCCAGCGCGCGGATCACCTTCATCGCATCGCTGATCCGAGCGAGGGTGTTCGGCTTGCGTCCGGCCACCCGCATCGCGGAGTCGCCGCGCCCGATGCCGCACACCGTGCGGTTGCCGTACATGTCGTTGAGCGTCGCGAAGGTCGAGGCGGTGACCTCCCAGGTGCGGGTGCCCGGGTTGGTGACCATCGGGCCGACGGTCAGCCGCTCGGTCTCCGCGAGGATCCGGCTGTAGATGACGAACGGCTCCTGCCACAGCACGGCGGAGTCGAACGTCCACCCGTATGTGAAGCCGGAGGCCTCCGCGCGTTTCATGAGGTCCACGACCGCGGAGGCGGGCGGGTCGGTCTGCAGGACGAGTCCGAAATCCATGGGGAGCCCCTCGTGTCTTGTGCCGAGTGCCAAGTGCCGAGCCGCCATTGAAAGGCACAATCGTGGACTTCCCGGGGAGGCTTGGCAAGGGGTCCGCCGGATGAGTTCTACGCGCGTCCAGGATCCGTCAGCCGGCGCTCCGCTCGCTCTCCCTCCCGGGGAAGGTGCCGAGGTCGCCCACGCGGTAGCCGTTCGGATAGCCGCGGATGTTGGGACTCTGCCGGCCGAGGAGCGGGGTGCGCCGCGCCGGCAGGAGGCTGACGAAGCGGCCGCGCAGCCTGAGCCCGCCGCGCACCACCCGCTCGACGGCCGCGTTCGGGTCCTGGTAGCCGAACGCGGCCCGCAGCGGCGCGTCCATCAGGCACACGGAGGCCCGGCGCACCGCGGCGCCGAGCGGCCCCGGGTACCAGGAGGCCATCAGGTCGAGGGTCGCCTCCGACACGGCGTGGCCGCCCGCGTCGAACCCGAAGTGGCGCCGCTCGTAGTCGTCCATGAGGCGCTCGAAGTCCTCGTACGTCTCGGGGATGTCCTGGATGTTCATGCGCCGGCCGAGCGCCCGGTAGTAGTTCGTGGTCGCCCGGATCTCGTGCGGCGAGTACGGGCGCCACGCGTAGTCGTCCATCCAGCGCTTGGGGACGACGACGAAGGTCGACAGGACGTAGCGGAAGTCGTCGTTGGGGATGTCGTAGGCGCGGTGCATCTGGTTCATCCGGCGGATCGCCTCGCGCCCCTCCCCCGTGTCCATGCCGTGCTCGCCGACGGCGTCGAGGATGAGCGCCGTGTCGTCGTACCGCTTCTGCGTGCGCCGGGTGAACTCGCCCGTGTGGCCCAGGAGTTTGCCGATGCTCGGCACGGCGTACGTGCGGTAGAGGGCGAACCCGAGGGCCTGCATGGTGTCCCAGGGGAACTCGTAGGTGGCGCTGATCCGGTAGATCTCCTGGAAGTCCTCGTCGGGATCGAGCCGCCGGATCTGTCGGGTCCAGTGGTCGCGCCGCATGCTGGTCCTCCCTGCGCCTCGGCGCACGACGGGGCCGTTCCCCGACGTGCCCGCCGCCCCACCTTCGTACGCCCGCCCTCAAGGATCAAGACCGACGGCGCCCGGAGGCGCCGCACGGGGTGACGGAGGTCACGGGGGCGCGCGGGGCGAACGCGGAATGCGCGGGTCCGTCCCGCTGCTGCACGGGTTGTCGGCCGGTTCCTGCCCCAGGGATCGGCCTCCTCCCGTTCTTCGAAAGGCTTCCTGCACCATGCCGCTGGCCCTGTTGGCCCTGGCTGTTGTCGCGTTCGGCATCGGCACCACCGAGTTCGCCACGATGGGGCTGCTGCCCCAGATCGCCGACGGCATCGACGTGTCGGTGCCGCACGCCGGCAATCTCGTCTCGGCGTACGCGCTCGGTGTCGTCGTCGGCGCGCCCGTCCTGACGGGCATCGGCGCGCGCATCCCGCACAAGAAGCTGCTGCTGCTCCTGTCCGGCCTGTTCGTGGTCGGCAACGTCGCGTCCGCGCTCGCCCCGAACTTCGGCCTGCTCTTCGCGGCGCGCTTCCTCGCGGGTCTGCCGCACGGCGCGCTGTTCGGTGTGGGCGCCGTCGTCGCGTCCCGGCTCGTCACGCCCGACCGGGCCGCGCGCGCCGTCTCGAAGATGTTCCTCGGCCTGACCGTCGCCAACATCGTCGGCGTCCCCGCGAGCACGGCCCTCGGCCAGCACCTGGGCTGGCGCTCCGCCTACTGGGCGGTCGCCGTCATCGGCGGTGTCGCCCTCGCGGCGCTCGCCCTCTTCGTGCCGCACCAGCCGCGCGGCGAGGGCGCCGGCATCCGGCACGAGCTGCGGGCGATGGGCAACCGGCAGGTGCTCATCGGCCTCGCCACGGCCGTGGTCGGCTTCGGCGGCTTCTTCGCCGTCTACAGCTACCTGGTGCCGATGCTGACGAACGTCACGGGCATCTCCGACTCCTCGACGACCCTGGTCCTCGCGCTGTACGGCGTCGGCATGACGCTGGGCACGCTGGTCGCGGGCCCGCTCACCGACCGGGCGCTGCGGCCCACGCTGTACGCGGGCCTCGCGCTGCTCGCGGCGGCGCTCGTGGTGTTCTACTTCGCGGTCCACAGCACGGTGCCCGCGCTCATCGTCATCACCCTCGTCGGCGCCCTCGGCTCCCTGATCACGACGCCCGTGCAGATGCTCCTGATGGCCAAGGCGGAGGCGGCGCCGACCATGGCGGCCGCCTCCAACCACTCGGCCTTCAACCTCGCCAACGCGGGCGGCGCCTGGCTCGGCGGCCTGGCCATCTCCGCGGGCTGGGGCTGGACCTCCCCCGCCCTGGTGGGGGCGGCCCTCGCCGTCGCGGGCCTCGCCCTGGCCTTCGCGGGCGGCTTCATGGACCGCGGCACGCGCCGCTCCGACGTGATCGCGTCGTCCGAGGCCGCCCCTTCGGCGCAGCCCGACCAGGTGACACTGACGAAGCCCTGACGGCGGTTGCCCTCTCAGCTACCGAAGGGGACGTCCTGGCCGGTGGCCATCCGGCGGGTGTTCGGGTGGGCCTTGACGTAGTTCTGGATGTACGAGAGGGCCTCCCGCGCGCCGCTGCCGTTCGTTCCGCAGCCCTTCGGGCCGCTGACGCCGTCGGGGTAGCAGGACATCCGGTTGCCGTAGATCAGGGAGTCCACGGCGGCGCCGTCGGCCGAGTCGGAGAGCAGGGTTTCAGCGCGCTCCCGGTCGCCGGTGCCCACGGTCCAGCCGACCGTGCCGGCGAGCTCTCCGCGGTCCCGGGCCCGGCCGCCGGCCTGCAGCTCCTCGCGGATGCCACCGAACTTGAGCGCCATGTCGAACAGGCCGTCGTCCATCACCCGCTGGTTCCGCGCGACGGCCGCCCCGTGCTCGGCGTAGCCGTCCCGGACGTCCGCGTAGGTGCCGCTGTAGGCGACGCCTTCCTTGCTGTTCAGGCTGCCCGTCACGTCCTTCCAGCCGCTGCCGCCCTCGGTCCCGTAGAAGCCGTAGAGCACCCGGATGCCCTGGCTCTCCAGCTTGGCGCGGGCCAGGTCCCGCAGGGCGGCCGCGGAGCACTGCTTCCTGTCCGGGTCGCTGCTCCCGCACCAGTCGGGGTTCTTCATGTCCAGCCAGACGAACGACACTTGACGCCCCGTCCGGTGCTCCTTCGCGACCTGGTCGAACATGGCGGCCATCGTGTCGCCGTAGCTGGTGAGCGTGCCGTCGTGATCCGCCCACCAGCCTTCCTTCCAGGCCGTGGCGTCGATCTCCAGCGCGTTGGCGCCGTCCCGGAGAGCCGCGGTCACCCCCTGAGTGGTGAGGACCCGGTGGGCGATGGCCCAGGTGGGGCGCTGATGGCCGGACTCCTCGGCGGGTGCGGCACCCTGGGCGGCGGCCGCGGAGCCCGCGGTTCCCAGGGCGGCGGTGACGAAGGCCAGGGCCAGCGGAAGCAGTGTCCTGCGGCGTCTGCGTACGGCGCTCATCCGGACGGGGATCCTCTCTGTCGTTGGGGGCAACAGTCGTTGTGGAGCAGGCAAAACTCGGAGGAGCCTACGCGGAGTTACCATTCGGTAACCAGCGAGTGTGACGTAAGTAACCGGTCAGTAACCTGGCCCTCGCGGTGCCACCGGGATTCACTGCACCTTCCCAGCCCGTCCGGCCCCCGGAGACGGAGACACAGGATGCAGTCGCAGGCAATCAGCAGGCGCGCGATGCTCGCGGGGGTCGGCGGCGTCGGCACCGCCGTCGCCCTCGGCGCGTTCGGCCGGCAGGCGCTGGCGGCCGAGAACGGCGTGGCCAAGTTCCCCATGCCGGACAAGGCCGAGCTGAACGTGCTGATCACGGGCGACGCCGGCACCGGCACGCCCGACCAGTTCGCCGTCGCGGCCGCCGCACGCAAGCTGTGCGCGAAGCGCGGTGTCGACCTCGCGATCGGGCTCGGCGACAACATCTACGAGAACGGCCCCGAGGACGACCTGGACGACGAGTTCACCACCAAGTTCGAGGAGCCCAACAAGGGCATCGACGTCCCCTGGCTGATGGTGCTCGGCAACCACGACACCAGCGGCATCATCCCCGGCAGCGGTGGCCGCCCCTCCCGCGGCGACCACGAGATCGCCTACCACCGGCACTCGGCCCGCTGGAACATGCCCGACCGCCACTACCGCGTGGCCGTCCCCCAACAGGCCCCCGTCGCCGAGTTCTTCGCCATCGACACGACGCCACTCTCCTCGTACGTCCTGCAGACCGACCCCGAGTACCACTGGGACGGCCCCTTCGCCCACAAGCAGCGCGCCTGGCTGGCCGACGCACTCGCCGCCTCCCGCGCCCGCTGGAAGTTCGTCTTCGCCCACCACCCGCTGCGCAACAACGGCGCGCACGGCAACGCGGGCGCGTACGAGGGTGTCACCTGCGGCGACTACATGAGCGGGAAGCACGTCAAGGAACTGTACGAGGAAGTGGTCTGCGGCAAGGCCGAGTTCATCCTCTCCGGCCACGACCACACGCTCCAGATCCTGGACACCGGCGCCGACCACCACGGCACCCAGCAGATCGTCTGCGGCGCGGCCGCGAAGACCGGCGGGAAGGGCAACCAGGCCGACAACACGGAGTTCTGGGCGGCCTACGACACCCTCGGCTTCATGATGCTCTCGATCAACGCCGACCGCGTGGTCACCGACGCGTACACCGTGGACCCGGAGACCTCCGACTACCGGCAC
Source organism: Streptomyces sp. NPDC107575 (assembly GCF_055657265.1). NCBI lineage: Bacteria > Bacillati > Actinomycetota > Actinomycetes > Kitasatosporales > Streptomycetaceae > Streptomyces > Streptomyces sp. NPDC107575. The sequence goes on along the minus strand of NZ_JBVKBG010000002.1, from coordinate 533,181 downwards.
GCGTACCGCCACACACGAACGGAGCGCATCGCCCGTTAGCGGCACCCGCTCACCTGTATGGTTCCCGCGGAGATGCGGGCGGTCCCCAGCGAGGGTGACCTGTCGGTCATGGCTTCTCACGAGCACAGCACACCGGCCGCGGACTTCACACGGCGTCGCGTCCTCGGCCTGTCCACAGCCCTGATCGGCGGTGCGCTCACCACGTGCCTGGCGCCCGACGCCGCCGCCCACTCCCCTGTTCCCATGGGGCCGCCCCGGCCCGCCGCCATGCCCCTCCATCGGCGCTACCGCGTCTCCGCCCGCTACGGAGTGCGCGGCAACTGGCAGGCGGGGCACCACACGGGGATCGACCTCGCGGTGCCCGAGGGGACGCCGGTCTTCGCCGTCCGCGCGGGCACCGTCGTGCTGGCCAAGCGGTCGGGCGACTACGGCAAGGCGGTGACCATCCGGATGTCGGACGGTCGCTACGCCGTCTACGGACACCTCAGCCGCATCCGGACCCGCCCGGGGGCCCGGGTCACCCCTGGCATGCGCATCGCGGACAGCGGCAGCACAGGACGCGCCACCGGCCCACACCTCCACCTCGAGATCCGTGCGCGCCGCGGGTACGGCTCGGACGTGAACCCGGTCGCCTATCTGGCACGGCACGGCGTCCGCCTCACGTGACGCCGCCCCCTGTCAGGACAGGTACTGGCAGGTCCCCCGCGGCATGTACACACCGTGCCCCGCACGCCCCGTGAACTTCCGCTCGCTGATCACCGGTTCGCCCCGCGACAGCACCGTCTCCACCCGACCCGTGATGCGCTTCCCCTCGTACGCCGAGTAGTCGACGTTCATGTGGTGGGTGTCGGCGGAGATCGTCTGCTCGGCGGCCGGATCGTAGATCACGATGTCCGCATCCGCGCCCGGCGCGATCGTGCCCTTCTTCGGGTATAGGCCGAACATCCGCGCCGGCGAGGCGCAGGCGATCTCGATCCAGCGGCGACGCGAGATGTGACCGTCGACCACGGCCTGGTGCAGCAGGTCCATCCGGTTCTCGACGCCCGGCATGCCGTTCGGGATCTTCGAGAAGTCGCCGCGGCCCAGTTCCTTCTGCCCGCTGAAGCAGAACGGGCAGTGGTCGGTGGAGACGACCTGGAGGTCGTTCGTGCGCAGGCCACGCCAGAGCGCCGCCTGGTGCTCCTTCGGCCGCAGCGGCGTGCTGCACACGTACTTCGCACCCCCGAAGTCCGGCTCCGCGAGGTTGTCCGTCGACAGGAACAGATACTGCGGACAGGTCTCGCCGAACACCGGCAGGCCCTCGTCGCGGGCGCGCGCCAGCTCCGCGAGCGCCTCCTGCGCCGACACGTGCACCACGTACAGCGGCGCGCCCGCCACCTGCGCCAGCTTGATCGCGCGGTGCGTCGCCTCCGACTCCAGGAGGGACTTGCGGACCTCGCCGTGGAAGCGCGGATCGGTCTCGCCGCGGGCGAGGGCCTGCTCGACCAGGACGTCGATCGCGATGCCGTTCTCCGCGTGCATCATGATCAGGCCGCCGTTCTCACCGGCCCGCTGCATCGCCCGCAGGATCTGCCCGTCGTCGGAGTAGAAGACGCCCGGGTACGCCATGAACTGCTTGAAGGACGTCACCCCCTCCCCCACGAGGAGGTCCATCTCCTTGAGCGTCTCGTCGTGGACGTCGGAGACGATCATGTGGAAGCCGTAGTCGATGGCGCACTGGCCGTCCGCCTTGGCGTACCAGGCGTCGAGGCCCTCGCGCAGGGAGCGGCCGACCGTCTGGATGGCGAAGTCGACGATGGTCGTGGTGCCGCCCCAGGCCGCGGCCCGTGTGCCGGTCTCGAAGGTGTCGGCGGCGTAGGTGCCGCCGAAGGGCATCTCCATGTGGGTGTGTCCGTCGACGCCGCCGGGGATGACGTACTTCTGCGCGGCGTCGATGGTGCGCGCGTCCGTCCAGGACGCGGCGGTGTCGCTTCCCGTGGCCGCGAGGGCCACGACACGGCCGTCCTCGATGAGGACGTCGGCGTGCATCTCGTCGGCGGCGGTGACGACGAGTCCGCCGCGGACGACCGTACGGACGGCGCTCATGTGCTCCTCCAGAGGTACGGGTGGTTACGGACGGGTCAGCGGCTCGTACGCCTGCGGGTTGCGGTCGCGGTAGAACTGCCAGCGGTCGCGGACCTCGCGCAGCTTCGCCAGGTCGAGCTCGCGGACGACGAGCTCGGGCGCCTTGTCGTCGGCGACCTCGCCCACGAACTGGCCCTCGGGGTCGACGAAGTACGACGTGCCGTAGAAGTCGTTGTCGCCGTACTCCTCGACGCCGACGCGGTTGATGGCGCCGACGAAGTACTCGTTGGCGACGGCCGCCGCCGGCTGCTCCAGCTGCCACAGGTAGCGGGACAGACCTCGCGAAGTCGCCGACGGGTTGAAGACGATCTGGGCGCCTTCGAGGCCGAGCGCGCGCCAGCCCTCCGGGAAGTGCCGGTCGTAGCAGATGTAGACGCCGATCTTGCCGACGGCGGTGTCGAAGACCGGCCAGCCGCTGTTGCCCGGGCGGAAGTAGAACTTCTCCCAGAAGCCCTTGACCTGCGGGATGTGCGTCTTGCGGTACTTGCCGAGATAGCTGCCGTCGGCGTCGATCACGGCGGCCGTGTTGTAGAGGACGCCGGGCTGCTCCTCCTCGTACACGGGCAGGACGAGGACGATGCCGTGCTCGCGGGCGAGGGCCTGGAAGCGCTGGACGACCGGGCCGTCCGGCACGGACTCGGCGTACTCGTAGAACTTCGCGTCCTGTACCTGGCAGAAGTAGGGGCCGTAGAACAGCTCCTGGAAGCAGAGGACCTGGGCGCCCTGGGCGGCGGCGTCGCGGACCGCCTGCTCATGCACCTTGATCATGGACTCTTTGTCGCCGGTCCATGCGGTCTGGAAGATCGCGGCGCGGATCACGGGGCTCATCGGGACCTCCAAGGTTCTTCGATGGCTCGGGCGGTGCTGGCTCAGACGGTAGGGGGCGTGCGCCCGCCGGCCGAGTCGCAGCGTGTCACGCGCGGGGCCGCGGGCGTTGCACCGTGTCACGGCCCCGACTGCGCGTCGTGCGCGAGCAGGGCCAGATGGACGGACGCGGCCTGCTCGAAGTCGTCGAGGTCGACGCCGAGCAGCTTCTCGATGGACTCCAGGCGGCGGTAGAGGGCCGGGCGGCTCATATGGGTGAGCTGGGCGGTGCGGGACTTGTTGCGGCCGGTGGTGAGGTGGGCGCGCAGGACCGGGAGGAGCTCGGCGGCGTCCTCCGAGGCCAGGATGGCGTCCAACTCCCGTTCCGAGAAGGCCTGTACGCGGGGATCGTCGCGCAACTGCCGTACGAGGCCGCGCAGCCGTACGTCACCCATGCGGACCACCGGCGGGAGGCCGGGCGGCGCACCGGTGGCGGCGTCGGCGACGTGCAGCGCCTCGCGCAGCGCCTCCGGCACGTCGTCCCAGGCGGCGCGGGCGGGGCCCGCCGCGACGAGGGCCCGCGCGTCGCCGCTCTCCGCGCGCAGCCGGTCCGCGAAGTGCGCGGCGAGGGCGGCGGGCGCCTGGTCGCGGGCGAGGCTGAGGAGGACGGCGGTGGAGCGCTCGGCGAGTTCCGCCACGAGGCCGGTGAGACCCAAGAGGCGCAGGAGCCGGTCGAGTTGAGCCGATGATGTGTCGCGTACGACGAGAGGGAGGAAGGTGCGGCGGTTCACCGGGAGTCCCGCCGCGCGGGCGCGGGGAAGCAGGCGGGCCGGGGCGCCGCCCGCGAGCAGATCGGCGAGCAGACAGCGGGCCGACTGCTCCTCCCAGCTCGGCCCGGACCCGGACAGCAGATGGTGCAGGACCAGGGCCTCCGCCGCCCGGTCCGCGAGCAGCCGCCCGGACGCGCCGTCGCCGCGGTACCCGCACAGCACGACGGAGCCCCAGCGTTCGCCGCGGCCGCCGAGCTCCGCGCGGATCCAGCCCTCCCCGTCGATCCCGCCGGGCTGCCGCGCGATGCGGCCCCAGTCGCGCAACACGTCGTCCACGGCAGGGTGTTCGCCGGCCGTGGCGAGGACGCGGTGCGCGAGGTTGGCGAGGACGACGGGACAGCCGCTGTGCGCGGCGATCTCGTCGAGCAGGGCCTGCAGCGGGGCGCCGGACGTGATGAGCGCGTTCAGCGCCGTGCGGATGCCCTCGGAGAGGCTGACGGCGGCGAACTTCCTCCGTACGAGCCGGGACTGCACCTCCTCCGTCAACTCGGCGAAGGGGAACGGGCGGTGCAGCACCACCATGGGCAACCCGTGCCGTTCGGCGGCGCGCCGCATGCCCTCCGGGGAGGACGGGAACGCGCGGCCGAGCCCCAGGACGAGGGCGGCGGCCTCCGCGCGGTGCAGGGAGTCGATGTACTCGGCCTGCAGCCGCTCGTCGTCCGCGAGCAGGACGCCCGTGGTGAGGATCATCTCGCCGCCGCTGAGCATCACCCCCACGTCCGCGGCCTCGGCGACGTGCACCCACCGCACGGCGCGGTCGAGGTGCTCGACCCCGGCGACCACCTCCGGTTGGCCGGCGGCGATGCGGTCCAGGTCGAGTATCTGGCGGACGGTGAGGGTGTGCGCGGACATGTGCGGCGACCTCCGTGCAGAGGGGCTTGATCAATCAAGCCCCTGCGGCGTTTGAGCAGCGGGGTCCGGGGCAGAGCCCCGAGGCCGGGACCACTCCTACGCCGAACCGTGCAACGCCCGCTCCAAGATTGCAGCCCCTTCCTCCGCCTCCGCCACCGTCAAGGTCATCGGCGGAGCGATCCGCAGGACGCTCGAATCGTGGCCGCCGCCCTTGCCGATCAGCAGCCCCTGTTCGCGGCAGGACTCGATGACCTGCGCCGCGTCGGGGCCGGGGCCCGGGTTCTCCAGCTCGATGCCGATCATCAGTCCGCGCCCCCGCACCTCCCGTACACCGGGCGCGCTCGCGGCGATGGCGCGGAGGCGCTCGATGAGGAGTCCGCCGACCCGCCGGGCGTTGCCCTGGAGGTCGTGCTCCAGGAGGTACGAGAGGTTGGCGAGGCCCGCGGCCATGGTGATCGGCGAGCCGCCGAACGTCGAAATGGAGTTGGCGTCGAGGCAGTTCATGACGTCTGCGCGGGCGACGACGCCGCCGATCGACATGCCGTTGCCGATGCCCTTGGCGAAGGTCAGGATGTCCGGCGGCCCGGACCGCGCGTGCGCCTGCCAGCCCCAGAAGTGCTCGCCGGTGCGGCCCCAGCCGGTCTGCACCTCGTCCGAGATCCACAGGATGCCGTGCTCGCGCAGGACCTCGCGGAACGCGGCGTACAGGCCGTCGGGCGGGGAGGTGAAGCCGCCGACGCCCTGGATGGGTTCGGCGATGAGCGCCGCGACGTTGCCCCGGGTCTGGCCGAGCATGTCCCGCAGGTCCGCGACGCAGGCCTCGATGAATTCGGCGTCGGACAGGTGGGCGTAGGGGCCTCGGCCGCGCACGCCCCCGTGCACGTACAGCGTCTGGAGCGGCGACAGGCTCGTCGGCGACCAGCCCTTGTTGCCGGTGATGCCGACCGCGGAGAACGAGCGGCCGTGGTAGCTGTTGCGCATCGCCAGGATCTGGTTCGAGCGGCGGTACGCGGTGGCGAGCAGCAGCGCCGTGTCGTTGGCCTCGGTGCCGGACGTGGTGAAGAAGACGCGGGCGTCGGGGATGCCGGACAACTGGGCGACACGCTCGGCGAGTTCGACCATCGGCCGGTTCAGGTAGAGCGTCGACGAGTGGACGATGCGGGAGGCCTGTTCGCTCACCGCCTTGGTGACCTCGGGCAGGGCGTGCGCCGTCATCGTCGTGAGGATGCCGCCGAAGAAGTCGAGGTACTTGTTGCCCTCGGCGTCCCAGACGTGCCGGCCCTCGCCGTGCGTGAGCTCGATCGGGTCGTCGTAGTACAGGGCCAGCCAGTCCGGCAGGACGTCGCGGTGGCGGTCGTGCAGAGAGGCTCGGGAGGGGGTGGTCATCGGCAGCACTCCTTCTTCCTTACGTCTCTACGCAGGTATGTCCCTGCCCAGTCGCCTCTACGCACGTAGAGCGGCGGTAGAGGGACGAACGTAAGCCTCACGGGAGACCTTGCCAAGGCCATCGTCGGCAACCCGCTGGATCGGGGCGGCCCGGACACTCGTGCGGGTGACGGTTCAGTGCGCGAGGCCCGCGACGCGCAGGGCGTGGAGCACGTCCCGGTACCGCTCGTCGGAGACCCGGCGCGCCGCGTCGAGCAGGAGCGGGACGAGCCGGTCGGGGGCGGCGCTCGCGCTGTGGGCAGCGTCCTCGGGTGTGCGGCCGCGGACGTACGCGTCCAGGAGTGTGCGGGCCTCGCGGTGGCGGCCGTCCTCGTCGAGCCGGTGCACCGCGGCACCGAACTCGGCGGGCGGGCTGCCGATGCCCTGGCGCAACAGTTGCTGCCCGTCGCCGGGCCGGCCGGCCGCGACCAGCGCGTCGACGGCGGCGACCAGGCGGTCGGGCGGCAGTGACGCGACCTCCCACAGCAGGGTGGCCCAGTCGGCGGCGAGCCCGGCGCTCGTCAACTCCCGGGCGTAGAGCGGGAGATGACCGGCGGGACCGGCGGCCGCACCCACGAGGACCATGTGCGCCTCGCCGCTGCGGCCCTCGACGCGATGGCCGACGAGAAGGGCGACCATGTCCGCGACGTCGGCGTGCGCGGTGGCGTCGACCGGGGGCGGGGCGGGGGTCGTGGGCGCGTCCGTGCCGGGCGCGGCACCGGCGAAGCGGGCGCCGGTGGGGGTGGCAGGGGCGTGATCCGAACCAGTCGCGGGCCCCGCCCCCGGTTCCTCCGTCGGCATCCCGGCGAAGCGGGCGCTGCCCCGGGAGCGGCGCTTGCGTTCCTTGACGGGAGCGGGAGCAGGAGCAGGAACGGGGGCAGGGGGCGGCGCGGGCACTTCCGAGAGCGCGGGGTCGGGCCCCAACTCCGCCAGTCTCGCACCGAGTTCGACGATGCGCGCGGTCGCCCGCCCGTGGTCGTCGTGTGCCCACGCCAGGTCGCGACGGACGGCTTCGGCCTCCTCCTGGTCGGTGACGGAGTCGAGGCGGGCGCCGAGTTCCTGGAGGCGACGCGCCGCGTACCGCTGCTCGCGGGCCATCACGTCCATCCGGTCGGCGAGCAGCGCGCGCCCGCCGGGTCCGGTGTCGTGGGCGCGTGCGGACGCGCGGTACAGGGCATGGGCGCGGGCCGCCTCACGCTCGGCGTGCTCGGCACCGAGCGCCGCGGCGAGGTCCTTCAGCAGCGACTCCACCACGTCCCACGGAGGCACTTCACTGCCGTCGAGACAGGCCCGCATGCCCTCCGGATCCCGCTGCCAGAAGACGCCGCACCAACCGGCGCGCTGGTCGAGCCGGGCGTTGAGGCCTTGCAGATATGTCGCGAAGTCCTTCACCCGGTCCGGGAGTTGTCCCACGTCCGCCACGCGCCCCGCCGATCGTCGCGCCCTCGTGCCCGCCCTCTTGGAGCCTTACGCTCCGGAAGCAAACACCTCGCGTGTTACGGGGGTGCTACGCGCTCTTTTCGGGGTGGACACCGGTAGCGGTCAGGCGGGCACGAGCGCGCAGTGCGTCACCAGCTCGTCCATGGAAAGCCCCAGCTCCCGGGCGAGGGCGGCGACCGTGAAGAAGGCGGGGGTGGGCGCCCGGCCCGTCTCGATCTTGCGCAGCGTCTCGACGGAGACGCCCGCGCCCGCGGCCACCTCGGTCATGCTGCGCCCGAGCCGCGCCTCGCGCAGCAGGCGGCCGAGGCGCTCGCCGCGCTCGCGCTCTTCGGGGGTCAAGGGGGTTCGGACCATGCACCCATCCTACCCGAGGCACCAATTTCCGTACCGGATTTAAATACCGGTATAGTTATTGGCATGGTGGAACTGAAGACGGACACATCGATCGACGCGATGCGGGAGGCGGGGCGGGTCGTGGGCGACGCGCTCACCGCGGTGCGGGAGCATGCGGCGGTGGGCGTGAGCCTGCTGGACCTTGACGAGGTGGCGCGCGAGGTGCTGCGGAAGGCGGGGGCCACGTCGCCGTTCCTCGGCTATCGGCCGAGTTTCGCGCCGACGCCGTTCCCCGCGGTGATCTGCGCGTCCGTGAACGACGCGATCGTGCACGGCATCCCGACCGGGTACCGGCTGCGGGACGGGGACCTGGTGTCGATCGACTGCGGGGCGGAGCTCGACGGCTGGGCCGGGGACTCCGCGATCAGCTTTACGGTCGGCAGGGCGCGGCCCGAGGACGTACGGCTGATCGAGACGGCGGAGCGGGCGCTCGCGGCCGGGATCGCGGCGGCGGTCGTCGGCAACCGGATCGGGGACATCGCGCATGCGATCGGGACGGTGTGCCGGGAGGCGGGGTACGGGATTCCCGAAGGGTTCGGCGGCCATGGGATCGGGCGCCGGATGCACGAGGACCCGCCGGTGCCGAACGAGGGGCGGGCGGGTCGCGGGATGCGGTTGCGGCACGGCATGGCCCTGGCCATCGAGCCCATGGTCATCGGCGGCGGTGGCGACGGCTATCACGAGGCCCCCGACGGCTGGACCCTCCGCACGAACGACGCGTCCCGGGCGGCCCACGCGGAACACTCCGTGGCGATCACGGAGGCCGGCCCCCGGGTCCTGACGGCACGCTAGGTCCCGCGGCAACGGCGTTGCGCCCACGGGGCTCCGCCCCGGACCCCGCTGCTCAATCGCCGCAGGGGCTTGAGATGGTCGACCAAATCAAGCCCCGCCGGCGATTGAGGCGCGGGGTCCGGGGCAGAGCCCCGCGACCTCAGCTACTTTCCCGGTGACACGACCATCGCCGAACCCCCACCCCGCCGAACCTTCTCCGCCGCCGCAAGCCACTTCCCGCCGGCCAACCTCTGCACGCCCGTCGCCGCCCCGATCTCCGGGTTTTCCTTGAACGCGTGGCCGATGGCCTCCAGCTTCCCGCGAAGCGCGCTGTCGTACAGGCCCGGTTCCAACTCCGTCTGCGCCGCGTTCCGCTGACTCGCCCGCGGCGCCGCGATCGCGTCGACCAGCGGCAGCCTCCGGTCGATGAACCCCGTGAGCGTCTGCGCCACCGTCGTGATGATGGTCGCGCCGCCCGGCGACCCGACCGCGACCACGGGCTTGCCCGACTTGTCGAGCACGATCGTCGGCGAGATAGAGGACCGCGGCCGCTTCCCGGGCCCGGGCAGGTTCGGGTCGTGCACCTCCGGGTTCGCCGGCGCGAACGAGAAGTCCGTCAGCTCGTTGTTGAGCAGGAACCCGCGCCCCGGCACCGTGATCCCGCTGCCGCCGGTCGACTCGATGGTGAGGGTGTACGCGACGACGTTGCCCCACTTGTCCGCCGCGGTGAGGTGCGTCGTGTTCTCACCCTCGTACGTCGTGGGCGCCGCCTTGTCCCCGGCCTTGCCGCACTTGCCAGGATTCCTCGGGTCCCCCGGCGCGAGCGGGCTCTTGAGCACCGCGTCGTCCTTGATGAGGCACTCGCGCGAGTCCGCGAACCTCTGCGACAGGAGCCCCTTCGTCGGCACGTCCTCGAACGCCGGGTCGCCCACCCAGCGCCCCCGGTCGGCGAACGCCACCCGGCTCGCCTCGATGAACCGGTGCAGATACCGGGCCTCGGACGCCTTCGACAGGTCGGTGTTCTCCAGGATGTTGAGCGCCTCGCCGACACTCGTGCCACCGGACGAGGACGGCGCCATGGAGTAGACCCCGAGCCCCCGGTACGAGGTCCGCGTCGGCGCCTGGAACTTGGTGCCGTACGCCGCGAGGTCCTTCGCCGACAGCTTCCCGGGCCGCGCGTTGTACCCGGACGCCGGGTCGACCGGCGGCTTGTTGACCGTCTTCACGACGTCCTTGCCGATGGCGCCGCGGTACACCGCCCCGGTCCCGTCCCGGCCCAACTGCTCGTACGTGCGCGCCAGGTCGGGGTTCTTGAACGTCGAGCCGACCTCGGGGAGCTTCCCGCCCGGCAGGAACAGCTTCGCCGTGTCCGGGAAGTTGCGGAACCGGGCCTCGTTCGACGCGGTCTGCGAGCGGAACGTGTCGTCGACGGTGAATCCGTCGCTCGCCAGCTTCGTGGCGGGCCTCAGCACGGAGGCGAGCCCCTTGCTCCCCCACGCGTCGAGCGCCGACTGCCACGTGGCCGGCGTGCCCGGCGTGCCCACGCTCAGCCCGCTGGTGACCGCGTCGTTGAAGGCGAGCGGTTTGCCGTTCTCCAGGAAGAGGTCGGATCCTGCCGTCAGCGGCGCCGTCTCGCGGCCGTCGATGGTGTGCACCTTGCGGGACTTGGCGTCGTAGTAGACGAAGTAGCCGCCGCCCCCGACCCCGGACGAGTACGGCTCGGTCACCCCGAGGGCGGCCGCGGTGGCGACGGCGGCGTCCACCGCGTTGCCCCCGTTCCTCAGCACCTCGATGCCGGCCGCGGACGCGTCCGCGTCGACGCTCGCCACGGCGCCGCCGGAGCCGACCGCGACCGGCTCCTTCACGGGCGTACGGGAAGCGGACGAAGGCGGAGCCGCGGCACCAACCGCCACCATGCTGCCGAGTGCGGCGAAGACCGACAGATTCCGTACAACTGAACGTCTCATCAGTACCTCCGGTCAACAGGCGTCAGCGCAGCGTAACTTGAGCGGACCGCGCCGTCAGGACCCCCTCGAACCCCGGTCGAACATCCCGCTAGAGTGCGCCCCCATGACTGAAGACGTGCGCAATATCGTCCTCGGCCTGATCGCGGCGGGCATCAGCGCCTCGCTGGGCTGGCTCTGCCGCACCTATGTGTGGAAGCGCAAGCTCCGCCGCAAGCAGGCCTTCTTCGGGCTGCCCGACAACTCCGAGTCGCTGCTCGTCGTGAACCGCGACGCGGGCGGCCCCGAGCTGACGGTGAAGCGTCACGACGTCTTCGCCCTCCTCGAACTCTCCGCGCTCATCAAGGACTGCAACGCGCACGCCCAGGTCGTCGCCCACGACACCGCGCAGCAGGGCTTCGGGGAGCGTACGGAGTTCTGCGTGGGCGGTCCCGCCTCCAACAGACGCATGGCCGCGCACATGGTGAGCCTGCTGCCCGGCATCCGTGTGAACACCGACCCCGAGCCGGGCCCCGACCGCGGCGCCTTCCAGATCGGCTCCGAGCGCTACCGTCTGGAGCCGAGCAGAACCGAGTACGTCCTCCTGGCCCGTCTGACCGCCGGTCCCGCCACCCCCGAGGCGAGGCCGGTCTTTCTGTTCTGCGGCCAGCTGCCCATCACCAACCAGGCCGCCACCCGCTATCTCGCCCGCCACCACGAGCGGCTCGCCCGCAAGCACGGCAACAACTCCTTCGTCCTGCTGCTGAAGGTCGTGAACTCCGGGGCGTACGGTCCGGACGTCGTCGAGGTGGTGGCCGATGTCACGAAGGCGGCGGAGTCCCCGCTGCCCGCGGCGCCGGCCAATGGCGGCGGCCGCGCCGCGCACCGCGCCAAATAGGCCGTGAAACCAAGGAGAGCGGTGCCCCCGTCGCGTACGAATGCGACAAGGGCCCGCTCATCCTCGGCAAGCAGGCACGTCCCGACCGGCACGCTGCAGCTGACCTTCTCCCCCACGAACACACGAACTTCGTGAAGCAGTGATCTCCGGCTGCCGCTGGGCGGGGACGGGCCGATGCTTTCGTTTCGGCTACTGCGTACCTGGCAGCAGCGTCCCTGGCTCGGCCGGGGCGACATCGGCCGCCTCCGTCTTGGGGTTGCGCCGCTGGCGCTTGGCCACCCATTGGGCGAACCAGGACAGCACCATGCACATCCCGATGTAGATCGGCGAGATCACCATCACCACAGGGATGAAGGGCAAATCGTAGTCGAGGTTGGAAGCGATCAGTTTTCCGGCGTGGAGGAACTCCTCGTAGGTGATGAGATACCCGAGCGACGTGTCCTTCAGCGCCACCACCAACTGGCTGATGATGGCGGGCAGCATGGCCCGCACCGCCTGAGGGACGAGCACATGCGTCATGACCTGCGTCTTGCGCATGCCCAGCGCGTACGCCGCCTCGCGCTGTCCGCGCTCCACCGCGTTGATGCCCGATCTGAACACCTCGGCGAGCACGGAGCCGTTGTAGAGCGTCAGGCCCGCGACGAGCGCGGCCAGCGGCTCCATCTTCAGTGCCACGTAGATGAAGAAGATCATCACCAGGACCGGCATGGCGCGGAAGAACTCGACGAACAGCGTCGCGAGCCAGCGCACCGGCTTGTGGTCCGAGAGCCGCCCCACGGCCAGCAGCGTGCCGAGCACGAGCGACAGGACGGCCGCCATGGCGAAGGCCTTGAGCGTGTTGCCGAGCCCGCGCAGGAGCAGTTCCTGGATGCCCGTGTACTCGAAGGGCATCCACTTCGTGTACGTGAACTGGTCGGTGTCGAACAGCAGGTAGAGGATCCAGGCGACCAGGGCGAGCACGATGAGCGTCGAGAGCAGCCCGTACAGCTTGTGCCGGCGTTCGGTCTTCGGGCCCGGGATGTCGTAGAGGGCGGTGGCGTCGTGCCGCAGGGCCTTCATCGGGCGAACCCCCAGCGCTTCTCGAGGAAGTTGAACAGGGCGCTGATGGCGAGCGTGATGATCAGGTATCCGATCGCGATCCAGACGAAGGTCCAGATGATGTTGTAGCCGAGCTCGCTGAGCGTCTTGTAGGTGCCGAGCAGCTCGACGACGCTGAAGGCGCCCGCGATCGCGGAGTTCTTGGCGAGCGCGATGAGCGTGGAGCCGATCGGCGGGATCACGGACCGGAAGGCCTGCGGCAGGATGACGTGGGTCAGGGTCTGGCCGAAGGTCATGCCGAGGCTGCGGGCCGCCTCGCCCTGCCCCTTGGGCACCGTGTTGATGCCGGAGCGCACCGCCTCGCAGATGAACGCGGAGGTGTAGCAGCCGAGCGCGAGGATCGCGAAGACGGTGAAGGGCAGCACCAGGCCGAAGCGCGGCAGGCCGAGCAGCACCGCGAAGAACAGCAGCGTCAGCGGGGTGTTGCGCAGGACCGTGACCCAGGCGGTGCCGAAGGCTCGGAAGGAGCCGACGGGCGCGACCCGGAACGAGGCCATGAGGAAGCCGAGCACCAGCGCCAGGATCGAGGCGAAGACGGTGAGCTCGACGGTGCCGAGGAAGCCTTTCCAGTACAGCTCGATGTTGTCGGTCAGGACATTCATGGGACGCCTCCTCAGTTCGCCGGGTAGCGGTCGATGGCGGGCGGTTTCGGGGCCGGTTCTCCGGAGAGGCCGAGCGTCGCGTCGTAGGCCTTCTTCCAGTCACCGTTCTTCTGGCGGGCCTCCAGCGCGTCGTTGATGGCGAACCGCAGCGCGTTGTCCTTCTTCGGGACGCCGATGCCGTACGGCTCCTCGGAGAACGGCTTGCCGACTAGCTTCATCTCCTCGGGCACCTTGGCCGCGTAGCCGAGCAGGATCGCGTCGTCGGTGGTGACCGCGTCGACCTGGTAGGTCAGCAGGTTGTCGACGCAGATCGAGTACGTGTCGTACGCGACGAGCTCGGCCTTCGGGTAGTCCGACTTGATCCGCTGGTACGGCGTGGAGCCGGCCGCCGAGCAGACGCGTTTGCCCGCGAGGTCGTCGGGCCCCTTGATGTCCTCCTCGTCGCTGCGCACGAGCAGCGACTGACCCGCCATGTAGTACGGGCCCGCGAAGCCGACGAGCTTCTTGCGCATGTCGTTGATCGTGTACGTGCCGACGTAGTAGTCGATCTGCCCGTTCTGCAGGGCCGTCTCGCGGTTCGCCGACGCGATGGTCTTGAAGCGGATCTTCTTCGGGTCGAGCCCGAGGGAGGCCGAGACCATCTTGGCGATCTCGATGTCGAAGCCCGTGTACGTGCCGTCCGCGGGGTTCTTCTCGCCGAGGTAGGGCTGGTCCTCCTTGGCCCCGACGATGAAGTGGCCGCGCCGCTCCGCCTTCTTCCAGGTCGGCGAGTCGGGCAGCGAGAAACCCTGCGCGATCTTGTACTGCGGGAGCTCGGCGGCGGACGGGCCCTTGACGGGTGGGCTGCCCTCCTTGCCGCAGGCGGTGGCGGCCAGGGCCGTCACCGCGAGCGCGGCGAGCAGCCGTAGCGACTTGGCGATCATGTGGTGGTGCGCTCCCCCGGTCAGTGCTTCAGGATCTTGGAGAGGAAGTCCCGGGCGCGCTCGCTCTCCGGGTGCGTGAAGAACTCCTCGGGGTTGCGGTCCTCCACGATCTTTCCGTCCGCCATGAAGACGACGCGGTCGGCGGCGGTGCGCGCGAAGCCCATCTCGTGGGTGACCACGACCATCGTCATGCCGTCGCGCGCGAGCTGCTGCATGACCTCGAGGACCTCGTTGATCATCTCCGGGTCGAGCGCCGAGGTCGGCTCGTCGAAAAGGAGGGCCTTGGGGTCCATGGCGAGGGCGCGGGCGATGGCCACGCGCTGCTGCTGGCCGCCGGACATCTGCGCGGGGAACTTGTCCGCGTGGGCGGCGAGTCCGACCCGTTCGAGCAGCTCACGGGAGCGCTTGTCGGCCTCGTCCTTCTTGCGCTTTCTGACCTTCAGCTGGGCCAGTGAGACGTTCTGCAGCACCGTCTTGTGCGCGAAGAGGTTGAACGACTGGAAGACCATGCCCACTTCGGCCCGCAGCTGCGCGAGCGCCTTCCCCTCCTCGGGGAGCGGCTGTCCGTCGAGCCGGATCGTTCCGGACTCGATGGTCTCCAGACGGTTGATCGTCCGGCAGAGCGTCGATTTGCCCGACCCCGAAGGGCCGATGACCACCACCACCTCCCCCTTGCCGACGGTGAGGTCGATGTCCTGAAGGACATGCAGCTCCCCGTAGTACTTGTTGACGTCTCGCAGCTCGATCAACGGATCGACGGCCATCGGCAGTCCCTGCCCACTTTCAGCTGTGTCGGTCCGCGCAAACTATCCACGCTTACATGGGACTTAACAGACGACACGCACTTATGGGCATTAACCGTATTTGAGGCTCAGCTACGTGGCGACGCCCACCGGCCTACGACTCCGCGGCCTCCGCGTAGAACTGGGAGAGCTCCGGGGCGCCGCTCGCCGCCCACTCGTGCCCGGCCTCCACGACGTCGATCTCCCGGCCCGATTCGAGCCGCACCACGGGCTGCCCGTTGTCCCAGATCACCCAACTGGCGCCCGACACGTGCCGCACCATGACCGAGCCGAGGTAGAGACCCGCGTCGTTGCCCACCCAGTGCAGCGTGTCCTCGTCCTCCCGCCAGCGCGGCACGAGCTGGTCGAGCGCCTCCAACGACCGCACCGACTCGTCGAGTTCGACCCCCGCGTCGTCGGCGTGGGAGCGCAGGAGCTCGCACTCGGAGAGCAGTTCGACGAGCCCGCTCTCGCTCTCGTCACCGTCTTCGCCGGTCGGGAACACGGCGACACCGTGGACCGGACCGCGCTTCTTGTGCCAATTGGCCGCGAAAGGGATCTTCATATCGCCCAGATTGACATCCCCCCACCTGCCCGCACCACAGGCGCGCGGAGGCGGCGACGCGACGGGTTCAGGAACCGGACACCGGCCTTTCTCCCCCGTTTACCTCGCGGCACATTGACGGGCCATCACCCCGTCCTTAGCTTCATGCCGCAACCACCACGGCGGACACACAAGCGGAGGGAGTCGGTCTTGCGCCGACGCATTTGGGGAGCCGCGTTCATCCTGGCCGTCTGCGCGGGGGTCACCCCTGTCGCCGCGGCCCACGCCGCCCCCGCCAGACCCGGGCCGCTCCCCCTGGAGCGGCTCTTCGACAACCGGGCCGTCAGCGACGACGCGCGACCCGGTGAAGCGGACTTCGACGGCGCGGGCAGCTCCCTGTCCGCGCAGGACCTGACCGCCGCCGGCTGGACCCCCGGTCGTGCGATGGAGATCGACCGGGCCCGGCTGACCTGGCCGCGGACGGCGGGGGCCGGGCCCGACAACGTCCGGGCGGACGGGCAGTCCGTGCGGGTGAGCGGGCGGGGGGACGCGCTCGCCTTCCTGGTCGCCGGGACCGGCGGGGACGCGGCGGGCACCGGCGTCGTCCGGTACGCGGACGGCTCACGGTCCACGTACTCGCTCACCGCGCCGGACTGGCGCACCGGGCCGCTCGCCACCAAGTCGGTGGCGCTGCCGCACCGGAACACGACGGCCGGCCAGGTCGCCGAGAAGACCCGGCTGTACGCGGTGACCGTGCCGGTGCGCAAGGGCCGACAGATCTCCTCCGTTGACCTGCCGAAGGCGAGCGGCGGGACGCTGCACGTGTTCGGCCTGTCCGTGCGCGCGGCGACGTCCGGGTGGACGGGCAGCTGGTCGGCCTCGCCCGCCGGGTACACCGCGGTGGGTCCGTGGGCGGACCGTACGATCCGGCTCGTCGTGCACACGAGCACGGGCGGGCCCAAGGTCCGCATCCGCCTGGAGAACACCTTCGCCGCGACGCCGGTGCGGATCGGGAGCGCGTCGGTGGCGGTGCAGGGGACGGGGGCCGCGGCGCGCGGGAAGCCGGTGCCGCTGACGTTCCGCGGCAAGACCGGCACCCAACTCCCGGCCGGGGGCCAGGCGTTCAGTGACCCGGTGGACTTCGACGTGCCGGAGAGCGCCAACCTTCTGGTGAGCTTCCATCTGCCGGAGCCCGTCACCGCGGCGCCCGTGCACAGCCAGGCCATCCAGCGCAGCTACGTGAGCACGACGGGCGATCACGCGACGGAGGCGGACGGCTCCGCGTACAGCTCGACGATCTCGTACTGGCCGCTGCTCACCGGTGTCGACGTGGGCGGTGGCCCCGGTTCCGTCGTGCTGCTCGGCGACTCCATCACGGATGGCGTGAAGTCGACGCTGGACGCGAACCACCGCTGGCCCAACGTGCTCGCCACGCGGCTCCTCGCACAGTCGAAGGTGCCGCACTACGGGGTGCTCAACGAGGGCATCTCCGCGAACCGGGTCCTCGCCGACCGCTACCCCGGCGACGGGCTCTCCACCGACACGGGCGGCGTGAGCGCGCTGCACCGGCTCGACCGCGACGTGTTCGCGCAGACCTCGGCGAGGACGGTCGTCGTCTTCCAGGGCGTGAACGACGTGCGCTGGGGCGCGAGCGCCGCGCAGGTCGAGGCGGGGCTGCGGGAGATCGTGGCGCGGGCGCACGCACGGGGCCTGAAGGTGATCGGCGCGACCATCACGCCGTGCGAGGGCGAGGCGCTGTGCACGGCGGCCGCCGACGAGCAGCGGGAGGCCATCAACTCCTTTGTCCGCAGCCCCGGTTCGGGATTCGACGGCTTCCTGGACTTCGACGCCGTCGTGCGCGACCCGGCCCACCCGGCGCGGATGCTCCCCGCCTACGACAGCGGGGACCATCTGCATCCCGGCGACCCGGGGTTGAAGGCGCTGGCCGACTCGATCGACCTGGAGATCCTCAGGCCGTAGCGTCGTCCGGCTTGCGGGCGATCAGGACGGCCTGCCGTCCCTGCGTCGCCCGCTCGTAGTCCTCGGGCTCGCGGACCAGCTCGGCCTCCACCGGGAGACCGGCCTGTGCCACGAGCCCGGCGACGTGCGCCGGGTCCAGCCAGTAGACGTCCAGTGAGAGGTCGTGGCCGTAGGCGTGGTCGAGGTGGCGCAGCAGGTCGCCCACCTTGAAGCCGAGCAGCAGATGGCCGCCGGGGGCGAGGACGCGGTGGAACTCGGCGAACACCGTCGGCAGCAGCTCCGGCGGCGTGTGCACCGTCGAGTACCAGGCGACGACGCCGCCGAGCGAGCCGTCCGGCAGGTCGAGGCCGGTCATCGTGCCCTCCTCGAACCGGAGTCCGGGGTGGGCGCGGCGGGCCTCGGCGACCGTCTTCGGCGAGAGGTCGATGCCGAAGGCGGACAGGCCGAGGGAGTCCAGATGGGCCGTCACATGCCCCGGCCCGCAGCCGAGGTCGGCCACGGGACCGCCGCCCGCCCGCTTCACCCGCTCGGCGAAGACGCCGAACATCGCGTGCGCGTACAGGTCCTGCGGGAAGAGCGGGGGCACGATCTCGGCATAGGCGCCGGCCGCCGTGTCGTAGGCCAGTTGGGTCGAGGTCAGATACGTCGTCAGATCCGTCACGGGCGCAGACGCTAGCGCCCGCCACTGACAATCGGCCCGGGCCGCCCTCAGACGTCGAGGTCGACCACGACCGGCGCGTGGTCGGATGCCCCCTTGCCCTTGCGCTCCTCGCGGTCCACGTACGCGTCCGAGACGGCCTTGGCGAACGGCTCGTTCCCGTAGACCAGGTCGATGCGCATGCCCTTGTTCTTCGGGAAGCCGAGCGCGCGGTAGTCCCAGTACGTGAAGGGGTGGTCGTACTTGAGGGGGCGCGGCACGACGTCCGACAGGCCCGTCTCGCGCAGTGCCGTGAGCGCCGCGCGCTCGGCCGGGGTCACATGCGTCGCCCCCTCGAAGAGGGAGATGTCCCACACGTCGTCGTCCGTCGGCGCCACGTTGTAGTCGCCCATCACCGCGAAGGGCCGCGAGCCCGCCGCGTCGCCCGCGACCGCCGCCTTCAGGGCCTCGAACCACTGGAGCTTGTACGCGTAGTGCGCGTGGTCGACCTCCCGCCCGTTCGGCACGTAGACCGACCAGACGCGGACCGGGCCGCAGGTCGCGGAGACGGCGCGGGGCTCCTCCGCCCCGTCGTAGCCGGGGTCGCCGGGGACGCCCTTGACCACGTCCTCCAGGCCGACGCGGGAGAGCAGCGCCACCCCGTTCCACCTGCCGTTCGCGTTCACCGCCGACTCGTAGCCCAGCTCCCGCAGCTCGTCCGCGGGGAACTGCTCGGCCGAGCACTTGGTCTCCTGGATGCACAGCACGTCCGTGCCACTGCTCTCCAGCCAGGCAAGGAGGCGCGGCAGCCGCGCGGTGATCGAGTTCACGTTCCAGGTAGCAATGCGCATGTCCCACAACCTACCCGGCACCACTGACAGTGCGGCGCGCCCGCCGGGGCAGGGCCGCGTGCCGGGCGCCGCGCCCGCGATCGACAGGCAATCTTGCAAGTTTTTCTGTTAGACAGTTAGCCTGCCGAACATGACGATCAACTCCCCCCTCGACGAGCGCCCCGCCCTCGTCCTCATCGACCTGCAGAACGGCATCCTCGGCCTGCCGACCGTGCACCCCTCCGCCGACGTCCTCAAGAACGGGGCCAAGCTCGCCGAGGCCTTCCGCGCCAAGGGCCTGCCGGTCGTGCGTGTGAAGGTCGCCTGGTCGCAGGACGGCGGCGACCTGCCGACCGGCCGCGCCGCCGCGGGCGCCATGACGCAGGCGCCGCCGCCCGCGTTCTCCGAGTTCCCCGACGAGCTCGGCCCGCTCGGCGACGACATCGTGATCACCAAGCGGCACTGGGGCGCCTTCACCGGCACCGAGCTGGACCTCCAGCTGCGCCGCCGCGGCGTCACGCAGATCGTGCTGTGCGGCATCTCGACGTCCATCGGCGTCGAGTCCTCCGCCCGCTCCGCGTGGGAGCTGAGCTACAACCTGGTGCTCGTCGACGACGCGACGACCGACACGGACGCCGACTCCCACGAGCACAGCTTCGGCAAGATCTTCCCGCGCATCGCGGAGATCGGCTCCACGGACGAGGTCGTCGAACTGCTCGGCAAGTAGGCAGCGGCCCTCAGACCTGCGCCGAGCCGCCCGGGGCCAGGCGCAGGTGCTCCGTGCCGCCCAGCGCGCCGATCTGGCCGTCGTAGATCGGCCGGGCGAGGTCCGTGAGCAGCGCGTCGTGGATGTCGTACGCGCGGCGCGGCTTGACCTCGCGCACGTAGTCGATCACTTCGGCGATCTTGTTCCAGGGCGCCATGACGGGCAGCATCAGCGTCTCGACCGGGTGGTCGGGAACGGTGAGGGCGTCGCCGGGGTGGAAGACCGTGCCGCCGTCGACGAGATAGCCGACGTTCGTGATGCGCGGGATGTCCGGGTGGATCACCGCGTGCAGTTCGCCGTGCACCTGGACGTCGAACCCGGCGGCCGTGAACGTGTCGCCGTGCCCCACCGTGTGGACGCGGCCCGGGAAGGCCGCCGAGAGCTGCTCCGCGACCGATTTCAGGGTCCAGATCCGCGCGCCGGGGTTGGCCTCCATCCCGGCGCGCAGCCGGTCCTCGTTGAAGTGGTCGGGGTGCTCGTGCGTCACGAGGATCGCGTCGGCGCCGACGGCCGCGTCGTCCTCGGAGAATCCGCCCGGGTCGATGACGAGCGTCTGCCCGTCCTTCTGGAGCCGGACGCAGGCGTGGGTCTTCTTCGTCAGCTTCATACGTCCCATCCTGCGCCCGCTCCCGCGCCGTTTCAGCCCCGCCTCACTCCTGGGGCGTGGTCTCCTCGCGGATCACCTGCTGGGCCACCTTGAACGCCGCGTTCGCGGCCGGTACGCCGCAGTAGACCGCGGTCTGCAGCAGGATCTCCTTGATCTCCGCGGCCGTGAGGCCGTTGCGCAGCGCCGCCCGCGTGTGGAACACCAGCTCGTCGAGGTGGCCGCCCGCGACCAGGGTCGCCAGGGTCACCGAGGAGCGCGTGCGGCGGTCGAGCCCGGGACGCGACCAGATCTCGCCCCACGCATAGCGCGTGAGGAACTCCTGGAAGTCACCGGAGAAGTCGTCGGCCGTGGCAAGCGCCCGGTCCACGTGGGCGTCGCCGAGGACCTCGCGGCGCGTCTTGAGGCCCGCGTCGTGCGGGTCGGGCCGGGTCGCGGCCTCCGGCTGCTGCGCGGCCGCTATCTCCGCGCGCGGCGGGGCCGACGGGGGCGGCGGCGCGATGACCGGCTTGACCGGGGCGGCCTGGATGGCGGTCTGCCCGGTCTTCTCGTGCGCGGCCGGCCAGGCCGAGGT
Organism: Streptomyces sp. NPDC107575; assembly: GCF_055657265.1. Lineage (NCBI taxonomy): Bacteria > Bacillati > Actinomycetota > Actinomycetes > Kitasatosporales > Streptomycetaceae > Streptomyces > Streptomyces sp. NPDC107575. Next base: position 512,361 of record NZ_JBVKBG010000002.1, on the reverse strand, counting down.
GAAGTGCCGTACGAGGAGGTCCGTGACGGCCGCCGGCTGTTCGACCGGGGCCAGGTGGGAGGCGCCGGGCACCACGGCGAGCCGGGCGTCCGGTATCCCGGCGACCAGCGTGCGGGCCTCGGCGGGGCCGGTGACCTGGTCCTCCGAGCCGACGAGGACGAGCGTCGGGACGCCGATGTCGCTCAGCTCCTCGCGGACGTCGAAGCCCGCGAGCGCCTCGCAGGAGGCGATGTAGCAGCCCGGGTCCGTCGTGCGGACCATCTGCACCGCCCAGTCCGTGATCGCGGGCTGCGCGGTGGCGAAGCCGTGCGTGAACCAGCGCTCGGGGGCCGTACGGGCGATGGGGTCGAGGCCGTTGCTGCGCACGATGACGCCGCGCTGGCGGAACTCGTCGGCGGTGCCGAACCGCGGCGAGGCCGCGATCAGGGCGAGCGACGCGACGCGCTCCGGGTGGCGCAGCGCGAGCTCCGCGCCGATCGCGCCGCCCAGCGAGCAGCCCGCGTAGCCGAAGCGCTGGATGCCCAGCTCGTCGAGCGTGGCGAGCAGCCGCTCCGCGAGCGCCTCGACGGAGCCCGCCGGGTGGGCGGGGGAACCGCCGTGCCCGGGCAGGTCGAAGCGGAACACCCGCCAGTGCTGGGCCAGCTCGGGCACCTGGCGGTCCCACATGTGCCACGTCGTGCCGAGCGACGGGCCGAGGATGAGCACCGGGGCGGAGTCGTCGTCACGGCCGTCGAATCGGTACTGCAGGCGCGGGGTCTTCGTGTCACTCACACCCGCCACGCTAGCCACTGTGCCTGAGCCGTCTGGTGGCGGGTCCCCACAATGGACGTGACGTGTTCACTCCGGGTTCCTGGTGTGGATCAGGAGTGGGGGCGGCGTGAAGAGCGGGCGCGCCGTGTCCCCGTCACGGGTGCGTCATCGACACCACGTAGACCATCGGGTGGTCCGGATTGGAGCGGTTCACCACGATCGTCTGGGTCGGCGACGGGTCCTCCTGGTGGTGCGTGAGGCCGTACCAGGGGCCGGGGCCGGTGAAGTCCCAGCCCGCGATCTTCCGGTCCCGCTCGCTGATCGCGAAGTCGTCGGTCGCCAGGTCGCCGACCGTGTAGCCGGCGTCGACCTCCTCCAGGAACTGGTCGAGGCCCTTGTTGCTGGTGAGGAACTGCGCGTACAGGCGGCTCACCTTGTAGTTGTTCGTCTCGTAGTAGGCGACGTTGCGCGAGTGCGGCGGGACCGGGATCTGGTAGAGGCGGCGCTGCACCTTGGACGGCCAGCCGACGGTGAGGCCGGTCGCCGAGTACTTCGCCTCCTTGTCCTTGCCGCTGTCCCGGCTCTGGCCCGCGGAGATCACCAGGTAGCCGGCGGGGATGCCGATGAGCAGCACGATGGTCAGGAGCGTGAGGACGCGGCGTTTGATCACATGGCCGCGGTCCTCGGCCGGGCGCGGCTCTTCGTCCGCGGACGGGGGCTGGCGGGGCACGGTCATGGCTGGATTTCCTGTCACTTTCTGCGGCATCTGCGGCTGACCTAGCCCTGCTCGACCCCGTCGGCGGGCGCGCCCGTCGTGCTGCGGGTGCGGGCGTAGCGCTCGTACCGCTCGTGGCGCTCCACGCGGCGGCGCTTGGCGCGGCGGAAGCGGCGGGCGACGAGGCGGGCCAGGTCCGCAGCGCCGACCATGCCGGCCTCGGGGCCGAGCTGGGCGCGGGCGATACGGGCCTCGGGGCGGTAGCCGCGCCCGGTGAGCTGCCGCTTGAACGCGTCGCGGGCGGGCGCGATGAGCAGGTCGTCCGCAGCGCTCACACCGCCGCCGATGACGAAGCACGACGGGTCGAGGGCCGCCGCGAGGTTCGCTATGCCGACGCCCAGCCACTGGCCGATGTCCTGCAGCAGCTCGACGCACATGGCGTCGCCCTCGCGGGCCAGCTCGGTGATGAGCGGTCCGGTGATGTCGGGGATGCTCCCCTGGACCCGCTCGATGATGTTGTACGCGACCGGGGAGTCGGCCGCCGCCAGCTCCCGGGCCTCTCGGACCAGGGCGTTGCCCGAGCTGTACTGCTCCCAGCAGCCGCGGTTGCCGCACGGGCAGCGGTGCCCTCCGGGGACGACCTGCATATGGCCGAACTCGCCCGCGACGCCGAACTTGCCGCGCTTGACCTGGCCGTCCTCCAGGATCGCGCCGCCGATGCCGGTACCGAGCGTGATCATGACGAGGTGGTCCTCGCCGCGTCCGGCGCCGAAACGCCACTCCGCCCAGGCGGCGGTGTTGGCGTCGTTGTCGACGAGCACGGGGACCGCGAGGCGGCCCGCGAGGCGGTCGCGCAGGGGTTCGTTGCGCCACGACAGGTGGGGCGCGAACAGGACGCGGTTGCGGTCCGCGTCCACCCAGCCGGCCGCGCCGATGCCCACCGCGTGCACGTCGTGGCGGTCGGAGAGGTCGAGCACCAGCTCGGTGATGGTGTCCTCGACGACCTTGGGGCTCTTGGACTTGTCCGGGGTCTCCGTGCGGAGGGTCTCCAGGATGGTGCCGTCGGCGTCGACGACGCCGGCCATCACCTTCGTGCCACCGATGTCGATGCCGACGGTGGGTACGCGCGGAGCCGTCGTGTGCGAGCGGCGCTCGCGGGTGCCGACCGTCCGCAGGACGGTGGCCCGTGCGCTGCCACGGTGTGCGAGGTCGCGGTAGGTGCTCATTGCGGCGATTCTGCCTCACGCATCGGCTCCGCCGCATACCGGGTTTTCCGCCGCGTCGGGGCGCGCCGAACCGGACGACTCCAGCCACACGGCGTTGACGTGCGCAGTTCCCCGCGCCCCTGAAAGGGGCGCGGGGAACTGCGCGAACGCAACCAACGGCGCGACGTGCAGCCGCCCGCAAGAGCCGGAAACGCGCACACGCACGCGCGGAACGGAGGCCCTACTTCTCGGTGCCGTCGGCCGCGTGCCCGCCCAAATGCGTCGGCACTGGGGCCCGCTCCAGCTCGTGGCGGAGGTCGTCCAGTTCGGAGCCGCCCGCCATCTGACGGGTCAGCTCGTCGAGCGTGATGTCGTCCCGCACGTGGCTGCCGAACATCCCGCCCCGCTTGAGCAGCACGAACCGGTCCCCCACGAGGTACGCGTGGTGCGGGTTGTGCGTGATCAGCACCACGCCGAGGCCCGCGTCACGCGCCGCCGCGACGTACTTGAGCACCACGCCCGACTGCTTGACGCCGAGCGCCGCCGTCGGCTCGTCGAGGACGAGGACCTTCGCGCCGAAGTAGACGGCGCGGGCGATGGCGACGCACTGGCGCTCGCCGCCGGACAGCGTGCCGATCGGCTGGTCGACGTCGCGCAGGTCGATGCCCATCCGGGCCAGTTCCTCGTGCGTCGTGCGCCGCATCAGCTCGACGTCCAGGCGCTTGAAGGGGCCCGTCCCCTTCGTGGGCTCGGAGCCGAGGAAGAAGTTGCGCCACACCGGCATCAGCGGGACGACCGCGAGGTCCTGATAGACCGTGGCGATGCCCCGGTTCAGGGCGTCGCGCGGGTTGCTGAGCCGGGCCTCCTCGCCCTCGATGGCGAACCGGCCGCCGTCGTGCTGGTGCAGGCCCGCGATGATCTTGATCAGCGTGGACTTGCCCGCGCCGTTGTCCCCGAGGACACAGGAGATCTCGCCCGCGTTGACGACGAGCGAGACGTCGTCGAGGGCGCGGATGTTGCCGTAGTACTTGCTGACCCCGTCCAGCTCCACCAGGGGCGCGGCCGTGTCCGTCGTCGTCATTTGCTCGCCTCCGCGCGCTTGCGGACCCACGCGTTGAGCAGGGTCGCGAGGAGCAGCATCGCCCCGAGGAAGAACTTGAACCAGTCCGAGTTCCACTCGGCGAACACGATGCCCTTGCTGGTCATGCCGAAGATCAGCGCGCCGATCGCCGCGCCGACCGCCGAGCCGTAGCCCCCGGTGATCAGGCAGCCGCCGATGACGGCGGCGACGATGTAGATCAGCTCGTTGCCGACGCCCTCGCCGGACTGCACGACGTCGTAGGAGAAGAGCAGGTGCTGGCCGGAGATCCAGGCGCCGAACGCGACGCCCATGTAGAGGCCGATCTTCGTCTTGTTGACCGGGACGCCCACCGCGCGGGCCGCGTTCAGGTCACCGCCGACCGCGAAGATCCAGTTGCCGACGCGGGTGCGGAGCAGGATCCAGGTGGCCACCAGGACGAGGGCGAGCCACCAGATGATCGTGATCTTGAAGTCGACGCCGCCGATGCTGAACGTGGAGGCGAAGACGGACTTGGCCGACTGGAAGCCCTCCATGTCGGCGATCGACTTCGTGGAGACGGTGCCGCTGATCAGCTTGGTGAAGCCCAGGTTCATGCCCGTCAGCATCAGGAACGTGCCGAGCGTGATGATGAAGCTGGGGAGTTTGGTGCGGGTCAGCATGACGCCGTTGAAGACACCGATGGCGAGCGTGACGAGGAGGGAGACCCCTACGCCCACCCAGGTGTTCGCCGTCATCTGGTAGCTGAACATCGACGAGATCAGCGCCGAGGACGTGACCATGACGCCCGCCGACAGGTCGAACTCGCCGCCGATCATCAGCAGCGCCACCGGCACGGCCATGATGCCGAGGGTCGAGGACGCGTACAGGACCGTCGCGAGGCTGGTCGCCCGCAGGAAGCTGTCCGCGAAGATCACGAAGAAGATGAAGACGGCGACGGCGCCGATGACCGAGCCCAGTTCGGGACGGCCGAGCAGCTTCTTCCAGGGCGAGGTCTTGACCAGCCGTTCGTCGGCCTTCTCCGGAGTGGTTGTCGCGCTGCTCATCGAGTCCCCCGCTTCGCGTACTCCTGAAGCTTGGCGGCCTGGTCCTTGGTCACGACCTCGGGTCCCGTCAGGACCGGCTGTCCGCCGCCGAGCACATTGGCGTTGTACCGGTAGAGCCAGAGCAGGTCCACGGCCTCGTACCCCTGGAGGTAGGGCTGCTGGTCGACGGCGAAGCCGAGGTCGCCGTCCTGGAGCTCCTGCGCGACCTTGTCGTTGAGGTCGAAGGTCTCGATCTCGGCCTTGCTGCCCGCGTCCTCCTTGGCCTTCACGGCGGTGGCGGCGAACGGGGCGCCGAGCGTGACGACCGAGTCGATGGACGAGTCGGACTGCAGCTTGGCCTCGATGGAGGACTGCACGTCGGGCATGTTGGTGCCCTCGACGTACAGGTTCGTCATCTTGCCGTCGAAGGCCTTCTTGGCGCCCTCGCAGCGCTGCTCGTGGCCGACGTTGCCCTGCTCGTGCAGGACGCACAGCGCCTTCTTCTTGCCGCGCTTGTTGAGCTCCTTGCCGACGGCCTCGCCCGCGATCGTCTCGTCCTGGCCGATGTGCGTGATCGCGCCGTACTTCTTGTAGATCTCGGAGCCCGAGTTCACGGTGATCACGGGGATGCCGGCCTTCTCGGCGCGGGCCAGGGCGGACTTCATGGCGTCCGGCTTGGCGAGCGTGACGATGATTCCGTCGACCTTCTTGTCGATGGCCGCGTCGACGAGCTGCGCCTGCTGGTTCGCCTCCTCGTTGTGCGAGTAGAGGAAGTTGATGTTGTCCTTGGTGGCCGCCTGCCTGGCGCCGTTCTGGACGATGTCCCAGAAGGTGTCGCCATCGCCCGAATGGGTGATCATGGCGAAGGTCCAGCGGGGTGTGTCCACCGTCGCCCTCCCCTGCGCGGCCTGGGACTTCCTGGCGTCCTCCGCCCGCTTGCCGCCGGTGCTGCTGCACCCTGCGAGCGAGAGGCCGAGAGCCCCCGCAACCGCGATGCTCACCCAGGTCCGAAACCGTGCCACGAGGCCGTGCCCTTCTTGGTCTGCTGCGTCGTCGACCGGGATCGGCGGGCCGACCCCGGCGGACCGGATGCCGGTCCTGAAGGACCCCATTCCGGTCCCAAACGCACAAGTATGGGTCACGGGGATCATGCATCCATTCACCGGGTACCGCGCGCGGTGTACTTCTCCAGGCGCGGCACGTCCTTCTCGGTGACGATCGCCGGGCCGGTGAAGACCGGCTTGCCGCCGCCGAGCACGTTCGCGTTCGTCTTGTGGAGCCACAGTTCGTCCACCGCCAGATAACCCTGCAGATACGGCTGCTGGTCGACGGCGAACGTGACCTCCTTCGCCTTCAGCCGGCGCACGACCTCGGCGTTCAGGTCGAACGTGGAGATCTCCGCCTTGCTGCCCGCGTCGTCCTTGGCCTTCACGGCGAGCGCCGCGATGGGGGCGCCGAGCGCGACGACCGCGTCGATGTCCTTGTCCGCCTGGAGCTTCGCCTCGACGGAGGACTGGGCGGAGGGCGCGTTCGTGCCCTCGACGTTGAGGTTCTCGACGCTGCCCTTGAAGGTCTTGCGGACGCCGTCGCAGCGCTGCTCAAGGGATACGTTGCCCTGCTCGTGGATGACGCAGATGGCCTTCTTCTTGCCCTGCTTCGTCAGCTCGGTGCCGACCGCCTCGCCCGCCACGCCCTCCTCCTGGCCGATGTGGCTGAGGGCGCCGAACTTCTGCGAGAACTCCGAGCCGGAGTTGATCGAGACGACCGGGATGCCCGCGGCCTTCGCCTTCGCGAGCACGGGCTCCATGGCCTGCGGCTTGGCGAGCGTGACGACGATCCCGTCGACCTTCTTGTCGATCGCGGCCTGCACCAGCTCGGCCTGCCCCTTGGCCTCCTTGTCGTTGGAGTAGAGGAACTGGACGTTGTCCTTGTCGGCGGCCTGCTGGGCACCCTTGCGCACGATGTCCCAGAAGGTGTCGCCCTCGCCCGAGTGCGAGACCATCGCGATCTTCATGCGGGGCGTGTTCACGGCCTTGCCGCCGCCTCCGCCGCCGTCGGCCTTGTCCTCCGAGTCCTTGCCGCCGGAGCCACTGCAACCGGCGGCGAGCGCGATCACGGACATGACGACTAGGCAGCCTGCGGCCGTACGGCCTGTGCGGATCGTGCGCATGGTGGAGCCACCTCTCCTCCGGCCGCCCGGTGCGGCTGGAGGTGTTTGTAGCGGGGTCCCATCGCAGCGTCAATGACTTTGTCAGAACATTCGGACGCCCAAGTGTCAGGAGCGTACGAGGAGTTGGAACTCGAAGGAATACCGCGAGGCCCGGTACGTGTGCGAGCCGAACTCGACCGGGCGGCCCGTGTCGTCGTACGTCGTGCGCTGCATGGTGAGCAGCGGCGCGCCCTCCCGCTCGCCGAGCCGCTCGGCCTCGACGGCGGTGGCGGCGCGGGCGCCCACGGACTGGCGGGCGCTGTGCAGGGTGATGCCGGCGGCCCGCATCAGGCGGTACAGGCCGGTCGCCACGAGCCGCTCGTCGTCGAGCGCGAGCAGCCCGGTGGGCAGGTGGTTGCAGAGGTACGCGACCGGTTCGCCGTGCGCGAGCCGCAGCCGCTCGACGCGGTGCACCTCCTCGCCCTCCGCGACGCCGAGCGCGGCGGCGATCTCGGCGGAGGCCGGCACGAGGGTGTTGCCGAGGACCCGGGTCTCGGGGCGCTGACCGGCCGCCTCCAGGTCGTCGTACAGGCTGGACAGTTCGAGGGGGCGCTTGACCTGGCTGTGCACGACCTGGGTACCGACGCCGCGGCGCCGCACGAGGAGCCCCTTGTCGACGAGGGACTGGATGGCCTGGCGGACGGTGGGCCGGGACAGGCCGAGGCGGCCCGCCAGCTCGATCTCGTTGCCGAGCAGGCTGCCGGGGGTCAGGGCGCCGCGCTCGATCGCCGCCTCCAGCTGCTGGGACAGCTGGAAGTACAGCGGCACGGGGCTGCTGCGATCGACGCTGAGGCCGAGGTCGACGGTCGGGTCAGCTAGGGGTTTGGCCACGGGGCGAGGGTAGCGGGGTGAGATGTTGACGGGAAGTTCGAAGGTCTGATTGTCAGGACAAAGGGACCGTCAGATCAAGCCCCTGCGGCGTTTGAGCAGCGGGGTCCGGGGCAGGGCCCCGTGACCGTGAGACATGCGACCGTGAGACACGCGGGGTTTGTCAGGACAAACAATTGACACCAACCCCGTCCCCCGCCACCGTGGGACACCATGCGCATCGGACTCATCGGAACGGGCCGCATCGGCACCTTCCACGCGGGCGTACTGGAGCGGTACCGGGAAGTCGGCTCGCTGGTCGTCACCGACGCGGAGCCCGCGCGGGCGGTCGCGCTCGCCGACCGGATCGGGGCGACGGCGGCGCCCGGCGTGGACGAGATCTTCGCGTGGGGCGTGGACGCGCTCGTGATCACCGCGGCGACCTCGGCGCACGCCGAGCTGATCGGCCGGGCCGCGCGCGCCGGGCTCCCGGTCTTCTGCGAGAAGCCCATCGCGCTCGACCTGCCGGGCACGCTGGCCGCGCTCGCGGAGGTCGAGGCGGCGGGCACGGTGCTGCAGCTCGGCTTCCAGCGGCGCTTCGACGCCGGGTACACGGCCGCGCGGGCCGCCGTACAGGAGGGAAAGCTCGGCCGGGTGCACACCGTGCGGGCGATGACCTCCGACCCGGCGCCGCCCCCGGCCGCGTACCTCCCGCTCTCCGGCGGGCTCTACCGGGACTGTCTGATCCACGACTTCGACATGCTGCGGTGGGTGACCGGGCGCGAGGTCGTCGAGGTGTACGCGACCGGGTCCGACGCCGGGCCCGCGATGTTCCGGGAGGCCGGCGACGTGGACACGGCGGCGGCGCTCCTCACGCTCGACGACGGCACCCTGGCCACCGCGACGTCCACGCGCTGCAACGGCGCCGGCTACGACGTGCGCATGGAGCTCTCCGGGGACCGGGACACGGTCGTCGTGGGCCTCGACGACCGCACCCCCGTCGCCTCCACGGAACCCGAGGGCCCGCCCGCCGCGACGAAGCCGTGGCCCGGTTTCCTGGAGCGCTTCGCCCCCGCGTACGAGGCCGAGCTGAAGGCCTTCGTCGACGTCGTCCGGGGCGAGCGCGCCAACCCGTGCGACGGCCGGGAGGCCCTGCGGGCGCTACGGATCGCGGAGGCGTGCGAGGTGTCGCGGGCCGAGCGGCGGCTGGTGCGCCTGGAGGAGATCGCCGGGGGCTGACCCGGCCCGCCGGTCAGGGCGTCGTCGCGAGGAGCCGGTCCAGGACCGCCGGGTCCGCCTTGACGCCGTCGTGCAGATGCCGGTCGGAGACCCAGGGGCGCAGGCCGCGCACCAGCGACGCGGTCTCCAGCGACTGCTCACGGTCGACGAACATGTCGTCGTGGTAGACGGCCGCGACCACCGGGACCTCGTTCGCGGCGAGCCGGTCGAGGTCGTAGAGCGCGGGCCAGTCCGTGCGCCGGGCGAGCGCCTCGGCCGTCGCCTTGAGCGGGACGAGCGCCGGGTCCTCGTCGAACATCCAGGGGTACATCATCTCGCCGGTGAAGCACAGCGGCCCCGCGCCCTCCGCGTCGAACTCCGGGAACTCCGCCCTGATCCGGTGGGCCGACCAGTCGGTGGCGCGGCCGCCCTGGGCGTAGATCGCTTCGTGCAGGACGGCGTAGAGGGGGCGCGGCGCGAGGGAGACGACCGCGTCGACGCCGCGCAGGAACGGGTCCGAGAGCGCGGGACCGTTCGGTCCTGCCACGAACGCGCACTCCAGGAGGTAGTGCAGCGAGTCGAAGGCGGAGGACGTGCCGAAGGTGATGCCCAGGCTCTGGAAGCGGCGCACCGAGAGCCGCTCCCCCGACGGCATGTGGACGTCGTGCTTCGTCAGGTGCTCCGCGACGCGTTCGGCAAGTGCCTGGTCCTGCGGGTAGCGCGCGAAATAGCGGGAGTTGGCTTCGAGCGCCCGGCGGTACGCGGCCCGGTAGACGTCGTCGGCGTGGCCGGTGAGCGTGGGCAGGCCGCCCGTGATCAGGGCCCGGTCGATGCCTTCGGGCGCGAGGCTCAGGTAGGTCAGCGTGCTGAAGCCGCCGAAGCTCTGCCCGAGGACCGTCCAGGGGCGGTCGCCCTGGAGGTGGCGGCGCACGAGTTCCGCGTCGCGCACGATGGCGTCCGCGCGGAAGTGCGTGAGGTACGTCGCCGGGTCCGGGTGGGCGGCGAGCGTCGTGCGGTCGGCGGGGGTGGAGCGGCCGGTGCCGCGCTGGTCGAGGAGGACCACGCGGTACTCCTTGAGGGCGCGGCGCAGCCAGGCCCCGGACGCGTTGGGGCGTTCGGCGCGGCCGCCGGGCCCGCCCTGGAGCCAGAGCAGCCGGGGCAGTTCGCGCCTCTCCATGTCCTCGGCGACGACTTCCCGGGCGAACACGCTGATCCGGGGGCCGTCCGGGTGGGCGTGGTCGAGGGGGACGTCGAGGGTGTGGTCGGTGCAGACGAGGCCGTTGTGGCGGTAGGTGGTCATGCTGGTCGGCTCCTGGACTCCGGTGCGGGTGACGAGGGGGCCGTGGGGCGGCGGACGGCCGCCCCACGAACGTGATCAGTACCCGGCGACACCCAACTCGCGGCAGATCTCCACCAGTTCGGGGTGCACGTACACCCCGTCCTTCTCGATGCACTCGCCGTCGAGGTAGATGGACGGGCCGAGGATCGAGCCGTCGGTGTGCGCGGCGGACACCCACGGCTCGCCGCCGATCCACGCGCCCTTGGTACCGATGCCGAGTTCGACGCAGCCGAAGACGCGCTCGTCCTCGACGATGCGGCCGGTCGGCGCGGGCACGCCCGGGTTGAAGCCGAGCGACCAGTGGGCGACGCGGAACATGTTCGGGTCGTCCCAGGACTCCATCCAGCGGCGGAAGATCTCCGCGTCCTGGCCCTCGCCGTCGATCGATGTGACGACGCCCTTCTCGACGACGCAGCGCACCGGGTTGCGCAGCAGGCCCAGCTGGTCCGGCGGCCACAGGGCGCCGTCGAAGACGAGGACGCCGTCCTGGGTCTCTTCGAGGGGGTTCCAGGAGATCTGGCCGGAGAGCATGACGGTCTCGCCGGGCTTCTCGGCGGGCTTGCCGCGCAGGTTGATGGGGCGGTCGCCGTTGCGTCCTGTGATGTCGGTGCCGTTGGCGGAGGTGATGCGCACCTCGTCGGCCTGCTCCAGGAGGCGGACGAGCGCCTTGCCGAGCTTGATGACGCCCTGGAAGTCGGGGCGGCCGACCGTCGCGACGAGCATGTGCACGTCCATGGCGGTCAGGTTGGTGTAGCGGCAGCCATTCGCCATGGCGCGGCGGAAGGCGTCGGAGTGCATCACGTACGAGACGGCGAACTCGATCCACACGTCGGCGTCCGCGATGGCGCCGGCGACGGGGCGCGGCGGCTCCATGGAGGAGCTGGGCATGGTCTCGGACCAGACGACGACGGGGTGCGCGCCGGCGGCGGCGACGGCCTGCGCGGTGGCGTCGACGACGCGGCGGTCGCTGCTGGTGTCGCCGGTGAGGACGACGTGCTCGCCGGGCTTGACGAGCATGACCAGCTCGACCAACTTGCGGGCGGCGAGGGCGAGTTCGTAGCTCAGGTACTCGGGACGCGGCTCGAGGCGGCTGAACATCTCCATGGTGAATCCTTCTCCTTGCGGTGGTGCGTGTGAGAGGTGGCTGGGGGGCGGCCGGGCGGTCAGCCGGCCTTGATGATCTGGGCGGAGTCGCCCAGTGAGCTGCCCGCGATGAGCCCGGCGCCGACCAGGTTCAGCTCCTCGTCGGCGCGCGGTCCGCGCCACTTGCGGTACCCGACGCGGACCGCGAGGGCGGCGAGGACCATCCAGCAGGCGTGCGGGGTGAGGATCAGCAGGCCGGTCGCGAGCATCACGCCCATCTGCCGCTTGGTGCCGCCGATCAGCTGGATGAGGGCGCCGGGGATCGCCCAGATCAGCAGCGTGCGCAGCACGCCGGGCTCACCGAGGCCGTTCTTGACGGTGTCGGCGTAGACCTTGGCGACGGGCGGGATCAGGCCCTGCTTGAAGTACGACTGCCAGAGCACGGCCACGACGACGAGGGCTGCGGCGAAGCCGATGAGCGCGGCGCGGAACTGTTCGCGGCGGCCCTCGCGCTCGAACGGGTCCCAGGGCTGGTGGTCGCGGCGCAGCAGCCAGCCCGCCTTGAGGTCGTAGCCCATGTCGGCGAAGGCGGGCCCGGTGGCGGACACGTAGCCGACGAGGAGGGCGAGCGGGACGGACGGGATGCCGATGAGCAGCCCGAAGACCAGGAAGATCAGGGTGACGGCGAAGGACGGGAACCAGCCGGACTGCATGGCGGCGAGGCCGACGATCAGCTCGTGCACGAGGGCGGCGAACGCGGCGAACAGCACCCAGCCGACGATGCCGAGCGGGCTCATGTCCCCGATCAGCCCGCCGAGGACGGCGAGCAGCACGGCGCCCGCCACGAAGAGGGCGTAGCCGCGGATCAGGGTGCGGCGCAGCTGCGTCTCGTCGACGGTGTACGCGGTGGTGGGGTCGGCGGGCGCTTCGGTGGCGGCGGCGGTGGCCTCGGCCTTGGTGGCCGTGCGGCGGCGCATCAGCATGAACACGGCTTGGCCGAGCGCGACCACACCGGCCCCGACCATCACGCCGTGCGGTACATAGCCCGCGCCGAGGTCGGTGTGGAACAGATCGGGGCTGAACTCCCGCAGGCCGAGGCCGACTCCGAACATCCCGAGGGCCCATACGTTGCCGAGGAAGGCGACGCCGGCGGCGGACAGCGGAAGGCTGAACAGGGTGCCCACGACGCCGACGACGGTCCCCGCGCCGAGCACGAGGGCGCGCTTGCCGCCCTTGTCGCCGGCCTTGATGGTCTCGGCCGCGGCGGTGCCGGGCGGCCAGGCCCCGTCGGCGGGCAGCAGCCGCGAGCCGAACGACCGGTACAGCACCCACGTGTCGATCAGCAGCCCCGCGAAGGAGCCGATGAGCATCGGCCAGACCAGGTCCTTGCGTCCGAAGACGTAGGGCACGGCGATCGAGGTGAGCAGGGCGTTGGCGGAGGCGAAGGTGGCGGCGGAGATCGCGCTCTGGGCGAGGTTCTGCCGGTGCACGGAGCGCATCGAGCGCAGTCCCGCGAGCGGGATGCGGCCGATCAGCATGGCGATGAGGGCGCCGACCACCGAAGTGTTCGCGGAGATGCCCAGCTTGGCGACGAGGTCCGCGCCGATGACGGCTCCGACGACGGAGAGCACGGCGAGGACGACGAACACGATGGGCTCGCGGACGCGCGGGTGCCCGGCGCCGGGGGCGGACTTGTCCGGGCCCGAGGGCGGAGGCGGTGCGGTGGCGGACGGCGAGGTGTGGTGCGACACGGGGGCACCCCTTGGTGGGCGGGCCCGGCCCGGGGCTGGGCGGGGCTGTTGTGGGCAGGCGGGAGCCGCGTACGGCGGGCGGTGCGGGCGGCGCCGTACGGGCCGGGGCGGGCGGGGTCGGTTCGGGGGCTCTCAGGAGCCGAAGGCGGCCGTGGCCTCTGAGGCACCCGACAGAACGAGTTCGATGATGCGGTCGGCGGCGCGCGACACCCGGGTCGCCGGGCCGATGACCGTGAGGGACGCGGCGACGGTGCCGGCCTGGAACACCGGCGCGGAGACGGCGGCGACCGCCTCGTCGTACTCGCCGTGGCTGACGCTGTATCCCTGGTCGCGGACCTCGGCGTACCGCTTCTGGAGGGTGTCGAGGTCGGTGACCGTGTGGTCGTTGAAGCGCTGGAGCGGGGTGGCTCCGAACAGCTGGCGGATCTCCGCCTCGGGGTAGTGGGCGAAGATCGCGTGGCCGGAGGCGCCCGCGTGGCCCGGCATGACGGCGCCGATGATCGCGGTGTAGCGGATCGGGCCCGTGCCGTCGACCGCCGCGGCGCAGCGGTAGCCCGCGCCCTGCGGCACGTTCAGGACGACGCTCTCGCCGGTCTCGCGCAGCAGTCCCGCGAGGATCGGGCGGACCAGCGAGGGCAGGACGCCGCTGTGCTCGCCGACCCGGGAGAGCCGGGAGACGGCGGGGCCGAGCCGGTAGCGGCGGGTGGTGCTGTCGCAGATCAGGAAGGAGCGGGAGGCGAGCGTGGTGAGGATGCGCTGGGCGACGGCCTTGTCCCAGCCGTGCCGGCGCGCCATCTCGCTCACGCCCCACTCCGGGCGCCGCTCGGTGAAGGAGAGCAGCGCCAGCAGGGCCCGGTCGGCACCTTGCAGGACGCCGGGCGCCGGCGGGGCGAGGTCTTCCGTATCGTTCGCCTCGGCCATCGCCTCGCTCCTCTCCGGACCCCTGATCGGTGCGCTGACCGCAACGCCGTTGCGCTCAGCGGCGAGAACTATGGGATCGGGAGGGCGGGGGTGTCAAGGGTTTTCCGCATGTGTCCTCTGCGGCCACCGCTCTGCCGTGATTCAGCAGGTGGGCCGGGTAAATCAAGCCCCTGCGGCGATTGAGCAGCGGGGTCCGGGGCAGAGCCCCGGGACGTAGGCCCGGCCGACCGCAACGATCACCACCGCACAGGAAGACTCCGCGTCCCACGGATCAAAAGCCCTGGCAGCCACTCCCCCGGCTCCTCGGCGAGCGCCAGATCCGGGCACCGCTCCAGGAGGGAACGGACGGCGATGCGCCCCTCCAGGCGGGCCAGCGGAGCGCCCAGGCAGAAGTGGATGCCATGGCCGAAGGCCACATGCCCCCGCGCGTCGCGGCGGATGTCGAAGCGGTCGGGCTCCGTGAAGCGGTGCGGGTCGTGGCTCGCCGTGGCGATACCGATGAGCACCGGGGCGCCCGCCGGGATGATCGTGCCGTCGATGTCCACCGGCTCCGCCGCGAAGCGGTGCGTGGCCGTCTCCACCGGGCCGTCGTAGCGCAGCATCTCCTCCACGGCGCCGTCCAGGAGCGTCATGTCGGCGCGCAGCGCCGCGAGTTGGACCGGGTGCTGGAGCAGGGCCCTGACGCCGTTGCCGATCAGGTTGACCGTGGTTTCGTGGCCGGCGATCAGCAGGAGGAAGGCCATGCCGCGCAGTTCGCTGGGCGAGAGGCGGTCGCCGTCCTCCGCCGTCGTCCGGATCAGCGCGCTCAGCAGGTCGTCCGCGGGGGCCGCGCCGCGCTTGGCCTCGATCAGACCGTCCAGGAACCCGACCAGTTCGACATGGGACGCGTACGCCTCCTCCTCGCTGGTCGGCGCCACCACCTGCGTCGACATGCGGCGGAACCGCTCGCGGTCGATGTCGGGCACGCCGAGCAGCTCGCAGATCACCGCGAAGGGCAGCGGGAAGGCGAGGGAACCGATCAGGTCGGCGGTGCCGCGCGGGACCATGTCGTCGAGCAGCTCGTCCGTGAGCTTCTGGATCCGCGGGGCGAGCGCGGCGACCCGGCGCGGGGTGAACTCACGGGTGACCAGGGAGCGCAGGCGGCCGTGCTCCGGCGGGTCCGCGAAGAGGAGGTGCAGGCCCATCATGTCGCCCTCCAGGCCCCACGGTGGGGTCTTGACCAGGCGGGGGTCGGTGAACGCGGCGCGGGCGGCCTCGTGGCCGACGATCAGGTAGAGGTCCTCGGTGGGGCCGGGGCCCGGGGTGCGGACGTGGTGGACGGGGCCGTGGCGGCGGAGCCGCTCGTAGACCGGGTAGGGGTCGGCGTGGAATCGGGGTGCGCCCCCGGCCAGCTCTCCCAGGTCGACGATCTCGGCGCTGCCCGTCATGTCGTGCCTCCCGTTGCCCGGTTCCGGCTTCTCTCTGGTCAACTCCGGGCGCATCCCGTGCGTTCCCGTCCCGGGGGTGACCGCTGGGCGTTGCCTACGTCGCGGGGCTCTGCCCCGGGCCCCGCTGGCTCTCGTCCGAAAGGCGGGCTTGATTGGGACTTGAGTTACCCGCCACTTGGGGCGCCCCCCGCCTCCAGGAATCTCGCCAGCGGCAGGGTCGCCGCGCCCACCGTCACCGCGTCCGGGCCCAAGTGGCCCAGTTCCAGGGTGGTTTGGGCGAAAGGGTGATGCAGGGCGTAGGAGGCGGCCGCGGTGCGGATGGAGGGCAGCAGGCGGGGGCCCAGCAGGAGGCCCGCCCAGCCGGCCACGACGATGCGCTCCGGGTTGAAGAGGTTGACCAGGTCGGCGATGCCCGCTCCGAGGTACTCCGCCGTCTCGTCCAACAGGGCGGCCGCGGAGGGGGCTTCGAGGAGTTCGGCGAGGGCGCCCTCCTCGTCCGTCGAGGCCCAGCTGCCGCCCGCCTCCCGCCAGCGTTCGAGGAGCGCCTCCGCACCCACGTACGCCTCCAGGCAGCCGCGCGCCCCGCACCGGCAGCGTCGGCCGCCGACCCGCAGCGTGGTGTGGCCCCACTCCCCCGCACTGCTCGACGCGCCCCGGTAGGGCAGACCGTCGGCGATGACGCAGGCGCCGACGCCGGAGCCGATGAGCGCGATCACGGCGTTGCGGGCACCGCGGCCCGCGCCGAACCACATCTCGGCGCGGCCGAGGGTCTTGGCGCCGTTGTCGAGGAACAGCGGGAGGTCCGGGGGCAGTTCGGGCGACAGGCCGTCGGGGGCGCGGAGCATGGCCTCCAGGGGAACCGCGTCCCAGCCGAGCGTCTGGCCGTGCACCACCGCGCCCCCGTCGGACGCTTCGACGATGCCGGGGACTCCGATGCCGACGCCGAGGACCGACCCGGGGTCCACCTCCGCGTCGGCGAGCACCCGTGTCAGACCTGCGGCGATGAGGCGTACGACGTCCTTGGCGTCGCAGTGGCCGTCGCGCACCGAACCCGGCAACGGCTCGTCCACGCGCGCGAGTTCACCGAGGGCGAGGTCGAAGAGCTCCACGCGCACGCGGGTCTCGCCGACGTCCACGCCCACAAGATGGCCGCTGCGCGGGGCGACGCGCAGCAGCGTGCGGGGGCGGCCGCCGTCGGACTCGACCGAACCGGCCTCCTCCAGGAGGCCGTCCGCGACGAGTTCCGCCACCACATTGCTGACGGAGCCCGAGCTGAGCGCCGTCAGCGGCCCCAACTCCTGTCTGCTGAACGGCCCGTCGAAGTACAGCTTGCCGAGCACGAGCGAACGGTTGCCGCGCCGCAGGTCGCGCACCGTCCGTCGGCGTGGTGCCGCCATCCCCACCCCTTCGACCGCTCACATGGTTGAACGGTGTGAATCTACCCTGGGCCACCGACAGTCCCCGGGCCCCGCCCAGGGCCCGAGTCAGTCCTCGTCCAGCAGCCCCGCGTCGTGGGCGAGCAGCGCGATCTGTACGCGGTTGTTGAGGTCGAGCCGCGCCATGATGCGCGAGACGTGGGTCTTGACCGTGGGGACGCTCATGTAGAGCGTCGCGGCGATCTCCGCGTTCGAGCTGCCGCGGCCCACCTCCACGGCCACCTCCCGTTCGCGCTCGGCCAGTTCGGCCATGCGCGCACGCGCGCGTGACCGCCGGTCAAGGGCGGGGTCGTCGCCCGAGACCTTGGTGATGAGCTGCCGGGTCACGGTCGGCGAGAGGACCGGGGCGCCGGCCGCCACCCGGCGTACCGACTCGACGATCTCGCCCGGCGCGGTGTCCTTGAGGACGAACCCCGCGGCCCCCGCGCGCAGCGCCCGCAGCACCTGTTCGTCCGCGTGGAACGTGGTCAGGACGATCACCTCGGGCGCGCCCTCGCGGGCCCGCAGCGCCTCCGTGGCGGACAGGCCGTCCAGGGTCGGCATGCGCAGGTCCATGAGGACGACGTCGGGGTGCAGCCTGGCCACCCGCTCCGCCACCTCGCTGCCGTCGGCGGCCTCGCCGACGATCTCGATGTCCTCGGCGGCGCCGAACATGAAGGTGAGCCCGGCGCGCACGAGGGGGTCGTCGTCGACGATGAGCAGGCGGATCGCGGTCATGGAGCCACCGTAGCGAGGGACGATCATCGCCGTGTCCGCACCGGCGGCTTCCGCGCGGAGTTCACTCCGGCCACGGGAGCCACGCGCGGACCGCGAAGCCACCGTCCGGTTCCCTCCCGTGGGCGAGCCGGCCGCCCGCGAGCGTGGCGCGTTCGGTGAGGCCGATCAGGCCCTGCCCCGAGCCGGGGACGTGCGGCACCTCGCCGGGCGGCGGCGGGTTGCGCACGGTGACCGTGAGGCCGTCCCCCGCGCCGCCCTCGACGGTGACCGCGACCTCGGCGCCAGGGGCGTGCTTACGGGCGTTGGTCAGGCCCTCCTGGGCGATGCGGTAGGCGGTGCGCCCGGTGGAGGCGGGCACGGCCCCCGTCTCCGGGACCCGGTTGTCGAGGTCGACCTTCATGCCCGCCTCTCTGGACTCGGCGACCAGGGTGTCGAGCGCGGCGAGGGTGGGCTGCGGCCGCCCCGACTCCTCGCCGTGGTCGGCCGCCCGCAGCACGCCGATGATCTCGCGCAGGTCCTGCAGCGCCTCGTGCGCGCTCTCCCGGATGACGCCCGCGGCCCGTGCGATCTCCTCGCGGGGCGCGTCGGGGCGGAACTCCAGGGCGCCCGCGTGCACGCTCAGCAGGGTGAGGCGGTGGGCGAGCACGTCGTGCATCTCGCGCGCGATGTCCTCGCGGGCGAGCCGCTGCGCCTGCTCGGCGCGGAGCACGGCCTCGGTCTCGGCGCGGCGCGCCCGGTCCCGCAGCGACATCAGGAGCTGACGCCGGGAGCGGACGAACATGCCCCAGCCGACGACCGTGATCGTGATGATGACCGTGAACGAGACCGACAGCAGGTACGAGGACTCGGGGTCGGGCCGCAGCCAGAAGAACAGCGGGATCAGCGCGATGGAGATGCCCGCCACCCAGCCGATGTAGCGGAACGGACGGTGCACGGCGAGCGTGAACACCGCGATCATCGACGCGCCGCCCGCGGTGTTGGAGAGGAAGCCGATCGGGAGCATGGCGACGGCGAAGCCGAGCGGCCAGCGTCTGCGCAGCCAGACCCCGGCGCAGGCCGCGGCGCCGAGCACCTGGTCGAGCACGGCGAGGGCGGGCGGTGTGTTCGGGTCGTCCCAGACCTGCTCGGCGAAGATCAGGCCGAGGAAGACCGCGATCCCGAAGCAGCTGAAGTCGACGATCCAGTCACGGGCGGTGCGCCGCCTGCGGCCCGGCCGCCCCTCGGGGTCCAGGTCGAGCTCGTCGGCGAGGGCCGAGGGCAGCAGCCGTCGTCGCCATCGCTCGGCGGGCGTGTCCGCCGCCTGCGGGGTTCCGGTCTGCCGCACTGCTTCCATGGTCGACAAATCTACGCACCCCGGGCGGCCCGCACCGCCCCGAGCGCCGCTTCCGCGACCAAAGTCGTACCCCCGTCGACTTTGGTCGCGGCCGGCCCCCGCGCTCCGCTACCGGAGTCGTACGGGGCTCGCCCCGCGGCCGATGTGGGTGGGGGGTCCGCGGGGCGAGAGTCCTGTGCATGAACAAGAACCAGTGGTTGCGGGTCATCGAGGTCGTCGGCGGAATCGCGCTGCTTCAGGGGGCGATCGGCATCCTGAACGAGTTCACCGGCCTGCCCGGCGGGTGGGGGCTGATCGGGCACATCGGCTTCCTCGACGGCCACGAGGTGTACGGCAGCATCGCGTTCATCGTGCTGGCGGTCGCCGTGTTCGCGGCCGTCGAGGCCCAGCGCAAGGGCTGACTCCCGCCGGGCCGGGGAGGGCCCGGCGGGAGTGGTCGCGCGGACTCAGCAGGCGTGGTCGACCAGGTCGAAGGACGCGTAGTGGTCCGCCGTGTAGTAGTCCTCCTTGTCGGAGTCACCGGTGACGATGCGGCGGGCACCGCGGTCGTCCGAGCCCGGCGTGATCACCGTGTACTCGTGGTAGTAGCCGGACGACTGGTCGGGGAGGATGCCCTCCCGGTTGGAGAAGACCGTGCCGTCCTGCTCGTACGGGTACGGTCCGCCCTGCTCGATGAGGTCCAGGGTGTCGTGCGCCTCGGCGGGCAGCGCGGAGTAGCAGATGTCGCCGACGTCGGCGGCCGAGACGGTGTGGGAGGCGACGGCCGGGGCCTGCGCGGCCGGTGCGGCGATCGCGGTGGAGCCGCCCACGCCACCCAGAAGCAGGGCGGCGGCAACGGCTACGGCACTGATGAAGCGTGGGGGAGTCTTCATGCCCACAGTGTGACGCGCGTAGAGGTGGGCATGTCAACACCAACTCCCGCTTGTTTTCCGTCGGTTCACTCGCGCCACACGCCGGCGGCGACCTCGACGTCCATTTGCCGCCAGCTCCCGACCCTGCGGATCGCTGTACTTGAGGCCACGACATCCGCTCCCCACAGGAGGCGACATGAACGGCAAGGTGGCCCTGGTGACCGGCGGCTCCCGCGGCATCGGCGCTGCGGCTCGCGCGCGACGGCTTCGACGTGGCGCTCACCTACGTACAGGGCAAGGAGGCCGCCGAGGACGTGGTGCGGCGGATCGGGGCGCTGGGGCGGCGGGGGCTCGCGGTGCGGGCCGACTCGGCGGACCCGGTCGAGGCGGCGGAGGCGGTGGAGCGGACGGTGGCGGGACTCGGCCGGATCGACGTGCTGGTCAACAACGTCGGCGTCGGCGCGCTCGGGCCGCTGGACGGCTTCTCGCTCGCGGACGTCGACCGCGCGCTCGACGTGAACGTGCGCGGCGTCTTCCTCACCTCGCAGGCCGCGGCGGCCAGACTCCCCGACGGCGGCCGGATCGTCACGGTCGGCTCCTGCATGGCGCAGCACGTGCCGGGCCCCGGCGGCACGCTCTACGCCACGAGCAAGGCGGCCCTGATCGGCCTGACGAAGGCGCTCGCCCGCGAGCTGGGCGCGCGCGGCATCACGGCGAACATCGTGCACCCCGGCCCGACGGACACCGACATGAATCCGGCCGGAGGACCGTACGCGGCGGGGCAGGCCGCGGCGACGGCGCTCGGCCGGTACGGCACCGCGGACGAGGTGGCGTCGACGGTCGCGTATCTGGCGGGCGCGGAGGCCTCGTACGTGACGGGCGCAGAGTTCGCGGTGGACGGCGGGCACGCCGCGTAATTCCGGAAATGAAGATGCGGGGCACACCGGTGCTGTCAGGCCGGTGTGCCCCGCAAGTCGAGCAGAGTAGCGGGTCAGTGCCCCAACTCCGCGTGGCGGGTCGCCAGTTGGGGCTCGCCCTGGTCCGTCAGTGAGTTACTTGGCCCGTTCGAGCAGCTGACCCTGCGGCGCGGTGAACTCGCCGTCGGCGACGATGCGTTCGCCGCGCAGCCAGGTCGACTTCACGACGCCGTGCAGCGTCTTGCCCGCGTACGCGGTGACGCGGTTGCGGTGCTGGAGGGCGGCCGGGTCGACCTGGAAGGTGTCCTCGGGGGCGAGGACGGCGAAGTCGGCGTCGCGGCCGGCCGCGATGGCGCCCTTGCGGTCGTCGAGGCCGACCAGCTTCGAGGTGCGCTCGGACATCCAGCGGACCACGTCCTCCAGGGAGTAGCCGCGCTGACGGGCCGCGGTCCAGATGGCCGAAAGGCTCAGCTGGAGGCCGGAGATGCCGCCCCAGGCGGTCGCGAAGTCGTCGGTCTTCAGGTCGGCCGTCGACGGCGAGTGGTCGGTGACGACGCAGTCGATCGTGCCGTCGGCGAGCGCCTGCCACAGCAGGTCCTGGTTGGCGGCCTCGCGGATCGGCGGGCAGCACTTGAACTCGCTGGCCCCGTCCGGGACTTCCTCTGCGGTGAGCGTGAGGTAGTGCGGGCACGTCTCGACGGTCAGCTCGACGCCCTCGGCCTTGGCGGCGGCGATCAGCGGCAGCGCGTCGGAGGACGACAGGTGCAGGATGTGGATGCGGGCGCCGATCCGCTTTGCGGTGTCGATGAGGCCCTTGATGGCGACGTCCTCGGAGACGCGCGGCCGGGTCGCCAGGTAGTCGTCGTACTTGGGGCCGCTGTTGTGGGGCGCCACGTCCAGCTCGTGCGGGTCCTCGGCGTGCACGATGAGCAGTCCGCCGAAGCCGGCGATCTCGGCCATGGAGGCGGTCAGCTGGTCGGCGTTCAGGTGCGGGAACTCGTCGACGCCGGAGGGCGACAGGAAGCACTTGAAGCCGAAGACGCCCGCGTCGTGCAGCGGGCGCAGGTCCTTGACGTTGTCGGGCAGCGCGCCGCCCCAGAAGCCGACGTCGATGTGCGCCTTGGAGGCGGCGACATCCTTCTTCGTACGAAGGTTGTCGACGGTCGTGGTCGGCGGCAGGGAGTTGAGCGGCATGTCGACGAGGGTCGTGATGCCGCCGGCCGCGGCGGCGCGGGTGGCGGTCCAGAAGCCCTCCCACTCGGTGCGCCCCGGGTCGTTGACGTGGACGTGCGTGTCGACGATGCCGGGCAGCAGCGCGTCGTCGCCGAAGTCCTCAAGGCGGGCCCCTGCCGGGACCTCCGCGTCGTGCGCGCGCACCGCGACGATCTTCCCCTGGGCGACGGCGACCGAGGCCGGGCGCGTACCTTCGGGAGTGATGACGCGCGTCGAGCGCAGCACGAGTTCGATCTGGACGTCGGGGTCCGACACGTGGGCCTCCTCAAGCTTCAACGTTCTGTTGAAGGACTTTCACTCAGACTTCGGGAACCGTCAAGACCCGCATGGCGGACCCGGGGACCCTGGACGTTTCCACAAAGTGGAATTAAGATTCCGACACGCAGAACGTAGCTACCGACGAACTTCCCGGTCAAGGGATCACTGTCCGGGAACCCGCCGGTAGGCTGCTCATCTGCCTGCCACCGAAAGGAACGCGCTGTGCCGACGCCCGACGCCAGCACCACTGATGCCGCCAAGTCCGCACCCACCGGCGGTGTCCAGTCCCTCGAGCGCGCCTTCGATCTGCTCGAGCGGATGGCCGACGCGGGCGGTGAGGTCGGCCTCAGCGAGCTCTCCGCCAGCAGCGGACTCCCGCTGCCGACGATCCACCGCCTGATGCGCACGCTCGTCGCCTGCGGCTACGTACGCCAGCAGCCCAACCGGCGCTACGCCCTCGGCCCCCGCCTCATCCGGCTCGGCGAGTCCGCGTCCCGGCTGCTCGGCACGTGGGCGCGCCCGTACCTCGCGCGCCTCGTCGAGGAGACCGGCGAGACCGCGAACATGGCGCTGCTCGACGGCGACGAGGTCGTGTACGTCGCCCAGGTGCCGTCCAAGCACTCCATGCGGATGTTCACCGAGGTGGGCCGCCGGGTGCTGCCGCACTCGACCGGTGTGGGCAAGGCGCTGCTCGCCTACACGCCGGCCGACGAGGTGCGGGCGCTGCTCGGGCGGACCGGGATGCCCGCCGCCACCGAGAAGACGCTCACCACGCCCGAGGGCTTCCTCGACGCGCTGGAGGACGTGCGGCGGTCCGGGTACGCCGTCGACGACAACGAGCAGGAGATCGGGGTGCGGTGCCTCGCGGTGTCCGTGCCGGACTCGCCCACCGCTGCGGCGATTTCGATTTCCGGGCCTGCGGGGCGGGTGACCGAGGCGGCGACGGACAAGATCGTGCCGGTGCTTCAGCAGGTTGCGCGTGAGTTGTCGGTGGCGTTGGCCAGTTCCGGCCACAGTGGTTGACGACTCGGGGCGCTGCCCCGGACCCCGCTGCTCAATCGCCGCAGGGGCTTGAAATGCTCACCCGCCCGGAGGCCCGTCGAGACTCAAGCCGCACCAGGGCTTGACTCAACGGGCACGCCGATCCCGCCGTCACGCATCTCCCGCACCTCGTCCGCCACTGCCAAGTGGTCGCGGTCGTGTGTCACCAGGACGGTCGCCGTCTCGCGCTCCCTCGTCAGCTTGCGCAGCAAGTCCAGGACCGCCGCGCCGCGTTCGTGGTCGAGGGCGCTCGTTGGTTCGTCCACCAGGAGGACGCGGGGCTCGTTGATCAGGGCGCGGGCGATGTTCACGCGTTGGCGCTGACCGCCAGAGAGCTGGTGCGGGCGGCGGTGGGACTGGGCGGAGAGGCCGACCGCGTCGAGCAACTCGTTCGCCCGCTCCCGTACTTCCCGCGGTTTGCGGCCCTCCAGGTGGGCCATCACCTGGAGTTGTTCCAGCGCGGTCAGCGACGGCAGCAGGTTCGGCTGCTGGAAGACGATGCCGATCGCGCGGCGGCGCAGTTCCGCCGATTCCGTGCGGGTCAGGGCCGTGGCCTCCGTGCCGTCGACGACCACGCGGCCGCTGTCGGGGGTGACGAGCGTCGCCGCGACTGCCAGGAGACTGGACTTGCCTGAGCCGGAGGGGCCCACGACCGCCGTCAGGCCGCCGGCCGGGACCGACAGGTCGATCCGGTCGAGGGCCGTGAGGCGTCCGTCCCCGTCGGGGTAGGTCAGGGTGATGTCGTCGAGCAGCAGGGTCATCGGGCGCTCCCGAGTGCGGTGAGGGGGTCGACGGCGGTGATCCGCCGGATGGAGAGGGCGGCGCCCGCGAGGCCGAGAACCGTCATCACGGCGGCCGGGCCGAGCGCGGTCAGCGGGTCGAGGACGAAGGGCACCGTGTCCGGGACGAAGGCGCCGATGAGGGTGGCGAGGCCCGTGCCGACCGCCGTGCCCGCGACCAGCATGAGGACCGCCTGGCCGAGGGCGTCCCGCAGCAGGTAGCGGGTCGAGGAGCCGAGGGCCTTCAGGACCGCGATGTCCGCGCTGCGCTGGATCGTCCAGACCGTGAAGAACGCGCCGACGACGAGCGCCGAGATGACGAAGAGGAAGCCGCGCATCAGCTGCAGCGAGCCGTTCTCGGCCTGGTAGGACCCTATGGCGGACAGGGCGCCGTCGATGGTCTTCGTCTCCGTGCCCGCCGCCTTGTCGGCCGCCGGGAGGTCGGCGCCCGCCGTCGTGCGCAGTGCGATCACTGTCGCGCGTTCGCCGCCTCCGCCTCCCGTGGGCGCGATGTGCTGCCAGTCGTCGAGGTCGGTCCAGACGACGGGTGTGTGGCTGTACGAGGCGTCGCCGGAGACGGCGGTGACGGTGAGGTTCGCGCCGCCGAGGGTCAGCTTGTCGCCCGTGGAGGCGCCCAGTTCCTTCGCCGCCTTGGTGGAGAGGACCGCCGTGCCGGGCCCCGTCGCGTCGGGTGCGAGGCCGGAGTCTCGGCGCACGCCGAACGCGGAGACCGCCGCGGTCTGCCGGCCTGCCTCGGCGTTCACCGTGCCGATGCCGATCGGCTCCGCACTCTCGACGCCGTCCCGCGCCGCGAGGTCGCGCCACTGCTCGGGGCGGACCGTGGACGCCGTGAACGACACCGACTGGCCGTCGGCGGGCCGGGCGAAGGCGAGGTGGTCGGCGGGCAGCCCGGTGAGCGCCGACGTATTGTCCCGTGCGAGCCCCGCCGTCAGTCCCGACAGCAGTCCCACGAGCAGCGTGATCAGTACGATCACGGTTCCCATCAGGGCGAACCTGCCCCTGGCGAACCGTAGATCTCTCCATGCGACGAACATGCGGTCAAGACTGCTGCTCCGGGGCCCGCGCGGGCATCGCGCCACAGCACGCTTCACCCGAATCGAAGGGGGGACGTGCCTTTCAAACTTTCGGTTGACCGGTTCCGTGCGCGGGCTTCGTACGCTGGTGAGGGTATGGATCCACGTTCGCTCACCCCCGCTCTGCGCGCCCTGCGCCTCTGTCTGCATCTGCTGACGGCCGGCCTGCTCGCGCTCGTCGTCGTACGGGCGCTCACCGGGCGGTCCGAGGAGCCGGTCGCGGCGGTGGTGGCGGTGGCCGGGGCGATGGGTGTCGTCTACGGGGCGGGCGCGGCGCTGCCCGTCGTGCGGTCCACGCGGGCGGGCGCGGCGTGGTGGCTCGCCGTGCTGGGGGTCGTGTGGGCGGCGCTGCTCGTGCTCTCGCCGGACGCGCTGTGGCTGGCGTTCCCGCTGTACTTCCTGCTGCTGCATCTGCTGCCCGCGCGCTGGGGCGTGCCCGCGGTGGGCGTCGCCGCGGGCGCGGCCATCGCCTCGTACGTGGGGCACGACGGGGCGGTGAACCCGGGGGCGTTCATAGGGCCGCTGCTCGGCGCGGCCGTCGCCGTGGCGACCGTGCTCGGGTACCAGGCGCTGTACCGGGAGAGCGAGCGCAAGCAGCAGCTGATCGACGAGCTGGTCGCCACGCGCGCGGAGCTCGCCGAGGCGGAGCGCGCCGCCGGCACGCTCGCCGAGCGGGAGCGGCTGGCCCGCGAGATCCACGACACGCTGGCGCAGGGCCTGTCCTCGATCCAGCTGCTGCTGGTCGCGGCCGGGCGCGAGCTGCCGGCCGGCTCCCCCGCCGCCGGACACGTCGAGCAGGCGCGGGCCACCGCGCAGGACAACCTCGTGGAGGCCCGCCGCTTCGTGCGTGCCCTCGCCCCGCCGGACCTGGACGTCGGCTCGCTGGCCGGGGCCCTCGACCGGCTGTGCGCCACGGCGCCGGGCCTCACCGCCCGCTTCTCGGTCAGCGGCACCCCGCAGGAGCTCCCCACGCCGTACGAGGTGGCGCTGTTGCGCATCGCCCAGTCGGCGCTCGCCAACACGGTGCTGCACGCGGCCGCCCGCCGCGCGGAGATCACCCTCAGCTTCATGGAGACCTCGGTGGCCCTGGACGTGGTGGACGACGGCGCGGGCTTCGACCCCGAGCGGGCGCCGGGCGGCGGCGACGGCGGGTTCGGCCTCGTCGCGATGCGCTCCCGGGTGAGCGAGCTCGGCGGCACGTTCACCGTCGAGTCGGAGCCGGGCCGAGGCACGGCCGTCGCGGTGACGCTGCCGCTGCCCGCCGGGGGTGCGGCGTGATCCGGCGCGGCGGGCCGCGGGCCGTGTGCGGCGTCGGCACGCCCGTCGCCGTCCACTCGACACCGGGCGTCGGCACACCCGTCGCCGTGCCGACGCCGCTGCTTTCCGGAGGTGCCCAGTGATCCGGCTGCTGCTCGCCGACGACCACCCCGTCGTACGCGCCGGGCTGCGGGCCGTGCTCGACGCGGAGGCGGACTTCGCGATCGTCGCCGAGGCGGCCACCGCCGAGCGGGCGGTGGAGCTGGCGGGAGACGTGGACGTCGTCCTCATGGACCTGCAGTTCGGCGCGGGGACGATGCACGGCGCCGAGGCCACCGCGCGGATCGCGGCCCTGGCCGACGGGCCGCGCGTCCTCGTGCTCACCACGTACGACACCGAGGCGGACATCCTCGCCGCCGTCGAGGCGGGGGCCTCCGGCTATCTGCTGAAGGACGCGCCGCCGGAGGAGCTCGCCGCGGCCGTCCGCACCGCGGCGTCCGGGCGCTCCGCGCTCGCGCCCGCCGTCGCCGACCGGCTCATGGACCGGATGCGGGCACCCGCCGAGGCGTTGAGCCGGCGCGAACTGGAGGTCCTCCGGCACGTCCGGGACGGCCTGTCCAACGCGGAGATCGCCCGCGAACTGTTCCTGAGCCAGGCCACGGTGAAGTCCCATCTGGTGCACATCTACGCGAAGTTGGGAGTGGACTCGCGTACGTCGGCGGTGGCTCGGGCGACGCGGGACGGGCTGCTGCGGCGGCGCTAGGACTTCAGGGGACCACCTGGAAGTCCGTCGCCCGCATCCGCTTCAGCGCCCGCAGGTCCGCCCGCTGGAACGGCCGCACCGGCACGGTCAGCACCGGGCACACCGCGTGCCGCCGCACGTGGCGGTGCGCGGCGCGGCGCAGGCTCCGGGGACGTACGCCGACCACCAGCAGGTCGTCGGGGCGCGCCGCGCGTTCCACCAGGGCCGGTCCGGGGCGGTCGCGCACCACGCGGAGCGTCACGTCGAGGTCGGGCGGAAGGCCGCCGAGCGCCTCGGCGAACGCCGCCGCCAGCCGGGCGCGGGCCTCCTCGTACCAGTGCCGGGCCCACGCGGCGTCCGGCCACCGCCGGTACATGGCCTCGCCCTCCGGCGGCTCCCACGCGAGCACCGCCAGCAGGGGCCGGTCCGACCGCCGGGCCTCGGCGACCGCCGCACGCAACGCGGCCAGGCTCGCCGGGGAACCGCCGACCCCCACCACCACGCGCCCGCAGAGCCGCTCGCCGTCCATGACAACCCCCTCCTCACCGCGGCCTCCTCCAGGCCACTCCTCGCCGATCGAGTCCCACTCTGTACGCTGATTGGCCTGGACAGCAGGGCCAATCACGGAGATGTGGCATGGGCGATGGTGCGGTGGTCCGCAGCGTGGACGGCGGCGGACGCGGGCTCGGTGGCAGGCGGCTCGGCGCGCTCGTGACCGGTGTGGCCGGGGAGCGCCCCGGCTACCGCGCGCTCGCGCAGGGCGTGCGGACGCTGCTGCTCGACGGGCGGATCCCGTTGCACACACGGCTGCCCGCGGAACGCGAGTTCGCGGCCTCCCTCGGGGTCAGCAGGGCCACCGTCACGGCCGCGTACGACCTGCTGCGCGAGAGCGGCTACGCGCGCAGCAGGCGCGGCGCCGGGACGTGGACCGAGCTGCCGGAGGGCGCGCGCCCGACGGTCGTGGCGACGCCCGCCGCCGGGGACGACGTGATCGATCTGGCAGTGGCGGCGCCCGGGTTCCTGGAGGACGAGCTGTCGGCCGCGTACGCCGCCGCGGCCCCGGACGTGGCCCGGCACGCGGTCACCAACGGCTACCACCCGTACGGCCTTCCGGAACTGCGCGCCCAGATCGCCGAGCGGTACACACGGCGCGGCCTGCCCACGCTGCCCGAGCAGATCCTGGTCACGACGGGCGCCCAGCAGGCCGTGTCGCTCACCCTCACGCTGCTCGGCAGGCCGGGCGACCGGATCGTGGTGGAGAACCCGTCGTACGCCAACGCCCTGTCGGTGATCCGGCAGTTGGGGCTGCGGACCGCGCCGGTCCCGGTCACCGAGGACGGCTGGGACGTCGAGCTGATCGGCGCGACGCTGCGGCAGTCGGCACCCCGGCTCGCGTATCTGATCCCCGACTTCCAGAACCCGACGGGCCGGCTCATGCCGAGCGAGCAGCGGCGGCAGATCATCGCCGCCGCGCGGGCGACCGGCACCTGGCTGGTCATCGACGAGACGATCGCGGACATCGCGCTCGACGGGGTGAGCGAGCCGCCGTTCGCCTCGCTCGCCCCGCCCGGCGGGGGCGAACAGATCGTCACCGTCGGCTCGTTGAGCAAAGGGCACTGGAGCGGGCTTCGGGTCGGCTGGGTGCGCGCGGGCACCCGCCTGATCACCGAGCTGACGGCGCTGCGGGTCACCGCCGACATGTCGGGCTCGGTCCTCGACCAACTGGTGGCGGGGCGGCTCCTCGACCGCGAGGAGACCATTCTGCGCGGCCGGATCCCGGTGCTGCGCGAGCGCCGCGACCGGCTCGCGGAGGCGCTCGGCCGCGAGTTCCCGGACTGGCGCTGGCAGGTGCCGCCCGGCGGACTCTCGCTCTGGGTGGACCTGGGGCGGCCGATCGCCTCCGCGCTCGGGCGGGCCGCGCTGAGGCACGGGGTGCGGATCGAGGGCGGATCGCGGTTCGGCGCGGACCCGGGGACGTTCGAGCACCGGCTGCGCGTCCCGTACGTCCAGCCGGTCGAGGCCGCCGAGGAGGCGGTGCGGCGGATCGCGGCGGCCCTCGACGGCGGGCTCGGCGGGGCGGGCGAGGAGCCGGGGCGGCCGCACTGGGTGGCGTAGGGCCCTGCCGCAAAAAGAAAGGGGCCGCACCGAATGGCGCGACCCCTTCTCGGTCGTTCGTGGGCTACTCGTCCACGAGAACCTCAGCCCTTCGTGGGCGGTCCCCCGAACAACTCCACGGCGCCCCTGACCTGGGACAGCGCCCCGGACAGCGCGCTCACCGAACCGATCGCCCCCGCGACCAGCAACAGTGAGCGACGCAGCCTGGGCACCTCGGGCCGGCCCCCGCCGGCCATCGCGTCCAGCGCCGCGAGCTCGTCCTCGGCGATCCCCCGGTCGGGAAACTCGACCGGATGCGCGGCGAGTTCCCGGCGCAACCGGGACACCGCGGTGCGCAGCTCGTCCACCCGCGGGTCCTCGTCGCTCCCGGTCACAAGCCTCTGCTCCACGCTCCGCAACACAGCTCTCCCCCTCGCACGTCCTTGTGCGTGTGTTGTCCTGCTCAGGTACTTCTCGTACTTCTTGAGTCCTACTACCGCGTAACCCGGCCGGAGCGTCGGTCGGGCGTCCAACTCGGGTTTGTGGCCGCCCAGTTAACGCCACGCGCAAGCGTTTCGCCAGTCCGTTGCGCAAGGCAACTGTGAAAATCCGAACGACTTCGATCGCACCTTGCGTGCGATATGCAGGGAGCATGACGACAAAGAGCACTGGCGTGGTTGCGGGACTCCTGCTCGCGGCGGGTGGCGGGAGACGACTCGGCGGCCGACCCAAGGCGCTCCTCGAACATCGCGGTCGGCCGCTCGTGGAGCACGCGGTGGGGATTCTGCGCGCGGGGGGATGCGATCCCGTGCACGTGGTACTCGGGGCGGCGGCCGGCGACGTAAGGAAGCGGGCCGCGCTGGAGGGATGCCAGGTGACGGAGAACCCGGACTGGGAGGACGGCATGGGGTCCTCGCTGCGGGCGGGACTCGAAGCGCTTGCGGACACGGAGGCGGACGCCGCGCTCGTCCTCCTGGTGGACCAGCCGGGGATCGGCCCGGCGGCGGTGACGCGCGTACTCGCGGCGTACGACTCCCCCGCCTCGCTCGCGGCGGCCTCCTACGACGGGGAGCGCGGGCATCCGGTGCTGTTCGGCCGGGACCACTGGGCGGGGATCGCGGCGAGCGCGAGCGGCGACCGCGGGGCGCGCGCATACCTCAAGGAGCGCGCGGGGGTGCTGGAGCTCGTGGAGTGCGGGGACATCGCCGAGGCGTACGACATCGACACGGAAGCGGATCTGAAGCACCTTGAGTAACAGAGCGTGGCACCCAGGGCCACGTTCTGTCGACTCTGAGAATCTCGACGTCAACAAACCTTGAACTTCCACAATGAGGAAACTAATATCCACTGTTGAGAAGGGCCGGTCCCCCGAAGCGGGGCCAGCAGCCATACCCAGGCGGCCCCGGCACCCCGTGCCGTACGGGTCGTTCGCTCGCTGAAGGAAGTGACAGCCACATGTCCGCACCAGCGCCGTCCCCGCTGGCCATCGTCGACGCCGAGACCCTGCCCGGGCAGGACGAGGTGCTCACTGAAGCGGCCCTCGCCTTCGTGGCCGAGCTGCACCGCCTTTTCACGCCCCGGCGTGACGAGCTCCTCGCCCGCCGCGCCGAGCGCCGCGCCGAGATCGCCCGCACCTCCACGCTCGACTTCCTCCCGGAGACCGCCGCCGTCCGCGCGGACGACACCTGGAAGGTCGCCGAGGCCCCGGCCGCCCTGAACGACCGCCGCGTCGAGATCACGGGCCCGACCGACCGCAAGATGACGATCAACGCGCTGAACTCCGGCGCGAAGATCTGGCTCGCCGACTTCGAGGACGCCTCCGCCCCCACGTGGGAGAACGTCATCGGTGGCCAGCTCAACCTCACCAACGCCTACAACCGCGCCATCGACTTCACGGACGAGCGCTCCGGCAAGTCGTACGCCCTGAAGCCCGCCGAGGAACTCGCCACGGTCGTCATGCGCCCGCGCGGCTGGCACCTGAACGAGCGCCACCTCGTGGACGAGAGCGGCAAGGCCGTCCCCGGCGCGCTCGTCGACTTCGGCCTCTACTTCTTCCACAACGCGAAGAAGCTGATCGAGCTCGGCAAGGGCCCGTACTTCTACCTCCCGAAGACGGAGTCGCACCTGGAGGCCCGCCTCTGGAACGAGATCTTCGTCTTCGCCCAGGACTACGTCGGCATCCCGCAGGGCACCGTGCGCGCCACGGTCCTGATCGAGACGATCACGGCCGCGTACGAGATGGAGGAGATCCTCTACGAGCTGCGCGACCACGCCTCCGGCCTCAACGCGGGCCGCTGGGACTACCTCTTCTCGATCGTGAAGAACTTCCGCGACGGCGGCGCCAAGTTCGTCCTCCCGGACCGCAACGCGGTCACGATGACGGCCCCGTTCATGCGCGCGTACACCGAACTCCTCGTGCGCACCTGCCACAAGCGCGGCGCGCACGCGATCGGCGGCATGGCGGCCTTCATCCCGTCGCGGCGCGACGCCGAGGTCAACAAGGTGGCCTTCGCGAAGGTCCGCGACGACAAGGACCGCGAGGCCGGCGACGGCTTCGACGGCTCCTGGGTCGCGCACCCGGACCTGGTCCCGATCGCCATGGAGTCCTTCGACAAGGTCCTCGGCGAGAAGCCGAACCAGAAGGACCGCCTGCGCGAGGACGTCTCCGTCGCGGCCGGCGACCTGATCGCCATCGACTCCCTCGACGCGAAGCCCACCTACGACGGCCTGGTCAACGCCGTCCAGGTCGGCATCCGTTACATCGAGGCGTGGCTGCGCGGCCTCGGCGCCGTCGCGATCTTCAACCTCATGGAGGACGCGGCCACCGCCGAGATCTCCCGCTCCCAGATCTGGCAGTGGATCAACGCGGGCGTCGTCCTCGACAACGGCGAGCCCGTCACCGCCGAGCTGGCCCGCAAGGTCGCGGCGGAGGAGCTGGCGAACATCAAGGCCGAGGTCGGCGACGAGGCGTTCGCCGCGGGCAAGTGGCAGCAGGCCCACGACCTCCTGCTCCAGGTCTCCCTGGACGCGGACTACGCGGACTTCCTGACGCTGCCGGCGTACGAGCAGCTCGGCTGACGTTTCGCGGATCGTGCGGGGCCCGGCGCCGGGGTGGCGCCGGGCCCTTGCGCGTGGTCGGTTTGCGCGTCGTCGGCTTACGCGTGATCGGTGCAGAGATCGCTGGTCAGGGCCGCGCGGGCCCAGGTCTCCCAGGCGTCGGGCGACCAGCCGCGGTCGCGGACGAAGACCAGGTAGAGCTCCGGGCTGAGCAGCCCGTAGAGCAGATCGGCGGCGCGGGCGACGCCGACGCCGGCGCGGGCGTCGGGCTTGCGGACGAGTGCTTCGGCCGCGGCGTACTGGACGGTGTAGCGCGGGTCCGGGCCCGCGGGCCACTGCGCGGCGATCTCGGGGTCGGTGGCCGCGGCGGCCGCGATCAGCGGCATGATCGGGGCGACCCGGCCGAGGATCTCGCGCACTCCCCGCACGTGGGCGCGGAGTTGCCCCTCGGCGGTGGGCTCGGCGCACGCGTCGCGGAACCAGTCCCGCTCCATCGTGGCAACCGGTTCGGCGTCGCCCGCGATGGACGTGTCGACGACGTCCTTGAACAGCGCGCGCTTGTTGCCGAACACGAAGTACACCGTTTGGACGGCCACGCCCGCGCGGTCCGCGACCTCCTGAAGGCTCGTCGCCCCGTACCCCTGCGCGACGAACAGGTCCCGCGCGGCGGCGACGACCTTCTCACGGGTGCGCCGCGAGCGCTCGGCCCGCTTGTCGGGGCGCTTCTCGGGGCGCACGTCCTCGCTCTTGCTCTTGTCGGATCCCTTGACCGCGGCCATGCCGGGAGTCTATCTCTAGAGTCAGACACTAGAGTTCGACTCTAAGTTCTTGGGGGCAATGATGC
Organism: Streptomyces sp. NPDC107575; assembly: GCF_055657265.1. Classification (NCBI taxonomy): domain Bacteria; kingdom Bacillati; phylum Actinomycetota; class Actinomycetes; order Kitasatosporales; family Streptomycetaceae; genus Streptomyces; species Streptomyces sp. NPDC107575. Next base: position 479,180 of record NZ_JBVKBG010000002.1, on the reverse strand, counting down.
GCGAGACCGAAACGTGGACGGCCGCGGAGCTCGACCAAGAGGCGGCGGTGCGCCGCGCGCTGGAGGACTACTACCGGGACGGCAGGCCGCCGTGGGACTCCGGGGTCACACCGCCCGAGCTGGTGGGCGTGGTGGAGGGGCCCGGTGCGCTGCCGCCCGGCCGCGCCCTCGAACTCGGCTGCGGCACGGGGACCAACTCCGTGTACCTGGCGCGGCACGGCTGGCGGGTGGCGGCCGTGGACCTGGTCGACCGGGCGGTCGCGCGGGCCCGGGAGAAGGCCGAGGCGGCGGAGTGGACGTCACGGTGCTGTGCGGGGACGCCACGCGGCTCGACGAGGTGGGGGTGCGTGGGCCGTACGACCTGTTCTTCGACCTGAGTTGCTTCTGCGGCATCCCGACGCATCGCCGGGACGCGTACGCGGCGGGTCTCACGGCACGGGCGGCGCCGGGGGCACGCCTGCTGATGTTCGGCTACGGGCCCGGGGTCCTGGACACCACGTTCTCCGGGGTCACGGCGGACGAACTCCGCGCGAGGTTCACGGGGTGGCGGCTGACGGACGTAACCCCTGGCACGAACCCGTTCCCGACCTTCTGGTTCACGCTGCACCGCGAGGGCTGACACCCGGTCCGCCGGCCGCCCTCCCACCGTTCCGGCGCTCAACTCCCGCCCACCCGGCCCCTGGTGCCGACGGCTGACACCCCGGGCCCGTCGGCCGACCCCGCGCCCCTCCGGCCGCAACGCCCGAGGGGCGCACGGCGCCGGCCGACGGCGACCAGCTCAAGTGGCGCACCCCGCATCCCGCGACCGCGACCGGCTCACGAGGGCGCCCCCGGCACTCGACTCCGCACCGTCCTGGCGCTCAGCTCCCACCCTCCCGCCCCCTCCGGGGGCTCCCGGTCGAGGGGCGTCGGCCCCGCAGGATCAGGGGAAAACCACCGCACGCCCTGCGGCGCGCCGCGAACCGGAGCACCAGAGCCCAGAGAACCGGGACGGGCGCGGAGAGCCCGGGCGCGGAGAGCCGGGGCGTGGAGAGCCGGGGCGTGGAAGACCGCGGCAGAAACCCGGGGCACGGAGAACCAGGGCGCAGAGGACCCAGGCGCGGAGCACCAGAGCCCAGAGAACCGGGACACGGAGAGCCGGAACCCAGCAAACCCATGGCGCAGAGGCCCGAGTCGCGGCGAACCGGGGCTCAGGGGACCTGGGAGCGGAGAACCAGGGCACGGAGAACCAGGGTTCAGAGGACCCATGCGCAGAGAAACTGCGGCGCAGAGGGCCGTGGCATGGAGACCCAGGGCGCGGAGGGCCGTTGCACGGAGGGCCCGGCGGTGCCCCGTTGGGCCGGAGCCCCCGGAGGGGGCGGGTGGGTGGGATGTGGGCCGGGGGAACGCGATCAAGGGAGGGAGGGCGGACGGGGCCCACAGGGAGCAGAGCAGGGGACTACTCGCATGCCCTGCGGCGCGCCGAGGGTCGGGGAGCCGGGCACCAGGGAACCGGGGCGCGGAGGGCACGGCGGCACCCCGTCGGGCCGAAGCCCCCGGAGGGGGCGGGAGGGTGGGACGTGAGCGGGGGCCCGGTCAAGAGCGGGGGGCCCAGGACCGGACCAGGGGGCCGCGCCCGCGCACCGGGGCGTAGACCCGCGCGCAGCGGGGTCAGCCCACGTGGCGGGACCAGTCCTGTTCCGCCGGGGGCTTTCCGTGGAGGTCGGGGACGCGTTTCAGCCAGGAGGGGCGGCCCCGCTCCGTCGCCGCCGCGCGCTTCGCGTCCGCCGCCGCGAGTTCGTCGCGGGACGGGAAGTCCGTGGGCAGCCAGGAGACGGAGGTGCGGGCGCGGGCCAAGAGGTAGGTGACGTACGCGTCCCGCGCCTCGGCCGGAGTGGGGAAGTCCGCCGTGAGCCAGGCGTCGGGGACGAGGGCGAGGATGTCGCGGAGGAGGCCCTCCGTGACCCTCGGCGCGAGTTCCGCGTCCGCCGCGCGCGTGGCCGGGCCGTACCCGCCGAGCGCATGGTGCCGGAAGTCGTACGTCTTCGCCGGGTCCGCACCGTCCCAGCGGTGGTGGAAGACGAGCGCCGCCCCGTGGTCGATGAGCCACAGCTTCGGCGGGGCGACACCGAGCGTGGGCCAGACCATGAGGTTCGAACTGTGCACCGTACGGTCCACGTTGACGGTGAGCGCGTCGAGCCACACGACGCGGCCCGCCTCCAGCGGGTCGACCGGGAAGGACTCCGCGACCTCCGGCGTGAAGTCCACGGCGCCCGGCAGGAAGTCCATGCCGAGGTTGAGACCGCCGCTCGCCTCCAACAGCTCCTTGACCTCTTGGTGCGGCTCGTCCGCCCCGAGCGCCGGGTCGAAGTGCGCGAGCACCAGCTCAGGGAAACGCAGCCCGAACGCGCGCGCCAGCTCACCCACCACGATCTCCGCGACGAGCGCCTTCACGCCCTGCGCGGACCCGGTGAACTTCAGCACGTACGTGCCGAGGTCGTCCGCCTCGACCACACCGGGGACGGAACCACCGGTGCGCAGCGGGTTCACGTAGCGGGTCGCGGTGATCTCTCTGAGCCTTGGCACCAGGTCAGGCTATATCTCCTGCTGCAGCAGCTGTTCGAGGAGCGAGATCAGCGTCTCCTTGCCGGACTCCCGGTCCCGGGCGTCGCACAGCACCACCGTGGTGTCCGGGCCGAGGTCGAGCGCGCGGGAGACGGCTTCCGAGGAGTGGGACCGTACGCCGTCGAAGCAGTTCACCGCGACGATGAACGGGATGCCGCGGCTCTCGAAGTAGTCGACCGCGGGGAAGCAGTCGGCGAGCCGGCGCGTGTCCGCGAGGACGACCGCGCCGAGGCACCCCGTCGCCAGCTCGTCCCACAGGAACCAGAAGCGGTCCTGGCCCGGCGTGCCGAACAGGTACAGCGCGAGGTTCTCGCGCAGCGTGATGCGGCCGAAGTCCATGGCCACGGTCGTCGTCGACTTGGTGGTGACGCCGTCGAGACGGTCCACGCCGCGCGAGGCGACCGTGAGGTCCTCCTCGGTGCGCAGCGGACGGATCTCGCTGACGGACTCCACCAACGTGGTCTTGCCGACCCCGAAGCCGCCCGCGATCAGCACCTTCAGGGCCGTGAAGTCGGCGCGGGCGGTCGGGTCAGAGTGCGCGAAGGCCATTGATCACTTCTCGGAGGAGGTGGGCGTCGGGGCGGGCGTAGGCGGCGGGTTCGCCCGTACCGGGGTCGGGGGCGGAGGCCTGCGGCGGCACGACGGTGACGAGGGACTTCGCCGCGAGGTCGCCGAGCAGGACGCGGACGACGCCCAGCGGGAGGCCGGAGTCGGAGGCCAGGTCGACCAGCGGGCGCGGGCCGCGCAGGCACAGGGCGAGCAGCTCGCGCTGTTCCGGCGGGAGCGGGCCCTGCGGTCTGGTGCGGGTGGGGCGGACGATGGCCATGAGGTCCATGCGTTCCGCCCCGTTGCCGGTGCGGGCACGGCCCGCGGTCATGGCGTAGAGCCGGACCAGGGGCCCCGCGTCCTCGTCGTAGCGGTCGGACCAGGCGTCCATGCGGTCGGGGGGCTGTGACGTCACGGGGTATCGCCGTCCGAGCGGGTCGGTACGCCGAGGTGCTCGCGGACGCGGTCGACGAGCAGGGCCATCTCGTACGCGACGAGGCCGATGTCGGCGTGTCCGTCGGTGAACACGGCGAGGCAGGAGCCCTCGCCCGCGGCCACCACGAACAGGAAGCCGCCCTCGAGTTCGACCATCGTCTGGACGACGCCGCCCGCGTCGAAGTGGCGGCCCGCGCCCTTGGCGAGGGAGTGGAAGCCGGAGGCGATCGCGCAGAAGCGTTCGGACTCGTCGCGGCCGAGGCCGGTGGAGGCGCCGACGCAGAGGCCGTCGCCGGAGAGCATGACGACGTACCGGACTTCGAGGACGCGGGCGGCCAGCTCGTCGAGGAGCCAGTCGATGCCCATGGGGTGGTCGTCCTGGCCGCCGCCGCCCAGGCCGGTGACGTTGTACGTCGGGGTCATCGGGGTCCTCCGTCTTCCTCGCGGGCGGCGCGGGCGCGTCGGCGGCCCGAGCTCAGCGACGTCATGGTGGCGCGGGCGGCCTCCGGGGACCGTCCGCCGGCCCCCTCGCTCTGCGCGGGCGCGATGTCCCGCAGCTCGGGGCTGATGCTGGCCTGCCGCACGCGCTGCGGAAGGTCTTCTCCGGTGCCGGTGCCGGGGTCTGCGCCTCCCGAATCGGGTGCACCGCGCCGGGGTGCCGCCTTGCCCACCCTGCCGCCCAAGGCGGCAGATTGCCCAAGGCGGGACGGCTTCCCTTCAGGCCCGCGACGGGTGGGCAAATCAAGCCCCGCCGGCGATTGAGGCGCGGGGTCCGGGGCGGAGCCCCGGGGCGTAGGACGGTCGACCGACAGATTCGCCAACAGGTGCTGCGGGATGAAGACGACCGCGGTGATGCCCCCGTAGATGGACCGCCGCAGCGTGACGTCCAACCGCTGCCGCTCCGCGAGCCGATTGACCACGAAAAGCCCCAGCTTGCGGGAATCGAGCAGGTCGATGTCACTGGCCGTGATCCGCGCATTCGCATCGGCCAGCGCCTCGTCGCTCATCCCGAGCCCCCGGTCCTCGATCTCCAGACAGGCACCCGCCCCGACCGGTTCACCGCGGACCACGACGGGCGTGTGCGGCGGCGAGAACGCCGAGGCGTTCTCCGCGAGTTCGGCGACGAGGTGCACCAAATCCGCGACCGCCGAGCCCGCGAGGGACAGCTCGGGGATGTCCTGGAGCTGGACCCGGTCGAAGTCCGGCGTCTCCGCGAGCCCCGCACGGACCGCGTCGATCAGCGGCACCGGATTGCGCCAGGCACGCCCCGGCGCCGAACCGGAGAGGATGAGCAGGGACTCGGCGTGCCGGCGCATGCGCGTCGTCAAGTGGTCGATGCGGAACAGGTCCTCGAGGTCGGTGGGGTCCTCCGTGCGGCGCTCCATCGCGTCGAGGAGGTCGAGCTGCCGGTGCAGCAGCACCTGGCTGCGGCGGGCCAGCGACACGTACACGCCGGAGACACCCGTGAGGACCGCCGCCCGGTCCGCGACCGCGCGCAGCGCCGCGCGCTGCACGGTGGTGAGGGCCGCGCCGACCTGACCGACCTCGTCGCTGTGCGGGGTCTCGTCGAGCGGCGCCTCCTTGTCGAGGTCGACGTCCTCGCCGTTGTGGATGCGCCGCATGGAGGCGGGCAGCCGGTTCGCCGCCATGTCGAGTGCGGCGTTGCGCAGTCCCGTGAGGTCGGCGACGAGCCCGCGCCCGATCCGTACCGACAACAACAGCGACACGATCACACCGACGAGACCGAGCAGCACGGCGATGCCGGAACTGCCCAGGGCGGAGAGGGAGTACGGCTCGGCGCCCGCGGCCTCGTCGATCGCGCGCGACTCGGCCTTGTCCAGGGCGGTCAGGGTGGCGTGCGCGTCCGACTGCCAGCGCCCGGCGGGCACCGCGTCGGCGGCGTTCTTGGAGCCCGCGGCGAGGACCATGTCCTGCACGTGGCTCAGGTCCTCGGCCCCCGCGGTGCCGAGCGCGGCGCGGAAGGCGGCGGCGTCGCGGCCCGACAGGTCGGGAAGCGCGGCCTCGGTGAGGCTGCGCTGCACCGCCACGTCGCCCACGAAGTCGCGGTACTGGCCGGGCGTCATGCCCCCTTCGGCCGCGTGCGCGGCGCCGAGCACCGCGTCCTGGCGGCTCAATGCGTCGCGGGCGCGGGCGAGTTGGAGCAGCGTACGGGCCGTGTCGCTGTCGGCCGCCGCGAGTCCGGCCCGTACGGCCATGGCCCGCTGGACGGCGGTGTCGTAGCCGCCGATGACCTCCGTGCCGCCCCGGGCGCCGGCCTTCTGGCGCGGTCCGGACAGTGATTCGGCGCTGAACTTCAGCTTCTGGATGCGGTCGGGAAGCGCGGCGTCGAGGTCGGCGAGGTCGGTGCTGATGGAGCGCAGGCCCGCGGTGAGCGCGTCGACGGCCTTGTCAGTACGGGCCGCGGCCTCGGTGAAGTCCTGGCGCGTGGTGGCGTCGTGGGCGGCGCGGTACTTCATGGCGGCCGCGCGCTCGCCCTGGACGGCGACGGTGAAGCGTGAAATCGGCGTGACGAGCGCCGAGTTCACCTCCTTCAGCTGCTCCTTGTCGGATATCTGGGACGCCGTGGTCACCGCGGCGTGGCCCCACAGCGCCATCACGGAGACGACGGGGACCGTGAGCAGGGTGACGACCTTGGCTCTGATCGATTTGGAGCGCAGCCGTTCGGGCAGCGCAAAGCGCGCGGGCATGGGAAAGCTCCTCGGCCGGGCCTGAGTGGTGTGAGGGGGTGGGGAATCGCGGCTACGCGGCGGGCAGTTCGACCTCGTGCAGCGGACGGGCGGCGGCCTCGCTGCGCGCCCGCTCGTCGGCCGTCGGCGACAGCGCGACGAAGGCACAGGTGAGGAAGAGGAACGAGCCGAGCACGACGGCGAGCGGCAGGATGAACGCGGTCGCGGTGGCGCCGGACAGCGGCGCGGTTCCCGGGTGCACGGCGACCTTCACGGCGGCCATCCCGGTGTAGTGCATGCTGCTCACCGCGAGGCCCATCACGAGGGCGGCGACGGCCGCGATCACGGGTCCGCGCACGGACAGCGCGGCCCACAGCGCGGCGGACGCGGCGACGACGGCGATGACCACGGAGGCGGCGACGAGCACGGGGTCGTAGGAGAGCGAGCCGTTGAGCCGCACGGCCGACATGCCGATGTAGTGCATCGCGGCGACGCCGAGCCCGGTGCCGAGGCCGCCGAGCAGCACGGACAGCGCGCGCGATTTTCCGTATCCGGCGAAGAACACGCCCGCGCCGACGACCACGATCGCCACGAGCAGGCTCAGGAGCGTCAGGGGGATGTCGTAGCGGATCGCCGTGCCGTCGACGGCGTAGCCGAGCATCGCGATGAAGTGCATCGTCCAGATTCCGGCGCCGATCGCGACGGACGCGGTGAGCAGCCAGTTGCGCTTGGACCGCTGTCCGGCGGCCTGGGCGCGGGCGGTGCAGCGCAGCCCCAGCGCGGATCCCACGACCGCCATCACATAGGACAGGACGGGGGTGATCCAGCCGCCTGTCATGTGGTGCATGTGCCCCACGTTTTCCTCTCACTCTTCACAAGGATTGGCATCGGCCCCCCGACCGACCGGGACGCTAACACGCATGTGACGGCTTGATCAGAGCGATAATTGGCCCGAATCAGTGGGGTTACCGACTGGTAGAGCCCGAGTTCATGGGGTCTTCACAAAGTGGCGCGTCGTGTGACCGCGGGCGTGGTTGCGACTCTTGTCACGCCGCGCCTCGGGACGGTCCGGACATTGCCGCTGTTCCTCGCGGGACGCCCATGAGGAGAGGTTTCAGGAGGTGCCGCTCCCTGGAGAGGGACGTGGATTCAGATTCAGGAGGTGCCGCCGCGCAGCGATTTCGCCAGCGCGCCCTCACCCGTCACGGTGACGCGTCCGCCGCGCACCGCCTCGACCAGGCCGACCGCGCCGCGGGCGACCTCGCCGCACACCTCGGCCTCCAGGGTCAGCCGCGCGTCCGGCTCCCCGCCCGGGTACACCCCGTCCCCATATACGGGATGTACGGGCTCCGCGCCCACCCGTACATGGAAGACCCCCTCGTCGACCCGGACCTCCACCGCACCCGGCTCCCCCAGCTCCTCCAACTGCCGCGACAACGGCAGCGCCAGCCAGTGCGCCCGCACCGCGTCGGTGGGCCTGCGCTCGGCGAGCTCCGGGGCGCCCCACTCCCCCAGCGCCTGCAGTACGGGCAGCAGTCCGCGGCCCCGCTCGGTCAGTTCGTACACGTACGCGGAAGCGGGCGCCGGCAGCCGTCGGCGCTCGGCGATCCCGTCCCGCTCCATGCCCTTCAGGCGCGTGGCCAGCATGTCCGTACTCACGCCCGGCAGATCGGCGTGCAGGTCCGTGTAGCGGCGCGCCCCGGCGAGGAGTTCGCGCACGATCAGGAGGGTCCAGCGGTCCCCGACGGCGTCGAGGGCGCGGGCTGCGGCGCAGTACTGGTCGTAGCTTCGGCTTGGCATGACGCGCAGTCTATGCAACTTGTTGGACTTTCCAAGCACCCACTTGGTAAAACCAAGCAACAACGGTTCAGCACAGTGGCACCTGGTCCGCCTGGAGGGCAAGCGCATGGAGTTCCGGCAGTCGAGCAAGCTGAGCGAGGTCTGTTACGAGATCCGCGGCCCGGTGATCGAGCATGCCAACGCCCTTGAGGAGGCGGGCCACAGCGTGCTGCGCCTGAACACCGGCAACCCGGCGCTGTTCGGCTTCGAGGCGCCCGAGGAGATCGTCCAGGACATGATCCGGATGCTCCCGCAGGCGCACGGCTACACGGACTCGCGCGGCATCCTCTCGGCGCGCCGCGCCGTCGCCCAGCGCTACCAGGCGCTCGGCCTCGACGTCGGGGTCGACGACGTCTTCCTCGGCAACGGCGTGTCCGAGCTGGTCTCGATGGCGATCCAGGCGCTCCTTGAGGACGGGGACGAAGTCCTCATCCCGGCCCCGGACTTCCCGCTGTGGACGGCCGTCACCACGCTCTCCGGCGGCAAGGCCGTCCACTATCTCTGCGACGAGCAGTCGGACTGGTACCCGGACCTCGCCGACATGGAGTCGAAGATCACCGACCGCACGAAGGCGGTCGTCATCATCAACCCCAACAACCCGACCGGCGCGGTCTATCCGAAGGAGATCGTCGAGGGCATCCTCGATCTCGCCCGCCGGCACGGCCTGATGGTGTTCGCCGACGAGATCTACGACCAGATCCTCTACGACGACGCGGTGCACCACACCGCCGCGACCCTCGCCCCGGACCTCGTCGTCCTCACCTTCTCCGGTCTGTCGAAGACGTACCGGGTGGCCGGGTTCCGCAGCGGCTGGATGGTGGTCACGGGCCCGCAGCAGCACGCGAAGAACTATCTGGAGGGCCTCACGATGCTGGCCTCCATGCGGCTGTGCCCGAACGCGCCCGCCCAGTACGCCATCCAGGCCGCGCTCGGCGGCCGCCAGTCGATCCATGAACTCACCCGGCCCGGCGGGCGCCTGCTCGAACAGCGCGACAAGGCGTGGGAGAAGCTGAACGAGATCCCCGGCGTGAGCTGCGTGAAGCCCAAGGGCGCGCTGTACGCCTTCCCGCGCATCGACCCCAAGGTGCACAACATCGTCGACGACGAGAAGTTCGTCCTCGACCTGCTGCTCCGCGAGAAGATCCAGGTCGTCCAGGGCACCGGCTTCAACTGGCCGACCCCCGACCACTTCCGCATCCTGACCCTCCCCTACGCCGATGATCTCGATGCCGCGATCAGCCGGATCGGGCGCTTCCTGAGCGGATACCGTCAGTGACGTGATCTCTACGACCTCGTGCAGCACCTGTGGGCACCCCAGCCACACGCAGTTCGCCTCCCCCGACCTGGTCGGGCCCATCGTGTCCGGGCGGTTCGACCGCGCGCGGGACCCCGCGTGGCGGCAGTCGGGCGCGGCGACGGTCGAGGACTACGCGCGCTGGTGCGGGCACCTGTGCGGGGCGACGTGTCTGCGCATGGCGCTCGGGCCCGGCGCGCCCTCGCTCTTCGAACTGCGCGACGGGACGCTGAAGTTCGGCGCGTACCGGGTGGACGCCGAGGGCGAGATCCGCGGCATGATCTACGCGCCCGCGGTGGAGTACGTACGGGAGGTGCACGGCGTCGACGCGGAGGTGCACCGCACGCTCGGCGCAGACGGGATCGGTGAACTGCTCGACGCGGGCCGCCTGGTCATCGCCTCCGTGCACTACGCGATCCGCCGCCCGCACGAGCCGGCGCCAGGCCGCGGCGGCCACCTGGTCCTCGTCACATCGCGCACGCCGGACGGCTCCGGCTACCACTTCCACAACCCCTCGGGCACGGACGCGACGACCCGCACGGCGGAGCTGCCCGTGGAGCGCTTCGAGGAGTTCTTCGCCGGACGCGGCATGTCCCTGGCCGTGGGGGCGGGCCGGTGACGACGGCCCTGACAGCCGAGGCCCGGCCAATCAAACCCCCGCGGCGGCTGAGGCTCGACCAATCAAGCCCCTGCGGCGGCTGAGGCTGGGCCAAGTCAAGCCCCCGCGGCGGCTGAGGCTCGGCCAATCAAGCCCCTGCGGCGATTGAGCAGCGGGGTCCGGGGCAGAGCCCCGCGGCCGGAGGACGGACCCGTGGACAGGGGCGGCCGCCCAGGTGTCAGCCCCCGCCCAGGACGGAGTCCAACGCCGACACGGGGTCCCGCCCCGGCTCCCCGCGGGGCCACCACTCGTCCCGCCCGGGCTCGGACTCGTAGCCGTACCACCAGCCGTCACGCCCGAGCCGGAGCTGGACGGAACGGGTCGACAGATGGTTGCGGTGGGGGCGGAAGTCCGGGTGCCCCATGGCGAGGAGCGCCGGTCGGGCACGGTCGAAGGGACCCGCCGGCGGGTCCCACTCCTCCTCCAGGACCGAGAGCCCGTCGAGCCCGCCCTGACGCCAGGCGGCGACCGCACGCGCCAGATCGGTGGGCGTACGCCCCGTCCCCCGGGACAACGAGGCGTACAGCGCACGCGTCGCCGCCGTGAGGCCCGAGCCGGGGTGCGCGGCGGCGAGCCGGACCGCGTCCTGCCACGGGGTGAGGGCGGCGATCGGGTCCGCGCCGGTGGTGAGCAGCGTGTGCGCGCGGACCCCGGCCTCCGTGGCGAGGAGGTCGAGCGCGAGCGGGTCGGGGGCGTCCGGCGCCTGCGGGTAGGAGGGCGGGCGCTCGGGGTACTGCGGGGCCGGGAACTCCGGTGGCAGCTGCGGCAGTTGACCGTCCGCGGCGCCCGCGTACACGTCCTTCGCCGGGAGCGAGTCGAGCTCGGGGGCCCGCGCCTTCGAGCGCTCCTGCGCCTCGTGCACCGAGCTGCGCCGGGTCAGCGCCCGCAGCAGCTCCTGCTCGCCGCGCCCGCGCAGCAGGAACAGGACGAACGGGTCCTCGTCGAGGATCCGGGCCGTCTGGTAGCAGAGCGCCGCCGCGTGCTTGCAGGGGTGGCCGCGGTCCGGGCAGGTGCACTCGGGGGTGAGCTCGTCGACCGTGGGCAGCAGGTCGGCGGCCGCCGCCAGCGCGTGCGGCACGTCCTTGTCGAGCAGCGACGCCAGGTGCTCGGGGCGGGAAGCGGCCGTGTCCAGGAAGCGGTCCCAGGACTCGTCCCGCAGTTCCCTCAGGCGCAGTTCGGCCCGGTAGGGGCGGGGGCGCGAGCCGTGCACGTAGGCGACGACGCGGCCCGGGGTGACGGTGATCGCGTCGACGTGGCCGCGGTCCGCGTAGGCCCGGCCGCGCTCGAGGCGACCCTGGTCGAGGGCCGTGTCCTGCAGCGCGTCCACCCAGGCGTTCCCCCACCAGGTGAGGGCGAAGCTGCCGCCCGGCTCGGCGCGCGGCGGCAGCGGCGGGAACGTGCGGCGCGTGTCCAGATGCCGGGCCTTCGCCTGCTCGTCGGCGCCCGCGCGGCCCGGCACGTGCGGCCGGTGCGTCCTGTGGGGCCTGCGCGTCGGGCTCATCGCGTCGCCTCCCTGCGCAGCGTCACGAGGTCCGTGAGCTCCCGGTCGGTCAGTTCGGTGAGCGCCGCCTCGCCGGTGCCGAGCACGGCGTCCGCCAATGCCCGCTTGGTCGCGAGCAGTTCGGCGATCCGGTCCTCCACCGTGCCCTCGGTGATGAGCCGGTGGACCTGCACGGGCTGCGTCTGCCCGATGCGGTACGCGCGGTCGGTGGCCTGCTCCTCCACCGCCGGGTTCCACCACCGGTCGAAGTGGATCACGTGCCCCGCGCGCGTGAGGTTGAGTCCGGTGCCGGCCGCCTTCAGGGAGAGCAGGAAGACGGGCACCTCTCCGCTTTGGAAGCGGTCGACCATGCGCTCGCGCTCGACGATCGTGCTGCCGCCGTGCAGCAGCTGGCTGGGGATGCCGCGGGTGGTCAGGTGCGTGGCGAGCAGCTTGGCCATGGACACGTACTGGGTGAAGACGAGGACCGCGCCCTCCTCGGCGACGATCGTGTCCAACAGCTCGTCCAGGAGGGCGAGTTTGCCGGAGCGGCCCGCCAGGCGCGGGCGGGGGCCGTCGCCCTGGCCCTCCTTGAGGTACTGCGCCGGGTGGTTGCAGATCTGCTTCAGCGACGTGAGCAGCTTCATGATCAGGCCGCGGCGGCCGATGCCCTCGGCCTCCTCGATCTGCGCCATCGACTCGCGTACCACGGCCTCGTAGAGCGACACCTGCTCGCGGGTGAGCGGCGCGGGATGGTCGGACTCGGTCTTCGGGGGCAGTTCGGGCACGATGCCGGGGTCGGACTTCCTGCGGCGCAGGATGAACGGGCGGATCAGGCGGGCGAGGCGCTCGATCGCCTCCGGGTTCGTCCCGCCCTGGCCCTGGAGCGGGACCTCGCCCTCCACCACGCGCGCGTGCCGGGCGCGGAACGCCTTGAGCGGGCCGAGCAGCCCGGGCGTCGTCCAGTCGAGCAGGGCCCACAGCTCCGACAGGTCGTTCTCCACCGGCGTGCCCGTGAGCGCCACGCGCGCGGGGGCCTCGATGGTGCGCAGCGCCTTCGCCGTCGCCGAGTTGGGGTTCTTCACGTGCTGCGCCTCGTCGGCGACGACCATGCCCCAGGTGTGTCCCGCGAGTTCGGCGGCGCGGGTGCGCAGGGTGCCGTACGTGGTGAGGACGAAGCCGCCCTCGACGCCGGTCAGGGCGCGGTCCGCGCCGTGGAAGCGGCGCACCGGGACGCCGGGGGCGAACCGCTCGATCTCCCGCTGCCAGTTCCCGAGCAGGGAGGCCGGGCAGACGACGAGCGTGGGCGCGGGCCTGGCGCGGCGCAGGTGCAACGCGATGAGGGTGACGGTCTTGCCGAGGCCCATGTCGTCGGCGAGGCAGCCGCCGAGGCCGAGCGAGGTCATCAGGTCGAGCCAGGCCAGGCCCCGCAGTTGGTAGTCGCGCAGCGTCGCGCGCAGGCCCTCGGGCGGTTCGACCGTGTCGATGCCCCGGGTCAGCCGGTCGCGCAGCTCGGCGAGCCGGCCCGCGGGCACGGCCGCGACCCGCTCCCCGTCGACCTCGGCCTCGCCAGTGAGCGCGACCGCCAGCGCGTCGACGGGTTCGAGGAGGCCCAGCTCGCGCTTGCGGGCCTTGCGGACGAGGTCGGGGTCGACGACCACCCACTGGTCGCGCAGGCGCACCACCGCGCGGTGCGACTCGGCGAGCAGGTCCATCTCGCGCTCGGTCAGCGGGTCCCCGTCGAGCGCCACCTGCCAGTCGAACTTCAGCAGCTCGTCGCTGTCGAAGAACGGCGTCCCGTCGGTGGCCGAGCCGGGCGCGGCCTGCGCGCGCACCACGGCGGTCGCGGTCAGCGAGCGAGCGATGTCGCGCGGCCAGTGCAGCGTCACGCCCGCCTTGGCGAGGCGCGCCGCGCCGGGCCCGAGCAGGTCGGTCAGCTCGCTCTCGGACAGGGCGAGCACGTCCGGCACGTCCTGCTCCAGGAGGCGGCCGAGCGGCGGCCAGGCGAGCGCGGCGCGGCGCACCGCGAGGACCGCGTCGATCCGGGCGCGCGGGCCGAAGTGGTCACTGGCCTCCCCCGCCCACAGTCCCGCGGCGTCGACCACGCGCGTGGGATCGGCGAGGCTGTGCACCTGGACGATGGCGGCGCCCGCGCGGCGCGCCCCGGCGCCCTCCTCGGGCTCCTCCCCCTCGTGCCCGACGTCGTCCCCGTCGAACAGTGCGTACTGCGACAGGTCGAGCCGGAGCGACACCTTCACGCCCGCGTCGAGCCCGGCCGCCGCCTCGACCGCCCAGGGGCGGGCCCGCGGGATGTGCTGGGCGGCGGCCGCCGCGAACGGCGCGCCCGCCGCGTGCGCCGCGGCCGGGGTGCGCGGCAGGGCGTCGGCCACGGCGTCGAGCAGCGCCCGCACCAGCGCCTCCGGCTGCGGCACCCGCAGCGGCCTGCTGCCCGGCACCGGCGTCGCGTACCCCTCGGGCGGCAGGGCCGCGGCGACGGCCCTCACCTGCGCCACGTCGTCCTCGTCGAGGGGGCCCGCGCGCCACGCGTCGTGGTCGGAGGCGGTGAGGCCGGGCAGCAGCCGGCCCCGCGCCACCAGGTGCAGGGCGTGCGCCGCGGCGGCTCCCCAGGCGGCCGCCGCCGGGTGGGCGCCCGGGGTGCGGCGGGCCCGCAGCAGCTGGGGCAGCGCGTCCAGGACCGGCACCACGAGGGCGGGCACCTTGCGGCTGCGCACCCCTGAGCCGTGCGGACGCACGAGCGTCAGCTCGTCCTCGGCGCCCGGCAGCCCCGGCGCTTCGTGGCCCTCCTCCGCATCCGGGAACCAGAAGGCGATCCGCCCCGCACGCGGCAGCGGATCGGGCAGGAAGACGGCGGCGGCGCCCAGCGGGACACCCGAAAGCTCCGGCACGGTCGCGCCACCTCCCTTCCCACTCTGCGCTCGGGTCTCGACGACCCCTAAGACCTTACGGGCCGGGTCTGACAATCCTTGATCCCGTGCCCGGTGCCCCACGTCCGGCCGCGCCGTCCGCCCGGTCCGCCCCGCCCGCCGGGCCCGCCCGCCCCGGCCCGGGGACAATGGCCGTGCCTCTGCCCACCACCTAGCGAACAGGCGCGAAACCTTGGGTGATCTGCTTCTCGTCCGGCACGGCGAGACCGAATGGGCCCTCACCGGGCAGCACACCGGCCTCACCGACATCCCCCTCACCGACAACGGCCGGGAGGAGGCGCGCCGCGTCGCGCCCCTCGTCGGCAGCTATCACATCGGGGCGGTCTTCGTGAGCCCCCTCCAGCGCACGCGCGAGACCGCCGAGCTCGCCGGTCTCGAGCGCTACACCGTCGATCCGGACCTGCACGAGTGGGACTACGGCGCGTACGAGGGCGTCACCACGCGGGAGATCCAGCGCACCCGGCCCGACTGGTACCTGTTCGACGACGGGGTGCCGCCGGGGCCGCCCGAGCATCCCGGCGAGACGCCGGAGCAGGTGGGCGACCGGGCCGACCGGATGCTTTCCAAGGTCGACGCGGCGCTCTCCAACAACGAGGGCAGCGTCGTCCTCGTCTCGCACGGCCACTTCCTGCGGGTGCTGACCGCGCGGCGCCTCGGGCTGCCGCCGTCGGGCGGCTCGCACTTCCTGCTGGCGACGGGCACGGTCAGCCGCCTCACCTTCGAGCACGGCAGACCGGTGATCTCGGGCTGGAACCTGCGGCCCTGAGCCCGGCCGCCCGCTCGTCCCGGCCCGTTGTCAGTCCCGTCGTGCACTATCGGGCCAAGACGGGAGGCACGCCATGACCAGACCGCCGACTGCCGCGCAGCGCCGCATCATCGAGGCAGCCGACCCGGAGACGGGCCGGATCTCCGGCACGCCCGCCCAGCTCGACCGGCTCGTCGTCCTGAAGCTGGCGTTCCGGCACCCGCGGCCCCCGCACGAGCACTTCCTGACCCCGGCGGGCCACCGGCTGCGGGAGGCCGGGGACGAGCCGCCGGCCGCCGAGCCCGAACCGGCGGAGTCCGGCGGCGTGTTCGCCGCGCGGCTCGGCGGCGAACCGCGCTCCGACGCGGGGCCCGCGCGGGCGCGCGAGGTGCGCACGGCCTGGCAGGGCCTGCTGGAGATACGCCGGATGACGAACGCGGACGGCGCGACGGACCGGCCGTGCGCCTGGGAGCGCGGCCGGCTCGCCCCGTCCGCCGCGCTCGCCCTGGAGGCCGCGGGCTGCGCGCCCGCGGACGGGGACGAGGCCGCTCCCGGCTATCGCGTGCGCGACACCCCGCAGCCGGAGGCCGTCGCCGTCCACCACCCGGAGCAGGACGGGCTCGCGGCGTGCGCGGCGGCGCTGCGGGAAGCGGGCTGGCAGGTCAGTGAGCACGCGGGGGCACGCGGCGGGGGCCGCTATCTGCTGGCGTCGCCCAGACGCGCGTAACGCACGTCACGGCGGCCGGAATGCCGTACCCCACCCGCCTGTTGGCATGATCGGCACAAGGCCCCACCGTCGAGCCATCGAGAGGAACGTCGTGGCAGAGCAGTTTTCCGTACCGGTCGAGGTCCGCGGGTACGAGATCGATGTCAACGGACACCTCAACCAGGCCGTCTATCTGCAGTACGCGGAGCACGCGCGCTGGTCGTTCCTGCGCCATGCCGGTCTCGACGAGAACGCCCTGCTCGGCCGCGGGGTGGGCCCCGTCGTCCTGGAGACGAACATCCGCTATCTGCGGGAGTTGCGCGCCGGCGACGTCGTCGACGTGAGCTGTGCTTTCGAGTTCGGCGACGGCAAGGTGTTCCGCGTCCACCAGACGCTCCGCAGGGCCGACGGCTCGGTGGCGGCCGAGGTGACCGCGGTGAGCGGCGTCATGGACCTCACCGAGCGCAAGCTGGTGCGGAACCCCGGGGAGATCTTCAAGGAGCTGGCCTCCGCCCCGGCCGTCCTCGGCCTCTGACCGGCCGCGCCGCCGCTCCCCCGCCATGAACATCCACAGCCGTTCCTACGGACACCCCGACGCGGTCTCGCTCAGCGAGCAGGTGCAGGCCGAGTACCGCAAACGCTTCGGCTACGACGACTTCACCGATCTGCACCCCGGACACTTCGACCCGCCGGGGGGCCTGTTCCTCGTCGCGTACGACGCCGGGGTCCCGGTCGCCTGCGGCGGCTGGCGGGCCCAGGAGCGGGACGACGCGGGCTACGCGGACGGCGACGCCGAACTGAAGCGCATGTTCGTCGTGGAGCGGGCACGCGGCCGGGGCCTCGCCCGCCGGATCCTGACCGCTCTTGAGGACAGCGCGCGGGACGCGGGCCGTACCCGCATGGTCCTGGAGACGGGCGTCCACCTGCCGGAGGCGATCGGCCTGTACGAGGCCGACGGCTACCGCCCGACACCGCCGTTCGGCCCGTTCCGGGACTACGACGACAGCCGCTTCTACGCCAAGTCCCTTGTCGGGCGCGGGCCTTCGGGTGCCTGACGGGGCGCCACCCGGACCGGGGCGAAGCCCGACGCCTCTTGAGCGGGCGGACCCCCGCGACCCTCTTGCCTCCTCCCGGGAAGATCGCTACGGTCCGGTCCGGCCCGTGTTTCTACGCGCGTCGACCTCGTGCACGGCACCATCCGAACGCCCCCATGCGAGAGGCCCCGCCCATGCAGTTGCGCCACAAGTCCCTGCTCTCCGCCGCCCTTGTCACGCTGGCCCTCGCCGCACCCGCCCGCGCGGGCGCCCCGGCGCAGTCCGCGCCGCCCGCCACCGGCTGGCAGCAGGTCGGCGACGACGCCACGTCCGGGGTCAGCGGACTCGCGCTCACCGGTGGGAACGCGGCCGGCGGCGCGGTGGAGGCCCTCGTCGTGCACGACAACAAGAAGCCCGGCCAGCCGCGGATCAGCCGCGTCGCCTTCCACCCCGACGCACCGAAGGACACGAAGGTCACCCCGCTCACCTGGGAGGGCATGGAGCCCAAGGACCTGGAGGCGATCGAGGCGGTGCCGGGCACGGACGGCGAGTTCATGGCGCTGGCCAGCAGGGGCCTCGTGTACCGGCTGCAGGTCGAAGGGGACACCGCGCGGGTGCTCGACCTGGCGCCGCTGCCCGCGCTCCCCGAGGGCGTGAACGTCGAGGGCTTCGCGCTCGGCACGGCGGAGCACGGGAGGACGGTCGCAGTGTGGGCCGACCGGGGCGCGGGCGCGGACCGCCCGGCGACGGTGTTCGCGGCGCCGTTCACCCTCAACGAGTACGGGGAGGCGGAATTCGGGAGCGTGGAGAAGGCGAAGTTCCGCGCCGCCTACCCGAAGGGCGAGGTGCGGCACGTCTCGGACATCTCGATCACCAAGTCCGGCCGCGTGATGGTGAGTTCGGCCTCGGACGCCGGGGACGACGGGCCGTTCGCCTCGGCGGTGAGCGAGGCGGGCCGAGTGTCGCTGAACGCGTCGGGCACCGCGGCGACGCTGCGGATCCCCGCGCGGCACGGCGCGCCCGACAGGTTCGACGGCCGCAAGATCGAGGCGGTCGAGTGCGTGCCGGGCGCGGACGGCCGTGCGCTGCTCGGCACGGACGACGAGAATCTGGGCGGGTACGTGAAGTCCGCGCCCGTGTGCGGCGGTTGAGACGCGGGCGGGGGTGGCGCCGCCGACCGCGCCACCCCCGCCGCGTCGCTCAGTGCGCCCCCGCCGCTGTCGGCTGGGTGCGCTGTTCCGCGATGTCGCCGCCCGACTCCATCGGCGACGTGACGTCGTCGGCGTCGCGCCCCTTGCCGATGTGGTTGAACAGCAGGTTGAGCACGACCGCGGCGACACAGCCCGTCGAGATGCCCGAGTCCAGGATGATCTTCGCGTTCTCCGGGAACGCGTGGTAGAACTCCGGCACCGCGATCGGGATCAGGCCCACGGCGAGCGAGACGGCCACGATGAGGACGTTGTTGTCCTTGTCCATGTTGGCCTTCACCAGGGTCTGGATGCCGCTGGCCGCGACCGAGCCGAACAGCACGACGCCGGCGCCGCCGAGCACCGGGCGCGGCACGACCGCGATCAGCGAGGCCGCCATCGGGCACAGGCCCATCAGGACGAGGAAGCCGCCACCGACCGCGACCACGAAGCGGCTGCGGATCTTCGTCATCGCGACGAGGCCGATGTTCTGGGCGAACGCGCTGCACATGAAGCCGTTGAACAGCGGGCTGACGGCGGAGCCGAGGGTGTCGGCGCGCAGCCCGGCCGCGATCGTCTTCTCGTCGGCGGGGCGGCCGACGATCTCACCGAGGGCGAGCATGTCGGCGGTCGACTCGGTCATCGAGACCACCATGACGACGATCATCGAGACGATGGCCGCGCCCGCGAACTGCGGGGCACCGAAGTGGAACGGGGTCGGGAAGCCGATGATGTCCGCGTCGCCGACCGGCGAGAAGTCCGTGGCACCGAACGGGATCGCGATCACCGTGCCGACCACCAGGCCGAGCAGGACCGCGATCTGCTTGACGAAGCCCGTCGTGAAGCGGCGGATGACCAGCACGATCACGAGCGTGATGCCGGCGAGCGCCAGGTTCTTCATCGATCCGTAGTCGGGCGCCTTGACGTCGGGCCCCTGGGCCCAGCCGAAGGCGACCGGCATCAGCGAGACACCGATGAGGGTGATGACCGTGCCGGTGACGACCGGTGGGAAGAACCGCACCAGTTTCGAGAAGAAGGGTGCGGCTATGAAGCCGAGCACACCCGCGACGATCACCGCGCCGAAGATGATCGGCAGCGCGTCGTCCTTGTCCTTCGTCGAGCCGACGACGGCGAGCATCGGGGCGACGCCCGCGAACGTCACGCCGTTCACGAACGGGAGGCGCGCGCCGATCTTCCAGATGCCGAGCGTCTGGAGGAAGGTCGCGAGGCCCGCCGTGAACAGGCAGGCGCCCGTCAGGAAGGTCAGGTCCTTCGGGCTGAGCCCGATCGCCGCGCCGACGATGAGCGGGGGCGCGACCACGCCCGCGTACATCGCCGCCACGTGCTGCAGACCCGTCGTCGCCATCTTCAGCGGTGGCAACTTCTCGTCGACCGGATGTTTGGTATGCCCCGCGGACTCGTCGGCGGGGGTCGTGCCTTGCTTGGTGAACCTGGGCTTCGTCGCCACTGCGGCTCCTCCGGTTGTTTTCCAGCCCCGGCAGGCCGCCGGCGCTTTTCGCTTCTGGGAGGTGGTGCAAGGTGCAAGGTCGTGCTGGTGGTGCTGTTCAGTTGTTGTGCGCCCAGGTAGTACTGGCCGCCCCGGGAACGTGAAGCTTTGGGCCACGTTCCGGGGCGGCACTCGGTCGAACAGCCCGCTCGGCAGCTCGATCGAGTCCCCGGCCAGGGGCCGTCCCCCCTGACCGGAGTCTCAACAACTCAGCTCTCGGCGGTGATCCGCGCGAGGCGCTGCGCCTCCGCCCGCGTGGAGCGGGCGATGGCGTCCTCGTCGACGTTCAGCAGGCGGCTGTCCTCGACCACCGGCTTGCCGTTCACGAGGGAGAGGGTGACCGGTGCGGCCGCGCCGAAGACGAGCGCGGTCACCGGGTCGGCGATCGATGCGTGGGCGAGGGTGTCCATCTTCCACAGCACCAGGTCGGCCAGCTTCCCGGCTTCGAGCGACCCGATCTGGGAGGCCCGGCCGAGGACCTGCGCGCCCCCGTACGTCCCGAGGCGCAGTGCCTGACGGGCGTTCAGGGCCGCCTCGCGGTGCGCGCCGAGGCGGTTGATGAGGAGGGCGTTGCGCAGTTCCGTGTGCAGTTCGCCCGACTCGTTGGAGGCGGTGCCGTCGACGCCGAGGCCGACCGGGACGCCGGCCGCCAGCATGTCGGGTACGCGGGCGATTCCCGCCGCCAGTCGGGCATTTGAGGACGGGCAGTGCGCGACACCCGTCTTCGTACGGCCGAACGCGGCGATGTCGGAGTCGTTCATGTGGACGCTGTGCGCCATCCACACGTCCTCGCCGAGCCAGCCCGTCGACTCGAAGTAGTCGGTCGGGCCCATGCCGAACAGCTCGTGGCAGAACTTCTCCTCCTCGACGGTCTCGCTGCCGTGGGTGTGCAGGCGTACTCCGAGGCGGCGCGCCAACTCGGCGCCCTGCTTGAGGAGTTCGGTGGACACCGAGAACGGCGAGCAGGGGGCCACGGCCACCTGCGTCATCGCGTCGAAGGAGTCGTCGTGGTGCTTCTTGACCGTCTCCTCGGTCGCGGCGAGCGCGCCGTCGAGGGTCTCGACGGCGAAGTCCGGCGGCAGTCCGCCGTCCTTCTCGCTGCGGTCCATGGAGCCGCGCGCCAGGGTGAAGCGCACGCCGGTCTCGGCGGCCGCCCGGATGATCGATCCGGAGAGGTCGCCGGAGCCCTGCGGGAACACGTAGTGGTGGTCCATGGCGGTGGTGACACCGCCGCGGGCCATCATCGCGAGGGAGCCCTGCGCCGCCGCGTATGTCATCTGCTCGTCGATGCGCGCCCACGTCGGGTACAGCGCCACCAGCCAGTTGAACAGGTTGTGGTCCGTCGCCAGGCCACGGGTGATCCACTGGTAGAAGTGGTGGTGCGTGTTGACGAGGCCGGGTGTGGCCAGGTGACCGGTGCCGTCGATGCGTCGGACCACGTTCTCGAGGCCCTCGGGCGCGCTGCCCGCGCCGATGGACTCGATCCTGTTGTCCGCGACGACGATGTGGCCCGAGGCGTACTCGGTGTCGTGCGCGTCGACCGTCGCGATGGCGACGTTCTCGATGACGATGCGGTTTGCCGTGGCAGGAGCCATGGTGCTTCCTTCAGTCGGTGTGACGTGTGGGCACGGCAGGACCCTAGGAAGATTTGAGTGCCGCGGCAGTTGCGCCACGGGTGCCGAGATGATGGAAGAACAGATTGAGCGAGACGGCGACGAGCGCGCCCGCGCTGATTCCGGAACCGAGCACGGTCTGCGCCCAGGCCGGGAAGTCGGCGTAGAAGCTCGGTGCGGCGAGCGGGATGATGCCCGCGCCGAGCGATACGGCCACCAGGATGATGTTGGAGCTGTCGTCGAGGCCGGCTTCGGAGAGCGTACGGATGCCGCTGACGGCGATCGAGCCGAACAGGACGATGCCCGCGCCGCCGAGGACCGGCATGGGGACCAGGGAGACGACCGCGCCGAGCATCGGGAAGATGCCGAGGATCAGCAGGGTGGCGCCGGCGACGGCGACGACGTAGCGGCTGCGCACCTTGGTGAGGGAGACGACGCCGACGTTCTGGGCGAACGCCGAGGTCGGCAGGCCGCCGAAGATCGGTCCGATGAAGGTGGCGATGCCGTCGGTGCGCAGACCCTTGGTGATGGTCTTCCCGTCGCACTCGCGCTCGCAGATCTCGCCGATGGCCAGCATGCCGGCGCTCGACTCGGTCATCAGGACGAGCATGACGAGGCAGAGCGAGATGATCGCGGCGGGCTGGAACTCGGGGGCGCCGAAGGCGAACGGCGTCGGGAGCGCGGCCACGGGCGCGGACTTGAGGGAGCTGAAGTCCGCCATGCCGAACGGGATCGCGGCGAGCGTACCGATCAACATGCCGAAGAGCAGGGCGACTTGCTTGACGAAGCCCTTGCCGAAGCGCTGGATCAGCAGGATGACGACGAGCGTGAACGCGGCGAGGGCGAGGTAGCGCATGTCGCCGTAGTCGGCGGCGGTCTTGTCGCCGCCCTGGGCCCAGCCGACCGGCACGGGCATCAGCGTCACACCGATGAGGGTGATGACGACGCCGGTGACCAGCGGCGGGAAGAACCTGAGGAGCCGCCCGAAGAACGGCCCGACCGCGAGACAGAACACACCCGCGACCATGACCGCCCCGTAGATGGCGGGGAGTTGGTCGCCTTTGGCGTTCGTCTCCGCGATGGCGAGCATCGGCGCGATGCCCGCGGAGGACGCGGCGTTGACGAAGGGCAGCCGGTTGCCGACGAAGCCCTTGACGCCGAGCGTCTGGAGCAGGGTGGCGAGCCCCGCGATGAGCAGCGACGCGGCGATCAGCCGGGTCTGGCCCGCGGTGTCGAGTCCGACGGCCTGGCCGATGATGAGCGGCGGGGTGACGACGCCTGCGTACATGGCGGCGATGTGCTGGAGTGCCGCGGGCGCGAGCCGCGACGGGTGGAGCTTTTCGTCCACCGGATGCACCTGCGAAGCGGTGCTGCTCTCCGATGGGGTGGAACACGGGCCCTCGGCTTCAGCCGGCCCCTTTGCTGGCACTGCCATTGCTTTATGTTCCCTCCGGGTGCTGCGCGCCCCCGCCGACTGCGGGTGGACGGGGGCACGCTGCCGCGTCAACTACGCCTGAGGCGTCAGAGGTTGGTCATGTCGACCGGGATGCGCTGGTCCGCGCCGTCCCTGAGGATGGTGGCCTCGATCAGGCCGTAGGGGCGGTCGGCGGCCCAGTACACGGCGCCGTCCTTCGCCTCGTTCTCCAGGCCGAAGGCCGAGAGGTCCTGCCGGAAGTGGTGCTTGTTCGGCGCGGAGAAGCGGATCTCGTCAATCTCGCTGCGGTTGTTGATGACGCGCGAACCCATCTGGAAGAGGGTCTGCTGCAGCGAGAGGGAGTACGTCTCGACGAAGGCCTGGAGGATGTGCTTCTTCGACTGCTCGTACGACTTGTTCCAGTTGGGCGTGCGCTCGTCGTTCTCGCCCGTCCAGCTGTGCCGCCACCAGGTCGACAGCGACGTCGCGAGGATGCGGTCGTAGTCCTCCTTGAGCGTCGTGTACTTGTCCTTGATGTAGCCCCAGAACTCGGAGTTCGTGGTGTTCATCACGGTCAGGTCCTTGAGCCCGGACAGGACTTCGAACTTCTCGCCGTCGTACGTGACCTGGACGAGGCGGGTCTCCTGGCCCTTGCGGACGAAGGAGTGCTTGACCTCGTCGGCGCCGATGAACTTGGAGCCCGCGTCGGAGCCGGCGATGCGCTCCCAGGAGTACTCCTCGATGCGGATGCGCGCCCGGTGGATGGACGGCTGGCTCTCGACGAAGTGCCGGGCCAGCTCGATCCCGTACTGCTCCGCCGACTCGATGCCGTGTTCCTTGGCGAAGGCGAAGCAGGTGTTCTTGGTGGTGTCCGTCGGCAGGCAGTTGGCGTTCGACCCGGTGAGGTGGACGTCGTCGAGGTCACCGCTGAGGGCGACCGAGACGTTCAGGTCCTTGATGTGGTGGGTGTCGCCGTCCCGCGTGATCTTTACGACTCGGTTCTCGGCCTTGCCGTACTGGTTGTGTCCCAGGATCGTGGGCATGTCTGCTAGCTCCCTCGGTAAACGGAGTAGCCGAACGGGTTGAGCAGCAGCGGCACGTGGTAGTGCTCGCCCGGCTTGACGGCGAACGTGATCGCCACCTCCGGGAAGAACGCTCCGTTCGTGTCGCTGTCCCGATTCGCGGGGGCGTCCTGCTGCGCATCGGCTTGCTTCTTGTCGAAGTACGCCTCGGTCTCGAAGTCGAGGCGTACGTGGGTGGTGCCCTCCGGCAGCGCCGGCAGGTCCTTGCAGCGCCCGTCCGCGTCGGTGGCACTGCCGCCGAGCGCCTGCCACTCGGCGCCCGAACCGGCGCGCGCCGCAAGGGAGATGGCGACGCCCTCGGCGGGGCGTCCGATGCTGGTGTCCAGAATGTGCGTGGACACCGATGCCGTGGTCTCGGTGCTCATCAGGCGTTCGCTTCCTGTTCTTACGGTGCTTCTACGATGCGGGTCAGGCGGATGCGGTTGATCTTGCCCAGTTCGGTGCGGACGATCTCCCGCTCCTGCTCGGCGGTGTGGCCGATCCGGGTCCTGAGCGCATCGAGCATCTGCTCCCCGGTGGCGCCGGTGGCGCAGATGAGGAAGACGTGACCGAACTTGTCCTGGTAGGCCAGGTTGAGCTCGAGCATCTCCTTCTTGAGCTCCTCGGAGGCCCCCGCCATGCCGCGCTGCTCGCGCGAGGACGTCGGGTCGCCCGGCTTCGGGCGGCCGATCGGCGGGTGCCCCGCCATCGCCTCGGCGAGGTCGTCCGCGGTCAGCTCCGCCATCGCGGCGTCACTGGCGGTGAAGAGGGTCTCTGCGGAAGCGAAGGGGCGCTGGGCGAGAAGCTTGCTCCCCCACGCCGATGAAGCACACACCTCATGGAGCTCGGCCTGGGCCGCGCTCTCGTCCGAGGCGTTGAACCGGGAAAGCCCCGGCGTGGAACCTGAAGTCACGGGGTGCCTCCGTGGCCTTGTGCTGGACGGGCTGCAGATAGCTAACGCCCCCGGAAACATCACGTCAACACTTTGTTGAAAACTCGGAGTTACAAAAAACCGCCGTCCGGATATCGGACGGCGGCGGGGAGAGGCGCGACTGGCTCGGTATCGTCCCAGGTCAGGGGGTCTTGTCCCGGTTGAGATAGTTGTACACGGTGAAGCGGGAAACGCCGAGGGCACCGGCCACCGTCTCCACACCGTGACGTACGGAGAACGCTCCGCGGGCCTCCAGGAGGCGTACGACCTCCTGCTTCTGCCGGCGCTCCAGCGCGGACAGCGGCATCCCCTTGGTGCGCTCCATGGCCGCCAGGATGTGGTCGAGCGAATCCGCCAGCTGGGGCAGGCGGACGGCCACGACATCGGCCCCCTGCCACGCCAGCACCACGTCGTCGGGGCCCGCGCCCTCCGGTGGCATCAGCTCCCCGCCCATCGCGTCGACCAGTGGCTTCACCGCCGTGATGAAGGCGTCCCCGGTGTCGTTCACGCGTCGTCACCCTTCCCCTGGGGGTCCCCCACCACGTTGACCTGCAGCGAGATGCGCGTCGCCCCGCTTTCGAGGCTGCTGCGCAGCAGGGCGTCGACCGCGGTCAGGACCGCGTCCGCGCCGCCCTCCGCCGTATTGCCGAACGGCCCCACGTCGACCTCGTCGAGATCGGCCGCCTCGATGACCCGGCGCGCCGCGAGGGCGTGCTCGGGCGCCTCCTCCAGGTCGAAGGGCTCCGTCGTGAACTCCACTCTCAATCGCACGCGTTCAACCTAACCCGCGTGAAGCGGTTACCGGGAGCCACCGCGGGGATCCGGATGGCACTCAGGGCGCGGGGCACCTGCTGCTCGCGCTCTCATAGGTCCGGTAGAGCGGAGATTTGCTCCGGTTCGCCTCCGGGAACGTCACGATGGGTACGGGTTTGCACACGGGCCAGTGCCCCTTCGGCCCCTCCAACTCGTCCGCGAACGTGAAATCGCCCGTGGCGGCGGGGACGCACTGCGCGCACCGATCGGCGGGCGAGCCCTGGCCCAGCTGACGGTTGACGTCGTCCTGGGTGAGGGGCGGGCCGCCATCCTCGTAGGCCTCGTACACCGCCCGGTTCACGGCGGAGAGCGCGTCGTGGAACATCGCGGCGTAGCCGTCGTTGAGCGCGTTCGCCGGCTCGTGCGGAAAGCGGTCCCGGTAGCCGTCCGCGAAGTCCCGGAAGCGCCCGGGCGCCTGCGCGCCGCCCCGCTCCCAGCGGGGCGCGTCCACCGCGGCCGCCGTCACGATCCGGATGTTCATGCTCTCGGCGATCCTGCGGACCTCCGGGGACTCGGTGCCCGGGTCGCGCCCCGTGCTGACCCGCAGAATCCGCAGCGGATCGTCCTTCGGATAGTCGCCGCAGGACGTGGTCAGGCGGACGGAGCGCAGGAACGGCTCCAGGTCCGCGTCGCGGCCCGCGAGGAACACCGTCCTGGTGTCGGCCAGGCACATCGCCTCGACCGCCTGGCCGAAGACGCCCGTCTTGCCCCGCTGCGGCCCCTTCTTGCCCTGGTACCTGCCGATCCGGCCGTCCACCGGGTCGTGGTCGATGCCGTAGTCCGCGCCGAACTCCTCGTAGAAGACATTGCGCAGATTGGAGACGTAGTCGTCGCCCTTCCGGCTGTCGGCGATCATGAAGGCCTTCGCGCGGTTCATGCCGCTCGCGTCCACGTAGCCCTTCAGGGCCTCGGCGAACTGCCGGTTGGAGGGCGAGACCTTGTAGAGGTACGGGTTCTCCATGCCGTTGGCGCTCAGTGCGGCGCTCACCGACGGGATCCGGTGCCCGGCGAGACTCCGCACGGCGTCCAGGGTCCTGCTGTCGCTGTTGGGGAAGCCGATGGCGGCGACGAGGGGCGCGTCCTGGTCCTTGGTCCTGGCCGCCAGTTCGCGGGTCACGGGTGACCAGTGGTTCAGGTACTCGCCCACGTTGGCGAACACGAGCCGGACCGCGGCGTCCTTGGTGGTCGGGCCGTGGTTGTACGTGCGCTGCGCGACGTAGGCGCCCTGCAGCGAGTGCCGGATCAGCTCGGGCGACATCGCAGCCCCCGGGTTCTTCGCGGTGTACGGCATGACGACGGCGACGCTCACCTGCGGCTTCCCGGACCTCCTCGCCGCCGCGTTCTCGCCCGCGATGCGCCCCAGGACGTCCTTCAGCTCCGGGTCCCCCAGAGCCTCGGGCCGCTCCGTCACGCCGACGCACTCGGGGCCCGTCCGCCGCAGCTCGTGGCTGTCGGTGCAGTACCGGCGCTGGTCGAGATACGTGTCGACGCCCCACCACGTGCCACCCCCGAGCAGCGCCCCGACGACCACCCACAGCGCGATCACGTCGATCAGGCCGAAGACCCGGAACCGGAGCCGCCGCGGCAGCCAGGGCCAGTTCCTGCGGTCCGTCCAGCGGCCCCTCATGCCACCCCTCCCCAGCTGCGCTCCAGCGGCCAGTCCTCGCCGTCCCGTACGGCCCGCGGCCAGCGGACCGCGGCCTGGGCGAGGACCGCGCGCCCGGTCAGGTGCTGAGCGGACAGGAACGACAGGTCCTGCCCGATCCGCGCAGCCAGCAGCCGGTCCGCCTCTGCGAGCTCGTCGGCGGAGTACCAGAGGGCGTGCAGCAGCCGGAAGACCGCCTGCTTCTCCAGGCTCGCCTCCGGGTCCGCCCGCAGCTGCGGCCGGTCCCTGCGCCCCTTGCCGATCTCCTGGCACTGCTCGAACCAGAGGTCGCCGGGCGGACGCGGCGCGTGCGCCACCGTCCGCAGCGCCCGCAGCCACTCCAGGGCGTCGCCCTCGGGCCGTACGAACTCCGTGTGCAGCCGGTCGACGACCTCCTGGGTCTCTCCCCCGGCCAGCCGGTGCCACAGGAAGCGGGCCCACTCGTCGCGCCCGGCCCGGCCCGAGCGACCCTCGGCCCGGCGCCTGTGGTGCTGCGCGAGCAGCCCGTGCGCGTCGCCCCAGCCCACGCCGCCCGCGCCGCGCCCGCTGCGCATCTGGTGCACGAGCAGGGCGCGCAGGAAACGGTCCGTGATGAACGGGCGGCTGCCCGGCCCGCGCGACCAGCGCTCCCGTTCCAGCTGGGCGGCGACGCCGTCGGCCGCGGCCAGGTCGTCGATGCGCCGCGGCACCCACCGCTCGGCCAGCTGTTCCGCGGCCTCCCGGTCCCAGGCCAGCGAGAGCAGGCACAGCTCGTCGTGGTTCTCGCTGCCGACGAGGGTGTCGAGCAGCCGCCAGATGACGGACTCACCGGCGCCGCCCGGCTGGTCCAGGTCGAGGAGTTCCTCGGCTGCGACCCACTCCTCGCCGCGCGCCTTGTGCACGACGGCGTCGCACATCCTGCGGGCCCCCATGGGGTGGCCGCGGGTCAGATCGTGCAGCGCCGTCGCGATGTACGGGTCGAAGGTGACCCGCTCGTCGCTGCGGAGCATGCGCTCGACGTGTTCCGTGTCGAGCTGCGGCAGCGGCAGGAGCAGCACCCCCTCGGACGGCTCCGCGCTGTCGCGGCTCCAGCGGGTGCGCGCGCCGACCTCCTGGAGCGGCTGGCGGGTGGCCCGCTGGTACGGGGCGGTCTCCTGCTCCTCCTCCGGCGTCTCATCGTCGTCGTCCGCGTCGCCGCGCAGCTCCGTGGCGAGCACCACGAGCGGGTCGCGGGCGCCCCGCTCCTGCAACGCGCGCTGTTCCAGGAGGAGTTCGAGGAAGTCGCGGCCGGGGTCGGTGTGCACGTTGTCGAGCAGGATCAGCGGCCGCGGGGCCCGGTTGCCGCGCCGCAGCCTGCCGTAGCGCACGTCCCGGAGGAACGCGGCCGTCAGCATGCGTTCGACGCCGCGCCGGAAGCCCCGGCCCTGGTGGAACTCCTGGCAGAGCCGGGCCACGGCTCGCGCGCGCTGCGCCGCCGGTACCCGGGGCGGCTCGGCGGCCGCGTCGGGCGGCATCCCGCGCAGCCGGTTGTCGCTCTCGCTGCGGTGGCTCTCGTACCAGCTGACGAGGCCGCGGGCGCCGAGGCCGCGGGTGCGGCGGCGGTACTGCCGGGCGAGGTACGTGCGCACGGCCGCCTCGGGGAACTCGGCCGGGTCGGGCGAGCCGCCGTCCGCGGGCGCGGGCAGCGCGGAGCGGAACAGCGCGTCCCAGGTGGGCGGGGGTTCGCCGGCCGGCCAGGGGCCCATCAGGGCGGCGGCGTGCCGGTCGGCGACGGCCAGCTCGTCGTCGATGCCGGGGCGCCTGGCCGAGATCACGGCGAGCAGTCCCGCCGTGGTCCGCGGAAAGCGCAGGCGTCCGAACCCGGCGACGGGGAGGGAGAGCTGGCGGGCCAGTTCGACCAGCACCTCGACGACGTACGAGTTGTTGGCGATCTCGGGGCCGACCCTGGCCCGCTCCTCCAGATCGGTGCAGTTGATCCGGGCGAAGGGCACGCGCGGCCCGGGCCAGGGTCCTGTGTCGGGGGCGTAGGCGCGCTGGAGGTCGTTGAGCATGGCGCTCTTGCCGGTGCCGTGCCGCCCGCTGAGCAGGACGACGGGCAGGTCCTCGGCGAACTCCCGGCGGCGGTGCCTGCGATGGCGCTCGCGTTCCAGGCCGACGAGGCGCGGCACCAGCTGGCTCAGGAGCGGCTGGCGCGCGTACACCTCGGGTATCTGGTCCTCGGATTCGGCCGCGGGTCCCCCGTGGTCCGTCATGGCAGCCTCAGCGTCTGCCGGACGAAGTCGGCGAGGAAGCCGACCACCACCTCCTTGCCGACCCCGACGCCCTGGCTCTGCAGCACGCCCGGGACGCGCTCCATGAAGCGCCGCACCAGGCCCTCGTCGGGCCGGCCGCCGCGGTCGATGGTCTCGGTCAGCTCGTCGGCGAGCGCGCGCACCTGATGCAGCTCGCTGTCGCTCTCGGTCGCCTCCGGCAGGGAGGCCTGGACGAGCTGGGCCAGCTGCTCGTACGAGATCACCACGCCCTCGCCCTGTTCCGCCGGGCTGACGTGGACGGGCGCGGGCAGGTCCAGGTGGTTCCTGGCGAACTCCAGGTCCTCCAGGAGGAGCTGGCGGCCGCAGTAGAAGGCCTCGCTCGCCCACAGGAAGTTCTCGGGGTGCGAATCCTCGCCGCTGCGGTGCTGGCCGGCCCGGTCCCAGTACGCGAACAGGGCCGCCTTGGCGTAGCGGCGCCTGGCCTCCCGGTCGGCGTACGCCTCGTCCCAGACGGCGACCTCGGCGAGCCCGGCGGCGGTGGGACTGACCAGCGGCGGGTCGGCGCCCGAGTCGTTGTGCTCGGTGAGCCAGCCGAGTGCGCCGAGGCGCCCCACGGCGTCGGCGACCAGGTCCACGCTGCACCGCTCGTGCGGCGCGAAGTCGGCGCTGGCCACGCGGCTCGCCCCGCCCGTACCCGTCTGCTCGACGAGCCAGCGCAAGAACCGCGCCGAGGCGGCCCCCGTCTCGTCGTAGACCGGCGAAAGGCCGTTCGTCGGCACTGACCGGGATCCGCCCATCTCCCCCAACTCCCGTGACCGGCAACGGGCGTTCACCTTCCCCGAACTTCAAGGTCGAACACGTGTCACGAGCCGGTTTCTCGCGGGCCGGGCCGGGGCGCGGGCGCGGCGAATTTCGACGCCCCCTCTTGACAGCCAGGAACCCTTGCAGGCAATCTTCCATCAAGTAGAAACGAACTTCCGCAATACGGAAGCAGCCGAACGGGGCATTCGCGCCCGAACCCCGAACGGCAGCCGTGCGGAACACGAACCAGAAGGGAGCGCCGACCCTGATGGGCTTCACAGACCAGCGCTTCAACGTCAACCTGTCGATCCTCTTCACCGAGCTCCCGCTCCTGGAGCGCCCCGCGGCCGCCGCCGCGGCGGGCTTCACCGCGGTCGAGCTGTGGTGGCCGTGGGTCGACGCCCCCACCCCCGAGAAGTCCGAGCTCGACGCCCTGCGTTCCGCGATCAAGGACGCGGGCGTCCAGCTCACCGGCCTGAACTTCTACGCGGGCCAGCTGCCGGGCCCGGACCGGGGCGCCCTGTCGATCCCCGGCGAGGAGAGCGAGAAGTTCCGCGCGAACATCGACGTCGCGGCCGACTTCGCGCAGTCCCTCGGCTGCAAGGCGCTCAACGCGCTGTACGGCAACCGCGTCGACGGCGCCACGGAGCAGGAGCAGGACGAGCTCGCCCTGGAGAACCTGGTGCTCGCGGCCCGCGCGGCCGACCGCGTCGGCGCCGTGCTGCTGATCGAGGCGCTGAACGCGCCGGAGTCGCCGAAGTGCCCGATCGTGAGCGCCCCCAAGGCGATCGAGATCGTGGACAAGGTGAACGCGGCGACCGGCCTCGGCAACGCCAAGTTCCTGATGGACCTGTACCACCTGTCCATGAACGGCGAGGACCTGCAGGCGGTCATCAGCTCGTACACCGACAAGACGGCGCACGTGCAGATCGCCGACAACCCGGGCCGCGGCGCCCCCGGCACCGGCTCGCTGCCGCTGGAAGACCTGCTCGACCAGCTGAAGAAGGCCGGCTACGAGGGCTACGTGGGCCTGGAGTACAAGCCGGGCGACGCCCCGAGCGCCGAGGCCTTCGACTGGCTGCCGCGCGAGCACCGCGCGGCCTGAGCGCGCGGCGACCTTTCGGCAGACGCCAACTCATCGACGTAACAAGGCATTTGGAGTCACCCTCATGAGCAACAACCTCCCCAAGGTCGCGTGGATCGGTCTCGGCATCATGGGCTCGCCCATGTCGGAGAACCTGATCAAGGCCGGCTACGACGTCACGGGCTTCACCCTGGAGCAGGACAAGCTGGACCGCCTCACGGCCGCCGGCGGCACCGCCGCGAAGTCGATCGCCGAGGCCGTCAAGGACGCCGACGTCGTCGTGACGATGGTTCCGGCCTCCCCGCAGGTCGAGGCCATCGCCTACGGCCCGGACGGCATCCTGGAGAACGCGAAGTCGGGCGCCCTGCTCGTCGACATGTCCTCGATCACCCCGCAGACCTCGGTCGACCTCGCGAAGGCCGCCAAGGACAAGGGCATCCGCGTCCTGGACGCCCCCGTCTCCGGTGGCGAGGCCGGCGCGATCGAGGCCGTCCTGTCCATCATGGTCGGCGGTGAGCAGGCCGAGTTCGACGAGGCCAAGCCGCTGCTCGACGCGCTGGGCAAGACCATCGTGCTGTGCGGTCCGCACGGCTCGGGCCAGACCGTGAAGGCCGCCAACCAGCTGATCGTCGCCGTGAACATCCAGGCGTGCGCCGAGGCCGTGGTCTTCCTGGAGAAGTCCGGCGTCGACCTGAAGGCGGCCCTGGACGTCCTCAACGGCGGCCTCGCCGGCTCCACCGTGCTGACGCGGAAGAAGGACAACTTCCTGAACCGGGACTTCAAGCCGGGCTTCCGCATCGACCTGCACCACAAGGACATGGGCATCGTCACCGACGCCGCCCGCAATGTCGGTGCCGCGCTGCCCGTCGGCGCCACGGTCGCCCAGCTGGTCGCCTCGCTGCGCGCCCAGGGCGACGGCGGCCTCGACCACTCGGCGCTGCTGCGCGCGGTCGAGCGCCTCTCGGGCGACCAGCCCAAGTAGGACCGGCCTGAGGCAACACCCCCGAGACTTCCGGGCCGTGGCGGCGCTGACACCTGTCCTGTCGCGCCCAGGCGCCGCCGCGGCCCGGAACCCTTATTCGCATACCCATAACTTCAACAAACTGTTGACGTAGCTGTTCAGGGGTCCTTACGCTCCACACCATCGCCCCCGTAAACCGCTCTCATCGTCAGCAGCCACTGCACGGAAGGTCGCCTCGAACAATGCCGAAGCGTGTGCTCACCACAGAGTCCGGCGCCCCTGTCGCCGACAACCAGAACTCCGCCACCGCAGGCGTCGGCGGCCCGATCCTGCTCCAGGACCAGCACCTCCTGGAGAAGCTCGCCCGCTTCAACCGCGAGCGCATCCCGGAGCGCGTGGTGCACGCCCGTGGCTCCGGCGCGTACGGCTACTTCGAGGTGACGGACGACGTCACCGACTACACGTACGCCGACTTCCTGAACTCGGTCGGCAAGCGCACCGAGGTCTTCCTGCGCTTCTCGACCGTCGCCGACAACCTCGGTGGCGCGGACGCGGTCCGCGACCCGCGCGGCTTCGCGCTCAAGTTCTACACCGAGGAGGGCAATTACGACCTCGTCGGCAACAACACCCCGGTCTTCTTCATCAAGGACCCGCTGAAGTTCCCCGACTTCATCCACTCCCAGAAGCGCGACCCGTTCACGGGCAAGCAGGAGCCGGAGAACGTCTGGGACTTCTGGGCGCACGCCCCCGAGGCGACGCACCAGATCACCTGGCTGATGGGTGACCGCGGCATCCCGGCGTCCTACCGCCACATGAACGGCTACGGTTCGCACACCTACCAGTGGACGAACGACAAGGGCGAGGCCTTCTTCGTCAAGTACCACTTCAAGACGAACCAGGGCATCCGCTCGCTCTCGTCCGACCAGGCCGCGGAGATCGCGGGCAAGGACCCGAACTCGCACCAGACGGACCTGCTGCAGGCCATCGAGCGCGGCGTGAACCCGTCCTGGACCGTGTACGTCCAGCTGATGCCGGCCGCCGAGGCCGCGGACTACCGCTTCAACCCGTTCGACCTCACCAAGGTGTGGCCGCACAAGGACTACCCGCTGCAGCGCGTGGGCCGCCTGGTCCTGGACCGCAACCCCGAGAACGTCTTCGCCGAGGTCGAGCAGGCCGCCTTCTCCCCGAACAACTTCGTTCCGGGCATCGGCCCCTCCCCCGACAAGATGCTGCAGGGCCGCCTGTTCGCCTACGCGGACGCGCACCGCTACCGCCTGGGCGTCAACCACACCCAGCTCGCGGTGAACGCGCCCAAGGCGACGGACGCCGACAACTACGGCCGCGACGGCGCCATGGCCACCAACGCCTACGGCCGCGCCCGCAAGAACTACGAGCCGAACTCCTTCGACGGCCCCGTCGAGACCGGCCGCCCGCTGGCCGCGCCGCTCGCGATCCACGGCCACACCGGCACGCACGAGGCCCCGGCCCACACGAAGGACGACGACTTCTTCCAGGCGGGCGAGCTGTACCGCCTGATGTCCGAGGACGAGAAGGGACGCCTGGTCGCGAACATCGCGGGCGGTCTCTCCCAGGTCTCGCGCGACGACATCGTGGAGAAGAACCTGGCCCACTTCCACGCCGCCGACGCCGACTACGGCAAGCGCGTGGAGGAGGCGGTCCGCGCCCTGCGCGAGGACTGAGCCTCCTGCTGGACTGCGTACGGGGACGGCGGGAGGTCGCCCCGTACGCAAGAGCCCGCGCCTTCCGCACGACCCGGATGAGGGGTGGTCGTGCCGGAGGGACGCGGGAGGACGAGGACCGCGGCGGCTTGTGCAGCGTACGAGCCAGTGCGGTGGTGAAGGTTCGCCGCTCCTCTCTCGACCTGAGGGAGAGGAGACGGAGAACCGTCGTACGTCGGCCGCCGCGGTCCCAGCCAATTCCCCGACGGGGCCCGCCCGTTGGGGTTTCCTCGGCTCACGTCGAGGTCGGCCCCCATTGAGGGCTTCTTCGGTCTCCGTCCGGTGGCGCGCATGCATGTTTCGCCAGTCGCGCGCCGTCGGGCGGCAACAACTCTCCTCCCACCGATGCCAGAGCCCCGGATACGACGGTCCGTGTCCGGGGCTCTTCGGTGTCTTCTCGGTGTCTCTTCGGTGTCCCTGTGAGCCGCTAGCAGGCGCAGTGGACGGACCCGATCGGCGCCGTCAACGGGTCGGCGGCCCGCTGCTCGACGCCGTTCGCCGCCTCGACGGGGAGCCCTTCGCGGATCCAGTACTCGATGCCGCCGATCATCTCCTTGACGCGGTAGCCGAGTTGGGCGAGGGCGAGCGCCGCGCGGGTCGCGCCGTCGCAGCCGGGCCCCCAGCAGTACGTGACGACCGGCACCGCCGGATCCAGCAGGCTCGCTGCGCGCTCCGATATCTCGGCGGTGGGCAGGTGCAGCGCGCCCGGCACGTGCGCCTGCGCCCACGCGGCGTCTCCCCGGGAGTCGACGAGCACGAAGCCCGGGTCGCCGGACTCCAGCGAGGCATGGACGTCGGACACGTCGGCCTGGAAGGCGAGGCGTGCGCTGAAGAAGGCGGCGGCCTCGGCGGGTGCCGCCGGCGGCACCCGGAGGGCGGCGCTGATCTGCGTCGTGTTCATGCCCTGAACGCTATGGCCCGCACCCCCTCCCCCAGAACCCACGATCCCCGGCCCTCCACCCCTTTCACCGTGAACTCCGTGGTATTCATCTCCCATGCCCGCCGATTCCCTTGACGCCACCGACCTGCGCCTCCTGGAAGCCCTGCAGCGCAACGGGCGGGCCAGCTATGCGGAGCTGGCCCGCGCCGTCTCGATGTCACCGAGCGCCGTCACGGAGCGGGTCCGGCGGCTGGAGGAGAGCGAGGTCGTCACCGGCTACGCCGCCGTGGTGAGCCCCGAGGCCCTGGGGCTCGACATCCTCGCCTTCGTCCGCCTGCGCTACCCCACGGGCAACTACAAGCCGTTCCACGACCTGCTCGACACCACACCCGAGATCGTGGAGGCCCACCACGTGACGGGCGAGGACTGCTTCGTCCTCAAGGTCGTGGCCCGCTCGATGCGCGCCCTGGAACACACGACGGGCCGCATCGCGACACTGGGCTCGGTCACGACGAGCATCGTCTACTCCAGCCCACTCCCCGGCCGCTCAATCACATCAGCGGCGTCCCAGACTCCACCGACCGCCCCGGACAACTGACCCTCGACCACGCGGTGAGCGCGGCATCGGGCGTGTGAGGCGCTGCAGGCCGCCGGCCGGGCCTCGGGGGCGCGCAAGGGTCAGGGCGGGCGGCGGCCCCTGCAGGGCCCCGGCGCCGCGCCAGGGACCCAGGGGCGATGCCCCGGCGCCACGTCACGAGCCCACGGGCGGCTCCCCGGCACCGCGTCACGAGCCCAGGGGCGATGCCCCGGTGCCACCCGCCCCGGGGAGCCGAAGCCCCCGGAGGGGGCGGGCGGGTGGGAGATGAGCGGGCGACGACGCACCCGCTGAAGGCCCCTCGCCGCGCGCACAGAACGTGAGGCGCCACCCCGGCAGAACTCCCGGCACCGCGCCACGAACCCACGGGCGGCACCCCGGCACCGCGCCACCAGCCCACGGGCGACACCCGGCACCACCCGCCCCGGGGAGCCGAAGCCCCCGGAGGGGGCGGGCGGGTGGGAGATGAGCGGGCGACGGCTCAGTCGTTCAAGGGCCGTGCCGCGCGCGCAGGGCGTGGGGCGGCGGTCCCGGCGAAAGCCCCCGTTCCGCGCGCCTCACGCCCAGCCCGCCCGCCGGGCCCGCGCAACCACCCACCCGTACGACCAAAGGGCGGGCCCCCGGTTCGTGTGAACCGGGGGCCCGCCCTGGGAGACGTGCGGGTCAGACCTTCAGGGGGCGGATGGCCGTCGGGGCGTGGCCCGGCTCCGTCGCGACCTCCTCGAACTCCTTCACCGCGCTGATGTCCGCGGTGGGGCTCATGGAGATGTTCGTGATGCGCTCCAGGATCGCCTCCACGACGACCGGCACCCGGTGCTCCTGCGCGAGCTTCTTCGCCTGCTCGAACGCGTTGCCCAGCTCGTTCGGGTCCGTCACGCGGATCGCCTTGCAGCCCAGGCCCTCGGCGACCTTGACGTGGTCGACGCCATAGACGCCCAGCTCGGGGCTGTTCTGGTTCTCGAACTCCAGGTTGACCTGGAAGTTGATGTCCAGGCCGATCTGGGCCTGGCGGATCAGCCCCAGGTACGCGTTGTTCACCAGGACGTGGACGTACGGGATCCGGTGCTGCGCACCGACCGCCAGCTCCTCGATCATGAACTGGAAGTCGTAGTCCCCGGAGAGGGCGACGACCTGCGCGTCCGGGTCCGCCTTGGAGACGCCGAGCGCCGCCGGGATCGTCCAGCCGAGCGGTCCCGCCTGGCCGCAGTTGATCCAGTGCCGCGGCTTGTAGACGTGCAGCATCTGCGCACCGGCGATCTGCGACAGGCCGATCGTGGTGACGTACCGCGTGTCCCTGCCGAACGCCTTGTTCATCTCCTCGTAGACGCGCTGCGGCTTCATGGGGATGTCGTCGAAGTGCGTACGGCGCTGGAGGGTCTCCTTGCGCTCCAGGTGCGAGGCGACCCACGCGGAGCGGTCCGGCAGCTTGCCCGCGGCCTTCAGCTCCTTGGCGACCTCGACGAACAGCTCGAGCGCCGACTTGGCGTCGGAGGTGATCCCGTAGTCCGGCGCGAAGATCTTGCCGATCTGCGTCGGCTCGATGTCGACGTGCACGAACTTGCGCTCGCCCTGGTAGACGTCGAGCTTGTACCCGGTGTGGCGGTTGGCCCACCGGTTGCCGATGCCGAGGACGAAGTCCGACTCCAGGAACGTGGCGTTGCCGTACCGGTGACCGGTCTGCTGGCCGACCATGCCCGCGTTCAGCTCGTGGTCGTCGGGGATCGTGCCCCAGCCCATCAGCGTAGGAATGACAGGCGTGTTGGTGACCTCGGCGAACTCGACGAGCAGGTCGCTCGCGTCCGCGTTGATGATGCCGCCGCCCGCGACGATCAGCGGCCGCTCGGACTCGACGAGGAGCTTGATCGCCTTCTCGATCTGGGCGCGGCTCGCGGCCGGCTTGTAGACCGGCAGCGGCTCGTACGTCTCCGGGTCGAACTCGATCTCCGTCTGCTGGACGTCGATCGGCAGGTCGATGAGGACCGGGCCCGGGCGGCCCGAGCGCATCAGGTGGAAGGCCTGCTGGAAGATGCCCGGGACCTGCGCGGCCTCCAGGACCGTCACCGCCATCTTCGCGACCGGCTTGGCGATCGTGGCGATGTCGACGGCCTGGAAGTCCTCCTTGTGGAGGAGGTGGCTGGGGGCCTGGCCCGTGATGCACAGGATCGGGATCGAGTCCCCGGTCGCGGAGTACAGGCCGGTGATCATGTCGGTCCCGGCGGGACCCGAAGTGCCGATGCAGACACCGATGTTGCCCGGGTTGGCCCGGGTGTAGCCCTCGGCCATGTGCGAGGCGCCCTCGACGTGGCGGGCGAGCGTGTGGTCGATGCCACCGCTCTCCTTGAGGTCCTTGTAGAAGGGGTTGATGGCGGCACCGGGCACGCCGAACGCGTTCGTGACGCCCTCGCGCTTGAGGATCTCAACGGCCGCGCGGGCGGCGGTCATTCGAGCCATGAGTGCTCCCGACTCCTGCTGTGACTGCGTACATCTGTACGTCTGTACGACTACGGCTGTGGCTGTCGGATTCGCGCTCCCGTCGCGCCCCGCGGCGAGCTCTGAATTCCGTCACCCAGTTTCCACTATTTCCGTAATGTGGAAACTAGGTTCTGCTATATGGAAGCAATGTAGAGGGGCGCTTTGGAGGCCGTCAAGGTGGATGATGAGACTGACGTCGATCCGTTCCCGGGGCAGGACCGAGGGGGAGTTGCCATGGCCGAGCCCACCCACCTGCGCTGCCCCACCTGCCGGCGCGAGCATCTGTACGCGCCCCAGGCCCTGCCCTGCGCCTGTGGCGCGCCCGTCGCGCCCCCGATGGTGCGCGGTGCCAGCCCCGTCCCCGTCTCCGAGCGCACCTGGGACGACGACTGGGTGACGCTGCGCTGCCCCATGTGCGGGCGGCACGACCGCTGGCCCCGTCCCGAGCTGGGCTGCGCCTGCGGCTCGGTGCTGCGCGTCCCGGTCCACGACGACCAGGCACCCGCGCCCGCCCACATCCCGCTGCCCCGCACGGCCGCGCCGCCGCGCCCCGCGTTCCAGCCCGTCGCCATCCGCACCGCGCGCGACGCCGTGACGGCCGTGGCGCTCTATCTGCGCTGGCTCGGCTACGACGACGTGCGCCGGGCCGACCAGCGCCCGCCCTCCGGCATCGGGCTCGCGGCGAGCGGGGTCGTCGCCCAGGTCGAGCCGTCGGTGCGGCCCGCGACGCTGCGCGACGTGGAGTGCCTGTGGCTCCAGTCGATGACGGAGTCCGCGGCCTGCGCCTACTTCTCGCTGGCGGGTTACGCGGACGAGGCCAGCACCCGCGCCGACGCCCTCGGCGTCCCGCTCTTCGTCCTCGACCTGGCCGGGGTCCCGCAGCCGGTGAACAGCCCGGCGGACGAACTGATCGCGGGCGGAGCGTAGAACAGGCCGCACCGCGTGACGGGGAGCGGCGCGTAAATGCGTGTGAGCCGCCCGGGCGGTCTCGGCATACTTGCCGGATGATCATCCGCGCCGCCGAGCCCGCCGACCTCCCCCGCCTCCAGGCGATCGAGACGGCGGCGGGCGAGATCTTCCGTCCGCTCGGCATGGCCGCCATCGCCGACGACGCGCCGCCCACCATCGCCGAGCTCGAACGGTACCGGCGGGCGGGGCACGCCTGGGTCGCCGCCGAGGACACCGGGACCGTCGTCGCCTATCTGGTCGCGGAGGTCGTGGACGGCGCCTTCCACATCGAGCAGGTCACCGTGCACCCGGACGCCGCCCGCCGGGGCGTGGGTCAGACCCTGATCGCGTGCGCCGCCGACTGCGCGCGCGGCCAGGGCCTGACCGGTCTCACCCTGACCACGTTCGCCGACGTGCCGTGGAACGCCCCGTACTACGAGCGCCTCGGCTTCCGCCGGCTCACCGAGGCCGAGCTCACGCCCGGGCTGCGCGCGATCCGCGCGGCGGAGGCGGAGCACGGTCTGGACCGGTGGACCAGGGTGTGCATGCGGAGGGAGCCTTGAGCCCCCTCTCTTCTGTTGTACGTTCTACAACTCCCCGTACCCCTCTCGGAGTTCCACCTTCCGGACCTTCCCGCTGACGGTCATCGGGAACCGTTCGAGAAGGCGCAGACGGCTCGGGATTTTGTAGTGCGCGAGCCGGTCGCGGCAGTAGGCGCGCACGTCGTCGAGGGTCAGCGTGTCCGCGGAGTCCCGCAGGATCACGCAGGCGAGCACTTCCTCGCCGTACTTCTCGTGCGGCACGCCCACGACCTGCACGTCGGCGATCTTCGGGTGGCCGTAGAGGAACTCCTCGATCTCGCGCGGGGAGATGTTCTCGCCGCCACGGATGATCATGTCCTTGATGCGCCCGACGATCTGCGCGTACCCGTCCTCGCGGATGACGGCCAGGTCGCCCGTGTGCATCCACCGGCCGGCGTCGATGACCTCGGCGGTCTTCTCCGGCTCGTCCCAGTAGCCGAGCATCACGCTGTACCCGCGCGTGCACAGCTCGCCGGGTTCGCCGCGCGGCAGCGTGACGCCGGTGACCGGGTCGATCACCTTGACCTCGATGTGCGGCAGGACGCGGCCGACGGTGCCGGTGCGGCGCTCCAGGTCGTCGTCGCGGCGCGTCTGCAGGGAGACGGGCGAGGTCTCGGTCATGCCGTAGCAGATGGACACCTCGGCCATGTGCATCTCGGAGACGACGCGCTTCATCACCTCGACCGGGCACGGCGAGCCCGCCATGATGCCCGTGCGCAGGCTGCCCAGGTCGTACTCCGCGAAGTCCGGCAGGTTCAGCTCGGCGATGAACATGGTCGGCACGCCGTACAGCGAGGTGCACCGTTCCTGCTGGACGGCGCGCAGGGTGGCCGCCGGTTCGAAGGACGGGCCCGGGATGACGATGCAGGCGCCGTGCGAGGTGGCTCCGAGGTTGCCCATCACCATGCCGAAGCAGTGGTAGAAGGGCACGGGCAGACACACCCGGTCCTGCTCGCCGTAGCCGACCGTCTCCCCCACCCAGTACCCGTTGTTGAGGATGTTGTGGTGGGAGAGCGTGGCGCCCTTCGGGAAGCCGGTCGTGCCGGAGGTGTACTGGAGGTTGACCGGGTCGTCGCACGACAACTCGGCCTCGCGCGCCGCGAGTTGCTGGGCCGTGGCGCCGTCGGCCGCCGCCACCAGGGCGTCCCAGCTCTCCGTCCCGATGAAGACCTGATCGCGCAACTCCGGGCACTCGGGAGCCACTTGGCGGACGAGCTCGCGGTAGTCCGTGCCCTTGTGCTCGGTCGACGAGACGAGGAGCGAGACACCCGACTGCTTGAGCACGAAGGCCAACTCGTGCGCCCGGTAGGCCGGGTTGATGTTCACGAGGATGGCGCCGATCCGCGCGGTCGCGTACTGCACGAGCACCCACTCGGCGCAGTTGACCGCCCAGATGCCCACGCGGTCGCCCTTGGCGATGCCGCGCGCGAGCAGCCCGCGCGCCAGCTCCTCGACGTCCGCGCCGAACTCGGCGTACGTCCAGCGGCGCCCGTCGGCCATGTCGACGAGTGCCTCGCGCTCGGGCCATGCCTCGACGGTCCGCCACAGGTTCCGCCCGATGGTGTCACCGAGGAGCGGCACCTCGCTGGTCCCGTGCGTGTAGGACAACTCCCCCACGACTGCGCTCACTTGAAGTCCTCCTCGCGGTACTCGGCGGCGGACCCCTTGGCGGTGGCCTCGCGCAGTTCGATGCGGCGGATCTTCCCGGAGACCGTCTTGGGCAGCTCCGCGAACTCGATGCGACGCACCCGCTTGTACGGGGCGAGGACCGCGCGGGAGTGCTCGAAGAGCAGCTCGGCGGCGTCCGGGCCGGGTTCGTAGCCCTCGGCGAGGACGACGTACGCCTTCGGGACGGCGAGCCGCAGCTCGTCGGGGGCGGGCACGACGGCCGCCTCGGCGACCGCCTCGTGTTCGAGCAGCGCGCTCTCCAGCTCGAAGGGGCTGATCTTGTAGTCGCTGGCCTTGAAGACGTCGTCGGCGCGGCCCACGTACGTCAGGTAGCCGTCGGCGTCGCGGGATCCGATGTCGCCGGTGCGGTAGTAGCCGCCCGCCATCGCCTCCGCCGTGCGCTCCGGGTCGCCGTGGTAGCCGACCATCAGGCCGACGGGCCGGGTCGAGAGGTCGAGGCTGATCTCGCCCTCGTCCGCGCCGGGCGCCCCGGTCACCGGGTCGAGCAGCTCGACCTTGAAGCCGGGGCTCGGGCGCCCCATGGAGCCGGACTTGAGGCGCTGCCCGGGGCTGTTGGAGACCTGCACGGAGGTCTCGGTCTGCCCGAAGCCGTCGCGGATGGTGATGCCCCAGGCGCGCTCGACCTGCTCGATGACCTCGGGGTTCAGCGGTTCGCCCGCGGCGACGACCTCCCTGGGCGGCGTCCGCAGGGCGGTGAGGTCGGCCTGGATGAGCATGCGCCACACGGTGGGCGGCGCACAGAAGGACGTCACTCCCGCGCGGTCCATCGTGGCCATGAGGCGGCCCGCGTCGAAGCGCGTGTAGTTGTAGAGGAAGACGGTCGCC
Organism: Streptomyces sp. NPDC107575; assembly: GCF_055657265.1. Taxonomy (NCBI): domain Bacteria; kingdom Bacillati; phylum Actinomycetota; class Actinomycetes; order Kitasatosporales; family Streptomycetaceae; genus Streptomyces; species Streptomyces sp. NPDC107575. The sequence continues at coordinate 437,230 of NZ_JBVKBG010000002.1, read as the reverse complement.
TCGGCGTTCCACGGCGCGAAGAAGTTCGACCAGGCGTGCTTGGCCCAGCCGGGCGAGGAGATGTTGAGGTGGACGTCGCCGGGGCGCAGGCCGATCCAGTACATCGTCGCCAGGTGCCCGACAGGGTACGAGACGTGGGTGTGCTCGACCAGCTTGGGGCGGGCTGTCGTGCCGGACGTGAAGTAGAGGAGCAGCGGGTCCTCGGCGCCGGTCTCCCCGTCGGGCTCGAAGGTGTCGGCGGCGCCGGCGGCGTCCTCGTAGGCGAGCCAGCCCTCGTCGGCCGTGCCCGCGCCGACCACGATCCGGGTGTACTCCCCCGGCACCTCGGCGAACTTGGCGACGTCCTCGGGGCGTGCGACGACGTGCCGGGCGCGGCCCCGCTCCACGCGGTCCCTCAGGTCGGCGGGGCCGAGCAGGGGTGTCGCGGGGATGACGACGGCCCGCAGCTTCATCGCGGCGAGCATCACCTCCCACAGCTCGACCTGGTTGCCGAGCATGAGCAGCACCCGGTCGCCCGCGCCGACGCCGTGCCCGCGCAGCCAGTTGGCGACCTGGTTGGAGCGGCGCCGCAGGGTGTCGAAGGAGAACCGCGCCTCGGAGTCGTCCTCCTCGACGATGTGCAGGGCGATCTTCTCGTTGCCCGCGGCGATGACGTCGAACCAGTCGAGGGCCCAGTTGAAGCGCTCGGGGCGGGGCCAGGAGAAGCCCTCGTACGCCGCGTCGTAGTCCCGTGCGTGCTGCAACAGGAAGTCACGGGCTGTGCGGAACTGTGCCGTGGGTCCGTTCGCCGTCGGTCCGTTCGCCGTCGTCATCTGCGCTCCGTATGTCCTTGGGTGGCCCGGGTTCCACCGCATGTCCCGCACCGTCGCGGGCCGTGTCTGCCATCGTGTAGGGAGTGACGCAGGTCTCACCACCCCCATACGGGGGTGAACAGTGCGCGGCGAGGTGATGGACGGGTGGGCGCAGGAACGGCCGAGGCGGTCGAGATGCGGGCCGCGCTGGTGCGGCTGCGCCGGGGCACCGGGCTTCCGGTGGCCTTCGGCGGGCTGACCGGCGCGGGTCCGGCGGCGGGGCAGGTACGGATCGCCGAGCTCAGCGGCGCGTCGACCGGCGCGCTGCGCGGCCTCGGCATCGCGGCGGGCAACGGGCTCGGCGGCAAGGCCCTCTCCCTCGCCAGGGCGTGCGCCGTCACCGACTACCACGGCTCGCGGCACATCAGCCACGAGTACGACGCCGCGGTCGCGGCCGAGGGCCTGCACTCGGTCCTCGCGGTGCCCGTCGTCGTACGGCGCCGGGTGCGGGGTGTCCTGTACGGGGCGCTGCGCGCGGCCCGGCCACTCGGCGACCGGGCGCTGGACGCGGCGATGGCGGCGGCGCGGGACGTGGAGCAGGCGCTCGCGGTACGCGACGAGGTGCAGTCGCTGCTGGCGGTGACGCGGGCCCCGGCGGGCGCGGACGCCGGGGCGTGGGAGGAGGTCAGGGAGGCGCACGGCGCGCTGCGGGCCCTCGCCCCGAAGCTCGCCGATCCGGCGCTGCGCGACGAACTCCTCACGGTGTGCGGCAGGCTGGCGGCCGCCTCCGACCCGGTGCGGGCCCCGGCGGAGGCGCCGGTGACGCTGGCGCCGCGGGAGGTGGACGTGCTGGCGTGCGTGGCGGCCGGCGCGACGAACGTGGCGGCGGGCGAGCGGCTCGGTCTGCGCCCGGAGACGGTGAAGGGGTATCTGCGCTCGGCCATGCGGAAGTTGGGGACGCACACGCGCGGCGAGGCCGTGGTGGCGGCGCGGCGGGCGGGGATATTGCCGTAGGCCTGCCGGGGCCCGGGCCATTGTCAGTGGCGTGGGCTTCAATGGTCCGCGTGGGGTGAGGGACGGACGGAGGGGGAGGGACATGGCCGGCATGGTGTCGATGGACCGGTACGTGGCGTTCGCGGCGATGTCGCTGCTGGTGATCGTGATTCCGGGGCCGAGCGTGCTGTTCGTGATCGGGCGGGCGCTCGCGCACGGGCGGCGTACGGCGGTGGCGACGGCGCTCGGCAATGTCGTCGGCTCGTATCTGCTGGTGGTGGCGGTGGCGCTGGGGGTCGGCGCGCTGGTCGAGCGGTCGGCGGCGCTGTTCACGGCGGTGAAGCTCGCGGGGGCGGCGTATCTCGTGTACCTGGGGGTGCAGGCGTTCCGGCACCGGCGGGACATGAAGGCGTCGGACATGCGCGGCCCGGCGGGCCCGCCGCGCGGCGATCTGCGCACGGTGGGCGACGGGGTGCTTGTGGGGGTCACGAACCCGAAGGGCATCGTGTTCTTCGCGGCGGTGCTCCCGCAGTTCGTGAACCACGAGGCGGGTCATGTCACCGCGCAGATGCTCCTGTTGGGTTTGATCCCGATCTCCATAGGCCTGGTCACGGACACGTTGTGGGGGCTCACGGCGTCGGCGGCCCGCACCTGGTTCGCGCGCTCGGACCGGCGTCTTTCGATGATCGGCGGGACGGGCGGCTTCGCGCTGATAGGCCTCGGCGTGACGGTGGCGGCGACGGGCCGGGCGGACTGATCGGCCGTGGTCAGGAGGTCCGCACGGTGCCGAAGTCCACGGTGACCGGCCCCGGGGCCTCCAGGACGGCGGCGGTGCGCTCCGCTTCGGCGACGAGCGCGTCCCGCTGGGCGCGGGTGAGCTTCCGGAAGGGTTCGAGGGTGAGCACGCTGCCCGCGTCCCCGTTCCCGTCGGTCCCCTTGCTCTCCTTGCCCTCCTTCAAGGTCCAAAGCCCGGCGAGGAAGCCGTCGACGAGGAACGTCAAGTAGGCGGTGTTCACCTGCCAGTTGCGGCCCCGGTCGGCCTCGTGGATCACGCGGGTGCGGTCGGCGTGGGACAGGAGGAGGTTGTCGAACTCGGCGAGCAGGCGGGGCGGCGCGGGCGTGTCCGCGTCGGGGCGGGGCGCGTCGGGCAGGTCGAACAGCTCGACACCGTGCTCGTCGCGGAAGGTCACGAGCCGGGGCCGCAGCCGCTCGAAGGCCTCCTTGGTGCGGGTGATGCCTGCCCACTGCTGGAAGTCCTTCACCGAGGCGGGACCGAAGGCGCCGAGGTAGCGCAGGATCGTGTCGTCGGGGGCGGGCGCCTGCTCGGTGGGCCGGTCGAACCACTGCTCGGCGGTGGTCAGGCGCACCCCGCCGCTGCGCCGCCACAGTCCGCGCGGTGTGACCTGGACGAGCGGGAGGCGGCCGCGGGCGGCGATGGTGAGGGCCTGCGGGTCGGCGTCGGGCCAGTGCTTCAGGAGCAGTTCGCGGATCTCCTTCGGGGTGCGCGGCTCCTCCTCGACGTAGCGGCGGGTCAGGTCGGTGAGCCGGTCCAGGTCGACGCCGACGAGGCCCTTGCGGAACATCCGCAACTCCCGGTCGCGGGCGGCCTGCACGAGGGGCCGCAGCGCCATGCAGTCGTCGGCGGTGTGCAGGTGGATGGTGGAGCGCATGGTGACGAGCCGGGCCACGCGGCGCTGCTCCAGGGCGGTGGAGAGCGCGGCGGGGGTGAAGTCTTCGAGTCGGGCGGCGAGCGCGAGATACGGCGGCCTGACCTCCTGCGCCTGCAGCCCGAGGAGCCGGTGGACGGCGTCCTCGGCGCTCAGCGGGCTGCGGTCGAGGAGGAGTTGGCGCTCCAGAGTGGCGCGGCCCAGGGCGCGGGCGGTCAGCGGCTGCGTCGTCATGAGGGGAAGGTAACGGGTAAGTAGGTCGGGCGCTGTCCGCGATGCGCTGCACCGTGCCGTCATCTTCGCTGGTTACGCTGCCGGGGACCCGGCAGCACCACCATGGAAGGGAGGCGGCGATGCCACGACGGCAGGGACGAGCCGACCGGAGCGAGCACAATGGGGCGCGCCGCTACTCCTGGCGCCGCGCGACCGCCCCGGCGCCCCCACCCTCCGAACCGGCCGCCGCGCCCGCCGCCGACCCGGGGCAGCAGGAGCAGGCCAGCGTGGTGAACGCGGCGCTGTACCGGGACGGGGTGCGGGTCGCGACCCCTGAGACCCTCACGGACACCTACCGGCAGCTGCGCGAGAAGCCGCGCACGATGGCGTGGATCGGTCTGGCCCGCCCCTCCGACTCGGAACTCAAGTCGCTGGCGGCCGAGTTCGACCTGCACGGCCTCGCGGTCGAGGACGCCCTTGAGGCACACCAGCGCCCGAAGCTGGAGCGCTACGGCGAGACACTCTTCGTCGTCCTGCGCGCGGCCCGCTACCTGGACGCGCCGGAGGAGGTCGACTTCGGCGAGCTGCACGTGTTCGTCGGCCCCGACTTCGTCATCACGGTCCGGCACGGCGCGGCCCCCGACCTCTCGGCGGTCCGCCGCCGCATGGAGGCCACCCCCGAGCTGCTCCGGCTCGGCCCGGAGGCGGTCCTCTACGCGATCCTGGACGCGGTCGTCGACGGTTACGCGCCGGTGGTTTCCGGCGTCCAGAACGACGTCGACGAGATCGAGACGGAGGTCTTCTCCGGCGCCCCGGCGGTCTCCCGCCGCATCTACGAACTCTCCCGCGAGATGGTCGAGTTCCAGCGCGCGACCCGCCCCCTGGTCGGCATGCTGCACGCCCTGATGGCGGGCTTCGCGAAGTACGGCACGGACGAGGAGCTCCAGCGCTACCTCCGCGACGTCGCCGACCACGTCACGCACACCAGCGAACGCGTCGACTCCTTCCGCCAGGCCCTCGCCGACATCCTCACGGTGAACGCGACGCTGGTCACGCAGCAGCAGAACGCGGAGATGCGGGCACTGGCGGAGGCCGGCTTCGAGCAGAACGAGGAGATCAAGAAGATCTCCTCCTGGGCGGCGATCCTCTTCGCCCCGACCCTGGTCGGCACCATCTACGGCATGAACTTCGAGAACATGCCGGAGCTGGGCTGGGGCTTCGGGTACCCGTTCGCGATCGGCCTGATGGGCGTGGTCTGCGTCAGCCTGTACGTGATCTTCAAGCGGCGGGACTGGCTCTGAACCGCTCAGGTCCGCGCCTGCCGCTGGTTCCGGCGCAGGTCCCGGACCTCCCGGTCGACGGCCCAGGCGTCGGCGACCGGGCCCAGGTGGCCGAGCTTGTCCGGGTTGAGGACCGAGCGGACGGTCTGGATCCGGCCGCCCCGCATGTCGAGGACGAGGACGCGCAGGACCTTGCCGTCGCGGTCGCGGAAGAGCGCTCCGGGCCCGCCGTTGATCTCGCGCGGTTCCCAGGTGATGCCGGTGTGTGCCATCAGAGGGTGGACGGTGGCGAGCAGCCGGGCCACGTTGTCGGCCCCTGCGACGGCCCTGGCCAGCTGCGGGGCCCTGCCCCCGCCGTCCCCGACGAGCTGTACGTCGGCGGCCAGCAGGCTCCGCAGTCCGTCCACGTCCCCGTGTGACAGCGCGCCGAAGAACCGCTCCGCCAGCTCCTGCCGTTCCTGGCCGTCGGCCTCGAACCGGGGCCGCCCCTCGCGCATGTGCCGGCGGGCCCGTACGAGCAGTTGGCGGCACGCCGCCTCCGAGCGGTCCACGGCCTCGGCGATCTCGTCGTAGCCGAAGCCGAAGACGTCCCGCAGCACGAACACCGAACGCTCCAGCGGGCTCAGCCGCTCCAGGAGCAGCAGCGCCGCCATCGACACCGAGTCGGCCAGCTCCGCGGCGCGGGCCGGGTCCTCGTACGGATCGTCGAGCAGGGGCTCGGGCAGCCACGTTCCGGGGTACTGCTCGCGGCGCACGCGGGCGGAGCGCAGGACGTCGATCGAGATCCGGGTCACGACGGTCGACAAGTACGCCTTGGCCGAATCCGGCCTGACGGTCGTGGCGTCGTAGCGCAGCCAGCTCTCCTGCACCGCGTCCTCCGCCTCGCTGACGCTGCCGAGGATCCGGTACGCGATCGAGAACAGCAGCGGCCGCAGCTCCTCGAACTCCTCCACCTTGGCCACGTCGGCTCCCCCCGCGTCCGTCCGACCGCACCCGATGTGCGGCCCGCCCGTCCTGATCATGGCTCCCCGGGGCGGGCCCCGACGGGGGTTCGACCTAAGTGGGAGCCCCTCCTCCCCCTCGCCCACACGCGACGCCTGCGACCGCTCGTGTCACAGGCCGGGGTGCTGTCTCGTCCCCGGAACGGCAGTACCCCGAGTCCGTCGCTACAGAGAGACCACCGGCATGGAGATCCTGCGGTACGTGTTCCTCGTCTTCCACCTCTTCGGGTTCGCCGCGCTCCTGGGAGGCGTCTTCTTCCAGTTGCGCGGCAAGGACCCGGTGACCGGCGGCTACATGGTGAGCAGCGCGGTCGTCCAACTGGTCACGGGCGCGGGGCTCGTGTGGACCCGGACGTCCCTCGACCTGCCGGTGGACGACGCGAAAATGGCGGTGAAGCTGGGCCTGGACGTCCTGGTGGCGGTGGTCGCGGTGGCGGGCCTGCGCGGCAAGCGGCCGTGGGCCTTCTACGGCGTGGGGACGTTGACCGCGGCCGCGGCCGTCGTGGCCGTCGCGTGGACGTAGTCCGCGCGGGCGGGCGCATGACGAAGGCCGTGGCCAGACACCCGGGAGGACCAGGTGTCGGGCCACGGCCTTCGCCGCGCCTGCGTTCAGCGCGTCAGTGGCTCAGCTCCACGTCCGCGTCGTTCCTGCCGCTGCCGTTGAGCTTCAGCGGGAGGGCCTGCGGGGCGTAGCCGCTGGCGACGACGGTGTACTGGCCGGCGTCGAGGTCGTCGAAGGCGTAGACGCCGTCGATGCCCGTGACGGCCGTGCCGACCGTGTTGCCCGCCGCGTCGAGGAGCGTGACGCGGGCGTCGTTCAGCGGGTCACCGGACGCGTCACGGACCACGCCGTGGACGCGGGCGCCGGGGACCAGGCGGATCTCGCAGCGGTTCGGGCCGCCACTGACCACCTCGACCGCGAGGGCCGTGGGCCGGTGGCCGTCCGCGCTCACCGCGAGGGTGTAGCTGCCGGGGGCCAGGTCACCGAAGGCGAAGGCGCCCGTGGCGTCCGCGGCCGCGGAGGCGAGCACCTCGCCGCGCACGTCGGTGGCGATCACCAGCGCACCCGGCACCGGGAGTTCGCCCGCCGCCTCGACGACGGTGCCGGTCAGGCCCGCCGCCCCGGCCAGCATCAGGTCGAAGTCGAGGAAGCCCTCGCCGACCGTCAGCGTGCTGGCCTGCGGCTGCCGGGAGCCGGCCGAACCGATCAGGACGTACGTGCCGCCGGCGGGGGCCGGGAGCAGGTACGCGCCGTCGGCACCCGTCGTCGTACGGCCGAGCTGGCCGCCCCTCAGGTCGATCAGGGTGACGACCGCGCCCACGAGCGGCGAGCCGTCGCGTTCGCGGGCGTAACCCCTGATGCCCGCGGAGGCGTCCGCCGGAACGGCGTCCGTCGGCACGGCGGCCACCGGTTCAGCGGCCACCGTCCCGGTCGGCGCGGGTTCCGGAGCCGTCTCCGACTCCCCCTTCTCCGCCGCCTCGCGCGCCTGAAGACCCGACATCGTGCGCAGCGGGACCTCCTTGGTCCACAGGACCATCAGGAACGCGAGGACGATGACGCCCGCCGCGATCAGGAACACCACGTGCATGGCGTCCGCGAAGCCCTGCTTGAACGGCTCGGCGAGGCGCGGGTCGAGGTGCTGGATGAACGAGGAGTCGCTCAGCACCCCGCTGCCGCCCCCGCCGGAGCCCTTGAGCATGTCGAAGACCGGCTTGTTGGCCGGGTCGTGGACGACCGACGGGTCGTGCAGCGCGGCCTGGAAGTCCGCCGTACGGGAAGCCGACTTGAAGGCATCGGCGATCTTGTCACCGACGTTCGAGAAGAGCACCGAGAGGAAGATCGCGGTACCGGCGGTGGCGCCCATCTGCCGGAAGAACGTGGACGAGGCGGTCGCCACACCCATGTCCTGCGGCGGCACCGCGTTCTGCACCGCGAGCACCAGCGTCTGCATGCAGCAGCCGAGGCCGAGGCCGAAGAGCCCCATGTAGAGCATGGTCTCCCACAGCGGGGTGTCCCACTCGACCTTGAAGTGGAAGAGCAGCAGCGCCGCCACCATGAAGAGGGTGCCGAGGGTCGGGAAGATCTTGTAGCGGCCGGTCTTCCCGGTGATCTGGCCGGAGATGATGGACGCGATCATCATGCCCGCCATCAGCGGCAGCATCTCGAGACCGGACTTGGTGGGGCTCGCGCCCTTCACGATCTGGAGGTACTGCGGGATCATCAGCATGCCACCGAACATGCCCGCGCCGATCAGCACGGACAGGAAGCTGGTCTTGCTGAAGATGGCGTTGCGGAACAGTCGCATCGGGATGAGCGCGTCGTCGCCGACCGCCCGCTCCACGAAGATCCACGAGACGATGCCGACGCCGCCGAGGGCGTAGCAGACGATCGAGCCCGTCGAGCCCCAGCCCCACTCGCGGCCCTGTTCGGCGACGAGCAGCAGCGGGACGACGCCGAGCGCGATGGTGAAGGCGCCCCACCAGTCGATCTTCCGGTCGCGGCGGACGTGCGGGATGTTGAGCACCTTGGCGACGACGAACAGCGCGACGATCGCGATCGGCACGTTCACCAGGAACACCCAGCGCCAGCCGGTGACGCCGAGGATGCTGTCCTGTCCTGCGAGGGCACCGCCGATGAGCGGTCCCGCGACGCTGGACGTGGCGAAGGTGGCGAGCATGTAGCCCTGGTAGCGGGCCCGTTCGCGCGGCGGCACGATGTCGCCGATGATCGCGAGCGCGAGCGACATCAGACCACCGGCGCCGATGCCCTGCACCGCGCGGAACGCGGCGAGTTCGGGCATCGACGTCGAGAAGGTGCACAGCGCCGAACCGACGATGAAGATCGAGATCGCCGCGAGGAAGTACGGCTTGCGGCCGTGCAGGTCGGACAGCTTGCCGTACAGCGGCGTGCAGATCGTCGAGGTGATCAGGTACGCCGTCGTCGCCCAGGCCTGCTGGCTGAGGCCGTCGAGGTCGTCCGCGATGGTGCGGATCGAGGTGGAGACGATGGTCTGGTCGAGAGCGGCCAGGAACATCCCCAGCATCAGGCCGCTGAGGATGGTCAGGATCTGCCGGTGGGTCAGGCCGCCGGACGTGGGGGTCTGTTGGGGGGTGGATATGGCTTGGGTAGCGGTGTCTCCGCGGGACGCGGACACGGCCTCAGTCATTCTTGCGTTGCTCCCTGCTCGCCACCGGGCCCGGGCACATGGCCGGACTCGGGACGCGCGTATTCAAACTCTTCCAGATCGTCATTGAGGCGGGAGAGCAGCCGGATCAGCTGGTAGCGGTCCTCCTCGGGCCAGGGCTCGAGGAGGCGGGCGAACCCCGCGTCGCGCTGGCGCCGGTACTCCTCGAACGCGGCCGTCCCGGCGGCGGTGGCGCGCAGCAGCGCACCCCGCCGGTCCTCCGGGTCCGGACGCCGTTCGACGAGTCCCTTGTCGACCATCGCCCGCACCTGGCGGCTGACCGTCGACAGGTCGAGGAAGGTCGCGGCGGCCAGGTCGGTGGCGCGGCGTTCGCCGTCGCGCACCAGCTTGGCCAGCAGGACCCGCTCGCCGGACCGGCTCTCGAGCCTGGCCTTCTGCCGGTAGGCAGTCAGCAGTCTCGAGAACCGCACCAGCTGCGTGCCGAGTCCCGCCGCGGCGTCCTCGGCGCTCGCGCTGCCCGTCGCCGGGCTGTCTTCCGCTGCTTCACGGTCCTGGACCGTCCCCTTGTCCACGACCGCCTCCCGGTTTCGCACTTCAGTTGCTTGTATCGAGCAAGCTTGTTTCGAGCCTGTGAGTGTAGCCCCCTTTCCTGGGCCCCTCACCCAGGGGGTACAAGGGTATTTGCGCAGGTCAAAAGGGGGTCAAGCCCGGGTCAAGAGGCTCGTGGCGGGGGCCGCGGCGGGGCTACAGATCCGTGCCCAGTTCGCTCCTGACCACATAGCTGCACTGCGTGTACGAGTATCCGGCCGCGACCCGGCCGCCCGCCGCGCGCCCGCTCGCCGTCGCGTCGCGGCCGCCCGGCTTGTGCAGGAAGTGGTACGTGCCCGCGGGCAGCCGCAGCGTCCTCTTCGGGTAGCTCTTCCCGCTCGCCTTGCACGCCTTGGCGCGGCCCGCGGCCTCGGTCGGATACGTCTTGCAGGATCCGCAGGCGGGGACGGTGATCCGGCCGGTGACCGGTCCCGTGTAGAGGACCTCGACCGGGTCGGGGCCGTCGTTGCTGATCACCATCTCCATGCGGGAGCCGCCCGGCCCACCCTTCGGCGGCAGCCGGTCGCCCGCGGCGGGCCGCAGCTGCGCGATCTCGGCGGCGGTGGCGACCTGCTGGGCGCGGGCCCGCCGCTTGTCGCCCTTGTACGTGCGCGCGAAGTCCGTCAGCGACGTGCGCGCGGCGCCGAACTTCTTGTCCTCGAACTGGTCGATGCCGCAGGCGTACGTCCCGTCCGTCACGGCCGCCCCGACCCGGCCGCGCAGGTGCGCGGGCACCGGCGCGGGCAGCCGCTTCGCGGTGTCGCCGATGCGCCGCAGCTCACGGGTGGCGGTGCACGGGTCCGCGCCCTTCAGGGCGCCCGCGCGCCGCTCGACGGCCGCGCGCACGGCGGGCTCCACCTCGCGGGCCTGCGCCGACTCCGGGAACGTGCGCAGGAGTTGGCCCAGTTCGCCGCCCCGGCCGTCGGACTCGGCGGCGCCGAGCTTTCCCGTACCGCACTCCAGGAGCGAGGCGGCGAGCGGCTTGTCGGGCCAGGTCGCGAGGGAGCCGAGGACGGTGCGGTCGATGGTGTCCGGCACCGTCCGCAGGTGTTCGAGGGGTGCGACGGCGGCGCAGTGCTCACCGTCGGCGTACGGCGCGGAGACCGCCTTGTAGTAGGCGTCGAGGCTGTCGTGCACGCGGTGGGCGGCCCTGGAGTCCGGGTGGTCGGCGGCCAGGTCGCGGTAGCGGCCGAGCGCCGTGCGGTAGTCGGCGCGCGCCTCGCCGAAGTCGCGGGCGGAGGCCTTCTCGACGAGGGCGTCGGCGCTGTCGAGCCGGTCGAGCAGCATCTGCTCGCGGGCGTCGTCGCGCAGACCGCCGTACGCGAAGGCTCCCCCGGCCGGCACGGCGAGCAGCACGACGCCGAGCAGGATCGCCACAACAGGCTTGATCTGTACGGAACTTGACGGCGCACGCAGCCCGCGCCGCGCACCGTCGGCCACCGCGGCGAGCAGCAGCACCGCGTACCCGATCAGCGCCCAACCGGGCACCCCGTCGGGGTCGGCGGGCAGCGCGAGGGTGAGCAGGGCGGCCGTGGCGGCGACGCACAGCAGGGCCAGCAGGCGGCTGCGCACGAGGACGTATCCCAGGCCGAGGCCGCTGAGGTTGAGCAGTCCCGCGGCGACGGCTCGCGCCGGATCGGCGGGGCCGGCGGGCGGCCGGGGAGCCGGTCGGGCGGGCGGCCCGAACGCGACGTGCTGCGCGGGACCGAAGGCCGGCGGGCCCGGAGGAGGCATCGGTGGTCCCGGAGGCATCGGCGGAATCTCCGGCATCCGCGGAGGCGGCCCGAACCCGCCGCTTCCCTGCCGCTCCGCGTCGTCGGACGACGCGCCCCCCTGCCACCTCATCGCGGTCCCCCAACCGTCAGGTGTCACACCCCGAAGCAAACGATCGGGGGCGCGACCCCGCCTGTCAATCGGTCACAAGTGGCCAACCCGGCGGCGCCGCGCCCCCAACTCCCTTTACGTTCCGAACCCTTGACGCCCCCACCCCTCCCCCTTTAACTCAAGGCTTGAATTTAGAAACGGCACGACGCACCACAAGCACCCGCAACGGGACCACCCGGAGGGAAACTTGCGTCACACCGACTCCACCACCGGCTCGGGCCGCAGAAGCCGCCGCAGACGCGCGGCCTTACTCGCCGTGTCCGCGCTCGCGGCAGGCCTGCTGCCGCTGACCGGCACCACGGCCGCCTCCGCCGCCGACGACCCCGCACCCACCCCCGTCGACCGCTTCGAGGGCGAGGTGCCCTTCGCGACACAGCCCGCCGAGGGCCTCTTCACCTGGGGCGGCGACACCGACGACCATCCGAAGCTCGAACTCGAGGAGCGCGCCGACGCCCCCGAGGGCGCCAAGGTCCTCGAAGGCGCCTACGACATCAGCGGCTACGGCGGCTTCAGCCACGACTACGCCGCGGACAAGCCGGCCCACGACTGGTCGGCCCACAAGGGCATCCGCTTCTGGTGGTACGGCGACGCCTCGGGCCGCAAGCAGAACTTCGAGATCAAGGACGGCGGCGCGCACGGCGAGGCGTCCGAGCTGTGGACGACCACGTTCACCGACGACTTCACCGGTTGGAAGCAGGTCGAGCTGCCGTTCACGCGGTTCGAGTACCGCACGGACTACCAGCCCGTCGGCGGCATCGACCACGTCCTCGGGCTCGACAAGATGTGGGGCTACGCGGTCACGCTGCCGACCGGAACCAAGAGCCAATTCGCCATGGACGGCGTGGAGTTGTACGGCAGGGCCGACCAGTCGCTGCGCGCGCAGGTGGCGACGGACGCGGCCGTGTACCCGGTGAAGGAGGGCGGTTCGGCGGCGGTGAAGCTGTCCGTCACGACCACCGGGAACGTGCCGATCGAGGACCCCGTCACCATCGAGTACGCCACCGGGGGCGGCACCGCCGACGCGGGCAAGGACTACACCCCGGCCACCGGCAAGGTCACGTTCCCCGCGGGCACCGCGTCCGGCGCGGCCAAGACCGTCTCGGTCGCGACCAGCAAGGACTCCGCGAAGGCCGAGACCGCCGAGACGATCCCGCTGAAGCTGACCGTCACCGGCGCCAAGCCGCCCGCCGAGTCCCCGCAGGTCGTCATCGACGCGCACGGACTCCCGTACCTCGACACCAAGGCCCCGATCAAGAAGCGGGTCGCCGACCTCGTCTCGCGGATGTCCCTCGAGGAGAAGGTCGGCCAGATGACACAGGCCGAGCGGGCCGCCCTCACGTCACCGGGCGACATCGCGAGCCACAACCTGGGTTCGCTGCTCTCCGGCGGCGGCTCCGTGCCTACGCCGAACACGCCCGGGGCCTGGGCCAAGATGATCGACGGCTATCAACTGCGGGCGCAGGCAACGCGGTTCCAGATCCCGCTGATCTACGGCGTGGACGCGGTGCACGGCCACAACAACGTCGTCGGCGCCACGATCATGCCGCACAACATCGGCATCGGCGCGACCCGCGATCCCCAACTCGCCGAGAAGACAGGGGCGGTGACCGCGTCCGAGGTGCGCGCGACCGGCGTCCCGTGGGACTTCGCGCCCTGCCTGTGCGTGAGCCGCGACGAACGCTGGGGCCGCTCCTACGAGTCCTTCGGCGAGGACCCTGCCCTCGTCGAGTCCATGGAGACGATGATCAAGGGCTTCCAGGGCCGCGCGAACGGCAGCGACCTGGACAGGAACGACAAGGTGCTCGCCACCGCCAAGCACTTCGTCGGCGACGGCGGCACCGAGTACGGCTCCTCGACCACCGGCTCGTACACCATCGACCAGGGGATCACGAAGGTGACGCGGCAGGAGCTGGAGGCCGTGCACCTGGCGCCCTTCGGCGACGCCGTGAAGCGCGGGGTGGGCACGGTCATGCCCTCGTACTCCTCGCTCGACATCATCGGCGACGACCAGGGCCCCGTGAAGATGCACGCCGACGCGGCGATGATCAATGGTGAGCTGAAGAAGAAGATGGGCTTCGACGGCTTCGTGATCAGCGACTACGCGGGCATCGACCAGATCCCGGGCGACTACGCGTCCGACGTGCGTACGTCGATCAACGCGGGCCTCGACATGATCATGGTGCCGAACGCCTACGCCGACTTCGAGAAGACCCTGCTCGCCGAGGCCACCTCGGGCCGGGTCACCGAGGCGCGCGTGGACGACGCGGTCTCCCGCATCCTCACGCAGAAGTTCAAGCTCGGCCTCTTCGAGAAGCCGTACGCCGACACGAGCCGGATCGACGAGATCGGCGGCGCCGCGCACCGCGCCGTGGCCCGCGAGGCGGCGGCCAAGTCGCAGGTGCTCCTGAAGAACGACGGGAACGTGCTGCCCCTCAAGCGCTCCCAGAAGGTGTACGTCGCCGGGTCCAACGCCGACGACATCGGCAACCAGGCCGGCGGCTGGACCGTCTCCTGGCAGGGCCAGTCGGGGAAGATCACGGACGGCACCACGATCCTCCAGGCCATGAAGAAGGCCGCCCCCGGCGCGAAGGTCGACTACTCGAAGGACGCATCGGCGCCCACCTCCGGGTACGACGTCGGCGTGGTCGTCGTCGGCGAGACCCCGTACGCGGAGGGTGTGGGCGACGTCGGCAACGGCCACGACCTGGAGCTCTCCGCCGCCGACAAGGCGGCCGTGGACAAGGTCTGCGGCGCCATGAAGTGCGTCGTGCTCACGGTCTCCGGCCGGCCGCAGCTGATCGGCGACCGGCTCGGTGACATCGACGGGCTCGTCGCGTCCTGGCTGCCCGGCACGGAGGGCGACGGCGTCGCCGACGTCCTCTACGGCAAGCGGCCCTTCACCGGACGGCTCCCGGTGACCTGGCCGAAGTCCGAGGCCCAGCTGCCCATCAACGTCGGCGACGCCTCGTACGATCCGCAGTTCCCGTACGGCTACGGGCTCACGACCAGGGCGGCCGGCAAGGACAGCGGCGGTCAGGCGCGCGTGGCCGAGGAGCGGCTCAAGGTCCAGCAGAAGGCCGGCGGCAAGGTGACGGCGGCGTGGGCCAAGCCGTTCGCCGAGGCCGAGCACCTCGCCCTCACCGGCGACTACAAGGGGGCGCTGAAGAAGCTGGCCGCGGCGTACAAGGCGGCCTGACCGGCAGGCAGGGCGGCAACTTCGCGCGCGGGGCTCCGAGTTGGGGCCCCGCGCGACACGCCGCCCGACGTCCGGGGCGGACACCGCACCCGGACGTGTGCCTACCATCGCGACATGACCGCCCATATCAGCATCGTCCGTGACACGTCGCTGCGCGCCGCCGAGGCATGGGCGCGGCTGACCGACTGGGAGCGGCACGGGGACTCCGTGCCGCTCACCCGTGTCACGGTCACGACCCCGCCGCCGGACGCGGCGGGCACGGTGTTCGTGGCGCGCACCGGCGTCGGGCGGTGGGGCTTCGACGACCCCATGGAGATCGTCGCCTGGCAGCCGCCGCGCCGCTGCCGGATGGAGAAGCGCGGCCGGGTCGTCACCGGCTGGGCCGAGTTCGAGGTGCGGGCGCTCGGCGACGGCGGCTCGCGCGTCGAGTGGCGCGAGGAGCTGCACGTACGCGGGGTGCCCCGCGCCGCGGACCGGGTGGTCGCGGCGGCGGGGCGGTGGGTGTTCGGGCGGGCGGTGGACGGGCTGCTCTACGACTCCGAGGACGAGGTCACCGAGGACGACGCCCCCGGAGAAACGTCACCGCACCGGCTGTGAGCGGGTGGGCGTCACTTCCCGGCCCGCAGCGGCGGATTGGCGTACCGCACCAGTTCGAGCGCCTGCTGCGGGAACCAGTCGCCCGCCTTCGGGTCCACCGCGCCGCGCTCCGGGTCCTCGGGGCCCGCGGTGCCGCGCAGGCACAGGCCGTCCGACTCGCCGGGCGTCTTGATCCACAGGCGGGCGTCCTGCAAGGGGTCGCCGGTGCGCAGGGTCGGGCGGGCGCCGAGGCCGCGGTCCGGCGGATTGCACCAGTCCTGGGCGTCGGTGTACTTGCCGGCGGGCGGGGTCCAGGTGCCCCGGCCGTTGCGGCTGGAGTCCGTGACGAAGTGCGCCATCCGGGAGGCCGGGACACGCACATGGGCGTCGATCCAGGTCTGCGCCTCGGCGCGCGGGGTCGACTGGTTCGGGCAGTCGGCGGCGTCTCCCGAGGACTTCTCGACGTACGCGATGCAGGACGAGATCAGCTTCCCGTACCAGGAGTTGGCGTCGTCGGTGAAGTAGTTCGAGGCGTTGGTGTAGAAGCCGGCCGCGTCCCCGACGCCGCCCTTGATCAGGCGCGGCACGATGGAGTTGACGCTGTGCCAGCCGGGGTGGCCGGTGTCGAGGTAGACGCGGGTGCCGCGCAGCGGCTCCAGGTGGTCGACCGCGTAGTTGACCTCGGTGTAGCGCGCTGCGGTCTTGGTGCCCTGGGCGTCGTCCTGGCCGCAGTCGGCGGGGAGCAGGGCGAGCGCGTCGGGTTCGAGGACGACCATGGCGTCGCGGGAGCCGATGCCGCGGGCGACGGCGTCGATCCACGCCTGGTACTCGGCGGTGGTGGCGGCGCCGCCCGCGGAGTAGTTGGAGCAGTCGCGGCCGGGGATGTTGTAGAGCGCGAACACGGGGAGGTCCGCGCGCCGGTCGGCGTCCCTGACGACGTCGCGGGTGAGCTTCTCGACCTCGGCCGGGCTCTGGTCACCGAACCAGACGGCCTGCGGGGTGGCGATCATCGCGGTGATGCGGGCGGCGTCGCGGTACTGGCCCGCCTTGACGAGCCCCGCGATCTGCCGGACGGCGTCCGGGTTCGGGTCGGGCGTGTAGAGCCCGGTGCCGTGCCCGCCCTGCGCCGACGGCTCGGCGGCGAGGGCCTGCGGGGCGGCGAGCAGGAGGGCGAGGGTGGCGGCTGCCGCGGCTGCGGCACGGCTGAGAGGTCTTCGCACGGTGACTCCTGGGGTCCGGTCGAGCGGGTGACGGTCGGCTTGCGGGAGCGCTCCCACAGAGAGTCGACCGAGCCCTCCGGAACGTCAAGTACGCCGCACCCGACGCGCGTTGACATCACCCCGGGGGCCGCTGCCCCGGACCCCGCCCCTCCGGGTGCCGGAGGGGCGCCCTCGGGCCGGCTCAGGCCACCGAGTCGATCCGGCGGGAAGCCGTCGGCTCGTGGTGGATCGGCGTGTGCGCCCCGGTCAGGGACACCCCCGTGCCGCCCCGGCGGTCCGCCACGATCTCGGAGGCGATGGACACCGCCACCTCCTCCGGCGTACGGGCCCCCAGGTCGAGCCCGATCGGGGACCGCAGGCGCGCCAACTCGAGCTCGGTGACACCGACTTCACGCAGCCGCTCGTTCCGGTCGAGGTGCGTGCGCCGCGAGCCCATGGCCCCCACGTACGCGACCGGGAGCCGCAGCGCGAGCCGCAGCAGCGGCACGTCGAACTTGGCGTCGTGGGTGAGGACGCACAGCACGGTCCTGCCGTCGACCTCGGTCCGCTCCAGGTACTCATGCGGCCACTCGACGACGATCTCGTCGGCGTCGGGGAACCGCGCGGCCGTCGCGAACACCGGCCGCGCGTCGCACACCGTGACGCGGTAGCCGAGGAACCTGCCCATCCGCACCAGCGCCGACGCGAAGTCGATCGCGCCGAACACGATCATCCGCGGCGCCGGCACCGACGACTCGACGAGGACGGTGAGCGGCGACCCGCACCGCGAGCCCTGCTCACCGATCTCGAGCGCGCCCGTGCGTCCCGCGTCGAGGAAGGCCGCCGCCTCCCCCGCCACGGTGCGGTCGAGCTCGGGATGGGCCCCGAACCCGCCCTCGTACGAGCCGTCGGGGCGGACGACCAGCGCCCGCCCCAGCAGCTCCCCCGGGCCCGACACGATGCGCGCGAGCGCCGCCGCCTCCCCCGTGGCGGCGGCGCCGAGCGCCCGCGCGAGCACCTCTCGTACGGCCGTGTCGGACGCGCGGACCGGCGTGACGAGGATGTCGATGACCCCGCCGCAGGTGAGCCCCACGGCGAAGGCGTCGTCGTCGCTGTAGCCGAACCGTTCGAGGACCGTTTCGCCGTCCTCGAGGGCCTGGCCGCACAGCTCGTACACCGCGCCCTCCACGCACCCGCCGGAGACCGATCCGATCGCGGTGCCCTCGCTGTCGACGGCGAGGGCCGCGCCCGGCTGCCGGGGCGCGCTGCCGCCGACGGCCACCACGGTGGCCACGGCGAAGTCGCGTCCCTGCTCGACCCACCGGTGCAGCTCGTCGGCGATGTCCAGCATGTCTCGGTCTCCTTAACGGTTCGTGGAACGGTCGGCCGGAGGGCTACTTGACGCCCATCCAGCTCTCGATCGGGTGCAGGCCGAAGTACACGAGGAAGACGAGCGTCAGCACCCACATGAAGGCGCCGATCTCGCGGAACTTCCCCTGCGCCGCCTTGATCGCCGTGTAGGCGATCACGCCGGCGCCGACGCCCGCGGTGATGGAGTACGTGAACGGCATCAGCGCCACGGTCAGGAACACCGGCACGGCCACGGCCCGGTCGGACCAGTCCACGTGCCGGGCGTTCTGCATCATCATCGCGCCGATGACGACGAGCGCGGCGGCGGCGACCTGTCCTGGCACGATCTGCGCGAGCGGCGTGAAGAACAGGCCGAGCGCGAAGAGGAACCCGGTGACGACGGACGAGAGGCCGGTGCGCGCGCCCTCGCCGACGCCGGTGGCGGACTCGATGAAGACGGTCTGCCCGGAGGCGCCCGCCACACCGCCGATGGCACCGCCCGCGCCGTCGATGAACAGCGCGTTGGACAGGCCCGGCATGCGGCCCTTCTCGTCGGCGAGCTTGGCCTCGGTGCCGACACCGATGATGGTGGCCATCGCGTCGAAGAACCCGGCGAGCACGAGCGTGAACACGATCATGCCGACGGTCATGCCGCCGATGGAGTCCCAGCCGCCGAACTCGACATGGCCGAAGAGCGAGAAGTCGGGCATGGAGACGGCGCTGCCGGTCAGCTCGGGCGGGCTGCCGCCCCAGACCTTCGGGCTGAGGTCGAAGACCGCGTTGACGATGACGGCGAGGATCGTGCCGACGACGATGCCGATGAGGATCGCGCCGGGGATGTTCCGGGCCTGGAGCATGAAGATCAGGAGCAGGGTGACCGCGAAGAGCAGTACGGGCCAGCCCTTGAGCTGACCGCCGGTGCCCAGCGTCACCGGGGCGCCCTTGCCGACGAACCCGGCGTTGACCAGGCCGATCAGGGCGATGAACATGCCGATGCCGATGGTGATGCCGTGCTTCAGGGCGAGCGGGATCGCGTTCATGATGATCTCGCGCAGGCCGGTGACGACAAGCAGCACGATCACGACGCCGTACATCACGCACATGCCCATGGCCTGCGGCCACGTCATGTTGGGCGCCACCTGGGTGGCGAGCACGCCGGAGACGGACAGGCCCGCGGCGAGCGCCAGCGGCACCTTGCCGAGGAAGCCCATCAGGAGGGTGCAGACGGCGGCGGCGAGCGCGGTCGCCGTGATGAGTCCGGCGTGGCTGAGCTTGTTGCCCGCGGCGTCGGGGCCGCCGAGCAGCAGCGGGTTGAGCAGGAGGATGTAACACATCGCCATGAAGGTGGTGATGCCGCCGCGCACCTCGCGCGCGAACGTCGATCCTCTGTCGGATATGTGGAAGTAGCGGTCGAGCCAAGACCTGCCGGCGGGCTGGCGCGAGCCCGCGCCCGCGTCGTCGGCGGTGGTCTTCGGCTCCACGGACTGCTGGGTCATGGTGCCTCGATTCCCAAGGTTCATAGGGGCTCCCGCGAACTGCCGTACGGCACACGGGTTTTGGGATGGCTGCACGACCCGGGGGACGGCCCGAGACGCAGAGGTACTGCGGGGTGGCGACGATCGCCGCCACCCCGCGGGGAGGCGGGCTAGGCCGAAGCCGTTCCCGTCAGGTGCTCGGGCCGGACCGGGGTCCGGTCGAGCTCCAGGCCCGTCGCGTTCCGGATCGCCGCGAGGACGGCCGGGGTCGACGACAGGGTCGGTGCCTCGCCGATGCCGCGCAGCCCGTACGGGGCGTGGTCGTCGGCGAGTTCGAGCACGTCGACCGGGATGGTCGGCGTGTCGAGAATCGTGGGGATCAGGTAGTCCGTGAAGGACGGGTTCCTGACCTTGGCGGTCTTCGGGTCGACGACGATCTCTTCCATCACGGCGACGCCGAGGCCCTGCGTGGTGCCGCCCTGGATCTGGCCGATCACGGACAGCGGGTTGAGCGCCTTGCCGACGTCCTGGGCGCAGGCCAGCTCGACGACCTTGACGAGTCCCAGCTCTGTGTCCACCTCGACGACGGCGCGGTGCGCGGCGAAGGAGTACTGCACGTGCCCGTTGCCCTGCCCGGTGCGCAGGTCGAAGGCCTCGGTGGGGCGGTGCCGCCACTCCTCCTCGACCTCGACGGACTCGCCCTCCAGGACATCGACGAGGTCGGCCAGGACCTCGCCGCCGTCGGTGACGACCTTGCCGCCCTCCAGGAGGAGTTCGGCGGTCGCCCACGCCGGGTGGTAGGTGCCCAGCTTGCGGCGGCCGAGGTCGAGGACCTTCTCGCGGACGAGCTCGCAGGCGTTCTTGACGGCGCCGCCGGTGACGTACGTCTGGCGGGACGCGGAGGTCGAACCGGCCGAGCCGACCTGCGTGTTGGCCGGGTGGATGGTCACCTGCGTGACGCCCAGCTCGGTGCGCGCGATCTGCGCGTGCACGGTGACGCCGCCCTGGCCGACCTCGGCCATCGCGGTGTGCACGGTGGCGACGGGTTCGCCGCCCACAACCTCCATGCGCACACGGGCGGTCGAGTAGTCGTCGAAGCCTTCGCTGAAGCCGACGTTCTTGATGCCGACGGCGTAGCCGATGCCGCGGACGACGCCCTCGCCGTGCGAGGTGTTGGACAGGCCGCCGGGCAGCTGGCGCACGTCGGCGCCCTCGCTGGACTCCCACTGGCGCTCGGGCGGCAGCGGCATCGCCTTGACGCGGCGCAGCAGTTCGGCGACCGGGGCGGGCGAGTCGACGGGCTGGCCCGTCGGCATGATCGTGCCCTGCTCCATGGCGTTGAGCTGCCGGAACTCGACCCGGTCGATGCCCACCTTGTCGGCCAGCTTGTCCATCTGCGCCTCGTACGCGAAGCACGCCTGGACCGCGCCGAAGCCGCGCATGGCACCGCAGGGCGGGTTGTTGGAGTAGAGCGCGATGGCCTCGATGTCGACGTCGTCGAGGACGTACGGGCCCACCGCGAGGGAGGACGCGTTGCCGACGACGGCCGGGGAGGCCGAGGCGTAGGCGCCGCCGTCGAGGACGATGCGGCACTTCATGTGCGTGAGCTTGCCGTCCTTGGTCGCCCCGTGCTCGTAGTACAGCTTCGCGGGGTGGCGGTGGACGTGTCCGAAGAAGGACTCGAAGCGGTTGTAGACGATCTTGACGGGCTTGCCGGTGCGCAGCGCGAGCAGGCACGCGTGGATCTGCATCGACAGGTCCTCGCGACCGCCGAAGGCGCCGCCGACGCCGGAGAGCGTCATCCGCACCTTGTCCTCGGGCAGGCCGAGGACGGGGGCGATCTGGCCGAGGTCCGAGTGCAGCCACTGGGTGGCGACGTAGAGGTCGACGCCGCCGTCCTCGGCCGGCACGGCGAGGCCGGACTCGGGGCCGAGGAAGGCCTGGTCCTGCATGCCGAAGGTGTACTCGCCGGAGACGATGAAGTCGGCCTTCTTGGCGGCCTCGTCGGCGTTGCCGCGGATGATCGGCTGGCGGTGCACGATGTTCGGGTGCGGGACGTGGCCGATGTGGTGGTCGTCGCGGTTCTCGTGGACCAGGACGGCGTCGGGCGCGGTCGCGGAGGCCTCGTCGGTGATGACGGGCAGCTCGCGGTACTCCACCTTGATCTTGGCGGCCGCGCGCCGCGCGGTCTCCGGGTGGTCGGCCGCGATGCAGGCGACCGGCTCGCCGTGGTGGCGGACCTTGCCGTGCGCGAGGACCGGGGTGTCCTTGATCTCCAGGCCGTAGTTCTTCATCGCGGCGGGGAGGTCGTCGTACGTAAGTACCGCGTAGACACCGGGAGTTGCCAGCGCCTCACCCGTGTCGATGGACACGATCTCGGCGTGCGCCGTGGTGGAGCGCAGGATGTGGCCCCACAGCATGTCCTCGTGCCACATGTCGGACGAGTACGCGAACTCGCCGGTGACCTTGAGGGTGCCGTCCGGGCGGAGCGTGGACTCGCCGATGCCGCCCTTGGTCTGCGATCCCTGGGTGACCTTGCCGGGGATTCCTGTCGTACCCATGCTGCTCAGACTCCCTCGGGCTGGGTCTGGCGCGCCGCGGCGAGCCGGACCGCATCCATGATCTTCTCGTAGCCGGTGCAGCGGCAGAGGTTGCCCGACAGCGCCTCGCGGATGTCCGCGTCGGACGGGTTCGGGTTCTGCTCCAGCATCTCGTCGGCCGCGACGAGCAGGCCCGGCGTGCAGAAACCGCACTGGACGGCGCCCGCGTCGATGAACGCCTGCTGGATGGGGGCGAGTTCGCCGCCCTCGCCGGTCTGCGAGTCGGTGCCCTTCGCGGACCAGCCCTGTGCGTCCTGGAGCGTCGTGCCGCCCTCGTGGGAGCCGCAGGAGCGGGCCTTGGCGTGGTCGGCGAGCCCCTCGACGGTGACGACCTCGCGGCCCTCGACCTGTCCCGCGGCCACCAGACACGAACACACCGGCACCCCGTCGAGCCGGACGGTGCAGGATCCGCACTCGCCCTGCTCGCACGCGTTCTTCGAACCCGGAAGCCCCATCCGCTCGCGCAGGACGTACAGAAGGGACTCGCCCTCCCAGACGTCGTCGGCTTCCTGCTTGCGGCCGTTGACCGTGAAATTGACGCGCATTACGCGGCTCCCTCCGTGCGAGTGGCCGAGCCGCGGTACGACTCCCAGGCCCAGGTCAGCGTGCGGCGCGCCATGACGCCGACCGCGTGCCGGCGGTACGAGGCGGTGCCCCGCACGTCGTCGATCGGGTTGCAGGCGCCGGAGGCCAGCGTGGCGAACTGCTTGGCGACCGACGGGGTGATGATCTTGCCGTTGTCCCAGAACCCGCCCTCTTCGAGCGCGGCGGCGAGGAACTCCTCGGCCTCCTTGGCGCGGACCGGGGTGGGCGCCGCCGAGCCGATGCCGGTGCGCACGGTGCGGGTCTCCGGGTGCAGGGCGAGGCCGAAGGCGCACACCGCGATGACCATCGCGTTGCGCGTGCCGACCTTGGAGAACTGCTGCGGCCCCGCGGCCTTCTTGATGTGCACGGCGCGGATCAGCTCGTCCTCGGCGAGGGCGTTGCGCTTGACCCCCGTGTAGAACTCGTCGATCGGGATGCGCCGGGAGCCGCGGACCGACTCCACCTCGACCTCGGCGCCGGAGGCGAGCAGCGCCGGGTGGGCGTCGCCGGCCGGGGAAGCGGTGCCGAGGTTGCCGCCGACACCGCCGCGGTTGCGGATCTGCGGCGATGCGACGGTGTGCGAGGCGAGCGCGAGGCCCGGCAGCTCGCCGCGCAGATGCTCCATGATCTTGGTGTACGGGACGGAGGCGCCGAGCCGGACGGTGTCGTTCTGCCCCTGGCCCACCTCCCACTCGCTCAGCTCACCGATGCGGTTGAGGTCGAGCAGGTACTCGGGGCGGCGGTGGTCGAAGTTGATCTCGACCATGACATCGGTGCCGCCTGCGATCGGCACGGCTGTGGGGTGCTCGGCCTTCGCGGCGAGCGCCTCCTCCCAGCTGCCGGGGCGAAGGAAGTCCATAACGGCTCTCTTCTCCGTGAGGTTCGTGGATCGGGCAGGGATCGTGCGTGGTTCGTGCGTCGTGTCGTACGGGGTCCGATGCGATGCGTTCGAGCCACGGGACGTGCGGATCACAGGGGCTCGTTCATGTGCTGTTCACGCGGAGTGAGCCCAGTACACCGCTTGCTGCTCCGGCAGTGTCAGTCACGGAAAACATGAACGCGTTGGCTGGCCCGCGGGGGTGTCTTGTAGATTCGTATGAACGGGCGACATCAGTAACCTCACCGTTTTCCCCAGGAAACCCCGGCCACAGGTCCGTGGGGCTCCCTGCACGTACGACTTCGAGACAGATCGGCGGCGACGACGACATGCGGCTGCGCGCATTGCTGGACACGGACGCGCTGGGCCTCAGGCTCCTCGGCGGCGAGGAGGAGCTCGACCGCACCGTCCGCGGCGTGATGACGACGGACCTGCGGGACCCCAGCCGCTACCTGTCCGGCGGTGAGCTGGTCCTCACGGGCCTGGCCTGGCACCGGGAGCCCGCCGACTCGGAGCCCTTCGCCCGGCTGATGGCCGCGGCGGGCGTCGCGGCCGTCGCCGCGGGCACCGCCGAGTTCGGCTACGTCCCCGAGGACTTCGTCGAGGCCTGCGCCCGGCACCGCGTCCCGCTGTTCTCGGTGGCCCAGTCGGTGGCGTTCGGGACGATCACCGAGCACGTCGTACGGCAGGTGTCCGGCGAGCGCGCCGGGGACCTCGCGGCGGTCGTCGACCGGCACCGGCGCCTGATGACCTCGGGGCCGGCGGGCGGCGGCCCGGACGTGGTCCTCGACCTGCTCGGCAGCGATCTGGACCTGCGGGCGTGGGTGCTCTCCCCGACCGGTCGCGCGATCGCGGGATCGGCCGCGGCGGGGCCCGAGCTGCCGCCGCAGATCCGCACCCGGCTCGCGGCCGAGCACCTGTCGGCCCTGCGCACGGGGCGGCGCAGCCCGCACCGGGTGACGGTGGACGGGGTCACGTACTCGCTGTTCCCGATCGGCTCGGCGCCGAAGGACACGCCGGCCGTCACCCCCGTGGACCAGCGCGCGAGCGTCCTCTCGGACTGGCTGCTGGCCGTCGAGGCGGACGCGGGCGACTGGCCGGAGGAGCGGCTCGACCTGCTCCAGGGCGTCACGCAGCTGATCTCGGTGGAGCGCGAGCGGCGGGACGCGGCGCGCACGGTGCGGCGCAGGCTCGCGCAGGAGGTCCTCGAGCTGGTGCAGGCGGGCGCGGCCCCCGCGGAGATCGCGGCGCGCCTGCGCGTCGCGGCGCCCGTACTGCTGCCGGGGCTCGGCGCGGCGCCGCACTGGCAGGTCGTCGTGGCCCGCGTGGAGTGGACGGACCAGCAGGGCGAGAAGGCCGAGGGCGGGGCCGTGGCCCAGTCGCTCCTGGAGGAGATCCTCCTCGCCCCGGACGCGGGGGCGCGCCCCGACGCCGCCGAGCCGTCCGACCGGATCGCCGTGGCGCACAGCGGCGACGAGGCGATCGCCCTGGTCCCGCTGCCCGCCGTGGCGGCGGAGCACGACGGCTCGGAGCAGGGACTGCTCGCGGACACCCTGCTGACCGCGGTGCGCGAGCCCCTCGCGGCCGGGCTCGGCGACGACGGGCGCCTGGCGATCGGCGTGAGCGCCGCGGTGCACTCCGCGGAGGGGCTGCGCGGCGCCCTGGAGGAGGCGCGGCACGCACGGCGGGTCGCCGCCGCCCGCACGGGCGTGGTCTGCGCGGCGGGCCACCAGGAGCTGGCCTCGCACGTCCTGCTGCTGCCGTTCGTCCCCGACGACGTGCGCCGCGCGTTCACGGCCCGCCTCCTGGACCCCCTTCGTGACTACGACCACAAGCACCGCGCCGAGCTGATCGCGACCCTCGAGGCGTTCCTCGACTGCGACGGCTCGTGGACCCGCTGCGCGTCCCGGCTGCACCTGCACGTGAACACGCTGCGGTACCGCGTGGGCCGCATCGAGCAGCTGACGGGTCGTGATCTGTCGCGCCTGGAGGACAAGTTGGACTTCTTCCTGGCCCTGCGGATGAGCTGACGCCTCATCAATCCCAGGCGTACCCCCTGGGCGTCCCCTTAGCGATCTTGGGGGCGCTTGGGAACCCCATCCCTTTGTGAAATCTTTCACCCACCCCCTTGGCCGGGCGCCTTGATCCGTGCTGAGATGCCCCACGGCAACTCGGCTCGATGGCGTGCTCGGGAGGGCAATGTGGCGCATACCGCCATGTCTGGTACCGGAACGAACACAGCGGACGATCCACTCCAGACCGCGGTATGGCGGTTGCGTTCGCGCGGCTGCTGGGCCGACGCGGCGGCACTCCTCGACCACCATGCGGACGCGGACGCGGGGGCGGCCCTGCAGCGGGCGGCGCTGCTGGTGGAGCGGTGCCTGTACACGGAGCAGGGGTGGGCGGACGCGGAGGACGCGTTGCGCGCGGCGGAGGCGCTGGCCCACACGGACGAAGAGCGGGGCGCGGCGGCGTGCGAGCGGGGTCAACTCGCCTACGAGGCCACGCTGTTGAAGACGCGGGACCGGTCCGACGAGGCGCGCTCGGCGTTCGGCAGGGCGGCGGCGCTCATCGCTCCGGGGACGCCCGGCCGCGCGCTGCTCGACTTCCGGCGCGGGCTGATGTCGGAGAACCTGGCGGACTCGCCGCAGGCGGCCCGGGCGGCGTACCGCCGGGCCCATGCGGGTGCGACGGCGCACGGTGACGCGCTGCTGCTCTCCTTCACGTGGCGGCATCTGGCCGGACTCGCCCTGCGGGAGGGCGAGTTGAAGGAGGCGCGGCACGGTTTCGCGGAGTCCCTGCGGATCCGCGAGGACCTCGGCTACCTGGTGGGCACGGCCCCGGCGCTGGCCTCCCTGGCGGAGGCGGAACCGGAACCGGACACGAAGGCACGCCTCCACGCGGAGGCGGCGAGGTTGTTCCGTTTGCTGGACGGGGTGCCTACGTGGTTGGCGGGGGTGCTGCCCGCGGCGGCGTAACCCCCGGGGCGGGGGCCACCTTGTTCATTGCGCGGCACCGGGGGCCGCCTTGCCCACCCTGCCGCCCAAGGCGGCAGATTGCCCAAGGCGGTGGCGGCACCCGTGAGGCCGACACCCCCGGAGGGGGCGGGTGGTGGGAGATGGGCGGCGGCACGGGGCCATAGCGCCGGTGCCGCAAATTAAGCCCCTGCGGCGATTGAGCAGCGGGGTCCGGGGCGGAGCCCCGAGGCCGTAACGCCGGTGCGGCGAATCGAGTCGCGCGAGGCCCGGCAAATCCAGCCCCGCCGGCGATTGAGGCGCGGGGTCCGGGGCGGAGCCCCGTGGCGTAGGGACGGGTGACCCGTCAGGCGCCGATGTGCTCGCGCACCAAGAGGCCCGCCGCACCGGCGTCCTGCGCCTCCAACGCGTCCAGCAGCACCGCATGCTGCCTCGCGTCGAGCGCCAGGTCGGACGTCGACCACCCCACCTGCCGATGCAACTCGTCGGCGACCCTGACCACCTGGTCGTTCCCCGCGAACGCGAGCAGCGCCCGGTGGAACGCACGGTCCGCCTCCGCGTACCCCGCCCGGTCCCCCACCGCCGCGGCCATCGCCGTCGCCCGGACCAGCGGCCGCAGCTCGGCCCACCGCGCGGGCGCCACCGTACGGGCGAGCCGCGTCACCACCGGCACCTCGACGAGCGCCCGCACCTCCGCGAGCTCGGCCAGCTCGCGGTCGGAGCGCCGGGTCACCCGGAACCCCCGGTTCGGCACGACCTCGACCGCGCCCTCCCGGGCCAGCTGCTGCATCGCCTCGCGCACGGGCGTCGCGGAGACCCCGAAGCGCTCCCCCAGGGCAGGCCCGGAGTACACCTCGCCGGGCCTGAGGTCGCCGGAGACCAGCGCGGCCCGCAGCGCGTCGAGCACCTGGCCGCGCACGGAGGTCCGCTCGACCGCCCCGCGCGCCACGAGCCCCGGCGCGGGCGGCTCGCTGTGGGTGTGCTCACCACGGCTCTGTTCGGGAACGGAGGCCGGTACGGGCACGGTCGCGGCGGTCCGCGGCGCCCAGGCCGACGTCGACCGCTGCTCGGGCACTCCAATGGAGGAGTCGCGTGCCTCGCGTGGCCTCGTCCGCTCCACCCCGGTCATCCCCTTCGCCGCCGTTCCTTGCCGTTTGTCCGAAGCTCAACGACGAACGATAGAGGGCCCGGCCGACAGTTCAAACCCCACCCCGTTCGGGTAAGGTAAGGCTTACCTGTAAACGATCGTGAATCGGTGGCCCCCGCATGCCCTTCACCACGTCGGCGCTCGGCGCGCCCCCCAGCGCGGTCTCGGCCGCGTACGCCCGCCTCACCGAGGTGTTCCCGGGCCTGGGCGTCACCGAGGTTCCCGCAGGTGAGGCGCTGCCCGAGGGCGCGGGCTGGGTGCACACGGAGCGGCTCGCCGAGGGCGGCGCCGCGCTCGACGCCTTCCTCGCGTGGGACAACGCACAGGTGCTCAAGGACTACGGCACCGCCGCCCGCCCCGACGTGATCGCCAGCTTCGGCCTGCACCGCTACGCCTGGCCCGCCTGCCTGCTCATCACGATCCCCTGGTTCCTGCACCGCCGCGTGCCCCGCTTCCCGGCCTCCGAGGTCGCCTTCCAGCGCACGCTCGGCCGGCTCGCCGTGCACGTCACCGAGTTCGCCTGCCTCCCGGGCGACCCGGCGGCGCACCTGCCCGGCGCCCGCGTCGTCCCCGACGAGGAGGCCCTGCGCGCCGAGGTCCGGGCGGCCGTCGCCGAACACCTCCAGCCCGTCCTCGCCGGCTTCGGACCGCGGATGCGGCGCGGCCCGCGCGCCCTGTGGGGCATGGCGACGGACGAGATCGTCGAGTCGCTCTGGTACGTGGGCCACCTCCTCGGCGAGGAGCGGCGCGCCATGACCGACCTGGAGGCGCTGCTGCCCGGCGCCACGAAGCCGTACGTCGGGAAGGCCGCGTTCCGCGACCTGACGGGCCCGGACGGGGAGTTGCTGCCCACGCGCGACCGCGCGAGCTGCTGCATGTTCTACACGCTGCGCCCGCAGGACACCTGCGTGACCTGTCCGCGCACGTGCGACGCGGACCGGGTCAGCAGGCTCACCGCGACCGCGGCGGCCTGAACCACCCGTACGAGTGACGTAATTCGAACTCAACTTCCCTTACTCCGGCGGGAGTTCGAGCGTACGGCCGCTTTACGCGCCCCCTTGCACACCAATGGCGTTCTCTTGCCCCGAAACCCCCCTGCGGGCTCGGGCGGCTGGGCCAATATGGCGGCCGAAACGCCCTATCGCGATGCAAGGGACCCCAGATGAGACTGACCGACATATCGCTGGACTGGCTGCTGCCGGGCGCCGTACTGCTCCTGGGCATGCTGGCGGCGGTCGCAGTGCTCGCGCGCGGCAGGCGCGCCGGGGGCGCCAAGAAGGACACGGGCATGTTCTCCGACGATTCGTGGGAGCGCAGCGAGGAGCGCCGCAGGCGCAAGGAGGCCGTCTACGGCACCGCCTCGTACGTGCTGCTGTTCTGCTGCGCGGCCGTCGCCGCCGCCCTCTCCTTCCACGGACTGGTCGGCTTCGGCAAGCAGAACCTGAACCTGTCCGGGGGCTGGGAGTACCTCGTCCCCTTCGGACTCGACGGCGCCG
Organism: Streptomyces sp. NPDC107575; assembly: GCF_055657265.1. NCBI lineage: Bacteria > Bacillati > Actinomycetota > Actinomycetes > Kitasatosporales > Streptomycetaceae > Streptomyces > Streptomyces sp. NPDC107575. The sequence goes on along the minus strand of NZ_JBVKBG010000002.1, from coordinate 408,191 downwards.
CGATGTTCTGCTCGGTGCTCGCCGTGCGCGAGGCCAGCCACGGCGACGCCGCGCTCGGCTCCCGGATACTCGTGTGGACCTTCGCCGGTGCCGCGGCCTGGTTCAACTGGGTGCACGCGCCGAGGGGCCTGGGCCACGCGGGCGCCCCGCACTTCTTCGCGGGGATGTCCCTCTCGGCCGCGGTCCTCTTCGACCGCGCCCTGAAGCAGACGCGCCGCGCCGCGCTGCGCGAACAGGGCCTGGTCCCGAGGCCGTTGCCGCAGATCCGGATCGTGCGCTGGCTGCGCGCTCCCCTGGAGACGTACAGCGCCTGGTCGTTGATGCTCCTGGAGAACGTGCGCACCCTCGACGAGGCGGTGGACGAGGTGCGCGAGGACAAGCGGGAGAAGACCGAGAACCGGATGCGCCAGCGCGAGCACCAGAAGCTGGAGCGTGCCCAGCTCAAGGCGCTGAGCCGCGGGTTCAGCACGCGCGACCCCCGGCAGGTGGAGGCCGGCACCTCCGGACAGGCCGGCCCGGAGTCCGCCATATCGGCGGCCTCCTCGCCGTCCGAACTGCCGGGGGCGGCACCGGCACCGGAACAGCTTCCGGTGCGCACCCGGCCCTCTCTCCAGGCCGTCAAGGGCATTCGTAAGTCCCGTGACCAGAAGGCGCCCGTCACCGTCGATCTGACGGCGGAGGACGACACGCAGGCGCTGCCCCGGCTCGACTCTCTGGAGCAGAAGCTCAAGGACCTTGAGCAGCAGCTCGGTTGAGCCCGTCCGTGGTACGGCGGCGTCGTGCGTTCACATGACGCCGCCGTCCAGTTCGAACCAGACCACCTTGCCCGTGGCCCCCGGGCCGAGCGCCGCGACGCCCCAGGCGTCCGCGAGGGACTGCACCAGGACGAGGCCGCGCCCGCTGGTGCCGTGCGTACCGTCGTCGGCGTGCGGTACGCGTGGCTTGGGCCTGCGCGACACGAAGTCACGGACCTCGACTCTCAGGGACCGGGGCCCCACCGTGGCCGTGAGTTCCGCCTCGCAGTCCGTGTGCACCAGCGCGTTCGTCACCAGTTCGCTGGTGAGCAGCTCCGCCACCTCCGATCTTCCGGGCCTGCCCCAGTGATGCAGGAGTTCGCGCAGCGCGCGCCTGGTCTCCGGGACGGCCCGCAGGTCCGCCTTGCCCAGCTTGCGCTTGAGTTGTCGCGGCGGCTCGTCCTCCGGATCCGCGCGCGCCGCCGCGACCCCTTTCTCGTACGTCATTGAGCCCGTGTCGCCCATTGGGGCGCCCCCTCGTGACTGCCGTTTCATGGCCCCCGCCCACACGCCGATCCGCTGCCCTTCCGGCTGGAGTTCTTCTGCTCGGCCTGCTCTTCGAACGCGTACACGGGGATGAATGCCCCGCTGCCTGATCGGCACGCTTGTTGATTGGTCCACCACTTGCGGGGGTGCTCGGCGCCGCGCCGGGGAAGGAAGCGTGGGGATGCCGCCGGGACCGGCACAGTACGAGCACCGAAACGCACCGCAGGAGCACTGAAGGAGCCGCCGTGCACGACGACCGACACCTCGTGGAAGGCCGCCTGGAGCGGGCGATGCGCCAGTTCGTGCGGCCCGCGCAGTACGGGGCGCGGACACCGCTGAGCCTGAGCGTCTGGCACGCGCCCGGGGAGCCGGTCCCGGTGGCCGAGGCGCTGGAGGGCGCGTACGAGCCCTTCGAGACCGGCACCGCCTGGGGAAAGCCGTGGTCGACCAGTTGGTTCCGGCTCGAGGGGCGGGTGCCCGAGGAGTGGGAGGGGCGGCACGTCGAGGCGGTCGTCGACCCCGGCTTCTCCGGGCAGGGGCCCGGATTCCAGGCGGAGGGGCTGCTGTACGACGCCTCGGGCGTACCCCTCAAGGGCATCCATCCGCGCAACCGGCATCTGACGATCGCGGCGCGCGCGGCCGGCGGGGAGCCGGTGAGCCTGCTGCTCGAGGCCGCGGCCAATCCGACGGTCCTGAGGGACTTCGAACCCACCTTCCTCGGCGACGTACTGACCGCAGGAGATCGCCCCAACTACCGATTCCGCTCTGCCGACTTGGCCGTACTCGACGAGGAGGTCTGGCATCTCGTCCTGGACGTCGAGGTGCTCTCGGAGCTGATGCACGAGCTGGACGCGGACCGGGCCAGGCGCCACGACATCCTGCGCGCCCTGGAGCGGATGCTGGACGCCCTCGATCTGCACGGCGTGTCAGGCACGGCGTCGGCGGCCCGCGCCGAGCTGGCCGAGGTGCTGTCGAGGCCCGCGCACGCGAGCGCGCACCGGGTCTCGGCGGCCGGGCACGCGCACATCGACTCGGCGTGGCTGTGGCCGCTGCGCGAGACGGTCCGCAAGGCCTCGCGCACCTTCGCGAACGTCACGGCGCTGGCCCGCGACTATCCGGAGCTGGTCTTCGCGTGCTCGCAGGCGCAGCAGTACGCGTGGGTGAAGGAGCACCAGCCGCACATCTGGGAGCGCATCAAGAAGGCCGTCGCGGACGGGAACTGGTCCCCGGTCGGCTCGATGTGGGTGGAGTCGGACGCCAACATGCCCGGCGGCGAGGCCCTCGCGCGCCAACTGGTGCACGGCAAGCGGTTCTTCCAGGACGAGCTGGGCGTGGAGACGGAGGAGATCTGGCTGCCGGACTCCTTCGGGTACACCGCGGCCTTCCCGCAGTTGGCGAAGCTCGCGGGCGCCAAGTGGTTCCTGACGCAGAAGCTGAGCTGGAACCAGACGAACAAGATGCCGCACCACACGTTCTGGTGGGAGGGCATCGACGGCACCCGCGTGTTCACCCACTTCCCGCCCGTGGACACGTACAACGCACAGTTCCACGCGAGTGAACTGGCCCGCGCGGAACGGAACTTCGCGGAGAAGGGTGGAGCCTCCCGCTCCCTCGTCCCGTTCGGCTGGGGCGACGGCGGGGGCGGCCCGACCCGCGAGATGCTGGAGAAGGCGCGCCGCCTGCGCTCCCTGGAGGGCTCGCCGCGCGTCGACATCGAGAAGCCGGCCGCGTTCTTCGAGGCGGCGCACGAGGAGTACGGCGACAGGGCCCCCGTGTGGTCCGGCGAGCTGTACTTGGAGATGCACCGTGCCACGTACACCACGCAGGCCAAGACGAAGCAGGGCAACCGGCGCTCCGAACACGCCCTGCGCGAGGCCGAGTTGTGGTGCACGGCCGCCGCGCTGCACGACCCGACGTACACCTACCCGTACGACGCGCTCGACCGGATCTGGAAGACGGTGCTGCTGCACCAGTTCCACGACATCCTGCCGGGCTCGTCGATCGCCTGGGTCCACCGCGAGGCCCGCGAGACCTACGCCGAGGTGATCGCGGAGCTGGACGACATCACCTCGGACGCCGTACACCGCCTGGGCGGATCCGCGCCGTCCGCGCTCAACGCCTCGCCGTACCCGCGCAGTGAAGTCGTCTCCCACGAGGACCAGTTGGTGCATGTGTACGTCGACGGCTTCGGCGCCCGCTCCCTTACCGAGGCCGCCGGGCACACGCGCGGTCCCGGCGCGCACGCGGCGGCGACGCGCGAGACGGGCTCGATCGTCCTCGCCAACGAGCACCTCACCGTCACGATCGACAGCGACGGGCTCCTCACCTCCGTACGGGACCTGAACAGCGGCGGCCGGGAGACACTCGCCCCCGGCAGCCGCGGGAACCTCCTCCAACTGCACCCCGACCACCCCACCCAGTACGACGCCTGGGACCTGGACGCCCACTACCGGCACACCCGCACCGACCTCACGGAGGCCGAGTCGGTGGAGCTGGTCGAGGAGGGCCCGCTGCGGGTCTCCGTGCGCGTCACCCGCTCCTTCGGGAAGTCGCGGATCACGCAGGAGTACCGGCTCGCGGCGGACAGCCGCCGCCTCGACGTGGTCACGGACGTCGACTGGCAGGAGTCGGAGAAGGTCCTCAAGGCGGCGTTCCCGCTGGACGTGCACGCGGAGCGGTCGTCGGCCGAGATCCAGTTCGGCCACGTCAACCGGCCCACGCACGCCAACACCGGCTGGGACGCGGCCCGTTACGAGATCTGCGCGCACCGCTGGCTGCGCGTCGCGGAGGAGGGCTACGGCGTCGCGCTGCTCAACGACTCGACGTACGGCCACGACGTGACCCGCGCCGCGCACGAGGACGGGCTCGGCACGACGGTCCGGCTCACGCTCCTGCGGGCCCCGCACTCCCCCGACCCCGAGACGGACCTCGGCACGCACCGCTTCACGTACGCGCTGCTGCCGGGCGCGGGCACCGGAGACGCGGTGGCGGAGGGCCTCGCCCTGAACCTGCCGCTGCGGGTCGCGCCCGCGCCCGCCGTGACCCCGCTGATCGCGGTCGACGACCCGGCGGTGACGGTGGAGTCCGTGAAGCTCGCGGAGGACCGCAGCGGGGATGTCGTGGTGCGGCTCTACGAGTCGCGGGGCGGGCGCGCGGACGCGACGCTCACGGCGGCGTTCCCGGTGGCGGGCGCCGACGAGACGGACCTGTTGGAGCGGCCGCTGCGCCCGGCCGACACGTCCGCCGCCGGGCTCGCCCTGTCCCTGCGGCCGTTCCAGATCCTGACGCTGCGGCTGCGGCCGGTGTGATCAGGGGCGCGGCATGTTGCGGAGGTTGGAGCGGGCCATCTGCACCATCCGGCCCACTCCGCCGTCGAGCACGATCTTGGAGGCGGAGAGGGCGAAGCCCGTGACCATCTCGGCGCTGATCTTCGGCGGGATGGACAGGGCGTTGGGGTCGGTGACGACGTCGACGAGCGCGGGGCCCTTGTGCTTGAAGGCGTCCTTCAGGGCGCCCGCGAGCTGCTTCGGCTTCTCGACGCGGACGCCGTAGGCACCCGCGGCGCGGGCGATGGAGGCGAAGTCGGGGTTCTTGTTGGTGGTCCCGTAGGACGGCAGACCGGCGACCAGCATCTCCAACTCGACCATTCCCAAAGAGGAGTTGTTGAAGAGGACGACCTTCACCGGCAGGTCGTACTGGACGAGGGTGAGGAAGTCGCCCATCAGCATCGAGAACCCGCCGTCGCCCGACATGGAGACGACCTGCCGGTTGCGGTCGGTGAACTGGGCGCCGATCGCCATCGGCAGCGCGTTCGCCATCGAGCCGTGCGAGAACGAGCCGATGACGCGGCGCCGCCCGTTGGGCGAGATGTAACGGGCCGCCCAGACGTTGCACATGCCGGTGTCGACCGTGAACACGGCGTCCTCGGCGGCGAGTTCGTCGACGACGGAGGCGACGTACTCGGGGTGGATGGGGGTGTGCTTCTCGACCTTGCGCGTGTACGCCTTCACGACGCCTTCCAGCGCGTCGGCGTGCTTCTTCAGCATCCGGTCGAGGAACTTGCGGTTCGACTTGGGCTTGACGCGGGGCGTCAGACACCGCAGCGTCTCGCGGACGTCGCCCCAGACCGCGAGGTCCAGCTTCGAGCGCCTGCCGAGGTGCTCGGGCCGCACGTCGACCTGGACGATCTTGACGTCCTTCTGCGGCAGGAACGCGTTGTACGGGAAGTCGGTGCCGAGCAGGATGAGGAGATCGCACTCGTGGGTGGCCTCGTAGGCGGCCCCGTACCCGAGGAGCCCGCTCATGCCGACGTCGTAGGGATTGTCGTACTGAATCCATTCTTTTCCACGCAAAGCGTGGCCGACCGGAGACTTGATCTTCTCGGCGAACTCCATGACCTCGGCGTGCGCGCCGGCGGTGCCGCTGCCGCAGAACAGGGTGACCTTGCCGGCCTCGTCGATCAGCTCGACGAGCTTCTCGATCTCGGCGTCGCCCGGGCGGATGCTGGGCCGGGAGGTGACGATCGCGGTCTCGACGGACCTCTCGGGCGCGGCCTCGTCGGCGACGTCGCCGGGCAGCGTCACGACGCTGACGCCGGACTGGCCGACGGCGTTCTGGATGGCGGTCTGCAGGACGCGCGGCATCTGCTTCGGGCTGGAGATCATCTCGCTGTAGTGCGAGCACTCCGAGAAGAGGCGGTCGGGGTGGGTCTCCTGGAAGAAGCCGAGGCCGATCTCGCTGGACGGGATGTGCGAGGCGAGGGCGAGGACCGGGGCCATGGAGCGGTGGGCGTCGTAGAGGCCGTTGATGAGGTGCAGATTGCCGGGCCCGCAGGAGCCGGCGCACGCCGTCAGCTTGCCGGTGATCTGCGCTTCCGCGCCCGCGGCGAAGGCGGCGGTCTCCTCGTGCCGGACGTGGATCCAGTCGATCGCATCGTTGCGCCGGATCGCGTCCACGACCGGGTTGAGGCTGTCGCCCACGACTCCGTACATGCGCTCGACGCCCGCGCGGACGAGGATGTCGACGAACTGCTCGGCGACGTTCTGCTTGGCCATGACTCACGCGCCCTTTCGGAACCCGGTCTCCGCGTTGCTTCCCGACTCTTGTGGGTTCCATGAATTCATACGGGGCGTGCTCACGCCTCCCAGACGGCCGCGGCCGTTCGGTCGTCGGCGTATCCCTTGACCCGGACCTGGGTGTCCGCGAGGAACGCGGCGAGGCCCGGAGGATCCGCGTCCGCCCACCTGTTCGCCAGGTGGCGGGCGAGGTCCGGCTCGCCGCGGAGGGGTTCGGCGAGGCCCGGCGAGCAGAGCAGCAGGGTGTCCCCCGGTCGGGCGACCGAGGCGCGGAACCGGAAGGCGTCGCGGGGTGGTGGTGGCGCGGGCTCGTAGGGGCTCGGGGGTGTCGTGATGCTGAGGTCCATCGTGAGCCGGTCGCCGTCCGGGGTCTCGGCGGGCGGCGAGGAACCGAAGCCGACGACGGGGGCGCCGGTCTGCTCGGCGACGCTCGGCTCTATGTCCCGCCACTCGCCGTCCCGCAGGCGGAAGAGGCCGCCTCCGCCGACGCCGAAGAACACGCGGGTGCGGCAGGCCGGGTCGGCGGGCAGCAGCAGGCACCTCAGCGTCGCCGCGTACTCCTCCGGGTCGAGGCCCTGTTCGGTGGCGCCGGCCCGGAGTTTGCCGAGGCTGCGGTCGGTGAGGCGGTGCAGACCCGACTTCAGGTCGCCGCGGCGGCCCGCCCGTACGTCCTCCGCGAGCCGTGTGTGGCTGAGCCCCACGGCCCGGCCGATCCACTCGCAGACCTCGGCGGCGGCCCGGTGCGCGCCGGGCGTGGCGCGGGCGCCGGTGGCCATCGCGACGAGGATCAGCGCCGTGGCCCCGCTCCCGAACCGCGCGGTGAGCAGACTGTCGCGCCGCGGCTCGCCCCGGTACCGCGCGGAATCCCCCCGCACGGACACGGCCCGCAGCGTCGAGACCCCGCACCGCGCCCCGTCGAGCACGGTGTCCGCGACCAGCTCGCCCAGATCCTCCGGATCGGCGAGCGGCAACGCGGTGGGCTCCGCCTCGTAGGTGGGTGGACCGTCGCCCACGTAGATGACGGAGGGTGGTGGGGGCGGTGCCGGAAAGGAGCCCGGAGGGGGCGGTTCAGCTGCCAGGGAGGTGGGAGGTGCTTCGATCAGCGGCGGCACGGGCCCGGCGCGGGGCGCCTCCGGCGGGGGCGGGACGACCTCCGCGCGAGCCGCGCCCGGGGCGGCTGCCGCGGAGGACACCCCGGCCGGCGGCGGGACGGCATCCGCCCGCGGGGCCTCCGGCGGAGGCGGCCCGGCTTCTCCGCAGGGAGCCACCGGCGGGGTGGGAGATGCTTCGGGCAGCGGCGGGACGGGTCCGGCGCGGGGCGCCTCCGGCGGGGGCGGGACGACCTCCGCACGAGCTGCATCCGGGTCGGCTGCCGCAGAGGGCACCCCTGGTGGGGGCGGAGCGGCGTCCGCGCGCGGGGCCTCCGGCGGAGGCGGCCCGGCTTCTCCGCAGGGAGCCACCGGCAGGGCGGGAGATGCTTCGGGCAGGGGTGGGACGGCTGCGGTACTAGGTGCGTGCGGCGCTGACGGGGCGGGCTCGACAGGGGGCGCCTGCGGCGGCGGGGCGACTTCGAGTCGGGGTGCCTCCGGCGGCGGAGCGGCTTCGGTCCGGGGTGCCTCCGGCGGCGGAGGAGCGGCCTCGAATCGGGGCGCCCCCGGAGGTGGAGCGGCGTCGAATCGAGGCGACTCCGAAAGCGGAGGAGCGGCCTCGAAGCGGGGCGGCTGCGACGGCGGAGGAGCGTCTTCGGGGCGGGGCGCCCCCGGCGGCGGAGGAGCGGCCTCAGCGAGGGGCACCTCCAGCGGTGGAACGGCCTCGGCGCGGGGCGACTCCGGCGGCGGAGGGGGCGTCCTCGGCGGAGGTGGGGCGGTATCGCGGTGAAGGGCCTCCGGCGGAGCCGTGCCGGGATCGATCCGCGGGCCTCCCGGCGGCGGCGCCTCGCGCAGAGGCCCGGCGGGCGTCGCCGCGTCCGGGGCCGGTTCCGATGGCAGCGGCGGCGTGCTCGTCCCCGGCGCCCCGGAAGGCGGGCCCCCGGCGCCCCAGACGTGTCGCGTCTCCGGGTACACCGCGTGGCGGGGCTCCGGGACGGGTGGTGCGTCGCCCTCGGCTCGCCGGGGCTCGGGCGGGACCGGGAGAGCCGGCTCCGCCTCGGAGCCTCCCGGTGCGCGCGGAGACGCCACCGCTCCGGCCGAGGTGAAGCGGTCGTCCAGGGTGTCCGGGGACGGGGCGGGTCCCGTGTCCTCGGCGGCGGTCTCGTTGTCGTACAACTTCCCCCACCAGTCGTCCCCTTGGGCCGGGTGACCGGTGTGCCTCTCCCCCTGCTGGCTCATGTCCTCATTGTCCACGGCACGGGCCGTACGAAAACGGGGCATCGGGAAAAGCCCACCGAAATGGGCCCGCCGGACGGCCCCACCCCCCACGGGAGGACCGCCCGGCGGACCGGATCGGGTGAGCGTCCGAACTAACGAACGTCGTACGCCCTGTTGACCGTCTGCGTCACCGAGTTGCCCTTCGAGTCGGTCAGCCGGACCTTGAGGGTGACCTGCTTGCCGGTGGCGCCCGCGTGGTCGACCGACGCCGTCCACTCGCCGTCCCGCTTCGAGGTCTTCGCCTCGGTCCAGGTCTCCCCGCCGTCGTACGAGTAGGAGAGCGCGGCCTTCGTCAGGGCGCCCGGCTCGTAGCCCGCGTGGCCCGTCGCCGTCAGGCCGACCCGCTGGCCGTCCCGCGCCGCGAGGGTCTTCATGCCGTCCTCGGGGAACGTCGTCCGCGGGAAGAGCAGCGGGATGCCCTGCGAGTACGTGTCCGCCTCCTCGTGCGAGCGGAACGACCACGTCGTCGTGGTCTGCGGCGAACGCAGCCAGGTCTTGCCGCCGTTCAACTTCATCGTGTTCAGGGTCAGTTCGTACGCCGCGTCCTCGGACGGCACCGAGAACACCCCGTACGGCCACCCGTTGGAGCCGACCTCCTCCCCGTTCCGCTTCAGCGCGACGCTGCCGATGTCGCCGAACGAGCCCTGGACGCCGAGGTGTTCACCGTCGCCCCAGAACCCGGGCGCGACGCCGATCAGATTGCCCTGGCGTTCCGCGGCGAGCGCCTGTTTGCCCGAGTCGTCGAGCGGCGTCGTGGGGGCCATCGCGCCCCCGTACCACCGCTCCGTCCGCTTCTCGCCCTTCTCGTACGTCCGCACCGGGTCGATCATGAACTCGCCCCAGGGGAAGCTGCTGGACACCTGGTGCCCGTACCCGGTCGTGCCGGGCGAGTACAGCTCGGTGCGGGTGGCCGGCGCGGCGACCAGCGCGAGGTCGCCGAACGAGGTGGTCAGGCCGTTCGGGCGGGACACCGACGGCAGGTCGACGTAGTCCGTGGCGGCGCCCATCGCCGTGTAGGTCGCCTTGTTCGTGGCGAGGTCCTTGTCCGACACGCGGTAGGTGCGGTCGTCGCGGATCTGGCCGGTCTCGGGGAACGCCAGCGTGTAGACGTACGGGCTCTTGGCCGTCGCCTTCCAGTGGAGCGTCGTGGTGCCCGTCGCGATCCGCGCGGCGAGCACCTCGCCCTCCGCGGCCTCGAGGCCGAGCACGGGGAGCGGCGCGCCGACGAACCCGACCACCGGGTACCAGCGGCCCGCGGCCTCCCGGTACAGGACGAGGCCCTTGACGCCCGCCTTGACCGCGGCCTGCGCGACCGTACCCGCGGAGCCGCCGTCGGGCAGCTTCACCAGCGCCAACTTGCCCTTCGCGGCGGCGAGTTCATCGGCCGTTCCCGCCCCCGCGGAGACGATCTCGGAGCTCCCCGTGCCGTCGAGGTTCGCGGAGTTCGTGGAGCCGGTCACCGGGTGCAGCGCAGGACCGCCGACCACGCCGAACTCGCTGATCTGCGGCGCGGCGGCCCGCCAGAAGCTGTCGAACTCGAAGTCGCCGTCGCGGACCTCGCCCTGGACGTCGGCGTAGTAGCCGGGCACGGTGCGCGAGCCCTGGATGCTCGCCGCGTGCAGCCAGTTGTCCTCACCGAAGGTGCGGGCGAACCCGAGGGTGGCGCCGCGCGACTCGCTGTCCCGGTCCGTCCCCACGCTGAGCTTGTGGGCCTTGCGGGCGTCGAGGACGACGGTGGTGTCCTTGGTGACGTTCAGCTGCGGACGGCCGAGGAACGTCGCCGAGTTGATCTGCGTGCCCTCGGTCTCCGGCGTCGCGACGAACGCCGTCAGGGCGTACGCGCCGGGTCTGACCTGGTACGTCTGGTCCGCGGCGCCGTCGTTGACGCGCCGCTCGCCGGACGCGGTGTCGGTGCCGACGAGGTCGAGCGAGGAACCCGCGGCGGCCGGCTCGCCCTGCCGGTCGACGAGCTTGACGCGCAGGGTGACCGTCTCCGGCTGGACGTAGAGCGAGAACGGGGTGCTCAGGTGTGTGCCGCCGGGCCCGGTGGCGAGGATCCGCCCGGTGACGTCCCCGTACTGGGCCTTCTTGAGGGACGCCGTCGGGTCGACGGCCAGCGGGACCTGGGCGGTGCCGCCCGCCGGGACCGTGACCGTACGGGCGTCGAGCCGGGCGACGGAGGACTTCACGGCGGAGCCGTCGTTGCCGGTGACCCCGTCGACGGCGAGGCTCAACTTGACCGGCTTGTCGGTGGTGTTGGTGTACGGCACCTGGACGGTGGTGCGGTCGCTGCGGTCCTGCGGCCAGTTGAAGGTGCCGCCCTGCACCGCGTCCGCGCCGAGAATCTGCTGGTCGACGGCGGCCTTCACGTCGAGCCGCCCGCCGCCGGTCTCCCGTACGTCACCGGGGATGTCGGCATCGGCGGAGGCGACGAGCGCCCGCTTGATCCGCTGCGCGTCCCAGTCGGGGTGGCGCTGCTTGACGAGGGCGGCGGCGCCCGCGACGTGCGGTGTCGCCATCGACGTACCGCTCATGGACTGGTACGCGTAGACGCCCCGGCCGCCCGCCGCTGCGGCCTTGATGGCGACGCCGGGCGCGGCGATCTCGGGCTTGAGGGTGTGCGTGCGCTGCACGGGGCTGCGGCTGGAGAAGCTCGCGGTCTCGTCGTCACCGTCGACGGCGCCGACGGTGAGCACCTCGGGCACGCAGCCCGGCGAGGAGACCGAGTTGACGGCGGGGCCCGCGTTTCCTGCCGCGATGACGAAGAGGGTGTCCTTCGAGGACCGGGCGAGTTCCTGCGTGCCTGCGACATGGGGTCGGAGCAGTCCAGCTCGTCCGGGTTGCCCAGCGACATGGACACCACGTCGGCCTTCTGGTCGACGGCCCACTGCATGCCGGCGATGATCCACGAAGTGGCGCCGGAGCCACCGTCGTTGAGGACCTTGCCGTTGAGCAGGGTGGCGCCCGGGGCGACGCCCTGCTCCTTGCCGCCGCTCGCCGCGCCGGAGCCGCCGACGGTGGACGTGGTGTGCGTGCCGTGGCCCTGGTGGTCGTCGGCGTCGGCGGAGTCGGTGAAGTTCTTCGACTCGGCGACGCGGCCCTTGAGGTCGGGGTGCTCGGTGTCGACGCCGGTGTCGAGGACGGCGACCTTGGTGCCCTTGCCGTCGTAGCCCGCGGCCCATGCCTGGTCGGCGTGCACCTGCTTCGTGGAGTCGGCGAGCAGCGACTTCACCTTGGCGTCGAGCCAGAGCTTCTTGAGGTCACCGGCCGCGCGGGAGCGGGGACTTGAGACGTCGTCCCAGAACTCGGCCGCCTTCTTCTTGTCGGCCTTCAGCGCGACGCCGCCGACCGGGTCGAGGACGAGGCCGCGCTTCGCGCCGCGCGGCGCGGCGGGCGCGCTGCGGGCGACGTCGACGGACGTGTCGTAGGTGGCGATGAGCGGGAGCGTCGCGCTGTGCCGGTCGTCGTAGCCCTGCCGGATCAGTCCTGTGACGTTGAAGAGTTCCTCGTCGACGCGGCCGGCGGCGAGCGCCTTCGCCGCGCTGTCCGGATACACGTACAGATCCTTGCCGGACTGCCGGGTCTGCAGCAGCGGGGTGCTGCCGTCGGCGGCGGGCAGGGCCGCCGCGGTGGGGCGGCCCTTCGCGTCGGTGGTGACGACGACGCGGTCGCCTGTGACCAGCGTGACCGTGGCCGCGGAGCTCTTGGCAGTGGCGGCGGAGCTGCCGACGAGCGGCCGGCCGCCGTCCGGGGCGCTCCCCTCCACGGCCCCGGACGGGACGGCCGCCGTGATGCCCAGGACGACGGCGGTCGCCGTGCCCAGAGCCGCACGCGATATCGGGCGCATCGCTCTCCCCAAGTAGAAGCGCGGGTGATTGCAGGCCAAAGGCCGCATTCCCGGCGGGTGTTGGTGCTGCGGTGGCGCCACATTGGCAGAGTGATGGCCGGTACAGGGAAGATGGGTGCGGCGGGAATGTGCCGTGGCTGTTTCCCGCCACGGGGGGGGTGTTGGAACGGTTCACTGGGGAGGGGATCGCCGCATGCTGCACGCGATAGGTCTGGACGAGGGGCACGAGGCGGCGTACCGGGCGCTCGTCGCGGTGGGCGCGGCCGACGTCCCCGATCTGGCGCGCCGGCTCACCCGCGCCGAGCCCGAGACCGAGCACGCGCTGCGCCGCCTGGAACAGCACGGCCTCGCCGCCCAGTCGTCGGCGCGGCCCGGGCGCTGGGTCGCGGCGCCGCCCGGGGTCGCGCTCGGCGCGCTGCTCACCCAGCGGCGGCACGAGCTGGACGAGGCTGAGCTGGCGGCGGCCCGGCTCGCCGCCGAGTTCCGGGCGCAGGCCACCGAGCCCGCCGCGCACGATCTGGTCGAGGTGGTGACGGGGGCGGCGGCCGCGGCCCAGCGGTTCCTGCAGATCCAGCTCGGCGCGGCCGACGAGGTGTGCGCCCTCGTGACCGGCAACCCGATCGCGGTGCCCGCCACGGAGAACGACGCGGAGGAGCGGGCCGTCAGCCGGGGTGTCGGCTACCGCGTCGTCATCGAGCGCGAGGTGCTCTCCATGCCGGCCGGCCTGACCGAGCTGTCGGCGGCGATCGGCCGGGACGAGCAGGTGCGGGTCGTGGACCGGGTGCCGACGAAGCTGGTGATCGCCGACGGGGCGCTCGCGATGGTGCCGCTGACCCGGCACGCCGCGGAGCCCGCCGCGCTCGTGGTGCATGCGAGCGGTCTGCTGGAGACGCTGAACGGGCTCTTCGAGGCGGTGTGGCGGCAGGCGCTGCCGCTGCGGCTCGGGGCGTCGGGCGAGGTGGAGGAGGTCGCCGCGGAGGGGCCCGACGGCCTCGACCTGGAGATCCTCTCGCTGTTGCTGGCGGGCCTGACCGACGCGAGCGTGGCCAAGCAGCTGGACCTGGGGCTCAGGACGGTGCAGCGGCGGGTGAAACGGCTGATGGAGCTGGCGGGCGTGACGACGCGGCTGCAGCTCGGGTGGCATGCGTACGAACGGGGCTGGGTGGCCCGCTGAGACCCATGGGGACTCTTTTGACCTGCGCTTTCCCCGCACTTGGGGGACCCTGTCCCCATGGGAGCGTGGGAACTCCTCCTGGTCGGTGCCGTGATGGCGCTGGGCCTGTGCGGGGTGCTGGTGCCGGGCGTACCCGGATCGTGGCTCGTGTGGGCCGCGGTCGCCGTGTGGGCGCTGCGGGAGCCGGGCAGCCTCGCGTGGGGTCTCCTCGTCGGCGCCACCGCCGTCCTGCTGGCCTCCCAGGTGCTGCGCTGGCAGCTGCCGCCGCGCCGGCTGCGGCAGGCGGGGGCGACCCGCCGCCTGGAGTTCTGGGCGGGCGCGGGCGCGGTCATCGGGTTCTGCGTGATCCCGGTGGTCGGGGCGATTCCGGGGTTCATGGGCGGGATCTACGTGTCGGAGCGGCTGCGGCTCGGAAGCCACGGGGACGCGCTCGCGTCGACGCGCACGGCCATGCGGGCCGGAGGGTCCAACGTGCTGGTGGAGCTGTTCGCGTGCCTGCTGATCGTGGGGGCGTGGCTGGGGGCCGTGATCTGGGGTTGAGCGGCGGACCTTGAATCGGGGGCCGATCGGCGGACTTTGCCGAACCATTACTATCGGGGAACCGTCCACGCTGGAGACACGCCTCGTATGCATTCCCTGACCCAGGCCGCCACGGCCGAGCCCACCGGCGGCCTGGCCGGCTGGGCCGCCGACCTCATCGGCACGCTCGGCGGCCCCGGCGCCGGATTCCTGATCGCCCTGGAGAACCTGTTCCCGCCGCTGCCGAGCGAGGTGATCCTGCCGCTGACCGGCTTCGCCGCGAGCATGGGCACGATCACCCTCCTCTCGGCGATCGTGTGGACGACGCTCGGCTCGGTGGCCGGCGCGGCGGTCCTGTACTGGGTCGGCCGGGCCATCGGCCGTGAGCGGATGTACGCGCTGTGGGGCCGGATTCCGCTGGTGAAGGTCGCGGACCTGGAGCGCACGGAGGCGTGGTTCCGGCGGCACGGCACGAAGGCGGTGCTGCTCGGCAGAATGGTGCCGATCTTCCGCAGCCTCATCTCGATCCCGGCGGGCGTGGAGCGGATGCGCCTGCCGGTGTTCCTCGCCCTGACCGCGGTCGGCTCGCTGATCTGGAACGCGGCGCTGATCCTGGCCGGATACTGGCTGGGCGACCAGTGGGACCTCGTGGAGCGGTACGTCGGGGTGCTGTCGAAGGTGGTGCTCGGGGCGGCGGTGGTCGCGCTCGGGGCGTATGTGATCGTGCGCTGGCGGAGCCGCGCGAAGCGCGACGCGTAGGAACGAAGGGGGACGACGTGGACGGCGGCGTGCGGGAACTGCCCGCTGCGGGGGCGGTCGACTTGTGGCTGGTGGACACCGCGGCGGAGACACCCGGCACGGACGCGCCCGAGGTGCTCGATGCCGACGAGAGGCGGCGCGCCGCGGCCTTCCACTTCGACCGGCACCGGGTGCGCTACGTCGCCGCGCACCTCGCGCTGCGCGGCATCCTGGGCGAGCGACTGGGCCGTGCCCCCGGCGACGTACGGTTCACGCGGCTCGCCTGCCCCGGCTGCGGCGGACCGCACGGCCGCCCGGCCCTCGCGGACGCCCCCGACCTGCACTTCTCCCTCTCCCACAGCGGCGATCTGGCCCTGGTGGCGCTGGCGCCCGCGCCGGTCGGCGCCGATGTGGAGGAACTGCCCTCGGCCAAGGTCGCCGAGGAGCTCACGGCGGTGCTGCACCCGCGCGAGCGCGCGGAACTGGCGGCCCTCGCGGACCCGGAGGCGCGCCGGCTCGCGGTGGCCCGCGCCTGGGTCCGCAAGGAGGCCTACCTGAAGGGCCTCGGCACGGGCCTCTCCCGCGGCACCGACCGCGACTACGTGGGTACGCTCGCGGGCTCCCCCGGCACGCCGGACGGCTGGACACTGCGGGACGTACCGGTGCCGGAGGGGTACACGGCGGCGGTGGCGCTCGGCCCGTGAACGCAGTCGGGCCTCCCGCGCACCGCTGTCAGAGGGAGCCCTCCAGGGTCAGCAGTTCGACCTTCTTCTCCAGGCCGCCCGCGTATCCGGTCAGGGCGCCGTTCGCGCCGATCACCCGGTGGCAGGGGCGGACGATGAGCAGCGGGTTGGCGCCGATCGCGCCGCCGACGGCCCGGACGGCGGCGCGCGAGGCGCCGATGCGGGCGGCCACCTCGCCGTACGTGGTGGTGGCCCCGTAGGGCACGGCGTCGAGCGCGTCCCAGACCCGCCGCCGGAACTCGGTGCCCTCGGGCCTCAACTCCAGCTCGAACTCCTTGAGTTCACCGGCGAAGTAGGCGGCGAGCTGCCGCTCCGCCTCGGCGAACGGCGCGGGGTCGCGCACCCATCCCTCGCCGACGACCCGGCCGCCCTTCTGCCCGGGGACGGAGAGGGAGGTGAGGGCGCCGGAGGCGTCGGCGGTGAGCAGCAGCTCGCCGAGCGGGCTGGGCAGAGTCGTGTAGGTCGTGGGGTGGGCCGTGCGGCGTTCGGTGGTCACAACTGTCCTTCTACGATGAGGTGTTGACGCGCGTACGAGCGCCAGGGGCGCCACGCGTCATCGGTCGGGGAGTCGTCGGGCACGCCCACGTCCGGGTCACCCAGGGCCCGCAGCCGGATCAGGGCGGCGGTGCGCGGGCTCATGCCGGGCAGCGCGCGCAGCACCGCTTCGGCGTCGTCGCGGTCGGCGCCCGGGTCGAGGCGGAGCGCGCCGGTGCGCAGGGCGCGGGCGAGTTCGCCGAGCGTGCCGGGCTCGTCGGACAGCTCGTCCGGGGCGGGGAACAGCCGCTCGACGGTGCCACTGGGCGCGTCGAGCCGCTTGCCGTACCGCTCGACGAGCCGCGCGGCCTCCGCGGGCCCGGCGACCAGGCGCAACGCCAGTTCGTCGGGGTCGGCGGCACCCGGCGAGCGCAGTCCGGGCCGGGCGGCGACCAGCGGGGCGAGCCGCGGGTCGAGGGCGAGCCGCTCGTCGATCGCGTACGGATCGGCGTCGAGGTCGAAGAGGCGGCGCAGTCGGCCCACGGCGGTCGTCAGATCCCGCAGATCGGTCAGCTGGAGTCGTGCGTCCAGCCAGCCGCCCCGGTGCTCGGCCTGCGCGCCGGGCTGGTCGTGCGTGGTCTCGTCGACCCGTACGACACCGGTGCCGTACGGGAGGCGCAGCGCGCGCCGGAAGGTGCGGGCACCGGGCGGCCCGGTCAACTCCTCGACTCCGTCGAGGAGTTCGGCGCCGAGCTGATCGAATATGGGACCGGCCCGGTAGGCGCCGCGGTGGGCGAGGCGCAAGGGGATTCCGGCGGCGGGGGCGGCGGCGCGGCGCTTGTCGGGTGCCTCGGCGCGCAGCTGCGTGGGCGTGCGGGCGTACACCTCGCGGATCGTGTCGTTGAACTGCCGCACGCTCGCGAACCCCGCCGCGAACGCGATCTCGGTGACCGGCAGCGGGGTCGTCTGGAGCAGGACGCGCGCGGTGTGGGCGCGCTGGGCGCGGGCGAGTGCGACCGGGCCGGCGCCCAGCTCGGCGGTGAGCTGGCGCTGCACCTGGCGGGCGCTGTAGCCGAGCCGGGTGGCGAGCCCGCCGACGCCCTCGCGGTCGACGATCCCGTCGCCGATGAGCCGCATCGCGCGGCCCACGACGTCGGCGCGCACGTTCCAGTCGGCGGAGCCCGGCACCGCGTCGGGGCGGCAGCGGCGGCAGGCCCGGAAACCGGAGCCCTGGGCCGCGGCGGCGGTGGCGTAGTAGCGGACGTTGTGCCGCTTCGGGGTGACCGCGGGGCAGCTCGGCCGGCAGTAGATCCCGGTCGTCTCGACGGCGAAGAAGAACTCCCCGTCGAACCGCGCGTCGCGGCTCCGAACGGCTTCGTATCGCGTGTCTTCGTCGGTCATCACGCTTCAAGTGTGCCGTGTCCCGCACCCTCCGGCTGGCGGAAATCGGACGCGGCACTGAGAGCACCGGTGCCGGTAAATCAAGCCCCGCCGGCGATTGAGGCGCGGGGTCCGGGGCGGAGCCCCGAGGCCGCAACCCCGGGGCAGGCCGAACGAGCTAGCGGAGGCCACCCCGCTTGGCCTCCAGGGCGGCCCGGCCCTCCGCCCCCCGCTGCTTCCACACCTTCCGCAGATCCGCCCGCAATCTCGCATCCGTCCGCGCCGCGAGCCGCTCGTTCTCCCGCAGAAGCTTGCGGTAACTGTCCAGACGCCGCTGGTGAAGCGACCCGTCCGCCAGCGCGGCCAGCACCGCACACCCCGGCTCGACCGTGTGCGCGCAGTCGTGGAACCGGCAGTCCTCCGCCAGCGCCGCGATCTCCGCGAAGACCTGCCCGACACCGCCCTCGGCGTCGTACAGACCGACCCCCCGCAGCCCCGGCGTGTCGATGAGCACGCCGCCGTCCGGCAGGGCGAACAGATTGCGGGTGGTCGTGGTGTGCCGCCCCTTGCCGTCCATGTCACGGACGGCCTGTACGTCCATCACGTCCACGCCCATCAGCGCGTTGGCCAGCGTCGACTTCCCGGCCCCCGACTGCCCGAGCAGCACGGACGTACCGTCGGCGACGACCGCCCGCAGCACCTCCGTACCGGCCCCGTCGAGCGCGCTGACGGGCAGCACCTGCACGCCGGGCGCGGTCGTCTCGACGTCGGAGACGAGATACGACAGGCCGACCGGGTCCGGCACGAGGTCGGCCTTGGTGAGGACGACCAGGGGCTGCGCGCCCGATTCCCACGCCAGGGCGAGGAACCGTTCGATCCGCCCGAGGTCGAGCTCGGCCGCGAGCGACACCGCGATGATCGCGTGGTCCACGTTCGCGGCGAGGATCTGCCCCTCGGACCGCTTGGAGGAGGTGGAGCGCACGAAGGCGGTCCGGCGCGGCAGATACGCCTGTACGTAGCGGGGGTCGGCCCCGGCCGGATCGACGGCGGCCCAGTCGCCGGTGCAGATGACCTTCATGGGGTCGCGGGGCACGACGTACTCGGTGTCGGCGCGCACCACCCCTTCCGGGGTGACGAGGTCGCACTGCCCGCGGTCGACGCGCAGCACCCGCCCGGGCACGAGGCCGCGCGCGGCGAAGGATTCGAACGCGTCCGCCCAGTCGGCGTCCCAGCCGTACGCGTCGAGAGAACCAGAAGCAGAGAAAGACAAGGGGAGACCCTTCAAAGGGTGGCCCCGGCGAGGAAAAGCAGAGAAAAGGGTGAGGTCAGCCGGTGGCCACAGAGGTGGACTTGATGAACTTCCGGATGCGGGCAACGCCCGTCTCGACGACAGCCATCGGTCGACACCTCCTCGATCACGCGCTCGGCGCACACTCCACGGCGGCCGTGGCCGCCCCAACACCGACGACGATAACCAGGGCCCTCATGCCCCCGCCACCGGTTTTTCACGCGGTCGCCCCCGGTGTCGGTGGACGCCACACACATCGAACACGCACCATGACACGGTGTCACTCCCCCACCAGCCCCAGCAGACCGAAGAGCCCGAGCCGCTCCAACAGACGCCCCTGCCCCGCCACATGGTGGTGTGCGGCGACGACGCGTTGGCCGAGCGGCTCGGCACCGAACTGCGCGAGCTGTACCGCGCCCAGGTCACCATCGTCGTACCGTCGACGCGCACCGCGGGCGAACCCGCGCAGGGCGGCGGCCGGATGCGGGCCGCCGCGCTGCTGAGCCGGGTGCAGGCCGCGATGGGCCGGCTCGCGCCGTCCGACGACGACTCGCTCGCCGGTCAGGCGCCGCGCGTCATGGAGGCGGCGGTGCTCAGCGAGGACGCTTTGACGGAGGCGGGCGTGGCGCGGGCGGACGCGCTGGCCCTGGTGCACGACGACGACGAGACCAACATCCGCGCCGCGCTCGCGGCCCGCCGCCTCAATCCCCGCCTGCGTCTCGTGATCCGGCTCTTCGACCGCAAGCTCGGCCAGCATCTGGCCCAACTCCTCGACCAGGCAGCCGCGTTGGCGCGGCCGGAGCTCATCGGGGAGGGCCTCGACACCTCCACCACGATCCTGTCCGACGCCGACACGGCCGCGCCCGCGCTCGCCGCGACCGCCGTGGCGGGCACCGGAAAGGTGGTGCAGGCCGACGGGCTGCTGTTGCGCGCGGTGGAGCGCGCCCCGCGCGGCCGTGGCCGGGCCCCCGACACCCCCGGCCTGTGCACGCTCGCCATCCTCTCGTCGTCGAACAACGACCCGTCGGACACGGAGGGTTCGGACACCTCGGGCCAGGAGGAGCCGGTACTGCTGCCGGACGACCGGGAGATCGCCGCGGCGGTCGGCCGCGGCAGCGTCGTCCTCGACACCGTCACACCGTCGGAGCCCTCGCTGCCGCCGCGGCGCCTCGCCGCGCGGGCGCTGCCGCTCGGCTCGCTGTTCTCGCGGCGCGTGCGCTGGTCGCTGGCGGTGCTCGTGGTGTGCGTGCTCGGTCTCGCGCTCGCCACCTGGGCGACGACCGAGTCGAATCCGTGGCGGGCCGGCTATCTCACCATGCTCGACCTGTTCGCCATCGACGAGCCGGCGATCGGCGAGCCCGCGGCCCGGCAGATCATCCAACTCCTCACCGGCTTCGCCGGCTTGCTGCTGCTCCCGGTGCTGATGGCCGCGGTCCTTGAGGCGATGGGCACCTTCCGCACCGCCTCCGCGCTGCGCCGCCCGCCGCGCGGCCTGTCCGGGCACGTCGTGCTGCTCGGGCTCGGCAAGATCGGCACCCGCGTCCTCGCGCGGCTGCACGAACTCGGCGTCCCCGTCGTGTGCGTGGAGGAGAACCCGGAGGCCCGCGGCATCCCGCTCGCCCGCCGCCTGCGCGTGCCGACCGTCATCGGCGACGTACGCGACGAGGGCGTCCTGGAGGCCGCCAAGGTGAGCCGCTCGCGCGCCTTCCTCGCCCTCACCAGCCTCGACACCACGAACCTCGAGGCCGCCCTGTACGCCCGCTCGGTCAAGCCCGACCTCCAGGTGAGCCTGCGCCTGTACGACGACGCCTTCGCCACCGCCGTCTACCGCACGCTGCGCGCCGCCCATCCGCTCGCCCTCACCCGCAGCCGCAGCGTCACGACCCTCGCGGCGCCCGCCTTCGCGGGGGCGATGATGGGCCGCCAGGTGCTGGGCGCGATCCCGGTCGAGCGGCGTGTGCTGCTGTTCGCCGCGCTGGACGTCGCGGGCCACCCGCACCTGGAGGGGCGTACGGTCGCCGCGTCGTTCCGGGCCGGTGCCTGGCGGGTGCTGGCCGTCGACTCCACCGCGCCCGGCGAGCGGCGCACCGACCCGGGGACGGCCCCGGAGGAGGACGAGTCGACGCCCGAGCCCGGCCCCGTCTGGCAGCTGGACCCCGGCTACGTGCTGCGGCCCACCGACCGGGTCGTCCTCGCCGCCACCCGCCAGGGCCTCGCCGAACTCCTGGGCACGCAGTCCCCGCAGCCCGCGTACGTGTCCCGTCGCTGAGCCGACGGGCCTTACGGCCCGGGCCGCCGCGCTCGCCCTCGCTGTACCCTCGCCCTAGTATCCGTTTCATCTGTTTCATCCGTTTAGTCCGGATAAGCAACCTAGGGAAGGTGCTCGCTCGTGGCCAGTGGCCTCAACGCCGACACCGTGGGCCCGGTGGATGTCGCCGTGCTCGCCTTCGACGGCAACCGGTTCAGCGGCGATGTCGCTCCCGCGCTGCGTGACCTGCAGAAGGACGGGACCGTACGGATCCTCGACCTGTGCTTCATCCGCAAGGCGGCAGACGGGTCCGTCGATGTCGTCGAGCTCGGCGACCCCGAGGTGACCGAGCTGTTCCAGCAGGTGGCCGACGTGCGCTTCGACCTGCTCAGCGACGAGGACCTGAAGACGGTCTCCGACAACCTTCCGGCCTCGTCCTCCGCGCTCGTCCTGGCCTGGGAGAACACCTGGGCCGCCCGCCTCGGCACGGCCGTGCGCGACTCGAACGGACAGGTGCTGATGCTCGAGCGGATCCCGCGAGAGACCGTCGACGAGGCCATCGAAGCCCTCGCCACGGCCTGACGACACATCGACACATCGACGCAAGAGAACGAAGAGGACGGTCAGCATGCCGCAACGATTCGGACGGCCCGGACTCCTTGGCACCATCGCCCGCACGGCGGTCATCTCCGGCACCGCGTCCGCGGTCTCGGGGCGGGTGAACCGCAGGATGGCCGATCGTGACATGCGGCGCCAGATGGAGGCGGAGGCGGCGTACCAGGCGCCGATGGCTCAGCCCGCGCCGGTTGCCTCCGGCGGGGGTGACCGGGTTTCGCAGCTTCAGGCGCTTGCCGAGTTGAAGGCGCAGGGGTTGCTCACGGATGAGGAATTCGCGCGCGAGAAGGCGCGTGTGCTGGGTGGGTGAGTGTCACCGGCCGGCCCACCGCCCCACACGGTGAGCCGGCCGGAGTCTTTGTTGCGGTCGAGCGTCCGCAGGTCACGGGGCTCCGCCCCGGACCCCGCGCCTCAATCGCCGGCGGGGCTTGATTTACCCACCCGCAGCTTGATGGGTCAGCCCCGCAGCGCCGACGCGAAGATGGACGGGAGCTTTGCTGCCGAGGGGGCCGTCGTGTAGTTCGTGAGGCGCTTCATCGTGGTCAGGCCCGTGCGGTTCGTGACGTAGAACGGCGGGCGCGGGGAGAGCGAGGGCGAGCCGGTGAACAGGCCGCGCGGGGACGGGGCGAACGGGGCGCGCACCACCGTCTTCTCGATGTCCTCCAGCATGAACGCGTTGTGCACGAACCCGATGCCGCTGCCGATGTCCTTCCGGGTGTTGCCGGGGAAGGCGCCCCACGGGGTGTAGCCGAGCAGGAAGCCGAAGGCCGACCAGACGTTGACGCCCAGCGTGCCGTAGCGCAGCGCGGCGATGGCGTCGGCGACCGCGCCGGAGTGGGCGCGCTCCGTCTTCGGGTGGACGAGGAGGGTGGCACCGAGGGTGCCGGGGAGCTTGTCGTTGGCGAACTCCGTGGCCGCGGCCAGGAAGTGCGGCGCGTCGGCGCCCGGGAGGCGGATCACGCCGAGCGTGCTCGCGAACACCTCGTCCGTGATCAGGACGTCGTCCATGCCCTCGATCTCCGGGACGAGGACGCGGCAGGAGTCGTCGATGCCGAGCTTCTCGGCGGCCGGGTGGGCGTCCGTGACCTTGGCGACGCGGTCGGCGGCGCCCGGGTAGTAGTCGGGGCGGGGCGGCAGCTCGCGCAGGACCTTGCGGATCTCGGCGAGGAGCTTCTCCGTGCCGTCCCAGTCGCGGGGGACCACGAGGACCTGCGTGGCGATGCAGTTGTGGCCGGAGTTGTTGAGCTTGCTCGTCACGATGTGCTCGGCCTGGAAGCGGAGGTCCGCGTCGCTCCACGGGCCCGGCGTCACGATGCAGGGGCTGACGCCGCCGAGCTCGCTCGTGAACGGCTTCTCGTTGAGCGGCGTGTCCGCCGCGCGGCGCTGCTCGGCCTGCTCGTCGGTGCCCCACACGATCGCGTCGTGGGTGCGCTCGCTGCCGGTGACGTGGATGGTGTCGATGTCCTCGTGCCCGGTGAGGTACGCGCCCTCGGCGGCGCCGCCGTCGACGAAGCGGACCCAGCCGCGGTCCACGTACTCGGCGAAGACCTTCTCGAAGTGCGGGCGCAGATAGGCGTTGACGGGGTTCATCTTGGCGATGACGACCTCGCCCTCCGCGTACAGCTTCTGGAGGATGTCGAGCGGGGTGATCGACGCGACGTTGCCCGCGCCGAGCACCAGGGAGACGGCCGGCTCACCGGGGCGGCCCCGGTACTCCCCCGCCGCGCGGGCCAGGACCTGCTCGCGGGTGGTGCCGGGCAGCGTCCACACCTGCGCGGTGAAGCCGTTGAGCAGCAGCCGGTCGGAGGCCAGGGTGGGGAACACGTCGACGACGGTGCGGCCCTCGTGGCTGCGCACCGACTTGGGGTCGAGCGGCTCCTTGCCCGCGGCGAGGCGGCGCAGGACGTGCAGGTACGCGGTGATGGTCTGGGCGAGGGCCCAGGGCGCGGTGATCCAGTCCTCGGCGGCCCACTCGGAGGTCTCGGCGTAGCCCTTGGCCGCGGACGCGTCGGCGACCATCGCGGCGCCGCCCTCGGCGATCCGCGGGAGCGTCCGCTCCAGGAGCGCGATGCGCTCCTCCAGCGGGGTCGCGGTCCAGGACGGGGCGTGCTCGCGCAGGTCGCGGACGGCCTGGTCCAGCGGTGAGGTGTCGAGTGCTGCTGCGGCGCTCACGGTCAACTCCTTGGGAACGCGGGTGGGGGTGAAGAGGGCTGAGAAAGTGGGGGTGTTCGTCCGAGGATCATGTCATCCAGGGGTAACCACCGGTAAGGGCAGGCTGCGTGACGGATGCTCAGCCCGTCAACCGGGCGCGGTCGCGCTCCGGGTCGATCAGGGCGAAGGCGAGGACGGCGCCGATCGCGACGAGGACTCCCGTCACGAGCACGGCGTGCTGGTAGCCGGCGTCGCCCTGCGCGTCGACGAGGGCGCCGACGACGGCGGGCGCGAGCAGTCCGGACACCGTGACGAGGGCGTTCATGAGGCCGAGCGCGCCGCCGCTGCGGGCGGCGGGGGCGAGTTCGGCGACGGTGGTCGCGGCCACGGTGGCGTACGAGCCGCTGAAGCCGAAGCCGAGGGCGACGAGCACGGTCTGCGCGGGCACCGAGTCGACGAACGGCGTCAGGAGGCAGCAGACGGCGCCGATCGCGAGCATGAATCCGCCGACCCAGCCGCGGGCCTTCCGACTGACGACGCCGCGCCGCATGAGCCGCCCGGTGAGGGCGGCCTGCCCGAGCAGCACGACGGCGCCGACGGCCCAGGGCAGGACGACCAGCCTGCCCGCGGTGGCCGCCGAGTAGTCCAGCGCGTTGCGCAGATAGGACGGCATCCACACCAGCATCAGGGCCACGGACCAGTAGCTCATGAAGTACGCGAGGGTGGTCCCGATCCACGTACGGCTGGCGAAGATCTTCCGGTACGGGACCCTGGACGCGCCGTCGTCGGCGGCCTTCGTGGTCGTCGTCGCGCGGGCCCGCGGGCTGTCCGCGCCGAACAGCGACCACAGCACGGCCCACACCACGCCGATCCCGGCGAGCACCCACAGGGCCGAGCGCCAGCCGTGGTTCTGGATCACCCAGGACAGGCTCGGCGCGGAGATGATCACGCCGAGCGTGATGCCGATGGTGATCAGCGCGCCGGGCAGGTTCCGCTTGTCGTTGGGGAACCAGGAGAGCGTGGCCTGCTGGGCGACGGGGAAGGCCGGGCCCTCCGCGGCGCCCAGGAAGATCCGCGAGCCGATGAGCACGGCGAGCCCTCCGCCGATGGCCGCCGGCACCTGCGCCACGGACCACAGCACGGCCATCACCAGGAGCAGCAGCTTCGGCGACACCCGGTCCGCCGCCATCCCCACGACGATCGCGGCGACGGAGAAGAGCAGGAAGAACGCGCTGTTGGCGAGCCCGAACTGGGTGGCGCTCAGGTGCAGATCGGCGCGGATCTCGTCGGCGGCGAGGCCGAGCACGGACTTGTCCGCGAAGTTGACCATCATGAAGACCACGAGGAGCGCGGTCACCGTCCAGGCGCGGGCACTGCTGCCTCGGGTGCCCCCGACGTCCCCAGCGGGCTGCTGGGGCAGGGTCGGTGCCGCGGTCACGAGAGCGGTACGCCGGCGATGGCGATGCGCTCCATCACGCGCTTGGCCGGGAAGTAGTCGTTGACCGCGTAGTGCTGCACGGCGATGTTGTCCCAGATGGCGATCGAGTCCGGCTCCCAGTGGAAGCGGATCTGGAACTCGGGGATGCGCGCCTGGAGCACGAGGATGTCGAGGAGCTCGCGGTTCTCCTCCTCGGACAGGCCCTTGATGTACCGGGTGAACGGCTCGTTCACGTACAGGGTCCTGCGGCCGCTGCGCGGGTGGCGCACGACGACGGGGTGCTCGACCTGCGGCCAGTCGGCGCGGAAGGCGGCCTTCTGCTCGTCGTTCATGAGCGCGCCCCAGCTGGCCTCCCAGTCGTGGACCGCGGTGAGGTTCTCGATCCGCTCCTTGAGGTCGTCGGGGAGGTTGTCGTACGCGGCGCCCATGTCGCACCACATGGTGTCGCCGCCCGCGGCGGGCACCTCGACGGCGCGCAGCACGGCGCCGAGCGAGGGGTTGACCATGAACGAGTGGTCGCTGTGCCAGATGTTCTTGTTGCCGGCGGCCTTGGCGTCCTTGGCGAGCCGGGACAGGCCCACGGTCCCGGTCTTCGGGAAGAACGGGTTGGGCTCCGGCTCGCCCCAGACGGCCGAGAGTGCGAGGTGGTTCTCGGGGTTGAAGCCGGTCTGCCCCCTGAAGAAGATCACCTTCCACTCCAGGAGCGCCGCGCGCAGCTCGTCGGCGAGCTCCTCGGTGATCGGCTTCGTCAGATCGACGCCGTTGAGCACGGCCCCGAAGTGCGGGGTGAGCGGCTCGACCTCGAAGAGCTTGTAGGCCACCTGCTCCGCGCCCGGCGCGAGCCGGTCCAGGACGCGGCGCCCGTAGCGCATCAGGGGCTTGTCCAGCACCGGCTTGGGGTTCTCGACGGGGGCCGTCGCGACGTCGTGCATGGGGGGTCCTCCCTACAGCGAACGCTATTACGTAACCGGCAGTATCGATATTGGATCGCGGCGGGGCAAGGGGTCAGGGGTGATGGATTTCAGGAAAGTTCCACGGGGGTCGCGGGAGGCCGTCCGGGCAGCACAAAAGCCGCACCGGGCACCAACTCGCCCGGCACGTACGGGAGATGACCGAGGGTCAGCGGACGGTCACACCCCTCACGGGCGGACGTCGACCGCCCTGCCGATCAGTTCCACCACGGAGTCGACCAGCTCCTTCTCCGGCACCCGCTGCTCGGCGACGAGCCGGAAGACCAGCGACGAGGCGATGAGGGTCGTGACGTCGACGATCGGCACGTCGGGCCGTACGTCGCCGCGCGCGATGCCGCGCTCCAGCAGGTGCCGCGTCTCGCTCGTCACCCGCGTCACGTACGCCTGGAAGGCCTCGCGCCCCGCGCCCGCCTCCGCCGCGGCGGCGATCACCCCGGCGAGCAGCCGGCCGACGCCGGGCTGCCGGTAGGCGCGGACGCGCTCCATGAGGACCGCGCGCAGTTCGGCCCGGAAGTCGCCCATGTCGGGCACCGTGAGCGCCCCGACGCGGGACTCGGCCGCGGCGATGATCAGGTCCTGCTTGGTGGGCCAGCGCCGGTACATGGCCGGTTTGCTCACGCCCGCGCGGGTCGCCACGGCGTCCATGGTCAGCGCGCCCATGCCCTCCTCCGCCACCAGCTCCACGACGGCCTCGAGCACGGCCCTGGTGACGTGCTCCTGGCGCGGCCGGCCCGGCCCCCTGCGCGCTTGCTGTACCTGCTCATCGGCCATGCCGAGACCCTACAGCGGGGCCCCTCAGGCCAGTTCGGCCCGCAGCACATGCTTGGTGATCTTGCCCGAGGGCGTGCGCGGCAGGGCGTCGCGCAGGATTAGCTCGCGCGGCACCTTGTAGCGGGCGATCCGCTCCTCCAGCCACGCGCGCATCCCGGCGAGGTCGAGCCCCGCACCCTCGCGCGGCACGACGAAGGCCACCACCGTCTCGCCCCACTGCGGGTGCGGGCGGCCGACGACGGCGACGTCGAGTACGTCCGGGTGGCCCCGCAGCGCGCCCTCGACCTCCTGCGACGCGACGTTCTCGCCGCCGGTGATGATCACGTCCTTCATGCGGTCGACGAGCGTGACATAGCCGTCCTCGTCGATCCGTCCCAGGTCGCCGCTGCGGTACCAGTCACCGGCGAACACCTCGGCGGTGGCCGCCTCGTCGTCCAGATAGCCGAGCATCCGGGTGTCCGTGCGCAGCCAGATCTCGCCGCTCTCGCCGGCCTCCGCGTCGCTCCCGTCGGGGCGTACGACGCGCAGGTCCACGCCCGGCATGCCGCCGCGCCCGATCGCGCCCGCCTTGTCCGCGTGCTCGGCCGCGGTGAGCGAGGCGCCCGCGGGCCCGGTCTCGCTCATCCCGTACACCTGCTGGAAGTTCTCGGTGCCGTACGCCTTCATCAGGCGGCGCACGGTGTCCGCGTCGAGCGGGCCCGCGCCGTAGAGCCAGGCGCGGACGGACGACACGTCGTAATCGGCGAAGTCGGGGACGGCCTGGGTCGGGGCGATGAGCGCGATGGGCGCGCCGAAGAGGGCGGTGATCCGCTCGCGCTGGACGGTCTCCAGCATGCCGCGGGGCTCGTACTCGCGCTGCAGCACCACCGTGCCGCCCGCGAAGAGGGTGCCGAGCGTCATGTTGTTGAGCGGCGCCGCGTGCCAGATCGGCATGCAGATCAGGAAGCGCTCGTCGCCGCGCATCGACATCGTCGCCGCGGAGTACGCGGCGGTCAGGGCGGCGGTGCGGTGCGAGTGGACGCAGCCCTTGGGCGTGCCCGAGGTGCCGGACGTGTAGAGGATCTCCGCCACGTCGCTGTCCGGGCGGTCCTCGCCGGTCCATGGCGCGGCGGCGGCGAGGAGCGCCTCGAAGGAGTCCGTCGGCAGCGCGCCGGCCGGGGCGTCCGGGTGGCTGGTCAGCCAGCGCACGCCCGGGTCCGCGGCGGTCGCCCGCTCGCCGATCTCCGCGTCGACGAGGGCGGCGCGCGCCCCGCAGTGCTTCAGCTGGCGCGCGACCTCGCCGGTCTGGAACTTGTGGTTGAACGGTACGAGGGTCGCGCCCAGGTGCCACGCACCGAAGGCGGCGAAGACGAACGCCGGGGTGTTGTGCGTCATCACGGCGAGCCGGTCGCCGGGGCGCAGGCCCGCGTCGTGCAGCACGGTGGCGGCGCGGCGCGCGGCGGCACCGAACTCCCGGTAGTTCCACCGCTGTTCGCGGTAGACGACGGCTTCCTTCGTACTGCCCGAGCGAACAGCGCTGTCCAGCAGGGCACTGAGATGCATCACGTTCTCCTGACGGCCTCGCCGGCGGGAAACCGACCATGGCGGGAAACTCTGAATGATGGTTCACTGCTTGCATGGCCTACCGCAAGACCCCAGCCGAAATTCGCCGCCTCGAAGCGGCCCGCGAACACCTGGTCGCCTGCGCCACCTCCGTCGTCGCCGAGGTGGGCTGGGCGCAGGCGTCCGTGACGGCGGTCGCCGACGCGGCCGGGATCGCGGCGGGCTCGGTCTACCAGCACTTTCCGTCGAAGGCGGCGCTCGCGGTCGAGGTGTTCCGGCGCGCTGCCGCGCGGGAGGTGACGGTGATCGGCGAGGTGCTGCACGGCGACGGCGACCCGGTGCTCCGCCTGCGGCGCGGCGTCGAGGTGTTCGCCCGGCGTGCCCTGGAGAACCGGGGCCTCGCGCACGCCCTGCTCGTCGCCCCCGCCGATCCCAAGGTCGGCGCCGAGCGCATCGACTACCGGCGTCGGTACCACACCCTGTTCGCCGAGGTCGTGCACGAGGGCATGGCGGCGGGCCTGCTGCCGAAGCAGAACGGTGAGATCACCGCGGCCGCGCTCACCGGCGCCATCGGCGAGGTGCTCGCCGACCCGCTCGCCGCCCACGACGAGGCGGCCGGCGGCGAACTGATCACCGAACTCACCGCCATGGCGCTGCGCTGCGCGGGCGCGCCGGCCACTGCCTGACCCGCACTCACCCGGACCCATTGGAGGAGCCCCTGATGCACTCGAATCCCTCGGTGACACACGAAGTCACCAACCAGGCACCGCCGTTGACCGGGCACGACGCGGCCGACGACCCGGTGCTCCTGGAGGGCGTCCGCCGCGAGGGCGCCGAGTGGCACATCGACGAGCTGCACCGGTTCGGCCGCTACGTCGGCAGCGAGGAGGCCCGCCTCTGGGCCGACCAGGCCAACCGGTACGAGCCCGAGCTGCGCACCCACGACCGCTACGGCAACCGCGTCGACGAGGTCGACTTCCACCCCTCGTACCACTCGCTGATGAGCGCGACGGTGGCCGCGGGCGCGGCGGGTTCCGCATGGGCGGACGAACGCCCCGGCGCGCACGTGGCCCGCGCGGGCACCTTCATGGTCGCCACGATGCTGGAGCAGGGGCACATGTGCCCGGTCTCCATGACGTACGCGGTGGTACCCGCGCTGCGCCGGGCGCCCGAACTCGCCAAGGTCTACGAGCCGTTGCTCACCAGCACCGTCTACGATCCCGGGCTCCGCGCCCCCGCCGACAAGCGCGGGCTGCTCGCCGGGATGGGCATGACGGAGAAGCAGGGCGGCACGGACGTGCGCGCGAACACGACGGCCGCGGTGGAGCAGTCGGACGGTACGTGGCGGCTGCGCGGGCACAAGTGGTTCACGTCGGCGCCGATGAACGACGTGTTCCTGGTGCTCGCCCAGGCGCCGGGCGGGCTGAGCTGCTTCCTGGTTCCGCGGGTGCTGCCGGACGGCAGCCGCAATACGTTCCGTATCCAGCGGTTGAAGGACAAGCTCGGGAACCGTTCGAATGCGTCCAGTGAGCCGGAGTTCGACGACACGGTGGCGTGGCTCGTCGGGGACGAGGGCAAGGGCGTGCGCACCATCATCGACATGGTGACGATGACGCGGCTCGACTGTGTGCTGGGTTCGGCGGCGCATGTGCGGGAGTCGCTGGCGCAGGCGGCGCACCATGCGCGTCACCGGTCCGTGTTCGGGGCGAAGTTGATCGACCAGCCGTTGATGCGGAACGTCCTCGCGGACCTGGCCCTGGAGTCGGAGGCGGCGACGACGCTCGGGCTGCGGCTCGCGGGGGCCGCGGACCGTGCGCAGCGCGGGGACGCGGGTGAGCGGGCGTTTCTGCGGCTGGCCACGGCGGTCGGCAAGTACTGGGTGTGCAAGCGGCAGCCGGTGGCGGTCGCGGAGGCGCTGGAATGCCTGGGCGGCAACGGGTATGACGAGGCGTCAGGCATGCCGCGGCTCTACCGTGAGGCGCCGCTCAACGGGATCTGGGAGGGGTCCGGGAACGTCAACGCGCTCGACATGTTGCGGGCGTTGACGCGTGAGCCGGAGTCTTTGGAGGCGTTCCGGGCGGAGGTCGAGGCGGCGGCCGGGGCGGATGTCCGCCTGGACGCGGCGTGGCGCGAGCTCCAGGCCGAGCTGGGCTCGCCCGAGGATGCGCAGCTCCGTGCGCGGCGGTTGATCGAACGGGCGGCGCTGGTTCTTCAGGGCTCGCTCCTGGTGCGACACGCTCCGACTGCGGTCGCCGACGCGTTCTGCGCGACGCGCCTGGCCGGCGACTGCGGCCTCGCCTTCGGCACGGTCCCGCCTGCGGCGGACTTCGCGGCGATCCTCTCCCGGCTACCGGCCTGACCTTCGCGGCCCCGGGGTTACGGCCTCGGGGCTCTGCCCCGGCCCCCGCTGCTCAATCGCCGCAGGGGCTTGATGTGCCGAACCGGCGTTACGCTCCCGGGGCTCTGCCCCGGCCCCCGCTGCTCAATCGCCGCAGGGGCTTGAAATACCTGCCCGCACCGCCCCGCCAGGCCCCCGCCCAATATCCCACCCACCCGCCCCCTCCAGGGGCGTCGGCACCACGGGGTGCCGCAACGGTTGCGGGTGGCCGCCACCGCCTTGGGCAATCTGCCGCCTTGGGCGGCAGGGTGGGCAAGGCGGCGCACGGTGCCGCGCAACCAGGGCCAGGGGCGCCGACCCCGGCAAGAGCCCCGGCCCCCGGTGCCGCGCAGCAGGAACGTCAACCGGACCCCGTCCCCCGCACCTCACACGTCGTGCCGCCCGCCGCGCACCAGTGCGTACGCCCGCCCACCAGGTGGAGCTCAAGGTCCGCGGCGGACATGCCGTTGCGGTCGAGGGCGGTGCGCAGGGCCGTGGGGGCCGGCTGGGGCGGCAGGCCGAGGACGCCGATCACCACCACGCCCTGACGCGCCTCCACGGACGCGATCTGCCACTTCCCCGTAGCCGCCCACTTCTCCGCGACCGGCCGCGCGTCCGCCGCGAGGATCCTGTCCCGCCACACCGACACCGTGCCCGTGGTCAACGGCACCGCGATCAGCAGCAGGACCCCGACCACCGCCACCAGCGTGCGGCCGTGGAACTCCCCCACGTACCGCGCGGAGTCCTGCGCCGCGCCCCGGATCCCGTACACGAGGAAGACCACGGTCCCGGTCGCCACGATCGCGGCGACGTTCGTGGCGAACAACAGAGCCGACTCGCCCGCGTCGTGGAACCGGCCCACCGTGATCAGCAGCCCCGTGACGGCCAGCGGCGGCACCAGCGAGATGGCGATCGCGACGCCCGGCAGCGTGTCGGAGATGTCCGCGCGGACCAGCGCGAACGCGCCCACCGTGCCCGTCGCGAGCGCCGCGAGCAGGTCGATGAGGCGCGGGCTGATCCTGGACGACACCTGCGAGTTCGACGCGAAGTCGTCGGGCGGCGCCGCGATCCACCCCAGCAGCATCCCGATCGCCACGACCGCGAGCGCCCCGCCGAGGACGAGCAGCACGCACCGTACGACCTGGGAGCGGTCCGCGAGGACCAGGGCGAGCGCGCTGCCGAGGATCGGTGTCATCAGCGGGGCGACGATCATCGCGCCGATGACCGTGGCGGTCGAGTCGCCCACCACGCCCGCGCTCGCGATCACCGCCGCCAGCACGAGCAACCCCCAGAACCTCGTCGAGCTGGGGCTCTTCCACGAGCGCTCGATGAACAGGGTGTCCGTCATGCGGCCGACCGTGGCCGCGTCGACCTTTCCCATCACCCTCACCGTCCCCTGCTCCCGCCTCAGACCGCGGTCGGCGTGGGCGGGGTCCCGCCCGGCACCTCCGCCGCGTCGTCCCCACCGCCCTCCGCCGCCAGGAACTCCACCACCGCCAGCAGGAACAGCAGGCACAGCGCGATCCCGACGACCACCCACCCGGTCGGGTACGACCACAGCAGGTAGACGAGGAGCGCGCCCGCGATCAGGATCCAGACGATCCATGTCCGGTAGCGGCGCACGAACGGGCCGACCGGACCCGTGCGGAATCCGGCCCGGTCCGCGGCGAGCCGCGCTCCGTCGATGCCGGAGGTCCACAGCCCGCGCACCACGCCCGCCCGCTTCCCGCGCCCGGTGAGCCACGCGCCGAGCGCGACGACGACACCGAGCGCGACGACCATCCGGACCATGGTGAACAGGAAGTGCGTCATGGTGTCGTAGACCGCTGCCGCCGCGTCCTGCGAGACGTTCGCGGGCAGCCGGTCGAGGTAGATCACGCGGAAGACGCGCAGCCCGATGCCGAGCAGACCGCAGCTCACGGCGACCGCGAGGGCCGCGGCCACGAGCGACCTGCGGCGGCGTACGGAGACCAGCACGCCCGCGGCGACGAGGACGAGCGCGAGCACCGGCAGCCAGTTGCCCATCACCTGCAGCAGCCGCATGTACGTCTTGACCTTGCCGATGTTGTCGTTCGTGACGAGCGTGAAGTCGGTGTGGACCTCGGGGATCTTCGCGGCGACGGTGAGGCCGGAGTCGACGAGCCGCTGTTTGACCTGCTCGACGACCGGGCCGAGGTCGAGGGTGACGGTGTCGCCGCCCTCCAGCTTGACCGCCCCGCCGCCGCTGCCGGTCAGCGCCTTGTCGAGGGCGCTGTGGGCCTTGCGGTTGGTCTGCTTCCAGATGTTCTCGAAGGCATCGGAGGCGACGACGGCCTGCGCCTTGTCCTGGACGAAGCTGCGGACCGCGCCTTCGAGGGAGTCGCCCAGCTTGCCGAGGGACTTCTCCACGAGCGGCCGGTCGTCGGTGGGCACTTCGGAGAGCAGCGACTGCAGGTCGATCCGCCGCATGACGGCGTTCGTGGCGCGGTTCGCGACGGCCTTCTGGATGTCGGGGTCGGAGGCGAGCGGGCCGACGGTGTCGACATAGCGATCGGTGTCGCCGACCTGGTCCGCCGCCCAGGACGCGACGATGCCGAGCGGCGCGAGGACACAGCCGATCACGATCAGCACGACGGCGAGGAAGGACCGCCCCCGGTGGCGCCGCCGACCACTCCCGCGCTCGGCCTCCAACTCGGCCACCCGGCCCCGCAGCCGCGCGAGTTCGGCCTGCTCGGCGGGGCCCATGGGCGCCGTGTCGTCCGCCACCGTTGCCTCCTTCTCAGCGCGCGCACGCGGGCTGTTTTGAATGCAAGGGGAACCGCTGCGCCGCCGCCCGGCGAGCGGACGGCGCCAGGTGGGTGAACAGCGAGGGCACCGGCGTGCCCCGGATGGTTCGCCCGAAATGCGGGGGCGACCACGGCGAGCAAGACTGCACCGGACATCCGCCGTACCCGGAACTCGACCGGAAAGCCTCATCGTGGATCCACAGAACTCGCCCTACGGGCACCAGTCCTATGGCCAGTCCTACGGCCAGTACGGCCAGGCCGACCCCGGCTACGCACCCGAGCCACAGCCGCAGCCGCAGCCCCGCCTCGACGCCGGAAAGCTGTGGGCGGGCGGCCTGATGACCGCCGTGATCGCCGCGCTCACGGCGGTGGTCGCGCTCCTCCTCGTACGGGGTGTGCTCGACGTCCCGGTGTTCGCGCCGGAGGGCGACGGCCTGATGGGCAACGCGACCACGGGCGCGCTCGCGGGCGGCGCCGCCGTGGCGGCCCTCTGCGCGACCGTCCTCCTCCACCTGCTGATCGTGGCGACCCCGCGGCCCGAGCGCTTCTTCACCTGGATCATCGGCCTCGCGACGGCGGTCATGGTGCTGCTTCCGTTCACGACGGGCCTGACGTGGCAGGCGAAGCTCGGCACCGCGGGCGTGTATCTCGTGATCGGCATCGCCATCGGTTCGCTGCTGTCCTCCGTGGCGAGGGGCGCGGTCCGGCGCTACTGACCGGGCCCCCGAAAATGCCTGGCCCGTGCTGGGCGGGCCGCGTTATCGTCGACGTATGAACGTCATGCGCCGCAGTTTCAGCACCGCGACCGCGCGAGCGACCAGCTCGCCGGTTGCCGCCGCCTGACGTATTCACCTTTCCACCGGCGACCGGAAACGGCCGCCGGTGTTTTCGTTGTCGCAGTACGTTCCGCCCGGCCGCTTCCGGTGCCTTTCGCCCGCATCACGCGAAGGAGTCACCCCATGCGCACCGACGACGTCATCCGCACGTTCACCGAGTTCTACGAGGACCGCGGCCACCGCCGCGTCACCGGTTCGACGCTGCTGCCGCCGCCCGGCGACCCGGTCCTGTTCACCACGTCCGGGATGCACCCGCTCACCCCGTACCTGGAGGGCCGCCCGCATCCGCTGGGCCGACGGCTCGTCAACGTACAGCGATGCCTGCGGACCACGGACCTGGAGGAGGTCGGCGACCCCACGCATCTGACGGTCTTCGAGATGCTCGGCACCTGGTCGCTCGGCGACTACGAGGGGCCGCGGAGCCTGGAGTGGGGGTACGAGCTGCTCACCGAGGGCTTCGGCATCGATCCGCGGATGCTGTACGTGACCGTGTTCGGCGGCGACGGACAGGTGGGCCCCGACACCGGTTCGCGGGAGGTGTGGGAGCGGCGCGGGGTGCCGGTCGAGGAGACCGTCGAGGACAACTGGTGGGACAACGGGCCGACCGGTCCCTGCGGCCCGGACTCGGAGATCTTCCTGTGGACCGGTGACACCCCGCCGGAGTCGAGCCCGACCAAGGACGAGCGCTGGGTGGAGGTGTGGAATCACGTGACGATGCGTTACCGGCGCCTCGACGACGGCTCGTTGGTGCCGCTCCCCCAGCGCAACGTCGACACGGGGCTCGGCGTGGAGCGGCTGTCCTCGCTGCTCCAGGGCAAGCAGTCGGTGTTCGAGTGCGACGTCTTCGATCCGTGGCGGCGGCTGCTTCCGGGCCTGTGGCCGCTGGACGAGCCGTCGTTCCGCGTCGTCGGCGACCATCTGCGCTCGTCCGTCGTGGTCGTCGGCGACGGCGTGCGGCCGTCGAACACCGGGCGCGGGTACGTACTGCGCCGGCTGCTCCGGCGGGTGCTGACCGTGCTGCGCCGCGAGGATCCGACCCGCACGCTCGGGGACCTGCCGGTCGAGCTGATCCGGCACACCCTCGACCACTTCGGCCAGGACGTCGACCCGTCGTACGTCCGTCAGGTGCTGCTCGACGAGGAGCTGAGCTTCGACCGGCTCCTGGAGCGCGGCAGGAAGCTGCTGTCGCGGCCGCGGTTCCAGGGCTCGCTGACCGAGGAGGACCTGCACTATCTGCACGACACGCACGGGCTGCCGCGCGAACTGGTGCTGAGCCTGCGGGAGCAGTAGCCCGCCGGCGGGGGCTGTCGGCTAGACCGGCAGCCCCTTCGGCTCCTTGATGCGCTTCATGATGATCTGCGAGTTCACCTCGGTGACCCCGTCGAGCGCGGTGAGCCGCTCGATCCACAGGCGCTCGTACGCGGCGAGGTCGGCGACCGCGATGCGCAGCATGCAGCCGGGGCTGCCGAAGAGCCGGTAGGCCTCGACGACGTCGGGGATGTCCTGGAGCGCGTGCTCGAAGGCCTCCACGGAGGCGCGGTCGCGGCGCACCTCGATGGAGACGAGGACCTCGAAGCCGCGGCCGACGGACTCCGGGTCGACGATCGCGCGATACCCCTGGATGACGCCGTCCTTCTCCAGCTGCCGCACGCGGCGCATGCACGGGGACGGGCTGAGGCCCACGCGGGCGGCCAGGTCCTGATTGCTCAGGCGGCCGTCCTCCTGGAGCTCACGCAAGATGTGCAGGTCGATCCGGTCCATGGCGCAATCATGCACCACGGTTGTCCCGATCATCGGCCAGGATTCGCAATCCGATTGCGCAGATCACGATTTATCCTTGCTGTAGATCGAACATACGCTCCCCCACGCGCGCGGGAGCGCCGACTCTTGGCGAGGAAGGTCACATGGCACGCATCACCCTCATCAGCACCGGAGGCACCATCGCCAGCCGCTGGCAGGGCACCGGTTACGCCGCCGACGCCGGCGGGGACACGGTGCTGGCGACGGCCGCGCTGCCGGAGGGTGTCGAGGTGGACGTCGTCGACCTGTTCAACGTGAACAGCTCGCGGATGACGACGGAGCTCCAGCTGACGCTGCTGCGCACGGTGCGCGAGGTGCTCGCCGACCCGGGCGTCGACGGCATCGTGGTCACGCACGGCACGGACACCCTGGAGGAGTCCGCGTTCCTGCTCGACCTGCACCACGACGATCCGCGTCCGGTCGTCTTCACCGGCGCCCAGAAGCCGCTCGGCCAGGCCGAGGGCGACGGCCCGGGGAACATGTACGACGCGCTGCAGGTCGCCGCGAACGTCCGGGACGCGGGCGTGCTCATCGCCTTCGACGGCAAGGTGCACGCGGCCCGCGGCGCCGTGAAGACCCAGACCCTCGCGGCCGACGCGTTCTCCGACCCGTCCGCGGGCCCGCTCGGCCGCCTCGGCTTCGGCCGCGTCGACCTGCGCCACAAGCCGAGCCGCCCGGCCCCGCTGCCGCAGCCGGCAGGCGGGGAGATACCGCGCGTCGACATCGTCATGCACCACAGCGACGCCGACGCCACGCTCTTCGACGCCGCCGTCGCCGCAGGCGCGCGCGGCATCGTGCTGGTGGCCACGGGCGCGGGGAACGCGACGCCGGAGCTGGTCGACGCGGTGTCGGCAGCCGTACGCCGCGGAGTCCTCGTCGCCGTTTCTACGCGCGTATCCGCGGGGCCGCTCGCCGAGATCTACACGGGCGGCGGCGCCGTGGACCTGGTCGCGGCAGGCGCCGTGCTCAGCGGCACGCTGCGCGCGGGCCAGACCCGGATCGCGGTCCTGGCGGCGCTCCTCGCAGATGTCACGCCCGCCGCACGCCCCGACCTGCTGCGCCGGCTCATCGACGCGCCGAGCCCGCTGCCCGGCGACCACGAGGAGCCGGCCGAGCAGCGGGCCGCGTAACTCAGAACGTCACGGCGCTCAGAACTCGACGGCCTCTTCGTTGGGCGCGAGGCTGTCCATGAACGAGCTGACCGAGAACACGGCGCGGCCCGCGCCCGCCGGACCGTATCCGGGGGGCGAGGACAGCCCGTGCTCGTCCATGGCGTTGCGGTACGCGTCGAGCAGCCGGATGTGGTACTCCAGCGGCGCGCCGTTCGGGTTCTCCTTGCCGAGCGGCGTCGTCGGCTCGGGGCACCACGTGGTGAAGCGCGGCGTGATGCCGTTCGACATGAAGAAGTTCAGGCCCTCGGTGGTGGAGGCGATGGCCTCGTCGACCGTCTTGAAGCCGAACGGCTCGGCCATCTCGACGCCCGCCACGAAGTTCGGGATCACGTTGCGCGCGCCGAAGACGTCGCGGGACTCGAGGATCCGCTTGTGCCACTCGTCGCGGCCGACGTAGCGCTCCTTGCCGGGGCAGTACATCTTGAACAGGTACTCGTCCCACACCTCGAAGTTGGGGTGGTAGATCTGGACGCCGTAGTCCTTGAAGCGCTGTACGTCGTCCTTGGGCAGCGCCTGGGCGACGACCTTGCCGATCCAGCGGCCCGGGAAGTACTCCTCGATGGCCTTGGCGTACCGGCCGTAGAAGTCCGCCTCGTCCAGGCCCTGGACCTTCGACGTGATCGCGCCGCCGGTCAGCGTGTACGCGGTCGACGTCTTCCCGGTGTCGTACTTGTTGATGATCTCCAGGGCCTCGAGGACCTCGTCGACGTCCTTCACGCCCGTGTACGGACGGCCGGCCGCCTTGTGCTGGCGCCAGTTGTGGTTGATGTCGCAGTACTGGCACTCCTCCTTGGCGCCGAAGTACTGGCAGACCCGGAACGCGGTCAGGTAGATCAGGTAGCCCCACTGGATCGTGGGGGCCACCTCCATGACCGACTTCCCGTTGGAGAGCTTGTGCCGGTAGTACTCCGGCATCGGCGGCACGCCCACGTCGGAGATCCGCTTGCCGTCGAGGTACAGGCCGAGCATGCCGTCCTCGTTGGCCGCGACGCGGTACGGCGAATTCGGGTTCACGCGGACCGAGACGACCGTGCGGCGCAGGTCGTAGGGGCCGCCGGTGAGGACGATCTCCTCGGGCGGGCGGCGCAGCGCGGCCTCGCCCAGCTCCGGGAGGGTGCCGTGGTCGAAGGAGAAGATGAAGTACGACTTCGGCTTGACCTCGCCGTCCTCGTTGTCGCTCAGTGCGGACGCGTCGAAGGCCACGCCACCGCGCAGCAGGTCCTCCTTGAAGACCGCTTCCTTCGGAACGTGCGGGAAGCGCTCCATCAGGTCCTCTACCAGCGCCGTACGGCTCTGCATCCCGTTACTCCTCGACCCTCTGCTGTGCAGCGTTTTCTACGGTTTCTCGACTCCTCACGGTACGCCCCGGCCGTCGGTCAGCCGTGCCGGGTCCCCGCTCGGGCCACTATGTGGGCGGGTGCGGTGATGCCGGTGGGCAGCAGCGGATCGGCCGTGGGAGCGCCCCAGCGGGCGTTCAGCGGCAGGGTCCCGGCCCACAGACCGAGCTCCGCGTCGGCCGACGCGCCGTCGTCCGGCGCGCCGGACCGGATCTCCACGGAGGCCTCTTCGAGGGAGAGCGCGAGGAGCGTCGTGGCGGCGAGCTCCTCGCGGTTCGGCTGCCGCGCGTACGTCCACTGGCCGGGGGTCGCGTGCTCGGTGAGGCGGCGCAGGCCCTCCAGCTTCTCGGCCTCGTCGGTGATCGCGCGCGGCACACCGCGCACCATGGCGCTGCGGTGGTTCACCCCGTGCTCGAAGACGGAGCGGGCGAGGACGAGGCCGTCGACGTGGGTCACCGTCACGCACACCGCCGCCTCCGGGTCGGCCACGAGGCTGCGGCCGGCCCAGGACCCGTGCACGTACAGCCACCGCTCGTCACGCCCGTAGACGGTCGGTACGACGACGGGGGCGCCGTCGACCACGACCCCGAGATGACACACGAAGCCCGCGTCGAGGATCGCCTCCAGGTCGGCGCGGGGGTGCTGCCGCAGGTGCCGGTGGGTGGTGCGGTGGTCGTCGGTGTACGTCATGCGCAGGCACGGTACTCCCGTGGGGGCACCGGCAGTTCACCAGGTGGGCGTCATGTCGCGGTCGCGGGGCTCTGCCCCGGGCCCCGCGCCTCAATCGCCGGCGGGGCTTGACACACCGTGGTCGAATCTCCGCAACCGCACCCGCAGAAAGGCCTCCCGTGGAAGCTGTCACCAACTGGGCCCGCAACATCACCTTCGCCGCCGATCGGTTGCACCGGCCGCTCACCGTCGACGAGTTGCGTGCCGTCGTCGGCAAGAGTGGGCACATACGGGTGCTCGGCAGCGGGCACTCGTTCAATCGGATCGCCGACGTGGACGCGGAGCGCGGTGGCGCGCTCGTGTCGCTCGGCGGGCTGCCCGCCCGGATCGACGTCGACGCCGCGGAGCGCACCGTGCGGGTCGGCGGCGGTGTGCGCTACGCCGAGCTGGCCGCGGCCCTGCACACGCACGGGCTGGCGCTGCCGAACATGGCCTCGCTGCCGCACATCTCCGTCGCCGGTTCGGTGGCCACCGGCACGCACGGCTCGGGCAACGGCAACCGGTCGCTGGCCGAGGCGGTCCGGGCCGTGGAGATCCTGACCGGGGACGGTGAGCTGGTCACGCTCGCGCGGGGCGACGACGGGTTCGAAGGGGCCGTCGTGTCGCTCGGCGCTCTCGGAGTCGTGCTGTCGCTGACGCTGGACGTGGAGCCGGCCTTCGACGTCGCGCAGCACGTGTTCCGTGAACTTCCGTTCCAGGGGCTCGACTTCGAGGCCGTGTCGTCCTCCGCGTACAGCGTGAGCCTGTTCACCGGCTGGCGTGGGCCGCACTTCGACCAGGTGTGGGTGAAGCGGCGGATGCCGCACGCGCTGGACTTCCCGTGGGCCGAGTCCGCGACCGAGGCCGCGCACCCGGTTCCGGGGATGCCCGCCGTGCACTGCACCGAGCAGTTCGGCGTGCCGGGGCCCTGGCACGAGCGGCTGCCGCACTTCCGGGCCGAGTTCACGCCGAGCAGCGGCGACGAGCTCCAGTCGGAGTACCTGATGCCGCGCGAGCACACCGAGGCCGCGCTGCGCGCCCTCGACGCGGTGCGCGAGCGGATCGCCCCGGTGCTCCAGGTCTGCGAGGTGCGCACGGTCGCCGCGGACACGCAGTGGCTGAGCCCGGCGTACGGGCGGGACACGGTCGCGTTCCACTTCACGTGGGTGGCGGACGCGCAGCGGGTGCTTCCGGTGGTTTCGCTGGTGGAGGACCGGCTGCGGGAGTTCGGGCCGCGGCCGCACTGGGGGAAGGTGTTCACGGCGGATCCGGCGCGGGTCGCCGAGCGGTATCCGCGGGCCGCGGAGTTCGTGGCGCTGGCCGAACGGCTCGATCCGGAGGGGAAGTTCAGCAACGCGTTCGTGCGGGCGCTGTTGCCGCGGGGCGCGCAGCAGGGCTTTTGAAAGCCCTTTCTCCAACCCCTTGTCGAAGTCCGTCCGGCGCTCCTAGCCTGACGTTCATGAGGCGCACCTCCCGCGACATACGGACGGCGAACCGGTACGAGGTGCTGCGCCGCTGCATCGGCCGATCCGCCGTGTCCCGGCAGGAGTTGGCGGCCGAGACGGGCCTCAGCTCGGCGACCGTCGCCACGCTCGTCGGGGAGCTGCTCGACCTGGGCATCCTGGTCACGGGCGGCTTCGTGGACTCGGCGGGCGGGCGACCGCGCGGCCTCGTCTCCGTCGATGCGGGGCACGGTTCGCTCGTCGGCGTGGACGTCGCGGAGACGTACGTCCACGCCGAGCGGTTCGACCTGAACCTGCGGGTCGTCGCCCGCGCCGACCGCGAACTGCGGCCCGGTGCGCACGAGCCGGAGCGCGTGGCCGCCGTGATCGCGGACGGGGTCCGGTCCGTGCTCGACGACGGCACCGGCGGGCCCGTGCT
Organism: Streptomyces sp. NPDC107575; assembly: GCF_055657265.1. NCBI lineage: Bacteria > Bacillati > Actinomycetota > Actinomycetes > Kitasatosporales > Streptomycetaceae > Streptomyces > Streptomyces sp. NPDC107575. The sequence continues at coordinate 366,695 of NZ_JBVKBG010000002.1, read as the reverse complement.
CGGCGCCGGGGTCTGCATGCCGGGGCTCGTCGACCGCGAGGGCGGCATCAGCGTGTACGCCCCGAACTGGGGGTGGCACGGAGCGGTGCCGCTGCGGGAACTCCTCGCCCAGCACCTCGACGTACCCCTGTACCTGGACAATCCGCTGCGCGCCTCGACCGTCGCCGAGCTGTGGTTCGGGGCGGCGCGCGGGCGGGACGACGCGGTCGTCGTCAACCTCGGCACCGGCGTCGGCGCGGGGCTCGCGCTCGGCGGGGCGCTGCACCGGGGTGTCACCAACAGCGCCGGCGAGTGGGGGCACACCACGCTCGTGCTCGACGGGCGGCCGTGCCACTGCGGGGGCCGGGGGTGTGTCGAGGCGTATGTGGGGGCGCCGGGGATCATGCGCACCCTGCGGGAGCTGCGGCCCGGCTCACCGCTGCTGCACCCGGACGATCAGACCGCCACGATCTCGGCCATCGGGTGGGCCGCGGCGGAGGGCTCCGCCGAGGCGCTCGACGTCGTGCGGGAGACCGCGCGGTATCTCGGCGCGGCGGTCGGTGACCTGGTCAATCTGCTCAACCCTGAGGTCGTGGTGCTCAGTAGTTGGGTGGCGGGGGCGTTGGGTGCGCCCCTGCTCGACGAGGTGCGGTCGGCCGTGGGGCGGCATGCGCTCGCGGGGCCGTTCGGCGCCACGGAGATTGTTCTTTCGCCTGTTCCTACGGATCCGGTGAGTCTTGGCGCGGCGACGTTTGCGCTGGAGGGGTTCGTGGGCCGCAGCGGGGTTGACGCCTCGGGGCTCCGCCCCGGACCCCGCGCCTCAATCGCCGGCGGGGCTTAATTTAGGGAGACTCATGACCATCGCTTACGTAACCGACCCCTCCCCCGGCCACGGCGCACTGCCGCCCCGGTCCTGGTATGCCGAATCTTCGGCCAAATCGCTGTCGCTGAACGGTACTTGGCGTTTTCGGCTGGCGGCGCGGGCCGACGCCCACGACGACTCCTTCGCCTCTCCGGGCCACGACGCCACCAGCTGGAGCGACGTCTCCGTTCCCGGGCACTGGGTGATGCAGGGGCACGGTGCGCCCGCCTACACGAACGTGCTCTACCCCTTCCCCGTCGACCCGCCGCGCGTCCCCGACGAGAATCCGACCGGGGATCACCTGCGCGTCTTCGATCTGCCCGGCGACTGGCCGAGTGACGGCTCCGCCGTGGTCCGCTTCGACGGCGTCGAGTCCTGTGCGCGGGTGTGGCTGAACGGCACGGAGCTGGGCGAGTTCAAGGGGAGCCGGCTCCCTCACGAGTTCGAGGTCGGACACCTCCTCGCCCCCACCGGCAATGTGCTCGCGGTCCGTGTGCACCAGTGGTCCGCGGGCTCGTACCTGGAGGACCAGGACCAGTGGTGGCTGCCCGGCATCTTCCGTGACGTGAACCTGCTGCACCGACCCACCGGCGGCGTCGGGGACTTCTTCACGCACGCCTCGTACGACCACACCACCGGCCTCGGCACCCTCCGCGTCGACAGTGATGTGGCCGGGCGTATCTCCGTGCCCGAGCTGGGCGTCGACGTGGCCACCGGGGAGCCGGTGACCGTCGCCGTCGAGCCGTGGACCGCCGAGACCCCTCGCCTTTACGACGGGGAGCTCGCGACGGCCGGTGAGCGGGTGCCGCTGCGGATCGGGTTCCGGACGGTGGAGCTGTCCGACGGGCTGATCAAGGTCAACGGCACACCGATCCTGTTCAAGGGCGTCAACCGGCACGAGTGGCACCCGGAGCACGGCCGCGCGCTCGACCTCGACACCATGCGCCGCGACGTCGAGCTGATGAAGTCCCACAACATCAACGCCGTCCGCACCTCCCACTACCCGCCGCACCCGGCGTTCCTCGCGCTCTGCGACGAGTACGGGCTGTGGGTGATCGACGAGTGCGACCTGGAGACCCACGGCTTCTGCGAGCAGGGCTGGCGCGACAACCCGGTCGACGACGAGCGCTGGACCCCCGCGCTGCTCGACCGCGCCGCCCGCATGGTCGAGCGCGACAAGAACCACCCGTCCGTCGTGCTGTGGTCGCTCGGCAACGAGGCGGGCACCGGGCGCGGGCTCACCGCCATGGCCGAGTGGATCCGCGCGCGCGACCCCGAGCGCCTCGTCCACTACGAGGGCGACATCAACTGCCGTGACACCGACGTCTATTCGCGCATGTACGCCGACCACGCGGAGGTCGAGCGGATCGGCCAGGGCCTCGACGGCGGCCCGGAGCGGCGCCGCGGCCTGCCCTTCATCCAGTGCGAGTACGCGCACGCCATGGGCAACGGCCCCGGCGGACTCGCCGACTACCAGCGGCTGTTCGAGAAGTACGACCGTCTCCAGGGCGCGTTCGTCTGGGAGTGGATCGACCACGGGATCGCCGACGAGCGGTACGGATACGCGTACGGCGGCGACTTCGGCGAGGAGCTGCACGACGGGAACTTCGTCTGCGACGGGCTGCTCTTCCCCGACCGGACGCCGTCTCCGGGGCTCGTCGAGTTCAAGAAGGTGATCGAGCCCGCACGGATCGCCGTCGACGCGGACGCCGGGTCGGTCCGCGTCACCAACCGCTACGACTTCCGCGATCTGTCGCACCTGGCCTTCGACTGGGCGTACGAGGTGGAGGGCGAGGTCGCCGAGCGGGGCACCCTCACCGTTCCGCCGCTCGGCCCCGGCGAGTCCGCCGACGTGAAGCTGTCGGCGCCCGCGGCGAGCGACGGGTACTGGACGGTCCGGGCCGTGGACGGTGACGGCCACGAGGTGGCGTGGGGACAGAGTGCACCGGCTGCTCCAACTGCCGTGTTGAGTACAGCGGTTGGCGCGACCCCGCGCACCGTCGGCGACGTGCTCACCCTCGGCCCCGCCACCTTCGACGCCCGCACCGGTGATCTGCGCGCCATCGGCGACGTGACGCTCACCTCCGCTCCCCGACTCGACGTGTGGCGCGCCCCCACGGACAACGACGACGGCGCGAGCTGGCAGAACGACGAGCGGCTCGGGCTGCTGTGGCGGAAGTTCGGCCTGCGCCGCATGCAACACCGTGTGGACGGCGTCGAGTTGGACGGCGGCTCGCTGACCGTGCGCACGCGGGTCGGGCCGGCGAGCCGGGACATCGGGCTGCGCGCGAGCTACCGCTGGACGGCCGACGAGCGGCGGCTGCGGCTCACCGTGTCCGTCGTGCCGGAGGGCGACTGGCGGCTCCCGCTCCCCCGGCTCGGCGTCCGACTCAGGCTACCCGTGGGGGACTTGGGCGTGCGCTGGTTCGGCGGCGGGCCCGGCGAGGCGTACCCGGACACGCGGGCGGCGGCGCGGCTCGGCCTGTGGGAGTCGGACGTGGCCGGCCTGCACACCCCGTACGTGCGGCCGCAGGAGAACGGGGCCCGGGTCGATGTCCGCTGGGCGGAGCTCGGCGGCCTGCGCATCGAGGGCGAGCCCGCCTACGCGCTCACGGCCCGCCGCTGGACGACCGAGCAGCTCGACGCGGCCACCCACCGCACGGACCTCACGCCCGGCGACACCCTGTGGGTGCATCTCGACCACGCGCAGCAGGGCATCGGCTCGCAGTCCTGCGGCCCGGGCGTCCTGCCGCAGTACAGGCTGACGCCGGGGCCGGCGGAGTTCTCGTTCACCTTCGAGCCGACGGGGCCTGTCACAGCCTGACGGCGAAGGAGTAGAGCCGCGTCGTCTGCGCCTTGTTGCGGTTGTCGTCGGAGACGAGGAGCAGATGTCTGCGGCCCTTGTACGGTCCGCTCTTGATGGCGTCGCCGAGGGTCATGCCCTCCACGTTGTCCAGGAGCTGGTTCGACTGGGGGTTTCCGGCGTCGCTCACCTCGCCGGGGCTGCCTTCGGGGCAGCGGGCCAGGTCGAAGAGGGGGCGTCCGGCGACGAAGACGTCGGCGGGCGCCCGGTAGAGCTGCTTCTTGTCGGTCACGTCCTGGGCCTCGGTCAGCGAGAGGTCCTTGACGTGCACCGAGTTCCCGAGCCCGGCGACGTACTGCCGTTCCAGGGCAAGCAGCCGGGTGTCGGAGACGGCCACGAGGTCGGCGAGGCCGAGGCCCTCGTCGCCCCGGTAGGCGAATTGGGCGTCGGGGGCGAAGGTGCCGTCGGCGTGCCGCTCGTAGCGCTGGATGCGCATGAGGTTGCGGCCGCGTTCGTCGCCGTCCCCGGCGAGCGGGGCCTCCACCGCCACGAACAGGTACTTGTCGCTCGGCGAGAGCGCCATGGCCTCGATGGTGCGGCCCGCGGTCGCGGCGCCCTTCGGGTAGATCTCGAAGGCCTTGGGGATCGGCAGCGGTTCCCCCTTCTGGCGGCCCGTGCGCAGATCGAAGCGGCGGATGGTGGGTTCGGTCTCCCCCGCCACGAGCGCCGTGCCGCCGTCCTTCTCCACGGCGACGGCCTCGGCGTCGAACCAGCCGCTCAACGAGCCGCCCCCGGCCGTGCGCAGGGTGCGCGCCCGCTGGGCCTTCGGCGCCAGCTCGTCGGGCGAACCGAATCCGATCGGGAAGATCCGCACGGCGTCGTTGTCGGCCACCGCGTACGCGAGGTTCGGCCTGTCGGGCGCGTACGCGAGTCCGGACAGGCCTGCCACCGGCTCGTTGTCGACCTCCGTCTTGTCCAGTGCGTCGGAGTGGTCGAGCAGGGCCGCGCGGGCGGAGCAGGCGCCGCGCGCCTCGTGGTGGGTCGGCCCGTCCAGCTTGCGCTCGACGTAGGGCGCGCCGAATCCGGCGCCCAGCCCGAGCACCAGGCCGATCGCGACCCCCATGGCGAGGCGGCCCCGCTTCGGCGGCACGGAGGCCGGGGGCGGTTCGGGGGCGGGCCTGCGGGCGGCGTTGCGGACGAAGGCGTACTCGCCGAGCCCGTTCTCGTCCGTGCACAGCGGGGCCGCCGCGTCGCTGCGGTGCTGCTCGGCCACCCACTCCTCGACGCGTGTCCGCACCCGCTGGTAGATGTCCTTCAGGGTGACCGTCTCGCCCGCTTCGGGGTCCGGGTCGCCCTGTTCGAGCACGTCGACGAGGGCGCCGGTGAAGACCGAGCAGCGGTCGGGGTCGGGGGCGTGCGAGGCGCGGTTGTGCGGCGAAGAGGCCATCAGGTAGAGGCCCTTGAGGTCGCGGACGGAGCGCGCCGCGAGGTCGGCGCCGCTCTCGCCCCCGGACATCCGGCTGTCCCGGGCCCACTGGGCGCTGTAGCAGCAGTCCAGGATGAGCACGGTGCGTGGAGCGGGCGACCGGTTGATGGCCTTGCGTACGTACAGGGTGTCGACGCAGGTCTCCGGCTGGCCGCGCTCCGTGCCGGGCAGCGTGAGGAACAGCCGGTTGTCCTCGCCCTCGCGCACACCGTGGCCCGCGTAGTAGACGATGAGCGTGTCCTCGGCGGCGAGCCTGCCCGCGGCCTCGATCGCCGCGGTCACCTCGCGGGCCGCGACGGGGTTGGCCAGGACGTGGACGCGCTCGTCGGGGAAGCCGCCGATGTCCGGGTCGGTCAGTGCGTCCCGCAGCCGCCGCAGGTTGTGCTCGACGCTGTCGAGGCGCTCCATGGTGTCGTGCCGGTAGTCGTTGACCCCGATCAGCAGGCAGGCCGACTTCTCCGGGTCGACGCGCCGCGCCTGCGTCATCGGGAGGCTCCACCGTCCGGGTCGCCGTCGCTGTCGCCCTCGCTCAGTCCGGCGTCGCGCAGCAGCCCCCGGATCCGGTCGACGTCCTCGCCCCGCACGGCGAACGTGATCTCCCCGTCGTGGCCCCGGCTGCGCCACCAGGCGCGCTCGCTGTGCGTCACGTCGATGGCCAGGGACGCCGCGCCGCAGGCGACGCCGACCCATTCGAGTACGTCGCCCATGGCGCCGGGCCGGTCCGCGTACGCGCTCTCGACGCGCGCTCCGGCGGAACGCAGCTCGTCGTCGTCCTCCAGCCAGTCCCGGAGCGACGCGAGTTCCTTGGCGGTCCCTCCCCCTGTGTCCCGCACTCCCTGCGGTACCGAGAACCTGATCTCCACGCTTCCCCCCTGTCCGCGTGCTCCCCGTGCACGTCGCGAAGACGCTTGCACAACTCCCGCAGCGCGTACGGGAATCACGGGAGAAGTTTCCCCGAACGAGAACCCACCCGAACCACTTCGTTCACGCCACGATCGGAATGGGGGCAAGCCCCGCCGCGCACGGCCACGGCCCGGTTGACATCATGGACGGGTGAACTTCCGGTCGATCTACAGTCACGGTTTCGCGCGGATCGCCGCGTGCACCGGCCACGCCGCCATCGCCGACCCGCGCACCAACGCGGAGGCCGTCCTGCGCCAGGGCCGCCGCTGCGCCGAGGACGGAGTCGCCGTCGCCCTCTTCCCCGAGATGGGCCTGTGCGGTTACTCCATCGAGGACCTGGTGCTCCAGGACCCGGTCCTCGACGAGGTGGAGGACGCGCTCGCCGACATCGTCACGGGCTCCGCGGACCTCCTCCCGGTCCTCGTGGTCGGCGCCCCGCTGCGGCACCGCAACCGCATCTACAACTGCGCGGTCGTCGTGCACCGCGGCCGGATCCTCGGCGTGGCGCCCAAGTCGTACCTCCCCACCTACCGGGAGTTCTACGAGAAGCGCCAGATCGCGGCGGGCGACGACGAGCGCGGCGGCACGATCCGGGTCGGCGGCGCGGACGTCCCCTTCGGCACGGACCTCCTCTTCGCGGCCGAGGACGTGCCCGGCCTGGTCCTGCACGCCGAGGTGTGCGAGGACATGTGGGTCCCGGTGCCGCCCAGCGCGGAGGCCGCCCTCGCCGGCGCGACCGTCCTGCTCAACCTCTCCGGCAGCCCCATCACGGTCGGCCGCGCCGAGGACCGCAAGCTGCTGTGCCGCTCCGCCTCGGCCCGCTGCCTCGCCGCGTACGTGTACGCGGCGGCCGGAGCGGGAGAGTCGACGACCGACCTCTCCTGGGACGGCCAGACCATGATCTACGAGAACGGGAACCTGCTCGCCGAGACGGACCGCTTCCCGCTCGGCGACCAGCACGCCGTCGCCGACGTCGACCTCGACCTGCTGCGCCAGGAGCGCCAGCGGATGGGCACCTTCGACGACAACCGCCGCACGCACGCCGCGCGCACCGGCGACTTCCGCCGGGTGGACTTCCACCTGGACCCGCCGACGAGCACCGACCTGGGCCTCAAGCGCCGCGTCGAGCGCTACCCGTTCGTGCCCGCCGACGCCGAGCGGCTCGCCCAGGACTGCTACGAGGCGTACAACATCCAGGTCTCGGGCCTGGTGCAGCGCATGGGCGCGATCGGCAACCCGAAGATCGTCATCGGGGTCTCCGGCGGCCTCGACTCCACGCACGCCCTGATCGTCGCGGCCCGTGCGATGGACCGGGCGGGCCGCCCCCGCACCGACATCCTGGCGTTCACGATGCCGGGCTTCGCGACGGGCGATCACACCAAGTCCAACGCGCACGCGCTCATGAACGCCCTCGGCGTCACGGCCGCCGAGCTCGACATCACGGACACGGCGCGTCTGATGCTGAAGGAGATGGGCCACCCGTTCGGCGAGGGCGAGCCGGTCTACGACGTCACCTTCGAGAACGTCCAGGCGGGCCTGCGCACCGACTACCTGTTCCGCCTCGCCAACCAGCGCGGCGGCATCGTCCTCGGCACCGGCGACCTGTCCGAGCTGGCGCTCGGCTGGTGCACGTACGGCGTCGGCGACCAGATGAGCCACTACAACGTCAACGGCGGCGTGCCGAAGACGCTCATCCAGCACCTCATCCGCTGGGTCGTCAGCAGCGACCAGTTCGGCGACGAGGCCGGGAAGATCCTCACCGCGATCCTCGACACGGAGATCAGCCCGGAGCTGGTCCCCGGCGAGGAGCTGCAGTCCACCGAGTCGAAGATCGGCCCGTACGCGCTGCACGACTTCACGCTCTACCACGTGCTGCGGTACGGCTTCCGGCCCTCGAAGATCGCGTTCCTGGCGTGGCACGCCTGGCGCGACGTGGCCGCGGGCGAGTGGCCGCCCGGCTTCCCCGAGGACAAGCGCGGCGCGTACGACCTCGCGGAGATCAAGCACTGGCTGGAGTACTTCTGCCGGCGCTTCTTCCAGTTCGCGCAGTTCAAGCGGTCCGCGATGCCGAACGGGCCGAAGGTGTCGGCCGGCGGTTCGCTCTCGCCGCGCGGCGACTGGCGCGCGCCCTCCGACGGCAACGCGCGGGCGTGGCTGCGGGACCTGGAGCGGTGGGAGTGGCCCGAGGGCGTGTGACCCGGTGATCACCCGGAGGCGGTCACCGGCCCCGCCCGGAACGTGCGGCGGTACGCCTGCGGGGTGACCCCGATCGTGGCGTGCAGGTGCTGGCGCAGGGAGGTGCCGGTGGCGAAGCCGACCTCCGCCGCGATGCGGTCGACCGGGAGGTCGGTCGACTCCAGGAGGTGGCGGGCCCGGTGCACGCGCTGCAGGATCAGCCAGCGGCCCGGGCTCGTGCCGGTCTCCTCCTGGAAGCGGCGGGCGAAGGTGCGCGGGCTCATCCGGGCGTGCGCGGCCCACTCCCGCAGCGCGAGCGGCCGGTCGAGCCGCTCCAGGGCCCAGGCGCGGGCGGGCGCGGTGCCGCTGTCGCCCGCGTCGGGGACGGGCTGCTCGATGTACTGGGCCTGGCCGCCCTCGCGCCACGGCGGGACGACGCAGCACTTGGCCACGAAGTTGGCGAGGGCGCTGCCGTGGTCGGAGCGCACCAGGTGCAGGCAGACGTCGAGTCCCGAGGCCGCGCCCGCGGACGTCAGGACGTCGCCGTCCTCGACGAACAGCACGTCCGGGTCCAGGTCGACGTGCGGGAACATCCGGCGGAAGCGGTCCGCGAGCGCCCAGTGCGTGGTGGCGCGGCGGCCGTCGAGCATCCCGGCCTCGGCGAGCGCGAACGCTCCCGTGCAGATCGAGACGGTGCGGGCGCCGGGCCGGATCCGGGCGAGCGCGGCCCGCTCGGCGTCGGGCAGCGGCTCACCGATGCGCGCCATGTCGTACGGCGGGACGATCACGGTGTCCGCGCGCTCCAGCGCCTCCGGGCCGTGCGCGACGGTGATCGTGAAGTCGGCGTCCGTGCGGACGGTGCGGTCCTCGGTCGCGGCGCAGGTCAGCACCTCGTAGGTGTCGCCCGCGGAGCCGAAGACCCGCTTCGGGATGCCGAGCTCGAAGGGGTAGACCCCGTCGAGCGCGAGGACGACCACGCGGTGGGGTGGGCTTTCGGGCGTTCCGCTCATGGCACGATTCTATCGCTGGATGGCCATCTTGCCATTGTCGGTGTCGGTTCCGGAGGCGCAGGCTGGTTCCATGAGCGACAACGACAACACCACCGCGACCGCCACCATGAAGGCCATCGGCCAGGACACCCTCGGGGCGCCCGAGGTGCTCCACGAGATCGACGCACCTCGGCCGAAGCCGGGCATCGGGCAGATCGTGGTCGCCGTGCACGCGGCCGGCCTCAACCCGACCGACTACAAGCACCGCGCGTTCGGGCTGTTCCTGGGCGAGCCGCCGTTCGTGCTCGGCTGGGACGTGTCCGGGGTCGTCGAGGCCGTGGGGCTCGGCGTCTCGCTGTTCGAGCCGGGCGACGAGGTGTTCGGCATGCTGCCGTATCCGTACGGGGCCGGTTCGCACGCCGAGTACGTGGCCGGGCCCGCCCGCGCGTTCGTGCCGAAGCCGCAGGGGCTGAGCCATGTCGAGGCGGGCGCGCTGCCGCTGGTCGGGCTCACCGCCTGGCAGGCCCTCGTCGATGTCGCCCAAGTGGGGCCCGGGCAGCGGGTGTTGGTGCAGGCGGCGGCCGGCGGCGTGGGGCATGTGGCCGTACAGATCGCCAAGGCGCGCGGCGCGTACGTCATCGGGACCGCGTCGGCTGCCAAGCACGACTTCGTCCGGGGCCTGGGCGCCGACGAGGTGATCGACTACCGCACCGCGGACTTCACGGCCGAGACCGGTGACATCGACGTCGTCCTCGACACCCTCGGCGGCGCGGACCGGCTGCGCTCCCTGGACGTGCTGAAGCCGGGCGGCATTCTCGTCTCGCTACTGCCGGTCGACTTCGATGAAGTCGCCGCGCGAGCACGGGAGTTGGGTGTGCGGGCCACCGCCATGCTCGTCGAGCACGACCAGGCGGGCATGCGGGCCGTCGCCGAACTCGTCGGGTCGGGGAAGCTCGCGGTGCACGTGGCCGACACGTATCCGCTGGCCGAGGCCGCCAAGGCGCACGCGGAGGGCGACACGGGGCGGGTGGCCGGCAAGCTCGTCCTCACCGTGCGGTAGGCGGCCGGAGGCGGATAGCGTCACCATCATGACCAGCGAATCCTTCACCCGCGCCCTCGCCTCCGGCGCGCTCGTGCTCGACGGCGGCCTGTCCAACCAACTGGAGGCCGCCGGGCACGACCTGAGCGACGAGCTGTGGTCGGCGCGGCTGCTCGCCGAGGAGCCGGAGGCGATCGTCGCGGCGCACCGCGCGTACTACGAGGCGGGCGCGGACGTCGCCATCACGGCCAGTTATCAGGCGACCTTCGAGGGCTTCGCGCGGCGCGGCATCGGGCGCGAGAAGGCCGATGAACTCATCGCCTCCAGCGTGGAGTTGGCGCGCGCCGCGGCCACCGGGTTCGACCGGCCCCTGTGGGTGGCCGCGTCCGTCGGCCCCTACGGGGCGATGCTCGCCGACGGGTCCGAGTACCGGGGGCGGTACGGGCTGAGCGAGGAGGAGCTGTACGCGTTCCACCGGCCGCGCCTGGAGGTGCTCGCCGGGGCGGGGCCCGACGCGTTCGCCCTGGAGACCGTGCCCGACGCGGACGAGGCGCGGGCGCTGGTGCGGGCGGCGCGAGGACTCGGGGTGCCGGCCTGGCTCTCGTACAGCGTGGACGGGGAACGTACGCGTGCCGGGCAGCCACTGGAGGAGGCGTTCGCGGTGGCCGCGGACGCCGAGGAGATCGTCGCGGTCGGCGTCAACTGCTGCGCCCCGGGAGACGTGGAGGGCGCGGTGCGGATCGCCGCGCGGGTCACCGGCAAGCCCGTCGTCGTCTACCCCAACAGCGGCGAGGAGTGGGACGCCGAGGCGCGCGCCTGGGCGGGCCGTGCCACGTTCGCGCCGGACCGGGTGGCCGCGTGGCGGGACGCCGGGGCCCGGCTGATCGGCGGCTGCTGCCGGGTCGGGCCGGGGGCGGTGGCGGGGATCGCGGCGGCGCTCGGACGCTAGGGCCGGCGCGCCGTCCAGTGGATCGCGCCCGCCAAATGCGCGCGGAAGGCCGGGTCGGCGTAGGCCTCGGTGGCGTGGCCCAGGGCCGTGTAGAACATGCGGCCCGGGCCGGGCTGGGCGGGGTCCCTGCACCACACCAGTGGGTGGTCACCGCCCATCGTCGCCCCCTCGTACGAGGACTCGTCGGCGTACGCGAGGACCCGGACCGTCGGATCCTCGCGCGGGTCGGAGCGGAAGTCGTACCACTCGTCGGTGAACTCCCAGTGGGGCGGCAGGTGTTCGGTCGCCGGGTGGTCGTGGTCGGCGACGCGGACGCGGCCGGGCTGGTACGCGGGGTGGCGGTCGAAGCGGGCCGCGATGAGGTCCCCGTAGTACGGCCAGCCGTACTCCGTGCAGGCCGCCGCGTGCACGCCGACGAAGCCGCTGCCCCCGTCCACGTACGCCGCGAGCCGCTCGCGCCCGGCGGGTGTGAGGACGTCGCCGCTGGTGGAGAGGAAGACGACCGTGTCGGGGCGGGCGTCGAGCGCGCGCTCGAACGCGGCCGGGTCCTCGGTGTGCCGCACGTCGAAGCCGAGCGTGCGCAGGGCCTCGACGGCGCCCGGGATGGAGTCGTGGCGGTAGTCGGCGGTGCGGGTGTGCACGAGTGTCGTGACGGGCATGCCCGGAGGCTAGTGGGGTTCACGCTCGCCCTGGTCGAGGCGGAAGGGCGGGTACGTGTCCGTCATCAGTCCCCCGTACGCCGCCACGCGCGCCGCCCAGCGGTGCAGGCCGATGTTGAGGTCGTACATGCCGCGCGGGTACGTACCGGTGAACAGGACGGCGACGGCCGCGTAGAAGGTGAGCAGGCCCGCGACACCGCCCGCCGTGCTGGAGCCGCCGACGAGCAGCGAGACGATCAGCCACTGGGGCAGCACGAGCAGCCACCACTTGACCAGGACCAGGCCGCGCGAGAGCTGCTCGGGGTAGGCGACGTCGAGGCGGGCCGGGTAGTCGGGGGCCGGGCCGAGCGTGAACGGCGGGTAGCGGTCGGTGCCGAGGGCGCCGTACGAGTAGTAGCCGACGCGCCAGGTCCAGCGCATCACCCCGACGTTGAAGTCGAAGAGGAGGCGCGGGTAGCGGGTCGTGAACAGGATCGCGAACAGCGCGACAAGGGTGACGAGGGCGGAGCCCACGAAGAGGAACGCCAGGACGAGGTAGTGCGGCAGCGCGAGCAGCCACTTCACCAGCCACAGCCACCGGGAGACGGCCGGGTCGTAATCGGCTTCCAGGGTGACCGGGCTCGCGGGCCGCGCGGTCGCTACGAGAGTCTCGTTATAGGCCATATGCCTCGTGTACGGCGGTTTCGGGGCGTGCACAAGGAGACGCGCGGTGTCCGTTTCGTACAAGACGGGTCACGGTCGCGCTTCCTACGGTGGGACCCATGAACGAGATCAGTATCCGTATGGACGCCATCGGCGTCGCCACCACCGACCTGTCCGCCTCGCTGGCCTTCTACCGCCGCCTCGGCCTCACGTTCCCCGATGGCGCCGAGCAACTCCCGCATGTGGAGGCCGAGTTGGCGGGCGGCATCCGGCTGATGTTCGACCCGGTCCCGGCCGCCGAGGAGCACGGCCGGGGCCGGATCGCGCTCGCTTTCCACTGCGGGGACGCCGGGGGCGTCGACGCCGCGTACGAGGAGCTGACCGGGGCGGGGCACCGCGGCGAGGCCAAGCCGTGGGACGCGCCGTGGGGGCAGCGGTACGCCGTCGTGCTGGACCCGGACGGGAACCAGGTGGACCTGTTCGCGCCGCTCACCTGAGGAGCAGCCGCCCCAGCGTCGTACCGGTCAACTCCCTTACGTCGCGCGCGAGATGGGCCTGGTCCGCATAGCCGGACCGGGCCGCCGCCTCGGCGAACGGGACGTCGGCGCGGGCCAGCGCCAGGGCCCGTTGCAGCCGCAGGACGCGGGCGAGGGTCTTGGGCCCGTAGCCGAACGCGGCCAGTGAGCGGCGGTGCAGGGTGCGGGCGCCGAGGCCCGTCTCGTCGGCGACCTGCGTGACGGTGCGGCCCGCGTCGAGCGCCCGCGCCACGTGGGTGAGCAGCGGGTCGGGCGGGCCCGCGGTGTCGGCGAGGCGGGCGGCCAGCGCCTCCAGTTCGGCCGCCGGGTCGGCGGCCGCGTCCAGGCGCTCGGTCAGCCGCCGGGCGTCGGCGCCGCGCCACAGGTCCGCCAACTCGGCCCGGGTGTCGCGCAGTTCGTGTGCCGGTACGCCGAGGTAGCCGGGCGCCGTGCCGGGGGCGAAGCGGATGCCCGCGAAGCGGCGTCCCTCGCCGGGGCCCGTGGGGTGGGCGCGGGTGTCGGGTCCCGCGACGAAGAGCCGGCCCTCGCTCCAGATCAGGTCCATGCAGCCGTCGGGCAGGACCGGGGATGCCGCTCCCCCGCCGCGCGCCACCGTCCGGGTCCACACGGTCGCCCCGGGCACCCGCGCGGCCGCCCGCTCCTCGTAGCTCCCGGTCATGTCCGGTACTCCTGCGGGCTCACCCCGTACTCCCGCTTGAACGCGGTGGACAGGGCGAACGCGCTGCCGTAGCCGACACGCCGGGCGATCGCCGCGACGGTCGCCTCGCCCTCCCTCAACAGGTCCGCGGCGAGCGCGAGGCGCCAGCCGGTCAGGTACGTCATCGGGGGCTCGCCCACGAGTTCCGTGAAGCGGCGGGCGAGCGCGGCCCGCGAGACCCCCGACCGCTCGGCGAGCTCGACGACCGTCCAGGGGTGGGCCGGCTCGTCCTGGACGAGGCGCAGCGCGCGGCCCACGACCGGGTCGCCCATCGCCCGGTACCAGGCGGGCGCGTCGGCCTCGGGGCGGGAGAACCAGGCGCGCAGTGAGGTGATCAGCAGCAGGTCGAGGAGGCGGTCGAGGACGACGTCCTGGCCGGGCTCGTCCTTCACGATCTCCTCGGCGAGCAGCGGGGTGAGCGGGCAGCGCCACACCTCGGTGGGCAGCACGAGCAGCGCGGGCAGCGCGTCGAGAAGGCGCGACGTCAGCTCGCCGCGCAGCTGGTACGTGCCGATGAGCATCTTCGCCGGGGCGTCCGGGGACTCGCCCCACTCCCGTACGCCGAGGTCCTTGTAGCGGCCGATGTGCGCGGGGCCCAGCGGGCGGCACACCTGGCCGGGGCCGATCTCGGCGCGGGGTTCGGTGGCCGGGTCGTCGCAGCAGACGTACGGGTCGGGGCCGCGGGCGATGGCGATGTCGCCGGGGCGGATGTGCCGGGGCTTGCCGTCCTCGCCGTCCGGCAGGATCCACGCCTCGCCCTCGACCATGATCATCACGGAGAGCGGTGCCTCGTCGGCGATCCGCACGGCCCACGGCGGCTCGAAGCAGGCCCGGATCATGAAGGCCCCGCGCGCCCTCGGCCCTTCGAGAAGCCCTGCGAGTACGTCCATGGGGGCAGCGTAGAGGCAGCTGGACGGACGCGTATGGCGGTGAGCGGCTCGGCGATGTCGGCCGGTGGCGCGCGGCGGTTGAGTGGAGGCATGACACAGACGGAGCGGAACACACGGACGGTACTGGTGACCGGGGCGACCGGTCGTACGGGGCGCAGGGTCGCCGACGCGGCCCGGGCCGCCGGGCTGAGCGTGCGGGCGGCCTCCCGGTCGGGCGCGGTGCGGTTCGACTGGGAGGAGCCCGGGACCTGGGACGAGGCGCTGCGCGGCGCCGACGGGGCGTATCTGGCCTTCCCCACGGACATCGGGGCGCCGGACGCCGCGGCCCTGGTGGGTGCGCTGGCGCGGCGGGCGGTGGAGCTCGGGGTGCGGCGGCTCGTGCTGCTGTCGGCGCGCGGCGAGGACCAGGCGCTGCCGGCCGAGCGGGCGCTGCGGGAGTCGGGGGCGGAGTGGACCGTGCTGCGGTGCGCCTGGTTCCAGCAGAACCTCAGCGAGGGCCCGCTCGCGGACCAGGTGCGCGGCGGGGAACTGGCGTTCGCGGCGCCGCAGGACCTGCGCGAGCCGTTCATCGACGCGGCGGACATCGCGGAGGTCGCGGTGGCGGTGCTTGCCGAGGCGTCGGGGCGGTACGCGGGCGAGGTCCTGGATCTGACCGGGCCCGAGCTGCTGACGTGGGGCGAGGCGGTCGCGGCCGTGGCTGCGGCGACCGGGACCGAGAAACGGTATGTGCCGTTGCCCGACTACGGGGCGACACTGCGCGGGTTCGGGGTGCCGGAGGAGGAAGTGGCGTTCCTGGTGGAGCTGTTCGCGACGCTGCTCGACGGGCGGAACGCCTCGCTCACCGGTGACGTCGAGCGGGTCCTCGGCCGCGGGCCGCGCACAGTCGCGGAGTTCGCGGAGCGGGAGGCCGCGGCCGGCGCCTGGAAGTAGCCGGCCGGCCGGGGTCCAGCCGGGCCCCGGTCACTCCTCCTCGTCCGCCGACCCGTCGCCGTTCTTGCGGACGTGCGTGCGCAGGCGGGACGTGACGTCCTCCGGGGGCAGGAACTTCGACCAGCGTTCCGGGAACTCGGACGGCATGCCCGGGTCGTCGCCGTCCTCCAGGTCCTCGTCGTCGTCCGGGAGGTCGAGGGCGGCCGCCCGCGCCACCTGCTCGGCGGCGGCCGCCGTGCGCAGCCGCTCGTTCGCGGCGCGCGCCGCGGCCGTCGCGACCGAGGGCCACACCCGGTCGATCGCCGCGTTCACCGCGGCGCCGACGAGCACCGCGAACGCCGAGACGCCGATCCACAGCAGCACGGCGACCGGCGCGGCGAGGGAGCCGTAGATGGTCGGCCCCTCGATGGTGTTGGTGAGGTAGAGGCGCAGCAGGAAGCTGCCGGGGATCCACATCGCGAGCGACACGAGAGCGCCCGGCACGTCCTCGATCCACGGCGAGCGCACCGGCACGGACACGTGGTACAGCGTCGTCAGGAACGCGATGGACAGGACGAGCACCACGGGCCAGTAGAAGATCTGGACGAGCGACTGCGACCAGGGCACCAGGCCGATCACCGCGTCCGGGCCCGCGATCATCAGCGGCAGCGCTATCGCGCCGACGACAAGACCCACCAGGAAGAGCAGAAAGGCGAGCAGTCGCGTCTTCACGATGCCGCGCACGCCGTCGAGTCCGTACATCACGGTCACCGTGTCCACGAACGTCGACACCGCGCGCGAGCCCGACCAGAGCGAGAGCAGGAAGCCGATGGAGATGACGTCGGGCCTGCCGCCCTTGATGACGTCGTCCAGGATCGGTTCCGCGATCTCCTTGACGCCCTGGTCGGTGAGGACCGTGCGGGAGGCCTCCAGGATGTTGTCGCGGACGCCGGCGATGGTGTCGGCGCCGGTCCAGGTGTCGACGTACGCGAGCAGTCCCACCAGGGAGAGCAGCAGCGGCGGGACCGACAGGAGCGTGAAGAACGCCGCCTCGGCCGCGAGGCCCAGGATGCGGTACTCCATGCACGAGTTGACGGTGTCCTTCAGGAGCAGCCAGGCCGTCTTCCGTTTCGAGACGTTGTGATAGAGGACACGCGCCCGGTGAAGACGTCCGGACGGCGGTTCGGGGGATTCACTTGCTGGCTGCACGCCTCAACGGTATCCGTCGCGAGGGACGGCGTCCGACGTCAGGCCCGCCCTGTGGTGGGGTTTGCGGTGGCGCGGGTAGGTTCGACAGACATGGCAGGCAGCACGCATACCGTGACCAACCAGGTCCCTCCGCTCGTCGGGTACGACGTCTTCTCCGCCGACGCGGCCCTGACGCAGGGTCTGAAGCGGCATCTGGACCCGGCACTTCTGGACGAGACCCTCGCGGACCTCACACTTCTCGGTCGCACCGCCGGCTCCGCGCAGGCCCAGGAGTGGGGCAGGCTCGCGAACGAGAATCCGCCGCGCCTTCGCACCCACGACCGCTACGGCCACCGGATCGACGAGGTGGAGTTCCATCCGGCCTGGCACCGGCTGCTCGGCAAGGGCGTGTCGGCGGGGCTCACGTCGGCGTGGACCCGGCCGGGCGGCCATCTGCGGCGCGCCGCGGCGTTCCTGGTGTGGTCGCAGGTGGAGGCGGGACATCTGTGCCCGCTGTCGATGACGCACGCGGCGGTGCCCGCACTGCGCGCGGAGCCGGAACTCGCCGCCGTGTGGGAGCCCCTCCTCACCTCCATGATCTACGACTCCGGGATGCGTCCCGCCGCGCACAAGGCCGGGGCGCTCTTCGGCATGGCGATGACGGAGAAGCAGGGCGGCAGCGACGTACGGGCCAATACGACGCGGGCCGTACCGCTGTCCGAGGCGGGGACGTACGCGCTCACCGGACACAAGTGGTTCTGCAGCGCGCCGATGTCGGACGGTTTCCTGGTCCTCGCGCGGACCAGCGCCGGACCCACCTGTTTTCTCGTGCCGCGCGTCCTGGAGGACGGCACGCGCAACGTGTTCGCCCTCCAGCGTCTGAAGGACAAGCTGGGCAACCGGTCGAACGCGTCGGCCGAGGTCGAGTTCGACGGGACGTGGGCGCGCCGGGTCGGCGAGGAGGGCCGCGGGGTGCGCACCATCATCGAGATGGTGGCGGCGACCCGGCTCGACTGCGTGCTCGGGTCAGCGGCCCTGATGCGGCAGGCGGTGGCGCAGGCGACCCACCACTGCGCGTACCGCGAGGCGTTCGGCGCGAAGCTGATCGACCAGCCGCTGATGAGCAACGTACTGGCGGACCTGGCCCTGGAGTCGGAGGCCGCGACGACGCTCGCGCTGCGGCTCGCCGCCGCGTACGACGACGGGAGCGAGCAGGAGCGGGCCTTCCTGCGGATCGCGGTGCCGGCGGCCAAGTACTGGGTGACGAAGCGCTGTACGCCGCTGGTGGCGGAGGCCCTCGAATGCCTCGGCGGCAACGGGTACGTGGAGGAGTCCGGGATGCCGCGGCTGCTGCGCGAGTCGCCGCTGAACTCGATCTGGGAGGGCGCGGGGAACGTACAGGCCCTGGACGTCCTGCGGGCGTTGCAGCGGGAGCCGCAGGCACTCAACGCGTTCCTGATCGAGGTCGGCAGGGCACGCGGCGCCGATCACCGGCTCGACGCGGCGGTGAAGGACCTGCTGACCGAACTCGGCGACCTGGACGGCATCGAGGCGCGGGCGCGGCGGCTCGCGGAGCGGATCGCACTGGTGCTCCAGGGTTCGCTGCTGGTGAGGTACGGGCCCGACGACGTGGCGGACGCGTTCTGCGCGGCGCGGTTCGGGGGCGACCGGGGCGCGGGGTTCGGGACGCTGCCGCACACACTGGACCTGGCGGCGCTGGCGGAGCGGGCGCGGCCACGGATCTGAGTGCCCGGACACCGGCCCGGGTCCGGATACTGACGCGGGGATGGTGCTGCGCCGACACGGCACCATCCCCGCTCATCAGGCCCCTAGAGGAGCTCGAACGCCGTCGCGACGGCGTTGCATCCAGTCTCAAACGCCGCACGCGTGTTCACCAGGGTTGCAGGGGGTTGCAACGTTCCTCGGGAACACCCACCCTTGCCGGGGCTCTCAGGTGCAGGATGGGCACAACTCCCCACAACCGAGGATCCTCCGCATGAACAAGGACTCGACGATCGACCTCACGCGGTTGTCCGCCATGGACGTGGCCCACTCGTCCCGGCTGCTGAAGGGGGTGCGCGAGGCCACGCTCTCGGGGTTGCGGCCGAGGGTGCGACCGCGACCGGTGATCGGCGACTCCTGGCGGCGGATGCTGCGGGACGGCGTCGACCCGGACCACGACGTCCGGGCGGGTCTGCTCACCGCGGAGGAGCTGGAGGAGAAGCGGCAGGCCTCACCGCTCCTCCCGCTCCTCCCGATGCTGCGCGAGGCGCTGGTGACGGTGGCCGACGCGGCGCAGCACATCATGGTGATCAGCGACGCCGAGGGCCGGATCCTGTGGCGCGAGGGACATCCCGGCGTGCTGCGCATGGCCGACCGGCTCGGCTTCGAACTCGGCGCGCACTGGGCGGAGGACGTCGTCGGGACGAACGGGATCGGCACGCCGCTGGTGACCCGCCGCCCCGAGCAGGTGTTCTCCGCCGAGCACTTCGTGCAGTCGCAGCACCCGTGGATCTGCACGGGCGCCCCGGTGACGGATCCGCGCGACGGGCGGCTGCTCGGGGTCGTCGACATCAGCGGACCCGTGGACACGATGCACCCGGCGACGCTGTCGTGGGTGCACTCGGTGGCGCAGCTCGCCGAGGCCCGGCTGCGCGAACAGTTGCAGGGCGGCCTTGAGCGGCTGCGTTCGGTCGCCGCGCCGGTCCTCGCGCGGATGAGCGGGCGGGCGCTGGCGGTCGACGAGTTCGGCTGGGCGGCGGCGGTCACCGGGATGCCGCCGGTGGACCGGGTGGCGTTGCCCAGGTCCCTCGCGGAGGGCTGCTGCTGGGTGCCGGCGCTCGGGGCGTGTCGGGTGACGCCGCTGCCGGGCGGCTGGCTCCTGCTGGTGGACGAGGAGCCGCGCCCGCTCGACGCGACCCGAATAGCCCTCGACGTGAGCCGCCCGCGCCGCTGGTCCCTGGAGGTGTCCGGGGCGGCGGCCACCTGGACCCACGAACTGAGCCCGCGGCACGCCGAGTTGCTGTACGTCCTGGCGCTGCACCCGGCGGGCCGCAGCGCGTCTGAGCTGGCCGACGACCTGTTCGGCGACCGGGCCCGCACGGTGACGGTGCGCGCCGAGATGTCCCGCGTCCGCCGCTACCTCGGCGCCCTCCTCGCGCACCGCCCCTACCGCTTCGCGGACGACGCGGAGGTGGCGGTGCTGCTGCCGGAGGACCCGCGGGACCTGCTTCCGCACTCGGTGGCGCCCGCGGTGGCGACGGCGCGGGAGGCCGGGGAGTGACGTGCGCTTCCGCGGCGGACTGTGACGGCTGAGGACGCCGGAAGCGTCATCAGGCGTCACAGTCCCAACGCAACCAACTTCAGATACGCATCCACATCCCACGCGGCCCGCCCCACGAACAGCCCCTGCACCCCCGGAAGCTCGAGCAACCACGGCGCGTTCCCCAGGTCGACCGAGCCCCCGTACAGCACGGCGCGCACCGGGAGTTCGGCGAGGGCCGCGAGCGCGGGGGCGATCTCCTCGGGGCGCGGAGGCCTGCCGTCGGCGCCGATCGCCCAGACCGGTTCGTAGGCGAGCAGCACCGCGCCCGGGTCCGACTGGCCTTCGAGCGCCGCCTCGGCCTGCGCGCGTACGACGTCGGCGCCGCGCCCCGCGTCCCTGGCAGCGGCGGACTCGCCGACGCAGACCAGCGGGGTGAGGCCGTGCCGCAGGGCCGCCGCCGTCTTGAGGCGGACCGTGTCGTCGGTCTCGGCGAAGTGGGCGCGCCGCTCCGAGTGCCCGATCTCGACGAGCCTGGCGCCCGCGTCGGCGGCCTGCGGCACCGAGATCTCGCCGGTCCAGGCGCCCTCGTCCTCCCAGTGGGCGTTCTGTACGCCGGTCAGGACGGGCGAGCCGGGGCCGAGCGTGTCGGCGACGACGGAGACGGCGGTCGCCGAGGGGATCAGGAAGGGCCGCACGCCGTCGATGCCGTCGCCGACCGCGGCCCGCACGCGCGCCGCGTAAGCCGCGGCCTCGGAACGGGTCTTGGTCATCTTGAAGCTGGTCCCGATCCAGCGGCTCACGCGCTGTCCTCCTGCTCGTACGTGGTGATGGCGGCGACCTTCGCGGCCGAGGCGGAGTGCGGGTCGAAAGTGTAGGTGAGCCATTCGCGGGCGAGGCGGCGGGCGAGTTCCAGGCCGATGACGCGCTGGCCGAGGCAGAGGACCTGGGCGTCGTTGGAGAGCACGGCGCGTTCCACGGAGAAGGAGTCGTGGGCGGTGACGGCGCGGATGCCGGGGACCTTGTTCGCGGCGATGGCGACGCCGAGTCCGGTGCCGCACACGAGCAGGGCGCGGTCGGCGCGGCCCTCGGCGACGAGCCGCGCGGCGTCGACGGCGACGTGTGGGTAGGCGGTGTCCTCGCCGCCGGGCGTGATGCCCGCGTCGATGACCTCGCGGACGGCGGGGCTGTCCTTCAAGTCGGCCTTGAGGGCTTCCTTGTAGTCGAGGCCCGCGCTGTCGCAGCCGACGACCACGCGCCACGTGTTCATGCGTCCTCCTGCGGGGTGAGTGCCGTGACGATCAGGGCGAAGGAGACGGCGCCCGGGTCGGGGGTGCCCAGCGTGCGGTCGCCGTGGGTGCGGGCGCGGCCGAGGCGGGCCGGGATGCGGGCGGTCTCCTCGGCGGCGCGGGTCGCGGCGCGCGCCGCTGCCGCCCAGCCGTCGTGCGGGAGGCGGTCGGCGAAGGGGGCGGCGGAGTCGACGAGTGTCTTGTCGCCGGGGCGTGCGCCGCCGATGCGGACGATCGCGTCGACCGACTCCCGTACAGCGCGGACGAGTTGGGCGTACGTCACCGGGTCCCGGTCGCCGGCCACCGTGCCGGCCGCGGTGAGGGCGGCGCCCCAGAGCGCGCCGGAGGTGCCGCCCGCGCCGTCGGACCAGGCCTCGCCCGCCCGGACGAGGAGGGTGCCGGCTCCGGCGCCCGCGGCGAGCGCCCGGTCGGCGGCCTCGCAGGCGGCGTCGGCGCCGCGCCGCATGCCGATGCCGTGGTCGCCGTCGCCGCCCACCGCGTCGAGGGCGCCGAGCCGTTCCTCGTGTGCGGCGACGGTGGTTCGGAGGGTGTGCAGGGCCTCGGCGGCGCGGGCGGCGGAGCGGCGGGATTCGGGGGTGCCGGGGGCCGGGTCCGGTGGGCTCGCGGTGGCGGTGAGGTCGTCGGTGCGGTCGGGGCGCGGGGCGAGGTGGCCGCGCCGGAACGCGGGGGCGAGGGCCGGGGCCCGCCACAACTCCGCGAGTTCGTCGTCGTCTTCGAAGAAAGTGAGGGTGAGGGAGAGGCCCGCCATGTCGAGGCTCGTGACGTGCTCGCCGACCTCGGGGGCGACGGGCTCGATCCCGGCGGCGGCGAGCCGCTCCGCGACCCTTCGGTAGACGACGAACAGCTCCTCGTACTTGGTCGCGCCCAGCCCGTTGAGGAGGACCGCTGCGCGCCGCGCACCGTCGGGCGCCTCCTTCAGTACGCCGTCCAGGAGCCGGTCGGCGATCGTGTCGGCGTCGGCCAACTCGGCCTCGTCCAGGCCGGGTTCGCCGTGGATGCCGAGGCCGAGGGCCATCCGGCCGGGGGCCACGGAGAACAGGGGGCGGGGCGCTCCGGGCAGGGTGCAGCCGTCGAAGGCGTAGCCGAGGGTGCGGGTGGCGGCGTTGGCACGGCGGCCGATCGCCTCGACCTCGTCGATCCCCGAGCCGCGTTCCGCCGCCGCGCACATGATCTTGAAGACGGTCAAGTCGCCCGCTATGCCACGGCGTTGGTCCGGTTCGGGGTGCGAGGCAAGGTCGTCGGTGACGGTGAGGACGCGGGCGTCGACGCCCTCGGCGCGCAGCCGCTGGGCGGCCTGGCCGAAGTGCAGGACGTCGCCCGCGTAGTTGCCGAAGCCGAAGAGGACTCCCCCGCCGTTCTCGGCGGCCCGCGCAACGGACGCGATCTGCCCGGCCGAAGGGGACGCGAAGATCTCGCCGCAGGCCGCGCCGTGCGCGAAGCCCGGCCCGACCCAGCCGGCGAACGCCGGGTAGTGGCCGCTGCCGCCGCCGAGGACGACGGCCACCTGCCCCGGCGGGGTCGCGGAGGCGCGGACGACGCCGCCGTGCACGGGGCGTACGAGGTCGGCGTGCGCGGCGGCGAAGCCGTCGAGGGCCTCGCGGGCGAACCGGCGGGCGTCGTTGATCAGCGGTGGCATCCGGATCACGCCCCGAGGCGGGCGCGCAGGACACGCCGCAGGTAGTCGCGGTTGGCGGCGGAGACGCCCAGGCCGTCGCCGCCGTAGTGCTCGACGCAGATCGGGCCGTCGAAGCCGTGATCGAGGGCCATGGCGAGCGCCTCGCGGTAGTTGATGAGTCCGCCCTCGCAGGGCGCGGGGTGGGTGAAGTAGGCGCCCGTGGCCAGGTCGTGGTCGCGGTAGTAGTTCTTGATGTGCCAGTAGTTGGTGTGCGGGAGCGTCTTGCGCAACATGGACCGCCAGTCCTCGACGGGGCGGTGCAGCCGGACGAGGTTGCCGATGTCGGGGTTGAGGCCGACGTTCGGCAGTCCGATGTCGGTGACGAGGGACACCGCGCTGTCGGCGGTGCCGAGGTAGGTGTCCTCGTACATCTCCAGCGAGAGGCGGATGCCGTGCTCTGCGGCGCGTTCGCCGAGTTCGCGCAGGCGCGTGACCGCGCGCTCCCAGGTGGGGAAGTCGCCAATCGGGTCGGTGGCGCCCGGTTCGTGCCAGAACCACAGGGCTTCCTGCTGGGCCTGCGTCAACTCGCGGTGCAGGCCCACCGATACGACGCCGGTGCCGAGGTCGGCCGCCGCGTCGATCGTGCGCAGGAGGTACGCGAGGTGGGCGCGGGCCGCGCCCTCGTCGGGGTCGATGACGCTGCGGCGGATCGCGGAGATCGCAGTGACGCCGAGGCCCGACTCCTTGAGCGCCCGGGCGAGTTCGCCCCTACGGTCGACGTCGAGGTCGCCGGGGCGCACCCAGCTGTCGGTGAGGTCGACGTGGTCGAAGCCCTCGCCCGCCACCTCGTCGAACACCGAACTCCACTGCTCGGTGGGGGCGTTGTGGGCGTCGGGGAACTGGAGCAGGGCGGCCCCGATGGGCCAGTCACGGGCGGTGGGTGCGGACTTGGTGGTGCTGCGGGGCATGGGCGACTCCCTCGTCGGCCGGGCGATCCACGCTGAGAACTCACGCTGGCAATCCCTGATGAATCGTAGACCCTATAGGATCTATTCTGTCCCCGACAGACTGTCCGCACCTCCCCTCGGATAACCTGGACGGCGAGATGAGCCCGAAGAGCACCCACCCGCAGAGCCCCACCTCCCCGCTCGTGGCACGCCGCGCGCTGCGCGACGGGGTCTACGACGCGATCCTGGAGAAGCTGCTCGACGGCTCGACGCCGCCCGGCTCCTCGCTCGGCATCGACTCGCTCGCCCGCGAGCTGGGCGTCTCGCCGACCCCGGTCCGCGAGGCCCTCGTTCAGATGGAGCACACGGGCCTGGTCAACCGGGTCGCGCTCAAGGGCTACAAGGTGGCGCCGCCGCTCTCCCCCGAGCAGGTCACCGAACTCTTCGACGCCCGCATCATGTTGGAGCTGGGAGCGGTGGAGCGGGCCGTCGCGCACACCGAGGACCTGGTGCCGGAGCTGCGGGCCGCTCACGCCCGGCACGTGCTGGCCGCGCACCGCGTGCGCAAGCTGCGCGGCGGCGACGCGACCGCGACGGACAACTCCGACCTGCGCGAGTACTTCGCCGCCGACTGGGCCTTCCACCTGCTGATCATCCAGGCCGCGCAGAACCGGTTCATGGCACAGATGGCCGAGTCCCTGAGCGCTCACGTGCACCGGATGCGGCAGACCGTCGACCACGGCACCTTTGACATCGACCAGGCCATCGCCGAACACACCGCGATCCTGGCCGCGTTCGAGTCCGGCGACCCGAAGGCGCCGGCCCGCGCGATGCGCACGCACCTGGAGGGCGTCGAGCGGCGCTCGCTCGACGACGCGTAGCGGCAGAGCACATCCGCGGATCAACTTCCGGCCACGTGGCGGCAATTCACGCACGCCTCTTGTCACGGCTCCTTCGGCGCACCTACGGTCACGGCCATATCCCATAGGATCTCGGATCCGCAGGAAGGTCGACGATGACGTCACCACTGCGTGCGGCGCGCCGGCTCGCCGGAGCCACGGCACTGGTCACCGCACTCACCTCGTGCACCTTGCTCAACGCCACCCCCGAGGTGCCGAAGGACTGGCACCCGCGCGGTTCGGTCTCCGCCCTCGTCGCGTTCGCGCCCGGCGGCGGCAGCGACCGCTCGGCGCGCGTCATGGCCCAGGGGCTCAACGAGCTCGACGGCGGCTACCACGTCAACGTCGAGAACAAGGAAGGCGGTTCGGGCGCCGTCGGCTGGGCCGGCTTCCTCGCGGAGGAGGGGAACGGCAACGCGCTGCTCGTCGCGGAGGGCGCCCTCAACACGCTCCCGCTCGTCTACGACGTGCCGTTCACGTACAAGTCGTTCACGCCGCTGATGATGTTCGCGGAGGACTCCCGGATCGTCGTGGCGCGCAAGGACTCCCCGTACAAGACCTGCCCGGACGTGGTGAAGGCCGCGCGCGAGAAGCGTGTCGTCACCGGGTCGAGCGGCAAGACCGGCGCGGACGCGCTGGTGATCGGCAAGTTCAAGAAGCAGGGCGGGAAGTTCGGGGTCGTGCCCTACGGCTCGACCGGCGAGGTGCTCACCGGGCTGCTCGGCAAACAGATCGACATCGCGCCCTCCAGTGCGTCGTCGGCCAAGCCGTATCTGCAGAGCGGTGACATGAAGGCGCTGTGCACCATGACCGCGAAGCGTTACGACGACCCGGTGCTCGGCAAGGTACCGACCGCCAAGGAGCAGGGTCTGGACGCCGAAGTCACGCTGTGGCGCGGGGTGTTCGCGCCCGCCGGGATCGACGACGTACAGCGCAGGTACTGGATCAGGTCGCTGGAGCGCGCCATGAAGTCGAAGGCGTACCGCGAGTACCTGAAGGCCGACATGCTCACGCCCGCGCAGCGCAGCGGCCCGGAGTTCGCCGCGTACCTCAAGCGGTACGACGCCCAGGTGAAGGAGGACCTCACGTGACCACCCCGACCCCTTCGCGGGCGCGCCGCCCGGTGCTCCTCGCGTACGGCGCCCTGACCGCGCTCGGCGCCCTGTTCTTCGCTGGCTCCTTCGCCTACCCGTGGACCCAGCCGGAGGACGGCACCATCGGCGCCGGCGTGATGCCGCGCACGGCGGGCCTGCTGCTCGCTGCGCTCGGACTGCTGCTGATCCGTCAGGAACTGCGTACGGGTTCGGTGTTGGAGGGCGACGGGCACGTCGAGGAGGCCGCCGAGGTCGACGCCGAGGAGGCGCACCGGGTCCGCACGAAGCTGATCGTGGTCGTCGTGACGATGGTGGTCACCGCGCTGCTCGTGCCGTTCCTCGGGCTGCTGCCCGCGCTGACGCTGATGACGCTGTTCCTCACGGCGGTCGTGGAGAGGCAGCCGCTCGCGCGCAGCGTGCTCGTGGCCGTGCTCGTGTTCGCGGTCTCCTACCTGCTGTTCATCACGGTCCTCAGCATTCCGCTGCCGTTCGGTCTCTTCGACCCCGCCGTCTGGAGCCAGCTGTGATCGACCATCTCGTCACCGGATTCGGTGCCGCGCTCAGCCCTGAGAACGTGCTGTGGTGCTTCGTCGGTGTGCTGCTCGGCACCGTGATCGGGATTCTGCCGGGGCTCGGCTCGGCGACGGGTGTCGCCATCCTCATCCCCGTCACGCTCACCTTCTCGCCGCTCACCGCGCTGATCATGCTGGCGGGGATCTACCACGGCGCCCAGTTCGGGGCGACGATCACCGCGATCCTCATCGCCACACCGGGCGAGGCCTCGTCGGTGGTCAGCACCCTCGACGGCTATCGCATGGCACGGGCCGGGAGAGCCGGGCCCGCGCTCGCGATCTCGGCGCTCGGCGCGTTCGTCTCGGCGATGGTGTCGCTGGTCGCGCTGATGGCGGTCGCCCCGTTCTTCGCCAACCTGGCACTCGACTTCGGGCCGCCGGAAATGCTCGCCGTGATGATCCTTGGCCTGTGCACGATCGTCGTCTTCTCCGGCCGCAATCTGCTGCTCGGCATGGCGCTCGGGCTGACCGGCGTGCTCATCGGCTGCGTCGGCGTGGACGGCGGCAGCGGCACGCCCCGCTACACGTTCGGGCAGATCGACCTGTTCGGCGGCATCCCGTTCGTCGAGGTCATGATCGGCCTGTTCGCGATCGGCGAGCTGCTCAACCAGCTGCACATCGGCATGGCCGAGCCGATCCGCGCGCGCTTCCGCGATCTGCTCCTGACGAAGGAGGACCTGAAGCGGGCGGCGGCGCCGACCGCGCGCGGCACGGTTCTCGGCTTCCTCCTCGGCTGTCTGCCGGGCGCGGGCACGACGCTCGCCTCGTTCATGGCGTACGGGGCGGAGAAGCGGTTCTCCCGCAACCGCAAGCAGCTCGGCACGGGCGCCATCGAGGGCGTCGTCGCCCCGGACGCGGCCACGAACTCCGCCTCCAACGCCAACTTCGTGCCGACCCTCGTCCTCGGCGTCCCCGGCGGCGCGACGACGGCCGTGCTCCTCGGTGCGTTCCTCGTCTACGGCATCCAGCCCGGCCCGCTGCTCTTCGAGAACCAGCCGGAGCTGGTGTGGGGCCTGCTGGTCTCCTTCTTCATCGGCAACCTGCTGCTCCTGATCCTCAACCTGCCGCTCGCGCCCGTCTTCGCCCAACTCCTGCGCGTGCGCTACGCGTTCCTGTACCCGCTGATCATCGTGACCTCGCTGATCGGCGCGTACTCCGTGAAGAACAGCATGTTCAGCATCTGGATCGTGCTGTTCTTCGGGCTCGTCGGCTACGCGATGAAGCGGCTCAACTTCCCCGTGGCCCCGCTGGTCCTGGGCCTGGTGATCGGCCCGCTGTTCGAGAAGGCGCTGGTGCAGACGTCGGCGCTCTCGGGCGAGGACTCGCTGCTCATTCTGCACAGCCCCGCCGCTGTGTCGATCCTGCTGCTCGCCGTGGTGCTGGTGGCGGGGCCGCCGGTGACGCGGCGGCTGCGCCGCGCCCGCACCGTCCCCGAGGCCGCCGCGCCGGCCGCCGAAACCAAGACTCCGGAGAAGACCTCATGAGTACGCATCCTGTCGAACGGTCCCGTGAACTGCCGCGTGTAGCCGTCACGTTCGGCGATCCCGCCGGGATCGGGCCCGAGCTCGTGGCCCGGCTCCTCGCCGACCCCAAGACCCGCGAGTCGGCCGATCTGGTCCTGCTCGCCGACGAGGAGGAGCTGCGCTCGGCCGGCGAGGACGCGGGCGTGGACCTGGGCTGGGCACGGGAGTTGCTGCACCCGGCGCCGCCTGCCGCGAAGCGTCCGGAGGGCGGCTTCCAGCGCAAGGCGGCGACCGAGGAGGGCGGGCGCTGGGCGCTCGGCCACCTGAGGACCGGGCTCGATCTGGCGCGGGCCGGTGACGTCGACGCGATGCTGTTCGCGCCGCTCAACAAGTCGTCCCTGCATCTGGCCGGGATGACGACGAGCGACGAACTGCGCTGGTTCGAGGAGGTGTTGGGCGTCGACTCCTTCACCTCCGAGCTGAACGTGGTGCCGGGCCTGTGGACCGCGCGCGTCACCTCGCACGTCTCCATCGCGGACGTCGCGGCCGGGATCACGTACGAGCGGGTGACGGCGGCGGGCCGGCTCCTGGACCGGGTGCTGCGCGGCGCGGGTGTCGAGGCGCCGCGCATCGGGGTGTGCGCGCTCAATCCGCACGCGGGCGAGAACGGTCACTTCGGGCGCCACGAACTCGACATCATCACGCCCGCGATCACCGGGCTGCGCGAGGCGGGGCTCGACCTGAGCGGCCCCTTCCCCTCCGACACGATCTTCCTGAAGGCGCGGGCCGGAGAGTTCGACGGGGTGCTCACGATGTACCACGACCAGGGGCAGATCGCGATGAAGCTGATGGGGTTCGACGGGGGTGTGACCATCGCGGGCGGGTTGCCGATTCCGATCTGTACGCCTGCGCATGGCACTGCGTTTGACCTGGTCGGGCGGGGGGCCGCGAACACGGGGTCTGTGCGGAATGCGTTTGAGCTGGCGGTGGCGTTGGCGCGGCGGTGACCTTGTTGCGGGTGACCGTGCCCACGTCGCGGGGCTCTGCCCCGGACCCCGCGCCTCAATCGCCGGCGGGGCTTGAATTGGCCGTACCGGCGTTGCGCACCCGAGAGGGATGATGGGCCGCCCCGGGCAGACGCGATCACGTGTTCGGTACAGTCCGCGCCCATGGGCTTCACACTCATCAAGCCGAGGACACGGCGCATATACCGGACGCCCCTCACGCCGCACCAGCTCTGGATGGTGTCGTTGAGCGCGCCCGTGCGTACGGGCAGGGACGCGTCCCGCGGCACGTTGCATCCGTTCGCCCGGGTCGACGAGGCCAAGGCGCGGCGGCGGCTGGTCGAGCAGTGGGAGACCGGGAACCGGGACGAGTTGATCGGGCGGCTCGGGGCGCTGGCGCGGTCGGGGTTCCGGGAGCAGGTCCGGGCGCGGCTCGGCGTCGAGCCGCTGGCCTGGGACATCGCCCTGTACGCGGACATGGCGCGGTGTGGCTTCGCCGCCGGGCTGCTCACCGAGGCGGACACCTGGAACCTGCTGAAGAACGTGGTGCCGCGGGTGGCGGGCACGTACGAGACGTGGCAGGAGTACGGCGAGCACTACCTCCTCGGCCTCTCGGTCTGGCGGGAGGGCGCCCGGGGCACGCCCTCCGAGGCCCTGCTGCCCGCGCAGGACGTCGCCGACGCGCATGTGAAGTCCCTGCTCGACCCGGCGAACCGCAAGAGCCCGTGGCGTCGGGTACCCCTCGACGTGATCCGACGCCCCGACCTGCGGCCCGAGTAAGCTGGCGCAGCCTCGTACAGGTTCAAGTGGAAGAGAAGTCGTGGTGGGCGTGGGTGGACAGACCGGGGAGACCGACGAAGGGGCCGCGTCCGCGCCATCGGACCTGCGGCGCCTCGCGGTGGAGCTGCGCCGCCTCAACGGGGAGCTGACCCGCGTCGTGCACGGCTTCGCCTCCGGCCAGGACCTGCACCCCACGGACGTACAGGCGCTCGCCGTCGTCCTGGACGCCACGGAGCCCGTCACCCCGAGCGTGCTGCGCCGCCGTCTCGGCCTGACGTCGGGCGCGGTGAGCGCCTGCGTGGACCGGCTCGAACGGGCGGGGCATCTGCGGCGGGTGCGTGAGAGCGCGGACCGGCGGGTCGTGCATCTGCAGTACGTGCCGGGCGCGCAGGCGCGGGCGCGGAAGTACTTCGGGCCGCTCGCGGAGGCGGCCGACCGGGTGCGCGGCGACTTCAGCGCGACGGAGCTGGACGTCGTCGTGAGGTTCCTCGGCTCGCTCAATCAGGAACTCGCCGCGGTGGAGAGCCCCCGCGCATAACCCCCTTCACCCCTGACCGACTGCATCCGCCGGGGCGGGTGCGGCCGAAGGAACGACGTATGCCACCATCCAGTTAACTCAATCATTGAGATACTT
The DNA here is from genome assembly GCF_055657265.1 of Streptomyces sp. NPDC107575. NCBI lineage: Bacteria > Bacillati > Actinomycetota > Actinomycetes > Kitasatosporales > Streptomycetaceae > Streptomyces > Streptomyces sp. NPDC107575. The sequence continues at coordinate 336,409 of NZ_JBVKBG010000002.1, read as the reverse complement.
TTTGATTGAGCTTTCCGGCCGCCTTCCTTGGGAGAACCATGCCCCGCACCCACCGACGCGCCCGCTGGCTCGTGCCGATCGTCCTGCTCTTCGGCTGGCTCGCCGTCGGCGGCACGCTCGGTCCGTACGCCGGGAAGCTCGGCGAGGTCGCCACCAACGACCAGGCCGCCTTTCTGCCGCAGGGCGCCGAGTCCACCCGCGTGATCGACGCTCAGCGCGCCTTCAGCGAGGACGAGACGCTCCCCGCGGTGGTCGTGTGGACCGCCGACGGAGACGGCGCCATAACCGACGACCAACGGGCCGCCGCCACCCGCGCGTTGAGTTCCTTGAAGGGCGAGCCCGGCGTGGTGGGGCAGGTCTCGCCCGCCCTGCCGTCGAAGGACCGCGAGGCCCTGCAGGGGGTCGTCCAGCTGCGGCCCGACCTGGGGGACGAGCTCGCGCCGACGCTCGAGAGGATCGAGTCCGCGGCGTCGAAGGTGCCGGGCGCGAACGCCGCCATCGCCGGACCCGCGGCCAGCCAGGCCGATCTGTCCGACGCCTTCGCCGGGATCGACGGGCTGCTGCTGTCGGTCGCCCTGCTGGCGGTCCTGGTGATCCTGATCCTGGTCTACCGCAGCGTCCTGCTCCCCTTCGTGATCATCTTCGGCGCGGTGTTCGCGCTCGGCGCCGCCTGCGCCGTCGTCTACGTACTCGCCGACCACGACGTCGTCCGCGTCGACGGACAGGTGCAGGGCATCCTGTCGATCCTGGTCATCGGCGCAGCGACCGACTACGCGCTGCTGCTGACCGCCCGCTACCGCGAGGAACTCGCCTCGGGCGCCGAGCGGTTCACCGCGATGCGGGCCGCACTGCGCCGCTCGACCGGGGCGATCGTGGCCAGCGCCGCGACCGTCGCCCTCGGCCTGCTCGCGCTGCTGCTGAGCGACCTCACGAACAACCGCGCGCTCGGCCCGGTCGGCGCCATCGGCATCGCCTGCGCCGTCCTGAGCACCCTCACGTTCCTGCCCGCCGCCCTGGTGCTGCTCGGCGGCGCCGCGTACTGGCCCGCGAAGGTGCGCGCCGACGACGGGTCCGGGGCCGGGCACGGCCTCTGGCGGCGCGTCGCGCGGGCGGTCGAGCGGGCGCCGCGCAAGATCTGGGCGATCTCCCTCGCCGGGCTGCTGGTGTGCGCCGCGTTCGCGCCCACCCTCACGTCGAAGGGCGTGCCGCTCGACGAGATCTTCGTCAACGACGCCCCCTCGGTCGCCGCGCAGGCCACGCTGGCCGAGCACTTCCCCGGCGGCTCGGGCAACCCGGCCGTGGTGATCGCGGACGCCCGCCACGCGGACGAGGTCGTCGCACGGTCCGAGAAGGCCGACGGCGTCGCGAGCGCGGCGGTCCTGAGCGAGCAGGGCCGTCCCGGCGGCGGCTCGCCCCGTGTCGTGGACGGCAAGGTCCGCGTCGACGTCACGCTGGAGGACCCGGCCGACAGCGACGCCGCCAAGGAGGCGGTCGCCGGTCTGCGCACGAGCCTGCACTCCATCGACGGCGCGGACGCGCTCGTCGGCGGCTACACCGCGCAACAGTACGACACCCAGCAGACCGCCGAGCGCGACCGCATGCTGATCGTGCCGGTGGTCCTCGCGATCATCCTGGTGATCCTCGTCGGGCTGCTGAGGTCCGTGCTGATGCCACTGCTCCTGGTGGCGACGGTGGCCCTCAACTTCGTGGCCACACTGGGCATTTCCTCCCTCGTCTTCCAGCACGTGTTCGGCTTCAGCGGCACCGACGCGTCCGTGCCGCTGTACGGGTTCGTGTTCCTGGTCGCGCTGGGCGTGGACTACAACATCTTCCTGATGTCGAGGGCCCGCGAGGAGTCCCTGGAGCACGGGGCAAGGGACGGGATCCTGCGGGCGCTCGTCGCGACGGGCGGCGTGATCACGTCGGCCGGCGTCGTGCTCGCGGCGACGTTCGCCGCACTCGGCGTGATCCCGCTCGCCTTCCTGGTGCAGATCGCGTTCATCGTGGCCTTCGGCGTCCTCCTGGACACCCTGGTCGTCCGCTCTCTCCTGGTCCCCGCACTCGTCCGGGACATCGGCCCGAAGTCCTGGTGGCCGGGACGCCTCAGCCGCAGCCGCGACGACGGCTGAGACGCCCGACCACGTGCGCAAGGCCTAGACGCCCGGGATCCCCCGGTCGACGAAGGCCTTGCGCACCGCCGTTTCCGCTCCCGATCCGTACATCTGCCGCGCCGTCGCGACCGTCGCCTTCGCCGCCGCCTCGAAGCTCGTGTCGGGGGCGAAGGCGAACTGGGCGTTCACGATGATCCGGTCGGCCGTGCGGGCGCCGAGGGCGCGGCGGATGTCGTACAGGGCGCGCGACCAGATCTCGCCGTCGGCGTGCACCTCCCCGACCCGGTCCGCGTACGTCTTGTCGGTGTCGATGCGGCGCAGGCAGTGCGGCGCCGAGGACGTGTACGAGACGGAGTCCCAGTCCGCGACGCACGCCAGGTCCGTCTTGCGCGGCCAGCCGTACCGGGCGTCGGCCGCCGCGCCGACCTCGACCGCGAGGTAGTCGCCGAACGCCTCGCCGATCGAGCCGGCCTCCAGGGACGTACCGAAGCCGGGGACCTGCGCGTTGTGCACGGCGTGCCCGTACTCGTGGACGACGACCTCGGCGTCCTCCGCGTCGTCGACGCCGCCCTTGCCGAAGCGGATCTCGGCCTTCTTGTCGGTGAAGAAGGAGTTATCGGCGCCCCACTGGTTGATGCGGACGGGCTGGGCGCGGTCATTGGCGCCGCGCAGTTCGGTTCCGAAGCCGAGGGACTGGAGGTACTCCTGCGCCTCGTTGACCCAGAAGTACGCCATCACCTGCTCGAACTGGTCGTCGTGGCGGGTGTAGGTCCCGGCGTCCGCGACCTTGGCGGCAGCGCCGGTCTCGGATCTCACGTAGGCCCACTTTCCGGACAGGCCGCCACTGCCGTCGAGATTGCGCAGCGCGGCGGCGGCGTACTGGGCGCTCGGGACCGCCGTCGCGGAGTCCTTGGCGTCGGTGAGGGACTGGTCGCCCGAGGACTGCACCGGGTTGACCATGAAGACCCTGGCCTGCGCCGATCCTGGCGCGGCGAGGGCGGGTGCGGCGAGCGTGGCGAGGGCGACGGTGAGGGTGGTCGCGGCGAGCGCACCACGGGTCGAGCGACGTGACATCGGTACAACCTCCGGTTGGGCTGGTACGGATGGCGCGGGGGGTGGCGCTGTTGCGCGCTGCGGGATCTTCCCGCATTCCGGGCAGCCTTGGCCATAGCCCGTCGGGCGTGATCCGATGTGCCGCATGAGCAGCAGCAACACCCTCACCGTCACCACGTGGTCGCTGGAGCAGACCGCGCCGTCCGACCTGCGCCCCGCGGTCCCGCCGGAGGGCGACGACGTGCGCGTCGTGCGCTCCGAGGTGCCCTCCCCGGAGTTCAGCCGCTTCCTGTACGCGTCGGTGGGCAGCGACATCCGCTGGCTCGACCGGCTGGGCTGGACCTATGCGCAGTGGCAGGAGCAGCTGTCGCGTCCGGGCGCCGAGACCTGGGTCGCGTACGAGAAGGGCACGCCCGCCGGGTACGTGGAGCTGGACGCGCAGGACGACGGTGTGGTGGAGGTCGTCTACTTCGGCCTGATCCCGGCGTTCCGGGGGCGCCGGATCGGCGGGCACCTGCTGTCGTACGCGGTCGCGCGCGCCTGGGACCTGGCGGAGCGATGGCCCGACCGGGAGCCGACGAAGCGGGTGTGGCTGCACACGTGCAGCAAGGACGGGGAGCACGCGATGGCCAACTACGAGCGGCGCGGCTTCAAGCTGTTCCACACGGCGACCGAAGAGGAGCCGGACCTTCCGACCGCGGGCCCGTGGCCGGGGGCCCTTCCCGCCGCCTGAGCCCGCCCCGCCTGCCCGTTGAGCAACTCCCCACCGCTGTGACCGGCGCCACTTTCGTCCACGATCCGAGACGATCTCGTCCAGATTGCGGACGATGGTGGACCGGGCCCAAAGTCCCGTGACACGCTTTCGTCATGTCTACAGCTGGAACCGCCTTGGTGAGTCGACGCCACGTCGACTTCGGCCGCATGTCCAGCGCCATCTGTCCGGCGCGCTGATCTCTCCAGCACCGCCGATCTCTCGTTACACCTGATCCCCTGCGCACCGCCGCGCCCTTGCCGCGAAGTGCGCTGGTCAGAGCCGCCTTAAGCCTGCCTGAAGGACACACATCCATGGCTGCCACCCCGGATACGCCTACCCCCGTCACGCCCCGCCGCAAGGTGAGCCGTCACCGTGGCGAGGGCCAGTGGGCCGTGGGCCACTTCACTCCGCTCAACGGCAACGAGCAGTTCAAGAAGGACGACGACGGTCTCAATGTACGGACACGTATTGAGACGATCTACTCCAAGCGCGGCTTCGACTCCATCGACCCCCAGGACCTGCGCGGACGCATGCGCTGGTGGGGCCTGTACACCCAGCGCAAGCCCGGCATCGACGGCGGCAAGACGGCCGTCCTGGAGCCGGAGGAGCTGGACGACGAGTACTTCATGCTGCGCGTGCGCGTGGACGGCGGCCGGCTGACCGTTCCGCAGCTGCGGGCGATCGGCGAGGTCTCCGAGCAGTACGCGCGGGGCACCGCCGACATCACCGACCGGCAGAACATCCAGCTGCACTGGATCCGCATCGAGGACGTTCCCGCGATCTGGGACAAGCTGGAGGCCGTGGGCCTGTCCACGACCGAGGCCTGCGGCGACTGCCCCCGAGTGATCATCGGCTCCCCGGTGGCCGGCATCGCCGCCGACGAGATCATCGACGGCACGCCCGCCGTGGACGAGATCCACGAGCGGTACATCGGCAGCAAGGAGTTCTCCAACCTGCCGCGCAAGTTCAAGACCGCGATCTCGGGATCCCCTGTCCAGGATGTGGTCCACGAGATCAACGACGTCGCCTTCGTCGGCGTCGAGCACCCCGAGCACGGCCCCGGCTTCGACCTCTGGGTCGGCGGCGGCCTGTCCACCAACCCCAAGCTCGCGCAGCGTCTCGGCGCGTGGGTGCCGCTGGACGAGGTCGCCGACGTGTGGGCCGGCGTGGTCGGCATCTTCCGCGACTACGGCTACCGCCGCCTGCGCAACCGCGCGCGCCTGAAGTTCCTGATGGCCGACTGGGGCGCCGAGAAGTTCCGCGAGGTCCTCGAGAACGAGTACCTGAAGCGGAAGCTCGTCGACGGTCCCGCGCCCCAGGAGCCCGCGCAGAAGTGGCGCGACCACATCGGCGTCCACCAGCAGCAGGACGGCCGCTTCTACGTCGGGTTCGCGCCGCGCGTCGGCCGGGTGGACGGCACCACGCTCACGAAGATCGCCGAACTGGCGGGGGCGCACGGCTCGGACCGGCTGCGCACCACCGTCGAGCAGAAGATGATCATCCTCGACGTCACCGAGGACCAGGTCGACTCGCTCGTCGCCGGTCTTGAGGCGCTCGACTTCCAGGTCAAGCCCTCGCCGTTCCGGCGCGGCACGATGGCCTGCACCGGCATCGAGTTCTGCAAGCTCGCCATCGTCGAGACGAAGCAGCGCGGTTCGCAGCTGATCGACGAGCTGGAGAAGCGGCTCCCGGAGTTCGACGAGCCGCTGACCATCAACCTCAACGGCTGCCCGAACGCCTGCGCCCGTATCCAGGTCGCGGACATCGGTCTCAAGGGGCAGCTCGTCCTCGACGACGAGGGCAACCAGGTCGAGGGCTACCAGGTGCACCTCGGCGGCGCGCTCGGCCTGGAGGCCGGGTTCGGCCGCAAGGTGCGCGGCCTGAAGGTCACGTCGGCCGAACTGCCGGACTACATCGAGCGCGTCCTCAAGAACTACGAGGCCGAGCGCGAGGACGGCGAGCGGTTCGCGACCTGGGCCGCGCGTGCCTCCGCGGAGGCCCTCTCATGAGCGAGCGTGCCGCGCCCTTCTACTGCCCCTACTGCGGTGACGAGGACCTTCGCCCCGGCGAAGAAGGTCACGGCGCCTGGGAATGCGCGGCCTGCAATCGAGCCTTCACGTTGAAGTTCCGCGGGCTGCTCGCCCGCGGGGTTCAGCGCAACGACGGTGGAGGGGAACAGATATGACGACAGCTCAGGCCCCCACGGACACGGATGAGTTGAAGGCGCTCGCCGAGCAGGCCGGGCGCGATCTGGAGGACGCGTCCCCGCTGGAGATCCTCCAGTGGGCGGCGCAGACCTTCGGCAAGAAGTTCTGCGTGACCTCGTCCATGGAGGACGCGGTCGTCGCCCACCTCGCCTCCCGCGCGATGCCCGGCGTGGACGTCGTATTCCTCGACACCGGCTACCACTTCGAGGAGACGATCGGCACCCGGGACGCCGTCGAGGCCGTGATGGACGTCAACGTCATCACGCTCACGCCCCGGCAGACCGTCGCCGAGCAGGACGCCGAGTTCGGCCCGAAGCTGCACGACCGCGACCCCGACCTGTGCTGCGCGATGCGCAAGGTGAAGCCCCTGGAAGAAGGGCTCGCCGGGTACGCCGCGTGGGCCACGGGCCTGCGCCGCGACGAGTCCCCGACCCGCGCCAACACCCCGGTCGTCGGCTGGGACGAGAAGCGGCAGAAGGTCAAGGTCTCGCCGATCGCCCGCTGGACGCAGGACGACGTCGACGCCTACGTCGCCGAGCACGGCGTGCTCACCAACCCGCTCCTGATGGACGGCTACGGCTCCGTGGGCTGCGCCCCGTGCACCCGCCGCCTCCTCGAAGGTGAGGACGCGCGCGCCGGACGGTGGGCGGGACAGGCCAAGACCGAGTGCGGACTGCACGGCTGACCGGGCCTGAACTCATGAACGAAACACGGACTTTGGAGAACCAAGTGACCGGAGCCACGATCTGGCTCACGGGTCTGCCGTCCGCCGGCAAGACCACCATCGCGTACGAGCTGGCGAACACGCTGCGCGCCGAGGGCCGCAAGGTCGAGGTGCTGGACGGCGACGAGATCCGCGAGTACCTCTCGGCGGGCCTCGGCTTCAGCCGCGAGGACCGGCACACGAACGTCCAGCGCATCGGCTACCTCGCCGAACTCCTGGCCCGTAACGGCGTGTTGGCGCTCGTCCCGGTCATCGCGCCGTACGCGGACAGCCGCGAGGCCGTCCGCAAGCGCCACCAGACCGGCGGCACCGGATACCTGGAGGTGCACGTCGCGACGCCCGTGGAGGTGTGCTCCGACCGCGATGTGAAGGGCCTGTACGCCAAGCAGGCGGCCGGTGAACTGACCGGCCTGACCGGTGTCGACGACCCGTACGAGGCACCCGAATCGCCCGACCTGCGCATCGAGTCGCAGAACCAGACCGTGCAGGAGTCCGCGGCAGCGCTCCGTGCGCTGCTCACCGAGAGGGGTCTCGCCGCATGACGACCGTAGCCACAGTGACCGAGGACACTGATTCCCCCTACGCGCTCAGCCACCTGGACGCGCTGGAGTCCGAGGCCGTGCACATCTTCCGCGAGGTGGCGGGCGAGTTCGAGCGGCCGGTGATCCTCTTCTCCGGCGGCAAGGACTCCATCGTCATGCTGCACCTGGCGCTGAAGGCCTTCGCCCCGGCGGCGATTCCCTTCTCCCTGCTGCACGTCGACACCGGGCACAACTTCCCCGAGGTCCTCGACTACCGCGACCGCACGGTCGAGAAGCACGGCCTGCGCCTGCACGTCGCGTCCGTGCAGGAGTACATCGACGCGGGCAAGCTGCGCGAGCGTCCGGACGGGACCCGTAACCCGCTCCAGACCGTGCCGCTGACCGAGAAGATCCAGCAGGAGAAGTTCGACGCCGTCTTCGGCGGCGGGCGCCGCGACGAGGAGAAGGCCCGCGCCAAGGAGCGCGTGTTCTCCCTGCGCGACGAGTTCTCCCAGTGGGACCCGCGCCGCCAGCGCCCCGAGCTGTGGCAGCTGTACAACGGCCGGCACGCCCCCGGCGAGCACGTCCGCGTGTTCCCGCTGTCCAACTGGACCGAGCTGGACGTGTGGCAGTACATCGCCCGCGAGAACATCGAACTGCCGGAGATCTACTACGCGCACGAGCGCCCGGTCTTCAAGCGCAGCGGCATGTGGCTGACCGCGGGCGAGTGGGGCGGCCCGAAGGACGACGAGACGGTCGAGACGCGGCAGGTCCGCTACCGCACCGTCGGCGACATGTCCTGCACCGGCGCCGTCGACTCGGACGCCACCACGATCGACAAGGTGATCGCCGAGATCGCCGTCTCCCGGCTCACCGAGCGGGGCGCCACCCGCGCCGACGACAAGATGTCCGAGGCCGCGATGGAAGACCGCAAGCGCGAAGGGTACTTCTAGACATGAGCACCACTGCCTCCGCCGCCGAGGAGCTGGCCGGGCTTTCGGCGACGACCCTGCTGCGGTTCGCCACGGCCGGTTCCGTCGACGACGGCAAGTCCACTCTGGTCGGCCGCCTGCTGCACGACTCCAAGTCGGTCCTCACCGACCAGCTGGAGGCCGTCGAGCTCGCGTCGCGTTCGCGCGGCGCCGCCGAGCCGGACCTCGCGCTGCTCACGGACGGCCTGCGCGCCGAGCGCGAGCAGGGCATCACCATCGACGTCGCGTACCGCTACTTCGCGACCCCGCGCCGCCGCTTCATCCTGGCGGACACCCCGGGGCACGTGCAGTACACGCGGAACATGGTGACCGGCGCCTCGACCGCCGACCTCGCCGTGGTCCTCGTCGACGCCCGCAACGGCGTCATCGAGCAGACCCGCCGGCACGCCGCGGTCGCCGCGCTCCTGCGCGTCCCGCACGTCGTCCTCGCGGTCAACAAGATGGACCTCGTCGACTACGAGGAGACCGTCTTCGCGAAGATCGCCGAGGAATTCACCGCGTACGCCGGGCAGTTGGGCGTCCCGGAGATCACCGCGATCCCGATCTCGGCGCTCGCGGGCGACAACGTCGTGGAGCCGTCCGCCAACATGGACTGGTACGGCGGCCCGACCGTCCTGGAGCACCTGGAGACGGTGCCGGTCAGCCACGACCTCACCACGTGCCACGCGCGCCTTCCCGTCCAGTACGTGATCCGCCCGCAGACCGCCGAGCACCCGGACTACCGGGGCTACGCGGGGCAGATCGCGGCAGGAACGTTCCGCGTCGGCGAGTCCGTCACCGTGCTGCCCTCGGGCCGTACGTCGAAGGTCACCGGGATCGACCTGCTGGGCACGTCGGTCGACGTCGCGTGGACGCCGCAGTCGGTGACCCTCCTCCTGGAGGACGACATCGACATCTCGCGCGGCGACCTGATCGTGCCGAGCCACGACGCGCCCGCCACCTCGCAGGACATCGAGGCGACGGTGTGCCACGTGGCGGACACCCCGCTCAGCGTCGGCCAGCGCGTGCTGCTGAAGCACACCACCCGTACGGTCAAGGCGATCGTCAAGGAGATCCCGTCGCGGCTCACGCTCGACGACCTCTCCCAGCACCCGGAGCCGGGTCAGCTGGTCGCCAACGACATCGGCCGGGTCAAGGTGCGGATCGCCGAGGCGCTCGCCATCGACTCCTACGCGGACTCGCGCCGCACGGGCTCGTTCCTGCTGGTCGACCCGTCGGACGGCACGACGCTCGCGGCGGGCATGGCCGGCGAGTCCTTCGCCTCGGCGGAGGACCCCAAGGCGCTGGTGGACGAGGAGGGCTGGGACTTCTAGGTCCCCAGGTCACCATGGCGACGACCCACGCGGCACTGCTCGGCTGTCCGCTCGCCGCGGCGATCGGCACGCTGCTGGGGCTCGCCATGGTCCACAAGCCGTCCGTACGGTCGGCGATCGGCCCGCTCCTGTCGGGGCTCCGGTCGCTGCCGTCGGTGGTGTGGGTCCCCGCGGCCGTGCTGTGGCTCGGCCCGACCGACTCGACGCTGTACGCCGTGATCCTGTTCGGCGCGGTCCCCGCCGTCGCGGGCGGCCGAGCCCTTCCGGGTTACGTCGCCGGTCTCAAGCGGGGCTGGGCGTTCTCCTGGCGTGCGGTGCTGGCGGTGGAACTCATCGGCTCGGCGTCCCACCCGGACACGGGTGCGGGCGCCCTGCCGGCGGTCCTCCTCGCCGCCCTCCTCGTCCCGACCGTCGGCATCGCCGTCGACCTGCTGTTCTTCGGCCCGCTTGAACGCCGCGTCCTGCGCGACACGGCCCCCTCGTCACGTCTCGTCAAGAACTGAGCACCCGATGAGCCACTTCCCCGCCCCTCCCGCCCTCCTCGTCATAGCCCACGGCAGCCGCGACCCGCGCCATGCCGCGACCGTGCACGCCCTGGTGGGCGAGGTGCGGGCGCAGAACCCCGGCGTGCGGGTGGAGACGGCGTTCCTGGACTTCAACGTGCCTTCCGTGCACGGGGTGTTGGAGTCTCTCGCGGCGGACGGGGTCCGCGATGTGATCGCGCTGCCCCTCCTGCTCACCCGCGCCTTCCACGCGAAGACGGACATCCCCGCGGTGCTGCGCGAGGCGCCGCGCGGCATGCGGATCCGCCAGGCGGAGGTCCTGGGCCCCGACCCGCTGCTCGTCGCGGCCCTCGAACGACGCCTGTACGAGGCGGGGTTGACCCCCGCCGACAAGCCCACGACCGGGGTCGTCCTGGCCTCGGCGGGCTCCTCAGACCCGGAGGCGATCGCAGTGATCGCTGAAATCGCGCGGGAGTGGCGGCACACCGGTTGGTGCGCCGTGCGGCCTGCGTTCGCCTCCGCATCCCTTCCCCGCACCGAGGACGCGGTGCGCGAACTGCGCTCCCTCGGCTGCGAACGCGTCGCGGTCGCCCCGTACGTCCTCGCCCCCGGCCGCCTGCCCGACCGCATCGCGGCAGGCGCGGCGGAGGCCGATGTCCTGGCGGACGTCCTGGGCGCCGCGCCGGAGGTGGCGCGCGTCCTGATGGACCGTTACGAGGCCGCTGCCGTACGGGAGTTGCTGGCGGTCGGCGCCTGAGCGGCACTCATCCGCACAGCCGCTCCCCCAGCTCACTGCGCGCATAGCGCACGCTCCGCCCGCTGCGCGTGCGCAGCAGCAGACCGGCGTCGTAAAGGATCGCCAGGTGCTGGCTGACCGCGCCCGGTGTGACGTCGAGGCGGTGGGCGAGTTCGGTGGTCGACGCCGGTTCCTCGAGGAGGCGCAGGATGCGGGCGCGGGCGGCGCCGAGCAGCCGGGTCAGGGCCTCGCTGGTCGCCGGGGGCGGGGTCTCCGAGATGGTGGCGCGGCCCCGGGCCGGATAGCTGAGCAGCGGCGGCAGTTCGGGGTCGATCATGGTGTGGGCGCCGTGGCAGAAGAGCGTGGGGACGAGGACGAGCCCGCGGCCCTCGATCGGGATCTCGGCCTCGGGCCACGGGTGGAGGCTGTCGTGCTGGACGAGGGTCAGCACGTCGCCGTCCCAGGAGAGCCGCCGGTCGAGGCTGGTGAACAGGCCGCCCACTCCCGCGTCCGCGAGGATCTTGCCGCGGTGGGTGAGGTCGGCCTCCAGGACGGACTGGACGCGCGGCCACCAGTCCGGGGCGAGGCACGTGTGCCAGTACGCCTCAAGCGCGTCGGCGATGCGGTGGCGGAACGCGGCCGGGTCGGCGAGCCCCGCGCGCAGCACCGGCGGCAGACGGTCCGTCACGGTGTCGTAGGCGGCGGTGAATTCGGGTTCCAGGAGCTCGGGCGGCACCGCGCGGACCTCGGCGAGCTGGCTCGCGAACGTCGGGCGCGGTCGGCTCGGGCGCGGGGTCAGGAAGTCCGGGAGCCACAAGTGGGGTGCGACGAGGGCGCCGAGCAGTTCGGTGTCGAGGCGCCGGAAGTCGGGGGCCAGGCGGCGCAGCCACGGCCGCTGGTGCGGGTAGCGGGCGGGGTCCCGCCAGCAGCGCAGCGAGTACACGGCCTCCTGGAGGGGCGAGTACGCGAAGGACGTCCGGGCGAGGTCGCCCACGACGAACCGGAACTCGATCACGGCGCCGGTCCCCCTCCTCGAGTGTTTAGCGTGAGGCTAAAGGATTGTCGCGGCGGCCGGGTACCCGGCTTCGCTGTCGCCATGACCACATCTCCGCCCCGGCCCGCGCCTGCCACCACTCGGCTCGCCGGGCTGCTGCCCACGGTGCCGGTGCTGCGCCGGCTGTCCCTGCTCACGCTCCTCAACGCGTTCGGGCGCGGGCTGTTCTTCCCAGTGAGCGTCCTGTACTTCACCCGGTTCGTGGGGCTGAGCGCCACCTCGGTGGGCGTGGGCCTCACGGTGGCCGGGGTGTTCGGGCTCGCGGCGGGGGTGCCGGCCGGGCGGGCCTCGGACCGGTGGGGGCGGCGGCCGGTGCTGACCGGCCTGTGGATCGGGTGCGGCGCGGCGCTCGGGGCGTACACGCTGATCGGCGGCTATGTCTCGTTCCTGGTGACGGCGGTCTGCTACGCCACGCTCAGCCAGGGCAGCATGGGCGTGCGCAACGCGCTGTACGCGGACGTGCTGCCTCCCGGGGAGCGTGTGGAGGGCCGGGCGCATCTGCGGATGGTCACCAATGTGGGCATGGGCGTGGGCGGCGCGTTCGGGGCGCTCGCGCTGCAGCTCGACAGCCGGGCCGGGTACACGGTCCTGATCCTCGTCGACGCGCTGGCGTTCGTCGGGTCCGCACTCCTTGTGCACCGGCTGCCGGGCGGTGCGGGGCGGCGGCCGGTCGCCGACACCCCGGCGGAGAGTCGGTGGCGGGCGGTGCGCGATCTGCCGTTCCTGGCGGTGACCTTCCTCAACGCCGTACTGGCCCTGCAGTACGGCCTGTTGGAGGTCGGCCTGCCGCTGTGGATCACGCAGCACACCGAGGCGCCGCGGTGGACGGCGGCGCTCGTCATGGTGCTCAACTGCGTGCTGGTGGCACTGGTTCAGGTGCGGGCGACGCGCGGGGTGGAGGATCTGCCGGGCGCGGTGAAGGCGATGCGCCGCTCGGGGCTGCTGCTCGCCCTGTCCTGCGCGTTCTTCGCCTTCTCTGCCGGGCTTTCGCCGCTGTGGGCGCTGGGGATCCTGGTGCTCGGCGCGGTGGTGCAGGTGTCCGCCGAGGTGCTGCAGGCGGCGGGCGGCTGGACGGTCGGCTACGGCCTGGCGGACTCGCGGGCGCAGGGCGTCTACCAGGGCGTGTTCAACTCCGGTCAGGCCGCGGCGACGATGGCCGCGCCCGCCCTGGTGACCGTCACCGCGATCCGGCACGGCACGGCGGGCTGGGCCGTGCTCGGGGCGCTGTTCGTGGTGGCGGGCCTCGGCGTGGGGCCCGCCGTGCGGTGGGCACGGCGGGACGCCCAGTGGCGCGGCGAGTGAGCCCCGTCAGCGCGGGTCGCGGCCGCTGAGGGCGAGGGCCTTCGCGTACACGGAGGCGTCGTCCCCCACGGCGACCGGCGCGGCGAAGCCCTCGTACTGGCGGTACAGCTCGGCGTTCGCCTCCACCACCTGGAGCAGCAGCGCCGCCGCGCCGTCCGACACGGCGAACTCCTGGCCGGTGGCGCGGGCCACGTCCCAGCCGTGCAGGACGAGTTCGGCCCACAGCAGGGCGGCGACCTCGGGGGCCGGCTGCTGGGCGAAGCCGAGGTCGACCTCGCCCTCCCAGACGGCCGGGTCCGCCCAGGCGGCGACCGCCCGGTCGAGGTCGGCGGCGTAGGTCGATGCCCAGTCCTCCTCGGCCGTGAGGTCGCGCGCCGTCAGTTCCTCGGGCAGCTGGGTGCGTCGCGCCCGGTGTTCCATGCCGTGCGAGGTGTACACGGTCCAGTGGTTGACCAGCGTCCGCACGTCCCAGTCGCCGCAGCCCGAGGCCGCGTCGAGCCGGTCGGGCTTGACGCCTGCCGCGACGCGGGCGGCCTCGGCGGTGCTTTCGGTGAGGTACGGGTACACGGTGTCCATGCGGAGTGCGTTCATGCCGCCGACGCTACGGCGACCGGCACCCGCGCCTCTTGAACAAACGCGACAGTCGGGCGGGGACTACGAGGCGCTGCGCGCGTCCACCGCCGCCACCAGGTCCGCCACGCTCGTCTCCCCCGCCGAGCGCCCCTCGCGCGCCGCCTCGTTCGCGAGCTCCTGGAGGACGTCGTTGACCGGCGTCGGCACTCCGTGCAGGCGGCCGAGGAGGGCGATCTCGCCGTTGAGGTAGTCGGCCTCGATGCTGCCCGCGCCGCGCTGGAGGGACTGCCAGGAGGAGCCGCCGCCGCGCGGGGAGCTGTCGAAGGGCTCGAAGGTGATCTTGTCGGCGCGGGTGACCTTCTCCTCGTCCTGGCTCGCGTACGCGATGCCGGCGGCGTCGAGCACCGCCTCGCCCTCGGCGCGGGCCCGGCGGAACAGGGCGATGCCCTCCTCGCTGGTGAGCACGCCGGAGACCGCCTCGATCGAATTGGCCAGGTTGGACAGGAGCTTGGCGTACTTCCAGCGCATGACGTCGTCGACGACGGGCGCTTCGAGGAGCCCCTTCTCCAGGTCGGCGGAGATCGCCCGCGCGGTCCCGTCGCTGCCCGACGGGTAGCGGCCGAGGTGCAGCATGCCGGAGAGCGGGGCGCCCTGGGCGCGGACGACACCCGGCTCGACGAAGGTGGCGGGCAGCCACACGCACATCCCGTAGACGCGCTGGAAGGTGCGCAGGGCGAGCCGCTCGCTCTCCACTCCGTTCTGCGCGCAGACCAGCGGGAGGCGCAGCGACGCCGTGCCGCCGCCCTCGACGGGGCGCGGTCCCCAGGCGGCGAGCGCCGCCGCGCTGTCCTGGGTCTTCACGGCGAGGATCAGCACGTCGTCGGCGCGCAGCGTGCCGAGCGCCTCCGGGCCGTCCACGACGGGGAGTTGATGGGTGTGCGGGCCGTCCGGCGTCTCGACGCGCAGCCCCTTGTCGCGCAGCGCCGCGTACTGGCCGCCGCGCGCGACGAGCACGACGTCACCGTGCCCGGACTGCGCGAGCCGTCCGCCGATGACGCCGCCGACCGCTCCTGCTCCGATGATGATGTAGCGCATGCGCCGACCTTTTCACGGACGCGCTCAGCGTGGGGCGGTGAGCTCCACCAGTTTCGTCACGGTGTTCCAGTTGCGACTCGTCGCGATCAGGCCCTTGTTGAGGGCAGGACGGGCCAGCTGGGCCCCGAGCTTCGAGACGCCGAGGCCCTGGGGAGCGTAGAGATAGAGGGCGCGGTCGCCGAGGCGGAAGTCCTCGGGTGCGAACGCGGCCGGGTCCACGGCGGCGAAGCGCTCGGCGGTGACGGGTTCCGAGAAGTACGTGACGTGCAGCTGCTTGGCCTCCAGTTCGGCGGCCGGGAACGGGCAGTCGGCCATGACCGCCTTCAGGTAGGCGTGGCCGCGCACGAGGACGTCGACCGTGAAGCCGAACTCCTCGGCGATCGCCTTGGTGATCGAGGCGGCGAGCGATTCCTCGTCGCCGCCGTCGGGCGCGGTGAACGCGACGTTGCCGCTCTGGAGGTAGGTGCGTACGTCGGTGAGGCCCAGGCCCTCGATCAGCGGCCGCAGCACGGCCATCGGCACCTTCTTGCTGCCGCCCACGTTGATGCCGCGCAGCAGCGCGGCGTATCCCTCGGTCGTCGCCTGAGTCATGCGCACACGATAAGGCGGCCGCCGTTCCCCGTGGGGGTGGGCACGGCGGCCGCCGGTCATCGAGCCGAAACGTTTACTCGGTGACCTTCAGGAGCTTGTTCGCGGTGCCGTCCGACGCGTTCTTGATGGCGTCGGGGGTGGCCCCGTCGGTGAGCGCCTTGGCGACGTCGGCCGGGGCGGCGTCCTTGTGCCCGGCCAGGTAGACGGCGGCCGCGCCGACGACGTGCGGCGTCGCCATCGACGTACCGGAGATGGTGTTGGTGGCGTCGTCCCCGGTGTTCCAGTCGGACGTGATGTCCGATCCAGGCGCGTAGATGTCGACGACGGAGCCGTAGTTGGAGAAGTCCGACTGCTCGTCGTCCTTCGTGGAGGAGGCGACCGTGATGGCCTCCGGGACCCGGGCGGGGCTGGACTGGGAGGCGTCCGCCGACTCGTTGCCCGCCGCCACCGCGTAGGTGACGCCGGAGTCGATGGACTTCTTGACCGCCGCGTCGAGCGCCTCGTCCACGCCGCCGCCGAGCGACATGTTGGCGACGGAGGGGCCCTGGTGGTTCTCGGTCACCCAGTCGATGCCCGCGACGACCTGCTCGGTGGTGCCGGAGCCCTGGTCGTCGAGGACGCGGACGGCGACGATCTTCGCCTTCTTGGCGACGCCGTGCGCGTCACCGGCGATGGTGCCGGCGACGTGCGTGCCGTGCCCGTTGCCGTCGTCGGCGCTGTCGTCGTTGTCGACGGCGTCGAAGCCGTAGGAGGCACGGCCGCCGAAGTCCTTGTGGCTGATCCGGACCCCGGTGTCGATGACGTACGCGGTCGCGCCCTCGCCCGCGCTGTCCGGGTACGTGTACTTGCTGTCGCCCGCGGTCTCCGCCTGGTCGATGCGGTCCAGGCCCCACGACGGCGGGTTGTCCTGGGTGGCGTCGATGTGGAACTTCTTGTTCTGGACGACCTTCGAGACGGCGCCGTCGGCGGCGAGGCGCTTGGCCTCGGTGTCCGACAGGCCGCTCGCCGAGAAGCCGTTGACCGCCGAGCTGTAGTTCCGCTCGATCGTGCCGCCGTACTCCTTGGCCAGGTCCTTCTTGGCGGCGGCGCCCGCCTTCTGGTCGAGCAGCACGATGTAGCTGCCGGACACGGCGCCCTTGGCGTCCTGCCCGTAGACCTTGCCCTCGGCGGGGGCCGCGGTGGCGGAGAAGCCGCCGAACATGGTGACGCCCACTGCTGTAGCCGCCGTGGCTATGGCCGCGGTGAGCTTCATCGTGCGCGCATGCTGGTTTGTAGCCATGAAGAGGGATCTCCTCAGTGGTGTGTGGGGGGAAATGCCAGCGCCCCAGGACGAACCTTCGCGAAGGTTGTCAAACTCCGGAAGATGTCCGGGGGTTGAGACGAAACCCTGACCGATTGACGCGGTCAGATCAAGACCTTCATACAGCTGTGACGTCCTCAACAAGGTTTCGTAATAACAAAACGGACTCTTGCGGAGGTTCGGTCTGGGTTCATCCCCCGGCGGCTCAACCCCCGATAGATGTAGGGGACTTCGGTCATCCTCCGCGCGGACCCCCACCTCGCGCACTTCACCGAACAGCACGACGAACCGGCCTTATCCCGCCCATACCTTCGATTCCGGAGGTGACCCGATGGCGAGGAACGGGGAACGGCAGGAGCACCGGGTGCGCGGATTCGCCGCGCGCGCCGGTGGCTGGAGCGCCCGGCACAGGTGGGCGGCGGTGGGGATCTGGGTGCTGTTCGTCGTGGTGGCGATGGGCCTGGGGTCCGTCGCGGGGCGCGTGGACGTGTCGGAGGACGACCAGCTCAAGGGCGAGACGAGCCAGGCCGCCCGCATCATCGACGACGCGGGCGTGGACGAGCCGGCGGGCGAGACCGTGCTCGTCCAGAGCAGGAACGGCGCGCTGCGGGCCACCGCGCCGGAGTTCAGGGCCGCGGTCGCCGACGTGGTGAGGGCCGTCGAGGGCACCGGCGAGGTGACCGCCGTGCGCTCGCCGTACGCGGCCGACACCCGGACGATCTCGAAGGACGGCCGCACCGCGCTCGTCCAGTTCGACATGCGGGGCGACCCCGACACCGCGGCCGACCGGGTCGAACCGGTCCAGAAGGCCGTCGCGGGGGTCGCGGACGACCATGACGCGCTGCGGATCGAGGAGATCGGCGCAGCGAGCATGAACAAGACCTTCGACGACGCGTTCGGCGACGACTTCCAGCGCGCCGAGTACTCGGCGGTGCCGGTGGCGCTCGGCATCCTGCTGATCGCGTTCGGCGCGCTCGTCGCGGCGCTGCTCCCGGTGGCGCTCGCCGTCACGGCGATCATGGCGACGATGGGCCTGATGGGGCTCGTCAGCCATCTGCAGCCGATGAGCGAGACCGCCAACTCGGTGATGCTGCTCGTGGGTCTCGCGGTCGGCGTCGACTACTGCCTGTTCTATCTGCGGCGCGAGCGCGAGGAGCGGATGAAGGGGCACGACCCGCAGACGGCGCTGCGCGTCGCGGCGGCCACCAGCGGCCGGGCGATCATCGTCTCCGGCGTCACGGTGTGCGTGGCGATGGCAGGCATGATGTTCACCGGGCTCGCCGAGTTCCAGGCGATGGGGCTCGCCTCGCTGATGGTGGTGGCCGTCGCGATGGTGGGATCCGTGACCGTGCTTCCGGCGCTGCTCTCCCTGCTCGGGGAGCGGGTGGAGAAGGGGCGCATCCCGTTCCTGCACCCGACGAAGCGGCGGAACGGGAACGGCGGCGCTGCCGGCAGCCGGTTCTGGAGCCGGGTGCTGACCGTCGTGCTCGCACGGCCCGCCGTCTCCGTCGCCGTCGCGGTCGGCGCGCTGCTCGCGATCGCCGCGCCCGCGCTCGGCATGAAGACCCAGAACCTCACCCTGGACCAGGAGTTCGGCGACTCGCTGCCGATCGTGGCGACGTACGACCGGGTCAACGCGGCGTTCCCCGGCGGCTCGGACCCGGCCGAGGTGGTCGTGAAGGCCGACGACATCGACGCCGCCGAGGTACGCGCCGCCCTCGCCGACTTCCGGGAGCGGGCCGTGAGCTCGGGCGCCTCGCGCGGCCCGGTCGAGGTCACCGTGCACCGGGACGAGAACGTGGCGATCGTCGACGTACCGCTCGTCGGCGGCTCCGATCAGGACAGGGCGGAGAAGAGCCTGGCGCTGCTGCGCGACGAGGTGCGGCCCGACACGCTCGGCAAGGTCGACGGCGTCGAGGCGCCGGTCACCGGGCAGGTCGCGGGGTCGAAGGACTTCAACGACCAGATCGTGGGGTCCGTCGTCCCGGTCTTCGCGTTCGTCGTCGCGTTCGCGTTCCTGCTGATGCTGCTCTCGTTCCGCTCACTGACGGTCGCGATCACGTCGATCGTGCTCAACCTGCTGTCGGTGGGCGCCGCGTACGGGATCCTCGTCGCCGTCTTCCAGCACGGCTGGGGCGCATCCCTGGTCGGCGCGGAGGGGGTGGGCGCCATCATCACGTGGCTGCCGCTGTTCCTCTTCGTGATCCTGTTCGGCCTCTCCATGGACTACCACGTCTTCGTGGTGTCCCGGATCAAGGAGGCGCGGCTTCAGGGGCGTACGAACGAGGCCGCGATCCGGCACGGCGTGGTCACGACCGCGGGCGTGGTCACCAGCGCCGCCGTCATCATGGTCGCCGTCTTCAGCATCTTCGGGACGCTGTCCATGCAGTCCATGAAGCAGATGGGCGTGGGCCTCGCCGCCGCGATCCTGATCGACGCGACCGTCATCCGCGGCGTGCTGCTCCCGGCCGTGATGGCGCTGCTCGGGGAGCGCAACTGGTATCTGCCGAGGTGGCTGCGGAGGCTGCCGGACCTCACGCACGACGAGGCGGGCATCGAGCCCGCCCCCGTGCCGCGCGAGGACGGCGATCAGGTGCGCGTCTGACGCCGCACCGAACGACCGCCCCACGGCCTGTTCACCGTCCGCGTCACGCGACGGTGGACAGGCCCTTCTCGCTCTCCTCGTACAGGGCGCCCTGCTCCGCGGCCTCCCGCTCGGCGGCGTCCTTCTCGAAGGCCTCCAGCGTGCGGCCGAAGTCGCGCGTGGACAGCAACAGCTTGTAGACGATGGCGAGTTCGAAGACGAGCAGCAGCACACCGGCCGCGACGGTCGCCCCGATCACCTGGTCGAGCAGCGGCCCGATGATGAAGACGGCCATCTGGAACTCGATGCCACTCACCAGGTGCGTACGGATCCGGTGGCGCAGCAGGAAGGACCGGAAACGCAGATAGACCGGGAAGCGGCTGCGGAACTCCTGGTGCAGGTCGACGACCTTGGGACGCGGCGCGGGCTCCAGCGCGTCGTCCTGCTCCGGGGCCGTGCCGTCGTCGGCGGCGACGGCCTCGGCGGCGGCCTCGGCGGCGGCCGCCCCGTTCAGGTCCTGCTCGATGTCCGCGGACGGGTTGGCCCGCAGCAGGTCCTCCATGAACGCGACGCGCTCCGCGTTCTGCGCGCGGCGGGCCGCCCGCATCCGGGTCTTGATCTGCTTGCGCATCGTGTGCCGGGTCTTGAAGATCTCCAGCGAGTTGATGTAGCGCAGCCCGTCGAGGAAGACGACGGCCACGGCGAGCCAGATGTAGATCAGGTCGCCGGTGCGCTGGAACTGGCCGCCCATCAGCGCCACGGCGCAGGCCATGACGCGGACGCGGTCGAAGATGTAGTCGAGCCAGGCGCCGAACACGGAGCCCTGCCCGGTCAGCCGGGCGACCTTGCCGTCCATGCAGTCGAGCACGAAGCTCAGGTGGTAGACGATCGCCCCGGCGATCAGCCAGCGCCAGTCCCCCATCGCGAAACAGCCGGCCGCGCCGAGCCCCAGGATCAGCGCGCCCCAGGTGATCTGGTTCGGAGTGATGCGCGTCCAGCGCGCCGTGACCCGGACGAGAGGTGTCGCGATCGGGTCGACCAGCAGCACGGTCCACCACGCGTCGCGCTTCTTCTGCGTGATGCGCCGCACTTCGGGCAACGACGGTATGTCTCGGGGCATGAGGCGCGCCAGCTTTCCTTGTTCAAAAGTAGGTTCACCTCACCGTAAGAATCCGTTCTGAATAAGTTCAAGAACGTACGAACGCAACCTTTACCGGGGGGTATCGGTCGTACATCGCAGGCGAGTCGAATTCGTTATCTCTTACGCACACGCTTTTCACGGAACGGCGGAACCGTTCCGTGAAGAATCGCGTCTACAGCGCCGCCTCGATGAGATCGGCCGCCTGCCGTGTGCCGCCTTCCGTGGCCATGTCCCGCTGAACCGCGGCAAGACGGCGCGCCACCTCCGGGTCGTCGACGAGCGCGAGGACCGCCTCCCGCAGCGTCTGCGCGGTGGCCTCCTCCATCGGTACGTGCCGGGCGACACCGAGCCCCTGGAGCATGTCGGCGTTTCCGAACTGGTCGACGGCCTGCGGCACGGCGACCATCGGCGTCGCGGTGGCCAGGCCCTCCTGGCTGCCGCCCGCCCCGGCGTGCGTGATGAAGGCGTCGGCCTTCTTGAGGATCGCCAGCTGCGGTACCCACTGCCGCACCTCGACGTTGCCGGGAACCTCCCCGAGGTCCTCGGCGGTGACATGCCTGCCGACCTGCAGCACGACGTGCCAGCCGGGCAGATCACCGAACGCCTTCACACACTCCCGGTAGAAATCGGGCTGCTTGGTGAACGACGAGCCGAGCGAGACCAGGAGGACGCGCTCGGCGTCGGCGGGGCGCTCCCAGTCGCCCTGCGCGGAACGATCGCCCTGGCACGCGCCGACGAAGGTGTTCTTCTTCTCGTCGACCCGGTCGGCATTCGGCTGGAGCGCCTTCGGAATGAGCACGAGCGTGCGCTCGTAGCTGCCCCAGAATTCGTCGGCGCTCTTCGGTACGCCGGACTCCTTGAGCCATGCGTCGAACTTCTCGAAGTAGGCCTTGCCGCGCGGCGTCTGCCGGGGCTCCTCCCACATCGGCTTCGCGACCTCCTCCTCGTACCCCTCCCAGGCGACGAGGTTCGGCGAGAGCGTCACCGCGGGCACACCCCAGCGGTGGGCGAGGACGCCCGCCGGGTACGAGGTGATGTCGTGGATGACGAGGTCGGGGACGCCGGCCCCGCCCTCGCCCTCGTAGGCCTCGATGAGCTGCGGGAGGACCTGGATCGCCTCGTCGAGGAACGGCTCCACGTTGTCGAGCAGTGTCGTCCCCCACGCCTCCGGGTCGTCGTCGGGGCCGGGGAGCGTGGTGCGGTAGAGGACCGGCTCGGCACCGGTCTCGGCGATCTTCTCCTCGAACAGGTGCGGGATCGCGTACGTGACGCGGTGCCCACGGGCGACGAGCTCCCGGATCACTTCGAGACTCGGGTTCACGTGCCCGTGGGCGGCGATGGAGAACATGGCGATGTGGGCACGTTTGCCGTGGTTCGGGTTCGTCATGCCCCCCACCGTAAGCGAGACGAGACGTCTCGTGCAACCGATTATCGCGTCAGGACCTCCGAGAGCCGCAGCCACTGCTCCGGCGCCGCCTCCCCGACGAGGGCGCCGGGCCGGATGCCCGCCTCGCGCAGGGCCGCGTCGACCCGGCGGCGCGGGTGGGCGCGGCGCAAGGAGGCGTGCAGGCTGCCGCCGACGCCGGAGAAGCCGAGCGTCACGAGCCGTTCGTACGCGGGGTACTCGGCCCGCGTGATCAGGGGCCTCGCGCGGCGGTCGATACGGAGCACGCCCGCGTCGACCCGCGGGGCCGGGCGGAACGCGCCGCGCGGCACCCGGCCGAGCAGCCGCCACTCGAATTGCGGCCAGGTCAGGACGGTGCGGCGGGTCCAACTCCCGTAGTCGCCCGTGCGTTTGCGGGCGTACTCGAGCTGGGTGAGCAGCACGGCGCGGGTCAGCGCGTCGGCGCGCAGGCACCAGTCCACGACGTCCGCCGTCCGCGAGAACGGCACGTTCCCTGCGACGGCGAACGGGGTCCTGGGCGGCCGCACCGCGAGAAAGTCCGCGTGCTGTACGCGCACGTGGGCCTGCGCGGCGAACCGCTCGCGCAGCTTCGCGACGAGCCGCTCGTCGATCTCGTACGCGACGAGGTCCGCGGCGCGACGGGCGAGCGGCGCGGTCAACGCGCCGCTGCCCGCGCCCACTTCGAGCAGGAGCGGGGTCGGGTCGGGTGTCGCCAGCCGTGCGAAACGGCGCGCGGCGGCGCGGTCGGCGAGAAAGTTCTGCGAAAGGGCACGCGAACGCGACGTGCCGGTGGAGCGGGAGGCCATGGCCTGCGGTCCTGTCATCCGTACGGAAAAAGGGCGGATGAAGGCGCCGACCGGGACCGCGATCAGTCGCGCACGCTCTCGCGCACGCGGTTCGCCGCGTCGGAACCGGTCAGAGCGCCGGGCCGACGCGCAGCCGAACGGCGTGCGCGCAGCCCAGAACCTGGCGGGTCACCGAGACGGCCATCATGGCTGCGCTGCACATGCCCCACATGCTGGCCGGGCCCCCGCGCACTCGTCCACCGGTTTTCCGCTCACCGGCCGCGGTGCGCCCCGGCCCGGGTGCGAGACTGGGCCTCCTACCAGGTGAGACGCGGGATCGCGGGAGGCACAGCATGGACGAGGCACGGGCACGGGACGTGCTGGCGCGGGCGGACGTCGTGGACGGCGCCGCCGGGGCGGCGGGTGCCACGGGTGCCGCGGGCGCGGCGGAGCTGCTCGCGCTCGGCGAGAACGCGGTGTTCGCCGCGGGCGACCTCGTCGTCAAGATCGGCCGGGGCATCGAGCACGGCGGCACCGAACTCCTCGACCGCGCCCGCCGCGAGGTCGCCATCGCCTCCTACCTCGCCGCGCACGACGTCCCCGCGGTGCGCGCCGCGAAGGACGAGGCGCTCGTCGTGGACGGGCACCCGGTGACCGTGTGGCACCGGATCCCGGCGGCCGTCCGCCCGGCCGAGCCGCGCGATCTGGCGGAGCTGCTCCGGCTCGTGCACGCGCTGCCCGCGCCGACCGGTTTCGAGCTGCCGCGCCGTGAACTGCTCGGCGGGGTCGAGCGCTGGCTGCGGCTCGCGGGCGACGCGATCGACCCGGCCGACGCGGACTATCTGCGCGAGCGGCGGGACGGGTTCGCGGCCACCGCCGCGGCGCTGATCCCGCACCTGCCGCCCGGGCCGATCCACGGCGACGCCCTGCCGCGCAATGTGCACATCGGTCCCGAGGGCCCCGTCCTCGTCGACCTCGAGACGTTCTCCTCCGATCTGCGGGAGCACGATCTGGTCGTGATGGCCCTGTCGCGGGACCGGTACGGGCTGCCGGCCGAGGCGTACGACGGGTTCGTGTCCGCGTACGGCTGGGACGTACGCGAATGGGAGGGCTGCGCGGTGCTGCGCGGCGCGCGGGAGACGGCGTCCTGCGCGTGGGTCTCGCAGCACGCGCCCACCAACCCGAAGGCGCTGGCGGAGTTCCGGCGTCGGGTGGCCTCGCTGCGGGACGGGGCCCCGGAGGTTCGCTGGTACCCGTTCTGAACGGTCCCGCCCGGCGCCGCGCGTTACGGGGCGGCCGGTGTGTCGAGCGCCCGCATCGGCCACACAGTGTCCACCACCGCGTCCGGATTGCCCTTCCGGCGCAGGAAGTTCTGGAAGTCGGCCGCCGACTCCGCGTACCACTCCACCTGTCTGCGATGCAGCTCGGCCGCGCCGAGCTGGGCGACCTTCGCGTGCCGCTCGCCTATCGCGCGGGCGAGCAGCGCCGCGGCCAGGGCGTCCGCCGACGCGTCGTGCGCGGCGTCGAGCGGGACGCCGTACTCGGTGCAGACCGCTTCGAGGTTGCGCTTGCCCCTTCGGTAGCGGTCGACGGTGCGGTCGATCGTGTAGGGGTCGACGACCGGTCCCGGCTCGGCGCCCGCGAGGCGCTCGCGCAGCGACGGCAGCCCGTGCCGGGCGAGCTCGGCGGAGAGCAGGGTGAGGTCGAACGTCGCGTTGTAGGCGACCACCGGGACGCCCGTGCGCCAGTAGCCCACGAGGATCTCGGCGAGGGCGTC
Organism: Streptomyces sp. NPDC107575; assembly: GCF_055657265.1. Classification (NCBI taxonomy): domain Bacteria; kingdom Bacillati; phylum Actinomycetota; class Actinomycetes; order Kitasatosporales; family Streptomycetaceae; genus Streptomyces; species Streptomyces sp. NPDC107575. Next base: position 311,888 of record NZ_JBVKBG010000002.1, on the reverse strand, counting down.
GGCGACCCGGTCGGCCGGCTCGCCCTCGGCGGCCGCCCGTTCATTGGTGACACCGTGCACCGCGATGGCCTCTTCGGGGATCGGCACTCCGGGGTCGGCCAGCCATTGCCGGTGGCCGAGGACCGCGCCGTCCTTCACCTCTATGACGGCGGCGGTGACGATGCGTGCCTCGCACGGATCGGTGCCGGTCGTCTCCAGGTCGAAGCCGATCATCAGCTCGCGGTGCCAGCCCATGGCAGCCCCCTTCTCGTGGTGCGTTCCCCCAGTGACCACCACCTTCGCACGCCCCACTGACAATCGGCCCCGGCGCCCGTACCGGCCGGCCGGGGCCCGCTACGACACCGGCCGCGCGTCCGCCCAGGCCTGCTCGAATTCGTCGCGGTAGGTCACGAAAAGCCCGTTCTCCCCCGTGTCCGAGGACGCGCTCGCCTTGACGACGCGGCCCCCGCCGCGCAGCACGAGGACCGGTGCCTCCATCCCGCGCGTCCTGCGCAGGTACGTCTGGACGACCGCGATGCCGTCCGAGCCGTCGCCGTCGACGAGGTAGGCGTTGAAGCGGGGCGTCTCGTCGAAGACCCGGATCTCGAACGCGCCGGGGTCCTTGAGCCGGGCCCTGACCCGCCGCATGTGCAGGATGTTCATCTCGACGGAACGGCTCAACTCGCCCCTTTTGAGCCCCAGCTCCCTTTCGCGCCGTTTGACCGCGCTGGAGGCCGGGTTGAGGAAGAGGAGCCGTATCCGGCAGCCCGACTCGGCGAGGCGGACCAGGCGGCGCCCCGAGAAGTTCTGCGCGAGCAGGTTGAGGCCTATGCCGACGGCGTCCAGGCGCCGCGCCCCGCCGAAGAGGTCCTCCGCCGGGAACTGGCGCAGCAGCCTGACCCGGTCCGGGTGCACGCCCACCACGTCCGCGTACCGGTCGCCGACCAGGTCCTCGACGGCGTCGACGGGCAGCCGGCGGGCCGAGGGGACGTCCGAGCCCGCGCCGAGTATGTCCAGGAGGCGTCCTGAAGCGCGCTCGGCCTGGGCGAGGACCGCCTCCGAGAGGGCACGGTTGCGGGAGACCACGTTGCGCGTGACCTCCAGCTCGTCCAGGGCGAGCTCGACGTCGCGGCGGTCGTCGAAGTACGGCTCGAAGCACGGCCAGTGCTGCACCATCAGCTCGCGCAACTGCGGCAGGGTCAGGAACGACAGCACGTTGTCGTCGGCCGGGTCGAGGAGATAGCCCTTGCGGCGGCTGACCTCGCGCACGGCGACGGCCCGCTGCACCCACTCCTGGCCCGCGGGCCCCGCCGCCGCGACCACCCAGTCCTCGCCGTGCACGGGCGCGTAGACGGGGCGGAGCACGGCGGCGACGACGGCGCGCAGCCGCTGCTCCACCAGGTTCAGCCAGATGTAGGCCCGCCCCGCGCGCTGCGCGCGCGTACGGACCTCGCTCCAGGCGTCGGCGCCCCAGTCCAGCTCCGGTCCGATCTGGGACGCGACGTCCATGGGCCTGGCCAGCGACACCGCTCCGGGCGGGATCTCCGTGGAGGCTGCCTCCTGGCTGTCCTGGCCCTCGTGACCGTCGTCACCAGGGGGCAGCTCCAGCCCACCCGAGCTCACCCGCTCCGCACCGCCTTCCGCTCCCCCGCGTCTGTCGTGCCCGAACCTGTGGGGCACGGCCCCCAGCAACGATCAAGGAAGGGTACTCCGGGAGCGGGCGGCGATGCAGCCGGATGCGGCCGCTGGTTTCTCAACTGCCGTTTCTGGGAACCCCGTTCTGCCCCGCCAGGTCGGCCGGAGTGAGCGGATTCATAGCGGTCACGTCCCTGGGGGCCAGTGAAAAGCCCTGCCAGTGCACCGGCATGGGCTGCTGGTCCTCGTCACGGGCGATGTGGTGGAACCCGATGTTGACCCAGGTGATCGGGTGCTTGAGCGTCTGACCGTTCACCCACTTGTTGACGCTGGTGCCACCGCAGTTCGCCGCCGGGTTGTCGCTCGCGTACTGCTCGCACTTCTTGTACTCGGTGAAGTAGACGTCGTGCTTGGTGAAGGCACGCCCGGGGAAGCGGTTGGAGCGGCCGGGCACGAACTCGTACGACCTGGGGTGGTTGTCCTTGTTCTTGCCCGCGGTGGAGACCACGCGCCACCACCGCATGTCCTTGACGTCGCCCGCGAGTTCCTTGGTGACGGGCGTGCGGGTCGTCTTCGTGGTGGGCGAGCCGTCGCCGTTCGGCGGGGTCACCTTGGAGTCGTACTGCTCGACCTTGGCCTTGGGCGAGCCGTCCAGGCCGAAGTTGAGCCGCCAGAAGACGTTGTGGCTGTGGCTCTCGGCGTAGGCGCTCGCGCCCTTGCCGATGGGCCAGCCCTTGCCGTCGGTGCCGTCGTAGTCGTACGGGGAGAGGCTGCCGGTGGCGCCCACGTTGGAGGTGATGGTGCCGTCGGAGGCGAAGCGCCACTCGGTGATGTACTCGTACCAGGACGCCTTGTTGACCGAGTAGACGAGCAGGTCCTTGCCCTGGGCGCTGTAGACCTTGCCGCTGCCGCCGGTCGAGTAGTCGTCACTGAGCCGGTACGCGTGCCCGCGCGCACGCGTGGTGGTGCACAGCCCCTTCACGTTGCCCATGTCGGGGACCTTGACGGTCTTGATGGTGCCGCCGGGGCATTCGTTCGGCTTCAGGTTCTGCAGGGCCTGCCCGAAGTCGGTGCCGGTGACGTCGTCGTACTCGGCCTCCCCGTCGTCGTAGGGGACGTGGACCTGGGCGAGCCGGGCGCTGGTCAGGACCTTGATCGGCTGGGCCTCACCCTTGGGCTGGTAGCTGACGTCGTCGAGGACGAGTCCGGACAGCGTGTTGTAGTGCCAGCACATGCGCCAGGTGGTGCCGCCGTCGAGGGTCTGCTCGATGCGGTACGCGTCCGAGCAGGCGGGCGCGGCGGCCTCGGGCGCGCGCGGCGGGGCGGCGGTGGCGGCGGGTGCGGTGGCGAAGAGGCCGGCGAGCAGCGCGGTGACCGCGAGACCCGTGACCGCGAACGCGGGCCTCTTGCGGGCGCGCGGAACTCTGTTGACGTGCATACGGAAGCGCTCCTTCATGGAGGAGAGGTCGGCGAGGTCCTCAGCCGAGGCGGGAGACGGTGCGGGCGCTCAGGTCGACGACGAGGGCGCGGGTGTCGACCCACGGCCCGTTGACGACCTTGGTGATGACGCGCAGGCAGCGGTGCTCTCCGCACTCCTTGAGACCCGCGGGGACGTCCGCGACGGTCTTCTTGCGGAACACCATGCCGCTCAGCTGCAGTTGGTCGGGCTTCGTGAGCTGCTTGCCGGTGGCGTCCTTGTAGTCGCCCTTGAGGTCGGCGCCGAGCGGCTCCGCGATCAACAGCTGGGCGGCCTCGGTCAGTTCGTCCTGGCTGGGCGGTGGCTGCACGCCCTGGTCGGTCCTGCTGTCCTCGACCTTCCCCGTGTCGAGGTTCACCGTCTTCGTGACGACGGAGTCGCTCTTGTAGTCGTAGTACACGACGTCGGCGCGCCGCTGGTCGGCGGCTGCGGCACTGAGGCCGGGGTCGACCTCCGTCAGGTTCGTCGACAGGTGCTGCGGGCCGCGGTCGCCCTCCACGTCCCGCGCGTCCATCCGCAGGGCGTTCCCCGCCGTCGCCAGCTTCTCGGCGCGCTCCGTCTCGGCGTCCGTGAGCGGATCGCGCCCCACCCCCTTCTCGTCCTCGGCGGGCGCGGGCTCCACGGTGCCCTCCGGGGCCACCGCGTCCCGCTGTGCGGTCCCCGCCCTGGTCATGTCGCTCCCGCCGGAATCCGGCAGGGTCACCCCCACGGCGACGGCGCCACCCGCGACCGCGAGCGCCACCACCGCCATCAGCTTCCCGAGATGGCGTCTTGCAGTAGTGCGCACATCTTCCCCCAACTCCCCCGGCCGCCCCGGTCGAGGGCATGCCGGTCCGACATGGTCGTCGTGTTAGAGCCTTCCAACTCCCGTGTGGTTGCCTCACTTTCGGGCAGAGAGTGTCCGATGTCGCCCGGACGGCCGGGCGGGAACTGGAAGAGTCGTCAGCATGCAGGTCTGGCCTGGACAGGCGTATCCACTGGGTGCCTCGTACGACGGCGCCGGAACGAACTTCGCGGTCTTCTCGGAGGCCGCCGACCGTATCGAGCTGTGTCTGTTGCACGACGACGGCTCGGAGACCGCGGTGGAGCTGCGGGAGGCCGACGCCTTCGTGCGGCACGCCTATCTGCCGGGGATCATGCCGGGACAGCGCTACGGCTACCGGGCGCACGGCCCGTACGAGCCGGCGCGCGGACTGCGCTGCAACTCGGCGAAGCTGCTGCTCGACCCGTACGCGCGCGCCATCAGCGGGCGCATCGACTGGAACGAGTCGGTGTACGGCTATCCGTTCGACGCACCGGACGAGCGCAACGACCTGGACTCGGCGCCGCACACGATGGCGTCGGTGGTGGTCAATCCGTACTTCGACTGGGGCGACGACCGGCTGCCGCGCACGGAGTACCACGAGACGGTGCTCTACGAGGCGCATGTGAAGGGCCTGACGATGCGGCACCCTTCGCTCCCCGACGACCTGCGCGGCACGTACGCGGCGCTGGCGCATCCCGCGGTCATCGACCACCTCACGGAACTGGGCGTCACCGCACTGGAGTTGATGCCGGTGCACCAGTTCGTGAACGACCACCGGCTGGTCGAGATGGGGCTGAACAACTACTGGGGCTACAACACGATCGGCTTCTTCGCCCCGCACAACACCTATGCGTCGTGGGGCGACCGCGGCGAGCAGGTCCTGGAGTTCAAGTCCGCGGTGCGGGCGCTGCACCAGGCGGGCATCGAGGTCATCCTGGACGTGGTCTACAACCACACGGCCGAGGGCAACCATCTGGGCCCGACGCTCTCCTACAAGGGCCTCGACAATCCGTCCTACTACCGGCTGACCGACGATCCGCGCTACTACATGGACACCACGGGGACCGGGAACTCGCTGCTGATGCGGTCCCCGCACGTACTCCAGATGATCATGGATTCGCTGCGGTACTGGGTCGAGGAGATGCACGTCGACGGGTTCCGCTTCGACCTGGCCGCCACCCTGGCCCGGCAGTTCCACGAGGTGGACCGCCTGTCGTCGTTCTTCGACCTGGTCCAGCAGGACCCGGTGGTCTCCCGCGTGAAGCTGATCGCGGAGCCCTGGGACGTCGGCGAGGGCGGCTACCAGGTGGGCAATTTCCCGCCCCTGTGGACCGAGTGGAACGGCAAGTACCGCGACACCGTACGGGACTTGTGGCGCGGGGAGCCGCGCACGCTCGCCGAGTTCGCGGGCCGGCTGACCGGCTCCTCCGACCTCTACCAGGACGACGGCCGCCGACCGCTGGCCTCGATCAACTTCGTGACCTGCCACGACGGTTTCACCCTGCGCGACCTGGTGTCGTACAACGACAAGCACAACGACGCCAACGGGGAGGGCAACCGCGACGGCGAGAGCCACAACCGGTCGTGGAACTGCGGCGCCGAGGGCGAGACGGACGACCAGGCGGTGCTCGACCTGCGGGACCGCCAAATGCGCAACTTCATCGCTACGTTGATGCTGTCCCAGGGCGTCCCGATGCTCAGCCACGGCGACGAGTTCGGACGCACCCAGGGCGGCAACAACAACGCCTACTGCCAGGACAACGAGCTGGCGTGGGTGCGCTGGGCCGATCCCGACGCCGCGCCGGATCCGTTCCTGGAGTTCACGCGCGCGATGGTGCGGCTGCGCAGCGGCCACCCGGTGTTCCGCAGGCGGCGCTTCTTCCACGGCCGCCCGGTCGAGGGCACGCACGACGACCTGTCGGACATCTCGTGGTTCACGCCGGAGGGCGAGGAGATGACGCAGCAGGACTGGGGGGCGGCGCAGGCGCGCGCCCTGTCCGTGTTCCTCAACGGCAACGCGATCTCGGAGCCGGGCGCGCGCGGCGAGCGCATCCAGGACGACTCGTTCCTGCTGCTGTTCAACGCCGCGCCGGAGCCCACGGACTTCGTGGTGCCGGTCGACCACGGGCGGCAGTGGCAGGCCGTCGTCGACACGGCGCTGCCGGAGGGCCTCGCGGCGGGCGAGGGGCAGAAGGTGCAGGCGGGCGACGGCATCACGGTCCAGGGCCGCAGCCTCATGGTGCTGCAACGGCCGGCGTAGCCGCCGCGCCGGGCGCCTGGAGGGGCCGTACGCGCAGCGCGACGAGGAAGGCGGCCCCGGCGGCCAGGCTGCCCACCGCGAAGGCGGCAGCGGCCCCGTGGGCCTCGGCGAGACGGCCCGCCACGGCGAGCGTGACGGCCTGTCCGCCGACGAACGCGCTCACGGCGGCCGTCATGCCCTCGCCGAGCCGTTCGCGCGGCATGGCCTGTTCGGTGAGCCCGAAGCCGGTGATCAGGTTCGGGGCGAACAGGGCCCCGAAGACGGTCACCGCGACGTACAGGACCGCCATGGAGTGCGTGACGAGGAGCGGGAGCGACAGGACGGCGGCGGCCGCGGTGGCGACGCGCCAGCGGGCCCGCAGCGTGAACCGGGCGGGCACCGCCGCCATGGCCAGGCCGACGACGGCGCTCATGACGCCCATCGCGGCGTAGACGAGGCCCGCCTGCTCGCCGTGGCCCAACTCCTCGGTGAGCGCGGTGATCCCGGCGCCGCAGCCGCCGAGCAGGATGCCCAGGAGGACGAGCCCGGCGCGCACCACATGGACCTGGCGCGGCAGCCGGGGCCGGTCCGCACGCGCGCGTGGTCGCGTGGGCGCCGGGGCGGGCGGCACCGCCGTGGCCGTCGGGTGCAGCGCGAACGCGGTGCCGCAGACCGCGACCAGGAGAGCGGCCGCGCCGAACGCGTAGGCGGGGTGCGCCACCACGGAGGCGATCCCGATGAGCGTGGGTCCGAGGACGAAGCTGAGCTCGTCCATGGTGGACTCCAGGGACAGCACGGCGTTCACCACCCGCTCGTCGCCGCCCTCACGGCGCACGAGCGCGACGCCGCGGGCACGCGCGAGGGGACCGATGCCGGGGACGGTGGCGCCCGCGAGGACGCCGAGCGCGATCAGCGCCGCCGTCGGCAGGCCCGCGAGGGCGGCCAGCGTGTACGCGGCGATCGCGACCCCGTTGAGCAGCGCGAAGGCGAGGACGACGGGCCGCTGGCCGCGCCGGTCCGCGAGCCGCCCGCCGAACGGCCCCATGGCCACCTGGCCGAGCGCGAGGGCGCAGGCGACGACGCCTCCGGTGGCGAGGGAGCCGCTGGTGCGGGTCACCAGGAGGACGCTGCCGAACTGGATCACCGCGACCGGCAGCCGCCCGAGGAACGACACGACGGGCAGCGGGCGGCCCGTCGCCGCGAGCACCCTTCGGTAGGCGTCGAGCGTGCCACCGGCCTTGTTGGATGTACCAGGCATCGTCCGAAGCTAACGAGGCAAACGCGTGCGCACGCATGCGGCGATGACACGAAAGGCGGCGGTGCGGGTACGTAGGTTCGCATGACACCTCAAGCCCCGATGCCGCCCGTGATTCCGGCGCCGGCGACGCCCACGGCGACGTACCGGATTCAGCTGCAACCGGACTTCGGGTTCGCCGACGCCGCGGCGGCGGTCCCGTATCTGGCCTCCCTGGGGGTCTCGCATCTGCATCTGTCGCCGGTCCTGGAGGCGGTGCCGGGGTCCACGCACGGCTACGACGTGGTGGACCACGCGCGCGTACGCGGCGAGCTGGGCGGCGAGGAAGGCCTGCGGGACCTCGCGCGGACGGCGCGCGGGCACGGCCTCGGCCTGATCGTGGACCTCGTGCCCAACCACATGGCGGCGTCCGTGTCGCACAACCGGGCGCTGCGCGAGGTGCTGCGCGAAGGCCCCTCGTCCCCGTATGCGCGCTGGTTTGACATCGACTGGGAGGCGCAGGGCGGCCGGGCGCTGCTGCCGGTCCTCGGCCACCAGGTGGGTGAGGAACTGCCGCACCTGAAGGTGGACGGCGACGTACTGCGTTACTACGAGCACGCGTTTCCGCTGCGCGAGGGCACGGCGCACCTGCCGCTCCCCCAGTTGCTCGACGCCCAGTGGTACCGCCTCGCGTGGTGGCGTCTGGCCCGCACCGAACTCAACTACCGGCGTTTCTTCACGATCTCGGACCTGATCGCCGTACGGGTGGAGGACCCGGAGGTCTTCGAGGCGACGCACGGAAAGATCCTGCAGTTGCTGCGCGAGGGTGTCGTCGACGGGCTGCGGATCGACCATCCGGACGGACTCGCCGACCCGGGCGCCTACTTGGAGCGGCTGAGCGGGGCGACGGGCGGCCGGTGGACCGTCGTGGAGAAGATCCTGGAGGACGAGGAGCGGCTGCCCGCCGCGTGGCCGGTGGCCGGCACCACCGGGTACGACGCGCTGCGGCACATCGACGGGCTGTTCACCGACCCGGCGGGGGCCGACGAACTCCTGGGCCTGTTCCGCCGGTTCACCGGGGCGGCCGAGGACCTGGGCGGGCACTGGCCCGCGACCGTGCGGCGCGCCGCGCACCACGTCGTCACGCACGAACTGGCCACCGAGGTGGACCGGCTGACGCGCCGGGCCGCCGCGCTGTGCGCCGCGGATCCGGAGCTGCGCGACCACGCCCCCTGGGCGCTGCGTACGGCGCTGTGCGAGCTTCTCGTACGGGTTCCGGTGTACCGGCCCTACGCGACCGGTGGCGCGCCCCCTGAGACGGTCCTGACGGCTTCCGCGGCCCGCGAGGCGAAGGCCGTCTTCACCGTGCCCGAGGAGGCCCGCGCGGTCGACGCCGTACGGGAGTTGGCGCTGGGCCGGCGCGGGTCCGACCCCGCGCACTCGGCGTTCCGCGCGCGGTTCGCGCAGACCGCGTCGGCGCTGCGCGCCAAGTCGGTGGAGGACACGGCGTTCTACCGCTTCACGCCGCTCCTGTCGGCACTGGAGGTGGGCGGCTCGCCCGGCAGCCCCGCGGTGTCCGTGGCGGCCTTCCACGCGTACTGCGCGCGCGTGCAGCGCGACTGGCCCCACACGGCGACGGCCCTGTCGACGCACGACACCAAACGCAGCGCCGACGTCCGGGCCGGCATCGGCGTCCTGACTCAGTGCCCCCAGCAGTGGGAGACGCTCCTCGCGCGGGTCACCGCGCGAGGCGGCGGCGCGAGCGCGCCCGACCCGCAGCTGGCCTGGGCCGCCTGGCAGACCGTGGCCGGGCTCGGCCCGGCGGAACCGGCGCGGCTGCGGCGCGCCATGCTCAAGCACGCGCGCGAGGCGGGCCTGTTCACGACCTGGACGGAACAGAACACGGAGTACGAAAGCGCGGTGGAGGACTTCGTCGCGTCGGGGCCGTGCGGCCCGCCCGGCAACGAGGTGCTGCGCTTCATGGACGGCCTCGAACCCCACGTGCGCGCGAACGTCCTGGGCGCCGCCCTCGTCCACCTCACGATGCCGGGCGTGCCCGACCTCTACCAGGGCACGGAGCACGAGTACCGCGCCCTGGTGGACCCGGACAACCGGGCGCCCGCCCGGCTCGGCGCCGAGGAGCACGGCACCAAGGCCGAACTCACCAGGTGCGCGCTGCGCCTGCGCCGCGCGCGCCCCGAGTGGTTCGGCGGCGCGGGCAGCTACGAACCGCTGTCCGCCGAGGGCCCCGGCGAGGCGCACTGTGTCGCTTTCGCACGCTCCGCGCGCGTGGTCGTGGCGGCGACCCGGCTCTCCTTGCGGCTCGCCGACGCCGGCGGATGGCGCTCGACACGGCTCGCGCTCCCCGAGGGCGAATGGGTCGACCTGCTCACCCCACAGCAGCGATTCAGCGGGCACGCGCGCGTGGCGGCGCTCTTCGAGCATCTCCCTGTGGCGCTCCTCGTCCGCGCCGACGAGGACGGGGGCGGGGACGGTGAAGGGGGCGGGGACGAGGCCCTGCGAGCCCTCATCGCAGACGTACGTGGAGAGCCGACGGAGAGCGGGTGAGCAGGCCCTCGTAGGCGGGCCTGAAGCCCGGCGCCCAGGTCATCGACGGCAGCGCCGCCAGCAGGGCGCGCAGGCCCGCCTCCGCGGTGAGACGCGCCAGCTGGACGCCCGGGCAGCGGTGCCGCCCGGTGCCGTGGGCCAATTGCCCGGGGGCCGCGCGGAACAGGTCGTAGCGGTCGGGGTCGGGGAACCGGGCCGCGTCCCTGCCCGCCGCCCCCACCAGGCACGCGACGGCGGCGCCCGCCGGTATCGTGCCGCCGCTCACCGGGACCGGCGCGAGGGCCCGGCGCAGGACGACGTGCGCGGCGGGGTCGCGGCGCAGCGACTCGGCCCAGGCGGCGCCGACGAGTTCGGGGCGGGCCCGCACCAGCGCCAGCTGCTCGGGGTGGTCGAGCAGGTTGGCGAGGAGCGCGGCGAGGGCCCGGTCGGTGGCGTCCCCGCCCGCGCCGAGGAGCGTCGCCGCGAGCCCGCAGACCGTGTCGTCGGACAGTGGCCGCCCGCCGTCCCGCGCGGCGCACAGGGCGCTCAGGAGGTCGTCCGTCGGATGCGCGCGGCGGCGGGCGATCTGCGGGCGCAGGAAGGCGTCCAGGGCCTCCGGGGCGCCGCCCAGGTGCGTGAGCCCCGCGCGGCACAGCGCGGCGACGTGGGCGGTGCCCTGGTAGGGCAGGCCCAGCGCGCGGACGGCGGTCGCGGCGGGCAGCCAGTGGCAGAACTCCTCGACCAGGTCGGCCTCGTGGCGCCCGACGAGGCGGCGCGCGAGGACGTAGGCGGTGCGTTCGACGCTCTCCTTCAGAGCGGCCAGCGCACGCCCCTGGAGGGCGGGGGCGAGCAGCGCCCGCTGGGCGGCGTGCGTGTCCGCTTCCAAGTGGGCGAAGGTGCGGCCGGGCGGCGGGGCGACGAGGCGGGGGTCGGCGAGCGCCGCGCGCACGTCGGTGTAGCGGCTGAGGAGCCATGCGCCGAAGGGTTCGTCAAGGTGCAGCGGGTGGGCGGAGCGCAGGGTCCGGTACAGCGGGAACGGGTCCCGGACGGTCCGCGGCGCCACGAGGCTCGGCAGCGGCGTCGCGGCACCCGCGCGCGGGTAATAGCCCGATGCGTCGGGATACGAGACCGGTCCGGAAGGGCACAGCACGGCGGGACTCCACTCTGCACCGGGGCGCGCACCGGTCGCTGCGCGCGGCTCTTCCCAGCGCACCACCGAGGCCTTCGTCACGCAGCCTCCGTTCCACCGTGCGAGTGACAGCGGTGACTCAGGGTGACGTACGGGTCTGACCTGCGCGGGGCCGCGGTGGCGTGAACTCTCCCCCTGCCGAGCGGCCCGGGGCCGCTGGACAGGCCTCCTTGACACATGGAGCGGAGCATGGGGTACTGCGGATTGCTGACGCCGGGAGCACCAACGGGGGTGAGTCACCTGACGGAGCAGCGGTACCCCACCTCGGCCGAGTTGGTCCAGTCAGCGCGGGAGCTGGCGTCTCACCGACCTGACCTGTGTCGTCTGCGCCAGGTCGGAACGTCGCGTGGGGGACGCCCCCTGCATCTGCTCTCCGTCGGGCACGACCGGCGCGCCGTCCTGATCGTCGCGGGGGCGCACGCCAACGAACCCACGGGCGGCCCCACGGCGCTGCACCTGGCCGAAAAGGCGCTCTTCGACCGGGAGTTGCGGACCGACAGGTCCTGGCACTTCCTGCTGTGCGCGGACCCGGACGGCGCGGCGCTGCACAACGCCCCCGAGCCGCACTCGCTGCTCGACTACCACCGGGGCTTCTTCAGGCCCACGGGCGCGGAGCAGCCCGAGTGGTCGCCGTCCGTGCTGCCCCCGGACCGGCTCCCTCCGGAGACGAGGACGCTGGTCGGCGTGATCGACGAGGTGCGGCCCTACCTCCAGGTGTCGCTGCACGGCACCGAACTGGGCGGCAGCTGGGTGCAGTTGACGCGGGACATACCGGGGCTCGCCGAGCCCTTCGCCAAGTCGGCCGCCGAGCTGCACATACCGGTGGAGACCGGGGCGTCGGACGCGGCGGGCTGGCCGACGTCGGGGCGCGGCGTCCATGTGATGCCGGACCTGGACGCGCAGGCCGCGTTCCCGAGCCTGCCCGACGACGCGCGCCTGTCGACGTGGCACCACGCGCACCGCTACGGCGGCTCCACGGCGATCGTGGAGGTCCCGATGTGGGCCAGCGACCTGGTGGACGACCCGGCCCCGCACCCCGCGCCCGAGCGGGCGCTGCGGCGGCTGTCGGCCCGGCTCAGCCGCGACACCCGGCTCGTGGAGGAGATCCTCGCGGAGGCCATGCCCCGGCTCCCGAACACCGAAGGGCCGCTGCTGGGCGCGGCCTGCTGGGCGCTGAGCCTGGTGCCGGGGCTCGCGGACGACTGGGTCCAACCGCCGCCGCCCGGCGCCACGATGGCGTACATCGGCAGCATCGACGCGTTCGCGCGGCGGCTTCCGCTGCGGGCCGCGGCGATGCTCCTGCGGGTCCTGGAGGAGGCCGGGGACCTGGCGGCGCCCCGGCTCGACTCCCTCGTCACACGGTGGTGCGAGGCCTACGCCGAGCGGTTCGGGGCGCGGTGGGTGCCGGTGGCCCACCAGATCGAGCACCAGGCGCGGACGACGGTGGCGGCGGTGCGGCACGCGCGCGGGTGAGCAGGCGCCGCCGAGTCAGTCGGCGGACAGCCGGAACGCCATGCGCCCGAAGGCGACCTGATCGCCGTCCCTGACGACGGCCGCGCCGATCACCCTGCGCCCGTTCACCGACGTGCCGTTGGTGGAGCCGAGGTCGCGCAGCACCCACATGCCGGCCTGCCGGCTCAGCTCGGCGTGCACCCGCGAGACCGTGTCGTGGCTCAGCCGCAGTCCGTTGGCCGGGTCGCGGCCGATGCGCAGCGGGTACGGGGAGGTGGCCGCCGGAAGCAGCAGCTTCGGCAGCCGCTCCACGGTCCACGCCCTGCGCAGCCGCACCGTGAACCCGGAGACCGCTCCCACGGTGCCGAACAGCGCACGCGACCAGCGGCCCTCCTGGTGCAGATCGGCGGTGAGCCGGTCGAGGTCCTCGGTCCTGCGGGCGGCGAACACCAGCTCCATGCGGCGCACGAACGTGTCCTGCGAGAGCCTGCCGAGGGCGACGCCGTCCCTGAGCACCTTCAGCGCACGGTCCCGCTCGGCGTCGGAGAGCCGAGCCGGGTACGTGTGGTGTTCAAAAGAGGACGTCACACAGGGAATTGTCGGGCAGCGGGGGCCGAAGTGTCCAGAAAACCGCGACCGTGGGCCCGCGCGGGCGAAACTTCGTGTGACGCATGCCCCAGCGAGGCGAAACCGCCCCGCGTGGATCACAACTGACGCACCATGGGAACCATCCGTCACTGTCGGCAGGCATCCGGTCACGAGGGGGAACGGTCCGTGCAGTTCGAGGTGTGGGCACCACAGGCCGAGCAGGTAACGCTCCACATGAGGGGCGCCGAGGACGAACAGAGCACCACGCGCGCGTTGTCGCGCGACCCGTACCGGGGCGACGGCTGGTGGTCGGGTACGGCCGAGGCCGCGGACGGCACGCGGTACGGCTTCGCGGTCGACGGCGGGCCCGTGCTGCCGGACCCGCGCTCGCGCCGGCAGCCCGAGGGTCCCGACGGCCTGAGCGCCGTCGTCGACCACCGGCGCTACGCGTGGCACGGCGACTGGGCGGGACGCGGGCTGACCGGGGCGGTCCTGTACGAGCTCCATGTGGGCACGTACACGCGGGAGGGCACGCTGGACGCCGCGGCGGAGCGGCTCGGGCACCTCGCCGATCTGGGCGTCACGCACGTGGAGTTGATGCCGCTGAGCCCGATGCCGGGGCGGCACGGCTGGGGCTACGACGGCGTCGGCCCGTGGGCCGTGCACGAGCCGTACGGCGGCCCCGAGGCGCTGAAGCGTTTCGTGGACCGCGCGCACGAGCACGGCCTCGGCGTCGTGCTCGACGTGGTGCACAACCACTTGGGCCCCTCCGGGAACCATCTGCCCGCGTTCGGCCCGTACTTCACCGACACCCACCACACGCCGTGGGGCAGCGCGATGAACCTGGACGCGCCCGGCTCCGACGAGGTCCGCGCGTATCTGATCGGCAGCGCGCTCGCCTGGCTGCGCGACTACCGGATCGACGGGCTGCGGCTCGACGCGATCCACGAGCTCCACGACCGGCGCGCCCTGACGTTCCTGGAGGAGCTCTCGGCGGCCGTGGACGCGCTCGCCGAGGATCTCGGAAGGCCGCTGTTCCTGGTCGGCGAGTCCGACCTCGGCGACCCGCGCGTCATCACCCCGCGCGCGGAGGGCGGGCTCGGGCTGCACGCGCAGTGGAACGACGACGTGCACCACGCCGTGCACGCGGCCGTCACCGGCGAACGGCGGGGCTACTACGGGGACTTCGCCCGGCAGCCGATGGCCGCGCTCGCCAAGACGCTCACCCACGGCTTCTTCCACGACGGCACGTACTCGACGTTCCGCGGCCGTCACCACGGCCGGCCGCTGGACCGCGCCACCGTTCCCGCGCACCGGCTGCTCGCCTACACGCAGACGCACGACCAGGTGGGCAACCGGGCACAGGGCGAGCGCCTCGGCGCGCTCGCCGGTCCGGGCCTGCTCGCCTGCGCGGCGACGCTCGTGCTCACCGGCCCCTTCACGCCGATGCTGTTCATGGGCGAGGAGTGGGCCGCGAGCACGCCCTGGCAGTACTTCACCGACCACACGGACCCCGCGCTCGCCGACGCCGTCCGCAAGGGCAGGCGGCGGGAGTTCGCGGCGCACGGCTGGGCCGAGGAGGACGTCCCGGATCCGCAGGACGCCGCCACCCGTGAGCGCTCCTGCCTGAACTGGGACGAGCGGGAAACGGGCCACCACGCGCGCGTGCTCACCTGGTACCGCGAGCTCATCGCCCTGCGCCGCGCCCGCCCCGACCTCCAGGACCCCGATCTGGCCGCGGTCAAGGTCGCCTACGACGAGCGGGCCCGCTGGATCGCGTACCGGCGCGGTGACCTGCGGGTGGCGGTGAACCTGTCGGACGTGCCGGTGTCGATCCCGCTCGGGCGGCCGGTGGCGCGGCTGCTCGCCACGTGGGAGCCGGTGGAACTGCCGGGCAGGGACGGCGTGCTGACGGTCCCGGCGGAGTCCTGCGTGATCGCCGTGGCGCCGTAGCGTCGCTTCGCCGCGGGAACGGGCGGGAGGCGGTTCAGCCCTCCGACACCAGCTCCAGCAGGATCGCCTCCCACGCCCGCTCCAACTGCACGCGCAGCAGGCCCACGGGGCTGTCGTCGGCGCCGTACAGCCGGTCGCCGAGCCGTACGAGGACATCGCACCGGGCCAGCCACAGCCCCCGCAGGCACGAGCGCGGCCCGTACCCCGCGAGGGTCGCGGAGCGGACCGCGGCCCGCGCGCCCACGGCGATCGTCAGCCCGGCGATGTCCTCGGCGGCGTCGCCGACGACCGCGTCGGCCCAGTCGAGGACGCCGCGCACCCGGCCGTCCGCCGACACCGTCAGATGCTCGCCCTTGAGGTCGTGGTGGACGAGCACGGTGTCGGGCTGCGGGCCGAGCTGCGCGACGGCCGGCGCCGAGAGCTGGTCGAGCCGCTCGGCCTCGAACTCGCCGTCCGCGTCGAGCTTCAGGGCCGCGGCGCCCGCCTCGCGGCGCAGGCTCTCCAGGGAGCGCGGCGCCACCTTCGGCACGCCGATCGGCCCGGTCCGCGCGACCGGCACCGCCCGCAGCCCCGCGAGCAGCCCGGCAAGATCCTCCTCGCCCGCCGCGGTGACGTCCCTGACCTCGGCGGACTCGCCCGGCAGCCGCTTGTCGAGCGTGCAGGCGAGCCCGGGCGCCCACTCCCCCGTCGCGACGGAGGCGGGCACCGCGACCGGGACGTGGGGACGTACGAGGTCGCGCAGGCGCACCTCGCGCCGCAGCCGCGCGGACATCGCCCCGTCGGTGGCCAGGCGCAGCACATGCGTCCTGCCCACCCACCAGGTGGAGTGCTCGCCGCCCTCGGTGACGGGGCGCGCCTCGGGAGCGCCGCCGTCCGGAAGCATCGCCCCGAGGACGCGGCGCACGGCGTCGGCAGTGGGCTGCCGCGGCGTCGACGGCATGGCCGCTCAGCCCACGATCGCCAGCTCGCGCGCCGTCGCGTTGAGGCGCCGTCCGCCGTCCTCGGTGACGGTCACGATGTCCTCGACGCGGACGCCGAACCGGCCCGGCAGATAGATGCCGGGTTCGACGGAGAAGCACATGCCCGGCACCAGCTCCTGCTCCTCGCCCTCGATCATGTAGGGCGGTTCGTGGGTGGTGACACCGATGCCGTGCCCGGTGCGGTGGATGAAGTACTCGCCGTACCCGGCGTCCGTGATGACCTTGCGGGCGACCCGGTCGACGTCCTGGCAGGCGATCCCCGGGCGCACCGCGTCACAGGCCGCGGTCTGCGCCTCCCGGACGATGTCGTGGACCTCGCGCTCCTCGGCGGTCGGCTCGCCGACGTGCACGGTGCGGGTGGTGTCGGAGCCGTAGCCGTGCTTGAGTCCGCCGAAGTCGAGCACCACCATGTCGCCGTCCTGGATGACGCGGTCGCTCGCCTCGTGGTGCGGATTGGCGCCGTTCGGGCCCGAGCCGACGACGGTGAAGTCGACCTGCGAGTGCCCGAACCGCTTCAGGAGGTCGGCCAGTTCGCGGGCGATGTCGTTCTCCTTGCGGCCCGCGAAGGCGACCTTCTTGATCTCCTCGTACGTGGCGTCCGCTGCCGCGCCCGCGGCGGCGAGGCGCTCCAGCTCGGCGGCGTCCTTCACGCCGCGCAGCATCGGCAGGGCCTCGGTGAGTGATACGTATGACGTCTCCGGGAGCGTCTTCTGCAGGCCGAGCAGGTGCATCGCCCACGCGTTGTCGCTGACCCCGAAGCGGCCCGCCACGTCGAGCAGCGGGGCCGTGACGTCGTACGGGTCCTTCCCGTCGGTCCAGTCCCGCAGCGTCATCGCGTCGGCGCCCGCGGCCTTCGCGGCGTCGGGTGCCTCCAGGGTCGGCACGACGAGCGTGGGCTCCTGGCCGGCCGCGAGGACGAGAAGGGTGAGCCGCTCGGTGTCGGCCGGGACGTGGTAGCCGGTGAGCCATACGAGGTCGGGGCCCGGCGCGACCAGCACCCCTGCGAGCCCCGCGTCGGCGGCGGACTGCGCGGCACGGTCCATGCGGGCCTTGTAGTCGGCGGCGGTGAAGGGCGCGGGTGTACCGGTCGTCATGTCCTGGCCTTTCGTACGGGTGGGCGCGGGCGTCGTACGAGCAGTCATCCTGCCCGGCGGCGCGGGGCGGCGCGAGACCGACCTCTGCCCATGATTTCAGGCGGCCGGGGCGGGGCGCGCGCCGAACGCGGACGTCACGTGACCACGCCCGGTGTGACCGCCAGCTTCTGCAGCTCTCCGTTCGCGTGCCGGACGGTGACCACGACCTGTCGTCCGGGGCGGGCGTCCGCCACGTCGGCCACGTGCGCCGCGAGGTCGAGCGCGGAGCCGACGCGCCGCGCGCCGAGGCCCACCAGGACGTCTCCGCGGACCAGTCCGCCCGTGTAGCCGGGGCCGGGGATGTGCACGGCCACGACGAGCGCGCCGGACGCCTTGGGGGCGTCGACGACCTCCACGCCGAGCCCGCCTCTCAGCAGGGGCGGCGCGGGCGCCGGGCCGGGCCCCGGTGTCGGCGCGGGGCTGCTCGGCGGCGGGGCCTCGGGCCGGGCCGCGGGCGGGGCCTGCCGCTTCAGTTCGGCGAGCTTGCTCATGCCGATGACGGTGGCGCCCACGGTGCCGAGGCCGATGCCCGCGACGACCAGGAGGACCGCGCACAGCAGCCCGCACAGCACGCTGCACAGGCGCCTGCCGCGCCGCCGGGAGGCGTGCGGCCTGCCGGGCCCCGGCTCGGGCGCGGGGCCCGCCTGCGGGTCGGCAGGCGGCTCCCGCCTCGACGTCGCGGACCGGCCCCCGGATCCGGGCATCGCCTTGGGACGCAACGCAGTCTGTTCCATGGGGTCGCCCGCCTCCGGTCCCTGGCTCACTCGGCCACGGCCAGAGCCCTACCCTCCGCGCACGCCCACGACGATCCCCGAACGAGTGAGAGTGCCGGGCCGGCTCGAACACCGGCCCCGGCACCCCGTGCGACTCCCGCTCGCGGCAGGTCAGCCGGTGTGGCCCCCGTGGTCGCCGTGGCCACCGCCGTGCCCGGCCCCGTGGTCGAACTTCAGGGCCTCCTTCGGCAGCACCACGAAGGGCCGCATCATGCCCATGTCCTCGTGCTCCAGGAGGTGGCAGTGGTACATGAACCGGCCGTACGCCCCGTCGAACCTGCCCATGACCCGCAGCATCTGGCCGGGCAGGGCGCGGAACACGTCCTTGTGCCCCTGCTCGTTGGGCGGCAGCGGGACCACCCGCGTCGGGTCGAACGCGACCGGCTTCACCGTGCCGCCCACCTCGACGTCGAACCCGGAGGCGTCGTACACATCCCTGCCGAGAATCTGGAAGTCGGCGAGGTGGATGTGCATCGGGTGCACGACCGGCGGGTTCACCGCGAGATTGAGGAAGCTCCACTGCTCGTGGGTGCCCTCGCCGATGGTGAAGCCGAGCCCGTCGTTGAAGGTCCGGGCGATGCGCCGGTAGGTCTTCAACGCGCCCTTGTCGTCGACGAGCTGGATGACGCCGTCGCTCGGCACCTGGATGTCCTCGACGCCTTCGGTGTCGGCGGTGACCTCCGCCATCTCCCAGATCTCCGGGTGTCCGCCGCCGCCCTTCGTCGCGGGCGGCGTCAGGACGATCAGCCGGTGCCCGTGCTCGATGTCGTGGGTGAGCCTGCGGAACGACCCGGACAGCACCTCGGGCAGCACGAACGGATCCGGGTCGCCGCACTCGCCGACGCGGAACTCCATGACGTGCGGGTAGCGCACGTCGCCGGGCACGTCGGGCTCACCGGGCGCCGCATTGCGTCCCTTGTCGACCAGGCGCACCCGCTTGCCCGCGAGGGACGCGAAGTCGACGAGCAGGTCCATGCGCTCGGCGGGCGCGACGGGCAGCGTCGGCAGCGCGTCATCGAAGTCGAGCGGGACGGGACGCGGCAGCAGTCCGCCGTCGCTGCCGATCTGGTGCACGACGCCGGGCACCGGGTCGCCGTCCTCGTCGATCAGCACCAGGTTGTAGATCCGCGCGTTCGACGCGTTCACCAGGCGGAAGCGGTACCAGCCCGCGTCCACCCGCGCGTAGGGCCAGATCCGCCCGTTGACCGTCGTGTACGGGCCGCTGAACGGGATGCTGACGGGCTTGCCCGTCTCCTCGTTCGCCGGGTCGACGATGACGGTCTTGTGCAGCAGCCTGCCGTTCAGCCGGCCGTCCTCGTCCGTGTCCAGGTTCCGGTCGGCGAGCAGCAGCGGGATCTCCCGCTCCCCGGAGGGGAGCCCGAGGGCGTCCTCCTCGTCGTCCCTGACCAGGTACGTGCCGTAGAGGCCCGCGTACACGTTCCACCGCGTGATGTTCATGGCGTGGTCGTGGTACCACCACTGCACCGCCTGGTGGTCGTTCGGATACTCGGAGAGCTGGGCGTCGCCGAAGCCCACCGCGTTGTCCGCCCAGCCGTCGTTGCCGCCGCCCGTCTGCGCGCCGTGCAGGTGCGTGACGGTCCAGGCGGGCAGCGCCGCCACGTCCTGGTTCGCCGGGACGCCCGCGCGGCCGGGCAGCGTGGTCGGCGGGGGCGGCGGGTCCTGTCCGGGCTCGGTCTGCGGAGTGGGCACCTCCACCGACGTCACCGGGTACTCGCTGCCCTTCGGGATGCGGTTCGTCCAGGCGATGCGGACGCGCTCGCCGCGCCGCACCTCGATGGTCGGGCCCGGCACCGACCCCTCGTAGCCCCACATCAGGGTCGGCGGGAGCTGCGGGTGCAGCCGCTGCCACGTGGGCCGCAGCGCGATCTCCGTTTCCTGCCGGACGTCACCGGAGTCGGGCCGCAGCACCGGCGGCACCGTCAACGGCGCCACGTACGGCGCCAGTTCCCCCACTGCGGCCGCGGCGATCTCGCTCGCGGCCTCCTCGACCCCGGTGAGTTTGTCCGTGATGCGCTCGAAGATTTCGGTCATGAAAAGAACACCCCCGTGTGTTCTCACAAAGTCCCCGTTGCACGGCCGCGAACGGCCGTCCTGTCGCGGCCGCGAAACGGCCGTCTCACCTCACAAGACGGCTGCCGCCCCAGCAAAGTTCCCCGAATCGCCCAATCCGGACGTGCAGTTCTTGAAACCGACCGGAACCGGAGGCGCCGGAATCCGGCCGGGCACGAAGCCGTGGGCGCGGCTCCCGAGCCAGTCGGCGCGGTAACGGTCGACGTTGGCGTGCCAGTTGAGGATGCCCGCCGTCCAGTTCCGCAGGTCCTCGACATAGCCGTCGAGGGCCGCGCGCGCCTCCCGGTCGAGGCCGAAGTCCTCGTAGAGGACGGGCAGTTCGTGCTCGACGATGTGCTCGAACTGCCGCATGCGCTGCGTCATCAGGTCGTTCACGATGCCGACGGCCGTCGGGTAGTCCGCGCCGAAGAAGTTCTGCACGACCAGGACCGCGTTGTGGATCTCGCCCTCGTACTCGATCTCCTTCTGGTACGAGAACACGTCGTTGAGCAGGCACGCGTAGTCGATGGCCGAGTTCTCCAGGGCACGCACGGGGCCCGTCCGGTAGATCTCGGGCGGCACGGCGGGCCCGTGGCCCATCCGGCACAGGCTCAGGGTGAGGTCGGAGCCGAAGGTGGCGCGGCGCATCTCCAGGTAGTCGACGGGGTCGGGGACGCGGTTCTGCAGCTGGTTGGCGACCTCCCACACCCAGCTCTCCGTCATCACCTCGACGGAGTCCTTCAGGGTGCGGCGCTGCTCCGGGGTCATCTCCGCCGTGGTGCGCCGCCACAGGTCGGCGAGGCCGCGCTCCATGGCGTTGGCGGGCGGCGAGATCACCTCGCCGTGCACGGGCATGCAGTCGGAGAGCCGCGCGGTGCACGCCCTGGCGGCGGCCGGGTCGCGGCGGTGCCCGAAGACCAGCGGGTAGTAGTCGTCCCCGTACGTGCCCCAGGCGAGCCACTGGGAGCTGAGGTCGAGCGCCTCCGCCGAGCCGTCCGGGTCGAGGCCCGCCGCGCACAACGGCAGGTCGTAGGCGCGGAGTTTGTCCTCGTCCCAGACGCCCTCGCCGAGGATGCCCATGCGGTGCGTCCAGGGGAGCAGCCGCGCGCGGGCCCCGTCGAGCTCCGGGTTGAGGCTCAGGGCGAACGGCATGTGGATGTCGGGGATCAGGGCGGGTCCGACCTTCTGGAACGGCACGTGCGCGTACGCGCGCAGGCGCTCGGCGCCGACGTCGGCGAGCAGCGCCCGGACGTCCGTGGCGCCGGTCCCGAGCCCGCTCGGCCCGCCCAGGGGCGGCTCGGAGCGGGCGGTGACCTCCTTGTTCATGTAGCGGCTCGACCGCATGTGCCACTCGTGGCCGCCGGACTGCCAGTCCTGCAGCCCGCGCGCGTACGCGGCGACCTCGGCGACCTCGTCCGGGGTGAGCCCCTTCTCCACGGAGAGGGCGGGGACCTCGGTCAGCGCGGTGTGCTCGAACTGGTGCAGCCGTGAGGTCAGTACGTCGTTGACGGCCTCCGCCGCCTCCTGTGTCGTGCAGCCGAAGAAGGTCTCCAACACCAAAACGCCGTTGGAGAGTTCGCCCTCGTCCCTGACCTCCCGCTCGTAGGAGAAGAGGTCGTTGCGCAGGTGCACCGCGTCGGCGAACGTCTCCATGAGGACGCGCAGCGGCCGCGACTGCGCGACGGACGCCGGGACCTCGGCCGTCGCGTACTCCACCAGGCCCGCCGACCAGGGGGCGCCGCCCACCTTGCGGCGCATCTCGATGTACTCGACGGGGTTGGCGATCCGTCCCTCGTTGATGTTGGACAGCTCCCACATCGACTCGTTCAGCAGGTGCTCGGTCGACTCCGCGAAGCGCCGCCGCCAGTCCATGGACATGGCGGGCACGGTGCGCCGCCACAGGTCGATGAGGCCCGCCTCGACCGGGTTCTCGGGCTCGGGCACGGGGGTGGCGAGGTCCATCGGCATGAACAGCGGCAGCCGGTCCAGGTGCGCCTTGCCGGCCGCACGGTCGTTCGTGCGCTTGTACATGTCCAGGAAGTGGTCGTCGAAGAAGAAGACCCACACGTACCAGTCGGTGATCAGGGAGAGGGCAGGACCGTCGCAGTCGGGGTGCGTGTACGCGCACAGCAGGCCGTAGTCGTGCGCGTCGAGGTCGTCCTGGTCCCAGACACCGCTGCCCTCCAGCATCCCCATCTCGCGGGCCCACACCGTGGAATGGGCCCGCGCCTCGTCCAGGTGCGGATTGAGCCGGGCCCGGTACGGCATGTAGAAGCGCGGCAGACGGAAGGGCTGTGTGGACTCGTGTGTCATGGGCGCGGCCCTACCCGTGGCCGTCAACCGGCATCCACGGGGCGGAACATGATCGCACCATCGCGTGAACCGGGGTTGTTCGACGTACGTTCGGGGAAACGCATGCCCGTTGCCCGTACGAGACGAAGGACCCACCTTGCGCATCCGGACCACGACCACCGCCCGCCGCCTGGTCACCCTGGGGGCCGCCACCGCGATCGCCCTCGGCGGCGCGGCCCTCCCGGCGACCGCGGCCCCGGCCGCACCCGCCGCCGCGCGGGCCACCCACGCGGACCCGGGCGCCCTCGCCGCGATCACCTCGCTCGCGACAGAGCGGCTGGCGCTCGCGGACAAGGTCGCGGCGGCCAAGTACGGCACGGACGCGCCGATCGACGACCCGGCGCGCGAGCAGCAGATCCTCGACGACGTGGCGGAGCGCTCGGCGGGCCTCGGCATCGACCCGGCGTTGGCGCAGGCCGTCTTCCGGGACCAGATCGAGGCCAACAAGGTGGTGCAGCGCGGCCTTTACGCCCGCTGGGACGCCCACCCCGAACAGCGCCCGACCGAGCGCCCCGACCTCGCGAAGGAGGTCAGGCCGCAGCTCGACCGGATCACGACGCGGCTCCTTGACGCGCTGCGGGACGTGGCCGCCACCCGTACGTCCCCCGCCTGCACGCCGCTGCTGACGGCCGCGGCACTGCGCGACGCCCACGCGCGCGGGTTCGACGCCCTGCACCTCAAGGCACTCGCCCGGGCGCTGCCTTCGGTGTGCTCCTGATCCGTCGGCGGGGCGCTACGCCCAGTGCGCGGGGCGCCGCAGGCCCGCGGGGATGCGGGTGGCGGCGTCGCCGCGCGCCGCGTTCAGCTGCGCCTGGGTGAGGAACAGCGCCCCGGTGAGGTCGGCGCCCCCGATCCGGGCGTCCCGCAGGTCCGCGCCGATCAGGTCGGCCGAGCGGAGGTCGGCGCCGGTCAGATCCGCGGCCACGAGCAGGGCGCCGCGGAAATTGGCGCCCCGCAGGTCGGCCTTCTTGAAACGGGCGCCCACCAGGTCGGCGCCCCGGTGGTTCTTCTTGCGGCCCAGGGCGCCGGGCACGCCGGAGCGCACCAGTTCGCTCGCCTTCAGGAGAAGCGTGTTCACGTCCGCGCGGACGGCCGGCACGTCGGCGGCGACGAGTTCGTCACTACGCGCGCGGGTCAGGCGCTCGATGTCCTCGCGGGCCCGCCGCGCGTCGCCGTGCACCGCGCGGGCGGCGTCCAGCTCCAGTACGTCGCTCAAGTACCAGAGCAGCTCGTGCAGTTGCCGCATCACGGGGAAGACCTCGTACATGGCCCTGGAGCTCTCGGGCCGCTCGCGCCAGCTCACGCCCTCGAAGGTGACCTGGGAGACCTTCTGGCCCGCGCCGAAGCAGTCGAAGACCGTGCAGCCGGGGTAGCCCTCGTCGCGCAGCCTCGCGTGGATGCCGCAGCGGAAGTCGTCCTGGAGGTTGCGGCAGGGCGTGCCCGCGTTCTTGTTGTGCGCGAAGTCGTGCGACTTGGCGAAGGGGAGGGCGACACAGCACAGGCCGAAGCAGTCCGCGCAGTCGGCGCGCAGGTCGGGACGGTCGAGAGGGGTTTCCGGGGAGGTCACCCGTCCATTGTCGCCGATGGGACACGGCGCACACCGCCACGCGCGCGTGCGCCCTCTTGTGGCCGGGCACGGCCCCGCGCCACCGTGGATGCGTCCGGCACCGCTGACGTTCCACACCCTGGGGAGTCGACGTGACCTCGTCCTTCGTCCTGCCGTACGAACTGCACGGTGACGGCCCGCACAAGGTGATCGCGGTGCACGGCTGGTTCGCCGACCGCGCCGCCTACGCGCCGATCGTGCCCGACCTCGACCGCACCACCTTCCAGTACGCGCTCGTGGATCTGCGCGGCTACGGGGAGGCGAAACAGACGCCGGGCGCGTGCACGACGGCCGAGGCGGCGGCGGACGTGCTCGACCTCGCGGACCGGCTCGGCTGGGAGCGGTTCTCGCTGATCGGGCACTCGATGGGCGGCAGCGTGGCGCAGCGCGTGGTGGCGAACGCGCGGCACCGGGTGCGCCGCATCGTGGGCATCTCCCCCGTCCCGGCGTCCGGTCTGCGCATGCCGCCCGAGCAGTGGGAGCTGTTCGTGACGGCCGACTCCTCCCCCGCGAACCGCCGCGCGATCATCGACGTCACCACGGGCGGCGTACGCCCCGCCGCGTGGCTGGACCGCATGGTGGAGCGCTCGCTCGCGTGCAGCGACGCCAAGGCGTTCCGGGCCTGGCTCGACTCGTGGACCGGCGACGACTTCCACGCCGACCTGGAGCCCTGTACGGTCCCCGCGCTCGCGGTCACAGGGCAGCTCGACCCGGCCCTGGCCGCGCCCCTGATGCGCTCGACGTGGCTGACCTGGTTCACCCGCGGCGAGCTCGTCGACCTCCCCGTGTGCGGCCACTACGCGATGGACGAGGCGCCGCTCTCGCTGATCCGCGTCATGGAGGACTTCCTGCGGGCGGACCGCTCGTGACGCCTGCCGTCCCCGACGTCTTCGACCCCCGCCTGTACGCCGAAGGCATCCCGCACGAGCGCTACCGGACGCTGCGCGAGCACCACCCGGTGGCCTGGCAGCCCGAGCCCGCGGTCCTCGGCTGGCCGGAGGGGCCCGGCTTCTGGGCGGTCAGCCGGCACGCGGACGTGGTCCGGGTCCTCAAGGACGCGTCGGCGTACTCCTCGTACCTGGGCGCGACCCAGATCCGCGATCCGGACCCGGCGGACCTCCCGTTCATCCGCGGCATGATGCTCAACCAGGACCCGCCGGCGCACGGCAGGCTGCGCCGCCTGGTGAGCCGGGCGTTCACGCCGCGCCGCGTGGAGGCGTTCGGGGAATCGGTGCGCGACCGGGCGAGAACCCTGCTGCGCAAGGCGCTCGACGAGGGCGCGGACACGGTGGACCTGGTCGCCTCGGTCACCGACGACTACGCCCTCCTGAACCTCGCCGACCTCCTGGGCGTCCCGGAGTCCGACCGCGCCCTGCTGCTGCACTGGACGCGCCGCGTCATCGGCTACCAGGACCCGGACGAGGCGACGGCGGCGACCACGGGCCCGCCGGTGAATCCGCGCTCCCCCTCCGCCCTTGCCGACATGTTCGCGTACGCCGACGAACTGACGGCCCACAAGCGCGCGCACCCCGCCGACGACATCATGACGACGCTCGCCGCCGACCCCGATCTCACCCCGCCCGAACGCCAGATGTTCTTCTTCCTGCTGACGATCGCGGGCAACGACACGGTCCGCAGCGCGGCCCCGGGCGGCCTGGCGCTCCTCGCCGAATCCCCGTCCGCGTACGAACAACTCCGCGCGGGGAAGGCCGACTTGACGCTCGCGCTGGACGAACTCCTGCGCCGCCACCCGCCGGTCCTGACCTTCCGCCGCACGGCGACCGAGGACACGACCCTCGCGGGCACCCGCATCAGGCGCGGCGACAAGGTGGTCGTCCTGCACGCCTCCGCCAACCACGACGCACACGTCTTCCGCGAGCCCTTCGCCCTGGACCTGTCCCGCGCCCCCAACCCGCACGTCTCCTTCGGGGACGGCCCGCACGTCTGCCTGGGCGCCCACTTCGCCCGCCTTCAACTGCGGGCGCTGTACGAGGAGGTGGGCCGGGCGCTGCCGGCCCTGACGCTCGCGGCACCGCCGAAGCGCCTCGTCTCGAACTTCATCAACGGGATCAAGGAGCTACGGGTGGACAGGCGCCCGCACACGCCCACGATCCGGTGATTGGCGGGGATCTTGGCCGTGGCCCCCGAAGGTTCTGCTCATGATGATCAACAAGCTTCCCCGTACCGCGCGCCGCCTCGCCACCCTGCCCGCCGCGGCGGTCTCCGTCCTTGCGCTCGCCTCCGCGCCGTCCGCCACGGCCAGTGCCCCGGACGCCGACACCGCGAAGTCCACGGCCTCCGTGGCGAAGGCCGCGCCCTCCTGCCCCGTCGTCCCGGACCGCCTCTACGCGGCCATCGACCGGGTCCCCCTCGAGCGGATCTCGCCGGAGCCGGAGTACCGCAACGACTGCCAGACGCTGTACCGGGCGGACGGCCGCGCCCCGGCGGTGATCTTCAAGGAGGGCTTCGCGCCGAAGGACGCCGTGAACGGCCAGTACGACCTGGAGAAGTACGTCCTCAAGAACCAGCCGTCGCCGTTCGTCTCCACCACGCGCGACCACGACCTCTTCAAGAAGTGGACCAAGTGGATGAAGGGCGGCGCGTACAACTACTACATCGACGCCCCGAACGGCATCGACGTGAACGAGACCATCGGCGACACGCACAAGTACGCCGACCAGGTGGAGGTCGCCTTCCCCGGCGGGGTCGCCCCGCGCTTCGTCATCGGCGCGTGCCCCATCAACAAGGAGACCAACACCGAACGCATGTCGGACTGCGTGAGCAACCCCGGCTTTCAGCCGGTGACCGCGGCGACGGCGACGCGCTGAGCGCCGCCGCGACCGCCGGCCCTCACTCCCCTTCGGGGGTCAGCGTGAGGGAGATCGAGTTGATGCAGTACCGCTGATCCGTGGGCGTCGGGTATCCCTCGCCCTCGAAGACGTGGCCGAGGTGCGAGCCGCAGCGCGCGCAGCGCACCTCGGTGCGGACCATCCCGTGGGAGCGGTCCTCGATGAGCTCCACGGCGTCGGTGTTCTTCGGGTCGTAGAAGGACGGCCAGCCGCAGTGCGACTCGAACTTCTCGGTGGACGTGAAGAGCTCGGCGCCGCACGCCCGGCAGGCGTAGACGCCCTTCGTCTTCGTGTCCGTGTACTCACCGCGGAACGCGGGCTCCGTGCCGGCCTGGCGCAGCACCGCGTACTCGGCCGGGGTCAGCTCCGTGCGCCACTGCTCGTCCGGCTTCTCGACGTCGTACGACATGTGCCTCATCCCTTCAGCTGGTCAAGGATCCGCGGGCCGAGCTCCGTGACGTCGCCCGCGCCCATGGTGAGAACGAGATCGCCGGGCTTGGCCATTCCCGCGACGGTCGCGACGGCCGCGTCCTTGTCGTCGGCCGCCTGCACGTCGGCGCCCGCGTCGCGCGCGGCGTCGATGATCAGAGCGCTGGTGATGCCCGGGATCGGGTCCTCGCGGGCCGGGTAGATGTCGAGGACGACCGAGGAGTCCGCGAGCGCGAGGGCCTGGCCCATCTCCTTGCCCAGCTCCTGGGTGCGGGAGAAGAGGTGGGGCTGGAAGAGCACGAGGATGCGGGCGTCACCGGCCGCCGAGCGCATGGCCTCCAGGTCGGCCGTCATCTCGGTGGGGTGGTGGGCGTAGGAGTCGATGACCTGGACGCCGCCCTCCTCGCCCTTGAGCTGGAGGCGGCGCTTGACGCCGGTGTACGACTTGAGCGCCGAGGCGAGGTTCCGGGCCGGGATGCCCATCGCGACGCCCGCGGCGAGCGCCGCCACCGCGTTCTGCGCGTAGTGGCGGCCGGGGACCGAGACCGTGAAGGTCAGCAGCTTGCCGTCCAGGAGGACGGTCACCTCGCTGGTCAGGCCGCGCGGGGTGATCTTGTGGATGCGGATGTCCGCGCCCTCGGACTCGCCGTACGTGACGACCTTGAGGGACGTGGTGTCCCGGACCCTGCGGGTCAGCTCGGCCGCGCCCGCCTGGTCGGCGGCGATGACGAGGGTGCCGCCGGGGGTGATCTTCCGCGTGAACGTCTCGAAGGACTCGTAGATCTCGTCCATGGACGCGTAGTTCGCGTGGTGGTCGAGCTCGACGTTGAGGATGATCGCGACTTCCGGCGCGTACTTGTGGAAGCTGCGGTCCGATTCGTCGGCCTCGGCGACGAAGATCTCGCCCTCGCCGTGGTCGGCGTTGGAGCCGGGGACGTCCAGGTCGCCGCCGATGGCGTAGGACGGGTTGAGGCCGAGGGACTTCAGGGACACGGCGAGCATCGACGTCGTGGTCGTCTTGCCGTGCGTGCCCGCCACCGCGATCGGGCGCAGGCCGTCCATCAGGGAGGCGAGGGCGTCCGAGCGGTGCACGACCGGGATGCCGAGCTCCGTGGCGCGGGCCAGCTCCGGGTTGTCCTCGCGGATGGCGGAGGAGACGACCACACAGGTGGCGTCGGAGGCGAGGTGCCCGGCGTCGTGGCCGATGTGCACGCTCACGCCGAGCTCGCGCAGCGCCTGCGCCGTCGCGGACTCGCGGGCGTCGCTGCCCGCCACGTGCGCGCCGCGCTGGGCGAGGATCTTGGCGATGCCCGACATGCCGGCGCCGCCGATGCCGATGAAGTGCGGTCGGTCCATGTCGGCGACGGAATTCGGCAGGCCGGGTGCCATGCGTGGTCTCCCCTGGGGTTCTCGGATGTCCTGACCCGTGGTCCGGGCGACCACGGCACGGGCCCCAGCCTATTGCCTCGGCCCGCGCCGCCCCGCACCTCTCCCCGTTACGCCTTGCTGTGCGAGAACAGCTTCAGGACCGGTACGCCGACCTGGTGACGGGCGCGCGAGGCCCAGTCCCGGTGGAAGAACTCCTCGACGTAGTGCGGATCGGTCAGCACGATGACCTCGTCCGCCTTCACCTCGTCGACGAGCGCCTTGAGGGCGTCCAGCGGGTGGTCCTCGATGAGTCGGCCCACCGCCTCGCTGCCCGCCTGGTGGAGCGCGGCGAGGGAGACGGCGAGGGCCTTCTCCGCGGGGCCCTTGGCCTCGTCGCCCTCGGGCACCTCGCTCTCCTTGCCCGCCTCGTCGAACTCCCCCATCGCGACGTCGTCGATGGCCCGCAGCAGGCGGTCGGCCTGGTCCCCGCGGGGCTGGAGCAGCACGTGGAAGGAGACTTCCTCCTCTCCGTGCAACGTGGTGACGAACTCCACGTCGGCGGAGGTCAGAGCCTTCTCGATCATCAATACGCTCGTGAACACGACGGGCGCCCTTCTTCTCCTACCGTGGGCCGGCTGACGACGACCCTCCGGGTGGACCAGCGGACCTGCGGAAACCATCCTGCCCCGCATTCGCACGGGGTCTGCGAGATGTAGTGTGCCCAGCCAAAGCTAAACGGAACGACTCATTCCGCCGAATGTCGCCGCACTACCCGTGGTAGCGGCTACTGTCCGCCCCGCTGCCGGGCATAACGGCTGAAGAGGAACCCTTCCTCCTCCAGTAGGGACGCCAGTTCGAACCGCTCCGGCACGGCCAGGGTCGGGCCGCCCGCGATCCGCTGGGCGTCCCCGGCGGTGAGCATCGGGGACACGGTCAGGCACAGCTCGTCGAGTACCCCGCCCGCCACGAACTGACCGAGCATCCTCGGCCCGCCCTCGGTGAGCAGCCTCCTGAGGCCCCGCTCGCCGAGCACCGCCACCGCGCGGTCCGGTTCGACGGCCGCGCCGTCGCCCGCGATCAGCACCTCCACACCGGCCGCGCGCGCCGCCGCGACCCGGTCCGCCGAGGCCCCCGCGCCGGTGAGTAGCAGCGTCGGCACCAGCGGGTCGGTGAACAGGGGCAGCCGGAAGTCGAGGTCGAGGCTCGCGCTGATCACGGCGATCTGCGGGGCGGGGCCCTGCCCTGCCGCCTTCCTGCGCTCCGCGAACGCCTCGCGCGCGCGGGCGGGGCGGTACCCCTCCAGGCGGACCGTCTCCGCGCCGACCACGACGACGTCGGCGAGCGCGCGCAGCGTGCCGAAGATCCGCATGTCGGTGTCGCAGGAAATGGGCTGGGAGCGGCCGTCGTGCTGGGCGGCCCCGTCGAGCGTGGAGACCATGTTGGCCCGCAGCCACGGCGCGTCCGCGGCCTCGGGCGGGTAGGCATAGGCGTCGGCGAGCTCGTCGAGGCTCCACTCGTGGCCCCCGGGGCTCGCCTCCCTCCCCTCGTACCCCTTGCCATCTGCTGTTTCGTACGTCACAGGGAACAGGCGTCGCATGTCGTGCAGTGTGGCACGGAGACTAAGCTGGGTGGCTGTGTCGTCATCCCTCGAAGCCGCCGACTCCCGGGAGTCCAGCCAGATGGGCATCAGCCCCATACCCGACGCGGCGCCGCTGTCCCTGTGCGCCCGCGAGCCGCATGTCCCCGCGGAGCGCCTGGTCGCCGAGATGGTGCCGCCGCCGCGGTTCAGCTCCGCCCGCTTCGACACGTACATTCCGGACCCGAAGCAGCCCAGCCAGATCGAGGCCGTCCAGGTCCTGAGCGGCTTCGCGGCCGGGCTCGGCGGGGCGCACGCGTCCGGCTCGGGCAAGCGCCGCTGGTTCGCCAAGAAGCCCGCCGCCCCGACCGGGCCGCGCGGCGTCTACCTCGACGGCGGCTACGGCGTCGGCAAGACCCACCTCCTGGCCTCCCTGTGGCACGCGACGCCGGCCGAGCCGCAGCTCAAGGCGTTCGGCACGTTCGTCGAGCTGACGAACCTGGTGGGCGCGCTCGGCTTCCAGCAGACCGTGAAGACGCTCAGCGGACACCGGCTCCTGTGCATCGACGAGTTCGAGCTGGACGACCCGGGTGACACGGTGCTCGTGTCGTCCCTCCTCGGGAAGCTGGTCGAGGCGGGTGTCGCGCTCGCCGCGACGTCGAACACGCTGCCGGGCAAGCTCGGCGAGGGCCGCTTCGCCGCCGCCGACTTCCTGCGCGAGATCCAGGGCCTGTCGGCCCACTTCAGGCCGCTGCGCATCGACGGCGAGGACTACCGGCACCGCGGCCTCCCCGAGGCCCCCTCGCCGTTCACCGACGAGCAGGTCACCAAGGCGGCGTACGCGACCGAGGGCGCCTCGCTCGACGACTTCCCGCACCTTCTTGAGCACCTCGCGCGCGTGCACCCCAGCCGGTACGGGGCGCTCACCGACGACCTGAAGGCCGTCTGCCTCACCGATGTGGCGGCGGTGCCCGACCAGTCGACCGCGCTGCGGCTCGTCGTCCTCGCGGACCGGCTCTACGACCGGGAGATCCCGGTGCTCACCTCGGGCGAGCCGTTCGACAAGCTGTTCAGCGAGGAGATGCTGAACGGCGGGTACAAGAAGAAGTACTTCAGGGCGATCTCCCGCCTGACCGCCCTTGCGCGCGACGCGAAGGGTCTCGTGCACGAGTAACCCCCAGGTGAGGCGTTACGTGGATAGAGCACGAAACGCGGACGCTACGCGCGTGGTTCCCGCGGCGAAGGGCACGTGATAAACACAGCCGGGTCACAGTTCCTGTCCGCCAGCAGGAGGTCACCCATGTCGCACACCGCTGACGCACGACAGTCCGCAACTCGACGTCAAGTCCTCGCCCGCACCGGCGCCCTGGGAGTGGGCATCGCCTTCGCGGGGAACCTCTCCGAACTGTTCGCCGGCTCCGCCGCCGCCCAAGGACGCGCCGGATACGGCCCGTTGGTGCCCGACCCGGCCGGGCTGCTCGACCTCCCGAAGGGCTTCCGCTACAAGGTCCTGTCGCGGGAGGGGGAGCCACTGCGCTCCGGCGAGGGCAAGGTGCCCTCGAACCACGACGGGATGGCGGCCTTCGCCGGCAGACAGGGCCGCGTGCACCTCGTGCGCAACCACGAGAACCGGGTCACCGGGAAGATCGGCGTGCCGACCGTCGAGGGTCTGACGTACGACCCGATGGGCAAGGGCGGCTGCACCGTGCTCTCCGTGGACCGGAAGAACAACGTGGTGTCCGAGCGGGTCGGCATCGCCGGCACGGCGGTCAACTGCGCGGGCGGCCCCACGCCGTGGGGCACCTGGCTGACCTGCGAGGAGACCGAGGACAAGGCCGGTACGAACGGCTACACCAAGGACCACGGCTTCATCTTCGAGGTCGACCCGGTCGACCCGCACCGCTCGGGCGCCGTCCCGCTGACCGCGATGGGCCGCTTCCAGCACGAGGCGATCGCCGTCGATCCCAGGAACGGGACCGTGTACGAGACGGAGGACGCCTTCGACAAGCCGTTCGGCCTGTTCTACCGCTTCCTGCCCAAGAACACGAAGGGCGGCCTCGGTTCGCTGCGCGCGGGCGGAAAGCTCCAGGCGATGCGGGTGCCCGGGGTGCCGGACCTGTCGGCGGTCCAGGAGACCGGAGCGACGTTCAGCGGCATCGAGTGGGTCGACGTACCGGACCCGCTGGCCGCCCAGACGCCCATCCGCAACCAGGACTTCGGCCCGAAGGGCATCACCCACGCCCAGAAGCTGGAGGGCTGCTACTGGGGCGGCTCCAGCGTCTACTTCGTGTCGTCGTACGCCCGCAGCCGCGAGGGCTCGGCCGCCGACCACTTCGGGCAGATCTGGCGCTACGACCCGTCGTCGCGCCGTCTGACGCTGGTCATCGTGTTCGGCCCGGACACGGACGTCCAGCTGCCCGGCGAGGAGCCCGACAACATCTGTCTCGCGCCCAGCGGGGGCCTGATGGTGTGCGAGGACGGCGAGGGCGCGCAGCACGTGTTCGGCGTGACGCGCAAGGGCGAGGTGTACGCCATGGCGCGCGGACGGCAGAACATCGGGACGGCCGACAAGCCCGAGTGGGGCGAGTTCGCCGGTGTCACGTTCTCGCCGGACGGCGACACGATGTTCGTGAACTGCTATACGCCGGGCACGACGTTCGCGGTCACCGGTCCCTGGCACAAGTAACGGGGTGCGCGTGGCGCTGGGCCGCCCTTCGGCTCGGCGCCACGGCTCCGCGTCCGGGGCGGGCCGCCGCCCGGCGGACATGTCCGTCGTCGCCGGTGGGCAGGGTGGCCCTATGAATCAACCTTCCGCACTGTCATGGGAGTTCACGGACGACCGGGGGCAGCGGGCGACCGCGCCCGAGCGGCCTTCGCGGGTCGTCGCCTACATACAGGCCGGGGCGAGCCTGTGGGATCTGGGCATACGCCCGGTGGGGATCTTCGGCTCGTTCCACGACGGCGACGAGCCCGACCGCGCCAAGTCCGGGGCGCTGCCGCTGGACGACATCACGTATCTGGGCGCCGGGGCGGGGCTCGGCCTGGACGGCGTGCTCGCGGAGCGCCCCGACCTGGTCGTGGCGCTCACGTACGGCGGCGGTCAGGTCTACGGCATCGAGCCCGACACGGCGAAGCATCTGGAGGAGCACGTCCCCGTCGCGGTGATCGACGTGGGGCAGGGCAGGACGCTGGGCGGGGTGCGGGAGCGCTTCGCGGAACTCGGGCGCTCGCTCGGCGCTTCAGAGCCCGCGGAGACGCGGGAGGACCTCGCCCGCGCCGAGCGGCAGTTGGGGGTAGCGGCCCGTGGCGCGCGGGGCGTCCGCGTGCTGGCGCTCTCGGCCGCCGGGGCGGACGCGGTGCACATGGCCCGGCCCACCAAGTGGCCCGACCTGAGCGCGCTCGGCGGGCTGGGCGTCGGCATGGCGGCGCCGCCCGAGGGCCCGGGCGCCAACTGGTGCACGGGGACCTGGCGGGACGTCGCCGAACTCGCCCCGGACGTCATCCTGTCGGACGCCCGCGCCAACGCGGCGCCGCGCGAACAGTACGCGGCCGACCCGCACTGGGCGGCCGTCGCCGAACGCGCGTCGGTGCTTCCGTGGAACCCGGAGGCCCCCGCCAGCGCCCGCGCCCACGCGGCCCTCTTCGACCAGGTGGCGGGGGCGCTGCGGGGACGCTGACCCGTCAGTCGGCGGGCTCGTCGGGGACGGGCTGGTCGGGGTGGACTCCCGGCGCGTGCGGGGCCCCGGCCCGGCCGGTGCCCGCCACGTCCGAGTCGGGGACGGTGGCGTCGGGTTCGGCCTCGGGCTCCGGGGCCCGATCGGCCCCGTCCTCCGGCTCGGGAGTCTCGTCGTCGGGGTCGGCCTGCTGGTCGGGGAGGTCCCTCGGGACGGCGTCCTGTTCCCTGTCCATGAAGTGATCAGCGCCCCAGTGCCTTGGCCAGCTCGGACTTGTTCATCTTCGAGCGGCCCTCGACGCCCCGGTCCTTGGCCTCCTCGTAGAGCTGGTCCTTCGTCGGACCACCGGCGCCCTGGTGGGAGCGCAGGCCGCCGCGCCTGCCCGAGGAGATGTCCTGCGTCGACGTGCGGCTCGCCTGCTTCGACTCGCCGCTCCGCGCCCGCTCCTTGTTCACCGTACGGGCGGCGATCTCCTTGGCCCGCGACGTGCTCTCGCCCCGGTCCTCGGCGCTCTTCTTGATCTTCTCGTACTGGCGCTCACGCTTGGCGTTCGATCCGCTCGGCATGCGGCTCACTCCCTTCCCTACCGTTGTAGCCCCTCCCGCTCCATGTCGCAGGGCGACGCCGGGGCCGGGGGGATGTGCTCCCCCCGGCCCCGGCTTCCCTTCGCTCCCCTGGCCTCTCGACCGCGACCCGGGTCCCCCGGCCCGCGGCGCCCAAACTCGGCGTTTCCGCCCGGGTGTTGTGGGCACCCGGCGCCGCATGCCGTTGCCAGTGAGGAATACGGAAATGGAGTGGCTGGACAGGGCGGCGTGTGTCGAGGAGGACCCGGACCTCTTCTTCCCCGTCGGCACGACCGGGCCCGCCGTCGACGACGTGGAGGCGGCCAAGGAGGTCTGCCGACGCTGTCCGGTGATCATGGAATGCCTTCGGTGGGCCGTGGCCACCGGGCAGACGACAGGCGTGTGGGGCGGCACGTCGGAGAGCGAGCGGGCCGGCCTGCTGCGGGCCGAACGCCGACGTACACGGGCCCGGGCCACGCACTGAGGGCGGGCCGCCGCGCGCGGCGCTGCGGGCACGGCGGCCCCGCGCCCGCACGGTCCCGCGGGCGCGGGGCCCGGCACCGTCAGGTACTGCCCGGGCCGCCGCTGCCGAACGCGCCGCTGTTGCCCCGGCCCCAGCGGCGCGGCCGCTGGTCCTTGCTGCGCCTGCTGGTCGCGCTGCCGTGACCGTTCAGCTCGTGCGGGGTCAGCCGGGAGCCGTCGTCCGTGTGCGGGACCTCGTCGGGCTCCCGCATCTCGCGGACCTCTTGGACCGGGCCCGTACGGGGGAGTTTCGGCTGGTCGGCCGGGTCGGGCGGGCCCGGCTCCCGGCGGCGGAACCTGATGCCCATCCAGACCGCCCAGATCAGCGCCAGCGCGACCACAAGGCCCGCGACGAACGGAACGACCGAGGTCGAGAGGTCGGGGAAAGCCATTGGTGTCGTCATGGGTGCCGGGTACCCCTCAGCACGGGATCACGCCCCCATCGGTCCGATTTGCACGATTTACGGAGAATCCGACGATACCTTCGGTGAGTGATCAGACATGTACGCCGTGTGACGGCTACCTGCGCCCTGGGCGCGCTCGTGCTCGGCCTCGCCGGATGCGGCGGGGCCACCTCGTCGGGAGTCCCGGGCGCGACGCGGTCCGCCGCACTCCCGGAGAGCACCCCCAAGGCCAAGACGATGCCGACCCCGACCACGAAACCCACGCTCGCGCCGGGGCCGGGCGGCACCACCCCCGTCTTCGAGCGCGGCGCGGCGACGAAGGGGCGGACCGTCGCGCTCACCTTCGACGCCGACATGACGGCCGACCAGGGGGCACGGGCGCGCTCCGGGGAGCGCTTCGACAACCCTCAACTGGTGCGCACCCTCCGGAAGTTGAAGGTCCCGGCCACCGTCTTCATGACCGGGCGCTGGGCCGAGGAGTACCCCGCCGAGGCCAGGGACATCGGCCGGGACCGGCTGTTCGAGGTCGCCAACCACTCGTACAGCCACTACGCCTTCACGGGTGACTGCTACGGCCTGCCGCGCGTGCCCGCGGAGGGCATGCGCGCCGACGTCGACCGCGCCTTCACGGCGTTCCGGAAGGCGGGTGTCGAGCACGTCGTGCCGTACTTCCGGTTCCCCGGGGGCTGCTACGACCCGGCGGCGCTGCGGGCGCTGAGGCCGACCGGGGTGACGGCGGTGCAGTGGGACGTGGTGAGCGGGGACGCCTTCGCCACGGACGCGGACGCCGTGACCCAGCAGGTGCTCGACGGGGTGCGGCCCGGTTCGGTCGTCGTCATGCACTGCACGCGCAGCGCGGCGCCGACGACGGAGCGGGTGGTGCGGGCGGTGGTGCCGAAGCTGCGGGCGAAGGGCTACCGGTTCGTGCGGGTGTCGGACCTGGTGGGGGCCGCGCGCGGGGCGTGAGCGCGGGCGCGGGTACGTACGCTGGAGGCATGAGCGACTACTGCGCCGGCGGCGCCGAGGAGCGCCCGGCACCCGCAGCGGCGGCGGACGAACCGTTCGCCGAGTGCGTGCTGTGCCGGGAGCCCACGGAGTACCCGGAGTCGACGAAGGGCGTCACGCTGTGCCCGGTGTGCAATGGGGTCTCCCCTGCTCGAGCGAAGCCGAGAGCTTGGGGAAGGCAGGAGGCGCAGCGCGGGGCCTGCTCCGGGTGACGGGCCGGGCCGGACAGCGGGCCGGACCGGATCCAGGATCCGGTCAGCGGCGCGACGCGAGCGCACACGCGGCCGTCGCGCAGACCCCGGCCACGGCCACCGCCCCCACGAGCGGCGGCAGCAGGACCGGCACCGCCCCGTCCTGCGACCCGGTCACCAGGGCGCTCACCACCGACTTCGCCGGTGACCCGGGGGCGATCAGCGCGACGAGCGCGCACAGCACGAGGCCGGCCACGCCAAGGCCGGTGCCGCGCACCACGGGCCACGTCGTGACGGCCCCGACGGCGGCGCCGACGAGCGCGCACACCAGCACGGCGAGCAGCCCGGCCCCGGCGGCCGGCCACTTCGCCACGTGCACCAGTCGGTCGGTGCTGACCCCGTCGCTGATCAGCGCCACGACGACGGTCGCCACGAAGCCGACGGCCACCGTGGCGAGGAACGCGGCGGCCAGGCTCGCCAGATGGGCCCGCCACGGCGCGGTCGCCGCGGCGGTGCAACTGCGGGCCGCGGGCGGCTCGTTGGTGACACAGATCCGCGCCAGCCAGGCGCCCACGGGGAGCAGGGCGGCGGCGGTGTACGCGAGGGAGTCGAGCACCGGCTGCCCCGCCTGCACGCCGACGGCGGCGAACGCGGCGTAGAGGACGACCGGCGCGAGCCAGCGCTGCGAGCGCAGCAGCAGGGCCGACTGGTACGCGAGCAGGGCCGTGGTCATCCGTCGTTCTCCGTCGGCTCGGGGGTGCGGAGGTGTTCCGTGGGCGCGGGCGTGCGGACGGCGACGATGTGCCAGGGCGGGTCGGCGGCGAGCAGAACGCGCAGCACGGCGTCGGAGTGCGCGGCGTCCGTGGTGATCCGTACGGTGCGGGGGTCGAGGCGGACGCGGGTGTGCGGATGCGGCAGGACGGGCTCGTGCCCCGCGGGGCCTGTGGCGTCGACGACCACGGCCGCACCGCCGGACGCCGCGCTCCGCAGGACCGTCGCGCCCTCCACCTCGTACGTCGCGTCGGCGGTGGCGGCGAGGCGGCGCGGGTCGTGGTCGACGAAGAGCACGGCGGCGCCGGCCGCGGCGCGTTCGGCGACGGCGCCGTCGAGGGTGTCGCGGGCCGCGGTGTCGAGCCCGGTCCAGGCCTCGTCGAGGACGAGCAGCTCCGGTTCGGCGAGCAGGGCCGCGGCCACCGCCACCTTCTGGCTGCTGCCCTTGGACAGTTCGGCGAGGGACGTCCCCAGGTACTCCGCGGCGCCGAACCGCTCCAGCCACTCCCCCGCCCGCCGCGCGGCCGTCGGGCGGGACAGTCCGTGGATGCGGCCCATGTGCGTGAGGTAGGCGCGGGCGGTGAACGGCAGGGCGGGTGGGAAGCGTTCGGGGACGAAGGCGGTGCGCGGGCGGCCGACGACACGGCCCTCGGAGGGGGCGTCGATCCCGGCCACGAGGCGCAGCAGCGTGGACTTCCCCGCGCCGTTGGGCCCGCGCACCCGGAACACGGCCCCCTCGGGCACGTCCAGGTCGACCCCGCGCAGCACCCAGGGCCCACCGAGTCCGTAGCGGCGGCCCGCGCCGCGCAGCGTGACGTGCATGCGGTCATGTTCCCGTACGCGTCCGGTCCTTCGGTGACCGAGGCAATATCGAGCCCCGCCGTCGGACGAGAGCCAGCGGGGTCCGGGGCGGAGCCCCGTGACGTGGGGGACGGCCGACCGCCTGGCAGACTGGACCCGTGACCAGCGACGCCCCCCGTACCGACACCCCCTTCCGCTCCGAGCCCAGCGCACGCGACGAGGCTCCGCAGTTCGTGCTGCCGCTCGTCGTGCGCATCGAGCGGGCCGCGCCCCCGACGCGGACGGACGCCCTGGAGGCCGCGGCGCGCGCCGTGTTGGTGATCCTCTCGGACGAGCGGTCCGTCGGCGACGGCGAGTGGGCGCAGGCGATGCGCGACTGGCAGGACGCCCGGATCCGCAAGGTGGTGCGGCGGGCGAGGGGCGCGGAGTGGCGGCGCGCGGAGGCCCTCGACGGCATCACGGTCACCACCGGCTCCGCCGAGGTACGGGTCTTCCCGCCGGTCCCCCTCGACGGCTGGCCCAAGGACCTGGCCCGCCTCCAGGTCTCCGGCACGGACCTCGACGACCCGGAACCGCCGCCCGCCGCCGACCCGTCGGCCCCGGTCATGTGGCTCAACCCGGACCTCGGCATGACCGCGGGCAAGACCATGGCGCAGGCCGGGCACGGGGCCCAGCTCGCGTGGTGGGAGCTGTCCGACGCGGAGCGCAAGGAGTGGCGCGAGGCGGGCTTCCCGCTGTCGGTACGCACCGCGGACCCGGCGCGCTGGCCCGCGCTGACCACGGGTGGTCTGCCCGTCGTACGGGACGCCGGTTTCACGGAGATCCCGCCGAGCGACACAGTCGTCTCCGAGGGCCCGCGGACGGGCGACTTCCTGCCCGGCCTCCCCCGCCTCTGAACGCAAAAGACCCCGCCCGTCCGCACGGGGGATGACGGACGGCCGGGGCCACTCGGAAGGCTACCCCACTCCACGAGGGGACGGGTCGGTTCCCCCGGGGCCCCTCGCACACGACGCCTACGCCCCCTCGGCCCACCCCGTGACGGCCAGCACCTCCCGTGCGACCGTCGGCACGCCCCGGCCGTCCGTCGGCACGCGCACGGTGTCGTGCGGGGCCTGTTCGTCCAGGAGACGGGCCTTGCGGAGGCTTCCGCGCAGTTCGGTCTCCAGTTCCGAGCCGAGTTCGCGGCCCGCGAGCCGCTCCCCGGCGGTGGCGTCCGAGGCCGTGAGCAACACTCGTACGAGCCGGACGTCCTCGCCCATCGCGCGCCGGAACATTCCCGCGCTGCCGGTCAGTACGCTGACGGTGTTGGTGTAGATCAGGCGGCGGTGGCCGAGGTCCGCGAAGTTGGACCAGAGCGCGACGAGGTTGCGCTCGGTGACGACGCTGCGGTGCGGGTCGTCCGGCGGCGCGGGGTGGACCTGGCCCAAATAGTCGCCTTCCAGAACGCAATGAGGCACCTCCGCGGCCCGCAGAAGCGCGGAGACCTCCCACGCCACCGATGTCTTCCCGACGCCCGCGCGTCCCCCGATGAGCAGTGCTTCCGCTTGATCCATGGCGGCAGCGTGCCACCCGACGGCCCGTGGGCGGAACCTCAAATGTTGCTCTGAACGTGGCCGCTAAGGGGTTCGGGGCCGCCCGGTGCGGTGAGGACTTCAGGGAGCCGGGCGCAGGAGGGGGAGTTCCATGGAGCTGGGGACCGGGATCGGGTGGCGGCCCGAGATCGCGGAGGCGGTCGAGGCCATGCCGGGCATCGACTGGGTCGAGGTCGTCGCCGAGAATCTGTGTCCGGGGCATCTGCCGGACTCGCTGCTGCGGCTGCGCGAGCGCGGCGTCACCGTCGTGCCGCACGGCGTCTCGCTCGGACTCGGCGGGGCCGAGCGGCCCGACGAGCAGCGGCTCGCCGACCTCGCGGCGCGCGCCGAGGCGCTCGGGTCGCCACTGGTCACCGAGCACATCGCGTTCGTACGGGCCGGTGGTGAACGCACCGCGTCGCCGCTCCTGGAGGCCGGGCACCTGCTGCCCGTGCCGCGCACCCGCGACGCGCTCGACGTGCTGTGCGAGAACGTGCGGATCGCCCAGGACGCGCTGCCGGTGCCGCTCGCCGTGGAGAACATCGCGGCGCTGTTCGGCTGGCCCGGCGAGGAGTTGACGGAGGGTCAGTTCCTGTACGAGCTGGTGGAACGCACCGGCGTACGTCTCCTCATCGACGTCGCCAATCTCCACACCAACCACGTCAACCGCGGCGAGGACCCGGCGAAGGCGCTGGCCGAACTGCCGGTCGAGGCCATCGCGTACGTGCATGTCGCGGGCGGCTTCGAGCGCGACGGCGTCTGGCACGACAGCCACGCACACCCGGTGCCGCGCGCCGTCCTCGACGTACTGGCCGAACTGGCCTCGCGCGTGACCCCGCCGGGGGTGCTGCTCGAGCGCGACGACAACTTCCCCGAGGACCTGGGCGAGTTGGGGCGCGAGGTGGAGGTCGTCCGGGAGACCGTCGCGGCCGGGGCAGGACCCCGCGCGCAGGCCCCGGACCGACGCGCGAAACCCCCCGCCCCTCCGGTCGACGACGCCGCCGCACGCCAGCGGCTCGCCCTCGACCAGGCCGCCCTGCTGTCCGCACTCGTCGCCGGCACCCCGGCCCCGGAGGGCTTCGACCGCGCGCGGCTCGCCGTCCAGAGCCGCGCGCTCGCGGCCAAGCGGGCCGACGTCGTCGCGAAGGTGGCACCCGAACTGCCCCTGATACTCGGCGAGTCCGCCTATCGCTCACTCTTCCTCGGCTACGCACGACGACACCCGATGACAAGCGGCTACCGCCGCGACGCCCTCGACTTCGCCGAGGACCTGCTGCTCGCGCAACGCGTCCGGGACACGGCCACCCGCCGCGAGCTGACCCACTGGTGGCTCGACCGCTCGGGCCCCAAGCCGTTGACGGGCCGCCCCCTGACCCGAGCACTGCGAACAGCAGCGCTGGCACTACGCCGCGGCTGAGCAACTCAAGCCGGGCGAATCAAGCCCCGCCGGCGATTGAGGCGCGGGGTCCGGGGCAGCGCCCCGCGACCGCAACGCCGTCGCAGCCCCACGGCTACCGAAGCTGACGTACTCCTGAGCGATCCCCAACGCCCCGCGCAAGCGCCCCGCTAGCGTGCGACGTCGCACCAGGAGGCACCATGCACCCGTTCCGACCCCGCGCCGCAGGCCCCGGCTCCGCCCTCATCGTCACCGCACTCGTGGCGACGCTGGCGGCGCTCGTCTTCCCCCTGTGGTCGTACGCGGACCGCTCCGGCACCGGGCTCCACGAGCTCAACGCCCAGACCGTGTCCACCAGATTCGGGCCGCTGTCCGCCACCGACCGCCTCTTCATCACCAAGGTGCGGCTCGCCGGCCTGTGGGAACTGCCCGCCGGACAGCAGGCCGAGGAGCGGGCACCGAGCAAGGCGGTCGAGACGGCGGGCGAGCACCTCGTCGAGGGGCACACGTTCCTCGACGCCCGGGTGCGCGAGGTCGCGGCGCGCATGAACCTGGAACTGCCGAGCCAGCCGAACGCACAACAGCAGGGCTGGCTACGGGAGTTGACCGCCGCCAAGGGCGCGGACTACGAGCAGAAGTTCGCCAACATCCTGCGCCGCGCCCACGGACAGGTCTTCTCGCTGGTCGCCCAGGTGCGCGCCTCGACCCGCAACTCGCTCGTCCGGGAACTCGCGGACGACGCCAACACCACCGTCCTCGACCACATCAAGGTCCTGGAGGCGACGGGCCTGGTCGACTTCGACGCGGTCGCCCGCGACGGCGCCACCGCGAGCCCGCCCCCCGCGACCCGCTCCCCCGCCCCGCCGGGCCCGACCTCCGCACCGGACTCCGCGACCCCGGTCTCCCCGTCGCCCACCCCGTCGTTCTCCCTGCCGCCCGCGGTGTCCAGCCCGAAGCCGGAGACGAATCCCAAGGACAAGGCCAAGGCCAAAGCGAAATCCAAGGCCGCGTCCACGCCCAAGGCCGGACCGCGGCACCCCAACGTCACGACGCGATAACAGGCCGTCCACATCGTGGGCGAGGCGTAGCGGTATCCGGGCAACTGTCGTAGAAACTGCGCATGTTGTGGGTCCTGTTCCTCCTCGTCGCCTGTGCCGTCGCGGGAGTCTCCTGTGGGCGGCTGTGTCTCGCGGCCGTGCGCGCCGCCGAGACCGAACGCGCGACGGGCCGCGCCACGCCCGTCGCCGCGCACCGGGGCCACGAGCTGTCCCTGTACGAGACCGCCTTCCTGTCGGGCGGCCCCGAGCGGGTCGCCGAGGTGACGCTCGTGTCGATGGCCCGCAGCCGGCGCCTGCTGCTCGCGCACACCGGCTGGGCGACCGTCGTCGACCCGGTCGGCGAGGACGCCATGGAGCGTTCGGTGCTCCGCGCCATCGGCCCCGGGGGCCAGGCCCGGATCGCCCCGCTGCGGGCGGCGGCCGCGGCCGGTGACACGGTGCGGGTGCTCGCCGAACGCCTCGTCGCGGCCGGCCTCGCGGTGCCCGACCGGGAACGTACGACGCTCTCGGGCGCGGTGCGGCAGGTGTGGCAGGCGACGTGCGCCGTGCTGGTGCTCGGCGCGCTCGCGGTCCTGCTGCCGGGCGAGAGCGCGCGCCAAGGGGGCCCGGTGGCACTGTGGTTCGGGCTTCCGCTGCTGCTCACGCTGAGCTGTCTGACGCTCGCCCGCGTCGAGATCCACCCGTACACGCGCTGGGCCTCGCCGACCGGGCAGCGACTGCTCGCGGGCCGGCCCCAGGGCGCGGGCAGCCTGCTCGCCGTCGCGGTGCGCGGGGTGCGGGCGGTCGACGACCCGCAGCTGCGCGCGGCGCTCTCCGGCACGGACCGGCATACCACCGACTGAGCCGCCCCGCACGCCGAAGACGGCAGTCACCACGCATCAGGGTCATGGTTCCGACACCCACGACCTGGTCCTTTACTTGGCCGACGGCCGCCCCAAGGATCGAGCGATGCGAGCAGCCCCAGCCCTCTGCGCCACCGCGGGATCCCTGATCCTCTCGGCCCTGGTCACCGCCCCCTCCAGCGCCGCCGC
This sequence comes from Streptomyces sp. NPDC107575, assembly GCF_055657265.1. Classification (NCBI taxonomy): domain Bacteria; kingdom Bacillati; phylum Actinomycetota; class Actinomycetes; order Kitasatosporales; family Streptomycetaceae; genus Streptomyces; species Streptomyces sp. NPDC107575. The sequence continues at coordinate 268,667 of NZ_JBVKBG010000002.1, read as the reverse complement.
ACCCACGCCCCCGCCCGCTGCCGACACGGCGGGCACCACGATCGCCGCGCTGCGCGCCGCGGACGCGGGGATCCACTGGGGCACCTGCCCCAAGGTGGAGGACCTGCCGAAGCCGGTCCAGTGCGGCACCGTCACCGTCCCCCTCGACTACGCGCACCCGATGGGCAAGCAGATCAAGCTGACCGTCAGCCGCGCGAAGGCCACCGGCAAGAACACGGACAGGGCCAAGGGACGGAAGGTCGCCCGGCAGGGCTCGCTCGTCTTCAACCCCGGTGGTCCCGGCGGCAACGGCATGTACTTCCCGCTGGCCGGCACGCAGTCGGAATGGCGGCCCATCGGCGCCGCGTACGACCTGATCGGCTACGCGCCGCGGGGCGTGGGCCGGTCGGCGCCGCTGTCCTGCGAGGACCCGAAGAAGTACCTCAGGGGCCCGTCCGAGTCGCCGGTCCACCCCTCGGAGGCGTACAAGAAGAAGCGCGTCGCGCGGGCGAAGGCGTACGCGCGCGGGTGCGCCGAGCGCAACCCGGACATCGAGCACTACACGACGCTCAACAACGCCCGTGACCTGGACGTGCTGCGGGCCGCGCTCGGCGAGAAGAAGCTGACGTTCCTGGGCGCCTCGTACGGGACGTACATCGGGGCCGTGTACGCGGAGCTGTTCCCCTCGCACGTGCGGCGGATGGTCTTCGACTCCGCCGTCGACCCGTCCCCGAAGGGGATCTGGTACGCCAACAACCTCGAACAGTCGGCCGCCTTCGAGCGCCGCTGGACCGACTTCAAGGCGTGGGTCGCCCGCAACGACAGGACGTACCACCTGGGCGGGACGCCCGAGCGGGTCCAGGCCGCGTACGACAAGGTGCGCGCGGAGGTGTCCCGCGAGCCGGCCGGCGGCAAGGTCGGGCCCGCCCAGCTGCAGTCGGCGTTCCTGCAGGCCGGGTACTACGACGACTACTGGCCGCTGCGGGCCTACGCGCTGTCCGCCTACGCGAAGGGCGACCCGAAGCCGCTCGTCGACCAGGCCGCGCCGATCAAGGAGTCCGCGAAGGAGGACGAGAACAGCAACGCCGTCTACACGGCCGTGCAGTGCAACGACGCGTCCTGGCCGACGGACTTCCGCACCTGGGACCGCGACAACACGGCCCTGGCGAAGCGCGCCCCGTTCGAGACGTGGGACAACGCGTGGATGAACCTGCCGTGCGCGTACTGGTCGACGCCCCGCCAGGAGCCGCTGGACGTGCGCACCGCCCCCGGCGAACTCCCGCCGACACTCATCCTCGCGGCCGAGCGGGACGCCGCGACGCCGTACAAGGGCGCCCAGGAACTGAACCGCCGCCTGGCGGGCTCCGCCCTGGTGACCGAACGCAAGGCGGGCACCCACGGCATCGGCGCGGGCCCCAACAAGTGCGTCAACGGCCGCCTGGACGCGTATCTCCTCAGCGGAGAGCTGCCGGAGGGTGGGGCGGCGGCGTGCGCGCCCCACAAGGAGCCGAAGCCGTTGGGCAAGTAACACCCAGCCGGGGGCGGGGTCTCGGGGCTCTGCCCCGGACCCCGCTGCTCAATCGCCGCAGGGGCTTGAATTGGCTACGCGAGCCCAGCCACCAGATCCGCGACAGACTTCCGGCGCCCCGTGTAGAACGGAACCTCCTCACGGACGTGCCTCCGCGCCTCGGACGCCCGCAGATGCCGCATCAGGTCGACGATCCGGTGCAGCTCGTCCGCCTCGAACGCGAGGATCCACTCGTAGTCGCCGAGCGAGAAGGACGCGACCGTGTTGGCCCGCACGTCCGGGTAGCCGCGCGCCATCTTGCCGTGGTCGGCGAGCATCTTGCGGCGCTCGTCGTCGGGCAGCAGGTACCAGTCGTAGGAGCGCACGAACGGGTAGACCGAGATGTAGTCGCGCGCGTTCTCGTCGGCGAGGAACGCCGGGATGTGCGAGCGGTTGAACTCGGCGGGGCGGTGCAGCGCCATGTTCGACCACACCGGCTCGAGCGCGCGGCCCAGCTTGGTGCGGCGGAACAGGTTGTACGCCTCCTGCAGCTGGTCGGCCGTCTCGGCGTGCCACCAGATCATGAGGTCGGCGTCGGCGCGCAGACCGGACACGTCGTACGTGCCTCGGATCGTCACGTCCTTCGCCTCGAGCTGGTCGAACAGCTCCTGGACCTCGTCGGCGTACCCGGCGCGGTCCTCCGGGAGCACGTCCTTCAGCTTGAAGACGGACCAGAGGGTGTAGCGGATGACCTCGTTGAGGTCCTTGGCCAGCTTGCCCTTGTTCGGAACGCGGGCGGCCTCGGGGGTGGTGGCGTCGTCACTCATGTCCTCATTCTCCCGCTCCGCCGTGCATGCTCTGCACCGGGTCGGCCTTCAGCTCGTCGAGGGCCGCGGTGTCGCCGCTCAGCATGTCCACGGCGGCGTACGCGCCGGCGATGCACGCCGGGATGCCGACGCCGTCGTACGCGGCGCCGCACACGGCGAGGCCGGGCACGGCGGCGATGTGCTCGCGGATCCGGTCGACGCGGGCCGCGTGCCCGACGGGGTACTGGGGCAGTCCGTCCTTCCAGCGCGTGACGTGCGCGTCGACGGGCGCGACGTTCAGTCCGGTGGCCTCGCGCAGGTCCTGGCGGGACAGGTCGACGAGGTCGCTGTCGTCGCGGGCGAGGTCCTTCTCGTCGCCGTACCGGCCGACCGAGGTGCGCACGACCATCAGGTCGGGGTTCTGCTCGGCGATCCAGCCCCACTTGCGGGAGGCGAAGGTCGCGGCCTTGATCGTGTGACCGTCGACCGGCGGGACGAGGAAGCCGCTGCCCTCGGGGAGGTCCGCCTCGGACTTCCGGAACGCCATCGTGATCAGAGCCATGGAGGCGTACTCGATGCGGCGCAGCTCCTGGGAGGCCATCGGGGACGCGGTGCGCAGGACGCTCGCGGCGGCGCTCGCCGGGAGCGCGACGATCACCTGGTCCGCCTCGAAGGTGCGGCCCGACTCGGTGCCGAGGCGCCACTGCGACGCGCCTTCGGTGTGTCCGCGGGAGGTGAGGGACGTGGCGCGCTCGCCGAGCAGGATCTCGCCGCCCTTGGCGCGCACGGCGTCGGCGACCGCCCCCGGCAGTGTGCCGATGCCGCCGTCGATGCCCATGAACACGGGGCCGGTCTGCTGGTTGGCCGCAGCGCGCTCCTGGATGGCGCGGACCGCCTCCGTCAGCGACACATGACGGCCCGCCTCCTCGAACAACTGCGGTACGGCGCTGCGCAGGGAGATCAGGTCGGCGTCGCCCGCGTAGACGCCGCCGAGCAGCGGTTCGACGAGCCGGTCGACGACCTCGCGGCCCAGGCGCGCGGCGACGTACCGGCCGACGGAGACGTCCTCGCCGAGGTGGGTGGGCGGCAGGTGGTCGTCGCGGCGGATGCGGCGCAGCCCCTCGTCCGAGAGCACCCCTTCGAGCGCCTCCGCGGTGCCGGGCACGCCCATGACGTGGCCCTTCGGCATCGGGCGCAGGGCGCCGCGGGTCCAGATCGAGGCGGTCGCCGTGGACGGTGGCTGCAGCCGGTCGCCGAGGCCCACCTCGCGGGCGAGGCCGACCGCCTCGGGCCGGCGGGCCAGCATCGACTCGGCGCCCAGGTCGACGCGCGCGCCGGCGATCTCGCCCGTACGCAGCTTGCCGCCGAGCCGGTCGCCGGCCTCCAGGACGGTCACCTGGACCCGCTCGCCCCCGTCGAGCAGTCGGTGGGCGGCCGCGAGGCCCGCGATGCCGCCGCCGATGACGAGGACTTTCCTGCCCCGCCTGTCCCGACCCGTCTTCGTCACAGTGTCCGCTTCACGCATGCCCCCACTTTGTCAGAACGTCAGCTTCGGATTGACGCCTGTGGACGTGTCCCGACCGTGACCGGTTCGGGACCGCTCGGCAACCACCGTTCGGGGGACTCGCGCGTCGAAGGGACGTCCGATCACCGGCACGTCCCTCGGGGGTTACGTCCATGCGCTTTCCCAGTACGAAGACACGCAACACCGGGCCACGCCGTCCACTGGTCCTGCTCGCCGCGGCACTGTTCGCGCTGGCGCTCGCGCTGACGGGTTGTTCGGGGGCGGGCGACGACGGGGGCGCGAAGAGCGCGGCCGGCGACGCGGACGGCGCGGCCCGCGGCGACGTCAGCGCGCCCGGCGGCAAGTCCAGCTCCTCCACCGGCCAACAGGCCAAGAAGCCGCCGAAGCTCACCGGCGTCCACATCATCCGCACCGCCCATCTCTCCGTACGCGTCAAGGACGTCCCGGACGCGCTCGACCGGGCCCGTACCGCCGCCGAGAACGCGGGCGGCATGATCGGCGACGAGACGACCGACCGCGACGGCCACGGCCACGAGCGCTCCCGCGTGACCCTGCGCGTACCGCAGGAGTCGTACGAGGAGGTGCTCGACGAACTCGCGGGCAGCGGGCGCCTGTTGGAGCGGAACGTGACGGCGAAGGACGTCACGGACCAGGTCGTGGACGTCGAGAGCCGGATCAAGTCGCAGCGGGCGAGCGTGGCGCGGGTGCGGGAACTCATGGACCGAGCGGAGAAGTTGAGCGACGTGGTGACCCTGGAGAGCGAGCTGGGCACGCGCCAGTCGGAGCTGGAGGCGCTGCTCGCACAGCAGGACTCCCTGAAGAACCGCACGACCCTCGCGACGATCACCCTGCGCCTGACGGAGCCCTCCCCTCCGGCCGCTCCCGCGCAGGACGAGGACCCCACCCTCCTGGACGCCTTGTCGGGCGGCTGGAACGCCTTCACGACCGGCCTGAAGTGGATCGGTATCGCGGTGGCGGCAACCCTCCCGTTCGCAGCGGTGCTGGGTGCAGCGGTATTCCTGTTCATCCGATTCGCACGCCGCAGGTCAAGCCCCTCCGGTCTTTCAAGCCCCTCCGGCGATTGAGGAGCGGGGCCCGGGGCAGCGCCCCGCGACCGCACCCCCGGGCTAGCGTAAACAGATGACCACCGACACCCCACCCGAACGCCTCATCGTGATCGGCGGCGACGCCACCGGCATGTCCGCCGCATCGCAGGCCCGCCGCCTCAGGACCCCCGCCGAACTGGAGATCGTGGCCTTCGAACGCGGCCACTTCACGTCGTACTCCGCGTGCGGCATCCCGTACTGGGTCGGCGGACAGGTCGAGTCCCGGGACGAGTTGATCGCCCGCACCCCCGAGGAGCACCGGGCCCGCGACATCGACCTCCGCACCCGTACGGAGGTGACGGAGATCGATGTGGCGGGCCGCCGGGTGCGCGCCCGCGGCCTGGACGACGGGGCCGAGTCCTGGACCTCGTACGACAAGCTCGTGATCGCGACGGGTGCCAGGCCGGTCCGCCCCGACCTGCCCGGCATCGACGCGCCGGGCGTGCACGGCGTGCAGACGCTCGGCGACGGCCAGGCACTGCTCGACACGCTGCGGGCCACGAAGGGACGCAGGGCGGTCGTGGTCGGCGCCGGATACATCGGCGTGGAGATGGCCGAGGCGCTGATCCACCGCGGGTACGAGGTGACGGTGGTGAACCGCGGCGCCGAGCCGATGTCGACGCTCGACGCGGACATGGGCCGGCTCGTGCACGAGGCGATGACCGGCATGGGCATCACCATGGTCGACGACGCCGAGGTGACGAAGATCCTCACCGGGGACGACGGACGCGCCTGCGCGGTGGCCACGGACGACGCCGAGTACCCGGCGGACGTGGTGGTGCTGGGCATCGGCGTGCGCCCGGAGACGACCCTCGCCCGGGAGGCCGGGCTGCCGCTCGGCGCGTCCGGCGGACTCCTCACGGACCGGGCGATGCGGGTGCGCGGCCACGAGGACATCTGGGCGGGCGGCGACTGCGTGGAGGTCCTGGACCTGGTGTCGGGCAGCGAACGCCACATCGCGCTGGGCACCCACGCCAACAAGCACGGCCAGGTCATCGGCTCCAACGTCGGCGGGGACTACGCGACGTTCCCCGGCGTCGTCGGCACGGCCGTCAGCAAGGTGTGCGACCTGGAGATCGCCCGCACGGGCCTGCGCGAGAAGGACGCACACCGCGCGGGCCTGCAGTACGTGACCGTCACGATCGAGTCGACCAGCAGGGCGGGCTACTACCCCGGCGCGGCCCTGATGACGGTGAAGATGCTGGCGGAACGCCGCACGGGCCGCCTCCTCGGCGTCCAGATCGTGGGCCGCGAGGGCGCGGCGAAGCGGGTCGACGTGGCGGCGGTCGCCCTGACCGCGGGCATGACGGTGGAACAGATGACGGCCCTGGACCTGGGTTACGCGCCCCCGTTCTCACCGGTGTGGGACCCGGTCCTGGTGGCGGCCCGCAAGGCGGTGGCAGCGGTGCGGAAGGGCTGACACCGGTCCGGCGCACCGGCTGCCCGGCGCGTACCGGCTCAGAGCGCCGCCTCTCGCGCCGCGACGACCGCGTCCACCAGGCCGAGACCGGACTCGGTGCCCGCCGCGATGGCGTCGAACCAGGCCTGCAGCGCCAACCGCACGTCGGCCACGAACTGCTGCGCGGCCGGGGCCAGTTCACCGGCGCGGTGCACGACTCCGAACGGCGACTCGATGAGCGGGTCGGTCTCGACGACCTCGGCCCCGGCGTCGAGCGCCGCCGCGCACATCCGCAGCGGCAGGAACGCCTGGAACCCGGACCTGAGCACGAAGGTCAACTGCGCGTTCCTGCTGGGCACGGTCGCGCCGGTCGTCGGGGCGACGCCGTGCGCGGCGAGCGCCGCCTGCACGGCGTCCTCCTCGTTGCGGGTGATCTGGCGGCGGGCGAGCGGCAGGTCACCCAGCTCGGCGAGGGGGACGCGCCGGGCGCCACCGTGGCCCGGCGGACGTACCAGCAGCAGCCGCTGCACCCCCAGCTCGATGAAGTCGAGATCGCCGCGGAGTTCGTCGGGGGCGAGCGTGAAGCCCAGTTCGGCCCGCCCGTCGGCGACCGCCGCCACGAGTTCGTGCCGGGAGCCGACCTCGCTGATGTCGAGCCGGACGGCCGGGTACGCGCGCGTGAACCCGCCGGCCCAGGAGGCCACCGCCTCCCCGGACATGTCGGGTGTGCACATCACCGTGAGCACGCCCCCGCCGACCTCGCGGGCGCTGCGCATCGCGTCCTGGACGGCGACCACGTCGTCGAGCACCCGCCGGGCCAGCGGCACCAGCTGTCGCCCCGCGGACGTGGGAACGAGGCGGCGCGCGGTGCGGTGGAACAGCTCGACCTTCAGCTCGCGCTCCAGGGCCCGGATGGACCCGGACACGGTGGGCTGCGACAGGTACAGGCGCTCGGCGGCGCGCCCGAGGCCGCCGTGGTCCACCACGGCCAGAAACTGCTCCAGCTGCCTCAGCTCCACCGGGTCTCCCTCGAAGTGCTACACCCCCGCGGCTGCTCCGCGGGTGACACGGTAAGTGTCCGGAAGCGTCCCGTCCACGGCGACCTGCCTGGTCACGGCCCGGCCGAGGTTGCGCTCGTGGACCGGGGACGACCCCTCGTAGATCCGCAGCGCCCGTACGTCGCGCCACATGCGCGGCACGGGGTGGTCGCCGACGATGCCCTCGCCGCCGAGGAGCTGGACGCAGCGGTCCGCGACGCGGCTCGCCGTCTCGGAGGCGAACAGCTTGGCGGCTGCGATGCGGTGGCGCGGCACGGTCCCGGAGTCGAAGGCACGCGCCGCCTCCATCGTCAGGGCGCGGGCGGCCTCCAGGTCGGCGAAACAGCGTCCGAGGTCGGCCTGGACGGCGCCGAGGTCGGCGAGGGGCGCCCCGAACTGCTCGCGCCCCGACAGGTGCCGCGAGGTCTCCTCCAGCATCCGGGTGGCCTGGCCCACGCAGGTGGCGGCGACGTGCAGCCGGGCGTGGTTGATGCCGCGCAGCGCGGCCCTGAACCCGGCGCCGAGTTCGCCGCCGAGCAGCGCGGAGTCGGCCACGCGGACGCCGACCAGGTCGATCTCGGCGACCGGCGCCTCGGCGTGCCCGTTCATACGGGTGGGCAGCCGGGTCGTGACACCTTCGGTGTCGCGCGGCACGAGGAACGCGGAGACGCCCGCGGCCCCCTCGCCGGGCTCTCCGGTACGGGCGAACACCACGAGCTCGTCGGCCCAGTGGGCGTTGGTGATGTAGCGCTTGTGCCCGTCGATGACCCAGCCGCCGTCGACGCGGCGGGCGGTCGTGGTGAGCGATCCGGCGTCCGAACCGGCACCGGGCTCGGTGAGCGCGAACGCCGTGACGTGCTCCCCTGCCGCCATCTTCGGCAGCATGCTCTCGCGCTGCGCCTCGGTGCCGTGGTCGAGGATCGCCTGCGAGCACAGCCCGATGACGGTGGAGAACCGCGACCGGTACACGCACGAGGCGCGGGTGAACTCCATGGTCAGCCGGACCTGTTGGCTCATGGACCAGTCGAGCCCGCCGAGCCGTCGCGGTATCGACACACCGAAGAGCCCGTTCCGGGCGAGCGCCGCGAGCACGTGCTCGGGCACCTCCCCCGCTTCCACCATCTCCTGTTCGGCGGGGATGAGCACGTCGTCGGTGAGCCGGGCGACGCGCTCCAAGTACGCCTCGAAGCCGAGCTCGAACACATCGGGGTCGATCATGCGGTTCCTCCTACGGGGTGGTGGTGACGGGTGACGAGGGGCCGCCCCCGCCTGGGCAAGTGCTGACGACGGGGCGCGCCCCCGCCTTGGGCAATCTGCCGCCTAATGGGGTCTCCCCTGCTCGGAGCTTGTCGGAGAGCTTGGGGAAGGCAGGGTGGGCAAGGCAGCGCCCCCGGTGCGGCGCACCGATTACGAGGGGCCCGGCCCCGGCGCGGCGGGCGCGAGATCCGGCGCCGCCACCACAACCCCACCGTCGACCAGCGCCCCGACCTCCCGCTCGCCGCGCCCGAGTTCCGCGAGGATCCGCCTCGTGTGCTCCCCGGCCCGCGGCGCCGGCGGCGTACTCGCGGGACGCCGTCCACCGACCGAGAACGCGGTGGTCGGCGCGGTGCCCCCGGCACCGCAGTCCGCGATCAGCCCGGAGGCCCGTACATCGGGATCGTCGGCGAGCTCGTCGAAGCGCCGCACGGCCCCGCACACGATCCCCGCGCCGCGCAGCCGCTCCAGGGCCTCGTCCCGGTCGAGCCGGCCGAGCGTGTCGTGCAGCAGACCGAGGAGTTCGGGCCGGTGCTCGACCCGCGCGGGGTTGGTGGCGAACCGCGGGTCACCGGCCAGCTCCGGCCGCCCGATCACCGCGCACAGCGCCGCGAACTTCTCCGCCGTGTACGCGGACAGGACGAGCGCCCCGCCGTCCCGGGTCCGCACCAGGTCCGCGGCGGGCGCCGCGAGCGCCTGCCCGTTGCCGCGCCGCGTCGGCACGGTGCCGCTCAGCCCGTGCTCGGCCCAGGTGGACGCCTGGGCGTGCACGACGGCCTCCATGAGCGAGGTCTCCACGACGTCGCCCCGGCCCGTGCTCGCGCGCTGCAACAGCGCGGCGAGGACACCCGACGTAAGGGCCTGCGCGGCGAGCACGTCCGCCACCGCGAAGCCCACCCGCTGCGGATCCCCGTCCGCCGCCCCCGTGAGGTCCATGACGGCGAACTCGGCCTGCGCCGCGATGTCGAGGCCGACCCGGTACGCCGAGGGGCCCCGCGTTCCGAACCCGGTGACGAAGCCGTAGACGAGCCGTGGGTGGCGGGCGAGCAGCGCGTCCGGGCCGAGGCCGAGCCGCTCGCTGACGCCGTGCCGGAAGTTGTGCAGCAGTACGTCCGCGGTGGCGAGCAGCTCGCGGACCACGGCCTCGCCCTCGGGCGCGCGCAGGTCGACGGCGATGCTGCGCTTGCCCCGGTTGTTGGCGCGGACCATCGCGGTGCCGAAGGGGCCGATGCCGCGCGCCTGGTCGCCCGCGAGGGGTTCCACCTTGATGACGTCGGCGCCGAGGTCGGCGAGGTTCTGCCCGGCTCCGGGCGCGGCGATGTACTGCCCGAAGTCGAGGACACGGAGCCCGTGCAGGGGGCGCTCGGCGCTCATCGGCCCGCCTCCACTGCGGCGGCCCTGCGCCGCGCCGTCTCGGCGAGCAGCACCTCGCGCGAGCGCGCCGGGTTCAGCAGCAGCCCGCCCGCGACGGCGAAGACGCAGATGGTGATGCCGACGACCAGGAACCCGTCGGCGTACCCCTGCGAGACGGTGTCCGCGGCGTCCACGATGACGCCGAGCAGCCACGGCGCGACGATCCCCGCGACGCTGTACGCGGCGATGATGCAGCCGAAGAAGCCGGGCCGGTGCCTGCGCGGCAGGAAGTCGGCGGCGCCCGCGAACGCGACCGAGAACGCGACGCTGTTGATGGAGAACGCGGCGACCACCAGGGCCAGTTGGAGCCCGCCCGGCGGGACCTGTGTGAAGGCGATCATGGCGACGCCCGCGAAGCACAGATAGCCCATGGTCAGGAACCCGCGCGCGGCCCGCGCCGAGCGCCCGGCCCTCAGCATCCGCCCCGAGATCAGCCCGGCGGTGAGCAGCACGACGATCGCGAGCCCGTACGGGAGCGTGGCGAGGAGCCCGACGGTGCCGCGCGAGTAGCCCATCCCGTCGTGCAGGAACGACGGCAGCCAGGACACCTTGAGCGAGGAGATGAGGTACCCGGCGAAGGAGAGCAGCGCGAGCCCCCAGAAGCTGCCGGTGCGCAGGAGCGAGGTCAGCGGTACGTCGATGTCACCGTTCGGGTCGGCCTCCGCCGTCACGGGCCCGGCGGCGCGCGGCCCCATCCCCGGCTCCCGCCGCGTCACGACCAGCCACAGCACGGCCCACAGCGCCCCGACGGCGACGAGCACGACGAACGCCGCGTGCCAGGTCCACGTGATGATGACCCAGGTGAGCACGGGCGTGGCGACCAACGGCCCGACGGAGGACCCCGCGTTGACGACCGCCCCCGCGAACGCCCGCCGCTCGGCCGGGAAGCGGTCCGCCACGACGGACTGGCACAGGGCGTGCGCCGGGCCCTCGAAGAAGCCGAGCACCATCCGCGAGGCGATCACCACGCCCACCGTGGTGGGCACGGTCAGCGGCGCCATGCTGGCCACCCACGCGATCATGAGCCCGGCCGCCGACCAGCGCCAGCCGATCCGCCGGAAGAACAGGGCGAGGACGACGGCGCCCGCCGCGAACAGCCAGAAGAAGGCGCTCGACATCAGGCCGTACTGGGCGGCGGTGAGCCCGAGGTCCTTCTCCAGGTCGGGCGCGGCGAGCCCGATGGCCGCCTTGTCGGCGAAGTTCAGGGTGAAGAAGGCCAGCAGCAGGCCGATGATCCACCAGTCCCTCGAGGACACCCCTCGACGGGACCCGGGCGTTTTCGCCGTCCCGGCCCCGGCCGCCGCCTGCGACGCTGCATGCGCGGTCACGTCCACCTCCACGGTCCCGCGCCACCGGGTGGGGTGGCGCACCGCACAGGCAATCGGAGGTGGCGGGCGCGAACAATGCCGGTTCCCCGCAGGGGCCCTTCGGCGATTCCGAAGAGACCCCCGCGGCGGCGCGGACTACTTGGCGGTCTGCGTGTGCACGTACTCCACGAGCCGGGTCAGCGCGTCCGGGTCGGTGTTCGGGGGTACGCCGTGGCCGAGGTTGAAGACGTGGCCCTCCAGGCCCGCGGCGGCGTCGAGGACCTCGCTGGCCTTGGTCTCGACGGCCTCGGGGGTGGAGAACAGGATGGCCGGGTCGAAGTTGCCCTGGAGCGCCTTGCCGGGGCCGACGCGGCGTGCGGCCTCGTCGAGCGGGACGCGCCAGTCGACGCCGACGACGTCCGCTCCGGCCTCGCCCATGAGCCCGAGCAGCTCGCCGGTGCCGACGCCGAAGTGGATGCGCGGCACGCCGTAGGGGGCGACGGAGTCGAAGACCTTGGCCGACGCCGGCATCACGGAGCGGCGGTAGTCGGCGGGGGCGAGGGCGCCCACCCAGGAGTCGAACAGCTGGACGGCGCTGGCGCCGGCCTCGATCTGCACCTTCAGGAACGCGGAGGTGATGTCGGCGAGCCGGTCGAGCAGGTCGGCCCAGAGCTGCGGGTCGCCGTACATGAGCGCCTTGGTGTGCTCGTGGTTGCGGGACGGGCCGCCCTCCACGAGGTAGCTGGCGAGCGTGAACGGGGCGCCCGCGAAGCCGATCAGCGGCTTCTCGCCGAGCTCGGCGGTGAGCAGCCCCATGGCCTCGGTGACGTACCAGACGTCCTCGGGGGTGAGGTCCCGCAGCTGGGCCAGGTCGGCGCGCGAGCGGATCGGGTTGGCGATGACCGGGCCGACTCCGGGCTTGATGTCGAGGTCGACGCCGATGGCCTTGAGCGGCACGACGATGTCGCTGAAGTAGATCGCCGCGTCGACGTCGTGCCGGCGCACCGGCTGCATCGTGATCTCGGCGACCAGCTCGGGCCGCATGCAGGAGTCCAGCATCGCGATGCCCTCGCGCACCTTGTGGTACTCGGGCAGCGAGCGACCGGCCTGGCGCATGAACCACACCGGCGTGTGCGGCACGGGCTCGCGCCTGCAGGCCTTGATGAAGGCGGAATCCCTGGTGGTCTTCGCCGCCTTCGTGGCTTGGTACGTCGCTGACGGCTGCTGGCCCGTGGCCTCGGTATTGGCACTCACACCCGAAAGTTTCGCACGCCCGCGCCGTCGCCTGTGAAGGACATGGGGAAGGGGGCTCCCTCAGGGGTGTCCCTCCCCGCGCGCGGGGCTCGCTCCCCTTAACCTTCCCGGCATGGCTGCGGCTCAGGGACGACGGTCGGACGACGAGCGCGACGACCACAACACGACAGGCGGGATGAGTGAATCGGTGCGGGAGGGGCAGAACGCTCGGGACATGAACGCTGCACAGGAGCACGACCCCACCCCGCCCGCCTTCCGTACGGCGGTCGACGCCCTGCGGTCCGCGCGGCTCCGCCCGGAGATCGAGATCGACCCGACGCGGCCGCCGCAGCGCCTGGCCCCCTTCTCGTACGCGCTGGAGGCCGCGGTCGTCGACGGTGACGAGGACCTGGCCGACGGCCGGCTCGTCCTGCTGCACGATCCGGCGGGGCACGAGGCCTGGCACGGCACCTTCCGGCTCGTGACGCTCGTGCGGGCCGAGCTGGAGCCCGAGATGGCCGCCGACCCGCTGCTCCCCGACGTCTCCTGGTCGTGGCTGACGGGCGCGCTGCAGGCCCGCGGCCTCTCGTACGGAGAGCCTTCGGGAACGGTCACCCGGGCGAGTTCGCACTACTTCGGCGGGCTCGGCGACCGGGCGCCCGCCTCGCAGATCGAGATCCGGGCGTCGTGGACGCCGCGCGAGGGCCTGGGCGGCGTACCGGACACGGCGGCGCATCTCGCGGCGTGGTGCGAGGTGCTGTGCCAGATCGCGGGGCTTCCGCCGGTGGCGGCGGGGCCGCAGGGCCCGGACGGTGCGGTGGTGACGCTGCCGCAGCGGCGGGGGCCGCGACCTTCCTGACCCCGATTCGCAGGGTCGCTTTTCGGCCGCGTCGGAGCTGCTCCGACGCGGCCTTCTCATGTTTCGGGTCCTTTCGAAATGGCCCTGGACCGTCGGATTTGGTTCGATTGAATGCGACTCGTGACTATTCGCCACCCTTTCGAATGATCGCTAATGTGTCCGAATTGCTCGCATTGTTACTCACCAAATCGTGATCATTCTCTAAAGGCGGGCGGGTTTGGTGCCGAAGGTTGCTGTGACCTTGAAAGCACGGTTCATCCCCGGCTTCATCCCCGAGCCGGCTCCGTCCCGCACCCCAGGAGGCCTGGTGTCCGTTCTCCTCGAGCAGCCCTCAAGCCTGGTCGCCTACCGCCCGAACAAGCCGACCGCGATGGTGGTCGTGGCCGACCCCCGCGTCCGTTCCACCGTGACCCGCCACCTGTGGGCGCTCGGTGTTCGTGACGTGATCGAGGCCTCGTCCGTCGCGGAGGCTCGTCCCCGCATCGGCAACCCTCGCGACATCTGCGTCGCCGACGTCCACCTCCCCGATGGATCCGGCCTGACGCTCCTCTCCGAAACCCGAGCCGCGGGCTGGCCCAACGGGCTCGCCCTCTCCGCCGCCGACGACATCGGCGCCGTGCGCAATGCCCTCGCGGGCGGCGTCAAGGGCTATGTCGTCACCGGCACCCGTACGAACATCGGCCTGCCCACCCGGCCCGGCGCCGCCCCGATCGGCGCCGCGGCCGCCCGTATGCACCGTCGCCCCCCGGGTGCCCCGAGCCACCCGGGCGGCTACCGCGAACTGTCCGGACGCGAAGTGGAGGTGCTCCGGCTCGTCGCCGAGGGCCAGTCGAACAAGGCCATCGGCGTCTCCATGGGCCTGTCCGCCCTGACCGTCAAGAGCCACCTCGCCCGCATCGCGCGCAAGCTCGGCACGGGTGACCGGGCCGGGATGGTGGCGGTCGCGCTGCGCACCGGCATCATCCACTGATCGACCCGTGGCCGGATTCGTCCGGTTTACTACAGCACGGCGCCCGTCGACGTAACGTTCCGTCGACGGGCGTCGTGCGTTCACAGATACTCTTGACAGGTGACCGACGCCCAAGAGACCGCAGCAGACAGTTCACTGCGCACCACCGGAGGCGCCCCTCTGGACGACGGCGGATCTTCTGCTGAAGGATCTGTTGGTTCAGTCGACGGTGCGCCCACCCCCCTGCTCGAACCCCGCGAGGGCATCCCGCCGGTGATCGCCGACGAGGCCTCGCTCGCCGATGTCGTCGCGGCCTTCGCCGCGGGCACAGGCCCTGTCGCCGTCGACGCCGAGCGCGCGTCCGGCTACCGCTACGGGCAGCGCGCCTATCTGGTGCAGCTGCGCCGCGAGGGCGCGGGCACCGCGCTCATCGACCCGGTGGCCTGCCCCGACCTCTCCTCGCTCGGCGAGGCGATCGGCGACGCCGAGTGGGACCTGCACGCCGCCACCCAGGACCTGCCGTGTCTGCGCGACATAGGCATGCGGCCCGCGCAGCTCTTCGACACGGAGCTCGCCGGGCGGCTCGCCGGGTTCCCCCGGGTCGGCCTCGGCGCGATGGTCGAGAACGTGCTCGGCTACGTACTGGAGAAGGGCCACTCCGCCGTCGACTGGTCGACGCGCCCGCTGCCCGAGCCCTGGCTGCGCTACGCCGCGCTCGACGTCGAACTCCTCGTCGACCTGCGCGACGCGCTGGAGAAGGAGCTCGACCGGCAGGGCAAGCTGGAGTGGGCCCACGAGGAGTTCGACGCCATCGCCTCGGCCCCGCCCGCGCCGCCGCGCAAGGACCCGTGGCGGCGGACGTCCGGCATGCACAAGGTGCGGCGCCGGCGTCAGATGGCGATCGTCCGCGAGCTGTGGACGGCGCGCGACCAGGTCGCGCAGCGGCGGGACGTCTCGCCGGGCAAGGTGCTCGGCGACTCGGCGATCGTCGAGGCGGCGCTCGCGGTGCCGCCCAATGTGCACGCCCTGTCCGCCCTGCCCGGCTTCGGCCACCGCATGGGCCGGCGGCAGCTCGAGCAGTGGCAGGCCGCGGTCGACCGGGCGCGGGCCCTGTCGGACGCCGAGCTGCCGCAGCCGGGCCAGCCCACGACGGGGCCGCCGCCGCCCCGCGCCTGGGCCGACAAGGACCCCGCCGCGGCGGCCCGCCTCTCGGCGGCGCGCGCGGCGGTCACGGCGCTGGCCGAGACGCTGTCCATGCCGCAGGAGAACCTGATCACGCCGGACACCGTGCGGCGGGTGTGCTGGGAGCCGCCGGAGTCGATCGACGCGGAGTCCGTGGCGGAATCGCTCCGCTCCCACGGTGCGCGCAACTGGCAGGTCAACCAGGTGACGCCGGTCCTCGTCCCGGCGCTCGCGTCCCGCGTCTGACCGGAACATCCGCCGCGACGCGCCCTCCGGGCTGACCGGGGGGGCGCGTCGACGTGGGCACGGGTCAGCCCGCCCCTACGCCACGGGGCTCCGCCCCGGACCCCGCGCCTCAATCGCCGGCGGGGCTGGAATTTCCCGGCCTCGCGGACCGGGTTCGCCGCACGGGCGCCACGGAGCTCGATCCCCCTCCCCCGGCACCGGCACCGGCACCGGCACCGGCACCACGCTCCCGTGCCGCCGCCCATCTCCCACCCACCCGCCCCCTCCGGGGGCGTCGGCCTCCCGGGGCTCGGCACCCCGCCGCAAACAACCGGCCACCCCCACGACTGCCCACCCGTCACGGTCGACCGCCCTGCCTCGGGCACCCCCTCCGCCCACACGCCCCCCACCCGTTGCGGTCGACCGCCCCCGCCTCGGGCAATCTGCCGCCGCCACGGCTCCCCACCCATTGCGGTCAACCGCCCCCGACTTGGGCAATCTGCCCCCACACGGCTCCCCACCCGTTGCGGTCAGCCCCCACCTCCTCGGGCAACCTGCCGCCCACACGGCTCCCCACCCATTGCGGTCGACCGCCCCCGACTTGGGCAATCTGCCGCCTTGGGCGGCAGGGTGGGCAAGGCGGCGCCCCGGTGCCGCGCAACCAGGGCGACTGGCGCCGACCCCGGCAAGAGCCCCAACCCCCGGCGCCGCGCGCGCATCGCTACGGGCGCCGACCCCGGCACAGCCACCCACCCCCGGCGCCGCACAAAGACGCCAACCGGCCCCCGACACCACCCCACCCCGACCGCACCGCAAATGTGACCTTCGCCGCTCCGGCCGAGGGGGCTTCAAGACTTGGTTACTCGCAAGTAGCATGACGGTATTCGCAGCGCACCGTCCGCGTACCCAAAAACCGGGATACCGGACACGCGCCGCGCGGCAGCGCATTCCCGCACCTGGAGGAGAGCCATCGTGCCTCGTACCGTCAGGGACGTCGTCTTCGTCGACGGCGTCCGCACCCCGTTCGGCAAGGCGGGCCCGAAGGGCATCTACCACGAGACCCGCGCCGACGACCTGGTCGTCAAGTCCATCCGGGAGCTGCTGCGCCGCAACCCGAACCTGGACCCCGCCCAGATCGACGAGGTCGCCGTCGCCGCGACCACGCAGATCGGTGACCAGGGCCTGACCATCGGCCGCACCGCGGGCATCCTCGCGGGCCTGCCGCAGTCGGTCCCCGGCTACTCCATCGACCGCATGTGCGCGGGCGCGCTCACGGCCGTCACCACCACCGCGGGCTCCATCGCCTTCGGCGCGTACGACGCGGTCATCGCGGGCGGTGTCGAGCACATGGGCCGCCACCCCATGGGCGAGGGCGTGGACCCCAACCCCCGCTTCGTATCGGAGAAGCTGGTCGACGAGTCCGCCCTCTTCATGGGCATGACCGCCGAGAACCTGCACGACCGCTACCCGCACATCACCAAGCAGCGCGCCGACGAGTACGCCGTGCGCTCGCAGGAGAAGGCGGCGAAGGCGTACGCGAACGGGAAGATCCAGCAGGACCTCGTCCCGATCTCCGTGCGCAACACCAACTCCGAGGTCGGCGAGACCGGCTGGGGCCTGGTCACGGCCGACGAGCCGATGCGCCCGGGCACCACCCTGGAGAGCCTCGCGGGCCTCAAGACCCCGTTCCGTACGCACGGCCGCGTCACGGCCGGCAACGCGGCCGGTCTCAACGACGGCGCGACGGCCTCGATCATCGCCTCCGAGGACTTCGCCCGCGAGAACAACCTCCCGGTCAAGATGCGCCTCGTCTCCTACGCCTTCGCGGGCGTGGAGCCGGAGGTCATGGGCTACGGCCCGATCCCGGCCACGGAGAAGGCCCTCGCCAAGGCGGGCCTGTCCATCGAGGACATCAACCTCTTCGAGATCAACGAGGCGTTCGCCGTCCAGGTCCTCGCCTTCCTCGACCACTACGGCATCGCCGACGACGACGCGCGCGTCAACCAGTACGGCGGCGCCATCGCGTACGGCCACCCGCTCGCCTCCTCCGGCGTCCGTCTGATGACGCAGCTGGCCCGCCAGTTCGAGGAGCAGCCGGAGGTCCGCTACGGCCTCACGACCATGTGCGTCGGCTTCGGCATGGGCGCCACGGTCATCTGGGAGAACCCGCACCACAAGGACGCCGGAGGCGACAAGTGAGCACCACCACCGCTGAGCTCCTGAAGGGCGCATCCGCCCTCTTCCCCGACGAGGTCGTCACGTCGGCGCACGTACGCCACCTCGACCTGCCGTACGGCGCGGGCAAGTTCGCCCTCATCACGCTGGACAACGGCCTGGACCACACCAAGCCGACCACCTTCGGCCCGGCCTCGCTCGCCAACCTGAACGCGGCGATCGACCAGGTCGAGAAGGAGGCCGCCGAGGGCGACATCGTCGGCGTCGGCGTCACCGGCAAGCCGTTCATCTTCGCGGTCGGCGCCGACCTCAAGGGCGTCGAGCTGCTGAAGAAGCACGACGACGCGCTCGCCATCGGCAAGGGCGGCCACGAGGTCTTCAAGCGCCTGTCGGGCCTGGCCGTTCCCACGTTCGCGTACTACAACGGCGCGGCGATGGGCGGCGGCGTCGAGGTGGGTCTCCACTGCTCGTACCGCACCGTCTCGAAGGCCCTCCCGGCCTTCTCGCTGCCCGAGGTCTTCCTCGGCCTGGTTCCCGGCTGGGGCGGCTGCGCCCTGCTCCCGAACCTGATCGGCGCGGACAAGGCCGTCTCGGTCATCATCGAGAACAGCCTCAACCAGAACAAGCAGCTCAAGGGCGTGCAGGTCTACGAGCTGGGCATCGCGGACGCGCTGTTCGAGGGCGCCGACTTCCTGGAGCAGTCGCTGCTCTGGACCGCTGACGTCCTCAAGGGCAACGTCAAGGTCGAGCGCCCCGACGTCGACCGCGGCGAGGCCTGGGACCAGGCCGTCGCGCGCGGCAAGTTCATCGCCGACAGCAAGGTGCACGGCGCCGCCCCGGCCGCGTACCGCGCCCTCGACATCATCGCGAACGCGAAGTCCGGTGACCTGCAGGCCGGTTTCGACGCCGAGGACCAGGCCCTCGCGGACCTGATCATGGGTGGCGAACTCCGCTCGGGCATCTACGCGTTCAACCTCGTCCAGAAGCGCGCCAAGCGCCCGGCCGGCGCCCCGGACAAGAACCTGGCGCGCCCGGTGACGAAGGTCGGCGTCGTCGGCGCGGGCCTGATGGCTTCGCAGCTCGCCCTGCTCTTCCTGCGCCGCCTCGAGGTCCCGGTCGTCCTCACGGACATCGACCAGGAGCGCGTGGACAAGGGCGTCGGCTACGTCCACGCCGAGATCGAGAAGCTGCTCGGCAAGGGCCGCATCAACCAGGACAAGGCGAACCGCCTCAAGGGCCTGGTCTCCGGGGTCCTCGACAAGGCGGACGGATTCGCGGACGCCGACTTCATCATCGAGGCCGTCTTCGAGGAGATCGGCGTCAAGCAGCAGGTGTTCGCGGAGGTCGAGGCGGTGGCCCCGGCCCACGCGATCCTGGCGACAAACACCTCCTCCCTCTCCATCACGGAGATGGCCTCGAAGCTCAAGCACCCCGAGCGCGTGGTCGGCTTCCACTTCTTCAACCCGGTCGCGATCCTCCCGCTCCTGGAGATCGTCCGCGGCGAGCAGACGGACGACGCGGCGCTGGCGACGGCGTTCGGCGTGGCCAAGAAGCTGAAGAAGACGGCTGTTCTCGTCAAGGACGCGCCCGCGTTCGTCGTGAACCGCATCCTGACCCGCTTCATGGGCGAGATCCAGAACGTCATCGACGAGGGCACCCCGGTGGCGGTGGCGGAGAAGGCGGTCGAGCCCCTGGGCCTGCCCATGTCTCCCCTGGTCCTCCTGGAGCTGGTCGGCCCGGCCATCGGCCTGCACGTCTCCGAGACCCTGAACCGCGCCTTCCCGGACCGCTTCAAGGTCTCCCCGAACCTGGCGGCCGTGGTGAAGGCCGGCAAGCGCGGCTTCTACGTCTACGACTCCGGCAAGCCGGAACTGGACCCGGAGGTCGCCGCGCTCCTCGAGCAGGGCGACGTCGTCCTGTCCGAGGACCAGGTCCGCGACCGCGTCCTCGACGCGGTGGCCCAGGAGATCCGCCTGATGCTCGACGAGAACGTCGTCGCCGAGGCCCAGGACATCGACCTGTGCCTGATCACGGGCGCCGGCTGGCCCTTCCACCTGGGCGGCATCACGCCGTACCTGGACCGCGAGGGCGTCTCCGAGCGGGCCACCGGGAAGAAGTTCCTGGAGGCCGGGGTGGCTTCGGTCCCGGCGTAATGGTGCGCTGCTGACGCAGACAGACATGACTGTGACGGCTGCGGACGAATATTGCGTCCGCAGCCGTCACAGTTCCATGTGGCTCGGGAGCCTCAGCCCACGCCCTGCCAAGCCTCGAACGCCAGCCCGGGCTCGCCGCTCTTCCGCCGCGAGAGGCGGAGCCGCCCGGGATCGCCCGGAGCCCAACTCCCCGCCACGACCCGGCCGTCCCGCCCCTCCGCGAGCGCGACCCGCGCATCCGCCGGAAGCTCCGGCCCGGACTCGGCCCACCAGGCCCCCGCGGACTCCGTCTCGGTGGGATACGCGGCGAAGGCGACCCGCCCTCCGGCCGTGCGCTGAGCGAGCAACGTACAGTCCACGCCGTCCAGTTGGCACCGCACGGCGGAAACGGCCCCGGGCCCGACCGCATCCAGCACCCGCACGGGCGCCTCGCTCCCGCGCCAGGCACACACGGCACCGTCCTCATCGGTGAAGAACAGGGTGGTGTGCTCGGCGGACGTGGCGAGAGCACACAGCGTCCCGGGCCGGGCGGCAGCGGGCTCCGGCTTCTCGTCCCGTACGAGGGTCTGCCCCGCCTTCTCCTGACGCCACCTCAGAATGCCCCCGTCGCCCGTGACCGCGTACAAGGTGACGAGCCCCGACTCCCCTGTCACGGCGGCGAGTTCCCCGCGCACGTCCTCCCCCTTGAGGTCCCGCCACGGCCCCCAGCCGCCCTTCTCCTCCTGCATCCGCAGGCTCACCCCGCCACCCTTGTTGCACACGAAGACGTGGGCACGCCCCTGCGCGTCGACGGCGACGGCGGGCGGACCCGTGCGGTCGCCCTTCTTGTTCGGGTGACCGATGGGCAGCCAGTCGAGCGCGGAGAGGTGCGGCTGAAAATGCGTCGAGTGCACGAGCCCGGCCTCACCGGGAACGGTGGGCCGCCAGGCGACGAGGTGGGCATACCCCTGATCGCTGCGGGCGACGGCCCCGCCCGGGTGCACGCGCTGCTCACCGCCGACGGTGCGGGGCGGTGACCAGGGGCCTTCGGGGTACTCCTCTGCGCGGCAGACGACCGCGTCCTCTTCGGGGGCGTACGCGTACGCGGAGAGGACGCCACCGCGCCCACGGATCAGCCAGTCGCCGTTCACCTTCCCAGCCTATGCCGCACCTCACGACCACTACGTGCCACCCTGGCCCCCATGAACGAAGTACTGGTGGTCGACGGCGCGAACGTCGTCGGTTCCGTGCCCGACGGCTGGTGGCGGGACCGGCGGGGGGCTGCGGAGAGGCTGCGGGATCGGCTGGTGGGGTACGCGGAGCGAACGAGTGCCGAGGTGGTACTTGTGGTCGAGGGCGCCGCCCGAGGCGTGGAGTCCGTGCCGGCCGTGCGGGTCGAGTCGGCGGAAGGCAGCGGGGACGACCGCATCGTGGAGATCGTGGCGGAGCTGAGCGGTCGGCCGTGCACCGTCGTGACCGCCGACCGTGAACTTCGTCGGCGCGTCGAAGAGTTGGGCGCGCGGTGCGTGGGGCCGCGGACGGTGTACGGGGCCGGGTGACCGGCCTGTACACCGTCCGCCGGGTCAGTAGCTGCCGCCGTAGTACCCGTGGGACGACGCACCGGCCGTCACGCCCATGACGCTGAACGGCACCTGGGAGATCGGGGTCTCGCCACCGAAGGCATCGAGGACGACGACGTCGACGACGTGTGCGCCCGGCGTCCACTCCCAGCCGGAGTCCCAGGACCAGCGGCCGTCCTGTCCCACCGCAGCACTGCCGAGCGGGGTGCCCTGCTCCCGGAACCCGACCTGCACGGCACCGGCCGCGGTTCCGGTGAACAGCACCTGCGGCCCCGTGACTTGTTCGTAGGCGGCGGGAGACAGGACGGCGGACGCCGCCCCGTTCGGGGCGAGCGGCCGGGAGCCCGCGCCGTGCAGGAGACCGGCCGATGTCGCGACCGGACTTCCGGTACCTTCACGGCCGGGTTCCGCCGCCGCACCGTCCACCGCGGTGAAGAGCACCTCGGTCCGCTCCGACTGGAAGCCGTTGGCGTCCAGCGAGAAGATCTTCACCGGGTGCTTGCCCTTGCTCCAGGCGCGGCCGAGCTCCCACGACCAACTGCCGTCCGGTGCCACGTCCGTCTGGCCGAGGAACTTTCCGTGCTCCCAGACGCTGACCCGCACCGCCCCGGGGGCGACCCCGGTGAACCACACGGACTGTCGCGGCACCTCGGCCTGGAACGCGGGGGCCGTGACCGTCGGGGACGGGAACTCCGCACCCCGCATGACGGAGGTGGATGCCAGGTAGGCGTCGATACGGGTGCGGTCGCGGCCGGGTTCCTCGAATCCGTTGCGGACCAGTCCCATGCGCGGTGCGATCCCGTCGATCAGCATGTTGGCGATCCCCATGAGGACCGGCACATTGCGGCCGGCGACCTGGGTGTGGTCGGCGATGTGCGGGGAGTCGCTGAAGACGAAATTGAAGTTCTCGTACGAGCCGAAGAGCCGCAGGTACGGCTCGATCTGCGTGGGGTACTGCTCGTCCTGCGCGGACGACATCAGGTAGATGTTGGCGGCTCGGCCGGCCCCCGATGCGACGAGGTCCGGGATCAGCGCGTCCACCATGCGCACGTTCTCCTCGGGCACGGCCTCACCGAGCATGAACCGGGCCACCCCGGGATGCACGTCCCGCACGTACGACCCGATGGCGAACTGCGGGGTGATGGCCACGATGTTGCGGAATCCGTACTTCAAGCCGAAGTAGAGGGCCGCGCTCCCGCCCTTGGACCCTCCCCACATGGTGACGGATTCCGGTGTGAGGTCGAGGGACTTCATCACCTTCGATATGAGCGTGATGACGGACTGCTCGACCGAGAAGTCCATGCCCTTGCAGAGGTAGTAGGTCCGGTTCCCGTCGAACTTGTCGCGGATCCAGAGGATGTTCGCCCTCAGCTTGTCGAAGACGCCATTGGACCAGCCGTAGTCCTGGTGCGCGGCGAAGTTGGCGAACACCACGACGAGATGCCGGTTGCCCTTCTGCGCATGGGCGAACCGGTACTCCACCGGGTGTCCCCCGGACGTCTCGATCCCCGAGAGCACCTTCCGTCCCGGCGCGGCTGCTTTGGACATGTACGGACTCCCACTCTCAGATGTCTCGGAGGTACTGCGGCGTCGGCTGGACGCGGTGGTCGCTGCGCGTCGGACGCCGTAGGAATGTCGATACGGCATGACATTGGCGCTCTGTCAGCAGATCGGCCATCATGCCTGAATGCTTCCGACGTCTCCCCGGCCGATGCCGGGGCGCCTCCGGCGCCGTGTGTCGGCCGCCCTCGGCCTGTTCGCGGCGTTGTTGGCCGGCGCGGTGGTGCTGACCGCGGTGCAGACGGCCGAACCGACCCGCTCGCACGCGGGCGCTCGCACTCTGACCGTGGCCACGTGGAACATGTGCGGCGTCGAGCGCTGGCACTGCGACGGGACCGGGGGCCGGCGGGCCAAGCGGGCCGAAGCGGTGCGCCTCGCGACCGCCCAGGGCGCGCGCGTGGTGTTCCTCCAGGAAGCGTGCGCCTCCGACGTCTCGGCGGTGCGTACGAACCTGGGCCGCTCCTGGCACTCGGTGTTCCGCCCCTACACCTGGCGCAGCAAGGCAGGCCGCACGAGCACCGTGCGGTGCGGCTCCGGCAGCGGTGACGCGGCCGGTTTCGCCATGCTGTCCGCGTATCCGCTGTCCCATGTGCGCACGGTCGCCTCGCGCCAGCCGACGGCGGGACTGCGCCGCGGCATCGTGTGCGCCTCGGTGGCCACCCACCGGATCACGGTCTGCAACGCCCATCTGAGCAGGCCCGGTGACGACCTCGTCCACCCTCAATGGGAGCTGCGGGACGACCAGTTGAAGGCGCTCACCGCGGCCGCACGCGGCAGGCGTGCGGTGTACGGCGGCGACCTGAACGTGGACCCGCCGAGCGGCCGCACCCCCGTCGCCTGGGTGTGGCCGTCGGCGCCCTACGGGACGCAGCGCGAGTGCGACCAGCGGTCGGCCTCGGACCGCTCCGGCCGGGCCACCCATGTCAGCGGGCACAAGCTCGACTACCTGTTCACGGGTTTGCCGAGGGCGGGTTGCACGGTGCGCGACACCGGCGACTCGGACCACTTCGCCGTCCTGCTCCGAGTACGCACCGGCTGAGGCGGACCGCGGCCTCACACGATCACGCCCTCGTAGACCCGGCCGTCGGGCGTCGGCGCCAAAGGCTGGGCCCTGTACGGCTGTTGGTACGGGACCGGGGGCAGCTGCGCGGGGGCGGGCTGTGGCGCGAGCGCGCGCAGCACCCGCCCCTGCCTGCCGTACGCGTACTGCGGTTGCTTCGGCTGCTGCGGGATCAGCGGCAGCGGCGTCATCGGCCGCGCCGCGCGCCGTGTGTCGACCGTGCCCACGGCCGGTGCCCTGCCCTCTTCGGGGGCGAGGTCTCCGCCCGCGACCAACATCCGGTCGGCGAGTCTGGCCGCCGCGTATCCGTCGTCGAGGTCGCAGAACTGGCTCTGGAACCAGCGGTAGCGCTCGGCGTACAGCTCCTGGATCCGGTCGATGTCACGGATCGAGGAGATCAGCCGCTCGGAGGTGTCGACCAGCGGGCCGGGGGCGCTGCTCTCGAAGTCGAAGTAGAAGCCGCGCAGCGTGTCCCGGTAATGATCCAGGTCGTACGTGAAGAACAGGATCGGCCGACCGGTGTTGACGTAGTCGAACATCAGGGACGAGTAGTCCGTGATCATCACGTCGGTGATCAGCGACAGGTCTGCCATGTCGGGGTAGTCGGAGACATCGAAGACGAAGCCGTCACCGGCACCCGGCACCGGGTCCACCACGTTCGGGTGGCGGCGCACCAGGAGGACGTGGTCGCCGCCGAGCCGGGCCCGCGCGTCCTCCAGGTCGATGCGGAAGTCCAGCTTGTACTTGCCCGGTGCGTAGAACTGGTCGTCCCGCCAGGTCGGGGCGTACATGACGACGCGCTTGCCCTCGGGCAGGCCGATGCGGCGGCGGATCTCCTGCTCACGACCCTCCATGCCGGGGCGGCGCAGGAGGTCGTTGCGCGGGTAGCCGCACTCGACCATCTCGCCGGGGAAGCCGAAGGCACGCCGGAGGATGGGGGTGGAGAAGCTGTTGGGCGACACGAGCATGTCCCAGTTCTGCACCTCCTTCTCCACGCGCTCCAGATACCGTTGGTCGGCGAAGTGGATGGCCTCGATGTCATGGCCGATCTTCTTCAACGGAGTGCCGTGCCAGGTCTGGACGACGACCTGACCGTCCCGCTTCTCGAACCAGTCCGGCATGTGGTTGTTGGCCACGATGTACGCGCTGGTGGCCAGGGCCTCGTACCACTCCGGTGACCACATGCGGACCGGGATCGCGGTCTCGGGAACCTGTACCTGGTCGTCCCTGACGACCCACAGGTGGTCCAGGTCCACCCGGCGGCGGACCAGCTCCTCGTGCAGGGCGCGCGGACTGTCGGAGTACTGCGTGCCCTTGAAGGCGTCGAAGAGAACCGCGGGGCGCACCGGTCTTCGACGCGCCGCCTGGTAGGCCTTGGTGCGCAGCAGCTTCTGCCGGTAGGGGCCGCGGGCGTGGTCCGGCATCGCGGACTGCACCATCAGGGAGAGTCGGTCGTACGCCTCGGCCTGAAGTTCGTAGCCCCGCTCGTTCTCCTCGTACTGCTGCGGGAGCGTGGGGATCAGCTCCTGATGGATCTTGATCATCAGGTCCTCAAGGCGCGCCTCACGGCTGACCGAGGACAGGTCCTGCCGGCGGAGGAAAAGGTCCCAGCGCCCCGAGGCCAGCGGTATGTCCCCGGCCAGCGTGCGCATGGCCGCCGGCGAGAGCACACAGCGGAACTTGTTGCCGTGCCATTCCAGTGGGACGTCCCGCTCGGCACCGTGCGCGCGCGAGCGCACCACGACGTGGGCGTCGCGGTACTGCTGGGCGGTGAGGGTGTCGGCGGCGGCGTACTGGCTGATGATCTCCAGGGCGCCGTTCTCGCGCCAGGCGATCCGGTTCGCCATGGGGAGGGTGGCGCGCTCGAACAGCACGAGATACCCGGAGCCGTTGCGGTGGGCGACGATCTCGCGGTCGGCCTCGCGGGTCTGCAGCTCCGCCGGCATCCGGTAGTGCCCATCGGGAGTGCCCTGCGCCATGACCGGATAGATGGTCATTTTCCGGCCCTCGACATGCAGGGTCGTCTTCCAGCCGTTGCTGCCCATGCTCCAGGACTCGGGGATGTCGGCCCCGGCCTGGATGTCGGACCGGAATCCGGGGACGAGGGAGCGCAGCGGCAACCGTGTACTGAAGGTGCACCAGCCGTCGCCGCCCGGGGTGAAGTGGACCCGGGAGTCGTGCCTTCCGGCGCCGCTCATGCTGGTGACCCGGAACTTGCCCCACTCCGGCACCTTGGGGCCGAGGTAGACCCCACGCAGCTCGAGTTGGTCCCCCACCACGCGATGGCCGGTGATCCGGCACCGCACGACCTCCACGCGCAGCTTGAGCTTGCCCTGCACGAACACGGGGAGGATGCGGGTGTTGTTGTCGACGTACTTGTAGGGCGGGTTCGCGGCCGTACCGGCGCTGCCGCGGTCGATGCCGCGGTAGCGGAACAGTCCGCGGCTGAGGACGCCCGCGGCGACGTCCCACGTGCCCTCGACCCACTTGCCCTTCCGCTTGAGCCGGGTCGTGTCGATCCGCGTCTCGAAGCCGGCCCAGTCGTAGCAGTAACGATTCTGGTTGGAGCTCTCGGTGGCCTGCGGGGCGTAGGTGGTCTTCGCGGCGGTGACGACCATGCGGCCCTGCTTCTTGTTGCGCAGGGCTATCGCCTTCACCGACATGTGCTTCTTGTGCACGTTGATGAAGCGGATATGGGCCGAGCCGGTGAGCGTGAGCAGGTCGCCGTAGGTGCTCCAGCGCGCGCTGTCCAGCGACCCTCGCAGCGACAGCTCCTTGTCGAGGCGGTAGGCCTTGCGGTCCAGACCCACCTCGCGGTCGCCCAGATACGGGTACTTGAGGTACCGGTGGAAGCGCCGCTGGACGGGGATGGGGCCGCCCTTGCGCTCGAACTCGATGACGTCGAGCAGTTCGTCGAGCCGGTCCTCGCGCACCAGGAGCCACTTGACGCGGATCTCGGCGGGCAGGTCGTCGATGATGTCCGGGTCGGCCTCGTCGAGGAACTCGTTGGCCCACTCCATGAAGGCGTCCTGGTACTCCTCGTCCGCGTCCGGCAGCACCTTCAGGTGCAGCAGCAGATCGGACTTGAGGCAGGCCAGGTCGTACTTGCGCTTGCTCTCCAGGTACAGCTTGGAACGTCGTTCGGCGAGGAAGCGGCTGACGGACTGCACCGCGGCGACACGGTCGCGCAGATTGGACAACTCGGTGTGGCGCTGGGTGATGGAGGGGGCGGCACCGCCCTCACGGCGGCGCCAGAAGTACACGATGTCGGTGAGGACATCGACCTTGGTGGCCCGGAAGTGGGCGAACATGTTGACCCAGGAGTCCTCGTAGAGGACCCCCTCGGGGAACTCGATGTAGTGGTAGTCCCAGAAGGACCGCCTGAACAGCTTGTTCCACACCGTCCGGTCGTAGATGAGCGCCTCGTTGCGGGTGATGTGGGTACCGCGGCGGTTCTTCTGCATCGGCCCCTTGTGCAGGGGTGACTGCCACTTCTTGGTGGAGTTCATCATCTGCACGTTGCCCGAGACGAAGTCCGAGTCGGACTCCTCCAAGGTGCGGACCAGGAGCTCGTAGGCGTACTCGGGAATGACGTCGTCGCCGTCCACGAAGGCGAGGAACTCGCCGTCCGGATGCATCGCACGCAACGCGGTGTTGCGCGCGTGGCCGGGACCGTGGGACTCCTGCCGGATGAGACGGAACCGCGGGTCGTCGGCGCAGAATTGGGCCGCGATCCGAGTCGAGTCGTCGGTGGAGCCGTCGTCGACGAGGATCACCTCGAAGTCGCGGAACGACTGTCGTGCGATGGACTCCAAGCACTCGCCGAGGTACGTCTCAACATCCTGAAATGGGACAACGACACTCAGACGGGGACTACCCACCGACCCACACTCCTACCAAGACATATCGCCCAATGGGCTGCTCGCCGCACCGTTTCGGTGCCCTCCCCTTGCTCGGCGCGCCCACCAGGCGCTTCCCATCGCCTTGGCGTCATCCGCCCTTGCAACCTCGACAAAGCCCCCCGGCCCAGAGGTCACAAGTTCTCCACATCTTATGTGACTCTTTAGAGTGGTCAACCTCCGTTAATGTGCCGCTCATCTCTCCAGAGATGTATAGTTCCGGACATTTTGCCCTTAGGGGCGACTCCCCAGCGTCTTCACATCTGCTGCCACGCGGAGAGGGACAGGCCGGCACCGTCCTGCCTCGCCGTCTCCGGCAGACCGTCTGGGCCCAACAGGGCCACCACCACCCGGCCTCGACCGTCCCTGGCCAGCGCCGGGGAACCCTGACAGGGCCGGTCCAGGGGGTACCACCAGAACCCTCCCGCCTCGTTCTCCGTGCCACCGAGGCCAAGAACCGCGCCGCCGTCAGGACCTCGGCCGGCGAGGACGACGCAGTCGAAACCGTCAACGGGCGCCCGCAGAACGGCATACGCGTCACGGGCCGACCCACCACCGAGTGGCACCGGCCAGTTCCCGGCCCGCCACGCCGCCGCGGTCGCACCCGCACCATCGACCCAGAAGAAGCTGGGCCGCCCC
Source organism: Streptomyces sp. NPDC107575 (assembly GCF_055657265.1). Taxonomy (NCBI): domain Bacteria; kingdom Bacillati; phylum Actinomycetota; class Actinomycetes; order Kitasatosporales; family Streptomycetaceae; genus Streptomyces; species Streptomyces sp. NPDC107575. The sequence continues at coordinate 239,841 of NZ_JBVKBG010000002.1, read as the reverse complement.
GGCCCGGTCTCCACTGCCGAGAGCGTGCCGGGAACCGGATGAAGACCGAAGCCCCTGGGCCCGGCGAAGTCACCGCCGGGCTGCAACTGACCCCAGACGAACACGCCCGTCTCGGCGGCGGACACGACCTCGACCCGGCCGTCGCTCAGGGCGATCGGAGCCGATCGCGCATCGAGCCCGACTCCGCCCAGGTCTTCCCAGGCGCGCCATTTGCCGCTCGGATCCTCCCGCCGCATCATCAGTCCGCCGTGCGCACCGCGCACGAAGACATGCACCGTGCCGTCCCGAGCCGTCACGCCGACCGGCGGGGCAATGTGGCGTCCCTGCTCACGGTCCTTGTGCGGGTTGCCGAGGGAGCGCCAGTCGGTGAAGGCGAGGCCTGTCTGGTACTGGATGGCATGGACCACGTCGACAGTGGTGGCGCCATCCGCTCCGGCGCGCTGCCTGCGCCCGAGGAAGTGGACGTAGCCGTCGGCGCCCTGCACGACCGTCAGATGAGTCAGGCCCGCCACCGCGACGAAGTGGGGCCCGTCCCAGTCCGGCCCGCCGACACCGCTCTCGGTCCACCTGAACAGGCCGCCTTCGGCGAGCGTGTACAGACTGAGCCGGCCATCCTTGCCCAACGTCAGCCAGCGGCCGTGCGCGGCGCCGGACGCGACACGCGTCGGCCCATCGACCACGGGCCGGACGGCACCCTGTGGATCTGGCGACCTTCTCCGCATGGCCTGGCGTACCTTCCTGAACCCGCCGTAGCACGGACGAGCGGGAATCGAAAAAATCCGCTTCATCATATGTGTTGTGTTCACGTGCTCTTCTCGTGCTGCCCAGCACACATGATCATCACGAACGCCCTGGATCACTTTCCCTTCACTTGCCCACCGAACTGGAACACGATTCGGTCACATGTCTCGCACTTTCGGGCGAATTCACGTCTATAGTGCTGCGGCAGCCCCCAGCCACACCGCGGACCGGCTCTCCCCCCACCCGAGTCCTCACACCGAACGCCCGCCCCACGGGCACGACTTACAAGGACTCAGGCACGATGAGCCACACCTCCACCACCTCGCGCCGCCGTTCGGCTCCTCCCTCGCAGCACCGCGGTCGGCGCAAGCAGAAGACCCGCGGCAAGCGCGTGCGCCGGATCATCCTGTGGACCCTGCTGGTCCTCGTTCTCGCCGCCGGCGGCACCGGATACTGGCTCTACAACAACCTCAACAGCAACATCGACGGCGTCGACCTCGACAAGGCGATCGGCGGTGACCGGCCCGAGAAGCTCCCGACGTCGGGGCAGAACATCCTGGTGCTCGGGTCCGACTCCCGGTCGGGCAAGAACGCCTCGCTCGGGACCGGCAAGGTCGCCGGGGCCCGGTCCGACACCGCGATGGTGCTGCACATTCCCGAGGGGCGGGCCCGGGCGACGGCCGTCAGCATTCCGCGGGACACCCTCGTGACGCGGCCCGGGTGCACCAAGGACGACGGTACGAAGACGCCGTCGGCAGACCGCGTGATGTTCAACTCCGTGTACTCGCTCGCCGGTCCCGCCTGTGTCGTGAAGACCGTCGAGGCGATGTCCGGGGTGCGCATGGACCACTTCGTGGAGATCGACTTCGCCGGGTTCAAGGGTCTGGTCGACGCCATAGGCGGGGTGAGCGTCACTGTCGACAAGCCCATCCACGACAAGTCCAGCGGGCTCGACCTCGAAGCCGGTACGCACAAGCTGGACGGCACCCAGTCGCTGGCCTTCGTGCGGACCCGGCACGGCGTCGGCGACGGCTCCGACCTCGGCCGCATCGGGCTGCAGCAGCAGTTCATGATCGCCCTGCTCAGCGAGATCAAGCAGCAGGACCTGCTGGGCAGCCCCACCAAGACGTACAAGATCGCGGACAGTCTCACCACGTCGCTGACGACCGACGACGGGCTCGCCTCGCTCACCAAGCTCGCCACGTTCGGGCGGAGCATGCGGGGCGTCGACCCGGCGAGCATGGAGACGATCATGCTTCCGGTCGCGTACGACAAGGTGGATCCCAACCGGGTCGTGGCCGCGCAGCCGCAGGCCGACACGTTGTGGAAGGCGATCCGGGGTGACCGCGAGATCCCGGAGTCGGCGAAGAAGTCGCCGGCGCAGGGCGGCTGAGCGACAGCCGGCTACACCTGGCCCCGGCCCGTGTGGACGCGTTCGTAGACCACCGCCCCGTCCACGCGGGCCACTTCGTCGTAACCGTCCAGGATGCGCCGCAGCGACCCCACCCGCCCCGGCCCGTACGCCTCCCCCCGGGAATCGTCGACGATCAAGGTCGGTCGGGTCGTCCGGAGGTCCGAGTGGAAGGTCGGCCAGCTGCCCTGGACCCCGTACCGCTCCCCCACCTTGCCGCCGTCCCGGCCCCCGCTGTAGTTCGTCAGGAGGCCCGCCGTCAGGAAGCGGGTCGCCGGGGGGCGGTGGGAGAGCCAGTACGTTTCCGGGTGCATGCCCCAGATCAGGACCCGGTCGTCCGGGGTCGACCGCTCGCCGATCGCCGCGGCCAGGCGTTCCGCGTGGGTCAGTTCGGTGCGGGGCGCCAGGAGGCCCCAGGAGAGGAACAGGGTGCCGCAGCAGGCCGTGGCCAGGAGGGAGCGGCGCAGGTGGTCCCGGGGGAGGATGTGGAGCGCCAGGGTTCCCAACAGGGCCAGGGGTGGCAGCAGTTGGAGGTAGTAGTGGCCGAAGAAGTGGAAGCCGGTCGCGACCGCCACGGACGAGGACGCGAGCCACAGCCACAGGTCGCCGCAGCCCGTCCGCGCGATGCGCAGCACCCGGGCGATCGGCGGCAGCACGCCCGCGCATGCGAACGACAGGATCGCCGCGTTCGTCAAACCCCGTAGGAGTACGTGGAGTTCGGAGCCGGTGATCGAGGCGTACGCGCCCGAGCCCGTCACCGTCCAGAAGAGGAAGCCCGCAGGGTTCGTGGACAGTGCGGCGGCCGCGATCGGTGCGGAGAGACCAAAGGCGCATCGCAGCAGGGCATTTCGCGGCCGGCCCGTCCGCCACAGCATCCACAGCGCCGGCACCAGCACCGCTCCCCCGGTCTGCTTCGCCAGGATCGCCCCCGCGATCGCGCACCCGCACAAGCCCCACCTGCGGCGGTCCGCGCACCACATCGCCGCCGCCGTCCACGGCAGCATGAACACCTCGAAGGTCGCGGCCTGCGTGTCCTCCGGGTTGAGGCCGATGGACAGCACGACGTACAGGACACCCGCCGTGGCGCCCGCCCTGTCGCCCCAACGGCCGCGGGCCAGTGACGCCAGGAACACCGCCGTCACCACGTGCGCCGCCACCGCGCACACCCGCACCGGCGTGAGCGAGTCCGAGCCGAAGAGCGCGAACACCGCCTCGTAGAGCCAGGGAACGAGTGGGGGTTTGCGGTCGACGACCGTGTCGTAGAGCGTGCCGCCGTGCGCCAGCATCCGTGCCTGAACGGCGAGGTAGCCCTCGTCCGGGTTCCAGAGCGCTCGGGTGAAGGACGGGATGCGGGTGACGCAGGCCAGGGCCGTGAGGGCGAGGAGCAGGCGGGGCCAGTAGCGAGGAGTGCGCGCGCGGGTGCGTCTTGAGGGAGCGTCGCGGTCTTCGGGTACGTACGGTCGTGACGGGCGCGCCTCGGTGAGCATGGGCGCCAAACTATCCGCCCCCGTATGTCCCATTTAGGGACGACATACGGGGGCGGGATGTCGGTGCTTGTTCCGGGGGGCGTTACCGTGCGCTGCTGCGCGCCGCGCGGCTGTGGCGGCGGCCGTAGACGAAGTAGATCACCACGCCCACCACCATCCACACCGCGAACCGCAGCCACGTCTCCACCGACAGGTTCAGCATCAGCCACACCGAGCACGCCACCGAGGCGATCGGCAGGACCGGCACCCACGGGGCCTTGAAGGCGCGCGGGAGGTCGGGGCGGGTGCGGCGCAGGATGAGGACGCCGAGGGCCACCACGACGAAGGCGAACAGGGTGCCGATGTTGACCAGCTTGGAGAGCTCTTCGAGGGAGATGAAGCCGGCGACCAGGGCCGTCAGGAGGCCCAGGATGATCGTCGAACGGTACGGGGTGCGGAACTTGGGGTGGACCGCGCTGAAGACCGGCGGCAGCAGTCCGTCGCGGCTCATCGCGAAGAAGACGCGGCTCTGGCCGAGCAGCAGGATCATGCAGACGGTCGTCAGGCCGATCACCGCGCCGAACGAGATCAGGCCCGCCCAGAACGGGTGGCCGACCGACTTGAACGCCTCCGCGAGCGGGGCGCCCGGGTCCAGGTCCTTGTAGTTCTGCATGCCGGTGACGACCGCGGCCACGGCCACGTACAGGACCGTGCAGATGGCGAGGGAGCCGAGGATGCCGCGCGGGACGTCCTTCTGCGGGTTGCGGGTCTCCTCGGCCGCCGTCGCCACCACGTCGAAGCCGATGAACGCGAAGAAGACGACGGCCGCGGCGGTGAAGATGCCCATCACGCCGAAGCTGGAGGGGGTGAAGCCGGCGATGCCCTCCAGGAGCGTGGCGCTCAGTCCTGATCCGCTCTTGTTGTCCTGGGCGGGCGGGATGTACGGGGTGTAGTTGCTGGACTTGATGAAGAAGGCGCCCACCGCGATCACGATCAGGACGACCGTGACCTTGATGGCCACGACCACCGATGTCACCCAGGCGGACAGCTTCATGCCGACGACGACCACCGTCATCACCGCTACGACCAGCAGGAACGCGGCGATGTTGAAGCTGAAGCCGTCGTGGCCCGAGCCCGGGCCCTGGAGCGCCGCGGGGAGTGGGATGCCCCAGCTGTCGAGCAGGGACTGTACGTAGCCGGACCAGCCGACGGAGACCGTCGCGCAGCCGAGCGCGAGTTCGAGGATGAGGTCCCAGCCGATGATCCACGCGGGGAACTCGCCGAGTGAGGCGAAGGCGAAGGTGTACGCGGATCCGGCGACCGGGACCGTCGAGGCGAACTCGGCGTAGCAGAGCGCCGCGAGGGCGCAGACCACGGCGGCGACGACGAAGGAGATGGTCACGGCCGGGCCGGCGTAGTCGGTGGCGGCCGTGCCGGTGATGACGAAGATGCCCGAGCCGATGACGACGCCGACGCCGAAGACGGTGAGGTCGAGGGCGGAGAGGGTCTTCTTGAGCTTGTGCTCGGGTTCCTCGGTGTCCTGGATGGACTGCTCGATGGACTTGGTCCGGAACAGGCCGTTGCGGCTCCGGTCCGGGCCTGTGTCTGGCGTGGTGCTCACCGGCTACCTCCGTAGGATTCTTCGTCCCATGATCGAGACGAGTGGCCTTCGGCGCGCGGGTGAATCCTGCGTATTCATACGAATGGGGCCTGACGGGCCCCCTTCTGGGGGACCGCCCGGCCCCATTTCAAGCGCTTGTGGCGATTGGGCCAATCAAGCCCCCGGCGAGGGGGTTGCGCTCCCGGGGCTCCGCCCCGGACCCCGCTGCTCAATCGCCGCAGGGGCTTGAATTGCCGAGCCGCACGGCGGGGCTTGATGTGCCCCGGTAAGCGTGATGCCTCAGTCCCGCGCAGGCTCCACCGTGGTCGACGGAGTCTCCTCGTAGCGGCCGTCCAGCTTGGAGACGAGGCCCGTGACCTGGCGCGCGATGTCCGGCGCCGTGAGGCCGATCTCGGCCATGATCTCCTTGCGGGAGGCGTGCTCCAGGAAGCGCGGCGGGATGCCGAAGTCGCGGAGCGGGACGTCCACGCCCGCGTCGCGCAGCGCCTGCGCGATGGACGAACCGACGCCGCCCACACGGGAGTTGTCCTCGACGGTGACGACGACGCGGTGGCGCTCGGCCAGCGGAGCCATCGCCTCGTCGACCGGCTTGACCCAGCGGGGGTCGACGACGGTCGTCGTGATGCCCTGCTTGTCGAGGAGGTCGGCGATCTCCAGGCACATCGGGGCGAGCGCGCCGACCGAGACCAGCAGGACGTCCGGCTTGTCGGACTTCGGCTCGCGCAGCACGTCCATGCCGCCCACCTTGCCGACCGACTCGACGGCCGGGCCGACCGCGCCCTTGGAGTAGCGGACGACCGTGGGGGCGTCCTCGACCTGGACCGCCTCGCGCAGCTGCGCGCGGACCTGGTCGGCGTCGCGCGGCGCGGCGATGCGGACGCCGGGGACGACCTGGAGGAGGGACATGTCCCACATGCCGTTGTGCGAGGCGCCGTCGGTGCCGGTGATGCCCGCACGGTCCAGGACGAAGGTGACCCCGCACTTGTGCAGGGCGACGTCCATGAGGAGCTGGTCGAAGGCGCGGTTGAGGAACGTCGCGTAGACCGCGAAGACCGGGTGCAGGCCGCCCTGGGCGAGGCCCGCCGCGCTGGTCGCCGCGTGCTGCTCGGCGATGCCGACGTCGTAGACCCGCTCGGGGAACTCGTCGGCGAACTTCTTCAGGCCGACCGGCTGGAGCATCGCCGCGGTGATCGCCACGATGTCCTCGCGCTCGCGGCCGAGCTTGACCATCTCGTCGCCGAAGACGGAGGTCCAGTCGGCGCCGGAGGCCTTGATCGGGAGGCCGGTGTCGGGGTGGATGGGGCCGATGCCGTGGAAGCGGTCGGCCTCGTCCTGGAGGGCGGGCTTGTAGCCGCGGCCCTTCTCGGTGAGGCAGTGCACGATGACGGGGCCGCCGAAGCGCTTGGCGCGGGTGAGCGCGGACTCCAGGGCCTCGATGTCGTGGCCGTCGATCGGGCCGACGTACTTGAGGCCGAGGTCCTCGAACATGCCCTGCGGGGCGATGAAGTCCTTGAGGCCCTTCTTGGCGCCGTGCAGCGTCTCGTAGAGCGGCTTGCCGACGACCGGGGTGCGCTCCAGGAGGTCCTTGCCGCGGGCCAGGAAGCGCTCGTAGCCGTCGGTGGTGCGCAGGGTCGCCAGGTGGTTGGCGAGGCCGCCGATCGTCGGGGCGTAGGAGCGCTCGTTGTCGTTCACCACGATGACGAGGGGGCGGTCCTTCGCCGCGGCGATGTTGTTCAGCGCCTCCCAGGCCATGCCGCCGGTGAGGGCGCCGTCGCCGATGACCGCGACGACGTGGTCGTCGCGCTCCTGGATCTCGTTCGCCTTCGCCAGGCCGTCGGCCCAGCCGAGGACGGTCGAGGCGTGGCTGTTCTCGATCACGTCGTGCTCGGACTCGGCCTGCGAGGGGTAGCCGGACAGGCCGCCCTTCTGCTTCAGCTTGGAGAAGTCGTTGCGGCCGGTGAGCAGCTTGTGCACGTAGGACTGGTGGCCGGTGTCCCACAGGACCTTGTCCTGGGGGGACTCGAAGACGCGGTGCAGGGCGATCGTCAGCTCGACGACGCCCAGGTTCGGGCCGAGGTGGCCGCCGGTCTTGGAGACCGCGTCGACGAGAAAGGTCCGGATCTCGCCTGCCAGCTGGTCCAGCTGCTCCAGGCTGAGCCGGTCCAGATCGCGCGGTCCCGTGATGCGGGTCAGCAGCGGCACCCGTGCCTCCTTGCGATAGAGCTGTGAGTAGCTGGTTGAGCTGTCGAGCTTGCCGGGCCTGTCGATTCTAATGTTCCGTCACTCGCGACGGCGTGCGGGCGGTGCGTTCCTCGTCACGCCCTCGTCACGAAACAGAACCAGGCACACGGCCCGTACGCAGGACTGTGCCCGGCGTCACCATTGACACCGGGCACAGTCGGTCCAGGCCAGAAGGGCCGGGCGGGCGTCAGGCGCGGCCGGCCGTCTTCTGGGTCTTACGGGTGATCGAGTCGATGACGACCGTGGCGAGGAGCACACCGCCGGTGATCATGTACTGGATCGGGGTGGCGATGCCCTCCAGGGCGAGGCCGTACTGGATGGACGTGATCACCAGCACACCGAGCAGCGCGTTCCAGGTGCGGCCCCGGCCGCCGAAGAGGCTGGTGCCGCCGATGACGGCCGCGGCGATGACGTTCATCAGGAGGTCACCGGCGCCGGCGCTCTGGTTGGCCGCCGCGATCTTGGAGGCCCAGAAGAGGCCGCCGACCGCCGCGAACAGGCCCGCGATCGAGAAGACCGAGATCCGGATCGCCGTGACGTTGATACCGGCACGCCGGGAGGCCTCGACGCTGCCGCCGAGCGCGTTGACCTTGCGGCCGTACGAGGTGCGGCGGAGCAGGAAGTCGGTGCCGACGAGGACGATGCCGAACAGCAGCACCGCGAGCGGCAGGCCCTTGTACTGGTTGAAGATGATCGCGACGCCGAAGAGGGCGATCGCGAGCAGCACCGTGCGCAGCACGATGTCGCTGAGCGGCCGGGACGGGATCCCGGCGGCCTCACGGCGCCTGTTGCCGAGGAAGGTCGGCACGAAGTAGCCGAGGACCGCGACGACGGCGAGGCCGTAGGCGGCGGCGACGTCCGAGAAGTAGTACGTGGTGAGCTTGCCGACCACGCCGTCGCCGTCGATGTTGATGGTGCCGTTGGAGCCCAGGATCTGGAGCATGAAGCCGTTCCAGAACAGCAGGCCCGCCAGCGTGACGGCGAACGCCGGAGCGCCGAGCCGTGCGAAGAAGAAGCCGTGCAGGGCGCCGATGAGCGCGCCCGCGGCGAGCGAGATGAGGACGGCGAGCCACTCGTTCACCCCGTGCGTGACGCTGAGCACCGCGGTGATCGCCGAGGAGACACCGGAGACGGAGCCGACCGACAGGTCGATCTCGCCGAGCATCAGGACGAAGACGATGCCGACCGACATCATGCCGGTGGCGACCATCGCCACGAGGATGTTGTTGATGTTCTCCGCGCCGAGGAACGCGGAGTTCAGGCTCTGGAAGATCGCGCCGATGACGATCAGGCCGATGACGACCGGGATGGCGCCCAGGTCACCGCCCTTGACCTTGCGCTTGAACTCGCTGATGTAGCCCGCGAAGCCCTGCTCGCGCACGAGAAGGCGGGGGTCGACGGCGGCGACCGCCGCGCCCTTCGCGACTCCGGGGGCGTCCACGGGGGCCTTGGTCTTGTCGATGCTCACTTCTGAGCCTCCCCGTTCGCGCGCGCCGCACGTCGGGTCACGGCGTTGTCCGTGGCGCCGGTGATGGCGGAGATGATCTCTTCCTGGGACGTGCTCTTGACCTCGAACACGCCGTTGTTGCGGCCGAGCCGCAGGACCGCGACCTTGTCCGCGACGGCCTTCACATCGGCCATGTTGTGGCTGATGAGGATGACCGCGTGGCCGCGCTCGCGCAGCCGCTCGACGAGGTCGAGGACCTGGGCTGTCTGCTCGACGCCGAGGGCGGCGGTCGGCTCGTCGAGGATCACCAGCTTGGGCTCGCCGAGCATGGAGCGGGCGATGGCCACGACCTGGCGCTGACCGCCGGAGAGCGAGGCGATCGGGATCCGCACGCTGGGTATCCGGATCGACAGGGTCTCGAGCAGCTCGCGGGAGCGGCGCTCCATCTCGACCTCGTCGAGGATGCCGCGCTTCTTGATCTCGCGGCCCAGGAACAGGTTGCCGACGACATCGATGTTGTCGCACAGCGAGAGGTCCTGGTAGACGGTCGCGATGCCCAGGTCCTGGGCGTCGTGCGGCCGGTTGACCGCGACGGCCTTGCCGTCCCACTCGATGACACCGTCATCGATGGGGTGCACGCCGGCGATCGTCTTGACCAGGGTGGACTTTCCGGCACCGTTGTCGCCGACCAGGGCGACCACCTCACCGGCGTGGACTTCAAGCTCTACGTCGGTGAGCGCCTGCACGGCACCGAATCGCTTGGAGACCCCGCGCAACGCCAGCACGGGCGTAGCGGACACGTGAACCATCTCCTTCACCGCCAAGGCCTGACCCGGCGGGAGGTTGAACTCAGAAGAATGAGGGGGGTGTTGGTGTTCCGTCCGGCGCCCCGCCGTTGAGCTTGCGGGGCTGTCGGCGGCGGGGCGCCGGACGTGCATCAGGGGCCCGTCAGGGCCGCAGGGGAGGCTGTGGCGCGCTCCCGGACTGCTCGGGTTACTTCAGGCCGATCTTGTCGCAGGCCTTCTTGTACTTGGCCGTGCAGATGTCGTTGACCGTGTAGTAACCCTCCTTGATGACCGTGTCCTTGATGTTGTCCTGCGTCAGGGAGACGATCGGGACGATCACGGAGGGGATGCCCTTCTCGGTGCCGCTGTCGACCTTGGTGGTCTGCAGCGAGCTGTCGAGCTTGCCGTCCTTGGCGATCGAGACGGCCATCTTGGCGACGGTCTCGGCCTCCTGCGGGTACGACTTGAAGACCGACATGTACTGGTCGCCGGTCACGATGCGCTGCACGCCCGCGAGCTCGGCGTCCTGGCCGGTGACCGGGGGAAGCTTGGAGACGCCCGCGCCCTTGAGCGCGGTGATGATGCCGCCGGCGAGGCCGTCGTTGGCGGAGTAGACGCCGACGATCTTGTCCTTGCCGATCGCGGAGATCGCGCCTTCCATGTTCTGGTTGGCGTTCTCCGGCTTCCACTCCTTGGTGTCGTACTCCTTGGCGACCTTCACCTTGCCGTCGAGGACGGAGTGGGCGCCCTTCTTGAAGTCACCGGCGTTCGGGTCCGTGGCGGCACCGTTCATCATGACGATGCTGTTGCTCGGCTTGGCCTTGTCGCCCAGGGCCTTCAGGAGCGCCTTGCCCTGCTCCTTGCCGACCTCCTGGTTGTCGAAGGAGGTGTAGGCGGAGATGGGGCCCTCGGCCAGGCGGTCGTAGGCGACGACGGGGATGCCCGCGTCCTTCGCCTTCTTCACGCCGCCGGCGACGGCCTTGGAGTCGACCGAGTCGAGGATCAGCACGTCGACCTTGTTGGTGATCATCGTGTCGATCTGCTGCGACTGGACGGACGCGTCCTGCTTGGCGTTGAGGTACTGGACCTTGCCCTTGCCATCCGTCAGCTTCTTGACCTGCTGCTCGATGATGGGCTTGTCGAACTTCTCGTAGCGCGCGGTCTGGTTCTCCGGAAGGAGCAGGCCTATCTTCAGCGCGTCGGTCTTCTTGCCGGCGGTCTTGTCGCCCTCGTCCTTGGACTCCTTGGCACTTCCACAGGCGGCGAGAGACACGGCCATGGCGGTGGCACAAACAGCAACGGCGGCACGACGCATACGCGTGTTCACTTCAGAAACCTCCCTGACGAGGCCGCGTCGTTGCGGCCGAGGTGGCTGGAAGTCAACTCGGCCGCAACCGCAGCGTCAAGGAGTAAATCCTTAACGGGTTGGCAACGGTGTCATGCGTTCTCTAAGTGAAGGCAGGTGTGGCTGCGGGCACAGCGCCTGCACCGGACCCGTCCAAAAGCATCGAATCGCCCATCTCGCTGAGCGCGAGGGCAAGGGCTCCGAGCACCTCCGCGCGGCCCCCCAAGGCCCCTGGAAGGACCGAGAGTTGGCGCCCGGCGCTGGGGATCGCGTAGCGCCCCACGGACTCCCTGATGGGCCCCAGGACCAGCTCACCGGCCTCCGCCAGATCGCCGCCGAGGACGACCCGGCTGGGGTTGAGCAGGTTGCACAGGTTCGCGACGCCGGAGCCGATGTGCCGGCCCACGTCCGCGACGACGCGGCGGCAGCCGGGGTCCCCGTCGCGCGCGAGCCGCACGACGCCCTCCATCGTGAGGTCCGTGCCGTGGCTGGACTGCAGGAGCGGCAGCACGTAGCGGGCCGCGGTGAAGGTCTCCAGGCAGCCGCGGTTGCCGCAGCGGCACACCGGACCCGACTCGTCGAGCGTGATGTGCCCGATCTCCCCCGCCGTGCCGCCCGGGCCGCGGTAGATCTTCCCGCTGATCACGAGGCCCGCGCCGACACCGCTGGCCACCTTGATGTACGCGAGGTCCTTCACGCCCCGGCCGCTGCCCCACACCAGCTCGCCGAGCGCGCCGAGGTTGGCGTCGTTGTCGACGTGCACGGGGACGCCCAGGCGGCGGGCCAGCTCCTCGGCGGGCTTGGTGCCGGACCAGCCCGGCAGGATCGAGGTGGAGCCCAGCGTGCCGCTCTCCACGTCGATGGGGCCCGGTACGCCGAGCCCGACGCCCGCGACCTTCGCGCGGTCCACGCCGGTGGCCACGATGAGGCGCTCGACCAGCTCTTCGGCCCGGTCGAAGCCCTGCGCGGCGGAGGCGTCCACGTCGAGCGGCTCGGACTCCTCGGCGAGCACCTGGTGGGCGAGGTTGCCGACGGCCACGCGCAGGTGGGTGTGGCCGAAGTCGACGCCGATCACGATGCCGGCGTCGCCGCTCAGCGAGACGCTGCGGGCCCTGCGGCCACCGGCCGACGTGGGCGTGACCTCGACCGTTCCGCCGTCCTTGAGCTCGCGGACGATGTTGGAGACCGTCGCGGCCGACAGGCCCGTCGCCCTCGCGATCTCCGCCTGCGTGAGCGACCCGGCAAGGCGTACGGCACGCACGACCCGCTCGAGATTGGCCCGGTGCAGCGAGGACTGCGACCCCGGAGTCTCCATTGACCCACCCTTAGTCCCTTGGCCCACGTCACCCTATGTGACCAGACCTTGTACAAGTTATGAACTCCAAACTCCGCTGAAGGTATCTCCGGCGTCAAGCCCTTGACGGAGATCGGTTCTTCCCGACGTCCGCAGGGGTCGGGCCCCGGAGAGACCGCTCTCCGGGGCCCGACCCCTGTCGCGCGACGGTTGAACGTCAGCGGAAGGTGCCCTGCGACACCGATCCCGCGATCCGGCGCTGGAAGATGATGTATACGACCAGTACAGGCACCACCGTGACCACGATCGCCGCGAACAGCGCGCCGTAGTCGATGTCGTACACCTGCGAGGACGCGTAGGCGGCCATCCCCTGGGTCAGCACCCACTTGTCCTGGTCGGTGTTGAGCGCCACAGGCAGCAGGAACTGATTCCACAGACCCAGGAAGTTGAAGATCGCCACCGCGGCCATGCCCGGAGTGGCCATCGGCAGCATCACCTGGAAGAACGCCCGCCAGTCCCCGGCACCGTCGATCAGCGCGGCCTCGTACACGTCGTGCGGCAGCGACCGGAAGAACGAGTAGAGGAAGAACACCGTGAACGGCAGCGCGAACGCGACGTAGGTGAGGATCAGTCCGGGTCGGGTGTTGAGCAGCCCGAAGTTCTGCAGCTGGAAGAAGAGCGGCACGATCGCCAGGAAGACCGGGAAGGTCAGTCCGGCCAGCATCAGGTAGTAGATCGCCCGGCGCCCGGGGAACTCGAACCGGGCCAGAATGTAGGCGCACATCGAGCCCAGCAACATCACCAGGACCAGTGCGGAGACCACGACGATCACCGAGTTCAGGAAGAACTTCCCGATGTTCGCGTCGGTCCACGCGTTCACGTAGTTCTCGACCCGCCAGTGCGTCGGCAGATCGAACGGTGACGACAGGATCTCGCCGGTCGACTTGAACGACGACAGCAGCACCCACAGCATGGGCACGATCACGATCACGGACCACAGGATGAGCAAGCCGTGCGAGAGCACCGCGAACCTGCGGTCGCTGCTCATGACCGCTCTCGTCAGCTTCCGGTCGCTCGTCACCTTGCGGTCGGCGGCTATGGCGCTCACAGGGCACCTCCCTTGGCTCCGGAACGCCGAGCCTTCAGCCCACGCATTTTCGCTTTGCCCTCGTTCTCGCCGCCGCCGGTCAGGCGGTTGACGGTGAAGACGAGCGCCGCGAACACCAGGGTGACGACGGCGAGGACGACGCCCATCGCGGTGGCGACGCCGAACTGCTGCTTGGTGAAGGCCATGTGGTACAGCCTCTGACTGATCGTCAGGGTCGAGTTGGCGGGACCGCCGTTCGGCAGCATCGCCTGTACGTAGACGAACGCGTCGAGGGCGGCGATGCCCAGGTAGATGTACGCCGTCTGCACGCTGTCCCGGATCGCCGGCAGGGTGACCGAGATCGTCATCCGGAACCGGCCGGCCCCGTCGATCCTCGCCGCCTCGTACAGCTCGGCGGGAACTCCCTTGATCGCGGCGATGAAGAGCACCGCGTAGAACCCGACGAGCCCCCAGACGAAGACGAACATCAGGGCCGGCATCGCGGTCGATGTCTCGCCCAGCCAGGCGAATTCCTTGAAGCCGTCGAGGCCGAGCGAGGTGAGGATGCCGTTGACCAGGCCGGCGTTCGGGTCGAACATCTGGGCCCAGATCAGGCCGACGATGATCGCCGGCACGACGTAGGGGAAGAACGAGATGATCCGGTAGAAGGAGGCGGATCCGATCCCCCTCACGGGGCCGATGCTGGGCCCGCCCAGGGTGATGGCCACCGCGACCCCGAGGGCGAGCGTCAGCGTGATCAACGGTACGAAGGCCGCCAGCAGCGCGACGTTGGTCAGCGCCTTCAGGAAGATCTCGTCCTGGAAGATCTTGACGAAGTTGTCGAGCCCGACGAAGTCGTAATCCGGGCTGAAACCACGCCAGTTCGTCATCCCCCAGAAGATCGCCTGGGCGAACGGATACAGGACGAAGAGCACGAAGACGGCCAGCGGGAGGCCGAGGAACGCGAGGAAGAAGGTCACGCGGTCGAACGTGAGCTTGCGGCGGCGGGGCCGCCCGCCGCGAGCGGCCGTCACGGGCCGGTCGCTCGCGGCATCGGATTTGGAGATCGTTTCACTCATGGCCGTCTTACTTGATCTTGATCTTGTCGACGGAGTCGTCGTCCCGGACCTTGTCGGAGATCTTCTGCAGAGCCTTCGTCAGGCCCGCGCGGTCGAGGTCACCGGAGAGGAACGAGTTCCACGGCACCAGCTGGTCGGTGTTCATGCCGTAGGCCTCGACGAACCTGCGCATGTCGTAGATGTTGTCGCCCGCGGCGTCGAGCAACTTCGTCTGGGAGACCAGCGCCGACGATCCGAAGCCGTCGGCGGGCACGGTGCCCTTGACGACCGTCGGGGCCAGCTTCGTCTTGGAGAAGTTGGCGGCCGCCTTCTCGGACAGCATCGCCCGCAGCACCTCTTTGCCGCCGGCCGGGTTCTTGCCCTGCTTGGGCACGATGAACGGCTCGCCCGAGGCCGCGTGCAGCGTCTCGTAGGGCAGCTTCGGCTTGTCCGTGAGCGTCATCTCCGGGAAGCCGGTCATCTGGAAGTCCTTCTTGGTGGCGTCCTTCATCTCGTTCTCGATCCAGCCACCGGACGGGTAGAGCAGCGCCTTCTGGTCGTTGCTCCAGATCGCCTGCGCCTTCTGGAACTGGGTGCCGGAGCCACCGGGGACGAACATCTTCTCCTTGATCATGGTCTCCATGACCTTGAGAACACCCTGGATGGCCGGGTGCGACCAGGCGTTCTTCTCCAGGTTCCCCAGGGCGAGCCGGACCTCGTCGCCGCCCTCCTTGATCGACGAAGCGAACAGCATCGTCTGGTAGTACGTGGCGGCTTCCTTGCCGTGGACGAAGAGGTACTTGCCCTTCTTCTTCGCCTTCTGGCCGAGGTCGAGCGCCTCGTCCCAGGTCTTCGGCGGGGTCCAGTTGTTCTCCTCGAACAGCGTCTTCGAGTACCAGACGCCGTACACCGTCATCACGTAGCGCAGCGCGACGAACTTGTCGTTGTACGTCCCGGGGTCCTTGACGCCGGGGTAGACGATGTCGGCGATCTTCTTGCCCTCGTAGGTCTTGGCCTCGAAGAGGTCGTCCAGCTCCTCCAGTTGGTCGAGGATGCCGAGGAATCCGATCTGGTCCTCACCGGAGTTGTCGATGAGGTCCGGCGGGTTGCCGCCGACGAACCGCGGCTGGAGCTCCGGAGCGATGTCCACGACCGGCTTGACCTGGACCTTCGTGCCGGCGATCTGGGCTCCGATGACCTTGTTGACGTAATCGACGTAGTCGGTGCCGTAACCGCCGTCGAAGATGGCCGCCTCGACCTTGGAGTTCTTGGCGACACCGAACGGGTTCTTTTCGCTGCCCTTGTTCTTCGGGCCGCCGTCATCGCTGTCGTCACTGGAGGGGGAGCCGCACGCGACGGCGAACGAACCCATGGCCGCAGTCGCGATCGCCCCGCGCAGGAGCGTGCGCCTGTCGAGAGAGCCGGCACGAATGGTCATCTCTGCATCCTCACTGATCGATTGGATCTCTACCGGTTTGCTGCATCACCGATGGTGATCAGCTGAGCGATGACGGAAAAGGCCTGCCGAGGTTGGATCCCATGCTCAAGTCCTCGCCTTCTCCAGGACTCAGGCGGTGAACCGGATCCTCCCCGGCACCGCGGTGATGTGCTGCGTAACGCAGGTGGAGCTGGGTGGTACCCGCCCGGATCTCGCACAGGCCGGGGCGGTGGCGACAGGTATAGTCCACTCCCTGTGAGGGGGGCAAGATCGAATGCAGGTTTGGGCATCGGTCTTTTCCGAGTTGAGACCTCCCGGAAATACGTCGCACCAGCGACGAACCGATCTTTCCAAGTGGCTTGCCTACAAAGGGTGTAGTGGCGGCACAGCGGAATGCCTCGGACCGCTTACTCCGATACCGCGCCGTATTCCATGAGCAGCAGAGCGGAATCGTCGTCGACGCCGGAGTCCGTGTGCATCTGCACATCTCCGCGCAACCGCACCAGGCAGTCATCGAGGGATTCCCCGCGCAGCAAGGAAACGCGTTGGACGAGCGGATAGAAGGCATCCTCCGCGTCCCTGGCCTCGGCGAGGCCGTCGGTGTAGAGCAGCACACGGTCGCCGTCCGCGAGCTCGACGCGGCTCGGCTCCGGCGGGTCGGACTCCAGCCAGTCCAGGCCGAACGGCAGGGCGGGGCTCGGCGGGTGGGCCAGCTCATGGCTGCCGTCGACCCGGACCACGAGCGGCGGCGGGTGCCCGAAGGAGAGCAGTGTGAGCCGCCCCGAGGGGGCGAGTTCGGCGAGGACCGCGGTGACGAACTGCTCGTCGACGCCTCTGCGGCCCAGCGCGCCGGACATCTCGGCAGCAACGCCTTCGAGGTCGGCGGCGTCGTGCGCGCTCATGCGGAAGGCGCTGAGCATGATCGTGGCGGTGCGCACGGCGTTCAGCCCCTTGCCCTGTACGTCGCCGATGACGACGCGGACGGCGCCGCCCGCGGGGACCACCTCGTAGAAGTCACCGCCGATCCGGGCGTCCTCGGTGGCGGAGACGTAGGAGGCGGCGACCCGGGCGGGCTCGGTGTTCTGCGGCACCGGGGCGAGGATCACGCTCTGCACGAACTCGGAGATCAGCCGGTGCCGGGTGGCCCGCCGCTCGTGCTGCACGCGCGCGTGCGCGGCGACGGCGGAGGCCACGGTCACCGCGGCGACGCTGATCATCGCCACCACACCGCGCTTCGTGAACAGCAGATGGTCGTAGCCGGCCACGGCGGCGCACAGCAGGAGCGAGACGAATCCGCAGGTGACCACCCTGCCCGGCGGCGAGCAGCAGGCGGTGAGCGCGGGGCCGACCGCGAACAGCGGCAGCAGTCCGACGTCCACGCCGAGCACCACGTCGAGCGCCGCGACGCCGGCCGCGGCGACGAGGCCGGGGCAGATCGCGGTGGGCCACGCGAGGAACGCGGGAGCGCGCACGACGCCTCCAGGGGGCCGAAGGACAGAAGACGACAAACAGTGCCTTTTACTTTCTTTTACCAAGATTTGCCACTGTACATCGGCGATTCACCTGGCCCACCGCCCGATCACAGCCCGTCGGGCGGGGCGCACGCGGCGTGTCGAACACCCTCTTCCCCGTCGAACCGCACAAAGGGTTCAACACCCTTGACACCACAGGGCACTTGAGCCCCTACTGGACTCTGCTCAGCAACTGACAACGTTGTCCAGCAGCGGGAGGGTGAGCCCTTTATGCGAGGCAGATCCAGACACAGACTCGGTGGTACGGCCGCGCTGGGCGCGGCCGTACTCGTGCTCACGGCGGCGGGCCAGGGCCTCGGCCCCGCCACCGCCGCGCACGCCGCCGAGGGAAAGCCGGAGTTCCGGTCCTCCTTCGAGGCGGGGCAGCCCGCCCCCGACTGGCTGAACACCGTCGACACCGACGCCGCGGGGAAGAAGCGGGCGAGCGGCGTGGACGGCGCGTACAGCAGTGGCATGCCGGGCAATGTGAACGGCCATGTCACCGACGTCCGGGCCAGCGACGAGAATCAGGGCGGCGGCGAGACCAAGGAGAACCTCGTCGACGGCGAGCCGACGACGAAGTGGCTGGCGTTCACGCCGACCGCCTGGGTCGAGTACGACCTCGACGCGCCGGTCAAGATCTCCAAGTACGCGCTCACGTCGGCCAACGACCACGACGAGCGCGACCCGAAGGACTGGACCCTCGAGGGGTCGACCGACGGCAAGGAGTGGACGACGCTCGACTCCCGCTCCGGCGAGACGTTCGACAAGCGTCAGCAGCTGAAGTCGTACGACATCCAGAACCCGGCGGAGTACGCCCACTTCCGCGTCGAGTTCACGAAGAACAACGGTGCGAGCGACGCGACGCAGCTCGCCGATCTTCAGCTCTCCACCGGTGAGGACTCCACGCCCGCCCCCGAGGACATGCTGTCCCTTGTGGACCGCGGGCCGACCGCCTCCCCGACCGCCAAGGCGGGTGTCGGCTTCACGGGCACGCGCGCGCTGCGCTACGCGGGCACGCACAAGGGCGAAGGACACGCCTACTCGTACAACAAGGTCTTCGACGTCGACGTGGCGGTGGCCAAGGACACCGAGCTGTCGTACAAGGTCTTCCCGTCGATGGCGGACGGCGACCGCGACTACGACGCCACGAACGTCTCCGTCGACCTCGCCTTCACCGACGGCACGTACCTGAGCGACCTCAAGGCCGTCGACTCCTACGGCGGGCTGCTCACGCCGCAGGGGCAGGGCGCGGCCAAGCGTCTCTACGTGAACCAGTGGAACGCCGTGAAGTCCGGGATCGGGTCCGTCGCGGCCGGGAAGACGGTCGACCGGGTCCTCGTCGCGTACGACTCCCCCAAGGGGCCGACGAAGTTCCGCGGCTGGCTCGACGACATCAGCATCGCGAAGGCCCAACCCGCCAAGCCGAAGGCGCACTTGAGCGACTACGCGTCGACGACCCGCGGCACGAACTCCACCGGCGGCTTCTCGCGCGGCAACACCTTCCCGGCGACGGCCGTCCCGCACGGCTTCAACTTCTGGACGCCGGTCACCAACGCGGGCTCGCTGAGCTGGCTTTACGACTACGCGCGCGACAACAACGCGGACAATCTGCCCACCCTTGAGGCGTTCTCGGCGAGCCATGAGCCGAGTCCGTGGATGGGCGACCGGCAGACCTTCCAGGTGATGCCGTCGGCGAAGTCGGGCGACGCGCTCGACACGTCGCGCTCCGGGCGCGCGCTGCCGTTCAAGCACGACGACGAGACGGCGACGCCCTCGTACTACGGCGTGAAGTTCCAGAACGGCGTGAAGGCCGAGATGACGCCGACCGACCACGCGGCGGCGCTGCGCTTCAGCTATCCGGACGACGACGCGAGCGTGGTCTTCGACAACGTCTCCGACCAGGGCGGCCTCACGCTCGACAAGGAGAACGGGGTCGTCACCGGCTACTCGGACGTGAAGTCGGGTCTGTCGGCGGGCGCGACGCGCCTGTTCGTCTACGGGACCTTCGACAAGCCGGTGAAGGACGCCGAATCGGCGGGCGTGAAGGGACACTTCACGTTCGACGCGGGCAAGGACCGCACCGTCACGCTGCGCCTGGCGACCTCGCTGATCAGCATCGACCAGGCGAAGGACAACCTGGCGCAGGAGCTCCCGGCGAAGCGCTCGTTCTCCGCCGTGCGCGACGCCGCGCGCGCCCAGTGGGACACGCTGATGAAGAAGGTGGAGGTCGAGGGCGCGACGGACGACCAGCGCACCAGCCTCTACTCCTCGCTGTACCGGCTGTACCTGTACCCCAACTCGGCCTTCGAGAAGGTCCGTTCGGGTGCGGGGAAGGCGACGTACAAGTACGCCTCCCCGTTCTCGCCGATGCCGGGGCCGGACTCCCCCACCCACACCGGCGCGAAGATCGTCGAGGGCAAGCCGTACGTGAACAACGGCTTCTGGGACACGTACCGCACGACCTGGCCCGCCTACTCGCTGCTGACGCCGAAGAAGGCGGGCGAGCTGGTCGACGGGTTCGTTCAGCAGTACCGGGACGGCGGTTGGACCTCCCGCTGGTCATCGCCGGGCTACGCGGACCTGATGACCGGCACCTCGTCCGACGTGGCGTTCGCGGACGCGTACGTGAAGGGCGTCGACGACTTCGACGTCGAGTCGGCGTACAAGGCGGCCGTGAAGAACGCGACCGTGGTGGCGCCTTCGACGGGTGTCGGCCGCAAGGGCATGGAGACGTCCCCGTTCCTCGGCTACACGTCCTCGGACACGCACGAGGGCATGTCGTGGGCGCTTGAGGGCTACCTCAACGACTACGGCATCGCGGAGATGGGCCAGAAGCTCTACAAGAAGACCGGCAAGAAGCACTACAAGGAGGAGTCCGAGTACTTCCTGAACCGCGCCCGTGACTACGTCAACATGTTCGACGACAAGGCGGCAGGCGGGAGTTCGAGCCCCGGCTTCTTCCAGGGCAAGGACAAGAAGGGCGACTGGCGGGTGAAGTCGGCCGACTTCGACCCGGCGATCTGGGGCTACGACTACACGGAGACCAACGCCTGGGGCTACGCGTTCACCGCCGTCCAGGACAGCCGCGGCCTCGCCAATCTGTACGGCGGCCGGAGCGGTCTCGCCAAGAAGCTCGACACGTACTTCGACACGCCGGAGACCGGTTCCGCCGATGTCGCCGGCTCGTACGGCGGCGTCATCCACGAGATGACCGAGGCGCGTGACGTACGGATGGGCATGTACGGCCACTCGAACCAGGTCGCGCACCACGTCACGTACATGTACGACGCGGCGGGCCAGCCGTGGAAGACGCAGGAGAAGGTCCGCGAGGTCATGTCGCGGCTCTACACCGGCAGCGAGATCGGGCAGGGCTACCACGGCGACGAGGACAACGGCGAGCAGTCGGCCTGGTACCTGTTCTCCTCGCTCGGCTTCTACCCGCTGGTCATGGGAAGCGGCGAATACGCCATCGGTTCACCGCAGTTCACGAAGATGACGCTGCACCTGGACGGCGGCAAGGACCTCGTCGTCAAGGCGCCGAAGAACAGCGCGAAGAACATCTACGTGCAGGGCGTGAAGGTCAACGGCAAGGCGTGGAACAAGACGTCGCTGCCGCACTCGGCCATCGCCAAGGGCGGCGTCATCGAGTTCGCGATGGGCGACAAGCCGTCGAAGTGGGGCACGGGCGCGGGCGCCGCGCCGACGTCGATCACGAACGACGACAAGGTGCCCTCGCCGCGCTCCGACGCCATCACGGGCTCGGGCCCGCTCTTCGACAACACCTCGGCCACGTCCGCGAGTTCGGAGTCGGTGGAGCTGCCGGTCGGGGCGGACGGCGCGAAGGCGGTCCAGTACACCGTGACGTCGGAGGACAAGGCGAAGGCCCCGAAGGGCTGGCGTCTTGAGGCCTCGGACGACGGCAAGGACTGGAAGACCGTCGACGAACGCTCCGGCGAGTCCTTCGACTGGGACAAGCAGACCCGGGCGTTCTCCGTGCCGAAGCCGGCGGCGCACCAGCAGTACCGGCTGGTGTTCACCGGCGGTCCGGCGACGGTGGCGGAGGTGGAGCTGCTGTCCTGACCGGTCCCGGGTGGCGTGCCGCGCGGCACGTCACCCGGTGCAGTCCCCGCTGTCGTACGTCCGGTACAGGGGCAGCTTGCGGTCGTGGCGCGGGGCGGGGAACTCGACGACCGGGACCGGCTTGCACGCCGACCACCGGTTGTTGGTGCCCTGGCCGGCGAAGCCGTACGTTCCGGTCGCACCCTGGAGCATGCCCGTGCTGTTGAGGGTGGGCTGCGACAGCGTCGTGTACAGCTCCTGCCGGGTCGGGAGCTGCTCGGTGCCCTTGCCCTGGTTGATCTCGGCGAAGGTGCGCTTCATGCCCTCGGTGAGCAGCCGCAGCCCGTCGTAGTACGAGGCCGCGTAGCCGTCGGCCAGGGGCTTCTCGCCGAGGGTGTGCTGGTTCTTGAGCTTGTCGTACTGCTCCATGAAGTCGTCGACGCCCGCGGGCCGGTTCGCGGAGCCCGGCTTCTCCCAGCGCGGGTCGAAGGAGGCGGCGTCGACGATCGTGGCCTTCGCCTTGTTCAGGTCGCGTTCGACCTCCGGCCTGGTGAGGGAGGGTTCGAGGCCGATGCCGGTCTTCAGGATCCGCAGGGGGCCGTCGCCGCGCGGGCAGCTTCCCGCGTCGGAGAGGGCGTCGATGAAGCCGGGGAGGTCCTGGTCGCGGCCCGCGTAGAAGACGGTGTCGGTGCCCTCGCGGCAGATCTTGCCGACGGCGTCGACGAAGATGCCCGGCTCGCCCTCGTCGCTGCCGGAGGAGCCGGTGAAGAGGGACGAGCTGGTGTCGAGGCCGTAGTCCTCGCCGAAGCGGTCCTTGAGGGTTTCCGTCAGGTCCCTGGAGTACACGTCTCCGGTGTGCTGGTCGAGGAGGAGCAGCCCCTTCTTCTTGCCCTGCGGATAGGTGCGGAGGTAGTTCCGCAGGGCCTTCGCGAACTCCTGGTCGTCCGGGGAGGTCTTGAAGAAGTAGTCGAAGTTCATCGACGAGGCGTTGATCACCGGGCCCACCGTGGGGATCTTGCGTGCGGTCAGCTCGGTGAGCGCTTCCTTGGTGTCCGTCTGGCTGCTGGGGATGCCGGTGACGCCGACCAGCGGGTGCTTCGGGTCGTCGGCGAGCGAGTCCAGCTGCTCGACCACGGGACGCCACTGGTCGAGCTGCCGGCCGACCGGCGCGAGCATCAGCTGGACCTGCGGGCCGCCCGATCCGGCGTTCGCCTCCTTGAGCGCGGCGAGGGAGCCGACGAGCGCGCGGCGGATCATGTCGCCGGTCATGGCGCTCTTGTCCCCCGAGGTGAAGGCCATCATCAGGGCGACGCGGACGTAGGGCGTGCCGCTCTCGGAGGCGACCTGGTCGTTCTCGTCGGCGATGGCGTCGAGGAGCGAGCCGATGTCGTCGTCCGCCTCGAAGGAGCGGCTGGTCACGCCGATGCACTGGCCGGCGATCTCGTTCAGCCCGTCGTCGCATCTGCGCAGCAGCTTCGAGCCGCCGTAGATGCCGCCCGCGACGAGCGCGAGCACGATCAGCACCGCGACGCACCAGTCCAGCGGCCCCCACTCCCTGATCCTGCTGCCGAACATCAGCCTCCCTCCACGGAGTTGGTGCTTGCGGGGACGGGCAGTTCCTGCCGCTTGCGGGCGGCCGTCGGCCAGTCGCGGGCCGCCTGCCCGAGGGCCGCGTACCAGGTGGGGTGGCGGCGCGCGAGGAAGCCCAGCTCCTCCCCCACCGCCCGGCACATCCGGTCGGCGTCCGGGTCGAGGGCCGCGTCGGCGTACGGCTCGGAGAGGTACCACAGGGCGTGCAGCAGGCGGTTGATGCTGCGGCCCGAGGGGTCGAGGCGGGCGTAGCGGGCGGCGTGCTCGCCGTCGGCGATCTCGACGCGCTGGTCGCGCCAGTTCTCGTCGGCGGGCGGCACGGGCGCGCTCGCGCAGCGCTGGAGGCACAGCAGCCAGTGCTCGACGCTCTGCTCGGCCTCCTCGGCGTCGAACTCGTCGGCGAGCATCGCGACGACCTGCTGCGGGTTCCCGGCGGCGAGGTTGTGGCGCAGGGCGTCGGCCTCCTCGGTCTCGGCGCGCTGGACATGGTGGAGGTGGAGGAAGGCGTGCACGGAGCGCCAGCTGTGCGGTTCGTCGCCCTGCGGCAGGGTGCGGCGCGCCTCGTGGACGAGGAGCGTGCGCAGCAGGCCGCTGGTGACCAGTGGGCTCTCGGCGTCCGGGAGTTCCTGCCATTTGCGCTCGACGAGGTACTGCGCGGCGGCCGTGGCGGGCAGCTGCTCGGGGCCGACCAGGCCGAGGTCCTGGGCGAGCGCCTCGGCCGCCTTGGAGTCCCTGGCGAGGCAGAGCTTGACGAGGCGGTCGCGCTGTCTGCGGTCGGGCAGCAGGTCCCGCAGCAACACCTCGGTGACGGCGCGGCCGCCCTCGACGCGCAGGTCGAGCAGGTCGCGCGGGACGACGGTGCGGTTCTGCCGGGCGGTCTCGACGGCGGCGTCGGCGAGGACGGTGCTGGCCGAGGGGTGGCCGCCGGTGAGCGCGTGCAGCGCGGAGGCGAGGTGCGGGTGGAGCAGCCGCGAGGACGCCCGGTCCAGCATGGACAGGATGTCGTCCCTGGTCAGCGGGGTGAGCGGAAGGACGAGGAGGCCCTCGGAGGGCTCGTGCCCCGTCCGCTTCCACAGGGTCGCGGCGTGTCCGGGGCGTCTGACGCCGCCGGGCGGCAGCAGGTCGACGAGTTCCCGGCGCACCGCGTGCGGCGCGTCCTCGCGCGGCAGGTCGCCGAGCCGGGTGGCGACGACCACGATCCGGTCGTCGTACTTGCGGCCTCCCAGGGCCCGCTGCTCCAGGAGGAGTTCGAGGAAGCGGGCGCCCGCCGGGGTGTGCGCCTCGTCGAGCAGGATCAGCGGCCAGGGCTCGCGGTTGAGCCGGCGCACCAGGCCGTGCGCGTGCGCCGTCTCCTCCAGGAAGGCGGCGGTCAGGGCCTGTTCCGCCGCGTGCAGGTAGTCGCCGCCGCGGTGGAAGCGGCGGGACAGCAGCCACAGCGGGTCCTCCTCCGCGATGGTGCCGTCGGGCGTGGTGTGCCGCTGCCGGAACCAGGCGCGGGAGGCGGTGAGCGGCATCCGGGCGGCGAGCTGGCGCAGCACGGCGGCGGTGACGGGCTGTGTCCCGTCCGGGTCGTCGGGGTCGCCGTCGCGGGCGGCGGCCTCGCTGAGCGAGGTCTCGACCTGGGTGGCCCAGTCGCGGGCGACCTCGCGTTCGGTGCCGCGCGCGAGGCCGCTCGCGATGAGCATCCGGGCGTGCCTGCGGCACACCTCGTCGCGCTCGTCGGTCTGCCCCCGGTGCCAGCCCGACACGGCGAACAGGGCGGGCATCAGCGTACGGAAGGTGCCGTACGCGGGGGTGAGCGCGCACACGAGGCGCTCCAGGATCTCGGCGGGCGACGCGGCGGGGTCCGGCGGCACGCTGCCTTCGGGGACCTCTTCGGCGAGGCCGGAGGCGACGGGGGTGCCCGGCACGACGGCACGCACATGGGCGAGCGGGAGACGGCCCCGGTAGCCGCGGGCGAGGGTGTCGAGGAGGGCGCTGCGTCCGGTGCCGTGCTCGCCGGTGAGCAGCACGACGGGTACGTCGGACCCGAATTCCCGCTTGGCGCGGGCGCGTTCGTGGAACGCCAACCCGGTGAGCGAGGGAACGAGCGATCCCACCAGGGGTTCACGCCCGTAAAGAAAGGGCGCCTTGGGCCTGGCCATCTTCGGCTGTCCTGCTTCCCTAGGGATCGTCAACTACTGCGTGAACCCCAGAACTTACCGTTGGTGTCGATCTCTTGCCAGATGGAGTGCAGGGCTGCCGACGGCCTCACGGTTGCGGATAAATCTCCAGTTCGGCGCCGTCGGGCAGCTCTTCGACGCCTTGTACGGCGCCGCCCGGGTAGGCGATCCGGACCCGGCGCAGCGACGTGATTCCCTTGAGCGGGGAGAGGTCGATGTCGCCGCCCTGCGTCACATGCAGCTCCTCGAGACCTTGCAGACGACGGGACATGCGCCGCAGTTGCAGCGGGGTGCCCTGCTGGGCGTAGACGAAGAGTTTGGTCAGCTGCGGGATCTGGCTGGCCGGGTTGAACAGGAGCGTGCTGAGCTGTTCGGCCGACAGGCAGAGCGTGCGCAGCGCGGGCAGGCGGCCGAGCAGTCCGCCCCAGCCGTCGGGCAGCAGTCGGCTGCTCGCGTCCTGGAGGTGCAGTTCCTCCAGGGCCACGCACCGGGTGATCTCGGAGAGTTCGGAGGTGCCGGGCGGCAGCGACAGCGTCCTGAGCCGGCCGGGCCTCGGGAGTTCGCCGACGCCGCGCCAGGGGACGCCCGCGCCGATGTGCAGGGCTTCGAGCCGGGCGCACTGGTCGAGCTGCTCCAGCGGCTCGAACTGCGGCACGTTCTCCAGGGTGAGGCTGCGCAGCTGCGGCAGGCTGGTGAGCGGTTCGGGGTCCTTGACGTTGCGGCAGCCCTGGAGCGTGAGGCTCTCCAGGTGCTGGAAGTCGTGCAGCAGGGAGAGGTCGTCGATCCCCAGCGCGCCGCGCAGCCGCAGCTCGCGCAGGTGCTCGGGGGACAGGGCGGCGCGGACGGCCGCGGGGTCGAAGTCGCCGTGGATGCCGACGCGTTCGCAGCCGGGCAGCCGGGACAGGGCGTCGAGTTCGGCGCGGGAGCGGACGGTGACGGGCTCGCCGGGCGCGGCTTCGAGGAGCGGGGCGATGATCTCGCGGGCGTACGTCTCGGTGTCGAAGCGGTCCCAGTGGCCGAGGAGCTGGGCGCGCACGGTGGACTGCGAGGTGGTGAGGAACTCGCGCAGCCGCGGGATGGCCGCGTCGCCGCCGATCTGGCAGATGGCGTGCGCGGTCGCCAATTCGGCGTCCCCGTCGAGTTCCTCGGCCCTCGGGAGCAGCCCGAGGAGCAGCGGTCCCGTGCGCGCGAGGACGCGGGCCTGGCGCAGGCTGCGCGGCGGGAGCATGCTCGCGGCCTCGGCCTCGATGGTCTGGCGCACGACGGGTTCGAGCCGGGTGGCCTGTTCGAGGGAGGCGAGGGCGAGGAGGCGGATCCTGGCCTGGACGGTGACGTCCTTCTCGCGCTTTCCGCGGTCGCTGAGGCGCATCAGCAGGTCGGCCCGCCCGTTGTGATCGGCTTGCGCGACGGCCATCTGCACCACGTCCTCCCACTGGTCCATGTGAGCGTGTTTCACCAGCATGCCGAAGTCACGGTCCTCAAGAACAGCCTTGGCACCCAGGTAGTCCTGAAACGTACGATGAATGAAGTCAACGGCGCCCGGCGCGGGTTCGCGGAGCAGCCCGGAGCGCTCCAGCAGGTATTCGAGCGCGTGCTCGGGCCCGCCCAGCCGCTCCAGGCTCGGCACCTGCGGCTGGAGTCTGCGCAGCTCGTGGATGGCGTCGTCGCGCTCCATCTGCGTGTCGTCGTTGCGGATCAGCCGGTACGCGAGGCGTTTGAGCGGCTCGGTCGCGGATTCCTCGTCGAGCCGGGGCCGGTCGTCGCCCCGCCCGTACAGGTCCCGCTCCACGTCGCGCCGCTCCAGGAGCATGGACAGGGCGGCCCGGTAGAGGGAGGCCCGGCCGTTCGGCAGGAAGCCCCGGCGTTCGCGGTGCAGGGCGCAGATGAGGCTGCACATCAGGGGGTTGGTGGCGAGGCGGCTCAGTTCGGGGTTGGAGCGCAGGGATTCGACGAGTTCCTCGCCGAGCCGTTCGGGCGCGTTCGCCGCGATGTGCCAGCGGGCGACGAAGCGGCGCAGGTCGGCAGGGCTGAGTGGGTTGAGGCTCAGCTCGTAGAAGCCCTCGCTGCGCAGCCAGCCCGGTTCGAGCGCGGAGGGCCGGGTGGTGCAGAGCCACAGGTTGCCCGGGAAGTCGTTCACGAGGTCGCGCAGCCACTGGCGGGCGCGGCGCCGGTCCGCCTTGGGGATCTCGTCGAGGCCGTCGACGAGCAGCACCCCACGGCCGTTCTGCAGGACGCGGACGGCCCAGCCGTCGGGTTCGCTGCCGCTGAGGCCGCAGCGCATCCACTCCAGGAACTGCTCCGGCATGGGCAGTTCGGCCCCCTGCCGCGCGAGCGTGCGCAGCGGCAGCACGAACGGGACCCGCCCGATCAGCTGCGGCAGCGCGACCGGCACGGACTCCTGGCGCGCGGTGGTCAGGGCGAGCCACTGCACGAGCGTCGTCTTGCCGGTCCCCGCGAGGCCGTGCAGCACGATCCTGCCGCGCCCTGCGAGCGCGGTCTCGACGCTCTCCTCGGGCACGGTCTCGTAGTCGCCGTCCTCCTCCTCGGCCGCCGCCAGCGGTACGGCGGTGGGGCTCAAGTAGGCCTCGTCCAGCGGCCATTCGGGTCCTGCGGGGTCGCGCAGGTCGACGCCGTAGATGGTGAGCCGTCCGTGCCGGTTCACGACGTAGTCGGCGTACGCCTCTTCGAAGCGGAGGTCGGCGGCCTGGTGGTCCTCGCCGGTAATGATCCGCACCACGCGGTCCAACTGCTCCTTCTGTTCGCGGAGTTGGCGCGAGTTCGACAGCTGGGCGCGGGCCTCGAAGCCGGGCCGCTCGGTGAAGAACCGCACGAGGTGCACGCAGGCGGTGACCAGCAGCGCGTCGTGGAAGCGGGCCGCGTCCGCGGTGAGCAGCCCCTTGATGTCCCGCTCCGCCGCGCTGGACAGCGTGGCGGCCAGCTCCTCCGGCCCGAGCAGCACCAAGTCGACGTCGTTCATGTCGAGTTGACCGAGCGCGAAGAGCGTACGGGTCAGGGCCTGGCCCACCGCGTCGTGCTCGTCGTCCGGCAGCCGGGCCTCGCGCGGCGGCGCGGCCCGCACGGCACGCCGCACCAGCTCCCGCGAAAGCCGGTGCATGTCGTCGCGGCTGAGAGCGGGGTGATCGCCCACGAAGGACAGCAACGACCGTACGCGGACGGGCTTTTCACCGGGGAACTCGGCTCCCGCCACCTTCTCCGGCGGCAGCACGAACCGCTTCAGCAGCGGCACCGCCACCGAGGACGCGAGCTTCAGCCCCATTGCGCCCAGTTCCACCGCTCACCCCCGTCGCCCACGTGTCCTCCACCATACGTGTACGAGGCCGGGGCGACAGCTGCCCGAATTCACACCACACGACCTTGCCGGGGTCCCGCTCCCCCACGCCCCACGCGTCCGCCAGCGCCGCCACGAGGATCAGCCCGCGGCCTCCCTCGTCGGGGCGTACCACGCGCGGCACGCCGGTGCCGCTGTCGTGGACCTCGACGCGGAGTCCGTCCTCATAGGGCAGCAGGCACAACAGGTAGCCGCGGCCGGGCGGGACGCCGTGCAGGAGGGCGTTGGTGGCGAGTTCGCTGACACACAGCGTGATGTCGTGCGCCCGGTCGTCGGCCACGCCCCAGTCGGCGAGCGCGGCGCGGGTGAACTCCCGGGCAGCGGGGACGGACGGGCGTTCGCGGCGGAAGAAGCGCTCGCGAGGTTCGTGTGACTCGTTCACGTGGTTCACGGGAAGGAATGTGACGGACAGTGACTGGCTGTCGGCAGCTGACCGACCCCGACAGAATTCCTGTCGGGGTTCGAGCGGGGTCGAGGAAGAACGGGGGCGGGGACATTGACCGTCATGAGCACCGGGAAACGTCCGCCAAGGAATCCGTCGGCGTTGAAGATGGTCGGCCAACTGGTTGCCCTGTTCCGCAAGTCCGCCGGATTCACCCAGGCGTCTCTCGGGGAGCGGCTGATAGTGGCCGAGGCCACGATCGCGGCGATCGAGCAGGGCAGGCGGCCGCTGTTGCCCGACCTGGCGATCACGATGGATCAACTGCTCGACACCAAGGGGGCTTTGGCCGTAGCCGTGGCCAACATGCCGGAGATCGACCAGTTTCCGCTGTGGGCCGAGTCGTACATCAAGCACGAGCGGGAGGCGATTGTGCTGTCCAAGTACGACGCCGTGGTCATGCCTGGACTCCTACAGACCGAGGACACGGCACGGGACGTGCTCCGCGAACGAGTTCCCGCTTACGGCCCCGACGAGATCGAGGCCAAGACGGCTGCCCGCATCGAACGGCAGGCGATCCTGCACCGGAGGATCCCACCCACGGTCAGTTTCGTGATCTGGGAACCGGTGCTCCACCTCTCGGTGGGCGGCCCCCGGGTGCGGTACGAGCAGCTCCGGCACCTACGCGAACAGTGCGAACTGCCTTGCCTCTCCGTACAGATCCTGCCGCAGCACAGCTGGCATCACGCTGCCCTCGACGGGCCCTTCACCCTCCTGGAGACCCCGGACCATCAGCATCTCGCGTACACCGAGACGCAGCGAGGCAGCCAGTGGGTCGCCGACCACGACGAGGTGTCCATCCTCGAACGCAAATATGCGATGCTGCGAGCACAGGCCCTCACCCCGCAAGACTCCATGGGCCTGCTGGATCGCCTGCTAGGAGAGCGATGAGCACCGCACTGCACTGGTTCAAGTCGAGCTATAGCGGCAGCGAAGGTGGCGACTGCCTCGAAGTCGCTTACGACTGGCGGAAGTCGAGCTACAGCAGCAGCGAGGGCGGCGCGTGCGTAGAAGTCGCCACGCACCCCACCGCCATCCACGTCCGCGACTCCAAGAACATCGCCGACGGCGGCCCGCACCTCACCGTCACGCCCGAGGCGTGGACCGCGTTTCTCGACGGTGCGTGAACGGCGAAGGGCCGCGACCCCACCGGGGGTCGCGGCCCAACTGCCTCACCGGCCGAATTACTCGCTGATCAGGCTGCGCAGCACGTACTGCAGGATGCCGCCGTTGCGGTAGTAGTCCGCCTCACCGGGGGTGTCGATGCGGACGACCGCGTCGAACTCGACGCCCGAGTCCGTGGTGACCTTGACGGTCGACGGCGTGCGGCCCTCGTTCAGCTCGGTCACGCCGGAGATCGAGAAGGTCTCCTCGCCGGTCAGGCCCAGCGTCTCGGCCGACTGGCCCTCCGGGAACTGCAGCGGCAGGACGCCCATGCCGATGAGGTTCGAGCGGTGGATGCGCTCGTACGACTCGGTGATGACGGCCTTGACGCCGAGGAGCGCGGTGCCCTTGGCGGCCCAGTCGCGGGACGAACCGGAGCCGTACTCCTTGCCGCCCAGGATGACGAGGGGCGTGCCCTGCGCCTGGTAGTTCTGCGACGCGTCGTAGATGAACGACACCGGGCCGTCGGCCTGGGTGAAGTCGCGGGTGTAGCCGCCCTCGGTGCCCGGCGCGATCTGGTTGCGCAGGCGGATGTTGGCGAACGTGCCACGGATCATGATCTCGTGGTTGCCGCGACGCGAGCCGTACGAGTTGAAGTCGCGGCGCTCGACGCCGTGCTCCGACAGGTACTTGCCGGCGGGGGTGTCGGCCTTGATCGCACCGGCCGGGGAGATGTGGTCGGTGGTGACCGAGTCGCCGAGCTTGGCCAGGACGCGGGCGTTCGCGATGTCCTGGACCGGCGCCGGCTGCATCTCCATGCCCTCGAAGTACGGGGGCTTGCGGACGTAGGTCGACTCGTCGTCCCACTCGAAGGTGTTGCCGGTCGGGACCGAAAGGGCCTGCCACTGGGCGTCGCCCGCGAAGACGTCCTCGTAGGACTTCGAGAACATGTCCTCGCCGATGGAGTTGGCGACGACGTCGTTGACCTCGGACTCCGACGGCCAGATGTCGGCCAGGTAGACGGGCTTGCCGTCCTGGTCGACGCCGAGGGCGTCCTTGGTGATGTTCACCTTCATCGAACCGGCGATGGCGTACGCGACGACCAGCGGCGGGGACGCCAGGTAGTTCATCTTGACGTCGGGGTTGATGCGGCCCTCGAAGTTCCGGTTGCCGGAGAGGACGGACGTCACGGCCAGGTCGTGGTCGTTGACGGCCTTCGAGACCTCGTCGGGCAGCGGGCCCGAGTTGCCGATGCAGGTGGTGCAGCCGTAGCCGACGAGGTTGAAGCCGACCTTGTCGAGGTACGGGGTCAGGCCCGACTTGTCGAAGTAGTCGGTGACGACCTTCGAGCCCGGGGCGAGGGTGGTCTTGACCCACGGCTTGCGGGTCAGGCCCTTCTCCACGGCCTTCTTCGCGACGAGGGCCGCGGCCACCATCACGTACGGGTTCGAGGTGTTGGTGCAGGAGGTGATCGCGGCGACGGTGACGGCGCCGTGGTCCAGCTCGTACGTCGAGCCGTCGGGGGCGGTCACGGTGACCGGGTTCGACGGAACGCCGTTGGAGACGGCCGGGGCGTCGGAGGCCGGGAAGGACTCCTTGCCCGCCTCGTCGTCGTCCGCGACGTAGTTGCGCACGTCCTGGGCGAACTGCTCGGCGGCGTTCGCGAGGACGATGCGGTCCTGCGGGCGCTTCGGACCGGCGATCGACGGGACGACCGTGGAGAGGTCGAGCTCCAGCTTCTCGGAGAAGTCGGGCTCGGCGGCCGGGTCCAGCCAGAGGCCCTGCTCCTTGGCGTAGGCCTCGACGAGCGCGACCTGCTGGGCGTCACGGCCGGTCAGACGCAGGTAGTTCAGCGTCTCGTCGTCGATCGGGAAGATCGCGGCGGTGGAGCCGAACTCCGGCGACATGTTGCCGATGGTGGCGCGGTTCGCGAGGGAGGTGGCGGCGACGCCCTCACCGTAGAACTCGACGAACTTGCCGACGACGCCGTGCTTGCGCAGCATCTCGGTGATCGTGAGCACGAGGTCGGTGGCGGTCGTGCCGGCCGGCAGCTCGCCGGTCAGCTTGAAGCCGACGACGCGCGGGATCAGCATGGAGACCGGCTGGCCGAGCATCGCGGCCTCGGCCTCGATGCCGCCGACGCCCCAGCCCAGGACGCCCAGGCCGTTGACCATCGTGGTGTGCGAGTCCGTGCCGACCAGGGTGTCGGGGTAGGCCTGGCCGTTGCGGACCATGACCGTACGGGCCAGCTTCTCGATGTTGACCTGGTGGACGATGCCGGTGCCCGGCGGGACGACCTTGAAGTCGTCGAACGCGGTCTGGCCCCAGCGCAGGAACTGGTAGCGCTCCTTGTTGCGGCCGTACTCCAGGTCCACGTTCTGCTTGAACGCGTCCGAGGTGCCGAACTTGTCGGCGATGACGGAGTGGTCGATGACCATCTCGGCCGGGGACAGCGGGTTGATCTTCGCCGGGTCGCCGCCGAGGGCCTTCACGGCCTCACGCATCGTGGCGAGGTCCACGACGCAGGGGACGCCGGTGAAGTCCTGCATGATCACGCGGGCCGGCGTGAACTGGATCTCCTGCGCGGGCTGAGCCTGGGAGTCCCAGTTGCCGAGCGCACGGATGTGGTCGGCGGTGATGTTCGCGCCGTCCTCGGTGCGGAGCAGGTTCTCCAGAAGGACCTTGAGGCTGTAGGGAAGGCGAGCGGAGCCCTCGACCTTGTCCAGCCTGAAGATCTCGTACGACTCGTCGCCCACCTGCAGCGAGGCTCGGGCGTCGAAGCTGTTCGCCGACACGACAGTCTCCTTCAGTGCATTCAGTACCGGACCGCGGAAACGATTGAGGTAAGGTAACCCTTACCTCGCCCGACCGGGCCTCCTTGGCGCGCCTTCGCGCGGATATCTCGATGTCGAGATAACCCTAGTACATCGCCCGGCATTGCCAGCAAGGGGCACCCTTCGTGCGCGTACCCACGTCCGGGCTCTTCAGCTCTCCCCCCATCCTCGACGCCCGACGGCCGCCACGCCCCTCGAGATGCGGCATCTCATATCTGAGATAACCTGCCGCCATGGCAGACGACTACCTCGAACGCATCGGCAAGCTCATCCGCGACGCCCGGCAGCACCGGGGCTGGACGCAGTCGCAGCTTGCGGAGGCGCTCGGCACCAGCCAGAGCGCGGTCAACCGCATCGAGCGCGGGAACCAAAACATCAGCCTTGAGATGATCGCTCGAATTGGCGAAGCTCTCGACAGTGAAATCGTCTCCCTCGGGTACGCGGGACCGATGCATCTGCGCGTGGTCGGCGGACGCCGACTCTCGGGTTCGATCGAAGTGAAGACCAGCAAGAACGCGTGTGTGGCACTCCTGTGCGCCTCGCTGCTCAACAAGGGCCGCACCGTGCTCCGCCGTGTCGCGCGCATCGAGGAGGTGTACCGCCTTCTGGAGGTACTCGGCTCGATCGGCGTACGCACCCGCTGGATCAACGACGGCGCGGACCTGGAGATCGTGCCGCCCGCCGAGCTCGACATGAACGCCATCGACGCGGACGCCGCCCGCCGCACCCGGTCGATCATCATGTTCCTCGGCCCGCTGCTGCACCGCATGGACCGCTTCAAGCTGCCCTACGCGGGCGGCTGCGACCTCGGCACCCGCACCATCGAGCCGCACATGATCGCGCTGCGCCGCTTCGGCCTCGACATCACGGCGACCGAGGGGCTCTACCACGCGGAGGTGCACCCGGACGTCGCGCCGGACCGCCCCATCGTGCTGACCGAGCGCGGCGACACCGTGACGGAGAACGCGCTGCTCGCCGCGGCCCGCGCCGAGGGCACCACGATCATCCGCAACGCGTCGTCGAACTACATGGTCCAGGACCTGTGCTTCTTCCTGGAGGCGCTGGGTGTCCAGGTCGAGGGCGTCGGCACGACCACGCTCACCGTGCACGGCGTGCCGCACATCGACGTCGACGTGGACTACTCGCCGTCCGAGGACCCGGTCGAGGCGATGAGCCTGCTGACCGCGGCCGTCGTCACGCAGTCCGAGCTGACGGTCAAGCGGGTGCCGGTCGAGTTCCTGGAGATCGAGCTGGCGGTCCTGGAGGAGATGGGGCTCGACCACGACCGTTCGGCGGAGTACCCGGCCGACAACGGGCGCACGCGCCTGATCGACCTCACGGTCCGCCCGTCGAAGCTCGAAGCGCCCATCGACAAGATCCACCCGATGCCGTTCCCGGGCCTGAACATCGACAACGTGCCGTTCTTCGCGGCGATCGCGGCGTCGGCCCAGGGCAAGACCCTGATCCACGACTGGGTCTACGACAACCGGGCGATCTACCTCACCGACCTGAACCGGCTCGGCGGGCGACTCCAGCTCCTCGACCCGCACCGCGTCCTCGTCGAGGGCCCGACCCGCTGGCGGCACGCCGAGATGATGTGCCCGCCGGCCCTGCGCCCCGCCGTGGTCGTGCTGCTCGCGATGATGGCGGCCGAGGGCACGTCGGTGCTCCGCAACGTCTACGTGATCAACCGCGGCTACGAGGACCTGGCGGAGCGGCTCAACTCCGTCGGGGCGCAGATCGAGACGTTCCGGGACATCTGATCCACGGCCTTCAACTCCCGCCTGCCGCACGGGTGGGCGGGATGTGAAGGTGGGCGCATGAAGCGTTCCTCCGCCGCCCTCGCCGCCTGCGCCGCCCTCGTTCTGCTCAGCGGATGCGGGGGCGGGCACGGCACGCCGCGGACCGGACCCTCCGCGTCCGACGCGGGCGCGCGCGGAGTGCCCAAGGAGCCCACGGCCGGCCGGGCACCGGCCGCCGGGAAGGGCTCGAAGGACCCCGACGACCTCAACGGGGACGGGCACCGGGACCTGCTCGTGCCCGTCGCCGCGCACGTGGACCGGGACACGAACGAGCGCGACGAACGGGTCGGCGTCGTCTTCGGCTCCGCCCGCGGGCTCGACCCGGCCACGCGCGCCGTGTACGGGCGCTCCGACCTCGGGATCCCGCGCGCGAAACCGGCGGACCAGGGGCCCGAGGACAGTCTCGCCGCCGAGAACGTGACCACGGCCGACCTCGACGGGGACGGGTTCCCCGACCTCGTCACCACGGTGCCGGAGGAGTCCGCCGACGGCAGCGGCGACCAGCGCGGCGTCCCGTACGTGGCGTGGGGCACGCCGACGGGCCCCGGCGCGCGGGGCCGCACCGCGACCCGCCTCCAACTCCCCTCCTCCGTCGCACAGTCGGGCCTCGACGACCCCACGCGCGGCGACTTCGACGGGGACGGTCACCACGATCTGGCGGGCCTCGGCGACAACGGCACGAAGGTGCACCTCCTGTACGGCCCCTTCAGCCGGTCGGGCGCGCCCGCCCGCACCGGGTCGCTGCGGGGCAACGACGGCGGCCTGGTCGCGGACTCCATCGACCCGACGGGCAAGCCGCGCGTCACCGGGCTCCTGGCCCCCTCGGTCAGCGACGGCGAGCAGGCCACCAGCACGCTGTACGCCGACCCGCGCACGGGCCGGGGCCGCGAGCTGCGCCCGGGCAACGCGCACGCCTTCGGCGACTTCGACGGGGACGGGCGGCGGGACGTGGCCGTGGGCGACAACGGCAGCCGCAACGACGAGCCCGGCTACGAGACGGAGGCCCCGGACGTGAACGGGTCGCTGGCGGTGTACCCCGGCGGGGGCGGGTCCCCGGTGACGTACAAGCTGCCCCCGCCCGGCACGGACCGGCAGACCGACTACGGGCCCGGCGGCTACGTCGCCGCCGATCCGGACGGGGACGGGCGGGACGGCATCCTCGTCGCCACGTACGCCGGGGCGACCCTGATCGACGGCGAGAAGCGGACCACCGTGCTGCGGCAGGGGCCCATGGAGATCGACCACAAGATGCGCTCGGACAACGCGCGCCGTGCCCGGCCGGTCGCAGCGGACGACTTCGACGCGGACGGCAAGGACGAGCTGGTCCTGGCATGGGCGGCGGACACGCTTTTCACCTTGTACGGCGAACACCCGACGCACTGGTGGGTCACCAAGGGCACGTCACCCCAAGACGCGACCTCCTTCGCGACGACCGGGTTCGCCAACAATTAGGTGGCCGCAACAAACTCCCGGATCGCCGCCGCCAAAGCCTTCGGCTGGTCCAAAGGAATCAGCGTTCCGCAGTCGTCCAGCTCCACCAGCCGCCCCTGCGGCAGCAGCTCCGCCAAACGACGGCCGTGGGCCAGCGGCATCATGCGGTCCTGCTTGCCCCAGACCACCAACGCGGGCCGGTCATACGCGCGGAGGGCATCCGCCGCCTCCATCATCTCCGTCCTCACCCCGGACCGGAGGTAGTGCAGCAGCAGCTTCCGCGCCGCCGGGTCCTTGCGCAGCGGCTCGATCCAGCGGTCGATCAGCTCGTGCGGGACCGGCCGCTGGGACATCACCGCGTACCCCGTGCCGGGCATCCGGCGCAGTGGCCGCACGGACAGCGTGCGCGCCAGCATCGTGATGCCGCCGGGGACCCGGGACATGACCTCCAGGAGCTTGCCCGCCGGGCCCGGCGGATAGTTGTCGAAGGCCTCGCAGCCCGCGATGACCATGCGCCCCACCCGGTCGGGCCGCTCCGCGGCGAGCTGCTGGAGGCGCCCCGCGTCGTTCTCCACGAACACCGTGTCGTCGCCCAGCTTGAGCGCGTCGGCGAACTCGCCGATCAGCAACGCCACCGTGTGCGGGGTGATCTTGGCGCCGGGCCGCACGGGCACGTGGTTGCTCCCGTACGGGAGGGTGGGCACGATGCACCGCACGGACGCGCCGAGTTCGTCGACGACGTGCCGCCACACCGTGCCGTCCTGGGCGAGCCCGTGGAGGAGGACGACGGCCGGCCCGTCGCCTCCCGTGTCCTCGTACGCGATCGGGCCCACGGAGAGGTCCACCGAGAGTTCCGTCTGCTGCGTCATACGGGCGAGCCTAGGCGCGGTTCCCGCTCAGGGCAGGACGGCGATCCCGTCGAGTTCCACCATGGCCTGTTCGTCCCAGAGGCGGCTCACTCCGATCACGGCCATCGCCGGATAGTCGCGGCCCGCCAACTCGCGCCAGATACGGCCGAGTTCGCGTGCGTTCTCCCGATAGTCCGCGACGTCGGTGGCGTAGACCGTGACGCGCGCCAGGTGCTCCGGTGTGCCGCCGGACGCGCGCAGGGCGGTGAGCAGGTTCGTCAGGGCGCGGGTGAACTGGGCGGGGAGCGTGTCGCCGACGACCTTGCCGTCGGCGTCCAGGGACGTCTGGCCCGCGAGCATCACCATGCGGCCGCCCGACGCGACGACGGCGTGGGAGAAGCCGGTGGGCGGGGAGAGTTCGGGCGGATTGACGCGCCGCAGGTCGCCGGTGTTGGTGCCGACGCCGTTGCCGTTGCCGCTGTTGCTGCCGGTCACGAGGACTCCTTCGTGTGCCCCTTGTACAACTCGCGGGCGATGATGGCTCGTTGGACCTCGGAGGCACCCTCGTAGATGCGGGGCGCCCGGACCTCGCGGTAGAGGTGCTCCAGGACGTGCCCGCGGCGCAGCGCCCGCGCCCCGTGCAACTGCACCGCGGCGTCGACGACTTGCTGGGCCGCCTCCGTGGCGACGAGCTTCGCGGCGGCCGCACGGCGCGGTACCTCCGGGTCCCCCTCGTCGTACGCGGACGCCGCCGCGTAGACCATGAGGCGCGCGGACTCGACGCGTACCGACATGTCGGCGACCTGGTGGGCGACGGTCTGGAGCTCCTTCAGCGGGGCACCGAACGCCTCCCGCTCGGCGGTGTGCGCGAGCGTCGCGTCGAGGGCCGCCTGCGCCATGCCGACGGCGAAGGCGCCGACACTGGGCCGGAACAGGTTCAGCGTGCCCATCGCGACGCGGAACCCGGCGTCGACCTCGCCGAGCAGGTCGTCGCGGGTGACCGGGACGCCGTCGAAGGCGAGCGAGCCGATGGGGTGCGGGGAGATCATGTCGAGGTGTTCGCCGGTGAGGCCCGCGCGGTCGGCCGGGACCGCGAAGGCCGTCACTCCGCGCGCGCCCGCGCCCTGGGTGGTGCGGGCGAAGACGGTGTAGACATCGGCCTCCGGTGCGTTCGAGATCCAGCACTTCTCGCCGGTGAGCCGCCAGCCCTCGCCGTCCGGGTCCGCCCGCAGGGACAGCGCCGCCGCGTCCGATCCCGCCCCCGGCTCGCTCAGCGCGAACGCCGCCACGGCCCGGCCGGCGCCCACCTCCGGGATCCACCGCTCGCGCACCGCCGCACCCGCGTACGCGTGGATCGGGTGCGCCCCGAGCCCCTGGAGCGCGAGCGCCGTCTCGGCCTCGGTGCTGACGCGGGCCAGGGACTCGCGCAGCAGGCACAGATCGAGCGCGCCCGAGGTGAACAGGCGCTCAAGGAGCCCGAGTTGGCCGAGTTCCGCGACGAGGGGACGGTTGACGCGGCCCGGCTCGCCCTTCTCGGCGAGCGGGGCGAGGCGCTCGGCCGCGAGGGCCCGTAGCTCGCCACACCACGCGAGCTGCTCCGGTTCGAGCGAGAATGTCCCCATACGTGGTGCTCCTCTCACGACTGCCTACCGGCCACACTGCCCGCCGCCCGCACACAGGAACCGTATCGCGCCCCGTTGACTGTCGTCACCATCACGATACGCTCGATGCGCGCCGCCTCATCCGGCGACGGCATGCGAGCCACTCACCACGAGGGGGCGCCAGGCCATGACCCACCACCCACTCAGCCCACTGCTTCCTTCCGGGCACGTCGACACCTTCGCCCGCGAGCATCTGCCGCCCGCCGAGCTGTGGCCGGGCCTCACCTTCGACCTGCCCGAGCTCGACTACCCCCAGCGGCTCAACTGCGGGACCGAACTCCTCGACGCCACCGTGGAGCGGCACGGCGCGGACCGCCCGGCCTTCCGCTCCCCCGGCCAATCCCCCTGGTCGTACGGCGAGTTGAAGGCGACGGTCGACCGGATCGCGCACGTGCTCACGGACGACCTGGGCGTCGTGCCCGGCAACCGGGTGCTGCTGCGCGGCCCCACCACCCGGCACCTCGCGGCGTGCTGGCTCGCCGTGATGAAGGCGGGGGCCGTCGCCGTGACCGTGCTGGCGCAGCAGCGGGCGAGCGAGCTGGCCACCGTGTGCGAGATCGCGCAGGTGGGGCATGCCCTGTGCGACATCCGCTCGGTCGACGACCTGGCGAAGGCCGAGGTGCCGGGCCTGCGCATCACGACGTTCGGCGGGGACGGGCCCGACGACCTGCTGCACCGCGCGGCCCCGAAACCGGCGGCGTACGAGGCCGTGGAGACCTCCGCCGACGACGTGGCGCTGATCGCCTTCACCTCGGGGACCACCGGGCGGCCCAAGGGGTGCATGCACTTCCACCGGGACGTGCTCGCGGTCGCGGACACCTTCGCGAAGCACGTGTTGCGGGCAGGACCGGACGACGTGTTCGCGGGGAGCCCGCCGCTGGGCTTCACCTTCGGGCTCGGCGGCCTGGTGATCTTCCCGCTGCGGGCGGGGGCCTCGGCGCTGCTGCTCGAACAGGCGGGCCCGCAGAAACTGCTGCCCGCGATCGCCGAGCACCGGGTGTCCGTCGTGTTCACCGCGCCGACCGCGTACCGGGCGATGCTTCCCGAGCTGGCCTCGTACGACATCTCCTCGCTGCGCCGCTGCGTGTCCGCGGGCGAGAACCTGCCCGCCGCGACCTGGCAGGCGTGGCAGGAGGCCACGGGCCTGCGCATCATCAACGGCATCGGTGCGACGGAGCTGCTGCACATCTTCATCTCGGCGGCCGACGACGCGATCAGGCCGGGGACCACGGGCGTCCCCGTGCCCGGCTGGGAGGCCCGGATCGTCGACCCCGAGGGCCACGAACTCCCGGACGGCGAACCGGGGTTGCTCGCCGTCCGCGGCCCCGTCGGCTGCCGCTACCTCGCCGACGAGCGGCAGACCGTGTACGTACGCCACGGCTGGAACGTCACCGGGGACACGTACGTCCGCGAGGCCGACGGCTACTTCCGGTACGTGGCCCGCGCCGACGACATGATCATTTCCGCCGGGTACAACATCGCGGGCCCCGAGGTGGAGGACGCGCTGATTCGCCACCCGGACGTGTCGGAGGCGGCGGTGGTCGGGCGGCCCGACGAGGAGCGCGGCCAGGTGGCGGTGGCGTACGTGGTGCTGCGGCCGGGCGCACGACAAGACACCGAAGGCCTGCGCGATTTCGTCAAGGCGGAACTCGTCCCCTACAAGTGCCCGCGCGCGATCGAGTTCCTGGACGCGCTGCCGCGCACGGCCACGGGAAAGCTCCAGCGGTTCCGGCTCCGCGAGACCGGAACCGTAGAGTGATCGCGTGCCCGAGCAGCCCACGCATACGCCCCGCTCCCTCATCGTCACCCTGTACGGCGCCTACGGCCGTGACCTGCCGGGGCCGCTGCCGGTCGCCGAGCTGATCCGGCTGCTCGGTGCGGTCGGCGTCGATGCCCCTTCGGTCCGCTCGGCGGTCTCCCGCCTCAAGCGCCGCGGCCTGCTCCTCCCGGCCCGCACCGACGCCGGAGCGGCGGCCTACGCGCTCTCCGACGACGCCCGGCAGCTCCTCGACGACGGCGACCGCCGCATCTACGGCAGCGACTCCCCCGCCGACGGCTGGGTGCTCGCCGTGTTCTCGGTCCCGGAGTCCGAGCGCGCCAAGCGGCACGTGCTGCGCTCCACGCTCACCGGCCTCGGCTTCGGCACGGCGGCGCCCGGCGTGTGGCTGGCGCCCCTCGCCGTGTACGAGGAGACCCGGCACACGCTGGAGCGCCTCGGCCTGTCCGGGTACGTGGAGCTGTTCCGCGGCGAGCACCTGGGCTTCGCGGCGACGGCCGACGCGGTGGCCCAGTGGTGGGACCTCGCGGCCCTGGCCAAGCTCCACGAGGCGTTCCTGGACGAGCACGAGCCGGTGCTGCGGGCGTGGGAAGCCCGCCCCGAGACCCCGCCGCGCGAGGCGTACCGCGACTACCTGCGCGCCCTCGACTCCTGGCGCCACCTCCCCTACGCGGACCCGGGCCTGCCGCCCGAGCTGCTGCCGGAGGGGTGGCCGGGGGTGCGGGCGGCAGAGGTGTTCCGGGCGCTGGACGAGCGGCTGCGGGGGGCGGGGGCGGAGTTCGCCCGCACGCCGACGCCCTGAAAGAACGCCCTGACGGAACGCCCTGAGAGAACGCCCTAAGGGAACCCTCAGCTTCCTCCACGGGTCCTCTCAGAATGCCCTCTTAGCGTCGGTTCGCATGAGTCTGATGCGCAACATGAACCGGGCGCTGACCGCCACCACCGGCCTCCAGGTGCGCCGCGCACCCAAGGGCCCCGCCCCCGCCAAGAAAGTGGCGACACCGGTGCGGCGGGCCGTTCCGGAGTATCGATGTACCGACGATCCGGGGACCGACCGGCTGCTCAGGCGGCCCGTCTTCATCATGTCGCCGGTGCGCTCGGGCTCGACCCTGCTGCGGATGCTGCTCGACGCGCACCCGCGGCTGCACGCCCCGCACGAGCTGCACATCCGGCGCCTGGAGGTCGGCTACGGCAGCAAGCTGTCGCGGCGCGCCATGGACGCCCTCGACCTGGGCCGCGGCGACCTGGAGCACCTGTTGTGGGACCGCGTCCTGCACCGCGAACTCACCAGGTCCGGCAAGGACTTCATCGTCGAGAAGACCCCCAGCAACGCCTTCGCCTACCAGCGGATCCGCGACTGC
The DNA here is from genome assembly GCF_055657265.1 of Streptomyces sp. NPDC107575. NCBI lineage: Bacteria > Bacillati > Actinomycetota > Actinomycetes > Kitasatosporales > Streptomycetaceae > Streptomyces > Streptomyces sp. NPDC107575. The sequence continues at coordinate 197,976 of NZ_JBVKBG010000002.1, read as the reverse complement.
TGGCCCGACGCCCGCTTCGTGTTCCTGCTGCGCCACCCCGTCTCCATCGCCCAGTCCTGGCACGAGGGCGACCCCGACAAGCGCACGTACGACGAGGCCTGCGCGGACGCGCTGCGCTACATGAAGGCCGTCGACCACGCCCGCAAGGGCATCACCGGCGGCCACACGCTGCGCTACGAGGAGATCACGGCCGACCCGGAGGGAAAGCTGCGCGCCCTGTGCACCTTCCTCGGCGTCGACTTCGAACCCTCGATGCTGGAGTACGGCGCCCGCGACGAGACGCAGGTCCAGAAGGGGCTCGGCGACTGGCGGGACAAGATCCGCAGCGGCAGCGTGCAGGAGGGCCGCGAGCTGCCGAAGGACGACGAGATCCCCGAGGTGCTGCGGCCCATCTGCGAGGCGTGGGGGTACCTCAAGTGAAGCCCCGGGCCGAGGTCGAGGAAGTGTGGCCGCGGGACGGGCGGATCGGGGTCGTCGGACGGCTGGTCGGGCTGAACCCGGGAGCCGCCGATGCGTGGCGGCTGACGGTGACGCGACGGTCCGGCGCGGGTCAAGTCCTCTCGTACGACGTCGAGTTGGACGGCCACCGGTTCAGCTGCGTGTGGGACGTGGCCGACCTCGCCGCGTACGACGACGGGTCCGGCGGCGGGTCCGGACGTGTCGACCAGTGGGATCTGCATCTCACGGACGGGACGTCGAGGCTGCGGGTCGGGCGCCGGCTCGACGACATCCGCGGCAAGAAGGCGATCTACGTCTATCCGCGGCAGGCGGTGCCGGGGGCGGGGTTCGGCGTACGGCCGTACTTCACCGTCGAGGACAACCTGTCGCTGGAGTGCCGCGCATGAGGAACACCCGCATCAGGTATCTGCTGCTGCACGCCTACGGCCGCGGCGGCACCATCCGCACCGTCTTCAACCAGGCCAACTCCCTTGCCGCGGCGGGCTGGGACGTCGAGATCGTCAGCGCCGTGCGGCGGCGCGACGCCCTGCAGTTCCCGCTGGACGAGCGGGTGCCGGTGACGACGGTCGTCGATCTGCGCGAGAACGCCGCCCCCGAGGCCGCGGAGCCGGGGTTCGGCGGCCGGTGGCGCGCCCGCAGACGCGCCAAGCTGGCCGCGTCCCCCGCCCGCGAGATACCGCGCGGCGAGTTCGGCCACCGGTACTTCGACCGGCGCCTGGAGCTCGCCCTCGGCGACTACCTGCGCTCGCTCACCGACGGCGTGCTCGTCACGACGCGTCCCGCCCTGAACTTCCTCGCCGCCGCGCACGCCACCAACGGCGTGGTGCGGGTGGCGCAGGAACACATGAACCACGGCACGCACCGCCCCGACGTACAGAAGCGCATAGTCGAGACGTACCAGTGCTTCGCCGCCGTCGCCGTCCTGACGGAGCGCGACCGGAGCGAGTACGCGCGGCTGCTGCCCGGCACCCGCGTCGTGCGGATCCCGAACGCCGTGCACTCCCTCGACCAGGTCCCGGCGAACCACGCCTCGAAGATCGTGGCCGCGGCCGGCCGGCTCTTCCCGCAGAAGGGCTTCGACCTGCTGATCCCCGCGTGGGCCAAGCTCGTCCGGGAGTTCCCCGACTGGCAGCTGCGCATCTACGGCAGCGGCGAGAAGAAGGCACAGCTGCGCGCCCTGATCGAGGAGCACCACCTCTACAACCACGTCCTGCTGATGGGCCACACCGACCGGCTCGACGACGAACTCGCCAAGTCCTCGGTGTACGTGCTGAGTTCACGCTTCGAGGGACTGCCGATGGTGATGATCGAGGCGATGGCGCACGCCCTCCCCGTGGTCTCCTTCGACTGCCCCACGGGCCCCGCCGACGTGCTCACGCACGGCGTGGACGGGCTCCTCGTGCCGGAGCAGGACCCCGACGCCCTCGCCGACGCCCTCGCCCGCCTGATGGGCGACCGCGAGCTGCGTACGGAGATGGGTACGGCGGCCGTGCTCACGGCCGCCGCCTACGGCCCCGACGTGGTGCACCCGCGCTGGGAGGCCCTCTTCACCGAACTGACCGACCCCGACGACCGGCGGGCCGCGAGCGGCGCCGCGGAAGGACTGCACGTATGACCACGGCCACGAAGGCCCGCCCACAAGGAGCCACGATCTGGCTCACCGGGCTGCCCAGTTCCGGCAAGACGACCGTGGCGCGCGCCCTCGCGGGGCAGCTGCGCGCGGAGGGCCTGCGCGTCGAGGTGCTCGACGGCGACGAGATCCGCCGCTTCCTGTCGGCGGGCCTCGGCTTCAGCCGCGAGGACCGCAACACGAACGTGCAGCGCATCGGCCTCGTCGCCGAAGTCCTCGCCCGCAACGGGGTGTTCGCGGTCGTCCCGGTCATCGCCCCGTACGCGGACAGCCGCGAGGCCGTCCGCAAACGGCACGCCTCCAGCGCCACCCCGTACGTCGAGGTGCACGTCGCGACGCCGGTCGAGGTGTGCAGCCGGCGCGACGTGAAGGGCCTGTACGCGCGCCAGGCCGCCGGGCAGCTGAAGGGGCTGACCGGGGTGGACGACCCGTACGAGGCGCCGGTCGACCCGGACCTGGCCCTGGAGACGCAGGACCGGACGCCGCGGGAGTCGGCGGCCTCGGTGCGGGCGGTGCTGGTGGCGAGGGGGCTGCTGTGAGCGAGATGCCGTACGAGAGGGGCCACCTGGACGCCCTCGAATCCGAGGCCGTGCACATCCTGCGCGAGGTGGCGGGCGAGTTCGAACGGCCGGTGATCCTGTTCTCCGGCGGCAAGGACTCGATCCTGATGCTGCACCTGGCGCTGAAGGCGTTCGCGCCCGCGCCGGTGCCGTTCCCGCTGCTGCATGTGGACACGGGCCACAATTTCCCCGAGGTGCTGTCCTACCGGGACCGTGTGGTCGCCGCACATGGGCTCACCCTCCATGTGGCGTCCGTACAGGACTACATCGACCGCGGTGTGCTCCGCGAACGCCCCGACGGGACGCGCAATCCGCTGCAGACGGTGCCGTTGACGGAGGCGATCCGGGACGGCCGCTTCGACGCGGTGTTCGGCGGCGGGCGCCGGGACGAGGAGAAGGCCCGCGCGAAGGAACGGGTCTTCTCGCTCCGCGACGAGTTCTCCCAGTGGGACCCGCGCCGCCAGCGCCCCGAACTGTGGCAGCTCTACAACGGCCGGCACGCGCCGGGCGAGCACGTCCGCGTCTTCCCGCTCTCCAACTGGACGGAACTGGACGTCTGGCAGTACATCGCCCGCGAGGGCATCGCCCTCCCGGAGATCTACTTCGCCCACCGGCGCGAGGTCTTCGACCGGGGCGGCATGTGGCTGACGGCCGGCGACTGGGGCGGGCCGCGGGACGGCGAGCCGGTCGAGAAACGCCAGGTCCGCTACCGCACCGTCGGCGACATGTCCTGCACGGGCGCCGTCGACTCCGACGCGGAGACGCTGGACCAGGTCATCGCCGAGATCACGGCGTCCCGGCTCACGGAGCGGGGCGCGACGCGGGCGGACGACAGGTTGTCGGAGTCGGCGATGGAAGACCGCAAGCGCGAAGGGTACTTCTAGAGATGTCTGTATCTGTGTCAGTAGTTACTCGTGAAGTGGGCACGTTGCGGCTGGCCACGGCGGGGTCCGTCGACGACGGCAAGTCCACGCTCGTCGGACGCCTGCTGCACGACTCCAAGTCGGTCCTGGCCGACCAGCTGGAGTCGATCTCCCGGACGGGAACCCCGGATCTGGCCCTCCTCACGGACGGCCTGCGCGCCGAACGCGAACAGGGCATCACCATCGACGTCGCGTACCGGTACTTCGCGACGCCGCGGCGCCGTTTCATCCTGGCGGACACGCCGGGTCATGTGCAGTACACGCGGAACATGGTGACCGGCGCCTCGACGGCGGAGCTGACGATCATCCTGGTCGACGCCAGGAACGGGGTCGTCGAGCAGACGCGCAGGCACGCGGCGATCGCGGCGCTGCTGCGGGTCCCGCACGTGGTCCTCGCCGTCAACAAGATGGACCTGGTCGACTACGAGGAGTCCGCGTTCGCCGCGATCACGCGGGAGTTCGCCGGGCTCGCGGACGAACTGGGGATCCCCGAGGTGACCGCGATCCCGATCTCGGCGCTCGCGGGCGACAACGTGGTGGACCCGTCCGCGCGCATGGGCTGGTACGGCGGGCCGACGGTCCTGGAACACCTGGAGACGGTGCAGGTGACGACGGAGTCCCCGTCCGCGCCTGCCCGCTTCCCGGTCCAGTACGTGATCCGGCACGACGAATCCCGCTACTACGCCGGCCAGTTGGTGTCGGGCACCCTACGAGTCGGCTCCGCCGTGACGGTGCACCCCTCGGGCCGTACGTCGACGATCGCGGCGCTCGACGTACTGGGCACGCAGGTGACGGAGGCGCACGCCGGGGCCTCGCTCACGGTGCGGCTCGCCGACGAACTCGACGTCTCCCGCGGCGACTTGCTCACCCCGTCCACGGACCCGCCCCCGACCGCGACGCGGGACGTGCACGCATCGGTGTGCCATGTGGCGGACCGGCCGCTGCGGGAGGGGCAGCGGGTCCTGGTACGGCACACCACGCGCACGGTGCGGGCTGTGGTCAAGTCGCTTGGCGGGGCTGCCACGTTGGAGGCCAACGACCTGGGCGTGGTGACACTGCGCACGGCCGAGCCATTGACCCTCGACGGGTACGCGGAGGTGCGCCGCACGGGTGCGTTTCTCCTGGTCGATCCGTCGGACGGCACGACGCTGACGGCAGCGATGGCGACGCTGCCGTCCTGACGCGCGAGCTCACCCCGGTCACCCCGGCAGGACAAGCCTCGGTTTCGGGGCGTCCAGGCGCCCCGTCTGCGGGCGCCTGGACCCCGCCCCGTACTGCCTGGGCCACCCCACCCCCGGCCCCGCATACCCCTGTTCCGCCGCCGCGTGCAGCGTCCAGTTCGGGTCGTACAGGTGCGGGCGGGCCAGGGCGCACAGGTCCGTACGGCCCGCCAGGACAAGGGAGTTGACGTCGTCCCAGGAGGAGATCGCGCCGACCGCGACCACCGGGACACCGGCCTCCGCCCGGATCCGGTCCGCGTACGGCACCTGGTAGGAGCGGCCGAACGCGGGCCGCTCGTCCGAGACCACCTGCCCCGTGGACACGTCGATCGCATCGGCGCCGTGCGCGGCGAAGGCCCGGGCGACGGCGACCGCCTCCTCCTCGCTGGTGCCGCCCTCCGCCCAGTCCGTCGCCGAGATCCGCACGGTCATCGGACGGCCGTCCGGCCACACCTCGCGTACGGCGTCGAAGACCTCCAGCGGGAACCGCAGCCGGTTCTCCAGCGATCCGCCGTACGCGTCCGTGCGCCGGTTCGTCAGCGGCGACAGGAAGCCGGACAGCAAGTAGCCGTGCGCGCAGTGGAGTTCGAGGAGGTCGAAGCCCGCTTCCGACGCACGCCGCGCCGAATCGACGAACTGCTCGCGCACATCGGCCAGTTCGGCCACCGTCAGCTCGCGCGGCAGCTGGCTGTCGGGGCGGTAGCGGAGCGCGGACGCCGCGACGAGCGGCCAGTTGTCCTCGGCCACGGGGAGCGGCTCGTCCATGCCCTCCCACATGAGGCGCGTCGAACCCTTGCGGCCCGAGTGCCCGAGCTGCACCCCGATCGCCGTACCGGGCGCCCGCGTGTGGACGAAGTCGACGATCCTGCGCCAGGACTCCGCCTGCTCCGACGTGTAGAGGCCCGCGCAGCCCGGCGTGATGCGGCCCTCCGGGCTCACGCACACCATTTCCGTCATGACGAGCCCGGCCCCGCCGAGCGCCCGCGCCCCCAGGTGCACCAGGTGGAAGTCCCCCGGCACCCCGTCCTCCGCCGAGTACATGTCCATCGGCGACACCACGACCCGGTTGCGCAGTTCCAGGCCGCCGATCCGGAACGGCGTGAACATCGGCGGCGTGCCCTCGGGGCAGCCGAACTCCCGCTCCACCGACTCCGTGAACCGCCCGTCCCGCAGCCGCAGGTTGTCGTGCGTCACCCTGCGCGAACGCGTGAGCAGGTTGAAGGCGAACTGGAGTGGCGGCTGGTCCAGATAGCGGCCCAGCTCCTCGAACCACTGGAGGCTGGCCCGCGCCGCCCGCTGCGTCGACGCGACGACGGGCCTGCGCTCCTCCTCGTACGCGACGAGCGCGGCATCGGTCGTGGGCTGCTCGGTCAGGCACGCGGCGAGCGCGAGCGCGTCCTCGACGGCGAGCTTCGTGCCGGAGCCGATGGAGAAGTGCGCGGTGTGCGCGGCGTCCCCGATCAGTACGCAATTGCCGTGCGACCAGTGGTCGTTGACGACCGTGCGGAAGGTGAGCCAGGAGGAGTTGTTGGTCCTCAGGGACCGTCCGCCCAGCGCGTCCTTGAAGATCTTCGCGCAGGTCTCGATCGACTCCCGTACGTCCATGTCCGCGAAGCCCGCCGACCGCCACACCTCCTCGCGCATCTCGACGATGACCGTCGACTCGTGATCGCTGTACGGGTAGCCGTGCAGCTGCATCACTCCGTGCTCCGTCTCCGCGATGTCGAAGCGGAAGGCGTCGAAGGCGAAGTCGGCGGCGAGCCAGATGTAGCGGTTGCGGTGCTCCTCGATGTGCGGGCCGAACGCGTCCGCGTACGTCTCGCGGGTCTTGCTGTGCACGCCGTCGGCCGCGATGACCAGGTCGTACGCCGCGCGGAGTTCGGCGGTCGGCGGGGCCTCCTCCTGGAAGCGGAGGTCCACGCCGAGTTCGCGGCAGCGGTCGTGCAGGATCTCCAGGAGTCGGCGGCGGCCGAGCGCCGCGAAGCCGTGCCCCGTCGAGGTGTGCCGCTGCCCCCGGTGCACGATGTCGATGTCGTCCCAGCGCACGAACTCGTCCTGGAGCGCCCGGTAGACCACCGGGTCGGCGTGCTCGATGCCGCCGAGGGTCTCGTCGGACAGGACGACGCCGAAGCCGAACGTGTCGTCCGGGGCGTTGCGCTCCCAGACCGTGATCTCCCGGTCCGGGTCGAGGCGCTTGAGGAGGGCGGCGGCGTACAGGCCGCCGGGGCCGCCTCCGATGACGGCGATGCGCCGGGCGCGTACGGTCATCCGCCGCTCACCGCCCCTGCCACTTCGGCGGGCGCTTGGCGGTGAACGCCGCGTGGAACTCGGCGTAGTCCTCGCCGTGCATGAGCAGCGCCTGCGTCGCGGCGTCCATCTCGATGGCCCCGGCGAGCGGCATGTCCAGCTCGGCCGTCAGCAGCGCCTTCGTCTGCGCGTACGCGAGGGCGGGGCCCTCGGCGAGGCGGCGGGCGAGGGTCTGCGCGGCCTCGTCGGCCCTGCCCTCGTCGGTCAGCTCGCTGATCAGGCCGATGCGCTCGGCCTCGGGCGCGCGGACCGCGTCGCCGAGCATGAGGAGCCGGGTGGCGTGGCCGAGGCCGACGACGCGGGGCAGCAGATAGGCCGCCCCCATGTCGCCGCCGGACAGGCCGACCTTCGTGAACAGGAACGCGAAGCGGGCGCTCGGGTCGGCGACGCGGAAGTCAGAGGCGAGCGCGAGGACCGCGCCCGCCCCGGCCGCGACCCCGTGCACGGCGGCGATCACCGGGAACGGGGCCTCGCGCACGGCCCGGACGACCTGTCCGGTCATCCGGTTGAAGTCGAGGATCTGCGCGGTGTCCATGGAGAGCGTGGCGCCGATGATCTCGTCGACGTCGCCGCCGGAGCAGAAGCCGCGGCCCTCGCCGGCGAGAACCAGGGCACGGACCGTCTTCTCGCGAGACAGCTCGGCGAGGAGGTCGCGCAGGTCGGCGTAGGCGCCGAAGGTGAGCGCGTTGAGCTTTTCGGGGCGGGCGAGCGTGACGGTGGCGACACCGCTCTCGTCCACGGCGTACGTGAGGTGCTGCCAGGAGTCGGTGCGGGGGGTGGATCCGGTGAAGGGGCTCATGCGGTGCCTCCGGCGGGTCGCGGGCGTGCCGAGGAGGAGCGAGACGACTCGACCGTATCACCGCATCGTGACCGTCGTCACGGGTACGCGATAGACGAGGGCGCGATATCCGATGAAGGGTCGTACGTCCCGGAGCGCACCGACGAGAGCCTCTTTCGCCCTACGCCGTACCATTCATAAGGTTGAACGCAGGACAGTCCCCCTTGAGCCCGTTCCTCCGAGCCCGCCCCAGAGCCGCATACGCGCCCTCCGCCCCCAGGATTCCGCCGTGACTCCCTTCTCCGGTCCCTCAACGCCCACGTCGTGGCGCATAGCTCTCCCGCACACGGCCGCGGCCGTGCCGGTCGCGCGCGCCCTCGTGCGGACCGCGCTGTCCGAGATCGAGTCACCGGCCGCGGACGCGGACACGGCGGAGCTGCTCACGGCGGAGCTGGTGGCGAACGCGGTGGAGCACACGACCGGGGACACGCCGATCGAGCTGGTCGTGGAGCTGCTCGACTCCGGCTGTCAGGTCGAGGTGCACGACACGGACCCGGCGCCGCCGACCGACCTCACCAATCCCGAGGACGAAGGGCCGCCCGACCCCTGGCAGGAGCACGGCCGCGGCCTGCTCCTCATCCGCACGCTCAGCTCCTCGTGCGGGCACCGCCCCACCGATTCCGGCAAGGCGGTGTGGTTCACGCTTCCCTCTACGGTGCCGAGCCAGCGTCCGGCGTCCGAGGCGTAGCCCCCTCGGCGTCGTCGCCGAGCCGCGAGTTGCGGCGGCCGTACAGCGCGTACACGAGCGCGCCCACGACGAGGAACACCGCGAACTGGACCCAGGTCGTCCACCCCGTGCCCCAGATCAGATAGAGGCAGAAGCCGACGCCGAGGATCGGGCTGACCGGGTACAGCGGCACCCGGAACGAACGCTTCAGGGCGGGGTGCGAGCGGCGCAGCGCGATCACCGCGATGTTCACGGCGACCATGGTGGCGAGCGTGCCGATGGTGGTCAGGTTGACGACGGCGTCGAGCGAGGAGAACGCGGCGGGGACCGCGAAGACGCACGCCACGATCCAGGTGTTGGCGACCGGCGTGTGCGTCTTCGGCGAGACCCGCTCGAAGACCCTCGGGATCAGGCCGTCGCGGGACATGGACATCAGGATCCGCGTCTGCCCGTACATCACCGCGAGCACCACCGAGGCGATGGCGACGACCGCACCGAAGGCGATGACGCCGCCGCCGATGTCCGAGCCGGTGACCTGGTCGACGACGAGGGAGAGCGCGGCCGGCTTGTCCCCCACCGCGTCCGCTCCGAGCGCGCCGATGGCGGCGACGGCCACGGCGACGTAGAGCAGCGTGACGATGCCGATGCAGATCAGGATCGCGAGCGGGATGTTGCGCCGCGGGTTCTTGACCTCCTCGCCCGCCGTGGTGACCGCGTCGAAGCCGATGTACGAGAAGAAGGCGAGCGAGGCACCGGAGGTGACACCGGCCATGCCGTCCTTGAGGAAGGGTGTCAGGTTGCCGGCCTCGAAGGCGGAGTAGGCGATCGCGCAGAACACGATCAGGATGCCGATCTTGAGCACGGCCATCGCGGCGGTCGCCCGCGCGCTCTCGCGGATGCCGCGTACCAGCAGGGTGGCGGCCATCAGCATGACGAGCACGGCGGGCAGGTTGACCACGCCGCCGTCGGCGGGCCCGGCGGACAGGGCGTCGGGCAGCTGCCACCCGAAGATGCTGTCGAGCAGCTCGTTCAGGTACTGGCTCCAGCCGACGGCGACGGCCGACACCGAGACGCCGTACTCCAGGAGCAGGCACCAGCCGACGAGGAAGGCGACGCGCTCGCCGAGGGTCGCGTAGGCGAAGGAGTACGAGGATCCGGAGACCGGGATCGCGCTGCCCAGCTCGGCGAAGGAGAACGCCGTGAAGATGCAGGTGATCGCCGCGAGGACGAAGGAGAGGATGACGGCGGGGCCGGCCTCCGCGACCGTGTCGGACAGGCCGACGAAGATGCCGGTGCCGACGATCGCGCCGACGCCGAAGCACACGAGCTGGAAGAGCCCCATGGTGCGCTTGAGGCCGTGGCCTTCGAGGTCGGCGCCGGATTCGGCGATGAGGGACTCGGGCGACTTGATGCGCAGGCCGGACGGGGTCGGCGACATGGGGTGGTGCTCTTTTCTGGTGGTGCGGGTGCGGTGGGGGTGGCCGCATGCCGGTGGGGCCGGAGAGGGTGTTCCGGCCCCACCAGTTTGAACGGTTATTCGGTGATTGTGCGGTTTGTCGCTACTGGCCGAGCGTGGCGACCATGACGGCCTTGATGGTGTGCATCCGGTTCTCCGCCTCGTCGAAGACGACGGAGTGCTCCGACTCGAAGACCTCGTCGGTGACCTCGAGGGACTCCAGGCCGTACTTGGCGTGGATCTCGCGGCCGACCTTGGTGCCCAGGTCGTGGAAGGCGGGGAGGCAGTGCAGGAACTTCACGTCCGCGTTCCCCGTCGCGCGGAGCACGTCCATCGTCACCGCGTACGGCGCGAGCGACTTGATGCGCTCGTCCCAGATCTCCTCGGGCTCACCCATGGAGACCCATACGTCGGTGACCACGAAGTCGGCGCCCGCGACGCCCTCCTCGACGGTCTCCGTGAGCGAGATGCGGGCGCCGCTGGTGGCGGCCAGCTCGCGGGCCCTGGCGACGACCTCGTCGGCCGGCCAGTAGGCCTTCGGCGCGACGATGCGGACGTCCATGCCGAGCAGGGCGCCGGTGACGAGGTACGAGTTCCCCATGTTGAAGCGGGCGTCGCCGAGGTAGGCGAAGGACACCTCGGTGAGCGGCTTGGCGCTGTGCTCGGTCATCGTGAGCACGTCGGCGAGCATCTGCGTGGGGTGCCAGTCGTCCGTCAGGCCGTTGTAGACCGGCACGCCCGCGTACTCGGCGAGGGTCTCCACGATGGCCTGCTCGTCGCCCCGGAACTCGATCGCGTCGAACATCCGGCCGAGGACGCGGGCGGTGTCCTTGCTCGACTCCTTCTTGCCGATGTGCGAGCCGGCCGGGTCGATGTACGTCGTCGAAGCGCCCTGGTCGGCGGCGGCGACCTCGAAGGAGCAGCGCGTGCGCGTGGACGCCTTCTCGAAGATCAGCGCGACGTTCTTGCCCTTGAGGTGCTGCGTCTCGGTCCCCGCCTTCTTGGCCGCCTTCAGCTCAGCGGCCAGGTCGACCAGGCCTCGGAACTCCTCGGCGGTGAAGTCCAGCTCCTTGAGGAAGTGGCGGCCGGTGAGGTTCATTCGGGGGCTCCTGCGCATGACTCGGGGACGGGGTCGGGACAGTGGAAGTCTATACGATGTTCCACATTTCTATTCATGATTGTTTCTGGAGCATGTGCTTCCGTGCCTACCCGAACGTGCGCTCCCCTGCCAGCCACGTGCCCCGCACCCGGATCTCCCGCAGCCGCATGGGATCCGTGGTCCGCGGGTCCGCCGACAGCCACACCAGGTCCGCGGGAGCGCCGGGCACGAGCGCGCCCCGCTCGTCGGCGAACGCCTGGTGCGCCGAGCCCGCCGTGTACGCGGCCAGCGCCTCCTCGACCGTCAGCCGCTGATGGGGCAGCCAGCCGTCCTCCGGGTCGCCGTCGAAGGTCCGCCGGGTCACCGCGATCTGGATCCCCTCCAGCGGCTCGTACGAGCTGACCGGCCAGTCGCTGCCGAACGACAGCCGCGCCCCGCCGCGCTCCAGCTCTCCCATCGGGTACTGGAGCGCCGAGCGCTTGTCGCCGATGCGCGGGACGGAAAGGACGGTCTGCAGCGGGTCGGGCTGCGCCCACAGCGGCTCGAAGTTGGCGATCACACCGAGTGCGGCGAAGCGCGGCAGATCGGCGGGGTCGACGAGCTGGACGTGGGTGATCACGGGGCGCCGGTCCCACGCCTCGTTGGCCCGCGCCGCCGACTCGATCGCGTCGAGCGCGGCCCGCACCCCGGCGTCGCCGATGGCGTGGATGTGGATCTGGAAGCCGTCCGCGTCGAACGCCCGGACGGCCTCGGCCAGGGCGGCCGGTTCCCAGACGGGCATCCCGCAGCTGTGCGGGGCGTCGTCGTAGGGGGCGAGCAGCGCGGCGGTGCCGCCCTCGATCACGCCGTCGCTGAAGAACTTCACGGTGCGGGCGGTGAGCAGCTCGCCGCCCTCGGCCTCGACGCGGCGGCGCTGCTGCGTGAACGCGGGCCGCTGCTCGCGCCAGCGGTCCGGGTCGGCGCGCTGGGCGAGGTTGACGCGGAAGCGGAGGGCCCGGCGGCGGGCGGCCTCCAGGTAGGCGTCGACCATCTCGGGTTCCACCCAGGCGTCCTGAACCCACGTCAGGCCCGCGCGCGCGTACGCCTCCCCCGCCACGCCGAGCGCCTCGACCAGCTCGTCCACGGGGCGGCCCGGCACGCGGTCGAGCACCAGGTCGCAGGCGTGCCACTCGCGCAGGGTGCCCATAGGGGTGCCGTCGGGGCGGCGCACGATCCAGCCGAGGCGCGGTTCCGGTGTCGTCGCGTCCACCCCGGCGCGGCGCAGGGCCTCGGTGTTGCACCACACCGTGTGGTAGTCGTACGCGCGCAGCACGACGGGCCGGTCGGGCACTGCGGCGTCCAGCCAGCGGGCGTCGAACTCGCCGTCGGGGACGAGCGCCGGGTCGTAGCTCGCGCCGACGATCCACTCCTCCTCGGGGTGCCCGGCGGCCCACCGCCCGACCTCGGCGACGATCTCCTCGACCGACCCCAACTCCTTGATCCCCGGCCCGAAGTGCTCCAGGCCGCCGAAGAGCGGGTGGGCGTGGCCGTCGCCGAAGGACGGCATGAGCAGCCCGCCGTCGCCGAGGTCGAGCACCTCGTCGGCGCCGGCGGCGAGCGCCTCGGCCTCCGCTCCCAGGGCGACGATGCGGCCGTCCCGCACGGCGGCGGCGGCGACATCGCCGTACGCCTCGCTTCCGGTGCGGACGGTGCCGCGGAGTACCAGCACGTACAGGGTCCTTTCGGTTCGGTGGTCAGACGCGTTCGGCGTCGGTGGTGGTCAGCCGGGCGTACGCGGCCGGGTCGCGGCGCCGCACCCGCAGCGCGACGGCGATCCCGAGCGCGAACAGCACGGGCAGCGGCGCGAGCAGCACCGCGTTGACGCCCGGCGTCGCGCCGGTGAGCAGGTCGAGGTTGACGCAGGCGAGGCCGATGAGAACCGCCAGCCCGGCGAAGGAGAGGAGCGGCGCGAGCACCACCCGCCATGCGGGGAGACCGCGCCGGTCGCGGCGGAAGAACCCGTAGACGGCGAGCGCGGCGCAGGCCTGCATCAGCATCACGCCGAGGATGCCGGTGCCGTTGGTCCACAGGAACGTGACGCTGTACGGGTCCACGCCCGCGATCAGCGTCACGACGACCGTGAGCAGCGCGATGGCCGACTGCACGACGACCGCGACGGCGGGCGAGCCGGTGCGGGCGGTGACCCGGCCGAGGCGGCGCGGGAGCAGGCCCTCGCGGCCGAGGGCGTAGAAGTAGCGGGTGGCGCCGTTGTGGAAGGCGAGGGTGGCGGCGAAGGCGCTGGTGATGATCAGCAGGTGCATGGCGTCGGCTGCCCAGGCCCCGACGAACCGCTCGGTGGCGGTGAACACCATGTCGCCTCCGCCGTCCCCGTTCGCGACCTGCTGCGCGTCGTCCGCCCCGTACGCATTGATGATCATCCAGACGGTGAAGGTGTAGAAGAGCGCGAGGAACGCGACGGCGATGTAGGTGGCGCGCGGCACCGTGCGTTCCGGCTCGCGGGCCTCCTCGGCGTAGATCGCGGTCGCCTCGAAGCCGACGAACGCGCCGATGGCGAGGACGAACATGCCGCCGACGCCGCCGTTCAGGAGGTGGCCCGGCGACAGGACGCCGAACTCCGGGCCGTGCGGCCCGCCGCCGTGCGCGAACACCCCCGCCTCGAACACCAGCAGGACGAGCACTTCGAGGACGAGCGCGACGCCCAACACCTTGGCGCTGAGCGTGACCTTGAGCCAGCCGAGCACTCCGATGGCGACGAGACCCGCGAGCGCCCAGACCCACCAGGGGATCAGTACGCCGGTCAGGTCCTGGAACCCCGACTCGGTGAACCAGCCGAAGGCGGCGAGGAGTCCGACCTCGATCGCGTTGTACGCAAGCAGCGCGACGTACGCGGAACCGACTCCGGCGGGGCGGCCGAGGCCCCGGCCGATGTACGCGTAGAAGGCGCCGGCGTTGCGCACGTAGCGGCTCATCGCGGTGAAGCCGGCGGCGAAGACGATCAGGAGCAGTCCGGAGACGAGGTAGCCGAGCGGCGCGCCCCGGCCCGCCATCCCGATGGCCAGCGGGGCCACGCCCGCCATCACGGTCAGCGGCGCGGCAGCGGCCACGACGAAGAAGACCAGGTCGCCGGTGCCGATGGCGCCCTTCTCCAGGGTGGGGGCGGAGGTGGCCGCGGACGCGGCCCCGCCGTGTTCGGTCCCGGTGGACGACGTCAAAACGAATACCTTTCGTTTGGCGGTCGCCAGGACCGTATGCCGAGCCGGGGCGGTCTGGGAAGATCGCCGCCGGTGGCCCGGCAGGCCCTAGGTGTTCACGGCGTCCCGCTCGACCGGGCAGCTCATGCAGCGCGGCCCGCCGCGGCCGCGGCCCAGCTCGCTGCCCGGGATCTCGATGACCTCGATCCCCTGCTTGCGCAGGAACGTGTTCGTCGTGGCGTTCCGCTCGTACGCGACGACGACGCCCGGCTCCACGGCGAGCACATTGCAGCCGTCGTCCCACTGCTCGCGCTCGGCGGCGTGCACGTCCTGCGTCGCGGTCAGCACCCGGATCTCGGGGAGCCCGAGCGCGGCGGCGATGGCGCGGTGCATGTGCTCGGGCGGGTGGTCGGTGACCTTCAACTCGGCGCCGGACGTGCCGGGTTCGATGGTGTACGAGCGCAGCATGCCGAGCCCCGCGTACTGCGTGAACGTGTCGCCGTCGACCATCGTCATGACCGTGTCGAGGTGCATGAAGGCCCGTCTCTTCGGCATGTCGAGGGCGACGATGGTGCGCGCCGAGCCCGCCGCGAACAGCTTGTGCGCGAGCATCTCCACGGCCTGCGGGGTGGTCCGTTCGCTCATCCCGATGAGGACGGCGCCCTGGCCGATGACGAGGACGTCACCGCCCTCGATCGTGGACGGGTAGTCGGCCTGCCCCTCGGACCAGACGTGGAAGCCGTCATCGGCGTCGCGGAACAGCGGGTGGTGGCGGTAGATCGCCTCGAAGTGCACGGTCTCGCGCTGCCGGGCGGGCCAGCGCATCGCGTTGATGGACACCCCGTCGTAGATCCAGGCCGAGGTGTCGCGGGTGAACAGGTGGTTGGGCAGCGGGCCGAGCAGGAAGTCGTCGAGCTCCATGACGTGGAAGCGCACGGAGGTCGGCTCCGGGTGCGCCGCCAGGAACTCCCGCTTGGTCATCCCGCCGATGAGCGCCTCGGCGAGCTGCGCGGACGGCATCGCCGCGAAGGCGTCCCGCAGGTGGCCCGTGGCCAGCGGGCCGTACTCCTTCTCGTCGAAGACACGGTCCAGGACGAGGCCGCGGGCGGCGTCGACGTCGAGGGCCTCGGTGAGCAGGTCCCCGAAGAGGTGCACGCTGACGCCGCGGTCGCGCAGTACGTCGGCGAAGCCGTCGTGCTCCTGCCGGGCCCGGCGCACCCACAGCACGTCGTCGAAGAGCAACTGGTCCTTATTGCTGGGCGTGAGCCGCTTCAGCTCGAGATCGGGCCTGTGCAGAATCACTCGGCGCAGGCGACCGGTCTCGGAGTCGACGTGGAATCCCATGGGGCCATCCTTACCCCGGCCACCCGTGGTTGCGCCCTGGGGCGCCGCCCCAGACCCCGCTCCTCAATCGCCGGAGGGGCTTGATCTGGTCGACCATCTCAAGCCCCTGCGGCGATTGAGCAGCGGGGTGCGGGGCGGAGCCCCGAGGCTGTTCGCACGGACGACCGCGCCATCACGTCAGAGCCGAGGATCGACCGGTTCCGACTCGAGCGCCAGGACCGCGAACACCGCCTCATGCACCCGCCACAACGGCTCCCCCTCGGCCACCCGCTCCAGGGCCTCCAGGCCCAACCCGTACTCCCGGATCGCCAACGACCGCTTGTGCCCAAGAAACCGCTGCCGCAACTTCGCGAGATTCTCCGGCCGCGTGTACTCCGGCCCGTACACGATCCGGAGGTACTCGCGCCCACGGCACTTCACCCCCGGCTGCACGAGCCGCCCCTTCGCATCCCGAACCAGCGCCCCGACCGGCTTGACGACCATGCCCTCGCCGCCCCGCCCGGTCATCTCCAGCCACCAGTCGACCCCGGCCCGCACCGACGCGGCGTCACCCGTGTCGACGTACAGCCGCCGCGTCGTCCGCAGCAGCCCCGTGGTGTCGTGCGCGACGACCCGGTCGAGGAGCGCGAGCTGCTCGTCGTGCGGCAGCCCGGCGAGCGAACGCCCCCGCACCGCCAGCACCTGGAACGGCGCGAGCCGCACCCCGTCGAGCCCGTCCGTGCTCCAGCAGTAGCGTCGGTACGCGTCCGTGAACGCGGCGGCGTCGGCCGCCCGCCCCCGCTGCCGCTCCAGCAGCTCGCCCACGTCGACCCCCCGCTCGGCCGCCGCCTCCAGCGCCCCGAGCGCACCCGGGAACGCGGCACCGGACGCCGCCCCCACCGCCGCGTACTGCGCGCGCAGCAGCCCGGACGCCTTGAGCGACCACGGCAGCAACTCGGCGTCGAACAGCACCCAGTCCGTGTCGAGCTCCTCCCAGAGCCCGGCGGCGGTGACCGCGTCCCGCACCCGCCCGAGGACCGCCTCGGTGGTCGCCCGGTCGTCGAAGAACGGCCGCCCGGTGCGCGTGTACACCGAACCGGTGACCGGCCCGCCGTCCTCGTCGGACACCCCGAACCGCTCCCTGGCCGCCGCCGCGTCCCGGCACACCAGCACCACGGCCCGCGATCCCATGTGCTTCTCCTCGCACACGACCCGCTCCACACCGTCGGCGGCGTACTGCGCGAACGCCTCCGCCGGGTGCTCCAGGTAGCCGTCCTGCGAGGACGTCGCGGTCGGCGCCATCGTCGGCGGCAGATACGGCACGAGCCGCGGGTCGACCGCGAACCGGCTCATGACCTCGAGGGCCGCCGCCGCGTTCTCCTCGCGCACGGTGACCCGGCCCGTGTACCGGGTCTCCACGCTCCGCCGGCCCCGCACATCGGCGAGGTCCAGCGGCCGTCCCTCGTGCCCGCCCGGCGCCTCGGTCGCGAGCGGCCTGGCCGGCTCGTACCAGACCCGCTCGGCGGGTACGTCGACCAGCTCGCGCTCCGGCCAGCGCAGCGCGGTGAGCTTCCCGCCGAACACGGCGCCCGTGTCGAGGCAGATGGTGTTGTTGAGCCATGTGGCGGTCGGCACCGGGGTGTGGCCGTAGACCACCGCCGCCTTGCCGCGATAGTCCTCCGCCCACGGGTAGCGCACGGGCAGCCCGAACTCGTCGGTCTCGCCGGTCGTGTCCCCGTACAGCGCGTGCGAACGGACCCGCCCGGACGTGCGGCCGTGGTACTTCTCGGGCAGCCCGGCGTGGCACACCACGAGCTTCCCGCCGTCGAGGACGTAGTGGCTGACCAGCCCGTCGACGAACGCGCGCACCTCGTCGCGGAACCCCTCGCTCTCCGCGCCCAGCTGCTCGACCGTCTCGGCGAGGCCGTGCGTGTGCCGCACGTTGCGCCCCTTCATCCAACGGCCCAGCTTGTTCTCGTGGTTGCCGGGCACGCACAGCGCCGTACCGGCCTTCACCATGCCCATCACGCGGCGCAGCACGCCGGGTGTGTCGGGCCCGCGGTCGACGAGGTCACCGACGAAGACGGCGGTCCGCCCTTCCGGGTGCGCCCCGTCCACGTAGCCCAACTTGCCGAGCAGTGCCTCGAGTTCGCTCGCGCAGCCGTGGATGTCGCCGATGATGTCGAACGGCCCGGTGAGGTGGGTCAGGTCGTTGAACCGCTTCTCGCGCACGACGCCCGCGGACTCGATCTGCGCGGCGCCGCGCAGGACGTGCACCTTGCGGAAGCCCTCGCGCTCCAAGTGCTTGAGGGAGCGCCGCAGTTCACGGGTGTGCCGGGAGATGACGCGGCGCGGCATGTCGGCACGGTCGGTGCGCCCGGCATTCCGCGCGGCACACACGTCCTCCGGCACGTCGAGCACGATGGCGATGGGCAGCACGTCGTGCTTCCGGGCCAGCTCGACGAGTTGGCGGCGGGAGTCCTGCTGCACGTTCGTCGCGTCGACGACGGTCAGGCGGCCGGCCGCGAGCCGCTTGCCCGCGATGTAGTGCAGCACGTCGAATGCGTCACGGCTGGCGCCCTGGTCGTTCTCGTCGTCGGCCACGAGTCCGCGGCAGAAGTCGCTGGAGATCACCTCGGTCGGCCTGAAGTGGGCGCGCGCGAAGGTGGACTTGCCGGATCCGGAGGCGCCGACCAGCACGACGAGCGAAAGATCGGTGACGGGCAGCACGCGCCCTTCGGTGGTGTCGGTGGTGTCGGTGGAACCTGTGGTGCTCATGCGGCCGTCCCCTCCCTCTCGCTCCTGGTCTCGTTCTTGGTCTCGTTCTTGGTCTCGTTCTTGGTCTCGTTCTCGTTCTTGGTCTCGGTCGTCGTGAACACCGCCATCTGCGTCGGCGGGCCCACCTCCGGGTCGTCCGTCCCCACCGGCGCGTACCGCACCGTGTATCCGTGCCGCGCGGCGACCCGCTCCGCCCAGTCGCGGAACTCGGCCCGCGTCCACTCGAACCGGTGGTCGCCGTGCCGGACGTGCCCGGCGGGCAGGGACTCCCAGCGGACGTTGTACTCGACGTTCGGCGTGGTCACGACCACCGTCCGGGGCCGCGCCGAACCGAACACCGCGTACTCGAGCGCCGGCAGCCTCGGCAGGTCGAGGTGCTCGATCACCTCGCTGAGCACCGCCGCGTCGTACCCCTTGAGCCGCTTGTCGGTGTACGCGAGCGAGCCCTGCACGAGCCGAACGCGCGCGGCCTGCCGCTCCCCCAGCCGGTCCAGCCTGAGCCGCCGGGAGGCGATGGTGAGCGCCCGTACGGACACGTCCACCCCCACGATCTCGGTGAACCGCACGTCCTTGAGCAGCTCCCCGACCAACTGGCCCTGCCCGCAGCCCAGATCGAGCACCCGGGCGGCGCCGGACCCGCGCAGCGCGTCGAGGATCGCCTCCCTGCGCCGCACCGCCAGCGGCACCGGACGCTCCTCGGTGTCGCTCTCCTCGTCCACGGCGTTGTCGATCTCGTCGATGTCCGTGTCGTCGGCGTCCGCGAGCCGGGCCAGCTCCAGGCGCTCCATGGCCTGCCGGGTCAGCGACCAGCGCCGCGACAGATACCGGCCGACGATCAGCTTCTGCTCCGGGTGCCCGGCCAGCCAGCCGTCCCCCGCGCGCAGCAGCTTGTCGACCTCGTCGGCCGAGACCCAGTAGTGCTTGGCGTCGTCGAGCACCGGCAGCAGCACGTACAGGTGCCGCAGCGCGTGCGCGAGCCGCAACTCGCCCTCCAGGACCAGCCGCACATACCGCGAGTCGCCCCACTCGGGGAACTGCTCGTCCAGCGGAACCGCCGTCGCCTCGACCGCCCAGCCGAGCGGCTCGAACAGCTTCCGTACGAGGTCGGCGCCGCCGCGCGCGGGCAGCGCGGGCACCTCGACGCGCAACGGCAGTGCCTGCTCCGCGCGCTCCGGGCGGGCCCTGCAGGCGCCGCGCAGCGCGCTGGAGAAGACGCTGCTCAACGCGACGGCGAGCAGTGACGACGCGGCGTAGGGCCGGTCGTTCACATACTGCGCGAGCGCCGCGTCGGGCGCGCCGCCCCGGCCCTTGCCGCGACCCCGGCGGGCGAGCGCCACGGGGTCCACTTCCAGCAGCAGCGCGGCCGTGCACCGCTCGTCGTCCGCCTCGGGGTAGAAGACGTGCGCGGTGCCGTGCGCCGTGCTGAAGGACTGGGCGTTCGCCGGATGCTTGTGCAGCAGAAAGCCCAGGTCGGTGGCCGGATTCGCGGCATTGCCAGTGGTCGAGATCGTCAGAAGCACAGGGCCGAGTATGGCCGCGGCCACGCGCTTCCCACCATGGGTTTTCGCCCGCACGACGGCGCCCGCATCGTCGAAGCGCGCGCCCCTGACCTGCATGATGGGTGCATGGATCTTCGCGTATTCACCGAACCGCAGCAGGGCGCCACCTACGAGACGCTGCTCCGCGTCGCCAAGGCCGCCGAGGACTTGAACTACGGCGCATTCTTCCGCTCCGACCATTACCTCCACATGGGATCCGTCGACGGTCTGCCGGGGCCCACGGACGCCTGGACGACGCTCGCCGGACTCGCCCGCGAGACGAGCCGGATCCGGCTCGGCACGCTGATGACCGCCGGCACCTTCCGGCTTCCCGGCGTGCTCGCCATCCAGGTCGCGCAGGTCGACCAGATGTCCGGCGGCCGCGTCGAACTGGGGCTCGGCTCCGGCTGGTACGAGGAGGAGCACTCGGCGTACGGCATCCCGTTCCCGAAGGAGAAGTTCGGGCGCCTTGAGGAGCAGCTCGCCATCGTGACGGGCCTGTGGGAGACGCCGGTCGGGCAGCGCTTCAACTACGACGGGACCTTCTACCAGTTGAAGGACTCTCCCGCCCTGCCCAAGCCCACCCAGCCGCGCGTCCCGATCCTCGTCGGCGGCCACGGCGCCAAGAAGACCCCGGCGCTCGCCGCGCGCTTCGCCACCGAGTTCAACATCCCCTTCGCCTCGATCGCCGACACCGAGCAGCAGTTCAAGCGGGTGAAGGCCGCGGCCGGCGAGTACGGCCGCGCCCAGGACGCGCTCACCTACTCCAACGCCCTCATCGCCTGCGTCGGCCGCACCGACGCCGAGGTCAAGCGCCGCGCCGACGCCATCGGCCGCGACGTCGACGAACTCAAGGCCAACGGTCTCGCCGGCTCCCCCGCCGAGGTCGTCGAACGCCTCGCCGCCTACCAAGCCGTGGGCTCCCAACGCATGTACCTCCAGTTCCTCGACCTCGACGACCTGGACCACCTGGACCTGATCGCCTCGGAGGTGGCCCCGCACCTGAGCTGAGACGGGGCGGCACCACGGGCGGGTGAAATCGCGTCAACCTGGTGCGCAGCGGCGGGGACGTGCAGTGACCCGGCCCCCGTCGCGCTCGTTGACTCGGGCGGAGCCGGACCGCCCGGCACCCGCGCCGGCGGTCGCTGCCGGGCGTCACGATTGCGTCAACTCCCCTCCCCCGAGGGAGGGCGAGGGCCGAGGAGGCCGCCATGTCCCAGGAAGCCGTGCCCGATGAGGCCGTGCACGACACGCCCGCGCCGGAGCAGGAGGGCGCACCCAAGGGTCTGCTGCAGCAGATGGAAGAGCTGATGGCCGCGCTCAACGCCGACCTGACTCAGCTCGACGCCGACCTCCAGCAGCCGCCCAGGAATTCGCCGCCGATCGGCGAAGACAGCTGAGCGGGACGCCCACCGCGTCAGGCGCCCACGGCGCCAACGGGTCGGCTCCGGAGCCCGGGCCCTGCCGGGCCCCGGGCCGTGCGCGCGCCCGCCGGGGTCACGCCGCCGAGTCCGAGTCCGGCTCCGGCGCGGGCGCTCGGTCTGCGAGGGGCAGCGCACGGCCGCCCTCCGGGAGCCGCCGCAGTATCTCGAGGATTCTGTCCCGCGATTCGTCCGCCGCGTCGATCGCCTCCATGCACTGCCAGTAGGCCCCCTCCTCGAACGACTCGCTCGCCACCGCGACGAGCGCTATGCCCACGTCGCCCAGCAGCGCTCCGAGGTCCGTCAACGCCCGGTGCACATCCCCCAGTTCGGTCAGCTGCGCCGCCCGTATTCCCCCGGCCCCCACGACCGGCGTCGCCGATCCGCCGCTGCCTCGCGCCCCCGCCTCGCTCAGCCCCAGCGCCTCGCCCCGTAATTCCGGTGGCCCCTGCATCGCGAGGCGGCTCCCCATCGCCTGCGCCAACGCCTGTGCCTGCCATGCCTCCCTCATGATGTCCCGCGGGTCCTGGCTCTGCGCCAGGGCCCGTCGGCCGACCCCGATGAGCCGTACCGCATCCATCGCGTCCCCGTCCGTCTCCCGCCCGAACTCCTTCGTCCACTACCCAGAGTGAAGGCATGTGCGGCGAAAAGCCAGGGGAAGCCCGAAATCTGTGGACACAAGGCTCGATGTGGATAAGTCGATGACTCCGGAGAGTGACAATCGGTGCTCCGGCGGGCAGTTGGCGGAGCCGGCGCCTCCGCCCGGCCTGTCCGGATCCCCCGCCCGATTCGCTCGCCCGGCTCCTATCCGGCTCCCTCGCCCCGCGCCGGGAACCGCCGCTCGTTGCGGTCGATCTTCGCCGACAGCGCGGCCAGCGCGTCGACGCCCAGGACCTCGCACAGTTGCAGGAGATACGCGAGGACGTCGGCGATCTCGTCCTCGACCCGGTGCGCGGACTCCGGGTCCTCCATCACGCGGGCCGACTGCTCGGGGGTCAACCACTGGAAGATCTCGACCAGTTCGGACGCCTCCACGCTCAGCGCGGCCGCCAGGTTCTTCGGCGTGTGGAAGGGCTGCCAGTCGCGGGCGACCGCGAACCGGGCCAGCCGCGCCTGCAGGCCCGCCACGTCGAGCGGTCGGCGTTCTTCGTGCACCTGGTCCTCTTCACGTTCCTCGTTCATCGCCCCAGGTCTACCATCGTCGCCCCCTCGGCCCGCGCTCCCCGCTCCGCCTCGGACCCCTCGCCCACCGCGGCGACGAGCCGGATGTGCCCCCGGGCGCACATCCGGGCGGCCAGCGCCGTGAGTTCGGCGCACTGGGTGCGGTCGAGGCCCCGGTCGAAGCCGTCCGCGAGGATCGTCAGGCTCTGGTACGCCTCCGGGACCTCCGCGGCCGTGTCGACGGCGAGCACGCGGGGCCCGGTGAGCAGCACGAGCGCGAGGGCCAGGTACCTCAACTCACCTTCCGCGAGCCGCTCGACGGGGCTGGTCACCCCGCCGCCGCGGTCCACGACCGCGCGCACGGACCCGTTGGGCGCCGCCACGGCGCGTACGTCGGTCACCGGTCCCACGAGCCCCGCACGGGCCGCCGCGACGAACAGCCCGTGCCTGGTGGCGCACTCGGCGCCGGTGCGGCGCAGCACCGCGGCGAGGTTGTCGCAGCCGCCGTGCAGCCGGTCGGCCGCCGCGGGGGCGGGGGTGCGCATCCGCGTGGGGTCGGGGTCGCAGGCGAAGGTGGAGCGCAGGCCGACGACGACCTGTTCGGCCGCGGCGAGCACTTTGCGCTGCCCCTCGGTGCGGCCGGCGACGCGCAGCGGCAGCATCGCCGTGCCGAGCAGGTCGTCCGGCAGCGGACCGCGCGTCACGGGCACGGACCCCGCGGTGTGCCAGGCGGCCTGGACGTCGCGCCTGCCAGGGTCGCGCAGGGCGGTCTCCAGGTACGTGATGTCGGGCCCGGTCAGTCGTTCGCCGACGACGCGGAGTTCGGGTTCGGCCTGGACGGCGAGGTCGAGCCGTACGGGTCCCGCCGGGCCTTCGACGGTGCAGCCGATGTGGAATCCGCGGCGTCGTTCGGCGTCGGGCCGCGCGCGTTCGGGAACGTAGGCCCGTGGGTCGGGGAACACGTCCGCGAGGTGTGCTCCGCCGCCGAGTCCCGCGAGCGCCGCGAAGGCGCGCAGCAGGCTGGACTTGCCGCTGCCGCTGGGACCCGACACGGCGGTGAACGGGCCGAGGGCGGCGATGGTGCCGCGGTGGCGGGCGAAGGCGGCGAGCCTGAGCCGGGTCACGCGCGGTCGGTCGGGAGACGCGCCGGGGGTCGGGGTCGAGCCCCGGCGGAGCACGGTCATGGGACGAACGTAGGCGGGCCGGATGCGCAGAACCGTTTGCGCGGAACGCCCTTCCTACGATCGGGGGACTATGCCTCGCGGGCTTGCCCGGACGTCCACCAGGCCGTGCTCAGGACACGGCGCCCTGCACCAGCCCCTGGACCTCGGTGCCGGGAGGCGCCAGCAGGAAGACGTTGCGGTCGACGCGGTGCATGCCGCAGCCGAGGCCCATGACGACGCCGCTGCTGAAGTCCAGGACCCGCTTGGCGACTTCGGTCTCGGCGCCGGTCAGGTCGAGCAGCACCGGTATGCCGGACATGACGGTCTCGGCGACCTCGCGCGCGTCGCCGAAGACGTTGACGCGCAGGACCACGAAGCGGCGCCGCGGTTCGGTGTCCGCCTCGGGCATCGCCCGGTGGTCGACGGCTGACGGCCACTCGTTGCGGCTGCGCAGCGGCACGACCTGGGCGAGCCCTTCCCACTGTTCGTCGGTGACGTCGTGGCTGTTCAGTTCCCCCACCCCGTTTGGGCTCGCACTTGTGTCTGCACCGCCCAATTCTTACGCGATGTAACCCGTTCGGCCCAACACCGACACACTCCGGAGCCCGTGCGTCCGGTCACACCTGGTCGGCGGAGCGCGCCAGCCAGCGCCCCGCATGCCGCGTGACCTCGATGGGACGCCCGAAGCAGGACGTCATCAGGTCCTTCGTCAGGACGTCGTCCACGGCGCCGCTCGCGAGGACGCGGCCCTCGCGCAGCAGGAGGGCGTGACTGATGGCCGGGGAGAGTTCTTCCAGGTGGTGGGTGACGGTCACGGTCGCCAACTCGGGCCGTCCGGCCGCGAGCTGACGCATCGTGTCGATGAGGTCCTCGCGCGAGGGCAGGTCGAGCGCGTTGAACGGCTCGTCGAGCAGGAGCAGCGCCGGGTCCGCCATGAGGGCGCGGGCGATGAGGAGGCGGGCCCGCTGCCCGCCGGAGCACACCCCGTACGGGCGGTCGGCGAGCTCCTTGATCTGGAGTTCGGCGAGCAGCGCGTGGGCGCGCTCGCGCACCTCGTCGTCGTACGACTTCCACAGCGGCTGGACGGTGCCGCTGTGGCCGGTGAGGACGACGGTGTGGCCCGGCAGGTCCTGGGGGACGCGCTGCGAGGTGGAGACGTGGCCGATGAGGGCGCGCAGCTCGCGGACGTCGACGCGGCCGAGCCGATGGCCGAGGACCTCGACGGTGCCGGTGGTGGGGTGGTTCGTGGCGCCGACGAGCCGCAGGATGCTGGTCTTGCCCGCGCCGTTCGGCCCGAGCAGCGCCCAGTGCTCGCCGGACCGCACGGTCCAGTCGATGTCGTCGAGGATGACCTGGCCGGTGGTGAAGCGGCGCATGCCCACGCCGTCGAGGGCGGCCACGGCACGGCCCTCGCCCCGGTTCCCGTCCGTCCCGTTCATGGCGCCTCCAGCCTCGTCGTTCGACGGACGGAGAGTAGCTGTAAATGGCATTTATCCGGGCGGGCGTCCGAGTCGTGGACCGGCGCGGGGTCCACCGACCGGTGGACCCCGGGTTCCACCGGTCGCCGCTGTCCGCGCCCGCACCCTCGCGACCAGCATGGACGCCATGACCAACTACCCCGTACGCATGGCTCGTTGGAGCGCCGGGCACCCCTGGAGGGCGATCGCCGGCTGGTTCCTGTTCGTCGTCCTGTGCCTCGGCGCCGGGATCACCGTGGGTGGCAACGCCGCCACGTCCGCCGATTTCGGTGTCGGTGAGGCGGGGCGCGGCGAGGCGATCGCCCGGGAGGGCGGGCTCGCGCAGCGGCCCGTCGAGCGGGTGCTGATCGAGGGCCGTGGCCCCGGGCGCCTCGACCGGGCGGCGGGCGCCGCCGTCGCCGAGGACGTCACCGGCCGGATGCGGGGGCTGCCCGAGGTGCGGTCCGTGGCCGGGCCCGTGTGGTCGAAGGACGGCTGGGCGGTCCGCGTCGACATCACCATGAAGGGCGCCGAGCTCGACGGGAAGAAGCACGTCGATCCGCTGCGGGCGCAGACCGCCGCGGTGCAGAAGGCGCACCCGGAGCTGCGCGTCGAGGAGACGGGCGGGCCCTCGATCAGCCAGGGCGTCGACAAGCTGCGCGGCAGCGACCTCTCCCGTACGGAGATGATCGCGCTGCCCATCACGCTGCTCACGCTGCTGCTCGTGTTCCGGTCCGTGGCGATGGCGACGGTGCCGCTGCTGCTCGCGCTGTCCGCGATCGTCGCGTCGATCGGTCTGTCGATGCTCGCCTCGCACGTCTTCCCCGACGCGGGGGTCGGCACCAACATCATTCTGCTGATCGGGCTCGCCGTCGGCGTCGACTACACACTCTTCTATCTGAAGCGGGAGCGTGAGGAACGGGCGCTTTCCGGCGGGAAGTTGGACTCGCGGGCCCTGGTGGAGATCGCCGCCGCCACGTCCGGTCGCGCGGTCGTGCTCTCCGGGTTCGCGGTCGCCGTGTCCAGCGCGACGCTGTATCTCGCCGACGACGTGATCTTCTCGTCGATCGCGACGGCCGCGATCCTGGTGACGCTGGTCGCCGTGGTCAGCTCGCTGACGGTGCTGCCCGCGCTTCTCGTGAAGATCGGGGCGCGGGCCGAGCGCCGCGCCGCCCGCAAGCCACGGAAGGTGCGGCAGCCGAAGCCCGTACGGCACAACGCCCTGCTGCGCCTCACCGCTCGCCGGCCCGGTGCCGTGCTGATCGTCGCGGTCCTCGCGATGCTGGCCCTCGCGGCTCCCCTGCTCGGCCTGAAGCTCACCGACATGGGCCGTGAGACGCACTCGCGGCAGACCCAGTCGATGCCCACCTTCGACCGGTTGAACGCGGCGTTCCCCGAGGTCAAGGCGTCACATCAGGTTCTCGTACGGGCCGGCGCGGGGCGTGCGGACGAGGTGGCGAAGGCGCTGCGCTCGCTCGCCGAGGACGCCAAGGACGACCCCGGCCTGAACGGCACGTACCGCCTGCGCGGCTCCGCCGACCACCGCGTCACCTCGCTCGAACTGCCCGTCCCGCACTACGTCAGCACGAAGCCCGCGCAGGAGTCGCTGGAGCGGCTGCGCACGGAGTATCTGCCGCGTGCCGTCGGCGAGTTGGGCGGCGGCATAGACGTCGCCGTCTCCGGTGACGTCGCCCGCTACGCCGACTATCCCGCGCACCAGAAGGAGAAGCTGCCGCTGATCATCGGGGCGCTGCTGCTCGTGACGTTCGCGATGACCGTGTGGGCCTTCCGGTCCGTGACGCTCGGCCTCGTCGGTGTCGCCCTGAACCTGCTGTCGGCGGCCGCCTCGCTGGGCGTCCTCACCTTTGTCTTCCAGGGGAGTTGGGCCGAGGGGCTGCTCGACTTCCAGTCGACGGGCACGATCGGTTCGCGGGTGCCGCTGTTCCTCTTCGTGATCCTCTTCGGGCTCTCGATGGACTACCAGGTGTTCGTGATCAGCCGGATCAAGGAGGCCGCCGAGCGCGGAGTACCGACGCGGCAGGCGGTGCTCGACGGGGTAGGCAGCTCGGCCGGGGTGGTGACCAGCGCGGCGTTCGTGATGGTGACCGTGTTCGCGAGCTTCGTGTCGCTGCACTTCATCGAGATGAAGCAGATCGGGTTCAGCCTGGCCGTGGCGGTGCTCCTGGACGCCTTCGTGATCCGGGTGCTGATCCTGCCCGCGCTCATGCTGCTGCTGGGCGAGCGGAGTTGGTGGCCCTCGCGCGGGCCGCTGCGAGCCGGAAAGTCCACGGCCGGGCGTCCGCTCGCGAACGTAGGCTGACCGCCGTGGACAGCAGCCGAGCGCCTCTCCTCGCCCCTGGGCCCACCGTGCCCGTGCTCCACCGCTGGAACGCCGTGGTGTGGGTGCTGTGCGGACTGGTGCCGCCCGCCCTCGCGGTGGCGGACACCCCGGCCGGGACGAAGTACCCGACATTCGTGCTGCTGTCCGCCATGACCTGCGCATACGCGGCCGTGGCGATGTTCCCCGGGCGGGAGCTGCTGCGGCCGACCGGCTACCTCGTACTGCTCGCCGCCGGGGTCGGCGCGGTGGCGTACACGATGGGCAGCGGCGCCGCCCTGTTCATCGTGTCGCTGCCGCACTTCTGGATCTACGCGTCCGGGCCCGGCGCCGCCCTCGCCCTCAGCGGTGCGGCGGCCGCGCTCACGGCCGCGGGCACCATCGCCGGGCGAGACCCGGGCACCCAACTGCTCGGCGGCAACGTCCTGTTCACGCTCGCCGGGTACGCCGCCGGGTCCACGGTGGGCCTCCTCGTGCACCGGGTCACCGAGCAGGGCGAGGCGCGCACGCAGCGGCTGAGCGAGGAACTCGCGGACACGCAACAGGCGTTGGCCGAGGCGCACCGCAAGCAGGGTGCGGCGGACGAGCGGGAGCGGATGGCCCGCGAGATCCACGACACGCTCGCCCAGGGCTTCGCCTCGATCATCGTCCTCGCGGAGGCGGCCCGCGCCGGTCTCGCGTCCGAATCGGCACGCTCCGCCCAGCAGTTGACGTCGATCGAGCAGACGGCGCGGGAGAACCTGGCGGAGGCCCGCGCCCTCGTCGGCGCCACGCCACCACCGGGCGGCGGCGCCCAGGGGTCGGTGGCGGGCACGCTGCGCCGCACCCTCGACCGGTTCGCCGAGGACACCGGGATCACGGTGGAGGCCGAGCTGGCCGAGGCCGACTGCGACCAGCAGACCCGGATCGCGCTGCTGCGCTGCACGCAGGAGTCGCTCGCCAACGTCCGCAAGCACGCCGCGGCTTCGACCGTCGTCGTGGTCCTGGAGCAGGCCGCGTACGGCATCGATCTGGAGATCACCGACGACGGCCACGGCTTCGACGTGTCCTCGGCGCGCGGCTTCGGCCTCGACGGCATGCGCAAGCGGCTCGCCGAACTCGGCGGCGAGCTGACCGTCACCAGCTCACCGGGGGACGGCACCCGCGTACTGGCCCAACTGCCCGGCACCCGGGCCGAGGAGGAGCGAGCATGACCGACGCCGCGAAGCTGAAGGTCGTCGTGGTCGACGACCACACCGTGATGCGGGCCGGAGTCGTCGCCCTGCTCGCGCCGGAGCCCGGGATCGAGGTCGTCGGCGAGGCGGACGACGGCCGCTCCGGCGTCGCGCTCGTCGAGGATCTGGCCCCCGATGTGGCCCTGCTCGACCTGCGGATGCCGGGGCTCGACGGGGTGGCTGCGACCGAGCGGATCGTCGCCGGGCCGAGCCGCACCCGCGTCCTGATCCTGACGACGTACGACACGGACACCGAGATCGAACGCGCGGTGGAGGCGGGCGCGATCGGCTACCTCCTCAAGGACACCACGCGCGACCAGCTCGTCGACGCGATCCACTCGGCGGCGCGCGGCGAGACGGTGCTGGCCCCGCGCGTCGCACAGAAGCTCGTGGCGAAGCTGCGCCGCCCGACGCAGACGGCACTGACCGCGCGCGAAGTCGACGTCCTGACGGCGGTCGCGGACGGCCTCTCCAACCCCGACATCGCAAAGCGCCTCGTGATCGGCGAGGCGACCGTGAAGACACACCTGCTGCGCATCTTCGCGAAGCTGGACGTCAGCGACCGCACACGCGCCGTGGTCGTGGCGATGGAGCGCGGGGTGCTGTAGGGCGCGGGGGCCGTGGGCCCCGGTCGCGGGCCGGAAAACCGGAACCGTGCACGACCGTTGACACCCCCACTGACCAAGTGATCTATTCACTTTATGAGTTACGCCGATCAACCCTCGCTGTCCGAGCGCCTCGCGGACGACATAGTCGAGATCATCCGGACCGAACGGCTCTCCCCCGGCGACGCCCTGGCCTCCTCGCGCGAGCTGGCCAAGCGGTTCGAGGTGACGACGCCGACCGTGCGGGAGGCGCTGCGACGCCTGGAGGCCATGCAGGTCGTGGAGTTCCGGCACGGTTCGGGGACGTATGTCGGGCCCGGCGTGGAGCGGCGGCTGCTCGCCAATCCGCACCGGCCGCGCACCTCCCGGCGGTCCGTGCTCGAACTCGTCGAGGCGCGTCTCGTCGTCGAACCGGCGGTGGCGGCCGAGGCGGCCCGGATCCGACTCCCGCAAGGGGTCGAGCAGTTGGAGCACGCGGCGGCCAACGCCCTGTTCCCGCCCGAGGAGTCGCTGCGCCGCTCCGTGCACTTCCACGTGGCGCTCGCGACGGCCAGCGGGAACGCGCTGCTGAAGGAGACCGTCGAGGCGCTGCTCCAGGTCCGCGCCCGCGACCAGGTCGAGATCCGGCACCGCTACAACGACCGGGAGCGCGACCACGCCGAGCATCTCCAGATCGTCGAGGCGGTACGCGAGGGGGACACGGCGGCGGCCGAACGGCTCACCCGCGAGCACCTGACCGCGATCCGGGACACCGTGCTCGGCGCCGAGTTCCCCGACGGAGGTGAGCTCGCGTGAGCCCCGAACAGCCACTCAGGCTGGCCGAGTTGACGACCGAGGAAGCCACTGAGGCCGTCACCCGCGCCCCCGTCGTCATCATCCCCGCCGGCGCCTACGAGCAGCACGGCCCGGGCATGCCGATCGCCACCGACACCATCCGCGCCGAGCGGATCGCCGACCTCGTCGGGACCCGGCTCGCCGGCCGTGTGGTGATCGGCCCGCCGCTCCCGGTCGGCGTCTCGCCGCACCACATGGCGTTCGCGGGGACGGTGACGCTGACGACGACCACGTTCGCCGCCGTTGTGCGCGAGTACGTGGAGAGCCTGCGGCGGCACGGCTGGCGGCGGTTCCTGGTGCTCACCGGGCACGGCGGGAACAACGCGGCGCTGACCACCGTGGCGCAGGACCTGCTCGTGTCCCATCCGGACGTGCGGTTCGCCTGGTCGCCGGTGACCGCGCTCGCCTCCGGCGTGGTGGCGGGCATGGGCGTGAGCGAGGTGCACGGCCACAGCGGCGAGGCCGAGACCGCCCAAATGCTGCACCTCGCACCGGAGTTGGTCCATCGGGAGCGGCTGCGGCCGGGTTCCGTGTCCATGGACGAGCTGAAGCCCGAGGCGCGCCTCGCCCGTTCCTTCTCCCAGCCGACACTCACCCTGCCCTACGACGAGCTGAGCGCCAACGGCGTGCTCGGCGACCCGACGTCGGCCACGGCCGAGGACGGGGCGGCCATCGTGGCCGCCGCCGTCGAGCGCGTGTCCGCGTTCGTCGAGGAATGGCTCGACCTGTAACCCCCTGACCCGCCCCCCGCGCACCTGACCGTCGTCCCTCTGAGCAACCCTCATTTAGGAGCCGCAATGAAGGGTCTACTTCGGCGTGCCTGCGTACTGGCCGCCATGCTCGTCGCCGTCCCGTTCGCCCCCGCCCACGCCGCCGACTCTCCCCGCTCCGGCGGCTGCGGCGCCCCCGCCCCGCAACCGCCGGGCACCAGCGCCGCGCACACCATGACCAGCGGCGGCCGCGAGCGCACGTATCAGCTGCATCTCCCCGACGGCTATACGCCCGACCGCAGTTGGCCGCTGATCGTCGCCTACCACGGGCGCGGCAACACCGGCGCGGGCACCGAGGCGTTCTCCCGCCTGTCCACGCTGCCCGCGATCGTCGCCTACCCGAACGGCGTCGTCGGCACCGGCGACGGGGAGCGGCAGGCCTGGCAGGGCGCCCCGTACGCGGCGGCCGGCGTGGACGACGTCGCGTTCACCGGGGACCTCCTCGACTCGCTCGAAGGCTCGCTGTGCGTGAACGAGCGGCGGGTGTACGCCACCGGGAAGTCGAACGGCGCCGGGTTCACCGGCCTGCTCGCCTGCCGGATGTCCGACCGGTTCGCGGCCGTGGCCCCGGTCGCCGGGGCCTTCTACCCCGGCACCCGCGAGGGCGGCTGCGACCCGGAGCGACCGATGCCCGTCCTCGACTTCCACGGCACCGGCGACGCCACCATCCCGTACGCGGGCGACGCCGACCGCGGGCTGCCCGCGATCCGGGACTGGGTGCGCGAGTGGGCCGACCGGGACGGCTGCCGCACCCGGACGCCCGACCAGGTGACCGAGCCCGACATCACGACGTCGCGGTGGACCGGCTGCGCGGGCGGCGCGGAGGTGGCACACGTCGCGGTCACCGACGGCGGACACACCTGGCCGGGCGCCGACGGCTACAGCGGCGGTGGCTACACCACGCAGACGATCCAGGCCCACGAGGTGATGTGGGCGTTCTTCGGCAACCACCAACTCCCGTCCGCACCGCACTAGTTCGGAGCCGCCATCATGACCGTACAGAGAGAGGCACCGTCGCCCGCCGGAGCCGAGGGGGCGCGGCTGCCCTTCGTCATCCGGGCCCTCGGTGTCGTCGAGCGGGCGGGGAACGCGCTGCCGCATCCGTTCTGGCTGTTCTGGATCCTGTCGGCGGTGCTCGCCGTCGTCAGCGCCGTGCTCGCCGGGCTCGACGTGTCCGTGGTGTCGCCCGCCGACCACAAGACCGTCGTCGTACAGAACCTGCTCAGCGGCGACGGGCTCGCCATGGCGGTCTCGACGATGGTGTCGAACTTCGCCGAGTTCCCGCCGATGGCGACGATCGTGGTCGTCATCATGGGCGTCGCCGTCGCCGAGCGCAGCGGGTTCCTGTCCGCCGCGATGAAGGTCGGGGTCGCGCGGGTGCCCGCGTCGTGGGTGGTGTTCGCCGTCGCGTTCGCCGGGACGGTGGCGCACGTCGCGTCGGCCGCCGCGTACATCATCCTGGTGCCGCTCGGCGGGCTCGCCTTCCGTGCCGTGGGCCGCTCCCCGATCCTCGGCATCGTCGTGGCGTACACGTCGATCGCCTCCGGCTACGACGCGAGCCCGGTGCCCACGCCGAACGACGCGATCTTCGCGGGCATCACGACGGCCGCCGCGAAGATCGCGGGCGGCGACGACGCGTATGTGTCGCCGCTGTCCAACTGGTTCTTCAACATCGCCTCCTCGCTCCTGCTGGCCACGGTCATCACACTGGTCACGCGCTGGGTGCTCGCCAAGCGGCCCGATCTCGACCCGGACCCCGACGCCGACGTCGAGGACCTCGGCACGCTGGACCTCAGCGAGCGCGAACGGTCCGCGCTGCGACGCGCGCTGCTCGCGCTCGGCGGCGGCCTGGTGCTGGTCGTGGCGGCGCTCGCACCCACGTCCTCGCCGCTGCGCGGGGACGGCGGCAGCATCGTCGAGTCGCCGTTCATCGACGGCATCGCGGCGGTCGTGGCCATCCTGTTCGCGCTGACCGGCATCGTGTACGGGGCGCGCTCGGGCTCGATCGCGAAGCCCGGCGACGTACCGAAGCTGATGGCGGCAGGCGTGAAGCAGATGGCGCCGGTCCTCGTGCTGTTCTTCGCGATCGCCCAGTTCCTCGCCTACTTCGACTGGACGCACATCGGCGACGTCCTGGCGGTGCGGGCGGCGGAGCTCCTGGAGCACAGCGGGATGCCGATCGTCGTCGTCTTCCTGCTGATCCTGCTTCTGCTGACCGTCGTGAACGTCATGGTGACCAGCGGCTCCGCGATGTGGGCGCTGGCCGCGCCCGTCCTCGTACCGATGCTGATGCTGGCGCACGTGCCGGCCGAGACGACCCAGGCCCTGTTCCGCATCGCCGACTCCGGGTCGACCGCGATCACCCCGATGAGCCCGTACTTCGTCATGGCCCTCGGCTTCCTCCAGCGCTACCGCAAGGACGCGGGCATCGGCACCCTCGCCGCGTACACGCTGCCGCTGGCCATCGCGATGACGGCGGCGTGGACGCTGCTGTTCCTCGCGTGGTGGGCGCTGGGGATTCCGCTGGGACCCGGGGCGCCGGTGCGCTGAAATGGCCGCATCCTCGGCCGAGTTTACAAAACGTTCAGTAAACAATGCGGTGCACAGCTCCCGGGAATCCCCGGAACCCATTGACGCCCGGCGGAATTGCCGCCACCGTCTTGGCGACAAGCATTCCGCTCATTCCCGAGAGCTGGGACACCCATGAAAAGAATCAAACACGGAGTCGCCTTCCTTGCGGCGTCCGCGGCCATCGCGGCGGGCCTCTTCGCCTGGCCCGCTTCCGAGGAAGCACAGGCGTTCCCGCCGAGTTCCAAGCAGACCGTGCTGAATTACTTACGGTCCGTTTCCGGGAATCACATCATTTCCGGCCAGCACAACAAGGAACCCGCCACCGCACCCGGCCAGTACACGCAACAGGTCAAGGACATCACCGGCCAGTACCCGGGCCTGTGGGGCGGCGACCTGATGTTCAACGCCACCGACGTGGCGAACAGGCAGCGCGTGATCGACCAGGCGAAGACGGAGTGGAAGAACGGGTCGCTGGTCAGCCTGACCTGGCATGTCTGCCCGCCGACCGGCGGCAGCAGCTGCGCGTTCGAGGGCGGCGTGAAGTCGAACATCTCGGACGCGCAGTTCTCCCAGCTCGTCACCGACGGCACCGCCCTGAACACGGCGTGGAAGAAGCGGCTCGACGAAGTCGTGCCCTATCTCAAGCAGTTGAAGGACGCGGGAGTGCCCGCCCTCTTCCGGCCGCTCCACGAAATGAACGAGTCGTGGAACTGGTGGGGGAACAGGCCGGGCGCGAACGGCAGTGCGCGTCTCTACCAGATCACGCACGACTACCTGGCGAACACCAAGGGCCTGGACAATCTGATCTGGGTGTGGAACGTGCAGGACAATCCGGCGGGCGGCTGGAGCCGTTACTACCCGGGCAGCCAGTATGTCGATGTCGTGTCCCTCGACGCCTGGTACAAGAATTACCCGAGTTCGGCCGACTATCAGCAGATGCGGAGCATCGCCGGCACCAAGCCCATGGCCATCGCGGAAATGGGCAAGATGCCGAATGACTCGCTGCTCTCCAGCCAGCCGCAGTGGGCCTGGTTCATGCTCTGGTCCGAGCAGTTGCGCGGGAACAACACCAACGCCGAGATCCAGTCGACGTACTTCCACCCCCGCGTCCTGAACCAGGGCGAGCTCACGCTCTAGCCGGAATGCCCCGCGGCGGCGCGCTGCTGCCGCGGGGCACGAGCACGGGCGGCGCGACCGGCTCCGACGAAGGGTTGCGGCGGTGGACGACATCGAAGAGGCGGCGGGTGACATCGGCGCCGAAGGCGAAGACGTCGTGGCTCATGGCGGAGAGGTCCGGGTGCGTGAGCCGGCACAGCTGGGAGTCGTCCCAGGCGATCAGGCTGACGTCCCGCGGGACGTCCAGGCCCAGTTCGGCGGCCGCCGCGAGACCCGCGACGGCCATGATGTCGTTGTCGTAGACGATCGCCGTGGGCGGTCGCGCCGAGGAGAGCAGCCCGCGGGTGGCGCGGGCGCCCTGCTCTCCGGAGAAGTCGGTGGTGACACTGCGGGCCGGTTCGAGGCCGAGGTCGGCCGTCGCCCGGTGCAGGGCGGCGGTCCGCAGAATGGTGTGGCCGAACGCCGGGTGGCCGCCGACCCGGGCGATCCGCCGGTGCCCGAGCGCGGCGAGATGGCGCACCGCCTCGCGCACGGCGGTCTCGTCGTCCGTCCACACCGAGGTGTAGCCGCCGGCCAGCGACGGATGACCGACCGCCACCGCCGGGAGTCCGATGGCCCGCAGGGCGGCGATCCGGGGATCGTCGTGCTGGAGGTCGACCAGGATGGATCCGGCGATCATGCGGGAGCGCCACCACTGCCGGTGCACGGCGATCTCCCGGTCGGTGTCCCGCACGAGATGGAGGAGGAGCGAGCAGCCGTGCTCCTCCAGGACCGATTCGGCGCCCGCGATGAACTCCACGTAGAACGGCTCCAGTTGGAGCTGGCGTGCCGGTCGCGCGATGACGAGGCCCACGGTGTCCGCGGCGCCGGTCTCCGCCCCGGACAGCTTGCGCGGCGCCCGGTGCGGCGACCAGCCCAGCTCGGCGACCGCCGCCATGATGCGGCCGCGCGTGGCGTCGGAGACCCCGGGGCGGTTGTTGTACGCGAGGGAGACCGCGCCCCGCGACACCCCGGCGCGGGCCGCGACATCCGTGATCGTGACGCGTCGTGCGGTCCCGCCGGTCATTTCGTGGCACCCGACGTGAAGCCGTTGTAGATGTAGCGCTGCAGGAAGAGAAAGACGAGCAGCGTCGGCAGGATCACGAGGACGGTGCCGGCCGAGATGTCCTCCCAGTGCGCGCCGAACGGCCCTTTGAAGCGGAACAGGGCCGTGGAGATCGTCCCGTGCTCCTCAGACGGCATGTAGAGGAACGGGATGTAGAAGTCGTTGTACGTCGTGATGCCCTTGATGATGACGACGGTGGCGATGGCCGGCTTGAGCAGCGGCAGGATGATCTTCCAGTAGACGGTGAAGGTGTTGGCGCCGTCGATCCGCGCCGCCTCGTCCAGGGACCTCGGAATGCTCCTGATGAACTGCAGGAAGATGTAGATCGAGACGATGTCCGTGCCCATGTAGAGCAGGATCGGCGCCCACCTCGAGTCGAACAGGCCGAAGCTGTTGACCACTTGGAAGGTGGCGACCTGCGTCGTCACCCCGGGCACGAGCGTGGCGAAGAGGAACAGCGCCATGACCGTCTTCTTCAGCCGGAACTCGAAGCGGTCGATCGCATAGGCCGTCATCGAACCGATGAGGACGGTGCCGGTGATCGAGAACAGCAGGATGAACGCCGTGTTCCCGAACGCCGTGAGCATCTTGCCGTCGCGGAAGGCCGTGACGTAGTTGGACAGGTTCAGCCAGTCGTCGGGCAGGCTGAACGCCCCACCGCCCCGCGTGAGTTCGCCCGACGACTTCAGCGACGTGAGGAACACGACGACGAGCGGCACCAGGACCACGAGGGAGGCGACGACCAACGAGAGATACGTGAGGGCCGTGCCGACGCGCGGCCGCCCGCGGGCGGTGGCGGCCCGGTCCTGCGGTACGGGGAGCACGGTCATACGAGATCCACCTTGTCGTCGGGCACCAGGCGGCGCTGGATCCACGTGATCAGCAGGATGATCAGGAGCAGCACCACGGCGCAGGCCGAGGCGAGCCCCGTCTTGTTGAACTGGAAGGCGAGCTTCACCGTCTGGATGACGAAGGTCGACGTGCCGGTCGCGCCGCCGGTCATGATGTACGGGATCTCGAAGACGGCGAGCGAGCCCGAGACCGCCAGGATGACGCTGAGGCCGATCACCGGTTTGATGCCCGGCGCGATGATGTGCCGGAACTGCTGCCGGCGGCTCGCGCCGTCGAGCTGCGCGGCTTCGTACAGCTCCCCCGGGATCGACTGGATCGCGCCGAGGAACAGCACGAAGTTGAGTCCGGTGAACCGCCACACGGACACCCCCGCGAGCGAGGTGTTCGCCGACTCCGCGTCGCCGAGCCACGCGTGGTCGCCGCCGACCCCGAACCACGACAGGACCGAGTCGAGGGTGCCGCCGTCCTGGAAGAAGTACAGGAAGACGAAGCCGATGGCGACGCCGTTGATCAGGTACGGGAAGAACAGGATGCCCTTGAACAGGTTCCGGAAGCGCAGATCGAAGCTGAGCACCGTCGCGAAGTAGAGCGCGATCACGATCTGCACGGCGGACGCGGCCAGGTAGTAGAAGCTGACGAGGAACACCCTGAACAGCTCGGGCCGCGTGAAGAGTTGGACGTAGTTGTCGCCCCCGGTGAAGTTCCGCTCGGGACTGACACCGTCCCAGTCGGTGAAGCTGTAATAGAGCATGTTCCCGACCGGCACATACGTGAAGGTCACCAACAACCCGAGCGGCACCAGCAGAAACATCCAGGGGGTGATGCGGGTGACCCATCCAAGCCCCTGCGGCGATTGAGCAGCGGGGCCCGGGGCAGAGCCCCGAGACGTAGGAACGGTAGGCGCTGAAGCAACCTTCGCGTCGGAGGCCATGTCACCCGCCCGCCTTCGCGGCAGCATCGCCCCACCGCTCATCAAGCTCCGCGAAGTACCCCTCCAACGACCCCTTCTGCGCCCCTCGCGCGATGTCGACCAGCTTCTGCCGGTAGTCCGGCTTGCTGAACCCGATCTCCGCCGCGTTGTCGATGGCGTTGACCTCGCCGGTCTTCGCCTCCGAGCGCTCGATGTACTTGACATCGTTGTCCTCGAAGGGCTTCAGCGTGGCCGGCATCGGCGCGGAGCGCAGCGCGGAGACGGCGCCCTCCTTGGCCGCGTAGCCGGACTTCTCGGTGAACCAGTCGATCCAGGCGCGGGCGGCCGCCTTGTGCTCGGAGTGGATGTTCACGGCCTGCTGGTAGTCGGAGAGCATCGTGGCGCAGAACCGCCCGTCCTTCTGCACGGGGAACGGCATGAACCCGATGTCGTCCGGGTTCTCCCCCGCCTTCTTCGCGGCGTCCTGCATCTGCGTAACGGCCCAGGAGCCGAGCAGCATGCTCGATATCTTGCCCTTGGCCAGCAGGTTCTTGGAGTTCTCCCAGTTGGTGGTGGTCGGGTCCTTCTCGGCGTACTTGTCGTGGACGATGTCGTACAGCAGCGTGTCGATGACGTTGAGGTCGCTGCCCTCGGCCCACGGCTTCTTGTCTGCGGCGAGCTTGTCGTTGGCGAGCGCGTCGCAGCTGACGGAGCCAATGGAGTTGGACCAGGGGCTGCTGAGCGGCCAGCCGTCCTTGAAGTTCGTGTAGTACGGCACCGAGTCCGTGCGGCTCTTGACCGCCTTCAGGTCGTCGAGCAACTCCTGTGGTGCCGTTGGCCACTTGGTGACGCCGGCCTTCTTCCACACGGCCTTGTTGTAGAGGAACCCGTTGACCGTGCCGAAGCTGGCGATGCCGTACGTCTTCCCCCGGACGTCCGTCTTGCCGGTGAAGCGGTACGTCTTCTTCAGGTCGGAGGTCTCGCCGAGCGGGGCGAAGAACTTCGGGTAGTCGTTCTTGGCGATGACGCCGGGGATCATCAGCACGTCACCGTAGTTCTCGGTGTTCATGCGGATCTTGACTTCGCCCTCGTAGTCGGTGATGCCCTCGAACTTGACCTTCACCTTGGGGTACGTCCTGTTGAACTCGGCGGCGTACTTCTTCATCGCGCCGCTCTGTACGAGGTCGGTGCGGTGGGTCAGGACGGTGATGGTGCCCGACACGTCCTTGGGGTCGCCGGGCGCCTTCGCCTCACCGCCCGTACCCGTGCTTCCTCCACTGCACCCCGCGACGGCCAGCATCGCGGTGGCGAGCAGCGCGACGCCCAACGGCTTGCTCGGCTTCTTCCTCATGTGCCCCACTCCTTCGAGGGTTTGACGGCTCCGGCCCAGCGGCTGACGGCACTATGGCAGCGAACTGTGAACCGGTAAAGCCCCTTGGCGCGGCGAACCCCAAATCCACGTAGGGGAAGGAGACTAGACCGGTTCACTCAACCGGAGTTAAGTTGGCGCGGATCGCGAACTCAGGCCTGCTGTACGCCCGATGGGAGCCGCACATGAAGGACGCCGTCCAGCTCGGCGAGGGCTGGATCCTCGACCACGACGGGACCGGGATCCCCGCCCGCGTCCCCGGCTGTGTCCACACCGACCTCCTGGCCGCGGGCCTGATCCCGGACCCGTTTCTCGGCACGAACGAGCACGAGGTCGAGTGGGTGGGCCGGCGCTCCTGGACATACGCAATTCCGTTGCCCGCGACTCAAAGTGCCCACGAGCGCACGGACTTGGTCTTCGACGGCATCGACACGGCGGCCCGCATCACCCTCGACGGGAAGCCGCTCGCCCGCACCCGCAACATGCACCGCTCGTACCGGTTCGACATCACCGGCCGCTCCGGCGAACTGCGGGTGGAATTCGCCTCCGCCTACGAAGAGGCCGCTGCCGTAAGGGAGTTGACGGGCGAGCGACCCAACGTCTATCCGGCACCGTCCCAGTACATCCGCAAGATGGCCTGCTCCTTCGGGTGGGACTGGGGCCCCACCGTGGTGACGGCGGGCCTGTGGCGCCCGGTCCGCATCGAGCGCTGGTCGACCGCACGCCTCGCGCAGGTGCGGCCGATGGTGACGGTCGACGGATCAACAGGGCGCGTCGAGCTGCGAGTTGAGGTTGCACGCACCGAGCGTGGCGCCGGCCGACCGCTGACGGCGCGGGCCTCCGTGGCGGGCGTGGAGGCACAGGCATCCGTGGAGGGCGACGCGGCCACGCTCGTCCTGGACGTCCCCGACGTAGGCCTCTGGTGGCCGCGCGGTCACGGCGAACAGCCGCTGTACGGCATCGAGTTGACGCTGCTCGACGGCTCGGAGGAGCTGGACATCTGGCAGCGCCGCGTGGGCTTCCGCACCGTCGAGATCGACCGGAGCGCCGACGACCACGGCACCGGGTTCACCTTCGTCGTCAACGGCGTCCGCGTCTTCGTACGGGGCATCAACTGGATCCCCGACGACGTCCTGCCCTCCCGCGTCACCCCCGAGCGCTACCGCACCCGCCTCGCCCAGGCCGCCGAGGCGAACGTCGACCTCGTCCGCATCTGGGGCGGCGGCATCTACGAGGACGACGCCTTCTACGACGCGTGCGACGAGCTGGGCCTCCTGGTCTGGCAGGACTTCCCCTTCGCCTGCTCCGCCTACCCGGAGGAGCAGCCGCTGCGCGGCGAGGTGGAGGCCGAGGCCCGCGAGAACGTGTGCCGTCTGATGCCGCACCCCAGCCTCGTCCTGTGGAACGGCAACAACGAGAACCTGTGGGGCTTTCGCGAGTGGGGCTGGGAGGAGGAGCTCGCCGGGGACTCCTGGGGCGAGGGCTACTACCTCGGCCTGCTGCCGCGCGTGGTCGCCGAGGTGGATCCCACGCGCCCGTACACGGCAGGCAGTCCCTGGTCCGGCTCGTGGGACCACCATCCCAACGACGTCGACCACGGCACGTTCCACTCGTGGGAGGTGTGGAACCGGCTCGACTACACCGAGTACCGCAGCGAAGTCCCGCGCTTCGTCGCCGAGTTCGGCTGGCAGGCGCCGCCCGCCATGGCCACGCTGCGCCGCGCCCTGCCCGGCGAGCGGCTCGCACCCGACTCCCCCGGCATGCTGCACCACCAGAAGGCGGAGGACGGGAACGGCAAACTCCAGCGCGGCCTGGAGCGCCATTTCGCCCCGCCCGAGGGCGACTTCGACCGCTGGCACTACCTCACCCAGGTCGTGCAGGCCCGCGCCGTCGCCACCGGCATCGAGCACTGGCGCGCCAACTGGCCGCGCTGCGCTGGCACTGTCGTCTGGCAGCTCAACGACTGCTGGCCGGTCAGCTCGTGGTCCGCGGTCGACGGCGACGGCCGCCTCAAGCCGCTCCACCACGAGCTGCGCCGGGTGTACGCCGACCGGCTCCTGACCCTGCAGCCGGCCGGTGAGGACACGGAGTTGGTGCTTTCGAACCTGGGCGCGACGCCCTGGGAGACCACCGTCACCCTGCGCCTGATGCGCGCCGACGGGACCACGGCCGGACAGACCCGGCTGCGGGCGACCGCGGGCGCACGTCAGGTGACGCGGATACCGGTGCCGCGCACGGTGCTGCCCGCGGCGGGTTCGGCCAAGGAGTTCCTGGTCGCGGACGCGGACGGCTCGCGCGCGCTGCACTTCCCCGTACGGGACAAGGAGTTCGGCTACCCCGAGCCCCGCTTCACGGTCGTGACGGAGACCGTCGGCGGGGACCCGGATACAGTCGACGTCGTGGTGACCGCCCAGACCCTCGTACGCGACCTGCTGCTCCAGCCCGACCGTGTCGCCCCGCACGCGCGCGCCGACCGGGGCCTGGTCACACTGCTGCCCGGCGAGCGGGCCCGGATCCGCCTCACCGGCGCGCGCGACGCGGGAGCCAACGCGATCCGCGCCGCCCTCTTCTGCGTGGAACCCGCGTGAGCGCCCCCATCCGCAACGTCACCATCAAGGACGTCGCCGCGGCCGCCGGGGTGTCCAAGGGTGCGGTGTCGATCGCGTTCAACCAGAAGCCGGGGCTCTCCGATGCCACCCGCGAGCGGATCTTCGCCGCCGCGCGGGAGCTGGGCTGGGCGCCGAACTCCTCGGCGCGCAGCCTCTCCCGGCGCACCACGGACACGATCGGCCTCGCGCTGTGCCGCCCGGCGCGACTGCTCGGCCTCGAACCGTTCTACATGGAGTTCATCTCCGGCATCGAGAGCGTCCTCGCGGAGCACTCCTGCTCGCTGCTCCTGCGCCTGGTCAGCAGCCTGGAGGAGGAGATCGCGCTCCAGCAGACGTGGTGGCGCGAACGGCAGATCGGCGGCAGCGTCCTCGTCGACTTCCACCAGGACGACCCGCGCGTGGAGCCGCTCACCCGCCTCGGCCTCCCGGCCGTCGCGGTCGGCCACCCGGACC
The DNA here is from genome assembly GCF_055657265.1 of Streptomyces sp. NPDC107575. Classification (NCBI taxonomy): domain Bacteria; kingdom Bacillati; phylum Actinomycetota; class Actinomycetes; order Kitasatosporales; family Streptomycetaceae; genus Streptomyces; species Streptomyces sp. NPDC107575. The sequence goes on along the minus strand of NZ_JBVKBG010000002.1, from coordinate 156,039 downwards.
TCACCGGCGGACTGCCCTCCGTGTGGACGGACGACGCCACCGCGATGACGGAGGCCGTGCGCTATCTCGCGGCGCTCGGCCACCGCAGGATCGCCCGCGTCGGCGGCCCGGCCGACCTCGGGCACAGCGCGATCCGCGAGGAGGCGTTCCAGTCGACGCTGAGCGGGCTCGGCCTCGACGCGAGCCTGCACCTCACCACGGGTTTCGCGGACGAGGAGGGGGCCCGCGCCACGCGCTCCCTCCTGCTGCGCCCCGACCGGCCGACCGCGATCGTCTACGACAACGACATCATGGCGGTGGCCGGGCTCGGGGTCGCCGCGGAGATGGGGGTGGCGGTCCCCGACGAGCTCTCGCTGCTCGCCTGGGACGACTCCCAGCTCTGCCGCCTCACCCACCCCACGCTCTCCGCGATGAGCCACGACGTGCACAGCTTCGGGGCCCAGGTGACCCGCGTCCTCTTCGACATCATCGCGGGCAACCCGGCGAAACCGGGGCCGGTGCCGACTCCTTCGCTGACGCCGAGGGGGTCGACGGCGCCGCCGCGAGGGTGACGTCAGGTCCGACGGGCGTACGAGGCGAGCCGTTCGGCGAACTCGCCGACGAGCTCCCGGAGTTCGACGGGCCGCTCGACGACGAACGGCCGGTCGAGCGAGGCGAGCACCGGGGGCAGCCAGTCGAGCCGCTGCGCCCGCAGCTCCACCCGTCGCAGGCGCCCCTCCGTCGGCTGGGTCTCGTCCAGGACGGCGACGCTCGCGGGGAGTCGGGCCCGGATCTGCTCGACGGTGCCGTGGATCCGCAGGGTCACCTCGTACCGGTACGCGGCCGTGGCGAGCCCCGCCAGCACGCGCTGCTCCGGAGCGGGCCCCTCCGGCTCCTCGAACGTGCCGGGCAGCGCCCGCGCGTCCGCAATCCGGTCGAGCCGGAGGGTCCGGTCCTCGTCGAGCCCGGCGTGCTGCCCGGCGACGTACCAGCGGCCCGCGTGGGCGACGATCCCGTACGGATGCAGCGTGCGCTCGCTGCGCCGGCCCTCCCCGTCGACGTACCGCACCGAGACCGGACGGCGGTGGCGCACCGCGTCGGCGAGGGTGAGCAGCACTCCGGCGTCCGGGGCGGGGGCCCGCTCGCCGGGCCCGTCGGTGAAGGAGAGCGCGTCCAGGAGCGTGTCGAGGCGCCGGGCGAGCGGCCTCGGCAGCACCCGCCTGATCTTCGCCGCGGCGGTCTCGCCCGCCGTGTCGCCCGCCGCCGTGAGCCCCGCCCGTCGGCCGGCGATCAGACCGAGCAGCACGGCCAGCGCCTCGTCGTCGCTCAGCATGAGGGGCGGCAGCCGGTGGCCCGGCCCGAGCCGGTACCCGCCGTAGCGGCCGCGCACCGACTCCACGGGAACGTCGAGGTCGACGAGGTGGTCGACGTACCGCCGCACGGTGCGCCCGTCGACGCCCAGCCGGTCGGCGAGTTCGGCGACGGTCCGGGTGCCGCCGGACTGCAGCAGCTCGAGGAGGGTGAGCACGCGGCTGGTCGGTCGGGACATGCTCGCAGGCTAGCGCGCATACCGGACCGATTCTGTCCGCTATTGCTCCTAGCCTGCGAAGCACCCGACCCGCCCAGAGCTCAGGAGGACCTCATGGACTTCGTATCGATCCGCGTCATCACGGCCGACGTCGCACGCCTCGTCGCGTTCTACGAGCGGGCCACGGGAGTGGCGGCGGCCTGGGCGACCGAGGACTTCGCCGAACTCCGTACGCCACACGCCACGCTCGCGATCGCCGGCACCCGCACGGTCCCCCTGTTCGCCCCGGACTCGGCCCGCCCGGCGGCGAACCACAGCGTGATCACGGAGTTCCTCGTCGACGACGTGGACCGCACCTATCGGGAGCTGACCGCCCACGTGACGCACTTCGTCGCCGGCCCCACCACGATGCCCTGGGGCAACCGCTCCCTGCTCCTGCGCGACCCCGACGGAAACCTGGTCAACTTCTTCACACCGGTCACGGCGGAGGCGGTGGCGAAGTTCGGGCGGTGAGCATTTCTCCGTCGTCATCCTGGCCGTCGCTGTGCTGCCGCTTCGCGCGACGTACGGATGTCAAACGCGCCACCGAGGCGAGGCCCAGACGGGGTACAGGCGGATCGGCGGACGTCAAAAGCACAGTGAGGGCGAACTCTCCTGGCTACTAGGCGATATGGCTACGATGCCAGGCGAAATAGGGCTCGCGATGCGGGCCGTAGTCAGCGACCTGCTGCCCCTCGAGCATGCTCACCGCCGCGGCCAGATCACGCGCGTCCTTTGCCTTCGAAGACGCGGCCACAGTGCCCTCCTGGGTGACAAACACAAAACCCTGCTCGAAGAGTTCGTCGCAGCCGAGAAGGCAGGCGGGCATGATGTTGTCCATCAGGCGCCGCTCCGACCAGCTGGCTGCACTGCGCCGCTTGATGTGTGCCGCACGTATGAGACGCACGGGCAATTCCTTGCCACATATGGCGCAGGTCTTCACCCGGGCCGCTCCGATCAGCCTCCGGCGCAGCTTTCCCTGCTCCCGCCGGACCAGGACCTGAGCTATCGCGCTGTCCTCGCCATCGTGGTCCAGCACCCCACCGGCAGGCTCGTCAGGAGTCCGGTCGAGGGAATCGGCAAACTCTGCGACTGGAGCGGCACCCGGCAGAAGGACGGCAGCACCCTGCTTGTTGGCGGACAGTCGAAGCGCCTCCATCGCTTCGGAGCCAAACACGGCGCCCGGAACGTCCTGCTCCTCCTCCAGTACCTCGATGCCGATCCGTTCCGGGTAGACGTCGTCCTGCCATACAGCGTCGACGCTGGTGAAATACGCCCGGATCACCTTGGCCACAACCACACGCCGCAGACTGGCGCCGCTCCAACCTCCCGGCGCCACACGACTGTTGGGCCCGCGGTGCCCCAGGACAAGGAAGTCGCCCTCTTCGAGGGACTGCACTGCCTCCCGGGCACCCGCCTTGTCCAGCGCGCTGGCGCGCCAGCCCCACAGGCCTTGTTCAAGACCGACCTCGAAGTTCACTCGGGACGGCGCGGGCACATAGACGAAAGCGCTCTTGGGCACAGCTTCCCCTTCACTCGGCCTCCCGTAGGGGAGGGTTCAGTGCGAGACGCCGGCAGCGAGTCCGCAGGACTGGAAGCGACGTCTCGAGCCCCTGGTTCCACCAGAAGGAGAGCAATCGTACAGAAAAGCGATTCGAGCGCGATGGGTTTTCCGGATCCCCGGTGCCTGCAAGTCCGACAGCGGGTCTGGTGGCGACGCTCTTCAACTCGCCCTCAGCCGCCCGGTTCAGCGTCGCACCCAAAGACGCCGCTCGGCTCTTTGGAAGGAGAATTGAAGGAACCGGAGCGTGAGCCAGGCAGCCCCGAGCTGGACGGGTCAGTTCCCCTTCGCTGCCGGCTCCAGAATCGCCACGCACTCCACGTGATGCGTCATCGGGAACAGATCGAACGCCCGCAGCGTCCGCACCCGGTACCCGCCCTCCTGGAAATACGCGATGTCGCGCGCCAGGGCGGCCGGGTCGCAGGCGACGTAGGCGATGCGGCGGGCGCCCAGGGTCGTGAGGTGGGTGACCGTCTTCTTGCCGGCGCCCGCGCGCGGCGGGTCCAGGACGATGAGGTCGACCTCGGAGATGCCGGTGCGCGGCAGGACCGACTCGACCTTGCCCTGCTCGATGCGGACCCGGTCGAAGGACTCCAGGTTGTGCCGGGCGTCCTCGACCGCGCGCTTGCCGGACTCGATGCCGAGGACCGCGCCCTTGTCGCCGATCCGGTCGGCGAGCGCGCCCGCGAACAGGCCGACGCCGCAGTACAGGTCGAGCGCCATGTCGCCCTTGCGCGGCAGCAGGCCCTGCATGACGGCGCGCATCAGCGTGTCCGCCGCCTTCGGGTGGACCTGCCAGAAGCCGCCGCTTCCGACCCGGTAGGTGCGGTCGTCGGCGCGCTCGCGCACGAAGGGGCGGCCGTGGACGCGGTGCACGCCGCCGTCCTTCTCCTCGACGCGCATGACGGAGACCGGCTTGTCGAGCTCGACGATCGGCAGGCGGGCGCCGGGCTTCGGCGTGAGGATCACCTGGCGGTCCTGCGAGCCGCTCGCCGCGATCGCCTCGACCGAGTCCATGCCGGACCAGTCGCGCTTCTCGATGCCCAGCTCGGACACGCCAGCGGCGGCGATCATGCAGTGCTCGATCGGCTCGACCTCGTGCGAGCGGTGGCGGCGCAGGCCCGCGTTGCCGTCGGCGTCGATCGCGTACTGGACGCGCGTGCGCCACTGCGGGACCTCGCCCGACGGGAGCTTGTCGCCCTCGGCCGGCATGACCGTGCCGTCCCAGCCGGCCTCCTCGGGCGTGAGGCCCGCGAGCCGCTGCAGCTGCTCGGCGATGACCTCGCCCTTGAGGCGGCGCTGCGCGCCGGGCTTGGCGTGCTGCCAGTCGCAGCCGCCGCAGCGGCCGGGACCGGAGTACGGGCAGGGCGCCTCGACGCGGTCCTTGGCGGCCTCGATGACCTGGACGGCGTCGGCGCGCAGGAAGCGCGCGCCCTCCTCGCCCTCGGTCACCCGCGCCACGACCCGCTCGCCGGGCAGCGTGTGCCGGACGAAGAGGACCTGGCCCTCGGCGGTGCGCGCGATGCAGTGACCGCCGTGCGCGACGGGGCCGACCTCGACCTCGTACTCCTCCCCCACCAGTGACTTCGTCGGTTCTGCCTGCATGGCGGGGCTCCAGTACGTAAGGGGGAAGTTCGTCGGCCGCCGCGACCGCACGTGAAAGCGGCCGGACAACAGCCCACCAGTTTACGTGGCTGTCGCCCGGCCGCTCACCAGGGCACGTTCCCGGCTACTTCGAGCTGGGCTCCTTCGGGCGCTTCTCGACCGGGCCGCGGCGCACGGCACCCGGCGCGTTCCACTCGGACCGCCTGCGGGCCCGCTTCTTCGCGGCCTCGGAGGACTCCAGCTGGTACGGGACCGAGGTCACCATGATGCCGGGCGTGAAGAGCAGGCGGCCCTTCAGGCGCAGCGCGCTCTGGTTGTGCAGCAGGTGCTCGTACCAGTGGCCGACCACGTACTCGGGGATGATCACGCTGACCGCGTCGCGCGGGGACTCGCGGCGCAGGTTCTTGACGTACTCGATGATCGGCCGGGTGATTTCCCGGTACGGGGAATCAATGACCTTGAGCGGTACGTCAATGCCGCGGCTCTCCCACTCCTCCCTCAGGTTCTTCGTCTCGACCGGATCAACATTGACGCTCAGGGCCTCAAGGGTGTCCGTGCGCATCAGCTTCGCGTACGCGAGGGCACGCAGCGTCGGGCGGTGGATCTTCGACACGAGCACGAGGGAGTGCACGCGCGAGGGACGCACGCTGTCGTCCGTCGGCGTCTCCGGAGCGGCGATCTCCTCGGCGACCCGGTCGTAGTGCTTGCGGATCACGGTCATCGTCACGAAGAAGATGCACATGCCGAGCAGCGCGACCCACGCGCCGTGCGTGAACTTCGTGAGGAGGACGACCACGAGGACCAGGCCGGTCAGGAACGCGCCGAACGCGTTGATCGCCCGGGACCGGATCATGTGGCGGCGCTTGGCGTTGTCCCGCTCCTTGGCCAGGTGCCGGTTCCAGTGCCGCACCATGCCGATCTGGCTGAGCGTGAACGAGACGAACACGCCGACGATGTAGAGCTGGATCAGCCGGGTCGAGTCGGCGCCATAGATGACGACGAGCAGCGCGGCGGCGCCGGCGAGCAGGACGATGCCGTTGGAGAACGCGAGGCGGTCGCCGCGGGTGTGCAGCTGGCGCGGCAGATAGCGGTCCTGGGCGAGGATCGAGCCGAGCACGGGGAAGCCGTTGTACGCCGTGTTGGCCGCGAGGAACAGCACGAGGGCCGTGGCGGCGGCGAGCACGATGAACAGGAAGCTGCCGTTGCCGAAGACGGCCTCGGCGACCTGTGTGATCACCGGGTCCTGCACATAGCCGGAGCCGACCGGCACGCCGCTCTTCAGCAGGTCGTGCGCCGGGTGCTCGGCCATCCGGACCTTGGTGACCAGGGCGAGGCCGATGATGCCGACGAGCATGGTGATGGCGAGCGCACCCATCATGGTGAGCGTCGTCGCCGCGTTCTTGGACTTCGGCTTGCGGAAGGCCGGGACACCGTTGGAGACGGCCTCGACGCCGGTGAGCGCGGCGCAGCCGGAGGAGAAGGCGCGCAGCAGCAGGAAGACGAGGGCGAAGCCGGCGAGGCCCTGGTGCTCGGCCTTGATGTGGAAGTCCGCGGTGGGCGCGCGCATGGTGTCGCCGAGCACGAGGGCGCGGAAGCCGCCCCACGCGATCATGATGAAGACGCCCACGACGAACACGTACGTCGGAATCGCGAAGAGCGAGCCGGACTCCTTGACGCCCCGCAGGTTCATCAGGGTCAGCAGCAGGATCACCGCGACGGCGCACAGCACCTTGTGCTGGACCACGAACGGGATCGCCGACCCCAGGTTCTCGATGCCGGAGGTGATGGAGACCGCGACGGTGAGGACGTAGTCCACGAGGAGCGCGCTGGCGACCGTCAGACCGGCCTTGGGCCCGAGGTTGGTGGTGGCGACCTCGTAGTCACCGCCGCCGCTCGGATAGGCGTGCACATTCTGCCGATACGACGCCACCACGGTGAACATCACCACGACGACCGCCAGGGCGATCCACGGGCTGAAGTGGTACGCCGACACGCCCGCCACGGACAGGACCAGCAGGACCTCACCAGGCGCGTAGGCAACGGAGGACAGGGCGTCGGAGGCGAAAACGGGGAGAGCGATGCGCTTCGGCAGGAGCGTTTCTCCCAGCCGGTCGCTGCGCAGTGCGCGCCCGATCAAGATCCGTTTGGGCACGTCGGTCAGTTTGGACACGGAGAGGATCGTAAGCGTTCGAACGGGGGGCCGCCCACCCACCACCCCCATTCAGCTTCGTGCTCTGTGCCACGCCTTCGACGATCTCGCCGCCGACGCGGAGGACGAGTTCCCTTACAGAGCCGATACGGTGGTCCAGAGCGCGAGCCGCACAGCAGCCCGCATGGTGCCCGAGAGCGAGCCGCACGGGCTTGACCGAGCCGCGAGAGAGAGACATGAGCAGGACGTTTACGCAGGTCAAAAGGCCTATGAGGAGTGCGGGGTAGGGCCGTGCATATCGTGATCATGGGCTGTGGCCGAGTAGGGTCCCAACTCGCCCAGACCCTGGAACAACAGGGCCACACGGTCGCCGTGGTCGATCAGGACCCGACGGCGTTCCGTCGCCTGGGTTCGGGTTTCGGCGGCCGTCGCGTCACCGGAGTCGGTTTCGACCAGGACACCCTGCGCGAAGCGGGCATCGAGGAGGCCGGCGCCTTCGCCGCCGTCTCCAGTGGTGACAACTCGAACATCATCGCCGCGCGGGTCGCGCGCGAGATGTTCGGCATCGAGAACGTGGCGGCGCGCATCTACGACCCCCGCCGCGCGGAGGTCTACCAGCGTCTCGGCATCCCGACGGTCGCCACGGTCCGCTGGACCGCCGACCAGATGCTGCGGCGGCTGCTGCCGTCCGGCGCGGAGCCGCTGTGGCGCGATCCCACCGGTGGCGTACAGCTCGCCGAGGTGCACGCGTCGGAGTCCTGGATCGGCCAGAAGATCAGCCGGCTCCAGGAGGAGACGGGCGTGCGCGTCGCGTTCCTGACCCGGCTGGGCGAGGCGATCCTGCCGACGTCGCAGACGGTGCTGCAGGAGGGCGACCTCGTGCACGTGATGATGCGCACGGACGACGTCGAGAAGGTCGAGGCGGCGTTCGCCGAGGGCCCTGAGGAGGGCGGTCACTGATGAGGGTCGCCATTGCCGGAGCCGGGGCGGTCGGCCGCTCGATCGCGGGCGAGCTCCTGGAGAACGGTCACGAGGTGCTCCTCGTGGACAAGGCGCCGACGGCCATCTCGGTCGAACGCGTCCCGCAGGCGGAGTGGCTGCTCGCCGACGCCTGCGAGATCACGTCCCTGGACGAGGCGGCGCTGCAGCGCTGCAACGTGGTCATCGCGGCCACCGGCGACGACAAGGTCAACCTGGTCGTCTCGCTGCTCGCGAAGACCGAGTACGGGGTCCCGCGGGTCGTCGCCCGCGTCAACAACCCGAAGAACGAGTGGCTGTTCAACGAGTCGTGGGGTGTGGACGTCGCCGTCTCCACGCCGCGCCTGATGTCGGCGCTCGTCGAAGAGGCGGTCAGCGTGGGCGATCTCGTCCGCCTGCTCCGCTTCAGCCACGGCGACGCGAACCTGGTGGAGCTGACGCTTCCGGAGGAGTCGGCCCTGGCCGGCACCCGGGTCGGCGACGTCCAGTGGCCGCAGGACACGTCCCTGGTGACGATCATCCGCGGCACGCGCGTGCTGGCCCCCAGCCCGGAGGACTCGCTGGAGGCGGGCGACGAGCTGCTGTTCGTCGCTGCGCAGGCGCGCGAGGAGCAGCTGGAGGACCTGCTGTCGGTGCGGCGCGAGGACGCGTAGGCGCTGCCGCGCAAAGCCGGCAACAAGGAGGCGGCCCCGAGCTCTTCGCTCGGGGCCGCCTCCTTGTGTCGTACTCGGGTTGTACGGGGCTCAGGCCTCGCGCCGGTGGCGTGCGCCGCCCTCGGAGCGGGCCGCGTCCGCCTTCTCGCGGTCGGCCTCCTTCTGGCGGTCGGCCGCCTCCATCTCCGCGAACACGTCGATGGGCGCGGGCGCCTTCGCCAGGAAGACCCACGTGAGCCACACGGCCAGCAGGAACGGCGGGATCTTCAACGCGACGAGCACCCAGCCGAATTGGGTGTTGGCCGAGTCCGTGTCCGCCCAGAAGTACATCGGGAAGAGGATCGCGCACTTGGCCAGGAGGATCAGACCCCAGGCCCAACTCGCCTTGGCGTAGGCCTTCTTGCGCCCCGGGTTGCGGGTGCGCCACGACAGGTTCTCCTTGAACACCGGCCCGAGGATCAGGCCGATGAGGGGCACCCCGCACAAGGTCGTGATGATGTAGGCGAGCGCGAGCCCCAACGTGTAGAGCATGCCGGGCAGGTAGAAGTCCTTGGCGTTGCCCGTCATCATCGCGAAGACCACACCGAAGGCGACGCCGAAGACGCCGCTGAAGGCGTGCTTCACGGTGTCCTTCATGACCAGGCGCACGGCCACCATGACCAGGGACACCGCGATGGCCGCGATGGCCGACATGTGCAGGTCCTTGTTGACCGTGAAGATGCTCACGAAGAGGAGGCCCGGCAGGACGGTCTCCACCATGCCCCGCACGCCGCCGAAGGCCTCGAAGAGCGCGGCCTCGGTCACGGACTTGTCCGTGACGTCCTGGCCGTCCTCGCCTGTGGGTTCGCGGTCGGTCGGCTTGTCGAGGGACGTCACCGGCTACTCCCGTCCGAGCGGTCTGAGTTCGTACTTCGGATTGAACAGCACCCTACGGCCCCGGCTCATCGAGATCCGGCCCGAAGCTATGAGTTTGCGCCCCGGCTCGATCCCGACGATCGAGCGCCTGCCGAGCCACACCACGTCCACGGCGGCCGAGCCGTCGAACAGCTCCGCCTCCAGCGCGGGAACTCCGGCGCGTGGCCGCAGGGTTACCGTGCGCAACGTACCAGTTACGGTGACCATTTGTCGGTCCGTGCAGTCGCCGATGCGCGTGCACCCGGTGGTCTCCGAGTCCTCGCGCAGCTCCTCCGACTCCAGGTCCTCCTGGGAACTGGACAGCCTGTCGAGCATGCGCCGGAACCGGCCCGCCGGCTTCTCGGACGCCCTGTCGGAACGCGGAACAGCACTCATACTGGAAGCGTACCTGGGCCCTGTGACAGGGTCGTACCCGCTGGTGTACCCCGCTTTCGCGCGGCCTCAACACCCGGACTCACCGCTCGAACCGATACCCCATCCCCGGCTCCGTGACGAAGTGCCGCGGGTGCGAGGGGTCGGTCTCCAACTTGCGCCGCAACTGCGCCATGTACACCCGCAGGTAGTTGGTCTCCGTCCCGTACGAGGGCCCCCACACCTCCTGGAGCAGCTGCTTCTGGCTCACCAGGCGGCCCGTATTGCGCACCAGGACCTCCAGGAGATGCCATTCCGTCGGGGTCAGCCGTACGTCGTGGCCGCCCCGGTTGACCTTCTTCGCGGCCATGTCGACCGTGAAGTCCGAGGTCTCGACGATGGACTCGTCCTCGGTGCCGCCCGTGGGCTCGGCCCGCCGCACGGCCGCCCGCAGCCGGGCGAGGAGCTCGTCCATGCCGAAGGGCTTGGTGACGTAGTCGTCGGCGCCCGCGTCGAGCGCCTCGACCTTCTCGTCGGACGAATGCCGCGCGGACAGCACGAGGATCGGCACGCGGGTCCAGCCGCGCAGTCCCTTGATCACCTCGACGCCGTCCATGTCGGGCAGGCCCAGGTCGAGGACGATCACATCGGGGTGGCGGGCCGCGGCGAGCTGCAGCGCCTGCGCCCCGTCCGTCGCGGCGTCCACCTCGTACTTGCGCGCCTTCAGGTTGATGACGAGGGCGCGCACGATCTGCGGCTCGTCGTCGACCACGAGCACCCGGGTCATGCGTTCCTGCCTCTCTGGGTTCCTGCTGCGGTGGGTTCGGCCTCCGGGGCCGCGTCGGGGGTGGTGCGGGCCGCGGCCCGCAGGGTCAGGACCATCGTGAGCCCGCCTCCTGGGGTGTCCTCCGCACCGAGCGTGCCTCCCATCGCCTCCGTGAAGCCGCGCGCCACGGCGAGGCCGAGGCCCACACCGGCGCCGCGCGGAGCGTCACCGTAGCGCTGGAAGGGCGCGAAAATCCGGTCCTTGGCCTCGTCCGGGACGCCGGGCCCGCGGTCCACTACGCGCAGCTCGACGCGGTCGCCGAGGGTGCTCGCGGAGACGAGGACGGGCTGGTCGGGCGGGCTGTACTTGACCGCGTTCTCGACGACGTTGGCGACGGCCCGCTCCAGGAGCCCCTTGTCGACGCTGACCATGGGCAGCGTCTCGGGTACGTCCAGGTGGACGTGGAGGTCCGGGTCGGGCACGCCGACGAGCGCCATCGGCACGACCTCGTCGAGGTCGATCTCGCGGATGAGCGGGGTGACGGTGCCGGTCTGCAGGCGCGACATGTCGAGCAGGTTCCCGACGAGGTGGTCGAGCCGGTCGGCGCCCTCCTCGATCCCGGCGAGCAGCTCCGCCTGGTCCTCGGGCGACCAGTCGACGTCCTCGGAGCGCAGGGACGACACCGATGCCTTGATGCCCGCGAGGGGCGTGCGCAGGTCGTGCGAGACCGCCGCCAGCAGGGCCGTACGGATGCGGTTGCCCTCGGCGAGCGTGCGCGCCTGGTCGGCCTCGGACTGGAGGCGCTGGCGGTCCAGCACGACGGCGGCCTGCGCGGCGAAGGCGGCGAGCACGCGCCGGTCCTCGGCGGGCAGCACCCGCCCGGTCAGGGCGAGCGCCATGTGGTCGCCGACCGGCATGTCGACGTCGGCGTCCTCGGGGCGGCCGAGGGACTGCGGCCCCACGCTCGCCGCGCAGGTCCACGGCGCGGTGTCGCCCTCCCGCTCCAGGAGCGCCACGGACTCCATCGCGAACGTCTCCCGTACGCGTTCGAGCAGCGCCTCCAGGCTGGTGTCGCCGCGCAGCACGCTGCCCGCCAGGAAGGAGAGGATCTCGGACTCGGCGCGCAGCCGGGCCGCCTGGTGGGTGCGCCGGGCCGCGATGTCGACGACCGAGGCCACGGACACCGCGACGCCCACGAAGATCACGATGGCGACGATGTTGCGGGGGTCGGCGACGGTCCACAGGTGCAGCGGCGGCGTGAAGAAGTAGTTGAGCAGCAGCGAGCCGAAGGCCGCAGAGGCGAGCGCCGGGAGCAGCCCGCCGACCAGGGCGGCAGCGACCGTCAGCGACAGGAACAGCAGCATGTCGTTGGCGAGGCCGAGGTCGCTGTGGGTGTGCGTGAGGACCAGCGAGAGCAGCGCGGGGCCGCCGACGCCGGTGAGCCAGCCCCACACGATCCGGGACCGGCCGAGCCGGGCGCCGCGGGCGACGGGCAGGCCGCGCCCCTTGGCGACCTCGTCGTGCGTGACGATGTGCACGTCGAGGTCGGGCCCGGACTCGCGGGCGACGGTCGCGCCGACGCCGGGGCCGAACATGTACTGCCAGGTCTTGCGGCGCGAGGAGCCGAGGACGATCTGGGTGGCGTTGACGCCGCGGGCGAACTCCAGGAGGGCGGCGGGGATGTCGTCGCCGATGACGTGGTGGAACGTGCCGCCCAGGTCCTCGACCAGGGTGCGCTGGACCGCCAGCTCCTTGGGCGACGCGGCGGTCAGGCCGTCGCTGCGGGCGATGTACACGGCGAGCACTTCGCCGCCGGCGCCCTTCTCGGCGAGCCGCGCCGCGCGCCTGATCAACGTACGGCCCTCGGGTCCGCCGGTCAGGCCGACGACGATGCGCTCGCGGGCCTGCCACGTGGAGCGGATGTTGTGCTCGCCCCGGTACTCCTGGAGGTACTCGTCGGCCCGGTCGGCGACCCACAGGAGCGCCAACTCCCGCAGAGCGGTGAGGTTCCCGGGGCGGAAGTAGTTGGAGAGCGCCGCGTCGACCTTGTCGGGCTTGTAGATGTTGCCGTGGGCCATGCGGCGGCGCAGCGCCTGGGGCGACATGTCGACGAGCTCGATCTGGTCGGCACGGCGGACGACCTCGTCGGGGACCGTCTCCCGTTGACGTACACCAGTGATCGAATCAACCACATCGCCGAGTGACTCAAGATGCTGGATGTTGACGGTCGATATGACGTCGATGCCCGCACCGAGCAGTTCTTCGACGTCCTGCCAGCGCTTGGCGTTGCGCGAGCCCGGCACGTTCGTGTGGGCCAGCTCGTCGACGAGGGCGACGGCGGGGGCGCGCCGCAATACGGCGTCCACGTCCATTTCGTGGAAGACGGTCCCCCGGTACGCCAGCTCCTTGCGGGGTATCTGCTCCAGGCCGTGCAGCATCACCTCGGTGCGCGGCCGGTCGTGGTGCTCGACGAACGCGACGACGCAGTCGGTGCCCCGCTCCACCCGGCGGTGCGCCTCCGACAGCATCGCGTACGTCTTGCCGACGCCCGGCGCCGAGCCGAGGTAGATACGTAGTTTGCCGCGCGTCCCGCGTCCCATGAACCTGAGCCTAAGGCCAGTGAACTGTGCAAATGGCCCGGAGAGCGGCCGTGCGGGCGGCTTTGACGCAACCCTGATGCGACGCGCGGGCCCCCTGACGCGCGAAACCGGGGCCGCGCACCCTCACGGATGCGCGGCCCCGGTCACGTACTGCGAAGAAGCGCCTCAGCGGACCTCGGTGATCTCCGGGCCGCGGGCCAGCTGGCCCATGCCGCCGGAGAAGCGGGAGGCCTCCTGGCCATCGGCCTGGGCGCTCTCGGCGACCATCTGCGCGTCGTCGGGCAGCTTCAGGACGATCGGGTCGCGCGGGGCCATCGGGCCCTCGCCGCGCACCACGACGGTGTCGCGGAAGATCTGCTCCAGGAGCCCCGCTGCCTGCGGCTGCACGGCGCCCTGGCCCGAGATCACGCCGCGCAGGAACCAGCGCGGGCCGTCCACGCCGATGAACCGCACGACCTGGAAGCCGCCCGTGCCGTCCGGCAGCTGCACCGGCACCTGGGCCCGCAGCTCCCAGCCGAGCGGGCCCTCGACCTCGTCGATCACACCACCCTGCTGGGTGATGCCCGAGGCGATCTCCTCACGGACCTCGCCCCAGATGCCCTCCTTCTTGGGGGCGGCGAAGGCCTGCAGCTGGATCGCGCTGTCCTGGAGGACGACGGTCGCCGCGACGATCGCGTCGCCCGCGACCTCCACGCGCAGCTCCATGCCCTCCACGCCGGGGACGAAGACCCCGCCCAGGTCCACCCGGCCCTCGCCGGGCTCGCGAACCTCGGAGGCGTCCCAGGGACCGTCGGGACGGGGCTCGGGCTCGAGCCGGACGCGCTCCTCCTCGCCCGTGTCGACGCTGTCGACGACCTGCTCGGCCTCGCCGGCCGCATCCTCGGCGGCGCCGTCCTTGTTACGACGTCCGAACACGTCACTGTCCTTCCCGGTCGGATACGACCGAAGCGTATCGATTCCCACCCTTTTGACCGTCCGCGCCGTCGCCGGCAACGGTCGGGCCACCTACGGCAGCGTGCCCGCCGGTGGACCCGAAGCCCCCTTCGGCCCGCACCGAATCGGGAAGCTCCGCGACCTCCTGGAAGCGGACCCTCTCGACCTGCTGGACCACCAGTTGGGCAATCCGGTCGAAGCGCTCGAACCGCACGCTCTCGCGCGGATCGAGATTCACCACGATCACCTTGATCTCCCCACGGTACCCGGCATCCACCGTCCCGGGGGCATTCACCAGAGCCACGCCACAGCGTGCTGCGAGGCCGGATCTGGGGTGCACGAAGGCCGCGTACCCCTGCGGCAGGGCGACAGACACGCCGGTGGGCAGAACGACCCGCTCACCGGGCGCGAGTTCGCACGCCTCGGTGGTCCGCAGATCGGCTCCCGCGTCACCGGGATGCGCGTACGAAGGCAGCGGCACGTCGGGGTCGACGCGCCGCACCAGCACGCCGAGTTCGTTGCCGGGGCCGCTGGGGGCAGTGCTCACGGATTCACCTCGAAGGCGCGGGCGCGCCTGACCTGGTCGGGGTCGCTCATGGCCGCCTCGATCTCTTCCGGGCGGCCGTTCTCGATGAAGTGGTCGACCTTGACCTCGATGAAGAGGGCGTCGGCGCGCACCGCGACGGGCCCGTCGGGGCCGCCGATCCGGCCGGTCGCGGTCGAGTAGATCTTGCGTCCTGCGACGGCCGTCACCTCGGCGGACAGATACAGCACCGTGTCCACGGGAACGGGGCGCACGAAGTCGGTCTCCAGGCGGCCGGTCACGGCGATGGCCTGGAGCAGCCAGTTCAGGGAGCCGAGCGTCTCGTCGAGCGCGGTCGCGAGGATCCCGCCGTGCGCGAGACCCGGCGCGCCCTGATGCGCGGGGCGCACGGTGAACTCGGCGGTGACGGTGACGCCTTCACCGGCCCGCGCCTCCAGGTGCAGCCCGTGCGGCTGCTCGCCGCCGCAGCCGAAACAGTGTCCGTAGTGCGCGCCGAGGAGCTCACCGGCGGCGGGCGCGTCGGGGTGCCGCACCGGGGCTATGGCGTCGGCAGGGGGCGTCAGAGCTGCAGAAGTACCACTCACAGCCGCAGACCTTACCCGCGCGTCCTATCAGTGCACGCATCGTGCCAAGCTTGACCCCATGGAGCTCTCGACGACGCCTTACGACGAACGACTCACCGCGCCGCGTTCGTGGTGGTTGATCACGTTCATGGTGGGGGTCGTGGGGGCCGTCATCCTGCTGCCCTTCGGCACGTTGCCGCTGCTCGGCGGCTTCGTCGGCGGACTGCTCGTCGCGGCTGTGATCACCAGCGCGTACGGCTCCGCGCGGGTCCGCGTCGTGGCCGACTCGCTGGTCGCGGGCGACGCGAAGATCCCGCTGTCGGCGCTCGGCGAGGTGCACGTCCTGGACGCGGAGGAGGCCCGCGCGTGGCGCACCTACAAGGCCGACCCGCGCGCCTTCATGCTGCTGCGCAGCTACGTCCCGACCGCGGTGCGGGCCGAGATCACCGACCCGTCGGACCCCACGCCGTACGTCTACCTGTCGACGCGCGAGCCTGAAGCCTTGGCAAAGGCTCTGGGCCGCGCCTGAGGGCCACGGCCGCAGGCGGACGGGTCAGGCCCCGATCTCCAGGGCGTCCGGCGGCTCCTCCAAGGACGGCAGCTCGCTCAGCGCCTCCCAGGGCACCTGGTGCCGCCGCAGGTCCTGACGCACCCGGTCGGCGAGCTTCTTGGTGTCGCGCCGGTTCATGAACGCGCCCACGGCCGCACCGACCATGAACGGCGTCAGGCTCGGCAGGTTCCGCACCATGCGCTTCATGATCTGCTGGCGCAGCTCGCGCTTCATCTGCCCGCCGAGCGCCGCGTTGATCGTCGTCGGCTTCGCCACGTCGATGCCGCGTTCCTCGGTCCACGAGGTCAGGTAGGCGGTGCTGCGGTCCTTCAGATTCCCCGGCGGGCGCAGCCCGTAGACCTCGTGCAGCTCGGCGATGAGCTTCAGCTCGATCGCGGCCACACCGGTGATCTCCGTGGCCAGCTCGTACGGCATCGCGGGCGGGACGGGCAGCATCGCGGCGGCGCCGATTCCCGCGCCCACGGTGGACGTCGCGGCGGCCGCGCCCGTGACCAACTTGTCCGCGAGGCGCTCCGGTTCGAGACCGGGGAACTGCTTGCGGAGGGTCGCCAGGTCCCGCACGGGAACCCGCGGCGCGTTCTCAATGATCCGGTCGGCGAGAAAGCCGATGGAGGCCTTGGCGGCAGCGCCGCCCTTGGCCAGCCCCGTTCTGGCTGTTCTGGCGCTTCTCGCGACGGCGCCACCTCTGCGCGCACCGTCACCGTCGGCCGCCGGGGCCACCGGCAGGTCGCCCGTCGTCTCAGGGGCGTCCGCCGATTCGAGCGAGGCGTCTTCTCCGGGGGCACCGGGCTCTGCACCGGGTGCTCCTGGGAAAGAGCCTCGCTCGTCGTCACGCACGGCCTCTGACGGGCCTTGAACCGCTCCGCGGTCCTTCTTGTCGCGGAAGCGGCGCTTCCAGGGCGGGGTCGAGCTGGTCATGCCCGACCCGCCCTCAGTCGCAGTCGCGGCAGATGGGCTGCCCGTTCTTCTCCCGCGCGAGCTGGCTGCGGTGGTGCACCAGGAAGCAGCTCATGCAGGTGAACTCGTCCTGCTGCTTGGGCAGGACACGGACGGCCAGCTCCTCGTTCGAGAGGTCGGCGCCCGGAAGCTCCAGGCCCTCCGCCGCCTCGAACTCGTCCACGTCGACGTTCGAAGCCGACTTGTCGTTACGCCGGGACTTCAGTTCCTCAATGCTGTCTTCGTTGAGGTCGTCATCGGTCTTGCGTGGGGTGTCGTAATCCGTTGCCATGTCGCTCTCCCCCTCTGGGTGTCTGCGGTGTCTCAAGCGCCGTAACGCATGAGAGGCCGGACTTGTGCCCGACCTGAGGCGGAGATTTTGCCTCACATCAAGGTCTGTTACTCAATCGACACCCAACTGGACCCCTCACGAGTGATCGTCTTGGGTGGCGAACGGGACCGTACACGGTCCGATTGCCGCACTGCACGGGCGCCACCCCGTGTACTTCCCGTGATCAAGGCGCCCGAAAACCCGGACTTTCCCGGCTTTCACACGGCTTTTGCGATCACGGAGAGTGGACGGCCGAAAAAATGTCCATGTGATCGATCACACACGGCAATCCCCGGCGCAGGTCCGGAAAATTCAGCCAAAAGCGAACGTCCCCAGCGCGTCGGCGGAAGCATGTCAGATCCATGCGCGGGACGCACGTCGAACCGACCTAGATCGGCAGGGTGACCCGCATCACGAGCCCACCCCCCTCGCGCGGCTCCGCGGTGATGCGGCCGCCATGGGCGCGCGCGACGGACCGGGCGATGGAGAGCCCGAGGCCCACGCCCTTGTCGCTGCCTGTGCGCTCGGTGCGCAGTCGCCTGAACGGTTCGAAGAGATTGTCGATCTCGTACGCGGGGACCACCGGGCCCGTGTTCGCCACCACCAGGACCGCCTGGCCGTGCTGGGCCTCCGTGTCCACCTGGACCCATCCCCCTTCGGGGATGTTGTAGCGGACCGCGTTCTGCACGAGGTTCAGGGCGATGCGCTCCAGGAGCACGCCGTTGCCCTGGATCACCGCTTCCCTGCACTCGCCGCGGATCTCCACGGCCTTCTCGTCGGCCTCGGCCCTGGCCTGGTCGATCGCCTGCGAGGCGACCTCAGCCAGGTCCACGGGCTTGCGCTCGACGATCTGGTTGTCGCTGCGGGCGAGCAGCAGCAGGCCCTCCACGAGCTGCTCGCTGCGCTCGTTCGTGGCCAGCAGCGTCTTGCCGAGCTGCTGGAGCTCCACCGGAGCGCCCGGGTCGGAGAGGTGCACCTCCAGGAGGGTGCGGTTGATCGCCAGCGGGGTACGCAGCTCGTGCGAGGCGTTGCCGACGAAACGCTGCTGCGCCGTGAACGCGCGCTCCAGGCGGTCCAGCATCTCGTCGAAGGTGTCCGACAGCTCCTTGAGCTCGTCGTCGGGACCGTCCAGCTCGATGCGGCGCGTCAGGTCCGTGCCGGCGACCCGGCGCGCGGTGCGCGTGATCCGGCCGAGCGGGGACAGGACGCGGCCCGCCATGGCGTAGCCGAAGGCGAAGGCGATGACGGCGAGGCCCATCAGGGCCATCAGGGAGCGGCTGAGCAGCACGTCGAGGGCGTGCTGGCGCTGCTTGTTGACGCAGGAGTTCATCAGGTCGTTCAGCTCGCTCGCCGAGATGTTCCCCGGCGGGAAATTGCAGCTGGTGCTGATGACGTGCCCGTCGGTGACCTTGAACGGCAGGTCGCCGCCCACGTCGAGGGCCTGCGCGGCCAGCAGGTAGATGATCGAGAGCAGCAGGATGCCCGCGATCAGGAACATGCCGCCGTAGAGCAGCGTGAGCCGTATCCGGATGGTCGGGCGGAGCCAGGGGAAGGGCGGCTCCGCCTTCGTCCCGGGCTTCCATGTCGGTTTCGGTGGCGCCTGAGAGGGTGGCGCGGGTGCGGCAGCCATCGAGGGATCAGATCCGGTAGCCCGAGCCGGGCACGGTGACGATGACGGCGGGCTCGCCCAGCTTGCGGCGCAGGGTCATCACGGTGACCCGCACGACGTTGGTGAACGGGTCCGTGTTCTCGTCCCAGGCCTTCTCCAGGAGCTGCTCGGCCGAGACGACGGCGCCCTCGCTGCGCAGCAGCACCTCGAGGACGGCGAACTCCTTGGGGGCGAGCTGGATCTCCTTGCCGTCCCTGAACACCTCGCGGCGGTTCGGGTCGAGCTTGATCCCGGCGCGCTCCAGGACGGGCGGCAGCGGCATGCTCGTACGCCGCCCCAGGGCCCGCACACGGGCCGTCAGCTCGCTGAACGCGAAGGGCTTGGGGAGATAGTCGTCCGCCCCGATCTCCAGGCCCTCCACGCGGTCGCTGACGTCGCCGGAGGCGGTCAGCATCAGGATGCGGGTGGGCATGCCCAGCTCGACGAGCTTGCGGGCCACGTCGTCGCCGTGCACGAGCGGGAGGTCGCGGTCGAGGACGACCACGTCGTAGTCGTTGACGCCGATGCGCTCCAGGGCGGCCGCACCGTCGTACACGACGTCGACGGCCATGGCCTCCCGGCGGAGTCCGGTGGCCACCGCATCGGCGAGCAGTTGCTCGTCCTCGACGACGAGTACGCGCACGTCGCTTGTCCTTCCTCTGGTCGCCCACCAGCGCGTTTCTCGGGCCGCGCGGGCAGGTTCGGTGTGAGCTGTGGCCCCCATCCTGCCCCTTTCGGCCATAAACCGGCTGTAAGACGGACTGGCGTCCCGGGGAATGCGGGATTTTCTGCGCGGGTTGAGGTTTCTGCGGAAGGGGCCTTGGGGAGGACGGCTGTACACCCGCGATCACGCTTTGTATGTGGCATGCCACGAGCCGCTGTCGAGACCGCACATCCGCCAGAGGCGACTCGGGACGTGATCGCCCCTTCCCAGGGCACACCCCCGTGCCATCGACCCACGACCCAGGACGAGGGGGCGCAACCATGGACGCATTCACCGCAGGACTTCTGCAGCGCATTAGGGCGGCCGAGACCGACCTGTCGCGGGCGCGCGAGACCGGTGACGACTTCCTCGCCGAGGTCGAGCAGGGCGAGCTGGACGACCTCCGCCGCCTCGCCGCCGAGCACGGCGTGGAGGTTCACGCCTCGAGCGTCTGACGCACGCGGAAGGGCCCCGGCGCCTGGTTCGATCCAGGCGGGCGCCGGGGCCCTTTCGTGTGCGCTCCCGGGCGCCGTGCCGGGAGCTCGCGTGCCGTGAGCCGGAACGCTCAGTCGTGCCAGGCGCCGAGCTCTTCCAGCCAATTCTGGAGCGGCTCGAAGACGCCGGGGGGCGCCGCGACCGTCAGCTCCGGTGAGAGCGGCTCACCGGGGCGGCCGCCGGTGCGGGCGCCGGCCTCGCGCGCGATGAGGTCGCCCGCCGCGAAGTCCCAGGGGTTCAGGCCGCGTTCGTAGTACGCGTCCATGCGGCCGAGCGCCACGTCGCACAGGTCGATGGCGGCCGAGCCGCCGCGCCGGATGTCGCGCACGCGCGGCACCAACTGCCCGAGGACCTCGGCCTGGCGGGCCCTGCGGGACTCCAGGTAGCCGAAGCCGGTGCCGACGAGGGCCAGCTCCAGGGGCGGCGCCACGCGCGTGTGCGCGGGACGGTCGTTCACGAAGGCGCCCCCGCCGAGGACGGCGCGGTAGGTCTCGCCGCGCATCGGGGCGGCGACGACGCCGACGATGGTCTCGCCGTCCTTGCGGGCCGCGATGGAAACGGACCAATCGGGGCGCCCGTACAGGTAGTTGACGGTGCCGTCGATGGGGTCGATCACCCACTGGACGCCGCTGGTGCCCTCGCTGGAGGCGCCCTCCTCGCCGAGCACCCCGTCGTCGGGGCGGCGCTCGGCCAGGTAGTCCGTGATCAGCTTCTCGGAGGCGATGTCCATCTCGGTGACGACATCGACGGCGCTCGTCTTGGTGGCGGCGACGCCGAGGTCCTCGGGCCTGCCGTCGCGCAGGAACACACCGGCCCTGGCCGCCGCCTCCAGAGCGATCTCGAGCAGTTCCGCCTTGAGCGACGCGAGGTCGTCGGCGGTGCGGTCGGCCTCGGTGGCCTGGGGATCGGTCACGTGACTGTCCTTACGCGTACGGGCTGCCGGCGCCGGCGGCTGCCGGCTTGGGGGTGCGGGCGGGGCAGCAGCCCACGGGGCACAGGTCGTGACTGGCGCCGAGGGCTCCCAGGGCGCAAGGAGTGACGTTCCGTCCGCTCTCGGCGGCGGCCCGCTCCAGGGTCAGCTCCCGCACGGCGGCGGCGAAGCGCGGATCGGCTCCCACGGTCGCGGAGCGGCGCACCGGCAGACCCAGCTCGGCGGCCTTCGCCTCGGCCTCGGTGTCGAGGTCGTAGAGGACCTCCATGTGGTCGGAGACGAAGCCGATGGGCGCCATGACGACGGCCGGGACGCCCGCCGCGTGCCGCTCCTCCAGGTGGTCGCAGATGTCGGGCTCCAGCCACGGGATGTGCGGGGCGCCGGAGCGCGACTGGTAGACGAGCTCCCAGGGGTGGGCGACGCCGGTCTCCTCGCGCACCGCGTCGGCGATCAGCCGCGCGACCTCCAGGTGCTGCTTCACGTACGCGCCGCCGTCGCCGTGCTCCTCGGGGCGCCCGGAGGTGTCCGCCGCCGCGTTCGGAATGGAGTGCGTGGTGAAGGCGATGTGGGCGCCCGCGCGAACGTCCTCGGGGAGGTCGGCGAGGGACTTCAGGACGCCCTCGATCATGGGGCGCACGAAGCCGGGGTGGTTGAAGTAGTGCCGCAGCTTGTCGATCCGCGGCGGCTCCAGGCCCTCGGCCTCCAGCGCGGCGAGCGACTCCGCGAGGTTCTCGCGGTACTGGCGGCAGCCCGAGTACGAGGCGTACGCGCTGGTGGCGAGGACGAGGATGCGGCGGTGGCCGTCGGTGACCATCTCGCGCAGCGTGTCCGTCAGGTACGGCGCCCAGTTCCGATTGCCCCAGTAGACCGGCAGTTCCAGGCCGTGGTCGGCGAAGTCCTTGCGCAGGGCGTCGAGCAGGGCCCTGTTCTGGTCGTTGATCGGGCTGACCCCGCCGAACAGGAAGTAGTGCTGCCCGACCTCTTTGAGCCGCTCCTTGGGGATGCCCCTGCCGCGCGTCACGTTCTCCAGGAACGGGACCACGTCGTCGGGGCCCTCCGGGCCTCCGAACGAAAGCAGCAGCAGGGCGTCGTAGGGGCGGGCATCGGGGCTGGCAGCGTGCGCTTCTGGCATGACTTCGATCCTGCCACCCTGCACTGACAGGCGGAAAACCGCGTGTGCGCGGGTCGTGGCGCGCGTAAGCTGTATCAACCACTTTTACGCCTTACCGGAGTCGAGTTGCCCAGCCCCTACCGCGCCATATTCGCCCCGCCCGGAACCAAGAGCTTCTCCGCGGCCGGGCTCCTGGGCCGGATGCCCCTGTCCATGATGGGCATCGGCATCGTCACGATGGTCTCCCAGCTGACCGGGCGCTACGGGCTCGCGGGTGCCCTGTCCGCGACGGTGGCGCTGTCCGCCGCGCTGCTCGGGCCGCAGATCTCCCGGCTCGTCGACCGGCACGGGCAGCGGCGGGTGCTCCGGCCGGCCACGCTGGTCTCGTTGGTCGCCGTCACCGGTCTCCTGCTGTGCGCGAAGTACGAGGCGCCGGACTGGACCCTCTTCGCGTGCGCGGCGCTCGTGGGCTGCGTCCCGAGCGTCGGCTCGATGATCCGGTCGCGGTGGGCGGCCCTCTACGGAGACGTACCGCGCCGACTGCACACCGCGTACTCCTTCGAGTCGGTGCTCGATGAGGTGTGCTTCGTCTTCGGGCCGATCATCTCGATCGGCCTGTCCACGGTGTGGTTCCCGGAGGCGGGGCCGCTCCTGGCGGGCTGTTTCCTCGCGGTCGGTGTCTTCTGGCTGACGTCGCAGCGGGCCACGGAACCGGTACCGCACCCGCGTGAGCAGCACAGCCGCGGATCGGCGCTCCGCGCGCGGGGGTTGCAGGTTCTGGTGGCGACCTTCGTCGCGACAGGGGCGATCTTCGGTTCGATCGACGTCGTCACCGTGGCCTACGCCGAGGAGCTCGGACAGAAGTCGATGGCCAGCGTGGTGCTCGCCGTGTACGCGGCCGGGTCCTGCGTCGCGGGCGCCCTGTTCGGCCTGCTGCACTTCAAGGGGGCGCCCGCTCCCAGGTGGCTGGTGGGTGTCGTCACGATGGCCGTGAGTATGATCCCCCTCCAACTGGTCGGGAACCTGCCACTCCTGGCCGTGGCGCTCTTCGTCGCGGGCCTGTCCGTCGCACCGACGATGATCACGACGATGGCCCTCGTCGAGCAGCACGTACCTCGCGCGAAGCTGACCGAGGGCATGACCTGGGTGAGCACCGGACTCTCGGTCGGCGTCGCGCTCGGCTCCTCCGTGGCCGGCTGGGTGATCGACGCGGCCGGGGCCGGAGTCGGGTACGCGGTGCCGGGAGTCTCCGGCGCGGTCGCGGTCCTCGTCGGGCTCCTGGGCTACCGCCGGCTGAAGCGGCCGGTTCCGCAGCGGGGAGGAAGCACGGATGAGCAGGGCACAGCGGGGCACGCCGGGCACGCGGACGGGCAGCCGGAGGAGCAGCGAAGCCTGGCGTAACTGGGCGGGGAACGTCACCGCACGCCCCGTGCGCGAGGTGACGCCCGCCTCCGTGGAGGAGCTGACGGCGGCGGTGCGCAGCGCCGCGCAGGACGGCCTCAAGGTGAAGGCCGTCGGCTCGGGCCACTCCTTCACGGCGGCGGCCGCGACCGACGGCATGTTGATACGCCCTCAACTGTTGACCGGCATCCGCAGCATTGACCGGGAGAACGGGACCGTCACGGTCGAGGCCGGCACCCCGCTCAAGCGACTCAACATGGCCCTGGCCCGCGAGGGTCTGTCGCTCACGAACATGGGCGACATCATGGAGCAGACGGTCTCCGGCGCCACCAGTACCGGCACGCACGGCACGGGCCGCGACTCCGCGTCGATCGCCGCGCAGATCAAGGGCCTTGAGCTGGTCACCGCGAGCGGGGAGCTCCTCAGCTGTTCCGAGAAGGAGAACCCGGAGGTCTTCGCGGCCGCCCGGATCGGTCTCGGCGCCCTCGGCATCGTCACGGCGATCACCTTCGCCGTGGAGCCGATCTTCCTGCTCTCCGCGCGCGAGGAGCCGATGACCTTCGACCGCGTGCTCTCGGACTTCGACGAGCTGCACGCCGAGAACGAGCACTTCGAGTTCTACTGGTTCCCGCACACGGGCAGCTGCAACACCAAGCGCAACAACCGCAGCGCGGGCCCGGAGGCACCTGTCTCGAAGCTCAGCGGCTTCGTCGAGGACGAGCTGCTCTCCAACGGCCTGTTCCAGGTGGTCAATTCGATCGGCCGGGCCGTGCCCGCCACGATCCCGTCGATCGCCAAGGTCTCCAGCCGGGCGCTGTCCTCCCGGACGTACACGGACATTCCCTACAAGGTCTTCACATCGCCGCGCCGCGTGCGCTTCGTGGAGATGGAGTACGCGGTTCCGCGCGCGGCCCTCGTGGACACGCTGCGCGAGCTGAGGTCCATGGTCGACCGCTCACGCCTGCGGATCAGCTTCCCCGTCGAGGTCCGCACCGCCCCGGCCGACGACATCGCGCTCTCCACGGCGTCCGACCGGGAGACCGCCTACGTGGCGGTGCACATGTACAAGGGGACGCCGTACCACCGGTACTTCACCGCTGCGGAGCAGATCTTCACCGCGCACGAGGGCCGGCCGCACTGGGGCAAGATGCACACCCGCGATGCGGAGTACTTCACGCGCGCGTACCCGCGCTTCGGCGAGTTCACGGCGCTGCGCGACCGACTGGACCCGGACCGCGTGTTCGGCAACGCCTATCTGCGGCGGGTCCTCGGCGACTGACCGGGCGGCCCCCGAAGGGGCCGCCGTCGGGTCACTCCGCCTGCGGCTGGACGTCCGAGCCCTGCGAGGGCGCGGTGGTCGGGTCGGTGGTGCTGCCGCTGTCCGAACCGGAATCCGAACCGGAGTCCGAGCCCGAGTCCGAACCGGAGTCGGAGGACCCGCTGTCCGAGCCCGAGTCGGAACCCGAGTCGGAGGAGCCGCTGTCCGAACCGGAGTCCGAGCCCGTGCCGGAACCGCTGGTGTCACCGGTCGAGGGCGTGGCGCTCGGGTCCGGGGCGGTGGTGGACCCGTCGTCGTTCTGCTGCGTACCGGTGTCCGAGCCGGTGCTGCTGTCGTCGGACGGCGTCTGCGTGGTGTCCGGGGTGGTGTCGCTGTCGGACGACGAGTTCCGCCCCTTGAAGGCGTCACCGATGGTGGTGCCGCCGCCACCGCCACCGAAGGTGTGGCCCGACACCAGTTCGTACGTCGTGATGCCGCACATGGTGACGCCGAACACGAGCGCCGCGGCGATCAGGGGCCGCTTCCAGCTCTTGATGCGTGAACGGTGCACGGTGCCCTCGGTGAACTCGTCGTCGCCGTCCGCGCCGCCTTCGACGAACTCGCCGCCTTCGGCGTGCCCGCCGTCGGGGACGCGCAGCATCCGCGTCGCCTGGTCGACCGTCTCCGGGCTGATCAGCTGGGTCTTCTCGGCGTCGGCCGCGGCGGTCGCGCCCACGGCGCCCAGCAGTTGGGTCTTGTCGGTGTCCTCGTCGGGCAGCAGGTCGGCGACCGCGCCCGTGTCGAGCAGCTGGGTCCCCGCGGTGGCCGAGTCGGGGATCCGCTCCATGGCGGTGGCCTGCTCAAGGACGGAGTGCTGCGGAAGGTCCGTCGCCGCTTCGGCGTCCGCCGCCGGGGCCGCGTGCGTCCCCCAGGTCGTGGTGGTCGGCAACGCCGTCATGGGCGGTCGCGCCGCGGGCGGCTCGGAGCCCGTGACCATGGCACGCGTGGCGTCCATCGAGGAGTCCGAGCGGAACGTACGGGGCACTGGCGTGCCCTGCGCCGTCACCGGCACCTGCCGGGTCTTCGGCTTCACCACCCGGACGTCGCGTATCTGCTCACCGGTGCGCCTGAAGAAGTGCTGGAAGAGCGTGCCGCCGCAGGTGGCGAGGGCGCTGACCACGCCCGCGCCGAGGATCGTCCCGTAGACACCGAGGCCGGAGGCGAGCTTCGCGGCCACGACGGCGGCGACCGCACTGCCCGCCACCTGCGGGACGCTCAGATCCAGCCGCTTCTCCTTGGGCTTCTCCTCCATGTCCTCGGATATGTCCTCGGAGATCTCCGGCTTCTTGCCCATCGTCGAACCTTGCCTGCCTTTCGCGACAAAACCACCCATGCTCCAGCGAAGCCCCCAAGAGTAAGCGAACTCCCTGGGACGCAAGAGAAAGGACGTATCGGAGGAGGAATCAGTTCCGGTTCCGGAGATTTCGTGAAGCAGAACACGCGGAGCCCACACATCGCCCGCCACGATCGGGAGCCCCCGGCCCCAACTCCCGCGCCCCGACAGAACTTCGGCGGCGTGCCGATCCACGCAAGTGGCCCGAATGGAGTACTGTTGCGAGCCCTGGGTCCGGTCTCCCGCCAGGGTGCTCGGGTCCTGCCAGGACCGTGGGGAGGGGGTTCGCTGCACAGGGTGACGGAGTCCGTCACTTAGCGTTGCGAATAGGTAACCGTGCCATAACGGCGAACCAGGGCCCATGCCCGACACGCCGGGCAACTCGGCAAGGTTGTGGCAGGCTGCACCCGGGCAGGCCACACTCGACTAGCGGAAGCAGCGACGCACGTGACGTCGGCAGGCACCACCCGGGAGGTCCCCATGCCCGAACTGCGTGTCGTGGCCGTCTCTAACGACGGCACACGGCTGGTGCTGAAGGCTGCGGACAGCACGGAGTACACGCTGCCGATCGACGAGCGCCTCCGGGCCGCCGTACGTGGCGACCGTCCGCGCCTCGGCCAGATCGAGATCGAGGTGGAGAGCCACCTCCGCCCGCGCGACATTCAGGCGCGTATACGGGCAGGCGCGACCGCCGAGGAGGTCGCGCAGTTCGCCGGCATCCCGGTCGACCGGGTGCGCCGCTTCGAGGGCCCCGTGCTCGCGGAGCGCGCGTTCATGGCCGAGCGCGCCAGGAAGACTCCCGTGCGCCGCCCCGGCGAGAACGCGGGACCCCAGCTGGGCGAGGCGGTGCAGGAGCGTCTCCTGCTGCGCGGCGCCGACAAGGACACGGTCCAGTGGGACTCCTGGCGCCGGGACGACGGCACCTGGGAGGTCCTGCTCGTCTACCGGGTCGCGGGCGAACCGCACTCGGCGAGCTGGACGTACGACCCGCCCCGCAGGCTCGTCCAGGCCGTCGACGACGAGGCGCGCTCGCTGATCGGCGAGTCCGACGACATCGGCACGCCCGAACCCACGTTCCCGTTCGTGCCGCGCATCGCCCGGCTGCCCAGGGACCGCCCTCTCGACCGGGCCCTGGACCGCCCCCTCGACCGAGCCCTGGACCGGCAGCTCGAGCGGCCCACGCCGCCCGCGGAGCCGGAGCCCGAGGAGACGGAGCTGCCGGCGATCGCCTCGTCCGCCCCGCCGGAGCGCGACTCGCTGACCAGCCTCCTGGAGGCCGTGCCGAGCTACCGCGGCGACCTCGCGGTGCCCGAGCGTCCCGCCGTGGCTCCCGAGCCGCCGCAGGAGGAGCCCGAGCCGCCCGCGGCCGCCGAGGTGGAGGAGCCGGCGGCACCGGCGGCCTCGGCAGGGGCCGGATCGGCGTACGCGGACATCCTGATGCCGCGTGCCGTGGCCGGTCACCGCGACCGCCTCACCGGCACCACCGACCGCCAGGCGGAGGCCGACGGCGTACGCCCCGGCCGCCGCGCCGCCGTGCCGAGTTGGGACGAGATCGTCTTCGGTACGCGCCGCAAGAAGCAGGAGTAGCCCACCTCTTGTACGCGAAGGGGGCCCGCGCCGTTCAGTCGGCGCGGGCCCCTTCGCGTATCGGCTATTGAGGAGTATCGGCTACTGAGGATCAGGGCCCGTCGCCACCGGGCGCGCCTCGTCGGCGGACCACTGCGACCAGGAACCGACGTACAGCCGGGCATCGATGCCCGCCACGGCGAGCGCCAGAATCTCGTGCGCGGCCGAGACTCCCGAGCCGCAGTACACGCCGACCTGGCCCGGATCGCCGTTCGCGCCAAGGGACTTGAAGCGCTCCGCGAGCTCGGCGGCCGGGCGGAAGCGGCCGTCGTCGCCGACGTTCTCCGTGGTCGGGGCCGAGACCGCGCCGGGGATGTGGCCGCCGACGCGGTCGATGGGCTCCACGTCGCCGCGGTAGCGCTCGGCGGCGCGGGCGTCCAGGAGCAGGCCCGAGCGGGCGAGCGCCGCGGCGGCGTCCGCGTCGAGCAGCCCGGTGGCACCGGGTGCAGGCTCGAAGGTGCCCGGCTCCGGCTCCGGCGTCGCGGTCTCCAGGGGGCCGTCCCAGGCGGCAAGCCCGCCGTCGAGAACTCGCACGGACGGGTGACCCGTCCAGCGCAACAGCCACCAGGCGCGCGCCGCGGCCCAGCCCTGACCGCCGTCGTATACGACGACGTCGCGGCCCGCCGAGACGCCGGCGGCGCGCATCGCCGCGCCGAACACGGACAGCTCGGGCAGCGGGTGCCTGCCCTCGCCGGGACCGGCGTGACCAGCGAGTTCTGTGTCGAGATCGACGTAGACCGCGCCCGGCACATGGCCTTTCGCGTACTCGGCGCGGCCGTCGAACGCGGGCTCCCCCGCGGTCTTGGCGAGGCTGAGCTGCCAGCGGACGTCGAGCAGCACGGGGGGCCGCCCGCCCGTCAACTCGCTCGCAAGTTCGGATGCGGAGATGATGGCATTCATGGGGCCATCCTTGCTCATGCTCTGGCCCGCGCGCTCCCGGTCGTATAGCGTGCTCGATCGACTACCGAGCGTCTATTGACCGGACATGGCAGGGTCGCGGCGCCGAAACGTATGCGAAACACCGTTTCGGGCACCCTCAGCGGGGAGTCCGCCGGTTTCGGCGCGGCCCGTGGGCGCCGCGCGGCACCGAGTGCCACGATCGACACGGCGCCACTGACATGTGGGATCCCGAGCCGCGGGCCCCGAGGGTTCCGTTCCGAGGAGAGAGTGACGATGACCGAGGCAGCAGCCCGGCGCGCACCGGGCACCCCTTGCTGGGTGAGCCTGATGGTGCACGGCATGGCGGCGACCCAGGAGTTCTACGGGGCGCTGTTCGGCTGGGAGTTCAGGCCCGGCCCGCAGCAGCTCGGCCCGTACGTGCGGGCGCTCCTCGACGGCAAGGAGGTCGCCGGGATCGGCCAGCTGCCACCCGACCGCCACCTGCCGATCGCCTGGACCCCCTACCTGGCCTCGGACGACGTGGACGCGACGGCGGAGACGGTGCGGCACTGCGGCGGCACGGTGGGCGTGGGCCCGCTGGACGCCGGGGAGGCCGGCCGGATGGCGATCGGCTCCGACCCCGCGGGCGCGGTGTTCGGGATCTGGCAGGCCGCCGAGCACGCCGGCTCGGCGGTGACCGGGGTGCCGGGCGCGATGGTGTGGAACGAGCTGGTGACGCGGGAGACCGCGAGCGTCGCGAAGTTCTACCAGGCGGTCTTCGGATACACCGAAGAGGCCCTCGTATCGGCCGACTTCGACTTCCTCACCCTGCATCTGGCGGGCCACCCGGTGGCCTCCGTGCACGGCGCAGGCCACGCCCTGCCGCGCGACCGGGGCCCGCACTGGATGACGTACTTCAAGGTCGCGGACGTCGACGAGGCCGTGGAGCGGGTCGCCGACCTGGGCGGCCATGTGGTGGCCCCCGCCCGGGAGGGCTCGCACGGGCGGGTGGCGACGGTGGCGGACCCGGAGGGGGCGGAGTTCTCGGTGGTGGCGTCCCTGGCCGCGTAGCCGGGGCTGCCCGGCGCCCGCGGTTCGCTCAGGCGGAGCCGACGGGCAGCACGTCCGGGGAGAGCGGCGCCGCGTGCGCGGTGGCGCTGGTCATCCGGCGCCGATGATGGCGTCGGCACAGCACCTCGTAGCCGATCTCGTCCGCCACGCGGTTCACGTCGCCGACGACGACCTGGGCGCCCTCGACGACCATCGCGCCGTTGACGGTGCGGGCGTTGTGCGTGGCGCGGGCGCCGCACCAGCACAGCGCTTCCACCTGCAACACCTCGACGCGGTCGGCCAGTTCGACCAGTCGCTGCGAGCCGGGGAACAGCTTGGAGCGGAAGTCCGTGGTGATGCCGAAGGCGAAGACGTCGAGTTCCAGCTCGTCGACGACGCGGGCCAGCTGGTCGATCTGCCCCGGCGCCAGGAACTGCGCCTCGTCCGCAATCAGGTAGTCCACCCTGCCGCCGTGCGAGAGATGCTCGACCACGTACGCGTAGACGTCCAGGTCGTCCGCGACCTCCACGGCGTCCGTGACCAGGCCGAGGCGGGAGGAGAGCTTGCCCTCCCCCGCCCGGTCGTCGCGGGTGAAGATGAGGCCCTGGAGGCCGCGCGCCGAGCGGTTGTGCTCGATCTGCAGAGCGAGGGTCGACTTCCCACAGTCCATCGTTCCGGAGAAGAACACCAGCTCGGGCATGGGAAGTTGAGCACCTTTCGGATTGCGCGGGGTGAGAGTGGAGCGGGGCGGGCAGGTGGGGTCAGGACCGCACTTCCAGCAGCGGTACGAGCTGCTCCGCCGGCGTCATCGAGCCGTGGTTGCCGACCATCAGCGATTCCTTCGGCTCGTTGCGCGAGGCGATGAGGACCACGTCGTCCCGGGCCGCCGCGATCACGTCGCCGAGGCGGTCGTACACCCGTTGATCCACCTGCGGGCCGAACCAGCCGGCCGCGATCGCCTCGTCGCGCGAGGCGATCCAGAACTGCTCGCCCAGCACCTCGCGCCACACGGTGAGCACATCGCCCGCCGCGCCCGGCACCGCGTACACATGGCGGGCCCGGCCCTCGCCGCCCAACAAGGCGACGCCCGCGCCCAGCTCCCAGTCCTCGTCGAAGTCGATGCGGGACTGCTCGTCGAAGGGGATGTCGACCATTCCGTGGTCGGCCGTGACGTACAGGGCGCTGCGCGGCGGCAATTGCTCGGCCAGGCGCTGCGCGAGGCGGTCGACATACATGAGCTGGCCGCGCCAGGCATCGGAGTCGACGCCGAAGCGGTGTCCCTTGCCGTCGACCTCGCTGTAGTACGTGTAGACCAGCGACCGGTCGCCCGCGGCCAGCTGCTCGGCGGCCAGGTCCATGCGGTCCTCGCCGGAGAGGCGCCCGTAGAACGAGCCACCGCTGAGGGCGATCTTCGTGAGGGGCGTCGACTCGAAGTGCGGCGCGGACACCTGCGCCGTGCGCACGCCCGCCTCGTGGGCGAGCTGGAAGATCGTGGGGTACGGCTGCCACACCTGCGGCTTCGTCCACGGGTTCCAGCGGAGCTGGTTCATCAGCTCGCCGGTGTCCGGGTTGCGCACGGTGTAGCCGGGCAGGCCGTGCGCGCCGGGCGGCAGGCCGGTGCCCACGGAGGCAAGGGAGGTCGCGGTCGTCGCCGGGTAGCCCGCGGTGATCGGCCGGCCGGTGCCGCCGCGCGAGGACGATATGAGCGAGCTGAGGAACGGGGCCTCGTCCGGATGCGCCCTCAGCTGCTCCCAGCCCAGGCCGTCGATCAGGAACACGCAGGCGCGGTCGACCGGCTGCAGCTCGGGGATCGCGGCGGTGCAGCCGGGCACGCCCAGGTGGGCGCCGAGGGTGGGCAGCAGATCGGCGAGGGATCCGGAGCCGTACGCCGGGACGGGAGCGGAGTGGACGGGCAGCGGCTCTACGTCGTCCCAGGCGGCCTGCGTCATCGGCGGCCCGCGTCCGCGATGGCCTCGGAGAGGGACTGGGAGAACGTGAGGGCCTGGCGCACGGTCTCCGGGCCGTCCCCGGCCTCGCTGACGCGCAGGCTCAGGTCGTCCGCCGTCGTGCTGCCCGTGTACCCGTGGTCCGCCTCGCAGTTGGGGTCGCCGCAGGTCGCGGGCTCCAGGTCGATGCGGGACACGGCGCCCCAGCCGATGGTGAGGACGACCTCGCGGGGCAGCGACCCCGGGACGTACTTCTCCGGATTGGCGACGACGCGGCTGAGCACGACCGACGAGATCCGGCCGATCTGCACGGACTCCGTCGACGTCGTCGCGTACGAGGTCGGGGACGTGCTGTCGGCCGCCTGCTCGTCGGTGTGGCTGACGATGAAGCGGCTGTCGGTCAGGACCAGGACGGTGACATGACGACGGACCTCGTTCGCATCGAACGTGGTCTCCTGGTGCACCAGATACGACGAGATCGGCTCGCCGCCGACCGCGGCCTCCACCGCCTCGGCCACGAGCGCCGGGTAGTAGCCGCTGCGCTCGATCGCCGTGCGGAGCCCTTGGGTCGTCGTACTGGTCTTGGCCATGGGGTCCATCCTAAGGCCCGAAAAGAGACTGCCGATGCCCCTGTGGATAACTCTCCGTGAGGGGTTCGTACGGGGTGGTCGCGAGGTGGTTCAGTACGCGGCGGGCAGGGTGCGCGGGCCGAGGTCGTCGCGGGCGGGCGGCGGCGCGAGCCGGACGGAGGCGCCGAGAACGGTCAGCCCGCGCTCGGCCACGACGACGGGTTCGAGGGCGACGCCGACGACCTCGGGATGGTCGTCGACAAGCCGCGACACCCGCTGCAGCAGCTCTTCCAGCGCGGGCGTGTCCACGGGCGCCGCGCCGCGCCAGCCGAACAGGATCGGGGACGTCTTGATGGACCGCACGATCGCCTGCGCGTCCTTGTCGGTCGCGGGGATCAGCCGGTGCGCGGTGTCACCGAGCAGCTCGGAGGCGGCTCCGGCGAGCCCGAAGGAGAGCACGGCGCCCGCGGCCGGGTCTATGACGGCTCGTACGACGGTGTCGACTCCGCGGGGCGCCATCGACTGCACGACCGGCCGCAGCTCGGCGGGCTTGCCGAGACGCCGGGTCAGGTCCTCGTAGGCGCGCCGCAGCTCGCCCTCACTGGACAGGTCCAGGCGTACGCCGCCGAGGTCGGGGCGGTGCCGCAGGTGCGGGGCCGTCGTCTTCAGGGCCACCGGGTAGCCGAGCTCCTGCGCCGCCTGCGCGGCCTCGTCGGGTCCTGGTGCGGGCAGCGTGCTGCGCACGTCGATGCCGTAGCGGGACAGCAGCGCGCGGGCGTCTTCCGGGGCGAGCTCTGCGCCGCGCGGGTCGCCCTCCTTGGCGAGCAGTTCCGTGATGAGCTCGGCGGCCCCCTGCTCGTCGACGGAGTCGTACTCGGGCACCTTGCCGGGCGTGGCGGCGTCGCGGCGCCACTGGGCGTACTTGGCCACCTGGGAGAGCGCGCGGACGGCGCGCTCGGCGGCGGGGTAGGCGGGGATGAGGCGCGGGGCGAGCTCCGCCTCTGCGGGAGGCGTCGCGTCCTCGGAGGCCGTCTCGGTAGTGGTGCGCTGTGGTGGCGTGTCGGGCGCGTTGGGTCCCGTGCTGGCCGCGGCGGAGAGGGCCTCCGCGAGGCCACCGAGCTCGACGTGGACGACGAGCACCGGCTTCGTGGGGCCGGTGGCGGCGGCAGCGCTCAGGGCGGCGGCGAGTTCCGCGTCCTCCGAAGGGCCCTCCCCCACGGCGGGTATGGCGGTGACCACGACGGCGTCGGTCTTCTCGTCGGCCAGGGCCTGCTCAAGGGCGGTCCGGAAGTCGGCGGCGGACGCGGCCGTCGTCAGGTCCAGCGGCGGCTTGGGGCGCAGCCCTTCGGAGAGGCACACGTCGTAGGTGAGGAGGCCGAGCGACTCGGAGTTGCCGAGGATGGCGACGCGCGGCCCCTCGGGCAGCGGCTGGCGGGCCAACAGGAGGCCGGTGTCCACGAGTTCGGTGATCGTGTCGACCCGGATGACCCCTGCCTGGCGCAGCAACGCGGAGACGGTGGCGTACGGGAGACGGGTGGCCCGCACCGCGTGGCCCGTGGGCGCGATGCCGCTGTGCCGGGCGCCCTGCACGACCACCAGGGGCTTGGCGGCGGCGGTGCGGCGGGCGAGCCGGGTGAACTTGCGGGGGTTGCCGATCGATTCGAGGTACATGAGGGCGACGTCGGTGTCCGCGTCGTCGTACCAGTACTGCAGGACGTCGTTCCCCGACACGTCCGCGCGGTTGCCCGCGGAGACGAACGTGGAGACCCCGCTGGCGCCGGTGACTCCCCCGCCCCTGCGGTGCAGGCGGGACAGGAGGGCGATGCCGATGGCGCCGGACTGGGCGAACAGGCCGATGCGCCCGGGGCGCGGCATCTCGGGGGCGAGCGAGGCGTTGAGCCGGACCTCCGGTGACGTGTTGACGACCCCGAAGGCGTTCGGCCCCACGATGCGCATTCCGTAGCTGCGGGCCTGGCGGACCAGGGCGCGCTGGCGCTCGCGGCCCTCGGCCCCGCTCTCCGCGTAGCCGGCGGAGACCACGACGAGGCCCTGCACGCCGCGCTCGCCGCACTCGGCGACGACCTCGGGGACGTCCGGGGCGGGCACGGCGACGACGGCCAGGTCGACCGGTTCGGCCGGGTCGATGTCGCGTACGGAGCGGTGGGCGGGCACCCCGTCGATCTCGGTGACGTCGGCACCGAACGCCTGGTTCACCGCGTACAGGCGTCCGGTGAAACCCGCGTCCTTCAGGTTGTCGAGAACGCTGCGGCCCACTCCTCCGGCCGCACGGCCCACGCCGATCACGGCGACGGAGCCGGGCGCGAGCAGGCGCTGCACCGAGCGGGCCTCGGCGCGCTGCTCGCGCGCGTGCTGCACCGCGAGCGAGGCCTCCGTGGGCTCGATGTCGAACTCCAGGCGGACGACGCCGTCCTCGAAGCTGCGCTTCTGCGTGTATCCGGCGTCCCGGAACACCTTGATCATCTTGCTGTTGGCGGGAAGCACCTCGGCGGCGAACCGGCGGATGCCGCGCTCCCGTGCGACGGCCGCGATGTGCTCCAGGAGCGCGGAGGCGACCCCGCGGCCCTGGTGGGCGTCCTGCACGAGGAAGGCGACCTCCGCCTCGTCGGCGGGCGCGGTGGCCGGCATGCCCTGCGCGTTGATCCGGTCGTAGCGCACCGTGGCGATGAACTCGCCGCCGATCGTGACCGCGAGACCGACCCGGTCCACGTAGTCGTGATGGGTGAAGCGGTGCACGTCCTTGGCGGACAGCCGGGGGTAGGGCGCGAAGAAGCGGTAGTACTTCGACTCGTCCGAGACCTGTTCGTAGAAGCTGGTCAGGTGCTCCGCGTCCGCGGTGGTGATGGGCCTGATCCGCGCGGTGCCGCCGTCGCGCAGCACGATGTCGGCCTCCCAGTGGGCGGGGTACGCATGGCGGTCCGACGGGGTCTCCATGCCGCAAGGGTAGGGCCGGGCACCGACAGACGGCGGTCGGTCGTACGGGTCGCGGCCCGTGCGTACGGAAGGCACCCTATGGAGGACCGAAGGGCCGTGCCGGTGAGGACCTGGGTCCGCGTCACGCACGCCTCCCGATATGGAACACTGGTCTAGACAACCGTGAGACACCTGAAGGGCAGCATCACATGGCTGAGCGCCGCGTCAACGTCGGCTGGGCCGAGGGCCTCCACGCCCGCCCCGCTTCCATCTTCGTCCGCGCTGCCACGGCCGCCGGCGTTCCCGTGACGATCGCCAAGGCCGACGGCAACCCCGTCAACGCCGCCTCCATGCTGGCCGTGCTCGGCCTGGGCGCGCAGGGCGGCGAAGAGATCGTGCTGGCCTCCGACGCCGAGGGCGCGGACGCCGCGCTCGACCGTCTGGCGAAGCTGGTCGCCGAGGGGCTCGAGGAGCTTCCCGAGACCGTCTGACGTAGAGACAAAAGCTGTACGACTGAGCCGCGCGCTCCCTTTCGGGGCGTGCGGCTTTTTCGTTCCCTGATGCGGCACCAATTCGGCGACGAGAAACAGGCAGAAATAGGCAGCGGAAATTACCCCGCGTCTCGTTCGACCCATTCTCCGAATAGCGCGCTTCTTTGTATACGGCGCCGTTGTTAAACCTGACGCCCCACCGTGTTGACTGCATGTTGCGAAGTCCTCACACGCTCGCCCGCGCGGGGGACGCGCAGCTTGTGGGCGGCCGTCGCACGCTCCGCGTGCAGGGCGGCCAGGGCGCGCGCACGCTCCGCGTCGCCCCGCGCCACGGCGTCGACGATGGCGCCGTGCTCGGCCCAGGACTCCGCCGGCCGTGCCGGGCTCTCCACGGCGTACATCCAGGCGATCTTGTGGCGCAGCTGGGTGAGCAGGGTGATCAGCCCTGGGCTGCCGGAGGCCTGGACGAGCGTCTCGTGGAACCAGCTGCCGAGCGAGCGCAGATCCTCGCTCTGACCTCGCCTCGAGCGCTCCTGCCCCAGCCTGACCAGGCCGCGCAGCACCTTGAGGTGGGCCTCGGTGCGGCGCTGCGCGGCGCGGGCGGCGCCCATGGGTTCGAGCAGCATGCGGATCTCCAGGAGGTCGGCCGCCTCCCGCTCCGTGGGTTCGGCCACGCACGCGCCCGCGTGCCTGCGCGTGACGACGAACCCCTCCGCCTCCAGGGTGCGCAGCGCCTCCCTGACGGGCACGCGCGAGACCCCGTAGCGACGCGCGAGCAGTTCCTCGGTGAGCCTGCCGCCGCGCTCGTAGACGCCGGCGACGATGTCGTCGCGGATCGCTGTGCATACCGACTGCGCGGGAATGCGCATGACTCGACCTCCGCCTCAACGCCCGCGATACGCGGTCGATTGACGCCCGGTCAAGCACGAATGACGCGCGGCCGGAACGTTTACCCGAAGACTCTATTCCACCGGAGTTGAATTTCCGACGAGGGAACTGAATCCGGGGATATTTTTTGGACAGTGCGGAGCCGGGAACGCGAAAGCCCCGGCTCGGGGAGCCGGGGCTTTCGTGGAGTGTGCTGTCGGGTCAGACGTTCACACCGTGCTGGCGCAGGTACGCGACGGGGTCGATGTCCGAGCCGTAGTCGGGGCCGGTGCGGGCCTCGAAGTGGAGGTGCGGGCCCGTGACGTTGCCGGTGGCACCGGAGAGGCCTATCTGCTGGCCGGGGGTGACGTCCTGGCCGACGGAGACGCCGATCGAGGACATGTGACCGTACTGGGTGTACGTGCCGTCCTTCATCTTGATCACGACGTTGTTGCCGTACGCGCCGCCCCAGCCGGCCTCGACGACGGTGCCCATGCCCACCGCGTGCACCGAAGTGCCGCTGGAGGCGTGGAAGTCGATGCCGGTGTGGCTGCCGGAGGACCACAGGCCACTGCCGGCCTGGTAGGCGGTGGAGACGTACGAGCCGGCGATCGGCGACACGAAGCTGTTCAGGCGCTTGCGCTCGGCCTCACGGGCGGCGCGCTCCTTGGCCTCGCGCTCCTTCTCGGCCTTCTCCGCGGCCCGCTTCTTGGCCTCCGCCTCGGCCTTGCGCTTGGCCTCCTCGGCCTTCTTCTTGGCCTCGGCCTCGGCCTTCGCCTTGGCGGCGGCCTTCTGCTGCGCGGTGGCCTGCGCGTCGATCTGCTCGGCCAGGGAGTCGCCGATGGCGACGGCCTGCGTGAGGCCGTCGTGCGGGGCGACCGCGGTGTCGGCGGCGAGAGCGGGGGCGGCGAGACCGCCCACCACGCCCGTCGTGGTGATGGCGGCGACGCCTGCGACCTGAGCGGTGGTACGCGTCAGGCGGCTGGGACGGCGGTGCTTCCCGGTGGCACGGGTGAACCCCATGAAGTGGCTGGTCCTTTCCTTCCTTCTCGCCTACCGGGTTAGCTGACGGGTTCGGAGCAGGAAGGTCTCCTACGGGCCCCCTCCCCTCACGGGAAGAGCGCCCGATTCACCCCAGGGACTTCGGTGGGTCCCCGGCTCCCCTGGCTCGCACCACGGGGACTCGGCGATGACTGTCCGGTGTCGCGGGCGCGACGTACGTCTGGCGGACAGCCGGAGGGAACGCTAAGCGGGGCATCTTTGGATCGACAAACAGAACCCGGCTTTTGTAGTGCACGCCACAGGGCAGAGAGGCAACCTCTACATCAATTCGGACATTTGTGATCGTGTGGTGATTGAAGGCGATCGTGACGGACGCCACGAAGCCCCGGCCGCCGATACCGGCGCCGGGGCTTCGTGGTGTGCCTGGAGAGGCGGACTCGGTCCGCTCAGCCCGCGACCACCGTCACCTCGCCGATACCGAGCGCCTTGACCGGCTCCTCGATCTGCGCGGCGTCGCCCACCAGGATCGTCACCAGGCGGTCCGCCGGGAACGCGCTCACGACGGCCGCCGTGGCCTCCACGGTGCCAGTGGCGGCCAGCTGCCGGTACACCTGTGCCTGGAAGTCGTCCGGCAGGTGCTGCTCGACCTGGTCGGCGAGGGTGCTCGCGACGGCCGCGGCGGTCTCGAACTTCAGCGGGGCCACACCCACCAAGTTCTGTACGGCGGTGTCCCGTTCGGCATCCGTCAGCCCCTCGGCCGCCAGCGTGCGCAGCACCTTCCACAGGTCGTCGAGCGCGGGCCCGGTGTTCGGCGTGTCCACCGAGCCGCTGATGGCGAGCATCGCCGCACCACTGCCGTCGGGCGCGGAGCGCAGCACCTGGGCGAAGGAGCGCACACCGTAGGTGTAGCCCTTCTCCTCGCGCAGGACGCGGTCCAGACGCGACGTCAGGGTGCCGCCCAGGCAGTACGTGCCGAGGACCTGAGCGGGCCACACACGGTCGTGCTTGTCCGGTCCGACCCGGCCGATCAGCAACTGCGTCTGCACGGCGCCCGGGCGGTCCACGATGATCACGCGGCCGGTGTCGTCGGCCACGACCGGCGGCACGGGGCGCGGCTCGGCGGTGTCGCCCGTCCAGGCGCCGAGCGTGTCGGCGAGGAGGGCGTCCAGGTCGATGCCCGTCAGGTCGCCCACGACGACGGCCGTGGCGGTGGCGGGGCGTACGTGCCGGTCGTAGAAGGCGCGCACCGCCGCCGCGTCGATGGCCGAGACGGTCTCCTCGGTGCCCTGGCGCGGGCGCGACACGCGCGCGTCGGCCGGGAAGAGCTGCTTGGAGAGCTCCTTGGCGGCGCGCCGGGCCGGGTTGGCGCTCTCGTGCGGGATCTCGTCCAGGCGGTTGCGGACGAGGCGCTCGATCTCGCTGTCGTCGAAGGCGGGGGCGCGCAGCGCGTCGGCCAGGAGGGCGAGGCCCTTGGACAGACGCGAGGCCGGCACTTCGAGGGAGGCGCGGACGCCGGGGTGGTCGGCGTGCGCGTCCATCGTGGCGCCGCAGCGCTCCAGCTCGGCGGCGAACTCCTCGGCGGAGTGCTTGTCGGTGCCCTCGTTGAAGGCCCGCGCCATGATGGTCGAGACGCCGTCGAGCCCCTTCGGCTCGGCGTCCAGCGGTGCGTCCAGCTGCACCTCCACGGCGACGACCTGCTGACCGGGCCGGTGGCAGCGCAGCACCGTCAGACCGTTGGGCAGCGCGCCGCGCTCAGGGGCCGGGAACGCCCACGGCTTGGGCTCGCCCGCCTGCGGCCGGGGGTGGAAGTCCATGTTCGCGAGCTGATCCGTCACTGGCCCGCCTCCTCGGTGATCTCGGCGGTCTCGGTGTCGGCGGGCGCCGTCGGCTCGTATACGAGGGACGCGCGGTTGTCGGGGCGCAGGCGCGCCTTGGCGACCTCCTGGACCTCCTCGGCGGTCACGTCCAGGACGCGCCCCACGGCGGTCAGGGCGAGCTGCGGGTCGCCGAACAGGACGGCGTAGCGGCACAGCTCGTCGGCGCGCCCCGCGACCGTGCCCAAGCGGTCCAGCCACTCGCGCTCCAACTGGGCCTGCGCGCGCTCCATTTCCTCGGGACTCGGGCCCTCTTCCGCGAACCGGGCGAGCTCCTCGTCGACGGCGGCCTCGATGACCGGCACCTCGACGTCTCCGGAGGTCTTCACGTCCAGCCAGCCCAGGGAGGGCGCTCCGGCGAGGCGCAGCAGGCCGAAACCGGCCGCCACAGCGGTGCGGTCACGGCGTACGAGGCGGTTGTACAGGCGCGAGGACTCGCCGCCGCCCAGGACGGTGAGGGCGAGGTCGGCGGCGTCGCACGCGCGCGTGCCGTCCTGCGGGAGGCGGTAGGCCGACATCAGCGCGCGCGCCGGGACCTCCTCCTCGACGACCTCGCGCTGCTGCTCGCCGATGACCTCGGGGAGCCCGCCGTCGCGCGGGGCGGGCTTGCCGTCGTGGCCGGGGATGGAGCCGAAGTACCGCTCGACCCAGGCGAGCGTCTGCTGGGGGTCGATGTCACCGACGATGGAGAGCACCGCGTTGTTCGGCGCGTAGTAGGTGCGGAAGAAGTTCCGCGCGTCCTCGAGGGTGGCCGCGTCCAGGTCGGCCATGGAGCCGATGGGCGTGTGGTGGTACGGGTGTCCCTCGGGGTACATGAGGGCGGTCAGCTTCTCGAACGCCGTGCCGTAGGGCACGTTGTCATAGCGCTGGCGCCGCTCGTTCTTCACGACGTCCCGCTGGTTCTCCATCGACTCGTCGTCGAGGGCCGTCAGGAGCGAGCCCATGCGGTCCGCCTCCAGCCACAGCGCGAGCTCCAGCTGGTGGGCGGGCATGGTCTCGAAGTAGTTGGTGCGCTCGAAGCTCGTCGTACCGTTGAGCGAGCCGCCCGCGCCCTGGACGAATTCGAAGTGTCCGTTGCCGTGCACCTGCTTCGAACCCTGGAACATCAGGTGCTCGAAGAGGTGAGCCAGGCCCGTACGGCCCTTGACCTCGTGGCGCGAGCCGACGTCGTACCAGAGGCAGACCGCCGCGACCGGGGTCAGATGATCCTCGGAGAGCACCACGCGCAGGCCGTTGGCCAGCCGGTGCTCGGTCGCTGTCAGGCCGCCGGAGCCGGCCTCGGCGGTGGCCGTGTGACCCATGGGCATGTACGTCCCTTCGATCGCGGTGCAACGCGAATACGCGGTGAGCTCTGGACTGCGGCAGGTCCTGGAACACTGAACTGCTGCGAGTCCTGACACTGTATGCAAGCGTGCTGGCACCTGGCGAAGTTCCCGCCGGGGCTACGCCGTGAGCGAGCAGGCGGCCTCTCGGGGCCGCGCGACACCCGGTACTGAAGGGCCGCGAGCGGCGTTGTCAGTGCGGCGGTCCACAATGGTCCGCGACAGTTCCCGTTCATGTAACCGTTCTTGTAGGTGAAGGAGCCGCAGCCGCGATGGCCCGCCGCAGCACGAAGACCCCGCCGCCCGACGACTTCGAGGAGAAGATCCTCGACATCGACGTGGTCGACGAAATGCAGGGCTCCTACCTGGAGTACGCGTACTCGGTCATCTACTCACGCGCCCTGCCCGACGCCCGCGACGGGATGAAGCCCGTCCACCGTCGGATCGTCTACCAGATGAACGAGATGGGCCTGCGCCCCGAGCGCGGCTACGTGAAGTGCGCCCGCGTCGTCGGCGAGGTCATGGGTAAGTTGCACCCCCATGGCGACGCGTCGATCTACGACGCCCTGGTCCGCCTCGCCCAGCCGTTCTCCATGCGCGTCCCCCTGGTGGACGGGCACGGGAACTTCGGCTCCCTGGGCAATGACGACCGCCCGGCCGCCATGCGTTACACGGAGTGCCGCCCGGACGCCGCGGCGTCCCTCATGACGGAGTCGATCGACGAGAACACCGTCGACTTCGTCGCGAACTACGACGGCCAGGAGCAGGAGCCGCTCGTCCTCCCGGCGGCGTACCCGAACCTGCTGGTGAACGGCGCGTCGGGCATCGCGGTCGGCATGGCGACGAACATGGCGCCGCACAACCTGGGTGAAGTGATCGCCGCCGCGCGGCACTTGATCAAGCACCCGGGCGCCGACCTCGACACGCTCATGAAGTACATCCCGGGCCCCGACCTGCCCACGGGCGGCCGGATCGTCGGCCTGTCCGGCATCAGGGA
Organism: Streptomyces sp. NPDC107575; assembly: GCF_055657265.1. NCBI lineage: Bacteria > Bacillati > Actinomycetota > Actinomycetes > Kitasatosporales > Streptomycetaceae > Streptomyces > Streptomyces sp. NPDC107575. The sequence goes on along the minus strand of NZ_JBVKBG010000002.1, from coordinate 114,543 downwards.
CGCGTACGAGACCGGCCGCGGCACGTTCAAGATCCGCTCGACGGTCTCCGTGGAGAACGTGACGGCGCGCCGCAAGGGCCTCGTCGTCACCGAGCTGCCCTTCGCGGTCGGCCCCGAGAAGGTCATCTCGAAGATCAAGGAACTCGTCGGTTCCAAGAAGCTCCAGGGCATCGCCGACGTCAAGGACCTCACGGACCGCGAGCACGGCCTGCGCCTGGTCATCGAGATCAAGAACGGCTTCGTGCCGGAGGCCGTCCTGGAGCAGCTCTACAAGCTGACGGCCATGGAGGAGTCCTTCGGCATCAACAACGTGGCGCTGGTGGACGGCCAGCCGCTCACCCTCGGCCTCAAGGAACTCCTCGAGGTCTACCTGGACCACCGCTTCGACGTGGTGCGCCGCCGCAGCGAGTTCCGCCGCAGCAAGAAGCAGGACCGGCTCCACCTGGTGGAGGGCCTCCTCGTCGCCCTGGTGGACATCGACGAGGTCATCCGCATCATCCGCTCCAGCGACAACAGCGCGCAGGCCAAGGAGCGCCTGATCGAGCGCTTCTCGCTGAGCGAGATCCAGACGCAGTACATCCTGGACACGCCGCTGCGCCGCCTCACCAAGTTCGACCGCATCGAGCTGGACGCGGAGCGCGACAAGCTCAACGGCGAGATCGACGAGCTGACCGGCATCCTCGAGTCCGACTCCGAGCTGCGCAAGCTGGTCTCCTCCGAACTGGCCGCCGTGGCGAAGAAGTTCGGCGACGACCGGCGCACGGTGCTCCTGGAGTCGGCGGGCGCCCCGGTGTCCGCGGTGCCGCTCCAGGTCGCCGACGACCCGTGCCGCGTGCTGCTCTCCTCGACCGGCCTCCTGGCCCGCACGGCGAACGGCGATCCCTTCACCGAAGGTGAAGGCACCAAGCGCACGAAGCACGACGTGATCGTCTCCTCGGTGCCCGCGACAGCGCGCGGCGAGATCGGCGTCGTCACGTCCGAAGGCCGCCTGCTGCGGCTGAACGTGGTCGACCTGCCGCAGCTCCCGGACTCGGCCGCCGCGCCGAACCTCTCCGGAGGCGCCCCGGTCGCCGAGTTCCTCTCGTCTCTGGAGGCTGACGAGTCGGTCGTGTGCCTCATGACCCTGGACGAGTCCTCGCCCGGTCTGGCGATCGGCACCGAACAGGGCATCGTGAAGCGCGTGGTGCCCGACTACCCGTCCCACAAGGAGGAGCTGGAGGTCATCACCCTCAAGGACGGTGACCGCATCGTCGGCGCCGCGGAGCTGCGCACCGGCGAGGAAGACCTGGTCTTCATCACGGACGACGCGCAGTTGCTGCGCTTCCAGGCGTCCATCGTGCGGCCGCAGGGCCGTGCGGCGGGCGGCATGTCCGGCGTGAAGCTCGCGACGGGCGCGAAGGTCATCTCGTTCACGGCGGTCGACCCGGCGGCCGACGCGGTGGTGTTCACCGTGGCCGGTTCGCGCGGCACGCTGGACGACTCGGTGCAGACGACGGCCAAGCTCACGCCGTTCGACCAGTACCCGAGGAAGGGGCGTGCCACGGGCGGCGTCCGCTGCCAGCGCTTCCTGAAGGGCGAGGACTGCCTGAGCCTGGCCTGGGCGGGACCGGCACCCGCGCGTGCGGCGCAGAAGAACGGCACGCCGGCCGAGCTGCCCGAGATGGACCCGCGCCGCGACGGCTCGGGCGTGTCGCTGCCGAAGACGGTGGCGTCGACGGCGGGCCCGGTCTAGAGCACGTAGTCCGCGACCTCCTCCGCTTCGCCCTTGTCCTGGACGTAGCGGAGGACGCCCCACATGCCCTGCTCGTCGGCGGCGTGTGGGGCGTCGCTCTTCGCGGCGTCGAGCTGCTTGCCGAGGGCGGTCGTGTCGATGCCGGACCCGATCAGGACGAGCTGGGTGAGGCGCTCCTCGCCGCTCGGCCACGGCTCCGGGTAGAACCTCAGGAAACGGCCCACGGCGTGCACGGCGTACCGGTTGCCCGTGTCGCCCGCGCCGAAGTCCACATATCCCTTGATGCGGTAGAGCCCCTCGGGCCTGCTGTCGAGAAACGCGATCAGCCGGCGGGGGTCCATGGGCACGTCGGAGGTGAACGCGACGCTGTCGTAGGCGGCGTGCAGATGCCCGTCGTGAGCCGCGTGGTCGTCATGCCGGTGCAGATCGTCGAAGGACAGCTGCCCGATCCGCTCCTCGGTGGGGCGGCAGTCGAAGAGCAGCGCCGGGTCGATGCGCCCGTACGACGCGGACACGACGGCGGCGCGGCCGGCCGCGGCCCGTACGGCGCCCAGGACCCGCTCGCGCTCGTCCGGCCCCACACGGTCGCCCTTGTTCACCACGACGAGGTCCGCGATCCCCAGGTGCCTGTCCACCTCGGGGTGCTTCTCGCGGGTGGCGTCGAACTCGACGGTGTCGACGACCTCGATCAACCCTCCGTACACGATGCGCGGGTTGTCACTTGCCAGCACCATGCGCACGAGTTCTTGAGGCTCCGCGATGCCGCTCGCCTCGATCACGATGACGTCAATGGCATGCACGTCATTGACGGGCCGGGTCAACTTGTCCAGATACACATCAAGTTCACTGGCGTCGACGGCACAGCACAAGCACCCATTGCCGAGCGAGACGGTCGAGTCGCCCAGCTGTCCCGCGACCGCCATGGCGTCGATCTCGATCGACCCGAAGTCGTTGACGATCGCCCCGATCCGGGTGCCACCGCTGCGGTGCAACAGATGATTGAGCAAGGTCGTCTTCCCCGACCCCAGGAAGCCGGCGAGGATGACGACGGGGATCTGCTGCGGGCTGGCCTTGCTCAACGCGACCTCTCTCACACCGGAGCGCACGCCGGTTCAGGGTCCGGCTCTCCTACGAAGAATGAATGCCGACCCAGGATACGAGCGGGCGGAAAGCCTGCGAAGTGAACGATTGCTAACGGCGCCCGCTGGGCACACGTTGGACATGGCGCCGGTTTTCGCGAACTGAGCATCCACCCGTGCGCCTCCTCTCCGCCTCCCGCCGATCAGAGCCGCTCGGCATCCTGGGAGTCGGCAAGCGCGCCGCCCACCGCCGCCGGTCTCCTCTCCGTCGCCCCGCATCCGACGACCGGCGCACGGTCGCCTGAATCGGGGGTTGACATGGCCACAAAGAAGTACGGCGCACAGCACTTCGCGTCCACCGCGGCCGCCGGCCTGTCGCTGGTCGGGGCCGGATTCGTGCTCGCCACGCAGCAACGCCGTTCCAAGACCCTGCGCATGCAGGAGAAGCGACTCGAGCAGGAACGGCAGACCCAGCGCCGCCTCGCCCTGGCCCATCAGCAGCGTATGCACTGGGAGTTGCTGATCAAAGCCATCGACGATTCGTCCCTGGCCGCCGTCATCGACACCTACGACAAGGACATCCCCGCAGAGAAACGCCGCCAGTTCCTGTATGCCAATGCCTGGTACGTCAATGCGTTCCATCTGTACCGCGCCGGCCTCGTTGACATCGAGGAGCTCTTCGGTCACCTGCGAGAACTCTTCCAGAACCCTGTGATGCGGGAGTACTGGAGTGCCTCCCAGGCCCAGCGAGACACACTCAAGTACTCCTCCGACGAGGCACGCATCGGACGCATCGTGAACGGCCTCATCCAGGACCTGGACGAGGCGGACACCGAAGAGTGGTGGGTCGTGGGGGAACCGCCACCTGCGCCCTGAACCACGTCAACCCGGGGGCACACCCAAACGAGTGGGATCAAACGGCAAGTGCCTTGTAAAATCTGGGCGTCGCGCCCCCGGCGCCCCATGCGACGCATTACTCTTCGGCGTACTCATTGGCTTGCTATTTTTTTGCCCAAAGGACCGGTACCCCTTGAAGATCGTGCGCCGCATCGGTGTGCCTCCTCGCGCCCGAGGCAGTGCCTCCGGCGCGAACTGCCCCGACGTATTCGAGCTCAGCGACGGGAACTTTGCCGTGATCGGAACCGAGGCCACAGCGGAGCTCGAAGGGAAGCTTCCGGACGATGCCTCGCGTGCCGACTACGAACGCATCGTGATCGTCAGCCGGGAGACGCTCTTGCGCGCGAAGGCCGACATCCCGGACGCCTGAGTCGAGCGGCCCCCTCGGGCGGGACGGCACGGGCTCCACTCCGTGACCGTCCCACGCCATCACTCCAATCCCGGCACCGCCACCGGCGCCCCCACCCCCACATACCTCGCCGCCGGACGAATGATCTTTGAGTCCTCCGACTGTTCCAGGATGTTGGCGCTCCAGCCGACCACCCGCGCCGCCGCGAACGTCGGCGTGAACATGGTGCGCGGCAGTCCGCACAGCTCCATGACCACGCCCGCGTAGAACTCCACGTTCGTGTGCAGTTCCCGGCCCGGCTTCAGTTCCGCGAGGATCGCCTCCACCTGGCGCTCGACCTGGACCGCGAAATCCACCAGCGGCCCGCCGAATCCCTCCGCGATCCCGCGCAGCATGCGCGACCGCGGATCCTCCGTGCGGTAGACGGGGTGGCCGAATCCCATGATCCGGTCCCCCGCGAGCACCCTCTCGCGGATCCAGGAATCGATACGGTCGGGCGTACCGATCGCGTCGAGCGTGTCGAGCGCCCGGCTCGGCGCCCCACCGTGCAGCGGCCCGGACAGCGCTCCGACCGCCCCGACCAGAGCGGCCACGACATCGGCCCCGGTCGACGCGATGACACGCCCCGTGAACGTTGACGCATTGAATCCGTGGTCAATGGTCGAGATCAGGTATTGCTCGATGGCCCGTGCATGTGCGGGATCCGGCTCCGACCCCGTCAACATGTACAGATAGTTGGCCGCATACGAGAGGTCCTCGCGCGGCTCCACCGGCTCGAGCCCCTCACCGAGCCGATGCAGCGCGGTCAGCATCGTGGGGACCACGGCCGTCGCCGCGACGGCGTCCGCACGCCGCCGGTCCCCGTCGATGTCGTACACGGGCCGGAAGCCACGGGACGCGCCGAACAACGAGAGCGCCGTACGCAGCCCGGCGAGCGGCCCGGAGACCGCACCCGCCCGGGCGATCGCCGGCAGCGCGGCCCGCACGTCCTCCGGCAGCCCACGCTGCCCGGCGGTCTCCCGCGCGAAGGCAGCCGACCGCTCGGCGTCGGGCAGTTCCCCGTGGAGCATCAGGTGCCAGACGTCCTCGAACCCGCGGGTCTCCGCGAGCTCGACGGCGGAGTACTGGCGGTAGTGGTAGAAGCCCTCGCGCCCCCTGACGTCCCCGAGTTCGGTGTCGGTGACGACGACACCGGCGAGCCCGCGCGGTACGTCGACGACCGTGGCGTTGATCGGCATGTTTCCTCCCTGGAGTTGATTTGACTGTCCATGCTTGACTCAATAACTGTCAATATTGATTGAATCAATGCATAGAGATCCGGATACGGTGACGCGCATGAGGGATCAAGAACCTGCGCCGACGCAGCAGGCCCGCCGCCTGACCACCAAGGAGACCGCCGAGCTGCTCGGCGTGAAGCCCGAGACGGTGTACGCGTACGTGAGCCGCGGGCAGCTCACGAGCAGGCGCGGGGAGAGCACGCGCGGCAGCACCTTCGACGCCTCCGAGGTCGAGGCCCTCGCCCGCCGCAACAGGCGGGAGACCACGACGAGTTCGGGCACCGGCGAGCTGTCGGTGCGCACGCGGCTCACCCTCATCGACGACGACCGGTACTTCTTCCGGGGGGTCGACGCGGTACGCCTCGCGACCCATCACTCGTACGAGGAGGTCGCGGAGTGGCTGTGGACGGGCCGGCTGCGCCCCGGCATCCGGTTCACCGCGCCCAAGGAGTCGCTCGCCGCGGCCCGCAAGGCCATGACCGGTCTGCCCGAACTCAGCAGCCCCGTAGACCGGTTGCGGGTGGCGGCCGTTGCCGCCGCGACGGCGGACCCGCTGCGCTACGACCTGTCCGAGGACTCCGTGCTCGGCGCCGCCCGATCCCTCATCCCGACTCTCGCGGCCGCCCTGCCCCTCGTACGACCGACGTACGTGGACGGCGCTCCGATCGCCCAGCGGCTGTGGGGGCGGCTGACCTACCGGGAGCCCGACGAGGCGTCACTGCGCGTCCTGGACATGGCCCTCGCCCTGCTGGTGGATCACGACCTGGCGGCGTCGACGCTCGCCGTGCGCGTCGCGGCGTCCGCGCGTGCGCACACCTACGCGGCCGTCTCGGCGGGCCTGGGCGTCCTGGAGGGGCCCCTGCACGGAGCGGCGAGCGGTGTGGCCCACCGGATGCTCCTCGACGTCCTCGACCGGGGCAGCGCGGGAGCCGTGGTCGCCGACGAACTGCGCTCGGGCCGCCGCGTGCCCGGGCTCGGGCACCGGCTCTACCGGGGTGAGGACCCGCGCGCGCAGGCGCTGTTCGGGGCCCTCGAGGAGCTGCCCAAGGCGCAACCCGCCCTGATGGCCGCCCGCGACGTCGTGGCGACCACCGCGCGCCACACGGACCTGCACGCCAATGTGGACCTGGCCCTCGCCGTCTTCACCGCCTCGTTCGGGATGCCGGCGGAGGCAGGCGAGACGATCTTCGCCGTCGCACGCACGGCGGGCTGGATCGCGCACGCCCTGGAGGAGTACGGCGAACGCCCTCTCCGTATGCGGCCTACAGGGCACTACGTAGGCCTGCGCCCACCGCAGCCCCTGCCATCGGATTCCGCGGCGGAGTGACCGGAGCGGCCGGGTTAGGGTCGCCGCTGTGAACACGTGCACGACCGCCTCGCGGGAACTTGAGGAACCTCTGGCCGGTACGGCGGCCACCGCGCGCACCTGGCTGCTGATCGAACAGCCGGGGCCATGGGGCGCGAAGGCCCTGGCCTCCAGCCATCTCGACCCCGAGGTGGGCCGCGCTCTGGAGGCGGCGGCCGACGGCACCGGCGTGCGCGTCGCCCTCATCCGCCGTCCGGGCCGGCACGCGGACCACCACACCTCGCAGCGCCACCAGGTGTACGTGGCCCACACGGTCCCGGGAAACACCTGGCTGCGCGGCACCACCGTCACCGATCCTGAAGAGCTACTGCGGCTCGACTTCGCCGCCCTGGGAGCAGGCCGGCACGGCGGCTTCGGGGCACCCCACGAAGGCGAGCCCCTCGCCTTCGTCTGCACGAACGGCAAGCGCGACCGGTGCTGCGCGCTTCTGGGCCGTCCCCTGGCCTCCGAACTCGCCTCCTCCGAAGGAGAGAGCGTCTGGGAGATCACACACCTGGGCGGCCACCGCTTCTCCCCCACGCTCCTCGTTCTGCCTTACGGCTACGCCTACGGAAGGTCCTCGGCGGCCGACGTCAAACAAGCCCTCCACGCGGTGCGCTCGGGCCGGATCATGCTCGATGGCTGCCGTGGCAATTCCGCCTGGGACCGTCCGGGGCAGGCCGCCGAGCTCGCGGTGCGCCGGACGGCCAGCGAGCACTGTGCCGGCGTCCTGAGTGTCGTACACACCGCATCGGTGGATCGACCAACCGATGCACCTGTTGACGACGATCCACCTGTTGATGAGCATGCGTACACCGCGTACTGGGACGTCACGATCGACCACACGGACGGCCGCCGGTGGACGGTCCTGGTCGCCCGCGGCGACTCGCTCCCGGCCCGTCCGGAGAGCTGCGGAGCCGCGGTCGGGTCGCCGGCACGTATGGATGTCGTCGCTGTCCGTGAGGCCGCCGACCTGCGCGGCTGACCTGGGCGCTCCTCGACGGGAGCGGCGGGGAGATCCGTGCCACAAGGTCTTCGACCAGGGCCGAGGGGCCCGTACCGTTCTGAGCCATGAGCCCGACTTCCCCTGCCCGCCGGCTGCGCTTCGGCCTCCCCAAGCGGGTGTTCGCCCAGGTGCTGCTGATGCAGGTGGCGATCGCCGCGGGGGTGGCGGTGTTGGCCACGGGGCTCTTCCTGGCGCCGCTGAGCGACCAGCTCGACGACCAGGCGATGCGCCGGGCCCTGGCCATCGCGCAGACCACCGCCGCGGAGCCGCGGATCGCCGAGGAGCTGCGCTCCTCACGGCCGAGCCCCGACGGTCCCGTGCAGGCCGCGGCGGAGCGGATCCGGCGGGCCAGTGGCGCCGAGTACGTCGTGATCATGAACAGGGAAGGGGTCCGCTGGTCGCACACCGACCGCGGCCGGATCGGGCACATCGTGTCGACGGACCCCAGCGCGGCGCTGGGGGGCCGCGCGGTCATGGAGATCGACGACGGGACGCTCGGCCGCTCCGCGCGCGGCAAAGTGCCCCTGAGGGCCGCTGACGGGGCCATCGTGGGCGCCGTCTCGGTCGGCATCGAGTACGACAGCGTTCGCGCGCGCCTCGTCCACGCCATCCCGGGCCTGTTCGCCTACGCGGGAGGGGCCTTGGCCGTCGGGGCGCTCGCCGCGTACCTGATCTCGCGGCGGGTCCAGCGGCAGACCCGTGACCTGGCCTTCTCGGACATCTCGGCGCTCCTGGCCGAGCGCGAGGCCATGCTGCACGGCATTCGCGAGGGCGTCGTGGCGCTGGACCGCGGCGGACGGGTGCGCCTGCTCAACGACGAGGCGCAGCGGTTGCTCGGCGTCGATGCGCAGGTCATCGGACAGCCCCTGGACGAGGCGCTCGGGGCGGGGCGCACGACGGACGTGCTCGCGGGGCACGTCTCCGGGACCGATCTGCTGACCGTCCGAGGTCAGCGTGTCCTGGTCGCGAACCGGATGCCCACCGACGACGGCGGCGCGGTCGCCACCCTGCGCGACCGCACCGAGCTGGAGCAGTTGGGCCGCGAACTCGACTCCACGCGTGGCCTGATCGACGCCCTGCGGGCACAGGACCACGAACACGCGAACCGCATGCATACGTTGTTGGGCCTTCTGGAGCTGGAGATGTACGAGGAGGCCGTGGACTTCGTCGGCGAGGTGGCGGGGGCGCGCCGGGTGACCGCGGAGCAGATCACCGAGCGGATCGAGGATCCCCTGCTCTCGGCACTGATGGTCGGCAAGGCGACCGTGGCCGCGGAGCGCGGTGTCGCGTTCGGCATCTCCGAGGACACCTGGCTGCCGGACCGCCTCGTCGATCCGCGCGGCCTGGTGACGATCGTCGGCAACCTGGTGGACAACGCCCTGGACGCGGCATCGGGTTCGGGGCAGCACGCGCGCGTGGAGGTGGTGCTGCGTGCCGAAGGCCGTAGTGCTGTCCTACGGGTACGCGATTCGGGGCCCGGCGTCCCCGCCGACCAGCGGGAGACGGTCTTCGTGGAAGGCTGGTCCACCAAGGAGCCACCGGCCCACGGCAAACGCGGCATCGGGCTCGCCCTGGTGCGCCGGTTCGCGGAGCGGCAGGGCGGCACGGCCGAAGTGAGCCGATCGCCCCTGGGCGGCGCCGAATTCGTCGTCGTCCTGCCGGAGGCCCTCACCGTGGACGTGCCGGACGTGACCGAGGAGGCCCGATGATCGACGTACTGGTCGTGGACGACGACACCCGCGTGGCCGACGTCAACGCCGCCTATGTGGCGAAGGTTCCCGGATTCCGTGTCGCGGCGACCGCCCACAGCGCGGCCGAGGCACTCGACCGGATCGAGGAGCTCCATGTCGATCTGGTGCTGCTCGACCACTACCTTCCGGACCGGACGGGTCTGGCGCTGGCCCGCACGGTGCGCGAGCGCGGCCACCAGATCGACGTGATCATGGTGACCGCGGCGCGCGACGTGGGGACCGTGCAGGCCGCGATGCGCCACGGTGCGCTGCAGTACCTGGTCAAGCCGTTCTCGTTCGCGGGCCTGCGCGGGAAGTTGGAGGCGTACGCGACGCTGCGGCGCACCCTGGACGGCGGGGGCGAGGCGGAACAGGCGGAGGTCGACCGGATCTTCGGCGCGCTCTCCGCCGGGCCCGCGCCCGAGCTGCCCAAGGGGCACTCGCCCACCACCGCCGAGCTGGTCCGCCGGGCGATGATGACCGCCGAAGGCCCGCTGTCGGCCCAGGAGTTGGCCGACGCCACCGGGCTGAGCCGGCAGACCGCCCAGCGCTATCTCAAGCTCCTGGAGCGGACCGGGCGGGTGCGGCTGAGCCTCAAGTACGGCGACACCGGGCGGCCCGAGCACCGCTACGAGTGGGCCGCCAGCCGCTGACTCTTCGCCCCTGTCAGACCGCCCCTGCGCCTGTGAGAGCCCGTACCTCGGTCTCCGCGTGCTTTGCCTCGTCCGGCTCCTCTGGGGAGGTCACGGTGCCGAGCCAGCCCGCGAGGAAGCCGAGCGGAATCGAGACGAGCCCGGGGTTCTCCAGCGGGAAGTACTGGAAGTCCACACCGGGGAACAGCGATGCCGGGCTCCCGGAGACCACCGGGGACAGCACGACGAGCACCAGTGCGGGCACCAGACCGCCGTACACCGACCACACGGCGCCCCGTGTGGTGAAGCCCCGCCAGAACAGCGAGTAGAGCAGCACGGGCAGATTCGCCGACGCTGCGACCGCGAACGCGAGCCCGACGAGGAACGCCACGTTCAGATCCCGCGCGAGCAGCCCGAGACCGATCGCGAGCACGCCGACGCCCGCCGCGGCGACCCGCGCCACCGCGACCTCGCTCCACTGCCTGCCGCCGGGCTTCCCGTCGGGGCCGCCCTTGCGGAGCGTGGCGTACAGGTCGTGCGCCACGGAGGCCGAGGAGGCCAGCGTGATCCCGGCGACGACGGCGAGGATCGTGGCGAAGGCGACCGCGGCCACGATCGCGAACAGCACCGTGCCCCCGGTGGAGTCGGCGCCGCCGCCCAGGTCGAGGGCGAGCAGCGGAACCGCCGTGTTCCCCGCGGCATTCGAGCCCCGGACGGCCTCGGGGCCAACGAGGGCCGCGGCGCCGAATCCGAGCACGATCGTCATCAGGTAGAAGCTGCCGATGAGCCCGATGGACCACACGACCGAGCGGCGCGCGGCCCGCGCGGTCGGCACGGTGTAGAAGCGCGACAGGATGTGCGGAAGGCCCGCCGTGCCGAGCACGAGCGCGAGGCCGAGGCTGATGAAGTCGAAGCGCGCGGTCCAGCTTCCGCCGTACTTCAGACCGGGCACCAGGAAGTCCGAGCCGTGCCCGCTGCGTGCGGCGGCGGTGCGCAGCAGCTGGTCGAAGTCGCCGTGGAAGCGCACGAGGACGAGCACCGTCAGGGCGATCGCCCCGCCCATGAGCAGGACGGCCTTCACGATCTGGATCCAGGTGGTGGCCCGCATCCCTCCCATCGACACATAGACGACCATGAGCGCGCCCACGCCGACGACGGTCCAGGCCTGCGCGGCGCCACTCGCCTCCCCCAGCAGCAGCGCGACCAGGCTTCCCGCGCCCACCATCTGCGCCACCAGATACAGAACGGACACGGTCACCGAGGAAGTTCCCGCGGCGATCCGCACCGGCCGCTCCCGCATCCGGGCCGCGACGACGTCGGCGAGCGTGAACCGACCGCAGTTGCGCACCAGTTCAGCCACGAGGAAGAGGACCACGAGCCAGGCCACGAGGAAGCCGACCGAGTAGAGCAGCCCGTCGTAGCCGAACAGCGCGATCAGCCCGGAGATGCCGAGGAAGGACGCCGCCGACATGTAGTCGCCCGCGATGGCGAATCCGTTCTCCATGGGCGAGAACAGCCGACCGCCCGCGTAGAACTCCTCGGCCGAACCGTGCCGCTTGCGGCTCGCCCAGGTCGTGATGGCGAGCGTGACCGCCACGAACGCGCTGAACAGGACCAGGGCCAGGGTCTGATGCGCCCCCGTCACGGCCGGCCTCCCTCGCCGTGCGCCACGCCGTTCACGCGCGCGTGCCCGGCGATGCCGCGCGTCATCTCCTGTGTGTCCCACCGCAGTTCGAGCGCCGCGCGATCACGTCGCAGCCGCGCGTGGCGTGCGTACAGCCACGTCAGCAGGAACGTACTGGCGAACTGCCCGAGGCCCGCGACCATCGCCACGTTCACGGCGCCCGCGACCGGTTCGGCCATCAGGCCGGGCGCCGTCGTCGCGGTCACGACGTACGCGACGTACCAGGCGAAGAAGAGTACGAACGCCGGGACGACGAACCGCCGGTAGCGCCTGCGCACTTCCTGGAACGCCGCGCTGCGCTGCACCTCCAGGTAGACCCCTGCCGCGCTCCGCTCGGACGGCACGGACTGGGCGGGCACGGCTGCCGACGTCGCGCCCGGGCCGCGCCACTCACCCCATTCCGCGTCCGGCTCGTCGTACCAGGGATCGCCGCTGCCCCTCGTGGCAACGGCCCTGGGCGGCGCGGCCGCGCGCCCGTCGTGCTTGTCCACCGAACTCTCCTTGTCCGCGGCCCACTGCGGCCGCGGACCAAGGATGGACAGACCGGGAAGATCCCGGACGCTCTCCGCAGACCCTTCACCCCATTAGGTGATGGACGATCCCGGCAGTTTCGCGAGTCCGTGCCGATACGCGTAACGGACGGCCTGGGCGCGGTCCTTGAGCCCGGCCTTCGCGAACAGATTGTTGATGTGCGTCTTCACCGTCGCGGTGGAGACGTGCAGCGACTTGGCGATCTCCTGGTTCGTCAGCCCCTCCGCGATCAGCACCAGGACCTCGGCCTCCCGCGCCGTCAGGCCGTCGGGGGGTTCGACGGGATCCGGCGCGGCGGCCTCGGGCTGCGACAGTCTCTCCAGGAGCCGCCGCTGGATCTTCGGCGAAAGGCCCGCGTCGCCGGACAGCACGTCCTCCACCGCGCGGACGATCTCCTCCCCGCCGGCGTCCTTCGTGAGATAGCCGCGGGCTCCCGCTCTGAGGGCCGGAAAGAGCGACTCGTCGTCGGCGTACGTGGTCAGGATGATGACCTGGGTGCCCGGGTGCTCCTGCCGGATCCGTCTGGTCGCCTCCGCTCCGTCGCAGCGCGGCATGCGCAGGTCCATCAGCACGACGTCCGGGGACAGTTCGGCCACGAGCGCGACCGCCTCGTCACCGTCTCCCCCGGAGCCCACGACCTCGATCCCGGGCAGCAGCCCGAGCAGCATCACGATCCCTTCGCGCACCACTGTCTGGTCGTCGACCACCACCACGCGGGCCGGTGGCCTCTCCGCGCGCTCCCCCGCCTGGACCCCGCTCATACGGGAACCTTCAACCTGACCACGAAACCCTCCTCGTACGGCCCCGCCTCGAGCGTGCCGCCCAGCAGCTCGGCGCGCTCCTTCATCCCCAACAGACCGTAACCGCCACCACTGACAGTGAGCTCCTCGTGCGGCCGGGGCGCCCCCGAATCCCGTACCTCCAGGGCCACTTCGCCCGACCCGTACTCCAGCCGGACATCCGTCTTCGCACCCGGCGCATGCTTACGCACGTTCGTCAGTGCCTCCTGCGCGACCCTGCGCACGGTCTGTGACGCCTCCGTCGGCACGGGCCGACGCCCGCCTCCCACCGTGAGCGTCGCCCCGTCCGAGGAGGTGACCAGCTCCCGCAGGAAGTCCTCCAGCGGCGTCATCTCGCCCCGCAGCGCGGACAGGGCCTGCCGCGTCTCGTCGAGCCCGTCCCGGGCCATGCCGCGCGCCGCCACGACGCGCTCCAGGATCTGGTCCCGGTCCGCCCCGCGTTCGATGAGGAGCCGGGCGGCCTCCAGATGCACGAGCTGGGCGGAGAGGCTGTGCGCGAGGACGTCGTGGATGTCGCGGGCGATCCGCGACCGCTCGGCGAGCGCCGCCGACTCCGCCTCGGCGGCACGCGCGGCACGCTCCTGTTCCAGGGCGCGCTGTGCGCTCCCCCTTGCTTCGGCGTCCAGACGCAGCACGTACCCGGACAGGCACAGGCCGATGGCGACGACGGCGGTGGTCAGCCAGGCGTCGTTGTTGACCAGCGCGAATCCGGTGAGGGCCACCGCGGTGGCGGGCACGGACGCGGCCAGGGGCAGCCGCTCGAGCGCGGAGACCGCGCAGCCGCACCACAGGACGATGGCCGGCCCGACGAACCCGGCCCACTGGGCCAGGACGGCCGTCGCCACCAGAAACGCCAGCAGCCCGAGGGAGGGCCACAACCGGTGGTCGAGCGTGGTGCGGAAGAAGGCCCAGGCCGCCGCCGCGCACGCGATCAGGAGCACGGGGACGAGGATCAGCGCCCAGTCGCTGACGTCGCGCTGGGTGACGGCGGTCCACACCAGGACCGCGACCACGACCGTCCGCACCGCCCGGGCGAGCATGCGCCGGGCGCGCGTGACGCCCTCGCGGGAGAGCGCCTCCCGGGAGGGCCACTCCGTCCAGTTTCCGCGGATCACCTACGGTCCTCCCACGCCGGCTGGGCGACAGGACCAACGTACGCCGAGCGCTCCTGGTCGGCCCGCAGCATCAGCAGGCCGGAGCGGACCAGGAGCGAGACGGCGAAGCCGAGCATCAGGGCCGAGCTGCCGAGGTGGACGCCCATCGCCAGACCGACGCCCGCCACGGCCGCGCGGGCCGCGACGCCACCGAGCCAGGCCCCGGCCGTCGCGACGGTGCCCTTGGTCCACACGTCGCCCCGCTCGTCCGTCCACACGCGCGTCGTGAACGCCCACCCGACGCCTATGCCCACACTCACCAGCACCTCGACGGTGAGCAGCACGACCGAGCCCGTCACGTGATGGGGGTCCGTCACCGCGCCGTCCTTCACGGCGAGGACCGCGAGGATCGCGGGCAGCAGCCACCACTTCCGGTCGCCGGACAGCCGCTCCGTCCTGAACTGGCGCACCAGGACGAGTGCGACGACGGCGACGATCACCAAGACGGTGGGGATCCCGGACATGACTGCCTCCGTGGAGCGGTCGTGAGCGAAGGGGTTCAACGCCTTTGACGCTACGGAAATCAGCAGGTCAGGAGATCGGAGCCGGGGTGGATCCCGGGTGGATCATGCGTCTCCACCCGGGGGTGGAGACGCATGAGGTGAACTGCGCGGCGGGGGCACGATCACCGCGCCCCCGCCCTCGTCACTACAGGTCGAGGTCCTCGTCGCTACATGTCGATGCGCGAGCGGTCGAGGGTCGATGCGGAGCTGCTGATGAACTCCTTGCGCGGCGCCACGTCGTTGCCCATCAGCAGGTCGAAGACGTGCTCCGCCGCCTCCAGCTCGCCGATGTTGATCCGGCGCAGCGTGCGGTGGCGCGGGTCCATCGTGGTCTCCGCCAGCTGGTCGGCGTCCATCTCGCCGAGACCCTTGTAGCGCTGGATCGAGTCCTTGTACCGCACGCCCTTGCGCTGGAGCTCGAGCAGCGTCTCGCGCAGCTCGCGGTCCGAGTACGTGTAGATGTACTTGTCCTGGCCCTTCTTGGGCTGGACCAGCTCGATGCGGTGCAGGGGCGGCACGGCGGCGAAGACCCGGCCGGCCTCGATCATCGGCCGCATGTAGCGCTGGAACAGCGTCAGCAGCAGCGTACGGATGTGCGCGCCGTCGACGTCGGCGTCGACGAGCAGGATGATCTTCCCGTAGCGCGCCGCGTCGATGTCGAAGGTCCGCCCGGACCCAGCTCCTATGACCTGGATGATGGCGCCGCACTCCACGTTCTTCAGCATGTCCGTCACGGACGACTTCTGAACGTTGAGGATCTTGCCGCGGATCGGCAGCAGTGCCTGGAACTCGGAGTTCCGGGCCAGCTTGGCGGTGCCGAGCGCGGAGTCGCCCTCGACGATGAACAGCTCGCTGCGCTCCACGTCGTCACTGCGGCAATCCGCGAGCTTGGCGGGGAGGGACGAGGACTCCAGGGCAGTCTTGCGCCGCTGCGCGTCCTTGTGCTGACGTGCGGCGATGCGCGTACGGGCCGCGGCGACGGCCTTCTCCATGACGGCGCGGGCCTGCGCCTTGGCGTCGCGCTTGGTGGACGACAGGAACGCCTTGAGCTCCTTGGCCACGACATTCGCCACGATCCTGTTGGCCGCCGAGGTACCGAGGACCTCCTTGGTCTGGCCCTCGAACTGCGGCTCGGCCAGACGCACCGTGACGACGGCCGTGAGGCCCTCCAGGGCGTCGTCCTTGACGACGTCGTCCTCGGCCACGCGCAGCACCTTCTGGGCGCGCAGCACCTCGTTCATCGTCTTCGTGAGCGAGCGCTCGAAGCCCGTCACATGGGTGCCGCCCTTGGGCGTGGCGATGATGTTCACGAACGACTTGATGGTCGTGTCGTACCCGGTGCCCCAGCGCAGCGCGATGTCGACGCCGAGTTCGCGCTGGACCTCGGTCGGCGTCATCTGCCCGTGCTCGTCGAGCACGGGGACGGTCTCCTTGAAGGTGCCCTGCCCGGTGAAGCGGAGGACGTCGCAGACCGGCTTGTCCTGCGCCAGGTACTCGCAGAACTCGCTGATGCCTCCGTCGAAACGGAAGGATTCCTCGCCCTTGCTTCCGCCCTCACCGAGGCCGAACTCGTCACGGACGACGATGGTCAGGCCCGGCACCAGGAACGCTGTCTGCCGCGCGCGCTGGTGCAGCTCGCCCAGGGAGAGCTTGGCGTCCTTCAGGAAGATCTGGCGGTCCGCCCAGTAGCGGACCCGGGTGCCCCGGCGCGTCTTCGGGACCTTCTTGACCTTGCTCAGTCGCACCGAGGGGTCGAACGAAGCGTCGGGTCCGGGCTTGGCGAAGCCGCCGGGGACGCCGCGCCGGAAGCTGATGGCGTGCGTGTGCCCCCCGAGGTCCACCTCGACGTCGAGACGCGCCGACAGCGCGTTCACCACGGAGGCGCCCACGCCGTGCAGGCCGCCTGAGGCCGCATACGCGCCCCCGCCGAACTTGCCGCCCGCGTGGAGCTTGGTCATGACGACCTCGACTCCGGAGAGGCCTGTCTTGGGCTCGACGTCCACGGGGATGCCGCGGCCGTTGTCCCGCACCTCTACGGAGGCGTCGTCGTGAAGGATCACTTCGATGCGGTCGCAATAGCCACCGAGGGCCTCGTCGACCGAGTTGTCGATGATCTCCCAGAGGCAGTGCATCAGGCCACGACTGTCGGTCGAGCCGATGTACATGCCCGGACGCTTGCGTACGGCTTCGAGCCCCTCAAGGACGAGCAGGTGCCGCGCGGTGTAGTTGGAACCGTCCCGGTCTGCTCCGGTCAGCAGCGCTGTGGACGGCACGGACGTATCGGCGGTCACGCGGTTCGCTCCTCGCTGAATTTCAGATGGGGCCCTCACAAATGAAGGGCCGGCGTCGGTCGCCGTTCAGAGGGTACCGA
Organism: Streptomyces sp. NPDC107575; assembly: GCF_055657265.1. Classification (NCBI taxonomy): domain Bacteria; kingdom Bacillati; phylum Actinomycetota; class Actinomycetes; order Kitasatosporales; family Streptomycetaceae; genus Streptomyces; species Streptomyces sp. NPDC107575. The sequence continues at coordinate 97,453 of NZ_JBVKBG010000002.1, read as the reverse complement.
GGCCTGGTAGAGCCTTTGTCACGCCACCCTCACCTCAGCCCAGACTAGTCCAGGATCGCATGAGTGTTCGATCCCTCGATGGAGTGACGCCCACATCACGTTCCCTTCCAGGCATGAACCATTTAGGCTCCGGGCACGTCCTCATGAACAAACCGGCAACCAGCCGGGGGAGGACCGACCTGACAGAACGCGCGAACCCGTAAGACGTTAGAGACGCAATACGGCACATTCGCCGCCACCCGGCGACAGACAGCCGGCCTCGAAGAAATTTTTCGAGGAAAAGCCGCGAGCGGGAACGTTTTCGGCCTGGTTGGATGTTGACCCTGGTACGACAGCTCGTCGAGCTAGAGAAGAGGCGACGTGACTACTGTTCTGACCCCCGCGACCCCCCTGACGGCCGCTGACCGCTGTGACCGTTGCGGCGCCCAGGCATATCTGCGCGTCGTCCTGATCAGCGGTGGTGAACTGCTCTTCTGCGCCCACCACGGTCGCAAGTTCGAGCCGGAACTCAAGAAGATCGCCGCTGAGATACAGGACGAGACGGAGCGGCTCACCGCCGTTCCGGCAAGCGCCGAGACCGAGGAACGCTGACGCCTCGCACACACGACGAGCCAGCTCCGGCATCAGGCCGGTGATCGGGCGGCTGCTCCTGACCACAGGAGCAGCCGCCCGTCCTCGTATCCGTACGACGCGTCAGGCGTGCTGCTGCATGACCCGCAGCGCCTCCGAGGCGCGCGTGTAGACGCCGGGACTGCCCGCACGCCCGCACCCGCTCCCCCAGGACACGAGACCGATCAGCTTGCCCCCGGCGACCAGCGGGCCACCACTGTCCCCCTGGCAGGCGTCCTTGCCCCCGGCGGGCTCGCCCGCACAGAGCATCGACGACGGCTTGTACGTCCCGTCCGTGCCGCCCGGCGGGTACGCCTTCTTGCACTCGGCGTCGTCGAGCACCCGCACCTGCGCGGCGTGCAACGTACGCGCGTAGTCGCCTGCCCCCGTCGTGTCACCCCACCCGTAGACGGAGGCGTCGGTGCCGGGCCGGTAGGCCGGGTCCCCCTTGCCGGCGATCGGGAGCACGTATCCCTCGGGCAGCCGTGTGTCGAGTGTGAGGACCGCCACATCACCGGCGTTCGTCCGGCCGTCGTACGCCGGGTTGATCCATTCGCTGCGCACGGACACCTCGGAACCGTTGGACGCTCCGAGATCACCGCGGCCGACGATCGCCTTGAGATCCCCCACCTGGTCGCGCGGCGCGCCGAGCACGTCCTCACCCAGGCAGTGCGCCGCGGTGAGCACCGTCGACCGCCCGACGACCACTCCCCCGCAGAACTGGCCCGCGCGGTTACCCCCGAACCGGTCACGGCTCCCGAGCGCCACCACCCAGGGACTCTTGGCGGCATCGACCCGGTGGCCCCCGACGATCCCCTCGTCGGCGGACGCCTGTTGGGGGGCGACCAACGGCAGCACCGCCGCCGCGGCCAGCACGGCCAGTGGAGCGGTCAGCGCTCTCGTGAAAGGGCGACGCATACGGTCTCCTCACTCTGGGTTGCATCGGCACACCCAGAGTCATTCAGCGGGACACGCCGCGCACTGCGAGGATCCGCTCCCGAGCGCTCACGACGAAGGCCCGGCACCTTCCCGCGAGCGGGGAAGTGCCGGGCCTTCTGAGGGCCGTACAGCGCTCTTGACTAGTCGAGGTAGTCCCGCAGGACCTGCGAGCGCGACGGGTGACGCAGCTTCGACATCGTCTTGGACTCGATCTGGCGGATGCGCTCACGCGTCACACCGTAGACCTTGCCGATCTCGTCGAGGGTCTTCGGCTGACCGTCGGTGAGACCGAAGCGCATGGAGACGACGCCCGCCTCGCGCTCGGACAGGGTGTCGAGCACCGAGTGGAGCTGCTCCTGGAGGAGCGTGAAGCTGACGGCGTCGGCCGGGACGACCGCCTCGGAGTCCTCGATGAGGTCACCGAACTCGCTGTCGCCGTCCTCGCCCAGCGGAGTGTGCAGGGAGATGGGCTCGCGACCGTACTTCTGGACCTCGATGACCTTCTCGGGGGTCATGTCGAGTTCCTTGGCCAGCTCCTCCGGGGTGGGCTCGCGGCCCAGGTCCTGGAGCATCTGACGCTGCACGCGCGCGAGCTTGTTGATGACCTCGACCATGTGCACCGGGATACGGATGGTGCGGGCCTGGTCGGCCATGGCGCGGGTGATCGCCTGACGGATCCACCAGGTGGCGTACGTGGAGAACTTGTAGCCCTTGGTGTAGTCGAACTTCTCGACCGCGCGGATCAGACCGAGGTTGCCCTCCTGGATGAGGTCCAGGAAGAGCATGCCGCGGCCGGTGTAACGCTTGGCCAGGGAGACCACCAGACGGAGGTTGGCCTCCAGGAGGTGGTTCTTGGCGCGGCGGCCGTCCTCGGCGATGATCTCCAGCTCGCGCTTGAGCTTGGGGGCGAGCTTGTCGGCGTTGGCCAGCTTGTCCTCGGCGAACAGACCGGCCTCGATGCGCTTGGCGAGCTCGACCTCCTGCTCGGCGTTGAGCAGCGGGACCTTGCCGATCTGCTTCAGGTAGTCCTTGACCGGGTCGGCGGTGGCACCGGCGGCGGCGACCTGCTGGGCCGGCGCGTCGTCCTCGTCGTCGTCGGACAGGACGAAGCCCTGCCCCTCCTTCTCCTCGGCAGGCTCGCCCTCGCCGGCCTTACCGGCGGCGGGGGTGGTCTCCTCGGCCGCCTCGTCCTCAAGAAGGTCGTCGTCCTTCTTGGCGGCGGTCTTCTTCGCGGCGGTCTTCTTGGCGACCGTCTTCTTGGCGGCGGCCTTCTTGGCCGGCGCCTTCTTCGCCACGGCCTTCTTGGCCGGCTCGGTCTCCTCGTCGACGACCTCGACGGCCGGCGGCTCGGGGGTGGTGCTGGCGGCGACCTTCTTGGCGGTGACCGTCTTGGCCGCGACGGTCTTGGTCGCGGTGCGCTTGACCGGACTCTTGGCTGCGACGCTGCTCTTTCGGGGACGCTTGGGCTCAGCGGCACTGACCATCAGCGTCACACCCTCTTCCTCGAGGATCTGGTTGAGGCTGCGCAGAACGTTCTTCCACTGAGTGGCCGGAATCTGGTCGGCTTCGAACGCACGGCGCACGTCGTCGCCGGCGATCTGGCCATCAGCCTTTCCCCGCTCAATGAGCGCCATGACAGAGACGGACTCGGCGATCTCCGGCGGGAGCGTACGGGATGTGCTGGCCGACACGAACAACCTCTCGGAACGTTGGAAAACGGCTTCCGGCCCCGTCCTGTGTGGACCGGAGCCGACGACCGCCGGCTTGGGGATGGGCCGACGGCGCGGGCAGGAGCCTGGGAGATGCACAGCGCCACAAGCGGCTGCTGTATTCCCTCCTCGGCTGTCACCTCTTAGGTCATCGCGCTACCCCGAGGAGCGTTACGCCCAATCTGCGTGGTCCGAGTCACACCGCGTTATCGGTCAAAGACTGACTGATACGGACAGAACAGGTCATGCGGTTGAACTCGTCCGGGCAGATGGCGACCCCGAAGCACGGACTCCGTAGAGAAGTACGGCCCCCGTAGAGAAGTACGGACCCATAGAGGAGAACGAACCTTCCGCCTACGCCTCGGGTCGCCGGACGGCGCCCTCCTGCACCTGCGCCGCGTCCACGTCGCACATGCGGCACCGTCCGGCGACCCATGGGTTCACCCTCCCCGCCCTGTCGCGCCCCGGCGCGGTCAGTGCTCGCGGGGAGCGGGCACCACGCGCTCCACCTCGGGGTGGACGGTGAGCAGCTGACGCATGGCCGCCTCGGCGGCAGCACCGTCACCCGCGGCGAGCGCGTCGACGATGCGCGCGTGGTGCGCGACGACCGCGTCGTTCGGACGGTCGCAGCCGATGACCGGACCTCCGGAGACGTGCAGAGCGGCAGAGACGATGCCGGAGAGGTGCTCGAGCATCCTGTTGCCCGCGAGCTGGATGAGCAGGGAGTGGAACTCGGCGTCGGCGCGGGAGAACGTGATCGAGTCGCCCTGCCCCAGCGCGTGCCGCATGATCTCCACCATGTCGGCCAGGCGCTGCTGCACGTCCTCCCGGCCGTGTCCCGCGGCGAGCCGCGCGGCGAGGGGCTCGATCGTCCAGCGCAGTTCGCTCAGCTCGCGACGCTGGTCGTCGCGCTGCGGCCCGAAGGCGCGCCATTCGATGATGTCCGGGTCCAGCAGGTTCCAGTCGCTGACCGGCCGCACGCGCGTGCCGACGTTCGGCCGGGCACTGACCAGGCCCTTGGCCTCCAGTACGCGCAGGGACTCACGGACGACGGTGCGGGACACCTCGAAACGCTGGCCGATCTCCTCCGGAACCAGCGGGCGGTCGGCGCCGAGGTCGCCGGAGACGATCATCTGCCCGAGCTGCTGGACGAGTTGGCCGTGCAGACCGCGCCCCCTACTGCCCCCGGCACGTCGGCCCACCCGGCCGAGATCCGGGTCGGGGCTCTCCCAAGCGGGGCCGCCGACGCGGTCGGCGGTCGGCTCCACATAGGGGTAGCGGTCGAGTTCGCCCGGTCCTGCGAGGCCGGAGTCGGCGGAGCGGGCGGCGGTCATCATGGTGTGCGCAAGGGTACTCACGGAATCTGTTGTCGGCGCCGCCCCCAACTCCCTTGAGGTCTTTGGTGAAAAGCACACGAAAGGGTGATCTCCCTCCTCGCTGTACTTGACGCCTTATCGGAAAGAAGTGGGCGTTCCACGGGGAGTTGCGCTCAACGAGGCACCGGAAGGCGTCGGACGGTCGTCACCGCACCCGAGTGCGCAGCGCTGTGAGCAGATATGCGCAGAGCAGAGCACCCAGCGACAACATGAGTGCACCACCCACGGGTTGAGTGATCATCCGCATTCCGGCTGCGGCGAAACGCTCGATCCCGAACGGCCAGTCCACCAGCGCAAGATCACGCAGCCGTCCGGGAAGTCCCGCCGCTGTTCGCACAGATGGACCCTCCAAGGCCTTCTGTACGAGCGGCACGATGATGATCGGCACGGCCACTACTGCGGCGAGTCCGGCCGCCGTGGACCGGAACAGGCCGGCCGCGAGAACACCCGCCCAGGCGCAACCGACGACGAGAGCGAGCCAACTCGCGCTCAGGGAAAGCCACTCGGCGGGAACTTGCGTGAGTTCCGGTCCGTATACGAGGTGGAGCAGCGCGGCATCACCGACGACGGTGAGGACGCCCAGGAGGAGGGCGGTCGCCGCACCGACGAGCAGCTTCGCGGCGAGAAGTCCCAGGCGGCGGGGGACGGTTCCGCGGTCGGCTGCGAGTGCGGGGTGGCGGAACTCCTCGCCGAAGGCGAAGGCGCCGAGCAGCCCCGCCCCCAGCGCGGCGGGCGGCAGCGGGAGGGCCTGTGGCCAGGCGGCGATCAGGCGTGGCTGCGGGGTGTGTCCGGCACGTGCGAGCAGCACGGAGAGGAGCGCGGAGACGGCGAGGACGAGCGCGAAGGTGACGTACCCGGTGACGATGCCGGTCGCGCGACGCAGTTCGTAGCGCACCGGACGCAGCGGGCCGCGAGCAGTACGCACGGTGATCGGCGGGGGCAGCGTCGGCAGGGCGACGGACGCCTCGCGCGCGGATTCGACCCCGGATGCACGGTCGTCCGAGGTGGCTCGGCGCTGCGCCCCCGAGGGCGACATCGCCTCGGCGAGCGGTACGAAGGTGCTGGTGGGCGTGAGGGCGTTGAGGGGCGCGGTGGCCGCGGCGGGGTCGGCCCGGCTGTCGGCCCCGATGCCGGTTCGGGAATCGGTGCCCGCGTCGACGCCACCCTCGCCGCTGCCCGGTCGGCCGTCAGCGGCTACGGGCGTCGCGGTCGAAGGGCCCGCGTCGCCGATCTCGTCGGCGAGTTGGTGCACGAGGATGCCGTGCCGGAACGCGATGTCCCCCACGTCCGCGCAGGTACTGCCGTACACCGACAGTCGACTGCCGTCCTCCGTGACCACCTCGACGGAGCGCTTGGCCGTGCGCGCCTCCTTCGCCAGGAGGACACCGAATCTCGCGGCGTGCGGGGTGCGGACCGCGACCCGGGGCCGCAGCCGGGTACGCGCGAAGTCGGCGACGTCCTGATCCGCCACCACCCTGCCCGCGTCGAGCGTGACGACGCGGTCGGCGACCCGGGCCGCCTCCTTGGCGTCCTCGGTGGTGAAAAGGACCGTGCCACCCAGCGCGGCGTGCGCCCTCAGGATGCCGTGCAGCCACCGGCTCTCACGGGCGGAGAGCCCCGCAGCGGGGTCATCCAGGACCAGCGTGTGCGGGTCGGCGAGCAGCGCGCAGGCCAGGCCGAGCCGACGGTCCATGCCGCGCGACAGGGTGCCCAGGCGCTCCTCCCGCAGGCTCACCAGGCCCACCACCTCAAGCACTTCGTCCGCGCGGCGCACGGGGACGCCGGCCGCGGAGCAGAGCATGCGCAGATGCCCCCGAACCGTTCTGGCGGGGTGACCGGGCACATCACCGAGCAGTACGCCGACCTCCCGCGCGGGATGGGCGATGCGGTGCAGCGGGCGGCCTCTGAAGTAGGTGACGCCACGGCCTTGTTGGAGTTCGAGCATCAGGCGTACGGCCGTGGTCTTGCCCGACCGCCGTGCGCCGAGCAGGGCGGTGACACGGCCGGCGCGCGCGTCGAAGGACACGTCGTCGACCGCGGGCGGGCTCCCCTTGCGTGCGTTACTCGTCAGTCCGGTGGCCTGGATCATCGCTTCTCTCGCAGGATGGGCGACCGCTCGGCGGCCGGGGTCCGCCCGCCGACAGGGCGACGGGCAAACCCCTGAGGTACTTCAGCAAGATAACGCGATATTTAACACTTTTCGGGCATCGTGCTTACGTGAGTGCCCACGATTCCGGGCCTCCCGCCTCAACGGCGAATCGATCAGGCTTCCGGTCGGAGCATCGGCGGGTTGAGGAGCGTGGCCCCGCCCGCACGGAAGAGCTGGGCCGGCCGGCCGCCCTGGCGGGTGGTGGTACCACCGGTCGGCACCAGGAAGCCCGGGGTGCCCGTCACCTTGCGGTGGAAATTGCGCGGGTCGAGGGCGACACCCCACACGGCTTCATAGACGCGGCGCAGCTCGCCGACGGTGAACTCGGGCGGGCAGAACGCCGTCGCGAGCGAGGAGTACTCGATCTTCGAGCGCGCCCGCTCCACTCCGTCCGCCAGGATCTGCGCGTGGTCGAAGGCCAACGGCGCGGCCTGCTCGTCCTCCCGACCATAGCCCCCGTGCTTCAGCAGCGCCTCGACCGGGGCCCACCGTGCGCTGTGCGCGTCGCCGCCGGGGCGCGGCGCGGGCAGGTCAGGGGCGAGCGCGAGATGGGCGACGCTGACCACACGCATCCGGGGATCCCTCTTGGGGTCGCCGTAGGTGGCCAGCTGCTCCAGGTGCGCGCCGTTGTCCTGCGCCGGTGCCATCGGGTCGTGGGCGCACAGCCCCGTCTCCTCGATCAGCTCCCGCGCGGCCGCCGCGGTCAGGTCCTCGTCGTCGCGTACGAACCCACCGGGCAAGGCCCAACGCCCTTGAAACGGCGGTTCACCACGGCGTACCGCCAGCGCGCACAGCGCATGACGGCGCACGGTCAGCACGACCAGATCGACGGTGACTGCGAAGGGCGGAAAGGCCGACGGGTCGTAGGGCGACATGGAACGATCATAGTCGTCTGCCTGACGATAAACACTCCCTTCGCTCTCCTGCTCCGCCCTGCGTCGGGCGACACGCAGGGGTCCTCGCCCGCCAGGGTCCGTGCTCGTCACACACCCAACTGCAGTTCGCCCGAAGCCTCCTCCACCATGGCGAGGCCGAGCCGGCTGACGCGTACGGAGAACGCCTGCCCGGCGACCCGCAGCCCGGTCAGCCCGATCTCTCCCAGCGGGGCGCTGCGCATCGGCGACAATGCCACCGTCCCCGCCGGTACGTCGGGACGGATGCCCACGAGGCCGGCCAGGAGGTGCACCCCGGCCGCGGCCGCCACCGCAGCGGGCCTGCACGCGGCGGGGTGCGGCATCGGCATGCCGCCCTCGACCCGCTGCAGCCCCGCGTACATCTCGGGCAGCCTGCAGTCGAAGGCGTCGGCCGCGTCGAGGACGCCTCTGAGCAGGGACGCCGCCTCCTTCTCGTACCCGGCGGCGGACAGGCCCGCGACGGCGACAGCGGTTTCGTGCACCCGCACCGCCCCCGAGCGGTGCCCGAACGGGTTGTACGCCGCCTCCTTCACCCCCAGGCTTCTGAGCCCCCATCCGGAATCGAGCCCCGGTGCGCCGAAGAGCCTCGCCAGCTGCTCGGTCTGCACCTTGTCCAGCAGGCCCGGCGCACACGCACCGGCGCCGAGCAGCCCGGTGTCCAGAAGGTGGGCGGCGCCGCTGCCCAGGTGCGCCGACCTGCGCCCGTCCGCCGTGCGCGCGGCCGCCGGTCGGCCTCCGCCGCGATCCTCGACCCAGAAGTCCTCCTGGAAGCGCCGCCGCAGTTCCTCGGCCCACTGGCGCAGTTCGCCGCCGCCGGGTCTGTCGTAGGTGTCCAGCAGGTCGGCACCGAGCAGGGCAGCCCGATGCGCATGTGCCTGGGTCTCGCACCGCTGAGGGCCGCCCGGGCCGGGGTCCGGGATGTACGGGCCTGCCCGGGCGGTGGTCCGCAGCCACTGCAGACAGCGCTCGGCCGCCGGCAGCAGCTCCGCGACCTCGGGCTCACCCAGCCCCCAGCGTCTGGCCTCGGCGAGCAGGACCGGGAACAGGAGAGTCGCCTCGACGCCCGTGCAACTGGGCGGCAGGTGCACCCCTGCCTGCCGCCGCGGGCCCGGCAGTTTCCCGAACGCCGCTCCGGGCTCGCGCAGTTGCGTGCGGGCGAGGGCTCGCAGCGTGCCGACGGCGAGCGCGGTCCCCAGCGGCAAGGCCATCCGGGCGGCCGCCAGCGCCTCGGCGGGAGCCGGACCGCAGCGCCACGGGGCGCCGGCGGCCACGCAGACGTCCGACGGATGCGCGGGATCACCCACCAGGAGCGCCTGCAGGTCGGCGATGCCTGTGCGCAGCAGCGGGCCCACGCGCGGGTCGTCCCCCTGCGCCATGGCCGGGGCGAACGGCTGGATCGCACTGCGCCTCGCCGCTCTGCCGGTGCCCTCTCCGATGGCCTGTACCCGCAGTCGCACCGTGCGCCTGCCACCCGGCGGAAGTTCGAATTCCCAGCGCAGCAGGCCGGCGGACGCCAGGGCGTCCATCGGCGGAGGCGTCACCGTGACCAGGACACTCGGCCCGCCGCCCGCCGGCGCCGACCAGCGCAGTCCGCAGTCATGGACCACGGCGGGCAGTTCGTGCCCGCCGCTCCCGGCCGCCACCGCACCGAGCTCGGCGAGATCCGTGCCCAGCGCCACTTCGAACGGCAGCCGCAGCGTGCGCTGCGCGGAGCTGTGCACGGTGATGTCCTCCGTGCCCTCCGCGTGCCGGATCCGCTCGACGACGACGTCCGGATCGGGCCCGGCGTCCGAGGCCGCTCGCAGGGTCGCCGTGAAGCAAGCCCGGTCCGCGGAGATCATGCGCGCCTGCACGGCGGTCGGTTCACGCCCCGCCACCCGGATCTGACAGCGCGACAGCAGGCGTCTGCCCCGCTGGTAGAAGCCTTCGAGTCCTTGTCCCGTCAGCTGTCCCGGGCTCGAAGAGATAGCGAGGCCTGGCAGGGCGACACAGATCAACGCCTGGTGAACCGGCGCGAGTTCCGTGCTCCGCCGCAGCGCTCGGGCCGGCCCCGTCGAGGGTGCCTGGAGACCCGGGAGGCCCGGGGGCGTGCGCGTCCGTCCTCGCGCAGGCTCGGGCGGTACGGCATCAGGGGCGCGATGCGGGTCCGACGCCCCAGCCGGCTCATGAACCGCCAAGAGGTCGCGGCGCGCATCATCGTCACGCACCGTAGGTGCGTACTGTGGCGAAGCGTCGGATGTCATCTTCGCTCCCCTTCCCTGGCGGGTACGGCACGCCGAAGACCTGCCCTGCGCCTCGGCGGCGCGGCCCGGCCGCCGCCACCGCTCACCGAGATGAACGGGGCGCGCCCACTCCAAGTAACGCCACAGGGACGCGAAGCGAGAAAGCAGGCCCGCGGGGCGCCCCGCCCTCATCCGTCGCCCCTGCTGCGCTGTCGCCTGGGGCGGCGGGGCTCCGTCGGACGCCTCGGTGCGCGCGTGCCCGCTCGGGCAGGACGCGTCCCGGCCCCGGGACGCCGCTCGCCCCGTCGGCGCAGGGCGGCCTCCAGGCCACGGGCGGCACGGGACACTCCTGGATCGGCGGCGCCTCCGGGGACGGCCAGCGCCGAAGGCCGGGTCCCGTCGCCGTCCCCGGCACTCTCGGGTGCGCCCTCGACCACGTCGGCCGGCGCGTCCGAATCCGAGTCCGCGTCCCCGTCCGCAACCAGGCCCGCTTCCTCATCCGGGTACGAGTCCGGGTCCGCCCGCTTCGCCCGCAGGCAGCGCCGTACGGGTTCGGGATCGAGCCCGTCGGCCCGTGCTTCGTTGAGCAAGCGGGCGAACACATAGCGCGGATCGGCGCCGAGGGCCATCTCCAGCGCCTGGTCCGCCTCGACGGTGTCGCCGAGCGACCAGGCCACCCACCCCACGAGTGCCAACGGCGCCGCGGCGTACTCCCCGTACGGGCCGACGCACCGGCGCGCCAGCGCCCGCCACAGGCGCAGTGCGTGAACGGCCTCCTCCCCGTCCATCCACTCCGCCGCCCGATCTCTGGTCACCCGGTCCTGAAGGCCGAGAATCAGCGACGCGGCCTCGTCGTGCGCGAGCAGCTCGTCGTCCTTGAGGTCGGCCGCGAGCGCGTCGTCCGCTGCCGGTGCGTCCGCGAAGCGCCGCATGACCAGGCGGGCCAGATCCAGCGTCGCCGTCTCCACCTCCTTGCGGGGAGTGCCGCCGAGGATCCTCGGCACGAGGTCCATCGCCGCCGCATCGAGGGCACGCGTCTGATCCGTGACGATCTCTGCCCCCATGGGGGCCAGGCGCGCCCTCATCCTCCCCAGGGACCCTCGTACCTGAATGCCCGCGAAGGCCGCCGTGGCCGCCATCACCGAGGTGCCGTCGGTCGCGATGACGTTGCCGTCGACCGGGCAGCATTCAGCGCGTGCACAGCAATAGGACCAGTACCTCCCTTCCGAGAGGCACAGCGCCTCCGTGACCGGCACGTCGAGGCTGCCGCATTCTGTGCGCAGGAGCTGGGCCAGCGGCCTGAGCCGCTCCATGACCTGTCGCCCCGCGTCGGGGCCGGGGGTCGGGGCGTCCTGGCAGAGGAACGCGACGACGCTGTCGGGATGGCCGTCCCTGCGCTCGCACTCGCCGATCAGGCACTGGGCCATCTCTCGCGCCACGGCCCGCCAGTCCTCGGTGCGCTCGGGGATACCGAGGCGCACACGGCCGCCGAAACGCCCCTTGTGCAGGGCGACCAGGACGATGCTGTCGTCGGGCCGGAACCCGAGCAAGTACGGGAGCGCCTCGGCCAGTTCACCTGCCGTGCGGAGCGTGATCTTTGCTTCGCCGGTCAGCCCGGCCGGCTCGCTGTGATTCGTCATGCGCCGACCATGCCGCGGAATGCATGACTCCGGTTCGGCCTGTGGATAACCCCGATCAGGGACACGACAGGAGTTGTCCACAGGCGGCGGGCTCGTTCGCGTGATGTCAGTGCGATCGGGTTGCATGGGGGCATGAGCAACGAAGAGCTGCGGACAGCCGCCGATACCGTTCTCGCCCGTCTCGTCGGCGATCCGAGCGGCGAGGCCAGACTGCGCGAGGACCAGTGGCGCGCCATCGAGGCCCTGGTCGCCGACCATCGTCGGGCCCTCGTCGTGCAGCGCACCGGCTGGGGCAAGTCCGCCGTGTACTTCGTCGCGACCGCGCTGATCCGTCAGCGTGGTGGCGGGCCGACCGTGATCGTCTCCCCGCTGCTCGCGCTCATGCGCAACCAGGTGGAGGCCGCGGAGCGTGCGGGCATCCGCGCCCGCACCATCAACTCGTCGAACACCGAGGAGTGGGACACCGTGCGGGCCGACGTCGCGGCCGGCGAGGTCGATGTCCTCCTGGTCAGCCCGGAGCGGCTCAACAACCCCGACTTCCGGGACAACGTACTGCCGCAACTCGCCGCGGCCACGGGCCTGCTCGTCGTCGACGAGGCGCACTGCATCTCGGACTGGGGGCACGACTTCCGCCCCGACTACCGCCGCCTGCGCACGATGCTGGCCGAGCTTCCGCAGGGCGTCCCGGTCCTGGCGACGACGGCGACGGCCAACGCGCGGGTGACGGCGGACGTGGCCGATCAGCTCGGCACCGGATCCGGCTCGGACGCCCTGGTGCTGCGCGGCCCGCTCGACCGCGAGAGCCTCAGCCTCGGCGTCCTGCAGCTGCCCGACGCCGCACACCGTCTGGCCTGGCTCGCGGACCATCTGGACGAGCTTCCGGGCTCCGGGATCATCTACACCCTCACCGTCGCCGCCGCGGAGGAGGTCACGGCCTATCTGCGGCAGTGCGGCCACACCGTGTCCTCGTACACGGGGAAGACGGAGAACGCCGATCGGCAGCAGGCCGAGGAGGATCTCCTGGCGAACCGCGTGAAGGCGCTCGTCGCCACATCCGCGCTCGGTATGGGCTTCGACAAGCCGGACCTCGGCTTCGTCATCCACCTGGGCTCCCCGTCGTCGCCGATCGCGTACTACCAGCAGGTGGGCCGCGCCGGGCGCGGAGTCGACCACGCTGAGGTGCTGCTGCTCCCGGGCAAGGAGGACGAGGCGATCTGGCGCTACTTCGCCTCGCTCGCCTTCCCTCCGGAGGAGCAGGTGCGGCGCACGCTGGACGTACTCGCACAGTCCGACAGGCCGCTCTCCCTGCCCGCGCTCGAACCACTGGTGGAACTGCGCAGGTCACGCCTGGAGACCATGCTCAAGGTCCTCGACGTGGACGGCGCGGTGCACCGGGTGAAGGGCGGCTGGATCGCCACGGGGCAGCCCTGGACGTACGACACCGAGCGCTACGCATGGGTGGCCAAGCAGCGCGAGGCCGAGCAGCAGGCGATGCGGGACTACGCGACGACGAGCGGTTGCCGCATGGAGTTCCTGCGCCGCCAGCTGGACGACGAGGAGGCCACCCCGTGCGGCCGCTGCGACAACTGCGCGAAGCCGCGGTTCTCCGACTCCGTCTCCCCCGAGGCACTGAACTCGGCGCGCGGTGAACTCGGCCGTCCCGGCGTCGAGGTGGAACCCAGGAAGATGTGGCCCACCGGGCTCGCGGCCGTAGGCATCGACCTCAAGGGCCGCATTCCGGCGGGTGAGCAGGCAGGCTCCGGGCGGGCGCTCGGCCGACTGTCGGACATCGGCTGGGGGAACCGCCTGCGTCCCATGTTCGCGCCGAAGGCCCCGGACGGACCGGTGCCCGACGACGTGGCGGGGGCTGTCGTCGAGGTGCTCGCCGACTGGGCCAAGGGGCCGGGCGGCTGGGCCTCCGGTTCCGCCGACGCCTCGCCCCGCCCGGCGGGCGTGGTGACGATGGCGTCCCACACCCGCCCGCAGCTCATCCAGTCGTTGGGCGCGGGCATCGCGCAGGTCGGCCGCATGCCACTGCTGGGGAGCGTCTCGTACGCGCCGGGGAGCGACACCGCGCACATCCCGCGCAGCAACAGCGCCCAGCGACTGCGCGCCCTCGACGGCACGTTGACGCTCCCGGCAGAGCTGGCCGAGGCACTCGCGCGCGCGGGTGGCCCGGTCCTGCTCGTCGACGACTACACGGAGACCGGCTGGACGCTGGCGATGGCGGCCCGGCTGCTGCGCCGGGCCGGAGCCGAGGGGGTGTTGCCACTGGTCCTGGCTGTGCAGGGGTGAGGAACGCGTAGCGACCCAACCTTTGGGCAGGGATATTGGCGACGCATCGTCAGATACAGGAACGCGGTCCCAATTGCTCGTTGCCGTCTGCCACTGCGACGGGAAGAATTGGAGCTGCTCCCCGCGCGGCTCCGCGTGATCCGGTGGACGGTAGAGCTGTATCGCGGTGCGCTCCCCAGTCCGACCCCGCCCTCAGTGTGGGCGTCTAGCCGAAGGGAGGACCGTGGCCTTCGGATTCGCTCCGTCCTCGGCGGTATCGATGTCCGCGTCCTCGATGCGCACCGAGAGGTCCGCCGATTCCGTCAACCGACCGACAAGGCTGCTCGAGCCCGCGGAGTGGGCGGCGGCCGGCATCCCGCTGCTGCGCAACCCCCGCGAGGTCGTCAGCGGGCTGCACTCCCGCCACCGACCGATCCCGCAGACCGTCGTCGTAGCCGTGCTCGACCCCGACGAGCGCCTGCGGGCCAGTGCCTCGTTCGTGCGCCGCGAGAGCACCACCGACGGCTGGACGTTCCGCAACGCCCTGCTGTCCCAGCTGCGCCGGGTGATCCCGCACGACCTGCGCCGCCGCACTCCGGTGCGCACCGCGGTGATGCTCTACTGCCGCGAAGGGGACACCCGCTGGACGGAGGAGGACGGCGCCTGGATGTGGGGGCTGCGTGACGCGTGCACGCTGCACGGCCTGCGCTGCGGTGCGTACATCACGATGACGCGGGACGGCTGGCAGGTGCTCGGGGAGGGCAGGGCAGGGCGCCGCCCGAGCGTGGGTTCGGTGGCCGAGGCCCTGGGGGCCGGGGAGCCGTCGGCGCCGCGCACCGGCGGCGCCACGACGGAGGTGCTCCGCCGCGCGGCGGCGCGCTGAACGGCACGGCGGCCGCGCGCCCGCCTGCCGGACTCCCCGGACACCGCTGCGCGGTGCGGGCAGCCGGCAAGCGGCGCGTCAGACCCCGGCGCCCAGAGCAGAGTTGATGCGCTCCGGGTCGCCGCACACGATGAGCAGCGCACCGGCCCGGCCGAGCGCGACCGGCAGCGCCGCGGTGGCGACCTCGTCGGCCCCGCCGTTCACGGCGACGACGACCACCGGGCGGGACGCGGCGCGTCCCAGGGCGGAGGCGTCGGCGTAGAAGACGTCGTCGCGCGCGTCGTGCTGCGCCCAGTAGGAGTCCTCACCGAAGGACAGCTCGTGGGCCGCCCACGGGTGCGGGTCCCCGGTGGTGACCACCAGGACGTCGCCGGGCGCACGGCCCGAGTCGAGCAGCATGTCGAGGGCCTCCTCCGCGGCGTCCAGCGCGCCCTCGACCGAGGCCGGGATGAGCTGGATCTGCGGCTGGGAGGCCGAAGTCGGCGTGGCGGCAGGGGCGTTCGGCCCCGGCTTCTGGGCACCCGCCGAATCGCGCGGGGTTCGCTGCGCGGGCGGCATGGGCCTGGAGGGACCCGGACGTCCGGGTCGCGGTGGCGCCGCGGGACGCGGGCCGGGTACGGGACGGGGGGTCGGCGCGGTACGGCCGCTGGTGGGCGTGGCGCGGGGACCCTGGGCACTCTCGTGAATCTGAGGCTCCTCGGGACTGAGAGGCATGAGCTGATATCTATCAAACGCAGGTGCGGATCGCGCCAATGGGTGGCACGTCAGTGCGAGCGCGGCGGTCAGAAGTCGAAGCCGAGTTGACCCTCGATCTCCGGAACGCCGACATCCGCCCAACTGCGGGCCTTCTTGAGGTGCCGCCACTGGGGCAGCGCATCAAGATACGCCCACGAAAGCCGGTGGAACGGGGTGGGCCCCCGCTCCTCCAACGCGGCACGATGCACCGGCGACGGGTATCCGGCGTTCGCCGCAAACCCGAAGTCTGCATGGTCGATGCCCAGTTCGGCCATCATTTTGTCGCGGCGGACCTTGGCGATCACCGACGCCGCGGCGACGGCAATGCAGGAACGGTCCCCCTTGATCACCGTACGAACCTGCCAGGGGGCACCCAGGTAGTCGTGCTTCCCATCGAGGATGACCGCGTCCGGTCGCACCGGCAGGCCCTCGAGGGCGCGTACGGCGGCGAGCCGGAGGGCAGCCGTCATCCCCACGTCATCGATCTCCTCGGGCGAAGCGTGCCCGAGGGCGTGCGCTGTCACCCAGCTCTCCAGCGCGTCCGCGAGCGTCTCGCGGCGCTTGGGGCTGATCAGCTTGGAGTCGGTGAGGCCCTCCGGCGGGCGGCGCAGCCCTGTGACGGCTGCGCAGACGGTGACCGGACCGGCCCAGGCACCGCGACCGACCTCGTCGACACCAGCAATGATCTTGGCACCGGTGGTGGCGCGCAGTGAGCGCTCGACGGTGTGGGTGGGTGCTTCGTACGGCATGGCGGCAGACAGCGTACGCCGCCCGGGTACCGTCGCGACACCCGGCTCACCTCAATGCGCCTGCCGACGCAGCAGCGGGACCATCACATGGTCGATCATCTCCACCAGATCCCCCTCTTCCCATTCGCTTCCGCACACCTTCGAGCGGTACATCATCAGCGCCGGAATCACGTCGCACACACTCGCCTCGTCGACGTCAGGGCGCACTTCGCCCCGCTCGACACCGCGCCGCACGACTTCCTTGATCAGCTCGACGCTGGGCTCGATGACACCTTCGGTGATCACGCTGTGGAAGCGCTCGGCAGTGAGGGTGTCGCATTCGTGAAGCACCGAGCGCAGCGCGTAGCCGGGCCGTGAATACATGGCCGCACGCAACCGGCGACACAGTTCCAGCAGGTCCTCCCGCACGCTTCCGCACTCCGGCGCCGAGTCCAGCGCGGGCAGTCCCGCCTGGAGCGCGTCGACCACGAGGTCCTCCTTGGAGGGCCAGCGCCGATACACCGCGGCCTTGCCGGTCTGCGCGCCCGCGGCGACACCTTCCATCGTGAGGCCGTTCCAGCCGACCGTGCTGAGCTGATCCAACGCGGCCTCCAGAATGGCCCGTTCGAGCACGGGGCCACGCCTGCGAAGCGCGGAGGCCGCCTGAGCGGGGGCGACCGTCCGACGTGAACTAACCATCATCATCTCTCCGTTGAGCCGTCCGAGAGCGGTTCGGACGCGCGGCAGCGAGCTCAGCACACGCTCACGTGCGCTGATGGGGAGCCACCACCGAGCATCTCAGGCTTCGCCCCTTCCTTTCGATGGGTCGACGGCAAGGTTCTACCGGCGCATTCCCAACTCCCGTAAAGAACGCTTGTGTTCACTAACACGGTGCCGCTACGATCCCGCACAGGGAACGTCACCGTTCTCTAATCTTGCCCATGGGGGATCGCTCGTGACACAGGAACAGGTCCAGGAACATCCGGCTCCACCCAGCAAGTCCCGCGCCACCGCGCGCCCACCCCGACCCGGCATCGCGCTGACCGTGATCGCCGCATGCCAGCTGATGGTCGTTCTCGATGCCACCATCGTGAACATCGCCCTGCCGCACATACAGACGGCGTTGGGCTTCTCCACCAACAACCTGACCTGGGTGATCAACGCCTACGCGCTCACCTTCGGCGGACTGCTGCTCCTGGGCGGCCGGGCCGGCGACCTTCTCGGGCGCCGCCGCATGTTCATCACCGGCATCGCCCTGTTCAGCCTCGCCTCGCTCCTGGGCGGATTCGCGCAGGAACCCTGGCAGTTGCTCGCGGCCCGCGCGCTTCAGGGCGTCGGAGGCGCGATCGCGTCGCCCACCTCGCTCGCCCTCATCGCCACCACGTTCCCCGAAGGCCCCGAGCGGAACCGGGCGTTCGGCGTGTTCGCCTCCGTCTCCGCAGGTGGCCGCGCCCTCGGGCTCCTCGCGGGAGGCATGCTCACCGACTGGCTCGACTGGCGCTGGGTGCTGTTCGTCAACGTACCCATAGGCGTACTGATCGCCCTGCTCGCTCCCCGCTACATCAAGGAGTCGCAGCGCCACCCCGGCCGGTTCGATCTGCCGGGAGCCCTCACCTCGACCCTCGGCATGGCCGCCCTCGTGTACGGATTCATCCGCGCAGCCTCCGAAGGCTGGAGCGACGGGCTGTCCATCGCGTCCTTCGGCGCGGCCGCGGTCCTGCTGATCGCCTTCATCGCCATCGAGAGGCGCACCAGCCAGCCGATCACACCCCTGAAGCTGTTCAAGGACCGCAACCGGTCGGGCACCTACGCGATGATGCTGAGCCTCGCCGCTGCGATGTTCGGCATGTTCTTCTTCATCGTGCTCTTCGTGCAGAACGTGCTGCACTACAGCCCCGTCAAGGCCGGCCTCGCCTTCCTCCCGGTGACCGCGGCCATCGTGCTCGGCGCGGGGATCGCCACGAACCTGCTGCCGCGGCTCGGCCCCAAGCCCTTCATGACGGTGGGCTGCCTGCTGACCGCCACGGGGATGGGCTGGCTGACGCTCATCGACCCCGGCAGCTCCTACCTCAGCGGCATTCTCGGCCCGATGCTCCTGTTCGGCTTCGGCATGGGCCTGAACTTCGTCACGCTGACCCTGACCGCGGTCTCCGGCATAGCCGACAGCGAGTCCGGCGCGGCATCCGGCATGCTCAACACGACGCAGCAGGTCGGCGGCGCCCTCGGCCTGTCGGTCCTCACCACGATCTTCAGCAGCGCCAGCGAGAGCGAGGCCAAGAAGCAGATCCCGAAGTTCCTCGCCGAAGCCTCACCGGAGCAGAAGGCCGAGTTCGCCAGGACCCACCGGCTGCCCGCTCCATGGAACGACGCGGTGCTCGCCCACGGCATCGGCAACGCCTTCATAGCGGCCGCCGCGCTGGCCGTGGCCGCGGCGCTCATCGCCCTGTTCGTCGTCCAGGTACGCAAGAGCGATCTGGAGGCGCTGAGCGGGAAATCCGGGGCCGCGGCCTGAGGGACCCCTCCCCCGGCCCGGTCCGTGCCCTACGCGGTCGGCGCCCAGGCCGGCAGTTCCTCGGTCCGCCCGAGCCACTCGGCCGAGGGCGCCCCGTCCGTGCCGGAAGCGACGATGCCGCCCACGATCGCGCAGGTCGTGTCCATGTCGCCGCCGACCTGGGCCGTGCTCCAGAAGGCCCCCTCGAAGTCACCGAGGCCACGCGCCGCCGACCAGACGGCGAAGGGCACGGTGTCGTGCGCGGTGGTCCTCCGGCCGCAGCCGAGGACCGCCGCCACCGTGGACGGGTCCCCGTAGTCGAGCATGTCCTTGGCGCGGCGCAGGCCGGCACCCACCGCGCTGCGCGGTACGAGGGAGATCACACCGTCCAGCAGGTCCTGCGGCGTGGGAGGCCCCGCTGGATCGGCCACCAGGGCCGTGGCGGCCGCCACGGCCATCGCGCCCACGACGGCCTCGCGGTGCTGGTGCGTCGGGTACGCGGAGATCTCGGCCTGATGCGTGGCCTGCTCGGGGTCGTCGGCGTAGTAGGCGCCGAGCGGCGCGATCCGCATCGCCGCGCCGTTCCCCCACGACCCCCGACCGTTGAACAGCGCGGAGGCCAGGGTCCGCCAGTCGTCCCCGTCCCGGACCTGCTGCAGCAGCCGGTTCACGGCAGGGCCGTACCCGCGGTCGACGTCCTGCCGCTCCGCGAACGATCGCGCCAGCTCATCCTGGTCGACGCGCTCGTGAGCGGCCAGGACGGCCACCACTGAGGCGGCCATCTCGGTGTCGTCGGTCCACTGCCATGTGCCGTCCGGCAGTGCGCGCGACTTCAGCAGCGGATAGTTCGCGGGAACGAAGAATTGTGATCCCAGCGCGTCTCCCACGGAGAGTCCGCGCAGGCTGGACAGGGCGCGGTTCAAGCGCCCGTCGGGTGAGGAGTCAGCGGTCATCGCCCTGCCACTCTATCCGGTGACTCCGTACGATTCCGGTTCGCGCCAGCGCTCGAACGGACGGTCCAGGGTGTACTTGCCGTTCTCCCCGAGAACGAGCAGCCGCATTTCCGCGTTCCCGGGGTTCGACAGCGACTCGAAATCCGCGACGGACCAGTGGAACCAGCGCATGCAGAACAGCCGCATGGTCAGCCCGTGCGTCACGAGCAGGACGTTCGGTGGGTGGTCAGGGGCCTCGAAGCTGCGGTGCAGGCTCTCCAGGAACGCGCCCACGCGGTCGTACACGTCCGCTCCCGACTCTCCCTGGGCGAACCGGTAGAAGAAGTGCCCATAGGCGTCCCGATAGGCCTTCTGCAGCCGCACGTCCTCGCGGTCCTGCCAGTTTCCCCAGTCCTGCTCCCTGAGGCGGGGCTCTTCCCGGATGCGTACGAGATCGGGGTCCAGCCGGAAGGCGCGGAAGGTCTCGTGGGTGCGCCGGTACGGCGAGACGTACACGCTCACCCGTTCGCGTCCGAAGAGCCGCCGGAGGTCCTCCCCGGTGTTCTCGGCCTGGCGCCACCCCTTGTCGGTGAGCGTCAGGGCGTGATCGGGCTCGCGCTCGTAGATGGTGTCGTCGGCGTTGCCTTCGGATTCGCCGTGCCGGACAAGAACGATGCGCCGCGGTCGTGCCATGCACACGACCCTAGATCGCCGGGCGGGTTCGAGCACCCGTGCGGGTCGGGCGGCGCAGGTCGCGTCGATCACAGCGGTCGGCGAACGGGCACGCGCGCGTGGTCGCGCGTTCAGACCGTCCAGGTCGCTTCAAGATCCACGATGTCTCCCGTGATGGCCGCGATGTCGGCATCCGTCTGGGCGCGCGCCGAAAGCCGCTCCACCCGGTCGACCTGGTACTTGCCGTGCTCGGCCGCCGAGCGCCACATGGACAGGACGAGGAACTCGTCCCCCGGGGCGTCGCCGAACAGCCCCCGGACCATTCCGGGCGATCCGGCCATCGCCGGATTCCACACCTTCTGCTGCATCAACGTGTAGTGCTCGGCCCGCTCGGCGTGCACCGTGCAGTGCGCCACCCGCACCACGTCCGCGTCCGTGAACCGCGGCTCGAACCCGGTCTTCACGTCGAAGCGATGGTCGAAGAGCTTCACCTGGATGTTCTTGTACGTCCCCGACTGCGCGGCCGCGAGCCGGTCGTGGGAGCGCGCCATGAAGGAGTCGTAGAAGGCGCGGCTCTCCCAGAAGCCGAAGACATGGGCCACATCGGGCCGTTGCCTGCTCCAGCCTCCGCCCTGACCCCGGAATCCCGGCTCTCCCAGAAGCCCCGCCCATTTCCGCTGTCCCCGCTCGAAACCCCGGCGATCCACCACAGTGCAACGAATCCACTTGACCAGCACCGCGCCATCGTACGGCGCGCCGGCCTCTTGCCGCGGTGGTCCCGAACCCACGGTCGAGACGCCCTGAGGGGATGGTCGTGTTGTTGTCAGTGGGACCACGTAGCGTGTCCGTAGTACTCAACATCGCACCGAGGAGGGGGAGTTCGGTGAGCAGCCTCCGCAAGGGGATCGAGAAGATCGAGATCGGCCTGAAGTGGGACCCGAGCCCCATGGGCTCGCCTCCCCATGACCTGGACCTGATCGCCGCGACGTACGCGGGCGACGACCCGCACGGCAGCCCTGTGTACGTCGTTCACTTCGACAGCCGTTCGCCCGACGGGACCATCACGCTCAACCGGGACAGCAGGACCGGCCAGGGTTTCGGGTTCGACGAGGTCATGACGCTCGAGCTGGAGCGGCTCGCGCCTTCGTACGCGCGCGTGGTCGTGGGCGTGGCCATCCAACAGGCCGAGCAGGAGCCCGGCCGCGCCAAGGTGTTCGGAGACATCGCGAACACGGCGGTCCGCATAAGAGAGGGCTACACCGACCTGTCGGAGCACGACTTCGCGGTGGTCTCCGGCGCCTCGGCGACCACGATCGCGGAGTTCACGCGGGATGCCGACGGGGCGTGGTCGTTCCAGGAGGCGGTCCGGGGGTTCGACGACGGCGACCTGAACGCGTTCGCGGCGGCGATGGGCGCGCTGTAGGCACATCCGACGGGCCCCCGGCGGGGTCCCCTGGATACGCCGAGGGGCGGCGGAACCGTGGTGGTTCCGCCGCCCCTCAGTTCAGGCGCTCAGCCGGATCAGGCCTTCGGCCGGATCAGCTGCAGCCGCTGGTCGAGCCGCAGCCCTCGCAGATGTAGCAGGAGCCGGCCCGCTGCATCTTCGTTCCGCAGGAGAAGCAGAGCGGGGCGTCGGCCTGGATGCCCAGCTGCATCTCGACGAGCTCGGCGCTGGTGTGCGCCTGCTGCGGCACGGACTGCGCGGTGGCGTCCTCGGCCTTCGGCGTCTCGACGGCCTTCAGCTCCTGGGCGCGGGGCGCCGACTGGGCCAGGGCCTCGACGTCGACCTCGTCCTCGTTCGGCTCGTAGGAGCCCGTCTCCAGGTGACGCTGGCGCTCCTCGGCGGAGTGGATGCCGAGCGCGGAGCGCGTCTCGAAGGGCAGGAAGTCGAGCGCCAGGCGGCGGAAGATGTAGTCGACGATCGACTGCGCCATCCGCACGTCCGGGTCGTCCGTCATACCGGCCGGCTCGAAGCGCATGTTGGTGAACTTCGAGACGTAGGTCTCCAGCGGCACGCCGTACTGGAGGCCGACCGAGACGGCGATGGAGAAGGCATCCATCATGCCCGCGAGGGTGGAGCCCTGCTTGGACATCTTCAGGAAGACCTCGCCGAGACCGTCGTCCGGGTAGGAGTTGGCGGTCATGTAGCCCTCGGCGCCGCCCACCGTGAAGGAGGTGGTGATGCCGGGACGGCCCTTCGGGAGGCGCTTGCGGACCGGGCGGTACTCGACGACCTTCTCGACGGCCTCGCGGATCGTCGCCTCGGTCTTCTCCGTGACCTCGGCCTTCTCCTGCTCCTTCTTCTTGGCGGAGAGGGGCTGGCCGACCTTGCAGTTGTCGCGGTAGATGGCAAGCGCCTTGACGCCCATCTTCCAGGCCTCGAAGTAGACCTCTTCGACGTCCTCGACGGTCGCCGTCTCCGGCAGGTTGACCGTCTTGGAGAGCGCGCCGGAGATCCACGGCTGGATGGCCGCCATCATGCGGACGTGGCCCATCGCGGAGATGGAGCGCTCACCCATGGCGCAGTCGAAGACCTCGTAGTGCTCGAGCTTGAGGCCCGGGGCGTCGATCACATTGCCGTGCTCGGCGATGTGGGCGACGATCGCCTCGATCTGCTCCTCCTGGTAGCCCAGGCGACGCAGGGCCTGCGGCACGGTGCCGTTGACGATCTGCATCGAGCCGCCGCCGACCAGCTTCTTGAACTTGACCAGGGCGAGGTCGGGCTCGAGACCGGTGGTGTCGCAGGACATCGCGAGACCGATGGTGCCGGTCGGGGCGATGACCGACGCCTGGGCGTTGCGGAAACCGTTCTTCTCGCCGAGGCGGACGACGTCCTGCCAGGCCTCCGTGGCGGCGGCCCAGATCGGGGTGTCCAGGTCGTCCATGCGGACGGCCGCGGCGTTGGCGTCGGCGTGCTGCTTCATGACGCGGTTGTGCGGCGTGGCGTTCTTCGCGTAGCCGTCGTACGGGCCGACGACCGCGGCGAGCTCGGCCGAGCGCTTGTAGGACGTACCCGTCATCAGGGAGGAGATGGCGCCGGCGAGGGCGCGGCCGCCGTCCGAGTCGTAGGCGTGGCCGGTCGCCATGAGCAGGGCGCCCAGGTTCGCGTAGCCGATGCCGAGCTGACGGAAGGCGCGGGTGTTCTCACCGATCTTCTGCGTCGGGAAGTCCGCGAAGCAGATGGAGATGTCCATCGCGGTGATGACCAGCTCGACGACCTTCGAGAAGCGCTCGACGTCGAAGGACTGGTTGCCCAGGCCGTCGTCCTTGAGGAACTTCATCAGGTTCAGCGAGGCGAGGTTGCAGGACGTGTTGTCCAGGTGCATGTACTCGCTGCACGGATTCGAGCCGTTGATGCGGCCGGACTCCGGGCACGTGTGCCAGTGGTTGATGGTGTCGTCGTACTGGATGCCGGGGTCGGCACAGGCCCAGGCGGCCTCGGCCATCTTGCGGAAGAGGGACTTGGCCTCGACCTCCTCGATGACCTCGCCGTCCATGCGGCCGCGCAGGCCGAACTTCGAGCCCGCCTCGACGGCCTTCATGAACTCGTCGTTCACGCGGACCGAGTTGTTGGCGTTCTGGTACTGGACGGACGTGATGTCGTCGCCGCCCAGGTCCATGTCGAAGCCCGCGTCGCGCAGGGCGCGGATCTTCTCCTCTTCCTTCACCTTGGTCTCGATGAAGCCCTCGATGTCGGGGTGGTCGACGTCGAGGATGACCATCTTGGCCGCGCGGCGCGTGGCGCCACCCGACTTGATCGTTCCTGCAGAGGCGTCGGCACCGCGCATGAAGGAGACGGGACCCGAGGCGTTGCCGCCGGAGGAGAGCAGCTCCTTGGAGGAGCGGATGCGGGAGAGGTTCAGGCCGGCGCCGGAGCCGCCCTTGAAGATCATGCCCTCTTCCTTGTACCAGTCGAGGATCGACTCCATGGAGTCGTCGACGGACAGGATGAAGCAGGCGGAGACCTGCTGGGGCTGCGGCGTGCCGACGTTGAACCACACCGGCGAGTTGAAGCTGAAGATCTGGTGCAGGAGGGCGTACGCCAGCTCGTGCTCGAAGATCTCGGCGTCGGCGGGCGAAGCGAAGTACTTGTGGTCCTCGCCGGCCTTCCGGTACGTCTTCACGATGCGGTCGATGAGCTGCTTGAGGCTCACCTCGCGCTGCGGAGTGCCGACGGCACCCCGGAAGTACTTGCTGGTGACGATGTTGACCGCGTTCACCGACCAGAACTCGGGGAACTCGACGCCACGCTGCTCGAAGTTGACCGAGCCGTCGCGCCAGTTGGTCATGACGACGTCACGATGCGCCCATTCCACCTCGTCGTACGGGTGCACGCCGGGGGTGGTGTGGACGCGCTCGACACGCAGACCCTTGTTGGCCTTGGCTCCCTTGGCTCGGGAGCCTCGTGCCGGGCCGCTCGCCGTCTCTGTCATGCCGCCTCCCATATATCGGGCTAAAACGCCCTAAAGTGCCCGGATCTTCCCGCGCACGGTGTCTGTCTTGTGTTGCGGCCGCCGCTCTTGCCGTCCGCAACAGGTCTTTGGGGTCGCCGCCGCCCGGCCCGTGGCCGTCAGTCGGCGGCGTGGGCGGGCACGGGGACTTCTACAGTCCCTCCGGGCCCGCACTCGCTCTGTGTGCGCTCTCCGCCCGCGCCGTCCGTTTCGGCGCCGGGCGTTTGTTCCCTCAGTTCCGCGATGGCCGACTCGAAGTCCTCCAGCGAGTCGAACGCCCGGTACACGGACGCGAACCGCAGGTAGGCGACGAGGTCCAGCTGCTGAAGCGGGCCGAGTATGGCCAGGCCCACGTCATGAGTGGTCAGTTCGGCGCTTCCGGTGGCGCGCACCGCCTCCTCGACCCGCTGGCCGAGCTGGGCGAGGGCGTCCTCGGTGACCGGACGCCCCTGGCACGCCTTGCGTACGCCATTGATGACCTTGGTGCGGCTGAAGGGTTCGGTCACCCCGCTCCGCTTCACGACCATCAGCGAGCAGGTCTCCACCGTCGTGAAACGACGGGAGCAGTCCGGACACTGACGGCGCCGACGGATCGACGTGCCGTCGTCGGTGGTGCGGCTGTCGACGACACGACTGTCGGGATGCCTACAGAAGGGGCAGTGCATGAACTCCCAACCCTCCTTCACGGCACGACTCGATAGCCCCGAGAGGCTGGTTCACGCCTCTCGAAGCAGCCCCAAGCATAGGCGATGACCACGGCCGAGATGGACCGGGGACCACAACTTCTGGGCTGCGGATCCAATCCAACCACTACATCTGGGGTTCGGTTGCATTTTGAGGTCGTAGCGCGTGTCGCGCGTGTCGCGCGCACGGAACGCGCCGCACCGGGGGCAGCGGGTGCCGCGAGGCGCTCGAATCCGCACCGGCACGACACAAGAAAAAACGAGGGCGGTGCCTGGTTGACGGAGGGGCGAGTGGCAGACTGGGGGATCCACGGGCCGAACCTCGACTCCAGCCGAGAAGCGTACCGGATTGAGCTGAATTGCCACTCCGCTTCGAGGTCGCCATACACCCACGTGCATGATCACGACAAGCAATCAACGGTTTTTCACTCGAACGTGTGTTTGGCGCAACCTTTCGAAAGGAACTACCGTTGGCTAGCTAGGGAGACATTCTCGAGAGGGGCCGACCGACGTGACCACGACCGCAGACAGTGCCACCATCACTGCCCAGGGCCGCGCCCAGGGCCGACTCGAGCCGGTGCATGCCATGAACGACACAGCCATGAGCCCGGAGGGCCCCAAGCCGGGGCGCTCCCTGCCCGGCCGGCCCCCAGGGATCCGCGCGGACAGCTCGGGGCTCACGGACCGGCAGCGCCGCGTGATCGAGGTCATCCGTGACTCGGTGCAGCGTCGGGGGTACCCGCCGTCCATGCGGGAGATCGGCCAGGCGGTCGGCCTGTCCAGCACATCGTCGGTCGCGCACCAGCTGATGGCCCTCGAGCGCAAGGGCTTCCTGCGCCGTGATCCGCACCGCCCGCGCGCGTACGAGGTCCGCGGCTCGGACCAGCCCAGCGCGCAGCCCACGGACACCACGGGCAAGCCCGCTGCCTCGTACGTGCCCTTGGTCGGCCGGATCGCCGCCGGTGGCCCGATCCTCGCCGAGGAGTCGGTCGAGGACGTCTTCCCGCTGCCCCGGCAGCTCGTCGGTGACGGTGAGCTGTTCGTCCTGAAGGTCGTCGGTGACTCGATGATCGAGGCCGCGATCTGTGACGGGGACTGGGTCACGGTCCGCCGCCAGCCCGTCGCGGAGAACGGCGACATCGTCGCCGCGATGCTCGAGGGCGAGGCCACGGTCAAGCGCTTCAAGCGGGAGGACGGCCACGTCTGGCTCCTGCCGCACAACTCCGCGTACCAGCCGATTCCCGGTGACGAGGCGACGATC
This sequence comes from Streptomyces sp. NPDC107575, assembly GCF_055657265.1. Taxonomy (NCBI): domain Bacteria; kingdom Bacillati; phylum Actinomycetota; class Actinomycetes; order Kitasatosporales; family Streptomycetaceae; genus Streptomyces; species Streptomyces sp. NPDC107575. The sequence goes on along the minus strand of NZ_JBVKBG010000002.1, from coordinate 70,785 downwards.
CTCGGCAAGGTGGTGGCCGTTCTGCGGCGCGTGTGATGCTCCTCCCTGACCGGGCCCCGGAACCAACTGCGCCGGTTCCGGGGCCCAGCGCTGTCCGCGCCAGGCCCCGTACGCACAGGTCGGGTGCTACTCCGCGTCCGCCTTCTTCGCCGCCGCGTCGATCGACGAGAGCGAACGCCGCACCTGGTTGCGGTCCGTCGTGAACCAGAAGTCCGGCATCGAGGCCTTCAGATAGCTGCCGTAGCGTGCCGTCGCCAGGCGGGGGTCCAGGACCGCGACCACGCCGCGATCGCCCGTGGCCCGGATGAGGCGGCCCGCGCCCTGTGCCATCAGCAGCGCCGAGTGCGTCGCGGCCACGGCCATGAAGCCGTTGCCACCCGCCTCCTCCACCGCCTTCTGGCGCGCGCTCATCAGCGGGTCGTCCGGCCGCGGGAACGGGATCTTGTCCATGACGACCAGCTGACAGTTCGGACCCGGTACGTCCACGCCCTGCCACAGCGACAGGGTGCCGAACAGGCAGGTCTCCGGGTCCGCCGCGAAGGCCTTGATCAGCTCGCCCAGGGTGTCCTCGCCCTGCAGCAGGATCGGGAACTCCGGGATCCGTGTACGCAGCTCCTCGGCCGCCGCCTGGGCCGCCCGCATCGACGAGAACAGGCCGAGCGTACGGCCGCCGGCCGCCTGGATCAGCTCGCTCAGCTCGTCCGTCATGTCCGCGCGCGTGCCGTCACGCGTCGGCTTCGCCAGATGCTTGGCGACGTAGAGGATGCCCTGCTTGCGGTAGTCGAACGGCGATCCGACGTCGACGCCCTTCCAGACCGGCAGGTCCTCGCCCTCGGTGCCTTCGGGGGCGAGGCCCATGGAGGCGCCCACGCCGTTGAAATCGCCGCCGAGCTTCAGTGTCGCCGAGGTCAGGACGACGGAACGGTCGGTGAAGAGCTTCTCCCGCAGGAGGCCCGACACCGACATGGGGGCGACGCGCAGGGAGGCCCCGAAGCGGTCGTGCCGCTCGTACCAGACGACGTCCCACTCCGAGCCGTTCGAGATCCGCTCCGCCACGTCGTGGATGTTCTCCACGGCGGCGAGTGCCTGCTTGCGGACGGCGTCCTCGTCCTGGACCGACTTGTCACGGGTGTTGCCGAGGGCGGTGATCACGGTGCGGGCCGCGTCGCGCAGGGCCATGAGCGCGTAGCCGAGGTCCTCGGGGACTTCCTCGAGCCTGCCGGGCAGGGCCAGCTCCATGACCCGCTCGAAGCCTTCGGAGGCGGTCTGCAGCTGGTCCGCCGCCTTCTCGTTGACGAGCTTCGCCGCGCGCTTCACCGCCCGGTTGACCTGGCCGGGGGTCAGCTCCCCCGTCGCCACCCCGGTGACCCGCGAGACGAGCTCGTGCGCCTCGTCCACGATCAGCACCTCGTGCTGTGGAAGGACCGGCGCGCCCTCGATGGCGTCGATCGCGAGCAGCGCGTGGTTGGTCACGATGACGTCGGCGAGCTTGGCCCGCTCCCGCGACATCTCGGCGAAGCACTCCTGGCCGTAGGCGCACTTCGACGCGCCCAGGCACTCGCGCGAGGAGACCGAGACCTGGGACCAGGCCTTGTCCGAGACGCCGGGCGTGAGGTCGTCCCGGTCGCCCGTCTCCGTCTCGTCCGCCCAGTCGCGCATGCGCAGCAGGTCCTGGCCGAGCTTGCTGGTGGGCGCGGCCGCCTCGAACTGGTCGAAGAGGCCCTCTTCCTCCTCCTGCGGTACGCCCTCGTGAAGGCGGTGCAGGCACAGATAGTTCGACCGGCCCTTGAGCATCGCGAAATTCGGTCTGCGCCGCAGCAGCGGATGCAGCGACTCGACCGTGCGCGGCAGGTCCCGCTCCACGAGCTGGCGCTGCAGCGCCAGTGTGGCGGTCGCCACGACGACGCGCTCCCCGTGAGCCAGGGCCGGCACGAGGTAGCCCAGCGACTTGCCTGTGCCGGTGCCCGCCTGGACGAGCAGATGGGAACCGTCGTCGATCGCCTCGGCGACGGTTTCGGCCATGGTCACCTGGCCAGGGCGCTCCGTGCCGCCGACAGCGGTGACGGCGGCGTGCAGGAGCTCGGGGAGTGAGGGCTTCGTCATAGCTCGACCACCCTAAACGGACCCACTGACAATCCGGCGATCACGGCTGATGCAGCGGATTGGGGACCGTGCCGTGCACGGCGGCGTGCGGGCGGTCGGCACGGTCGCGGTAGCCGTCGAGGTGCAGCCGGTTGCGATTGAGGCACAGGCGCTCGATCTCCGGGGTGAGCAGGTCGAACATCTCGTACCGCTCCTTGAGCTCCGGGAAGCGCGCGTGATGGCGCAGGATCTCCGCGCGTACGAGAGACCAGAACTCGTCCTCGGGGAGCCCGAGTTGTTCCTCGTACAGCGGCGCCAGGTAGCGGAAGACGCCGACGAAGAGTCCCGAATGGATGAACTGGGTCAGGAACGCGGGGTCCTCCGTGAGCAGCACCTCGCGCACGTCGTCGGGCATGGAGTCGTGTTCGGGCAGCGGCTCGGAGCTGATGTTGACGTCGTCCACGAAGTCCTTCATCGCGAGCCGCACGGGCACGTCCTGGTCGTCGAAGACGACGATGGCGTTCTCTCCGTGAGGAGAGAAGACGGTTCCGTAGCGGTAGAGAAAGCGCAGCAGTGGGGGCAGCAGGGCGGCGAAGAGCCTGCGGAGCCAGGTCTTCGGGTCCAGGCCCGAGCGGGCGACGAGCTCCGCGACGAACGCGCGCCCTTCGGTGTCGATGTGCAACAAGGAGGCGAGTGTTCGGGCGCGCTCTCCAGGGGCGAGGTGCCGGGACAGGGGTTCGCGCCAGATCGCCCCCAGCAATTCCTTGTACTGGTAGGGGACTTCGTCGAGCCCGTCGTACAGCGGGTGTTCGACGGTCACGGACGCGACTTCGCCCAGCAGGACGACCCCGCATTCCTCGCTCAGGAAGGGGTCGGCATCGCGCAGAGCGTGCACCCATGTGGTGACGGCGGGCGCGGCCCAGGTGCGCTCCGTCGGAAGCCCGCGCCACACAAGGGTGTTGAAGATGGAGAGCGGCAACTTGACGGTGTGCCGGTCGGGGCGCGCCGTGTTGAGGAACGTACGGATGGACTGCTGGGGCAGCCGCAGATCGCCGTCCGTGGGCAGCGGAACGATGGCGTTCGTGGCGATGGACGGCGCGAAGAGCGGCAGCACGATGTCATCCCACTGCCAGGGGTGCACCGGGAGGTAGACGTACGCCGCCGGGTCCAGGCCGCGCGAGCGGAGCGCCTGTTCGAACAACGCCCGTGTCTCCGCGTCGAGTTCGCCGTCGTAGAGAGAGGCGGGGTCCTCCAGCCCCGCGACGCCCCGGTACATGGCGAGACCGGAGTGCACGGCGATCCATGGGAGGCGGGTGGGGCGGCGCGATTCCGGGGCCCAGCGCGCGGTGTCGGTCGCGGAGAACCCGAGACGCCCCTTGTTCAGTACGAGCCAGGGGTGGCCGGTCTGGTGCCCTTCGAGCTCGGCGTATCCGAGTTCCGCCAGCTGGGCCGCGGTGAGCGCGGTGTGGTCGAGGCGGGCGTCGGCGGCGAGGGTCACGGTGAGTTCGCGGATGAGGTGGCCGAGGGTGTTGCCGTCGAGACCGAGGGCGTGCTTGGCGCGGAGGAGGAAGGCGAGCGGGTCGGTGCAGGGCTCGCGTACCTCACGTCCGCCGTCCGGCAGTTCGGGTTCCCACTCCATGCTCGCCGGGTCGACCTGCCAACTGCCGTACGCGCCGCGGAGGGAGCGGAAATGGAAGGTGCCGCCGGCCTCGCCCGCGCCGGCCGGCCCCCCGTCCGCCTCGCCCGCGCCCTCCCCGCCGGACCGGCCGCCGGGGAGGGACAGCGTGTAGCGACAGGGGCCCGGGCCGTCCGGAGCCAGGGCCGTCGGCCGCAGGATGTCCTCGTAGGCGAATTCGCCGATCAGCTTGGCCAGCAGCCGGGCGCCCGCCCTGTCCCAGATCCCGGATGTGAGCTCGGGCGGGTCGTACAGCTCGGTCGGCTCTTCGGAACTCGGGGCGACGGACGGATTCGGCACGGGGACTCCTCGGACGGGAACCGGATCGGGTCGAGGTTCGTTACTGAGAGTGACTAGCCTGGAGCACGTTGCGCAGGGCGCGGTCGCGGACCATGAGCGCGGCCCGCTTGTCGGGGAGGTCCACCTCGGCGAAGAAGCGGAATCCCGCGCCCAGGAAGGCGGAGACGGAGGGGGTGTTGCGAAGGTCGGGTTCAGCGATGACGCGCGCGCAGCGCGGGCGATGATCGAGTACGAGGTCGGCGACGGCTTTGAGCAGCGTGGTGCCGAGCCCCCGTCCGCGGTCGGCGACGCCACCGATGAGGAGGTGGATTCCGGTGTCGTGCGGGCGGGCGGGGTAGTGGCGGGCCAGTGGATCGAGGTCGGCGCGGTAGATCTCCCAGTAGCTCATGGGCATGCCGTCGAGGACGCCGAGGCAGGGCACGCTGCGTCCGTCGCCGTCGAGTTGGGGGGCCAGATGGTCCGCCGTGACGGTGTCGGGTCCCGCGAGCTCCCAGAAGGCGGCCACGGCGGGGTCGTTCATCCAGCGGTGGATGAGTGCCAGGTCCCGCTCGACGCGCACCGGGACGAGCTGGAACACGCCTGAGGGAGTGGTGACCGGTCCCCACTCCCCCACGTCGTCCAGCAGGTCGTGCTCGGTCACGGCCGAGAGATCGGGGGTGACTCGATGCCCGCCGGCCTGCTCCGCGAAGAGCGCGAGCAGTTCGTCGGGGAGCCGCAGGTCGAGGGTGTCCTGGAAGTCGGCGCTGTCCGCACCGTCCGCGCTCCGCGTGTGCTCCGCGCTCCCAGGGCTTTGTGTGCCCTGTAAGCCCTGCGCGCCCTCCGCCTTGTCGGCACTGTCGGCGGCGTCGGCGCTCTCGGCCGGTGGGGCAGGCGCGTGGCGGTCGGTGGTGGGAGTGGTGTCGGCGTCGGTGCTCGCATCGGTGGGAGGCACGGCGACGCTCCTCTCTCAGATACGACGGGAATGAAAGGGGTTGGCGATGGTGACGTAGACGGACTGGGTGTCGACGGGACCGACGAGTTCGTCGAGGCCGTGCAGCCGGGTGAGCATGTTGGCCTTGCAGCGCAGCGTGGGCGAGTCGAGCAGCAGGCTCGGCAGCGTGCTGCGCTGCCGGTTCGGGCCGGTGGCGGCCTCACCGAGGAAGCGGCGGAACGCGGCGAGCAACAACTGCTCGTCGGCGAGCCGTTGGGAACCGAAGGCTCCGATCAGGCCGAGGACGTTGTTGATGGCGAGGTAGTAGGCGAACCGCTCATCGGTGACGTCGTCGGCGACGAAGGTGTCGCTGTGCACGCCGATGCCCGGCAGCCGCTGTTCGAGTTCGGCGCGGCGGGACTCGCGGAAGTAGTAGCCCTGGTTGTCCCGGGAGCGTCCGCCGACGGGCCAGCCTTCGGCGTCCAGGAGCAGCAGGGTGTTCTGCTGGTGGGCCTCCAGCGCGATGCCTGCCTCGCCGTCGAGCCAGAGCACGGGGCGTACGACGTGTTCCAGGTACCGCAGGAACCACTCGGCGGACACGGCTGCGCGGGTCCGTCCGGTGCGAGCGGCGAGCCGGGTCACGATGTCGGCGAGGCGGGAGCTCATGGCCGGGTGACGGGTGAGGTCGGCCGGGTCGGCGGTCGGCCGGGGAGAGACGAGGCCGGCGACGCACACCGCGTCGTCGTGGGAGCGGAAGGGGTTGGCGCGGATGATCACGTCCAGGCCCGGTACGGGTTCGCCGTCCGGGTCGTCGACGGCGAGCCAGGCCGGGTCGCGGACGACGTCGAAGCCCGGGTGCGCGGCCTGCCACTGCTCGGCGAGACCCGTGCCGAGGAGCCGGTGGACCTCGACGCCCCGGTGGAGTTCCTTGCGGAGGTTCTCCCGGCGGGAGTTGGTGATGCGCAGGCCGAGGGAGAGCTTGAGCATGGCCGGCGCGCCCGGCCGGTACAGCGTGCGCACGGAGGAGGTGGGGAACCAGGGCTCGCCGTGCGGGCCCAGGTCGCGCAGCAGCCCGGCGTCCAGGAGTGCGGCGGTAGCGGGGCGGTCACGCAGTTCACGCAGCTGCCATGGGTGCACCGGCAGCGCGGCGTGCCCTGCGGGGAGCGGGAGCCCGGGGCCTGCCAGGTGGGAGGTGAGTTCGGCGGCGGTGCGGGCGCGGCCGTCCTCGGTCCAGGCCGAGTCGTGGGCGAGGACATCCGGGGACACGGCGATCCAGTGCAGGGGGAAGGAGCCACGCAACTCCGGTGAGTAGCGGCCCGCTTCGGCCTCGGACAGTCCTTCGCGGCTCTTCGGGGTCGGGTGCAGCGGGTGCCCGAGGAGCAGCGCCTGTTCCGCGGCGAGGAAGGGGTCGGCCCGGTCCTCGGGGCGGTGGCGGCGGTCCGCAATGAAGTCGGTGGTGCGGCGCAGCGAATCGGCGACGCGGACCACCAGTTCACCGCTGTCGCCGCCGGGGGCAGGGGCGGGAACGGGGGCGTCCTGGGCCGAGTCGCCGGAGGAGGCAGGGGCGTCGGGTTCGCCGTGGGCCGACTCCCTGCTCAGGAGGGCGGCGAGCGCGACGGCGTCCACGCCGGGGGCGTGCGGCGGCGCGTTCTCCAGGCGAGGCAGGCCGAAGCGGTGCCAGCCGGAGGGCGACCAGTAGTGGACGGGGACGAGAAGGACGGTGCCGCTCGCGGGCAGCGGGACACGGAGCGCGCCGAAGGAAGGAGGAGCGATGTTGTTCTCACGCACCCAGCAGCGCAGCAGGTTCTCGACGGCCGCCAGCTGGGCGGCGGTCGCGGGGTCCGGGTGCTCCAGGAGATCGACGACGGGGGTGCGGGGGCGATCGGTCTCCTGGTCGCCGCCCTGCTGCCGCGGGATCGAGTCGCGCTCCTGGGCGCGCGGTGCTTGCGTGTCACAGGATCCGCCGGCGGTGGGACGGGAACGGCCGTCGGATGCGGGGGTGGCGTTCAACTGGCTTCCTAGCGTGGGGTGGTGGGCTCCGTGAGGCAGCGGCCCTGCCGGTCCGGCGTGTCACTGCCGTCGCTGGTGGCGGTGTGTCGTCGGGCGCTCCTACGACTCGTGACGGCGGGTGCGGGCGACGGCCGCGAGGGCGTCGGCGAGCCGGTCCACGATGGCCGCGGCCTGCTCGTCGGTGATGGTGAGGGGAGGCAGCAGGCGTACGACGCTGGAGTGGCGGCCGCCGAGTTCGACGATCAGGCCGCGGTGCAGGCAGGCATCGCGGACGGCGGCGGCGAGTTGGGGCGCGGCCGGGAGCGGGATGGACCCGGCGAGCAGTGGGTCGTCGGCGAGTTCAGCCGGTGCGGGCGCGGGCGCGGCGCTGTCCGGGTCGACGAGTTCCACGCCGATCATGAGGCCGCGCCCGCGGACCTCGCCGACGCAGGCGAACTCGTCGGAGAGCTTGCCGAGTTGCTCGAGCATCCGGGCCCCGAGGGTGGCGGCGCGCTCGGCGAGGGCGTTCTCGCGGACGTAGGAGAGGGTCGCCGCGCCCGCGGCCATGGCGAGCTGGTTGCCGCGGAAGGTGCCCGCGTGCGCCCCAGGGGGCCAGACGTCGAGGTCGTCCCGGTAGACGACCACGGCGAGCGGCAGGCTGCCTCCGATGGCCTTGGACAGGACCATCACGTCGGGCACGACACCGCTGTGCTCCACCGCCCAGAAGGCGCCGGTGCGGCCGACGCCGGTCTGCACCTCGTCGACGACCAGAGGGATCGAGCGGTGCTCGGTGACCGCGCGCATCCGGCGCAGCCAGGCGTCGGGGGCGGGGATGACGCCGCCCTCCCCCTGCACCGGTTCGAGGATCATGCCCGCGGGCTGCGGCACCCCGGACTTGGTGTCGTCGAGGAGCGACTCGGTCCAGCGGGCGGCCAGTTCGGCGCCGCGCGGGCCTCCGATGCCGAAGGGGCAGCGGTAGTCCTGCGGATACGGCAGGCGCGTGACCCGGACGTCCTGCGCCCCGCCGGACGCTTCGAGCGCCCCCGCGGTCATCCCGTGATAGGCGCCCGCGAAGGAGAGCAGGCCCGAGCGTCCTGTGGCGGTGCGGACCAGCTTCAGGGCGGCCTCGACCGCGTCGGTGCCCGCGGGACCGCAGAACTGGATGCGGGCCCGGTCGGCCAGGCCGGGCGGCAGCGTGCGGAACAGCTCGGTGGTGAACGCGTCCTTGACCGGGGTGGCCAGATCCAGGACGTGCAGCGGCGCGCCCGAGTCGAGCACCTTGCGGATGGCCTCGAGGACCACCGGGTGGTTGTGGCCCAGCGCGAGGGTCCCCGCGCCGGACAGGCAGTCCAGATAGCGGCGGCCGTCGGCGCCCTCGATGGTGAGGCCCCGGGCCCGCACCGGCACGATCGGCAGGGCGCGTGCGTAGGTGCGCGCCGCGGACTCCCGCGCGCACTGGCGGCGCAGGATCCCCTCGTGCGCGACGGTGTCGCGAGCAGGGTTCCTCGGTGTCCCCCCGCCATACGGGGCCGGCACCGCCACGGTCTCAGGATCGGTCACAGGCACAGGATCGGTCACCGCCACGGCTGTTGGTCCTCCCGCTGGATATACGGCCGAAAAGGCCCCTCGACTCACCGACCGGCGGGGCGAGTCGGCGCGCTTGAACGCCGACTGCGGTTCCCCCGTACGTACCAACGACAGGACGGGCGGAGGAACACGGCTCGTACGGGACTCATGAGCAGACCTTTGCCGACGGTCCGCGGTGCCGGCCGCGTTCGCGGTGCCGGCGGGCCGCCGCGGTCGCCGCTCCCGCACCGCGCGCCCGAGGCGCACCGCCCCGTAACGAACCGACCCGGCCGCAAGATCCCTCCGTGACGGAACCGTTGCTGTTCCGTCGGCCGTCCCCGACGGCACCGGCATAGGGTGGTGTGCCGTTCGGAGACGGCGGGGTTTTCCTCGTCTCCACCGCACGCGTACGGCAGTTCAACCTTTCGAAGCCCAGGGGGATTCACGACATGCGACCCATACGCCCGCAGTTCGCCGCGCGCCGCACTCGAGGCGCGCGAAGCAGAACGTCCCCTGTGGCGGCGGCGGTCGCGCTCGGTGCCGTGGTCGCTCTGACCGCCACGGCGTGCGGTCCGGGCGAGAACAACGCGAACGACAAGCCGACCGCCTCGGCACCCGCGGGCGACGGCAAGTTCAAGATCCCGGACGACATCGGGGACCGGCTCAAGGAGCACGGGATCGATCCGGACAAGTGGAAGGACGGCGAGTGGAAGAACTGGGACAAGGACAAGTGGCTGCGTGAGGCGCAGGACTTCGTCAACCCGATCATCGCCGGCCTGTGGGACTCCAACCGGATGCGGGACGCCGACAAGCCCACCGGTGGCGAGGTCGACGAGAACGACCTCTCCGGCGACCAGGGCGTGACGGACCCGGAGCCGAAGCCGGTGGCGGCCGCGGGCGTATCCACTCCGTACCACGCGAACGCCCCGTACGCGGGCAAGCTGTTCTTCGACGGCCCCAAGGGCTCGATGGTCTGCTCGGCGACCGTGGTCACCGACCCCGCGCACCCCGGCAAGTCCAACATGCTCTGGACGGCGGGCCACTGTGTCCACGCGGGCAAGAACGGTGGCTGGTACCGCAACATCGCGTTCGTTCCCTCGTACAACGACAGCGGCAAGTCCGCGCAGGAACTGCAGAACGCGCCCAGGAACGAGGTCGCGCCGTACGGCGTGTGGTGGGGCGACGCGGCGCTGACGTCCGACCAGTGGATCGCGCAGGGCGGCCCGAGCGGCGGGGCGGGCGCCTCGTACGACTTCGCGGTGATTCACGTGACGCCGGAGAAGGGCGGCACCACCAAGTCCCTCGAGGAGACGGTGGGTTCGGCGCTCCCGGTGGACTTCAACGCACCAGCGGTGCCGAAGATCGCACAGCTGACGGCGAAGGGCTACCCGGCGGCGGCGCCGTTCGACGGGCAGAAGCTGTACCAGTGCGCTGACCGGCCGGGCCGTCTTTCGCTGAGCGACGCCGACCCGACGATGTACCGCATCGGCTGCACCATGACGGGCGGTTCGTCCGGCGGCGGCTGGGTCGCCGAAGGCGCCGACGGCAAGCCGGCCCTGGTGTCCAACACCTCGATCGGCCCGGTGACCGCGGGCTGGCTCGCGGGCCCGCGGCTCGGCAAGGAGGCCAAGGGGATCTACGACTCGGTGAGCCGAAAGTTCGCCGGGCAGTGAGCCCCCGGTAGCGGGCAGGACATGGCTGAGCCCCTCTCCGGTGCACCGGAGAGGGGCTCAGCCATGATGCTCAAGCGGCTCGTACGAGCCGTCAGCCCGCGACGGCCGCCGGAACGTACGGCGCGAGTTCCGCCGCGAGTTCCTCGTGGACGCGTGCCTTCAGGAGCGTGCCCTCCGGGGTGTGCTCCTCGGAGATCACCTCGCCGTCGGCGTGCGCCCGCGCGACCAGCTGGCCGTGCGTGTACGGCACGAGGGCCTCGATCTCGACCGCGGGGCGCGGCAGTTCGGCGTCGATGAGCTCGAGCAGCTCCTCGATGCCCTGGCCCGAGCGGGCCGAGACGGCGATCGCGCGCTTCTCCACGCGCAGCAGCCGCTGCAGCACCAACGGGTCGGCCGCGTCCGCCTTGTTGATCACCACGATCTCGGGCACCTTCGTCGCCCCGACGTCGCGGATGACCTCACGTACGGAGGCGAGCTGCTCCTCCGGCGCCGGATGCGAACCGTCGACCACGTGCAGGATCAGGTCGGAGTCCCCGACCTCCTCCATGGTCGAGCGGAACGCCTCGACGAGGTGGTGCGGCAGGTGCCGTACGAAACCGACCGTGTCGGCCAGCGTGTACAGCCGGCCGCTCGGGGTCTCGGCCCGGCGCACGGTCGGGTCCAAGGTGGCGAACAGCGAGTTCTCCACCAGGACGCCCGCGCCCGTGAGACGGTTGAGGAGCGAGGACTTGCCGGCGTTCGTGTACCCGGCGATGGCCACCGAGGGCACCTTGTGCCTGCGGCGCTCCTGGCGCTTGATGTCGCGGCCGGTCTTCATCTCCGCGATCTCACGGCGCATCTTCGCCATCTTCTCGCGGATCCGGCGCCGGTCCGTCTCGATCTTGGTCTCACCGGGACCACGGGTGGCCATGCCGCCGCCCGAGGAGCCGGAGCCACCGCCACCCATCTGCCGGGACAGCGACTGACCCCAACCACGCAGGCGCGGCAGCATGTACTGCATCTGCGCGAGCGCGACCTGCGCCTTGCCCTCTCGGGACTTGGCGTGCTGGGCGAAGATGTCGAGGATCAGGGCGGTCCTGTCGACCACCTTGACCTTGACGACGTCCTCGAGGTGGATGAGCTGGCCGGGGCTGAGCTCACCGTCGCACACGACGGTGTCCGCGCCGGTCTCGAGCACGATGTCGCGCAGCTCCATGGCCTTGCCGGAGCCGATGTACGTCGCCGCGTCCGGCTTGTCGCGGCGCTGGATGACGCCGTCGAGCACGAGCGCGCCGGCCGTCTCGGCGAGGGCGGCGAGCTCCGCGAGGGAGTTCTCCGCGTCATGAACCGTTCCCGACGTCCACACGCCGACGAGGACCACACGCTCCAGGCGGAGCTGTCGGTACTCGACCTCGGTGACGTCCTCGAGCTCGGTGGAGAGGCCCGCGACACGGCGCAGAGCCGCACGCTCGGAGCGGTCGAACTGCTGGCCGTCCCGCTCTCCGTCGATCTCGTGGCTCCAGGCGACGTCCTCTTCCATCAGGGCATCGGCCCGAAGGCTCTCGGTGTGGTTCTGCACCATGTTCTGCGCGTCCTGGGAAGGGGAAGAAGAGGAGGTCATTGGGTCCTTACGTCTGTGGGATTCGGGATACGCGACGGGCGTCCCACCCGTCGTCTGTGACAACGCCCGACCTGCCCCGGGGATTCCCGAGGGCGCCGATCCGGTGGCCCGCGCCGTCGACGTCGACGATATTCGCACGGTACGGGCCGTCTCGTCATCTGGATTGTTTCCCCGTGTCAGTGCTTCGACACCGGGTCGGTCTTCCAGTCCGGGTGGCCGGGCATGGGGGGCGTCTTCTTCCCGTAGAGCCAGGCGTCGAAGAAGCCGCTCAGGTCCCGGCCGGACAGCTGCGAGGCCAGCTTCACGAAGTCCGCGGTCGTGGCGGTGGAGTCACGGTGCGTGGCCAGCCAGGTGCGCTCCAGGCGCTGGAAGGCGTCCGCGCCGATCTCCTGGCGCAGGGCGTAGAGGACCAGGGCGCTGCCGTCGTAGACGACCGGCCGGAAGATGCTGATCTTGCCGTCGCTCGTGGGCTTCTTGGGCGCGGCGGGCGGCCCGCCGTCGGCGCGCATGGCGTCGGACGCGCGGTAGGCGGCGCGCATCCGCTTCACCATGGGCCGGTCCGCCTTCTCCTGGGCGTACAGGGACTCGTACCAGGTGGCGTGGCCCTCGTTGAGCCACAGGTCGGACCAGGTGCGGGGGCTGACGCTGTCGCCGAACCACTGGTGTGCCAGCTCGTGGACCATGATCGACTCGACGTACCACTTCGGGTACTCGGAGCGCGTGAACAGGTCTCTCTCGAAGAGAGAGAGCGTTTGCGTCTCGAGTTCGAAGCCGGTGGACGCGTGGGCGATCAGCAGCCCGTAGTTCTCGAAGGGGTAGCTGCCGACCTTCCCCTCCATCCAGGCGATCTGGGCGGGCGTCTTCTTGAGCCAGGGCTTGAGCGCCTTGACGTCCTTGGCCGGGACGACATCGCGCACGGGAAGTCCGTCCGGGCCCTCTTGGTGCAGCACGGCGGAGCGGCCGATGGAGACCTGGGCCAGCTCCGTGGCCATGGGGTGGACGGTGCGGTAGACCCACTGCGTGGCTCCTCCTTGTCGCGTATGCGCGACAGGAAGGCCGTTCTTCGCGACCGGGAGGCCGTTGGCGACCGCCGTGTACCCCTTGGGGGCGGTGACCCGGAAGGTGAAGTACGCCTTGTCGGAGGGGTGGTCGTTGGACGGGAACACGCGGTGCGCCGCATCGGCCTGGTTGGCCATCGCGAGACCGTCCTTGGTGCGCAACCAGCCGACTTCCTTCTTCCCGGGCCTGGGGTCGCTGGTGTGCCGCACGGCGATCGTCAGCGGCTGGCCCGGCGTCACGGCCGTGGCGGGCGTGACGACCAGGTCCTCGCCCTTGGTGGTGTACCGCGCCCGCGCCCCGTTGACCGTCACCGAACGGACGGTGCCGTGCGAGAAGTCGAGGTTGATCCGGTCGAGCGCGCTGGTCGCCCGCGCGTTGATCCTGGTGACGGCGTCCAGCGGCTTGTTGTTGTCACCGCGGTACGTGAAGGAGATGTCGTAGTCGGTGACGTCGTAGCCGGGGTTGCCCAGGTGCGGGAAGAGCCGGTCGCCGACACCGAGCGGCTCGGCGGGCGCGGCCGCGGCGACGAGGGCGAGCGAGGCGCCTGCGGCGAGGAGCGCGGCGACGCGGGACGTTCGGGAGCTGAGCAGCATGAACTACGGCTATCAGCGCACGCCCCCGTGCACGGCGCGGCACGCGCCACACCACCCGAACGAGGATTCCGGGTGGGCCTACAGGGCGCCCGCCGCCGCGTGCCGCGTGCGCCCCACGTCGTACACCCCCGGCACGTTCCGCATCGCCCGCATGAGGCCCTGGAGGTGCGCGGCGTCCGGGAGTTGAAGCGTGTACGTGTGCCGGACGCGGCCCTGGTCGGGCGGGTCGACGGTCGCCGAGATGATGGCGACGCCCTCCAGCGCTATGGCCTCGGTCAGATCGGCCAGCAGGTGCGGGCGGCTGAACGACTCGGCGATAAGCGTCACCCGGTACTCGGCGGCCGCCGCGTCCGCCCAGCGCACGCCGACCTCCGCGCGCCCCGCATCCTTCATGCGCGCCACTCCGGAGCAGGCGACACGGTGCACGGTCACGACACCGCCACGCACGGAGAACCCGGTCACCTCGTCGGGCGGCACAGGCGTGCAGCAGCCCGCCAGGCGCACCGTGGCACCCGGCTGCTGGTCGACCACGGCGTTCGCCGCCGAGGGCCGCGCCGAGGGGCCGCTGTACGGGGCTCTGGGCGGCGACTGGGGCGCGCTCGGCCCCTCCGGATGGGTGGCCAGCCAGCGGCGGATGGCGATACGGGCGGCGGGCGTACGGGCGTGGTCGAGCCAGGCGACCGACGGCTCGGACGCGGCGCTGCCCTCCACTCCCGCCATGAGCAGCTGGACCGTGTCACCGTCGCCGAGGACCGTACTGAGCGTCGCCAGGCGGCCGTTGACCCGCGCGCCGATGACGGCGTGGGCATCCTCGCCGTACTGCGCGTACGCGGCGTCGACGCAACTGGCGCCCGCGGGGAGGCCGATGGTGCCGCCGTCGGGCCGGAAGACGGTGATCTCGCGGTCCTGGGCGAGGTCCTCGCGCAGTGTGGACCAGAAGGTGTCGGTGTCCGGGGCGGACTGCTGCCAGTCCAGCAGCCGGTTCAGCCAGCCGGGGCGCGTGGGGTCGGAACGCTCGCCCACGGTGTCCAGGTGCTCCTCGGCCGAGGGCGCGTACGGATTGCCGAGCGCCACGACGCCCGCCTCCGCGACCTTGTGCATCTGGTGCGTACGGATGAGGACTTCCGCGACCTCGCCGTCCGTGCGGGCGACCGCGGTGTGCAGCGACTGGTACAGGTTGAACTTCGGTACCGCGATGAAGTCCTTGAACTCCGAGACCACCGGCGTGAAACAGGTGTGCAGTTCGCCGAGGACGCCGTAACAGTCCGCGTCCTCGTTCACGAGCACGAGCAAGCGTCCGAAGTCGGCCCCGCGCATCTCGCCGCGCTTGCGCCGCACCCGGTGGACGGACACGAAGTGCCGCGGCCTGATGAGGACTTCGGCGCTCAGGCCCGCCTCGCGCAGCACCGAGCGCAGCTCGGTCGCGAAGCCGGCGAGGGAGTCCTCGGTGCGCTGGGCGTAGGCCGTCATGAGCTCGCGCGTCTGCCCGTACTCCTCGGGGCGCAGGATCGCGAACACCAGGTCTTCGAGTTCGGTCTTCAGGGCCTGTACGCCCAGGCGCTCGGCGAGCGGGATCAGGACGTCGCGGGTGACCTTGGCGATCCGTTCCTGCTTCTCCTGGCGCATGACGCCGAGGGTGCGCATGTTGTGCAGGCGGTCGGCGAGTTTGATCGACATGACGCGCACGTCGTTCCCGGTCGCGACCAGCATTTTGCGGAAGGTCTCGGGTTCGGCCGCCGCGCCGTAGTCGACCTTCTCCAGCTTGGTCACGCCGTCGACGAGATAGGCGACCTCTTCGCCGAACTCCTTGCGCACCTGGTCGAGCGTGACCTCGGTGTCCTCGACCGTGTCGTGCAGCAGGGAGGCCGTCAGCGTCGTGGTCTCCGCGCCCAGCTCGGCCAGGATCAGCGTCACCGCGAGCGGGTGCGTGATGTACGGCTCGCCGCTCTTGCGCATCTGGCCGCGGTGCGAGGACTCGGCCAGTACGTAGGCGCGGTGCAGGGGCTCCAGGACGGCCTCGGGGTAGTGGGCCCGGTGGGCCTCCGCCACGTGGCCGATCGCGTCGGGGAGGCGGCCGCGGGCGGTGGGGCCGAGGAGGGCGGCCCGGCCCAGACGGCGCAGGTCGATCCGGGGGCGGCCACGCCGACGGTGCGCTCCGGGCGTGATCGGTCCCGGGTTCGCGGGGTTGGTCGCCTCCGCACTCATGAGCACCTCCGGCTTTGTCGACCGGCGGCGGGCTGGCGGCGGCACCCGTCCGGACCGGTGCTTGATGCTACCGAGCCCATCACGTGGCGCAGTCCTGCTCTCGCCGAGCGTGAAACGGATCACCCATTCGAGCGAAGGTTCACTGGTTTACGGTTTCGATGGCCGCGAACCAGTCGGTGTCGAACCGACCCTCCGCGACGATCACGGCGGGACCGGTCATCTCGATCTCGCCGTCCGGACGCTCGGTGATCGTCAGCCTGCCTCCGGGCAGATCGATCTCGTACGTGACAGGAGCCCCGGTCACCGCCGGGTCCAGGCCGTCCCTGCGGGCGGCCGCGACGGCCACGGCGCAGGCGCCGGTGCCGCAGGAGCGGGTCTCGCCGGAGCCCCGCTCGTGCACGCGCATGGCGACGTGCCGCGGGCCGCGGTCGACGACGAACTCGACGTTCACACCCTCCGGGTATGCGTTCGCCGGAGCGAAGGGGGGTGCCTCGTACAGCGACCCCGCGTGCGCGAGGTCGGCCACGAAGGCGACCGCGTGCGGGTTCCCCATGTTCACGTTCGTCGCGGGCCAGGTCCGCTCGTCGACGCTGACCGTGACGTCGCCCTCGGGGAGCGCCGCCTTGCCCATGCCGACAGTGATCAGGCCTTCCTTGTCGATGTGGACCACCTTGACGCCGCCCCGGGTGGCCACGGCGAGGTCGCCCTCGCCGACGTGCCCCGCGTGCTGCAGGTAGCGGGCGAAGACACGCACGCCATTGCCGCACATCTCGGCCACCGAGCCGTCGCCGTTGCGGTAGTCCATGAACCACTCTGCCTCGTCGGCCATGTGCCGCGCCTCGGGGTGCGCGGCCGTGCGCACGACGTGGAGCACGCCGTCGCCCCCGATGCCGGCCCGACGGTCGCACAGGGCGGCGACGGCGGTCGGCGAGAGCGCGATGGCGTTCTCCGGGTCCGGGATGATCACGAAGTCGTTCTCGGTCCCGTGACCCTTGAGGAAGGTGCTCATTTCTCGATCGTACGAGATGAGTCCGACAACGCGGTCGGCGGTGTGGTCAGCGCAACCGTGCGACGCGCCACACGGCGAGCACGGCCACCGCGGCGACCACGACCACGTACGCGCCCACGACCCGCCAGTCCGGCCAGTTGCCCGAGCCACGCGGCGGCAGTCCCGGCAGCGTGTAGCCCACCCGGCGGGCGGCCATCATGCCCCAGCCCGCGGCACAGGAGCTGATCAGGAGGCCGAGCATCGCGACGACCGCGCCGCCGTCGCCGAACTCGAAGAACAGCGGGAACGCGAACATCAGGGAGCCGATCGCGGCCAGCATCACGATGGGGGCCAGCTGCCAGATGCGGAGCCTGCGCTGCGGGCGGAGCTCGACCTCGACCTCTTGGCCCTCGTCCTGCGCGGCGAGTTCCTCCGGGGTCGGGCCGTCGGCGATCACGCCGTCGGCGCTCGCCTCAGGGCCGTCGGTACTGAGCTGCTCTCCGCCTGGTGCGGTGTCACGAGGGCCGGCCTCCATCGCCACGCGCCCTCCCACTCCGGACTCCACTGGTCGATCGATGGTCGATGATGGCACGCCCACAGAGGCCGGGATGACGGCCGGAGCGTCCCGATGCCATCACGTGATCAGGCTGTAACCGGTCGTTCGACCAACGACATTGCGCGAGCCGGGAGTTCCCCGCGGTCCGTCACGGCCCCACTGAGCCAGTGCACCCGCGGGTCGCGCCTGAACCACGAGTCCTGACGGCGCGCGAAGCGCTTGGTCGCGCGGACGGTCTCCGCGCGCGCCTCGTCCAGCGTGCACTCGCCCGCGAGCGCCGCGAGCACCTGCTGGTAGCCGAGCGCGCGCGACGCCGTGCGCCCCTCGCGCAGCCCCTGCGCCTCCAGTGCGCGCACCTCGTCGACGAGACCCGCCTCCCACATGCGGTCCACGCGCGTGGCGATGCGTTCGTCGAGTTCGGGCCGCGCCACGTCCACACCGATCTGGACGGTGTCGTAGACGGAGTCGTGTCCGGGCAGGTTGGCCGTGAAGGGCTTGCCGGTGATCTCGATGACCTCGAGGGCGCGGACGATGCGCCGGCCGTTGCTCGGCAGGATCGCCGTGGCGGCTTCCGGGTCGGCGGCGGCGAGGCGCGCGTGCAGGGCGCCGGAGCCGCGCAGCCGGAGCTCGTCCTCCAGGCGGGCGCGGACCTCGGGGTCGGTGCCGGGGAACTCCATCTTGTCGACGGCGCCCCTTACGTAGAGCCCCGATCCGCCGACGAGGACGGGCCAGCGGCCCGCCGCGAGCAGCCGGTCGATCTCCGCGCGGGCGAGGCGCTGGTACTCCGCGACGCTGGCGGCCTCGGTGACGTCCCAGATGTCCAGGAGGTGGTGCGGCACCCCGTCGCGCTCCTCGGCCGTCAGCTTGGCGGTACCGATGTCCATCCCCCGGTACAACTGCATGGAGTCGGCGTTGACCACCTCGCCGCCGAGTTCCTTGGCGAGGAAGACGCCTAGATCTGACTTTCCTGCCGCGGTCGGCCCGACGACGGCGATGACCCGCGGGGCGGGAGCTGCGCTACTCACCGCCCCAGTCTCGCAAACCCGGGCACCTGTTCACGAATGAGCTACGTGACGCCACAGGTCCGGGTTCGTTGCCTGTTGCGAGGTTCCAGCCGCCGGTTTCGAGAGCCGGACCCCCGGTCGCCGCAATGGGACGCACCGGGTCAGGGCGGGATTTCGCCCACACGAGTAACGTATGGAGTTGAAATGGGCGTTTTTGCCAGGTTTCGCCGGAAGGCCAGCGCTGCGGACGAGGCGTCAACCGCCGAGGCCCAGGCCGCCACTCTGACGGCCGCTCCGGAGGAGGAGGTCGCCGAGGAGCCCACAGGGGCCGCCGCGGCTCCCAGCGCGGAGCAGGAGGCCACGGAGGCCGCAGCCGAAGGCGAGAGCGCCGAGGCCGCCGTTGTGGAGGGTGTGGAGATCCCGAAGCAGCAGTCCGCGGAGCAGGCCGCGGACAACGAGGCCGGCGAGGGCGCCCGGAAGTAGCTCCTGAGAGTTCGGTGCGACGGAAGGTGCAGCCATGGGCTTCCTGGACTCGTTGAAAGCCAAGTTCGGCCCCGCCAAGGACAAGGTCTCGGACCTCGCGCAGCAGCACGGGGACAAGATCGACCAGGGCCTGGACAAGGCCGGCAAGCTGGTCGACGAGAAGACCAAGGGCAAGTACAGCGACAAGATCCGGACGGGTACGGACAAGGCGAAGGACGCCGTCGGCCGGATGTCCGCGCCGGACCCGAAGGACGCCAGGGACGGGGGCGATCCGCCGTCGTCGCCTCCACCGGCGTCGTGAGGCCCGGCGCACCACACCATGGCGGACGGCCGCGGAGCCCAGGGCTCCGCGGCCGTCGCCGTGTGTGTCGGTTGTGACGTGACTACGTCCAGGACGCCACGAAGTAGCCCACTCCGTAGGGCGCGTCCTCGTACAGAAGACGGCCCGTGCCGTCCCGCTTGTCCCAGGCGGCGCTGAGGAGCTGCCACGGGGCCCTGCCGGAGATCTTCAGTTCGCGCGCGAGGTCGGCGTCGAGGTTCGCGAGCGTGCCGTCGGCGTCGAGGTCGCGCAGCGCCGCGGCGACCGACGCGTCCACGCCCCCGGCACGCTCGTCCAGGTAGCCGGGGGCCTTCAGCGTGCGGCAGGCGGTGCCGTCGCCCATGACGAGGAAACCCACCCGCTCGGCGTCGGCGGCGCCGGAGAACGCCGAGCCGTCGCCCGCCACCTCGTAGCCGCGCACCTCACCGGTCCACCCCGCGCGCGTGAGCAACCACGCACCTACGGAGAGGGACGGCGGAAGCGTCGCCCCGACGCCGTCGGACGGCGCCCCCAGGTGCACGTCGAGGTCGACGCCGAAGGGGCGGAAGGAGCCGCGGGCGCCCGGCTCGTGGACGCCCGTGGCCGGGCCCTCACCGATGATCCACACCAGGTCCGGCTCCGCTGCGAGCAGCGCCGCGATCGCCTCGTCGCAGGCCGCGCGCGCGGCGTCCAGTTCCGGGGCCGCACCGGCGGCGACCTCGGGCACGAGCAGGGGCGGACACGGGCAGACGGCAGCGGCGACAAGCATGATCGGCAGCCTACTCGTCGGGCGGCCGCCAGTAGTCGGGGGTGGCGTCGGACGGCTCCGCCGCGGTGTCGCCCGGCGGCGGAGCCCAGACGTCCCGCCGCAGCTGGGACGGGGGCCGGGGCGGGCCCGGAGCCTGGCCGTCGTCCGTGCTCCAGACCAGCTCGGCGAGGCGGTACCGCACGTCGTGCGTGGACATCGCGCCGGTGACCCGGACGTAGTACGCGTCGTCGTGCTCGCGGAACACCTCGCGGCCGCGCTGGCGCAGGCCCGGCCTGTGCCGGTGCTCGCACGCGTATCGGTACAGGGTGGCCCTGGCCTCGTCGCGGCTCGACTCGAAGCGGGTGAGCGGGCTGAAGCCGTGCCCCTCACCCGCGCCGTACTCCAGCGTGATCACCCAGCGCGTCATCCGATCCCCCCGTCGTGGCGCGTCAGTCGACCGCGCAGCCCCCGGTCACCGCGGGCAGCGGCTCGGGGACGCCGATCTGCGGGAGGCCGAGCAGCACGCCCTGCTTCTTGTCCTGCTCCTCCTGGTTGCGCTTCTCCCACGCGTCGCCCGCGCGCGTGCGGCGCACGTTCAGGACCTCGCCCTCGGCGAGCAGGTGGTGCGGGGCCGCGTAGGTGATCTCGACGGTCACGACGTCACCGGGGCGCACCTCGGCCTCGGGCTTGGTGAAGTGCACGAGGCGGTTGTCGGGGGCGCGGCCGGAGAGGCGGTGGGTGGCGCCGTTCTTGCGGCCCTCGCCCTCGGCGACCATGAGGTCCACGGTGCGGCCGATCTGCTTCTTGTTCTCCTCCCAGGAGATCTCCTCCTGGAGGGCGACGAGGCGCTCGTAGCGCGCCTGCACGACCTCCTTGGGGATCTGGCCCTCCATGGTGGCGGCCGGCGTTCCGGGGCGCTTGGAGTACTGGAAGGTGAAGGCCTGCGCGAAGCGGGCCTCGCGGACGACGTGCATCGTCTGCTCGAAGTCCTCCTCGGTCTCGCCGGGGAAGCCCACGATGATGTCGGTCGTGATGGCCGCGTGCGGCATGGCCTCACGGACCTTCTTGATGATGTTGAGGAACCGCTCCTGGCGGTACGAGCGGCGCATCGCCTTCAGGACCGTGTCCGAACCGGACTGCAGCGGCATGTGCAGCTGCGGCATCACGTTCGGCGTCTCGGCCATGGCGGCGATCACATCGTCCGTGAAGTCGCGCGGGTGCGGGGACGTGAAGCGCACGCGCTCCAGACCCTCGATGCCGCCGCAGGCGCGCAGCAGCTTGCTGAAGGCCTCACGGTCGCCGATGTCGCTCCCGTAGGCGTTCACGTTCTGGCCGAGGAGGGTGATCTCGGAGACGCCCTCGCCGACCAGGGCCTCGATCTCCGCGAGGATGTCGCCCGTCCTGCGGTCCTTCTCCTTGCCGCGCAGCGCCGGGACGATGCAGAAGGTGCAGGTGTTGTTGCAGCCGACCGAGATCGACACCCAGGCCGCGTACGCGCTCTCGCGGCGGGTGGGCAGCGTGGAGGGGAAGGCCTCCAGGGACTCGGCGATCTCGACCTGGGCCTCCTCCTGGACGCGGGCGCGCTCCAGGAGGACGGGCAGCTTGCCGATGTTGTGCGTACCGAAGACGACGTCCACCCAGGGCGCCTTCTTCACGATGGTGTCGCGGTCCTTCTGGGCGAGGCAGCCGCCCACCGCGATCTGCATCCCCGGACGCTCCGCCTTCTTGGGGGCGAGGTGGCCGAGGTTGCCGTAGAGCTTGTTGTCAGCGTTCTCCCGCACCGCGCACGTGTTGAAGACCACGACGTCGGCGTCGCCGTCGGAGCCCTCGGGGGCGCGCACATAACCGGCGCCCTCCAGGAGACCCGACAAGCGCTCGGAGTCGTGGACGTTCATCTGACACCCGTAGGTGCGTACTTCGTATGTCTTCGGTGAACGGTCGTCCACGGCCGGACGCGGGTCGCTGCTGCTCATAACAACAAGGGTATGGGGTTCCCGGAGTGCTTCTGTGGCGCCTTCCTCGTCCTGCGGACGCCGTGGCGCGCACGTCACCGAACGTGACCACAAGGGGACGTTCCGAACCTGGTCACCGCGCGCCCCCTACTGGCAGGATCACGCCATGCCGCAGCCGACCCTCCGCGTCACCCGCCGCAGCGCCCTCCTGGGCGCCACGGCCGGACTCGTGGTGTTCGGCCTGCTGTTGTGGTGGCTGCTTCCGATCGGCGAGCAGTCGCCCCGGGGCCAGGTGACCTTCAGCACCGGCGCGCGCACGGGCGTCTACGAGCGGTACGGAAAGCTCCTCGAGCGCGCCGTGGACCGCGACCTGCCCGACCTGGGGGTCACGCTCAAGGGCAGCCAGGGCTCCTGGGAGAACGTGGAGCGCGTGGCCACCGGCGAGGCCGACTTCACCATCGCCGCGGCGGACGCGGTCGCCAAGTACCAGTCCGAGCGCCGGCCCGGCGCGGAGCGCCTGCGCGGCTGCGCCCGCCTCTACGACGACTACATGCAGCTCGTCGTGAAGCAGTCCTCCCCCGTGCGCAAGGTCTCCGACCTGCGCGACATGAAGGTCGCGGTCGGCGGTCGCAGTTCCGGGGTGCGGCTGATCGCCGAGCGGATCCTGAAGGCGGCGGGGCTCGACGTCCGCGAGGACGTCACCGAGGTGGGCATCGGCATAGACGCCATGCCGCGCGCCCTGGAGTCCGGCGAGATCGACGCGTTCTTCTGGTCGGGCGGCCTGCCCACCAACCACGTACGGAAGCTGTCCGAGGACGCCCCGATCCGGCTCGTCGAACTCGGCTCGCTGGTCGACAAGTTGCACGCCATGGGCGGCTACTCGCGCTACTACCGGGCCGCCGTGATGCCCGCGGACGCCTATCCGGCGGCCCAACGGGGCGAGCCCGTCAGCACGTTGGCCGTGGCGAACCTGCTGGTGACGACCGACCGGGTGGACGCGGAGCTGACCGAGGCGGTCACCCGTACCGTCATCGACAGCCGCGACCACATCGGGGCGGAGGTGCACGCGGCCCAGCTCGTCGACCTCAGAACGGCCGTCTACACGGACCCGCTCACCCTCCACGAGGGCGCACGCCGCTACTACCGCTCGGTCAAGCCCTGAGCGGCCGTCTCCCGGCCCGAACCGTTCTCCGCGCCCCTCGCCTCGCGAACCTGCTCCGCGGCCCCCTGGGCGGGCACAGGCGCCGTCCTGGGCACCCGTAGCGTCACCTCCAGGCCGTGCGGTTCCCGCCGCGCGTACCCGAGGGAGCCGCCGCCCGCCGCCAGCAGGGCCCGCGAGATGGACAGGCCGAGGCCGGAGCCCTTGATGTTCTGGTGCTGCCCGCTGCGCCAGAACCGGTCGCCGATCCGGGCGAGTTCCTCCTCGCCCAGGCCAGGACCCCCGTCGGCGACCTCGATCACCGTCGCGTCTCCGGTGGCCCTGGCCGTGACGGTCACCCGCTCGCCCTCGGGCGTGAACTTCAGGGCGTTGTCGACCACCGCGTCCAGGGCGCTGGACAGTGCGACCGGATCCGCCCAGCCCGTCACGGCGGGGCAGTCCGCCACCATCCGTACGCCCTTCTCGTCCGCCAGCGGGCGCCATGCCTCCACCCGCTCGGCGGCCAGCTCCCCGATGTCGGTGAGCTGGAGGTCGGCGGCGGCGTGCTCGGCCAGGGCCAGGTCGAGCAGGTCGTCGAGCACCCGGCCGAGGCGCTTGCCCTCGGCCTTCACCGACCCGATCTCCTCGTTCCCCTCCGGGAGTTCGAGTGCCAGTACGTCGATGCGCAGCATCAGCGCGGCGAGCGGGTTGCGCAGCTGGTGCGAGGCGTCGGCGACGAAGGCGCGCTGCTGCTCGAGCACGTCCTCGACGTTGTCCGCCATCTCATTGAACGCCTGGGACAGCCGCCGGAGTTCCGGCGGGCCACCGGCGGCCGCGACGCGTGACTTCAGGCGCCCCGTGGCGATGTCGTGGGTCGTCGCGTCCAGGACCCGTACCGGCCGCAGCACCCAGCCCGTCAGCCGCAGCGCGGCGCCCACGGCGAGCAGCATCGCGGCCACCTCACCGGCGCCGATGACCAGCCAGCCGCGCAGTGTCTTGCTGCGCATCGCGCCGGTCGGCGACTCGGTGACGACGACCGCGACGACGTCCCCGTCCCGGATGACGGGCGACGCGACCACGAGCCGGCCCCGCTGCCATGGCCACACCTGCGGCGGATCGTGGCTGCCGCGCGAGTACAGCGCCTCGTCGAACGCGGCCCGCACGGCGCCACCGCTCACGGCGGGCGGCACCTGGAAGTCGGCGGGCGCGCGCCCCATGGGCTCGCGGTCCCGGTAGAAGACGCCCGCCTTTATGCCGTACACGTCGTGATAGCGGGCGAGTTCGGTGCGCAGCGTCTGCTGCCGCTCGTCGCTGACCAGCTTCTCGCCCTTGCCGGCCTTGTCCGGGCGCGTGGTCACGAACTGCGCGAGGGAGGCGAACCGCGCGGTGTCGTCGATGCGGTCGACGACCACCTTCTGCTGCTGTGCGGAGGCCACGCTCACGGCCAGCGGGAAGCCGAGCGCGAGCAGCACTCCCGCCATGAGGACGATGAGCAGCGGAAGCAGGCGGGCGCGCACGCCAGGACTCTACGGCTTCTGTTACGCGGCCGGGGCGACGAGCCGGTAACCGACTCCCCGCACGGTCTCGATGAGGGTCGGCATGCGCAACTTGGAGCGCAGCGAGGCGACATGCACCTCCAGGGTGCGCCCCGTGCCCTCCCAACTGGTCCGCCACACCTCACTGATGATCTGCTCCCTGCGGAAGACGACACCCGGGCGCTGCGCGAGCAGGGCCAGCAGGTCGAACTCCTTGCGGGTGAGCTGCACCGCCTCTCCCGCGACCGCGACCTTACGGGTGGGCAGATCGATGCTGACGTCCCCGAACTGCACCTCGTGGTCGACGGCGACGGCGGGCTCCTCCTGCACCGTGCGACGGCTCACCGCGTGGATGCGGGCGAGCAGCTCCCCTATGTCGTACGGCTTCACCACGTAGTCGTCCGCACCGAGATTGAGCCCATGGATGCGCGAACGCACGTCCGCACGCGCGGTCACCATGATCACCGGCGTCGTGGTGCGCTTGCGGATCCTGCCGCACACCTCGTAGCCGTCCAGGTCGGGCAGGCCCAGGTCGAGCAGGACGACACCGAAGGCGTCCGCCTCCGGCACCAGCGCCTGCAGGGCCTCCTCACCGCTGCGGGCATGCCGCACCTCGAAGCCGTGCCGGGACAGGACCGCCGAAAGGGCACCGGCCACGTGGTCGTCGTCCTCGACGAGAAGCAGTCTCATTGCGCCCCCTCACCTCTCCCGCGCGGTTCACCAAGGCATCCACTCCGAAAAGCAAGGACGACGTCAAGAGCCTTCCGGTTACGGCCGTGTTCCGTTATGCAGCCGGTATGAGCGGCCCGCGCCCCCTTCACGCATAGTGTCCGGTTGCGGCCGGATCGTTATGCTCAATTTCCCCTCAGATGTAATGACGCTGGTCGTACGGGGTTACTACTGTCCTCCCAACCGAGGAGGACGGAGCAAGACCCCGATGACCGAAGTTTCGGTGACCAAGGACGCCACTCCCCCTGCGGGCGACGCACTGGTCGCACTGAGCCGAGTCAACAAGCACTTCGGCGCGCTGCACGTGCTCCAGGACATCGACCTGACCATCGCGCGAGGCGAGGTCGTCGTCGTCATCGGCCCGTCGGGCTCCGGCAAGTCGACGCTGTGCCGCACGATCAACCGCCTGGAGACCGTCGATTCCGGCGACATCACGATCGACGGCAAGCCGCTGCCCCAGGAGGGCAAGGAACTGGCCCGCCTGCGCGCCGACGTGGGAATGGTCTTCCAGTCGTTCAACCTCTTCGCGCACAAGACGGTGCTGGAGAACGTGACGCTGGGGCAGGTCAAGGTCCGCAAGGCGGACAAGAAGGCGGCCGAGGAAAAGGCGCGTGCGCTCCTCGACCGCGTCGGTGTCGCCGCGCAGGCCGACAAGTACCCCGCGCAGCTCTCCGGCGGCCAGCAGCAACGCGTCGCCATCGCACGCGCGTTGGCGATGGACCCGAAGGTGATGCTCTTCGACGAGCCGACGTCGGCGCTCGACCCGGAGATGATCAACGAGGTCCTGGAAGTGATGCAGCAGCTCGCCCGGGACGGCATGACGATGGTGGTGGTCACGCACGAGATGGGCTTCGCCCGCTCCGCGGCCAACCGCGTCGTCTTCATGGCGGACGGCCGGATCGTCGAGGAGGCCGTCCCCGACCAGTTCTTCAGCAATCCGCGCAGCGATCGGGCCAAGGACTTCCTGTCGAAGATCCTGCACCACTAGACGCGCGCCCCGCGCGGGCGGTCAACGGGCCGCCCACGCGCGCGTGTTGCCTTATTCCTACTGCCGAATCTGCCGACACGAAGGATGTTCACCATGAAGCTCCGTAAGTCCGCCGCCGCGGCCGCCGCCGTCGCCGCGCTCGCGCTGACCGCCACCGCCTGTGGCGGCGAGTCCGGCAACGCCGGTGACAAGCCCGCCGGGGCCTCGGGTGGCAAGAACCAGCCGAAGCTGCCCACGTACGCGGTGAAGAGCGATGTGAAGATCGACTCCGCCACCCTGAAGAAGGCCCAGAAGGCCGGCAAGATCGTCATCGGCTCCAAGGACGACCAGCCGTACCTGGGCTTCCAGGACTCCAGCGGCAAGCGCTCCGGCTTCGACATCGAGATCGCCAAGATGGTCGCGGCCGACCTCGGATTCAAGCCCAGCCAGATCACCTTCAAGACGATCGACTCCGGCGTCCGCGAGACCACGATCTCCAAGGGCGATGTCGACCTCTACGTGGGCACGTACACGATCAACGACGAGCGCAAGAAGCAGGTCGGCTTCGCGGGCCCGTACATGCAGGCCGGCGCCGACCTCCTCATCCGCAGCGACGAGAAGGGCATCACGGGCCCGACCTCCCTGAAGGGCAAGAAGGTCTGCTCCATCAAGGGCTCGACCCCGCTTCAGGAGATCAAGAAGCCCAAGTACGGCGCCGAGACCGTCGAGCTGGCGAAGTACTCCGAGTGCGTGCAGCAGCTGCTCAACAACGAGGTCGACGCCGTCACCACCGACGACGCGATCCTGAAGGGCTACGCCGCGCAGAACCCGAAGAAGCTCAAGGTCGTCGGCAAGCCCTTCACCGAGGAGCCGTACGGCGTCGGCATGGGCAAGGACGACAAGGCCCTGCGTGACGCGGTCTCCGACGCCCTCGAGGCGCACGAGAAGAACGGCGACTACAAGAAGGCCTACGACGCGACGCTCGGCCTCTCCGGTGCCGAGTTCACCGAGCCGCCGGCCCTGGAGCGCTACTGAGCGCTGCTGAGCGTTCGGCACTCCTGAGCGTCCAGCCGCCTGTCTCTCGCAGGCAGTGAGTTGACCGT
Source organism: Streptomyces sp. NPDC107575 (assembly GCF_055657265.1). NCBI lineage: Bacteria > Bacillati > Actinomycetota > Actinomycetes > Kitasatosporales > Streptomycetaceae > Streptomyces > Streptomyces sp. NPDC107575. Next base: position 43,632 of record NZ_JBVKBG010000002.1, on the reverse strand, counting down.
GCCCCTGTACGCCGCTTCGGCGTACAGGGCGCGGCTCCCCCTGCCCGACCGCTGCCGCCCCACGAGGAACTCCCCGTGAATGTACTGCTCGACCACCTTTCGGAATTCCGCGAGGGATTCCTCGGCACCATAGGCCTGACCCTGGCCAGTGGCCTCCTCGCGATGCTGCTGGGCACGATCCTCGCCGGCTTCCGGGTCTCGCCCGTACCGCCCCTGCGGTACTTCGGCACCGCCTGGGTCACGCTGTTCCGCAACACCCCGCTGACGCTGCTGTTCCTCGTCATCTGGTTCGCGGTGCCCCAGGTCCTCGACTTCGGCTTCAGCCCCTGGGTCAAGGCCCTGATCGTGCTGAGCTGCTACACCTCGTCGTTCGTGTGCGAGGCGGTGCGCTCCGGCATCAGCACCGTGCCGCTCGGGCAGGCCGAGGCGGCGCGCTCGATCGGCATGTCGTTCTTCCAGACGCTCGGCCTGGTCATCCTGCCGCAGGCGGTGCGCACCGTGCTGCCGCCGCTGAGCTCCATCTTCATCGCGCTGACCAAGAACTCGGCCATCGCGGGCGCCTTCAGCGTCACCGAACTGTTCGGCTGGCAGAAGCTGTTGAGCGACCAGGGCTACCCGATCGCCTGGGTCTTCCTGTGGGTGGCGCTCGGCTACCTGGTCATCACCTTCGCCATCAGCATCTTGTTCCGGGTGCTCGAGAGGACCCTGGAGGTCGCCCGATGAGTGCCAGCGTTCTCTACGACGCCCCGGGCCCCAAGGCCCGCACGCGCAACCGGATCTACACCGTCGTCGGTACGCTCGCGGTCGTCGGCCTCATCGTCTTCGTGGTCGCGCAGCTCGCGTCCAAGGACCAGTTCGCCACCGCCAAGTGGGACATCTTCAACTACGCCAATGTCCGCGCGGCGATCCGTGACGGCATTCTGACGACCCTGAAGGTCTTCGCCGCCGCGGGCGCGCTCTCGCTGGTGTTCGGCGTCGTCCTGGCGGTGGCCAGGTACTCGGACCACCGGCCGATCCGCTGGTTCGCCACCGGCTTCATCGAGCTGTTCCGCGCCATCCCGCTGCTGATCACCATTTACGCCCTGTGGGTTCTCTTCCTCACCTACAAGAGCGACCTGGGCGTCATCGGCGAGAACAACGCCTTCTGGGCGCTGGTGATCGGCCTGACGGTCTACAACAGCTCGGTCCAGGCGGAGGTGCTGCGGGCCGGCTTCCAGGCCGTGCCGCGCGGCCAGGTCGAGGCGGCGTACGCGCTGGGCCTGCGCAAGTATCAAGTGATGACCATGCTGCTGCTGCCGCAGGCCATCCGCTCGATGCTGCCGACGATCATCAGCCAGCTCGTGGTCACCCTCAAGGACACCTCGCTCGGCTACATCATCACGTACGCGGAGCTCCTGTACGCGGCCCGCAAGCTGGCCAACAACACGCTGGTCGACGGCGAGTACCCGTACGTTCCGGTACTCATCGTGACCGGCACGATCTACGTCCTGATGTGTCTGGCCCTGTCCGGGCTCGCCAACTGGATCGAGCGCAGGGGCCGCCGCGCCAAGACCGGCATCAAGGTGGCCGCGGCCGCCGAACCCGTCGGCGAGGGCGGTCTGATGGACGCCGCCGACCTGCCTGGCGGGGCCGGCCACGGGTCCGCGGCCGCGGAGGCGGCCGCCGAGCCGACCCAGGCCGATGACCGATCCGAAGGACCCGGTTCGCCCAGGAGTTGACCCGACCCCGGGCGCGGGGCCCGAGCCGTACGGCGGCAGTGGCATGATCGCCACTGCCGCCGTCACTTGACGCAAGCACCGGCAATGGGTTGCATACGCTCTGTGAACGCGCACCCCGCTCCAACTGCCCGTCCTTGTACGTCCAGTACGCCGCCCGTGCCCTGGCACGGGACACTTCCCGGCGGGCCTCTCGGGGCGGGAGGGGCCACGCCGTGGACCCGGTGATCGTCGTCGGCGCGGGTCCGGTCGGGCTCGCGCTGTCCCTCGCCCTCGCCCGGCACAACGTGCCCTCCGTGCTCCTGGACGAGGGCCCCGGCAAGGACGAACAGCGGCCCGCGCGCACGGTGGTGCTGCGCGAGGACACCGCGGCGCTGGTCGAGCGGCTCGCGGGTACGTCGTTCGAGGGGATCGGTGCCCGCTGGGCGGGCTGGCGCTCCATGCGCCGCAAGCAGGTGATGGGTGTGCTCACCTTCGGTGAGCAGAACGCGGAGAGTGAGCGGGGCGCATCCGGTGGACCGGGGTCACCCGGTGGGCCGGTGCCGCCAGGCGAATCGCTGCCCGCCCCGCTGCACATCGCCCAGCACGATCTGACCGACGCCCTGCGCAGGGCCGTCGCCGCCGAGCGGCTCATCAAGATCTCCGTCGACAGCCGCCTCGACTCGATCGAGGAGGAGAAGACGGGGCTGACCGCACACACCCGCGGCCCCAAGGGCACATGGTGGCGCGGCAGTTACCTCGTGGGTTGCGACGGACCGCGCTCCACGGTCCGCAAGCTCCTCGACATCCGCTTCCCCGGCCGCACCGCCGTCGAACGACACGCGGTCGCCGCACTGCGCGCGGAACTTCCGTGGCCCGGTGAAGCGTTGCTCCATCGGAGCCCTCCGTGGCGGGCCTCGGGCCGCTCGGGCTCGGAGGTCGTCGGCCGCCCCCTGGCCGACGGCGTCTGGCGCCTGGACTGGCTGCTGCCGCCCCGCAGCGACCTGGTCACCCCGGATGCCCTGGTCACTCGCATCCGGGAGACCCTCGCGGGCTGGTGCGGAGGCTCCACCCCGCCGTACGAACTGCTCGACACCGGAGTCCATACGGTCCACCACCGGCTCGCCCGGCGCTGGCGCGTGGGCCGCGTCTTCCTCGCCGGGGACGCCGCGCATCTGCTGGGCGCCCTCGGCACACAGGGCCTGGACGAGGGGCTGCGCGACGCCGACAACCTCGCGTGGAAGCTCGCTCTGGCCTGGCACGACGGGGCGCACTCCGCCACCGACGCGCTGCTCGACAGCTATCAGGCCGAGCGCCGGGCCGTGGTGGCCGGGCGGCTGCGCGCCGCGGACCAGGCGCTGCCGATACTGCGCGGTGGCGGCGGGCTGCGGGCGTACGTGCCCGGTGCCGCGCGCGGGCACGACGCGCTGCTCACGGACGGTCACTTGGGGCACGGTCCGCTCGGCGCGCCCGGGGCGTACGCCGACTCGCCGCTCGCGCCCGCGCGCTCCGAGTCGCAGGTGGAAGTGGGGACGGCGCCCGGCTCACCGATCACCGACGTCGAAGTGACCGCGCCCGACGGCTCGTTCGTACGCCTGCGGGACCGGCTCGGCCGCGGGCCGCTGCTCGTCGTCCTCGTCGCCCCCGGGACCGGGGTGTGGGAGCGCAAGCACTGGATGTCGGCGGGGCTGATGCCACGGCTCGCGGCTGCCGTCGCGGCGCTCCCGCACGAGGCCGAGCTGCTCGTCGCGGAGCGTTACCCGCAGGCTCCCGCGCACACGGTGCTGCTGATCCGGCCCGACGGGCATCTGGTCACCGCACTGACCGGGGTGCGCCCGGCGGAGCTCTACGAGGCCGCGCGCACGGCCGTCGGCAGGCCCGCGGAGGAGAAGGGGCCGGTGAAGAGCGGCGCCGGCCGCTGAACCGTTCGGTGATCCGTCGGTGAGTTGACCGTCCCCTGCCCCCATGGTGTACTCCGGAGCGTGACGGTCGACACCGATGTACGCCTGTGGCGGAGGGTCCATATGGACCTCATCCGCTACGCGGGCTGCGTGTGTCACCCCTCCTGCTGAATTCGCATCCTTCCTTCCACGCGCCCGCCGTCCGGCGTTTCGGCGGCGCGTGCTCTTCGCGAACTCCCAGGACGGTACTGGTGTCCAGTTTCACGCAATCCGCATCCGCTCCCGCGCAATCCGCTGCGCGCTCCCGTACGGGTGCTTCCCGTACGTCGTCGGCCGCGCCCACGCAGGCCGACCTCCTCGCATTCGTCCGCCGCGTCGCCGAGGACCGCGACCTGATCGCCTCGCTGCCGCTCGATCCGGAGGGCCGCACATGGGTGCGGCTCGAAGGCCCCGACGGCAGTGAGGCCTGGCTCATCGGCTGGCCGCCGGGCACCGGCACGGGCTGGCACGACCACGCCGAGTCCGTCGGCGCCTTCCTGACCGCAGGCGGCGCCCTCACGGAGAACTCGCTCGCCGCCCGCCTCCCCACCGACGGCTGGAAGACCCTGGAGCTCTCCGAAGACGTCGACAGGGAACGGAAGTTGACGGCGGGCGAGGGCCGCGCCTTCGGCCGGCACCATGTGCACGAGGTCCTGAACGAGTCCCTCACCGAGCACGCCGTCTCGGTCCACGCCTACTACCCGCCGCTGCCCCGGATCCGGCGCTACAGCCGCACCGGCCCGGTGCTGCGGCTGGAGTCGGTGGAGCGCCCGCAGGACTGGCAGTGAGCGCGCCCGGCCCACGTCCTGTGGGCATCGACGACCACCTGGAGCGGGTGCGGTCCGGTCTCGACCGGATCGAGGCGCGGGACGCGTTCGACGCGGCGTCCCGCGGCGAGGCGCTCCTGGTCGACATCCGGTACGCGGCGCTGCGGGAGCGCGACGGCCTGATCCCCGGCGCACTCGTGGTCGAGCGCAACGAGCTGGAGTGGCGCCTCGACCCCCATGGCAGCCACCGAGCTCCGGAGGCCACCGGTCACGACCTGCGCGTCGTGGTCGTCTGCAACGAGGGCTACGCGTCGAGCCTCGCCGCCGCCTCCCTGCACCAACTGGGCCTGCACCGCGCGACGGACCTGGTCGGCGGCTTCCAGGCGTGGCGCGCGGCAGGGCTGCCGGTCACGGAGGCGTAGCGGGTCGGGCTGCGGCTGCGTAGTGGTCCGGGGGCGCGAGAGCGCGGCGCCCTCGGCACCCACGCAGCACCCGGCACCCGGCACCCGGCACCCGGCACCCGCGGGGGCGCTACTCGAACCCCAAGTCCTCGGTTTCCTCCCCCTCTTCCTCCAGCGCCTGCCGCACCACTCGCAGCGCCATGCCCTCCGGATAGCCCTTGCGGGCGAGCATCCCCGCGAGGCGGCGCAGCCTCTTGTCCCGCTCAAGGCCCCGCGTGGAACGGAGCTTGCGCGCAACGAGTTCGCGCGCGGTCTCCTCCTCCCGCTCGGAGTCGAGCTGGCCGACCGCCTCGTCGATCACCGTCGAGTCCACGCCCTTGGTCCGCAGCTCACGGGCGAGCGCCCGGCGGGCAAGCCCCCGGCCGTGGTGCCGCGACTCCACCCACGCGTCCGCGAAGGCGCTGTCGTTGATCAGCCCCACCTCTTCGAACCGGGTGAGTACCTCGTCCGCCACGTCATCGGGGATCTCGCGCTTGCGCAGCGCGTCGGCCAACTGCTTGCGCGTGCGCGGAGTCCCGGTGAGCAGACGCAGACAGATGTTCCGCGCCCGCTCAGCCGGGTCTCCTGACGGCGCCCCCCGCTCGGCCCTCGACGAATCAGGGGGGCCGTCGTCCTCTTCGGCGCCGGGTGGGTCCCCGAATCCGCCCCGGCGCCGGCGCCCGCGCGGTCCGGCCCCGCTCCGCTTGCGCCCACCACGGCGCGGCCCGTCCGCCGCGCCGCTTCCCGCTTCGACGTCGTCCCCGGCCTCGCCGTACGCCGCGTCGTCGTACGCCCCGCCGCCCCCGCTCCCCCGGCCCTCGGGAACGGCGAAGCGCACGTCGTCATCGGCCCAGTCGGTTCGTCGTGTCACGGCGGACTAGCTCTTGGCCGCCGCGGCCTTGGACTTGGCCGCCTTGGGCGCGGGCACCGTCTTGGCCGCGTCCTCGGCAGGAGCGGCCTCGGCCGCCGCGTCCGCGCTGGGCTCGCTGCCCGGCTCCTCCGGACGGACGCCGACGCCCAGCTTCTCCTTGATCTTCTTCTCGATCTCGTTGGCCAGGTCGGGGTTGTCCTTCAGGAAGTTGCGCGCGTTCTCCTTGCCCTGACCGAGCTGGTCGCCCTCGTACGTGTACCAGGCGCCGGCCTTGCGGACGAAGCCGTGCTCCACGCCCATGTCGATCAGGCCGCCCTCGCGGGAGATGCCCTGCCCGTAGAGGATGTCGAACTCGGCCTGCTTGAAGGGCGGCGCGACCTTGTTCTTGACGACCTTGCAGCGGGTGCGGTTGCCGACCGCGTCCGTGCCGTCCTTCAGGGTCTCGATACGGCGGATGTCGATACGCACCGAGGCGTAGAACTTCAGCGCGCGGCCACCGGTCGTGGTCTCGGGCGAGCCGAACATGACGCCGATCTTCTCGCGCAGCTGGTTGATGAAGATCGCGGTGGTCTTGGACTGGTTGAGCGCACTGGTGATCTTCCGGAGCGCCTGGCTCATCAGGCGGGCCTGCAGACCCACGTGCGAGTCACCCATCTCGCCCTCGATCTCCGCGCGCGGCACGAGCGCGGCGACGGAGTCGATGACGATCAGGTCGAGGGCGCCGGAACGGACCAGCATGTCGACGATCTCGAGAGCCTGCTCGCCGTTGTCCGGCTGGGACAGGATCAGGTTGTCGATGTCGACGCCGAGCTTCTTCGCGTACTCGGGGTCGAGCGCGTGCTCGGCGTCCACGAAGGCCACCTGTCCGCCGGCCTTCTGCGCGTTGGCCACGGCGTGCAGGGTCAGGGTCGTCTTACCGGAGGACTCCGGCCCGTACACCTCCACCACACGGCCACGCGGAATGCCGCCGACGCCGAGCGCGACGTCGAGCGCGGTCGACCCGGTGGGGATGACCTCGATGGGCTCATTCGGCCGCTCGCCCATGCGCATCACTGCGCCCTTGCCGAATTGCCGTTCAATCTGCGCGAGCGCGGCGTCGAGCGCCTTCTCGCGGTCGGTTCCTGCCATGGGTTCCACCCGGTTTGCTTGAGTCGATCGCTTCACGCCAAAGACGCTAACGCCTGCCACTGACAATCGGCCTCGACGCCTGTCTCGCCTGTGGATAACTCGAGGCCCTTCGCCCGGCCACCCTCCCCGAATCCCTTGGAAACACTGGGAAAAGTGGCTCTGGACATTCCATAAGAATGGATGTTCGATTTTGGTGTCAAGCGCGCCACGCGGGTCGGCGCGCCTCGGCTACCGTGACTCCGCATGACCCACACCGCGACCGAGATCACCGCAGAACTGGTCCAGGAGCTGCTCCACGAACAGCACCCCGACCTGGCCGACCGTCCCGTGAGACTCGGCGCCCGCGGCTGGGACAACCAGCTGTGGCGGCTCGGCGACGACCTCGCCGTCCGACTGCCCTGGGCCACCGAGTCGGCGGACGCCCTGCTGCGCAAGGAGCACGCCTGGCTGCCCTCTCTCGCCTCGGATCTCCCCCTGCCCGTCCCCGTTCCGCAGCGCCTCGGCGCGCCGTCCGAGCGGTTTCCCCGCCCCTGGATCGTCACCACCTGGGTGCCGGGCACGCCTGCCGACCGGGCCCCCACCACCTCCGCCGAATCGGCCGACGCCCTGGCCGCCTTCCTGACCGCTCTCCACCGGACGGCCCCCGAGGGGGCGCCGAGCGGCCGCGACCGTGGCCGTGCGGGCCCGCTGGCCGAGCACACCGAGGGGTTCGCCCAGCAACTCGCCGAGGCCACCGAGCACGGCCTGATCCCCGATCCGGACGCCGTCCGCGCGATCTGGGAGGACGCCGCCGCTGCGCCGGAGTGGTCGGGTCCGCCGCTGTGGCTCCACGCCGACCTGCATCCGGCCAACGTCCTCACCGCGGACGGCACGCTCTGCGGTGTGATCGACTTCGGTGACCTCTGTGCGGGCGATCCGGCGTGCGACCTCGCCGCCGCTTGGCTACTGCTGCCGGACGGCGCCACCGAGCGCTTCCACCGCGCCTACCGGCCGGCCGCCGACGCCGCCACCCTGCGCCGCGCCCGCGGCTGGGCCGTGGTGAAGGCCCTGGTCTGCATCCTCATCGGGCACGCCGGAGACCACGGCCGCCCCGGCGGCAAGCCCTCCTGGGGGCCGCCCGGACACGCCTCGCTGCGCCGCCTCGTCGCGTCGGCCGCGCGCTGACGCAGGCGTACTCCCCGCGTCGTACGGCGGGTGTCTTCGGCCGGACGACGACCACAGGGGCCGATGTGACGAGCCTTGTCCCATGGCCACCCACGCGATCCGAGTCCCGAACCGCCACCCCGGCGAGCGCCTTTGCTACGCGACCGGCGCCGCTCTTGTCGCGTCCGGGCTCGTGCACCTCGTCGTCTTCGGAGTCGACGGCGGTCCCTGGAACGGGCCGGTCTCCTGGCGCAAGCCCATCACCTTCGGGCTCTCCTTCGGCCTGACGCTCATGGCCATCACGTGGGTGACCTCGTACCTCAAGGTCGGCGCCCGGCTGCGCGCCGCCCTGCTCGTGGTGTTCGCCGCGGACTGCGTCCTGGAGGTCGCCGGCATCACGCTTCAGGCGTGGCGCAAAGTGCCGTCGCACCTCGACATGGAGACCGCATTCGACAGCGTCGTCTCCATGTCCCTCGCGGTGGGCGGCGGCATCCTGGTGGCGCTCCTGACGACCTTCGCCGTCGCGTCCTTCAGGAACCGCCCGGGCGGCCCCACGGGGATGCCTCTTGCCGTGCGCACCGGGTTCGCCGTCCTCCTGGTGGCCCTCGCGTCCGGCGCCGCGATGATCGCGCGTGGTGTCTTCCTGACGCGGACCGGCCACCAACAGGCGGCCTACGACTCGACGGCCGCCCTCAAGCCGCTGCACGGTGTCAGCCTGCACGCCGTGCTGGTACTCCCGGCCCTGGCCTGGCTGATGTCCCGCACTGCCTGGAGCGAGCGCCTCAAGCTGCGCATCATGTACGCGGCGGTCGGCTGCTACGCGGCCGCTGTCCTCGCGTCCGCGCTGTGGGCTGCCCTCACGTACTGAAGCGGGCTACCGCTCGCCGGAATCCGGCTCCTTCACGACGCGTCGCATCCGCGCCCAGACGGACGCCCCGCGTCTGCGGTGCCCGTGCACGCGCGGGTCGTCGGTGACGTCGTAGCGCTTCACGTACGCCCCCAGGAACGCCTGCAGGGTCGCGACGGCGGGAATCGAGATCAGGGCGCCGACGGCCCCCAGGAGCGCGGTGCCCGCGATGACCGAACCGAAGGCGACCGCCGGGTGGATGTCCACGGTCTTCGCGGTCAGCTTCGGTTGCAGCACATAGTTCTCGAACTGCTGGTACACGACCACGAAGACGAACACCCACAGCGCGTACCAGGGGTCCACGGTGAAGGCGATCAGCATCGGCAGGGCGCCCGCCAGGTACGTGCCGATGGTCGGGATGAACTGCGAGACGAGCCCCACCCACACGGCGAGCACGGGCGCGTACGGGACTTCGAGCGCCGCGAGCAGGATGTAGTGCGCGATCCCCGAGATGAGCGCCATGAGGCCGCGCGAGTAGAGATACCCGCCGGTCTTGTCGACGGCGATCTCCCAGGCGCGCAGCACCTCGGCCTGCTTCGCGGGCGGCAGGACGGAGCACAGCGCACGTCGCAGGCGCGGGCCGTCGGCGGCGAAGTAGAAGGAGAACAGCAGGACCGTCAGGAGCTGGAACAGTCCGCCGAGCACCTGTGTGGAGACGTCCAGGACGCCGGTGGCGCTGTTCTGGACGTACTTCTGGAGCCAGTCCGAGTGCAGCAGGCTGTCCTGCACCTCGACCCTGTTGAGGTCCGTGTGGAACGTGTCGTTGACCCAGCTGATCAGCTGGTCGAGGTACTTCGGGAAGTCGTCGAACATGTCCACGATCTGGCCCGCGAGCATCGACCCGAGGAGCACGACGAAGCCCACGCTCACGGCCATCACCGCGAGGAACACCAGGAAGGTGGCGAACCCCCTGCGCAGCCCGCGCGCCGCCATCCTGCTGACCGCGGGCTCCACGGCGAGCGCCAGGAAGAACGCGATCAGTACGTTGATCAACAGCCCGATGAGCTGGTGGAAGGCCCAGTAGCCCAGCTGAAAGCAGGCGATGAGGGCCAGAGCGAGCACCATGGCGCGCGGCAGCCAGCGCGGCATCCCCGCGCGCGGAGTCGGCGCCGAGCCCGGCGGCCGCTCGGGCGGCGTCGTGCCGGGCGGCGCGGCGTCGTCCGCCACCTGGAAGGTCTCGTCTGTCGGTGCCACGCTGCCAGTCTCGCCCACGCCGCCGACAATCGTCGGCCGCCCCCGTTCCGTCACTCGTCAGCGCTTCTCGTCCGGTACGTCCATCGAGGTGCACACGACACGCCAGACGTCCTTGGCCTCCCAGCCCGCGTCGAGCGCCTGGTGGACCGTTCGCCCACCGAGCCCCGCCATCACATGATCACGCGCGAACGTGTCGGCGTAACCGGACCCGAAGTGATCCGTCATTCGCTGCCAGAAGACCGTCAACCGCATGCGTCCAGTATCCCGCCCCTGAGAGTGCAGCCGTGCCCGGGAGGCTTGTCGAGAACGCTTTCCGTCCTACGGTCGGTGCATGGCCGAAACCGGAGCTTCCCCACTCCCCCCGTCGCCCCCGGCACGCTCCCCGCTCTCCCGTGCCGAGACATTCATCTGGCTGACCGCACGCGTCCTTGAACAGCGCCGCTTCGCCTATCACTTCCTGGGCGGCTCCCCCGCGCAGGCCGATGCCGTCGAGACGGCACTGGCCGCGTACCGCAACGAGGACGAGGGCTACGGGCATGCCCTCGAACCGGACCTGCGCGGCCCGGTGAGCCAGCCCCTGCACACGGGACACGCGCTGCGCGTCCTCGACTCGATCGGCCGGTGCTCGGGTCAGCGCGTGGAGCGCGTGTGCCGCTATCTGACCGCCGTCTCCACCCCGGAAGGCGCGCTTCCGGCGGTGCATCCCAGCCAACGCGGCTATCCCTGCGCCCCGTTCGTCCCTGTGGTCGACGACCCGCCGAGCGAGCTGCTGGCCACCGGCCCTGTCGTCGGCCTGCTGCACCGCAACGAGGTGTGGCACGCCTGGCTGTTCCGGGCCACCGACTTCTGCTGGTCGGCCGTCGAGTCCCTGAAGACGTCCCACCCGTACGAGGTGCAGGCCGCGGTCGCCTTCCTGGACAGCGCACCCGACCGCCCGCGCGCGCGAGTCGCCGCCGACCGGCTCGGCCGCCTCGTGCGCGAGCAGCGGCTCGCGGTGCTCGACCCGGAGCGCAGGGAGGACTACCCGGTGGCGCCCGGCTACGCGCCGGACGAGCACCACTTCCCGTACGACTTCGCCAAGGCGCCCGAGTCGCTGGCCCGCTCCTGGTTCACCGACGAGGAGATGGCCCGCTCGCTCGACCATCTGGTGAGCGAGCAGCAGGAGGACGGTGGCTGGCCGATCAACTGGCAACAGTGGGCACCGACGATCTCCATGGAAGCGCGCCCCATGGTGACCATCGACGCGCTGCGCACCCTGCGCGCGTACGGACGTCTTCTGTAGAGCCGCTGGTACCGCTGTTGTCGCGCCGCCGCCTCCCGTGGTGCCGCGTTCCCGCTCAGTGGTCCGCGTCGCGCAGGAGCAGCGCCGCGATGGCCAGAGCCGTGCCGCGCGGTGACGACAGTTCGATGCCGGTCCACTCGGCGATCTTCGCCAGCCGGTTGTCGACCGTGTTCGGGTGAAGCCCGAGCGCCTCGGCGGTGGCCCTGCGGTCCTGTTGGTGGGCCAGATGCGTGCGGAGCGTCTCCAGGAGCTCCGGCCGCTCGGCGACAGGGTCGAGGAGGGCGGCGATGAGGTGGCTGCTCTCGTTGCGCCGGGAGAGGTGGTACTCGAGGAGCACGTCGTCGAGGCGGTGCAGCCCCGGTGGCAGGCCGCACGCGCGCGTGATGCGCAGGACCTCGGTCGCGGTGCGGGCCGCTTCGGGGATGCGCTCGGGGCCGTCCGCCCGCACCGCGGCCACCCGTACGGGCAGGCCGCTCGCCCGGCTCAGGTGGTGCGGCAGATCGTCGGGCGGAGGGCAGTCCTTCGGGACGACGACCCGGCCCCCGTCGCCGTCCAGGAGGGTGAGCACGGCCGCGCCGAAGGTGCGGTCCAGGACGCTCTGCAGCCGTCGCAGCCGGCGGCGCACCGCGACGGGCCCCTCCGTGGGGGCGGTGTCCGTGCCGAGGGCGAGCACGTGAGCGGGTCCCGTCAGCCGGAGCTGGTCGAGGAGCACGTGCCCGGGCGGCACCATCCCGTCGAGCAGGCCACGCACCAACGACCGCTGCTGCGCGTGCCGTTCGGCCTCCAAGGCGGACCGCTCGTCCAGGTACGTCTCGGCGACCGATCCGACGACGTCCGGCTGCGCCCGCAGCAGGAGGTCGACAAGCTCGACGAGCGCCGCCTCGTCCCCGGGCCCCGCCGCTTCGCGCAGTGCCCGCCACAGGACGTACGAGCCGAGCGCGTGGGTGCGCAGCAGGAGGTGCAGCGGCATGCCCTCCTCAGCGCGCTGAGCGGCCCTCTCCCGGAACAGCCGGTGGCTGCCGGGCCGGTGCGCGTCCGGGTCGTCGACGTGGCGCAGAAACAGCCGCACGCCGTACCGCGCGGTCGCCGCGACCTCCAGGTCCTTCACGTCGTCCGGCAGCTCCGCGTAGCCGGGGAGTTCCTCGAAGGCCTCCCTGGCCATGCGCCGCGCCAGTTCGTTGACGCGCGGCTCGCAGCGCGCGGCGAGTGAACGCGCTTCCGGGGACAACGGCACAGGCCCTCCACCGACATCGGCACCGGGCGCCCCATTGCTGAGCGCCCCATTGTGACGCGTCACAGTACCGGGGCGGCCCGGATGTGACGCCAAGCGCTGTTGCGGGCCTCCAGGTGCGCCTTGACTCGGAGCCGGTCCGAGAACGAACCCACCCGGAGGAGCCGCACCCATGACCGAGCACAACACCGCACAGGAGACGGCCTCGCGGAAGCCGGCGGACTACGCCGCCTACGCGGACCGGGTCTGGGAGGGGACGGAGACGCTGCTCCCGCACCTTTCGGGCGCCTACACCGGGGACGAACTGGTCCGGCTCAGCCCGCGGGTGGGCTTCTTCCCCGCCTTCGCCAACGTGACCGCCTTCGACACCGGTGACGGTGCGGTCCTCGTCGACTCGGGGGACTTCCGTACGGCGGCGAACCTGCATGCCGCGGTCAAGGGGTTCGGGGCGGGACCCGTGCGCTCCGTGGTCTACACGCACGGGCACGTGGATCACGTCTTCGGGGTGTTTCCCTTCGACAAGGAGGCGGAGAAGACCGGCACCGCACGCCCCGAGGTGGTGGCGCACGAGGCCGTGACCGCCCGCTTCGACCGCTACATACAGACGGCCGGCTACAACTCGTGGATCAACCGGCGGCAGTTCGGCGTGCCCTCCCTGGAGTGGCCCACCACGTACCGCTATCCGGACACCGTCTACCGGGACCGGCTGACGTTCCGCCGCGGCGAGCTGACCTTCGAACTCGTCCACGCGCGCGGGGAGACCGACGACCACACCTACGTATGGGTGCCGGAGCTCAAGGCCCTGTGCACGGGCGACCTGTTCATCTGGAACACGCCGAACGCCGGCAACCCGCAGAAGGTGCAGCGCTACCCCGAGGACTGGGCGCGCGCCCTGCGCTCCATGCAGGAGCTGGGCGCGGAGCTGCTGCTGCCGGGGCACGGTGTGCCCATCATGGGCGTCGAACGTGTGAACCGCGCCCTGGACGACACCGCGCGCTTCCTGGAGTCGCTCTGCGAGCAGACGCGGGAGCTGATGAACGCGGGGCACCGGCTCGACACGGTCATCCACGAGGTGAAGGTCCCCGAAGAGCTCCTGTCCCGCCCGTACCTCCACCCCGCCTATGACGAGCCGGAGTTCGTCGTGCGGAACCTGTGGCGCCTGTGGGGCGGCTGGTACGACCAGAACCCGGCCCACCTCAAGCCCGCCCCGGAGGCTGCCGTCGCGGCGGAGTACGCGCGCGCGGCGGGTGGCGCCGCGGCGCTGGCCGAGCGGGCACGGGAGTTGCTCGCCGAGGGCGACACACGGCTCGCTTCGCATCTGGCGGAGACGGCGGCCCTGGCGGCCCCCACGGATCCCGAAGTGGCACGCACGCGTGCCGAGGTCTACGGGCAGCGGGCGGGCAAGGAGACCTCGACCATGGCGCGCGGGGTCTTCTCCTGGGCGGCCGCCGAGTCCGCCGCGGTGGCCGAAGGGACGGATGTGGCCACGGAGTTGACGCGGTCCCCCGAGGGGCGCAAGCGGGCCGGAGGCTCGATCAGCGTCGGCGTGGTCGACGACGAGGACGGCTGCTGCTGATGCGCGGGGCATGGCGCACCACATGGCTGCTGCTCGCCTTCATGGTGGTGAATTTCGCGGACAAGGCGGTCCTGGGGCTCGCGGGTCCCGACATCCGGGCGGACTTCGGGATCAGCCGCCAGGAGTTCGGCACCGCGCAGTCGGCGTTCTTCGCGCTGTTCTCGGTCGCGGCCCTCGGCGTATCCACGCTCACGAAGCGGGTGCGCACGACGCCGTTGCTCCTGGGGCTCGCCCTGTTGTGGTCGGCGGCGCAGTTGCCGATGCTGTGGGGCGCGGCGGGCTTCGGCATGCTGGTGGCCACGCGCGTGCTGCTGGGCGCCGCCGAGGGGCCGGCTGCCCCGGTCGCGATGCATCACGTGCACGGCTGGTACCCGCAGCGTGAGCGGGCGCTGCCGACCGCGCTGCTGCTCGTCGGCGCCGCCGCGGGGGTCGCGGTGGCGGCGCCCGCGCTGAGCTGGGTGATCACCCACTGGGGATGGCGCTGGTCGTTCGGCGCCGTGGGCCTTGTCGGCCTCGTCTGGGCGGCCGTGTGGCTCCTGTGGGGCAAGGAGGGGCCCCTGGCCCCCAGCGTCGGCAAAGAGGCGGGAGAGGCGCCACAGGGCAGCCTCACGGTGCCGCTGCGCCGCATCCTGTTGTCGCCCACGTTCCTGACCGCGGCCTTCGGGTCGTTCGCCGCCTACTGGTCGATGAGCGCGACGCTGACCTGGGCGCCGGACTACATGGAGACGGTCATGGGCTGGGATCTGCACCAGGCGAGCACCATGGTCGGCGCGGGCGCCGTCGCTCACGGAGTCATCCTCCTGACGCACGGCCTGCTGGCGCGGCGCTCTGCCCTGAAGGGGACGCCGCCCCGCCTCCCGGTGGGCGCCGGTGCGGGCCTCCTTGTCGCGGTCTCGGGCTGCGCGACCGCGCTGTTCGGCCTCTCCGGCTCGCAGGCCGTGAAGGTACCGATGATGCTGGGCCCGATGGCACTCGCCATGGTGATGCTCACGGTCGCCGCGACGGCCTGCTCCCGTATCGCACCCCCGATCCAACGAGGCACCGTGCTGGGCGTATTGACCTGCGTGTACGCCCTCGGCGGCATCGTCTCGCCGCTCGTCCTGGGGCGCTTGGTGGACGGCGCCGCCACGGTGTCGGCGGGTTACGAGCACGGCTGGCTGCTGACCGCGGCCCTCCTGGTGACGGGCGGCGTCCTCGCGGCCTTCTTCTGCCGCCCCGAGCGCACTGCGGAGCAGCTCGGCGTCCCGGAGACCCCGGCCGCCCTCCCCGCGCACCAGGTCACCCCGTAAGCGCCCGTACCCCCGCCGTGACCACCACGGCCGCCGCGATCACCACCAGGAACGGCGCCCGCAGCACGAGCGCGAGGGCGGCCGCGGCGACCCCGGCCGCCCTCGCGTCGAGCACCAGCACACGCCCGTCCGCAAACGTCTGCTGGGCCGTGAGCGCGGCGAGCAGGGCGACCGGGAGCAGCGCCGCGAGCCGCTTCACCATGGGGCGTTCCAGGGCGCCCGCCGGGACGAGCAGACCGATCAGTTTCACTGCGTAGCAGCCGACCGCGGTGACCGCGATGGCGATCCAGACGTTCAACGGTCTTCTCCTTGTGGTGCGTTGGACGCCGCGCCGCGGCGGCGCCCCTCTACGTAGAGCACGGCCGGGGCCGCCAGGGCGGCCACGAGCACCGGCACCCCGGCCGGCAGCACGGGAAGCAGCCCGAGGCCCAGAAGCACGGCGAGGCCCGCGACGACCCGCTCCGTGGTCGACTTCAGCATCGGCGCGAGCAGCGCCAGGAACACCGCGGGCCCGGCCGCGTCGAGTCCCCAGGCGTCGGTGTCGCCGATGGCCGAGGCGCCCAGTGCGCCGAGCAGCGTGGTGAGGTTCCACAGCACGTACAGGGTGAGCCCGGTGACGGTGAAGCCGAGCCGCACGCTGCGCCGCGTCGGCTGGGCGAACGCGACGGCCGACGTCTCGTCGATGACCCAGTGCGCGGCGAGCGGCCGCACCGCGCGCGGGAGAGCGAGCAACTGGGAGAGGCGCAGCCCGTAGAAGGCGTTGCGCACGCCCAGGAAGAACGCTCCCGCGGCGGCGGTCAGCGGATTGCCGCCGGCCGCGAGCGCTCCGACGAGTGCGAACTGCGACGCCCCCGTGAAGACCAGGAGGCTGAGCGCGCAGGTCTGCAGCACGCTGAGCCCGCTCCCTGCCGAGGTCACTCCGAAGGCGAACCCGGAAAGGCCCACCGCGACGCCCACACCGAGCGCGTCACGGACGACGGCGGAGTCGGGCTTTCCTACCGTCTGCTGCGGCTCGGGAGGGTCGGCCGCTCTGCGTATGTCTGTGGATGTCGTGTTGTCTGCCACGCCCCGCACGGTACGAGGAGGGCCGCGTCCTGTTCTTGTACGTTCTTGCGCTCGCGCTGGTACGCACCGGGCGGCACCCCGACGATCCGGGTGAAGTGCCGGTTCAGGTGGGGCTGGTCGGTGAAGCCGAGGGCCACGGCGGCATCGGCGGGCGCCGTCCCGGCCTCCAGGAGCCGCCGCGCCACGCGCACCCGCGCGTTGGTGAGCCAGGTGTGCGGCGGCATCCCGTACGCGTCGCGGAAGGCGCGCAGCAGCGCGAAGGGGCTGGTGCCGACCTCGTCCGCGAGGGCCTCCAGGGACGGCGGGTCCGCCAGCCGCTCTTCGAGGAGATCACGCGCGCGAGAAGCGGCGGTGGCCCCCGCGGAGCGCCGGGGGCGCGCCGCGAGCGAGGTTCCGTGGGCGCGCAGCAGGCGGGCGAGCACGACCCTGAGGAGGCTGTCGGCCGCCAGCGCGTTGCCCTGCTCCGCCGCCCTGTGCACCTCGTTGATCATGTGCGAGGCCTGGGGGTCCTTGACGATCTGCTCGCCGAAGACCGTGGTGCCGTGCCCGGTGCCTGTCTCCGCGGCGATCTCGGCGATGACGTCGGCGGAGGGGTAGAGCGTGGCGTACGCCCAGCCCTCGGGGCCGCCCGCCCGCGCCGTGTGCGCCACTTCCGGATTGAGCATGACGACGGTCCCCGGGCCCGCGTGCAGGGTGCCGTCGGGCAGGCCGATGGCCTCGACCCCACGTGTGACCGCCCCGATCACGAAGCCGTCGTGGCTGTGGCGGGGGAAGGTGTGCCGGACGTAGCGGGCCCGCAGCAGGTCGAGCCCCGGCAGCCGCTCATAGCGCCAGTGCCGCGCCCACTCGCCCTTCCCCGCGGGCTTCCCCTCCGTTCGTGCCATGGCCCCATTCTGCGTCAGGCCTCCGCGACGAACCACCCCGTTTCCGCAGGTCACCGCCATTGTCAGTGGTGGGGTGCAGGATGGGGGCATGGTCAGGTCCAGGCAAGGGGCCCACAGCGCCTCGCAGGCCCTCAGTGGCTTCTCCCCCGCGACCCGCGGTTGGTTCACGGGGGCCTTTTCCGCGCCCACGGCCGCGCAGGCCGGCGCGTGGAAGGCGATCGGCGAGGGCTCGGACGTGCTGGTCGTCGCGCCGACCGGCTCGGGCAAGACGCTCGCCGCGTTCCTCGCCGCGCTGGACCAGCTCGCGTCGACGCCCCCTCCTGCCGACCCGAAGAAGCGCTGCCGGGTCCTGTACGTGTCGCCGCTGAAGGCCCTCGCGGTGGACGTGGAGCGCAATCTGCGCAGCCCACTCACCGGCATCCGCCAGGAGGCCGTCCGCCTCGGCCTGCCCGAGCCCGAGGTGAAGGTCGGCATCCGCTCCGGCGACACCCCGCCCGCGGAGCGCCGCGCGCTCGCCACGCGCCCGCCGGACATTCTCATCACCACGCCCGAGTCGCTGTTCCTGATGCTCACGTCGGCCACGCGCGACGCGCTGGCGGGCATCGACACGGTGATCCTGGACGAGGTGCACGCGGTGGCGGGCACCAAGCGCGGCGCCCACCTGGCCCTCTCCCTGGAGCGGCTCGACGAGCTGCTGCCCCGCCCGGCCCGCCGCATCGGCCTGTCCGCGACGGTGCGGCCGGTGGACGAGGTGGCGCGCTATCTCTCGCCGCAGCGCCGGGTGGAGGTCGTCCAGCCGCCGTCCGGCAAGGAGTTCGACCTGTCGGTGGTCGTCCCCGTGGAGGACCTCGGCGAGCTCGGCGGCTCCCCGGTGGCCGATTCCGACCAGGGAGCCGAGCGCCCCTCGATCTGGCCCTCCGTGGAGGAGCGGATCACGGACCTGATCGAGGCCCACCGCTCGACGATCGTGTTCGCCAACTCTCGCCGCCTGGCCGAGCGCCTGTGCAACCGTCTGAACGAGATCTCCTACGAGCGCGCCACCGGCGAACCTCTTCCCGAGGACCATTCCCCGGCCGAGCTGATGGCGGAGTCGGGCGCCGCGAAGGGCGCTCCCCCGGTCATCGCCCGCGCCCACCACGGCTCCGTCTCCAAGGAGCAGCGCGCGCTCGTCGAGGAGGACCTGAAGGCGGGCCGGCTGCCCGCCGTGGTCGCCACGTCGAGCCTTGAGCTGGGCATCGACATGGGCGCGGTCGACCTCGTCGTCCAGGTGGAGTCGCCCCCGTCCGTCGCGTCCGGGCTGCAGCGCGTGGGCCGAGCGGGCCACCAGGTGGGCGCGGTCTCCACGGGGGTCGTGTTCCCGAAGTACCGCGGTGACCTGGTGCAGTCGGCGGTGGTGACCGAGCGCATGCGGTCCGGCGCCATCGAGTCCCTGCGTCTGCCGGCGAACCCGCTGGACGTGCTCGCCCAGCAGCTGGTCGCGATGACGGCCCTGGACACCTGGCAGGTCGACGACCTGCTGGCGCTGGTCCGCCGCGCCGCCCCGTTCGCCTCACTGCCCGAGTCCGCGTTCACGGGCGTGCTCGACATGCTGGCGGGCCGCTACCCCTCGGACGCCTTCGCCGAGCTGCGCCCGCGCGTCGTCTGGGACCGCGTGGCCGGCACCGTGACGGGCCGCCCCGGAGCGCAGCGCCTCGCCGTCACCTCCGGAGGCACGATCCCCGACCGCGGCCTCTTCGGCGTCTTCCTCGCGGGAGCCGACCCCAAGAAGGG
This sequence comes from Streptomyces sp. NPDC107575, assembly GCF_055657265.1. Classification (NCBI taxonomy): domain Bacteria; kingdom Bacillati; phylum Actinomycetota; class Actinomycetes; order Kitasatosporales; family Streptomycetaceae; genus Streptomyces; species Streptomyces sp. NPDC107575. The sequence goes on along the minus strand of NZ_JBVKBG010000002.1, from coordinate 24,451 downwards.
CGGCGGCCGCGTCGGCGAGCTCGACGAGGAGATGGTCTACGAGTCCCGGGTCGGGGACGTCTTCACGCTCGGCACCAGCTCCTGGCGCATCGAGGACATCACGCGCGACCGCGTCCTCGTCTCGCCCGCCCCCGGGGTCCCCGGCCGCCTCCCCTTCTGGAAGGGCGACCAGCTGGGCCGCCCGCTCGAACTGGGCCGGGCGCTGGGTGCGTTCCTGCGCGAGGTCGGCTCCCAGAAGCCCGACGACGCGCGCGTGCGTCTCACGGCGGCGGGGCTCGACGAGTGGGCCGCGAACAACGTCCTGTCGTACCTCGCGGAGCAGCGCGAGGCCTGCGGCCACATCCCCGACGACCGCACGATCGTGGTCGAGCGGTTCCGGGACGAGCTGGGCGACTGGCGGGTCGTGGTCCACTCCCCGTTCGGCGCCCAGGTGCACGCTCCGTGGGCGCTGGCCCTCGGCGCCCGGCTCAGCGAGAAGTACGGCATGGACGCCCAGGTGATGCACGCCGACGACGGCATCGTGCTGCGCCTCCCCGACGCCGACCTCATGGGCCTGGACCTCCTCGACCAGGAGCCCACCAAGCCGGGCATGGAGTACGACGACGAGCAGGCCCCCATCGGAGCGGCCGACGTCGCCTTCGACAAGGGTGACGTGGACCAGATCGTCACCGACCAGGTGGGCGGCTCCGCCCTGTTCGCCTCGCGTTTTCGCGAGTGCGCCGCCCGCGCGCTGCTGCTCCCCCGCCGCAACCCCGGCAAGCGCACACCGCTGTGGCAGCAGCGCCAGCGCGCCTCCCAACTGCTCCAGGTGGCGAGCGAGTTCGGCTCGTTCCCCATCGTCCTGGAGGCGATCCGCGAGTGCCTCCAGGACGTCTTCGACGTACCGGGCCTCGCCGAGCTGATGGGCGACATCGAGTCCCGCAAGGTCCGCCTCGTCGAAGTCACCACGCCGGAGGCCTCCCCCTTCGCCCGCTCGCTGCTGTTCGGTTATGTGGCGCAGTTCCTGTACGAGGGCGACTCCCCGCTGGCCGAGCGCCGCGCGGCCGCGCTGTCCCTGGACTCCCGCCTGCTGGCCGAGCTCCTCGGCCAGGCCGAGCTGCGCGAACTGCTCGACGCGGAGGTCCTCACCGACCTGGAACAAGAGCTGCAGTGGCGCACGGAGGACCGTCGCGTCAAGGACGAGGAAGGCGTCGCGGACCTGCTGCGCCTCCTCGGACCTCTCACCGGCGAGGAGTTGGCCGAGCGGGGCGCCGAGCCCGGCTGGGCCGAGAGCCTGGCGGGCGCCCGGCGTGCCATCCGCGTGCGGATCGCGGGCACCGAGCACTGGGCGGCGATCGAGGACGCGGGCCGCCTGCGCGACGCCCTCGGGACAGCCCTGCCCGTCGGCGTCCCCGAAGCCTTCACCGAACCGGTCAAGGACCCGCTCGGCGACCTCCTGGCGCGCTACGCCCGTACACACGGCCCGTTCACCTCCTCCCAGGCGGCGGCCCGCTTCGGCCTCGGCGCCGCGGTCACGGACGGCGCGCTCCAGCGCCTGGCCGCCCAGGGGCGCGTCGTCCAGGGCGAGTTCCATCCGGCGGGCATCGGCCAGGAGTGGTGCGATGCCACGGTCCTGCGCAGACTGCGCCGCCGCTCGCTGGCCGCGCTGCGCCATGAGCTGGAGCCGGTGCCGCCCGCGGCGCTCGCCCAGTTCCTGCCCCAGTGGCAGCACGTGGGCGGGCACGGCCTGCGCGGGGTCGACGGCCTGGTCCGAGCGGTCGAACAGCTCCAGGGTGCCTCGGTGCCCGCCTCCGCCCTGGAGAAGCTCGTCCTGCCCTCGCGCGTCTCCGGCTACGCGCCCGCACTCCTCGACGAACTCACCGCGTCCGGCGAGGTCCTGTGGGCCGGTGCGGGCTCACTCCCCGGCAAGGACGGCTGGGTCAGCCTCTACCTCGCCGACACCGCCCCGCTGCTCCTCCCGCCCCCGCACCCCTTGGAACTCACCCCGCTCCACCAGGCGGTCCTCGACGCGCTCTCCGGTGGCTACGGCCTGTTCTTCCGCCAGATCGCCGACCGGGTCCGTGCCACACCCCTCGCTCAGGGCCTTGAGGGGGGCCAGAGAGGCGCCCCCTTCGAGGTCACCGATCCCCAACTGGCCGACGCCCTCTGGGAGCTGGCCTGGTCGGGCCGCCTCACGAACGACACACTGGCTCCGATGCGCGCCGTCCTCGGCTCCGGCCGCACCGCGGGCTCCACCGCGCACCGGGCCCGCAGAGCGGTGCCGCGCGGCCGCTACGGAGGCCTCACCGCGGGCGCCCGTCCCACGTCCCGCACCGGTCCGCCCACCGTCGCGGGGCGCTGGTCGCTGCTCCCCGGCCTGGAGCCCGACCCGACGCTGCGCGCCCACACCCTGGCCCGCACGCTCCTCGACCGGCACGGAGTGGTCACCCGGGGAGCGGTGGCCGCCGAAGGCGTCGAGGGCGGGTTCTCGGCGACGTACCGGGTCCTGTCGGTCTTCGAGGAGAGCGGCCAGGCACGGCGTGGCTACGTGGTGGAGGGTCTCGGCGCGGCCCAGTTCGCGATGGACGGCGCGGTGGACCGCCTGCGCGCGGCGGCGAGCGCGCAGGAGCGCGGCGCCGCACCCCCGGACCCGTACGCCCCGGTCGACGCCCCCACCGGCAAGAGCAGGACCACCGCGCCCCGCGCCCTCGTCCTGGCGGCTGCCGACCCGGCCAATGCGTACGGGGCCGCGCTCCCCTGGCCCGATCCCCCCACCGGCGCCGGCCAGAAGCCGGGACACAAGCCGGGCCGCAAGGCGGGCTCCCTGGTGGTCCTGGTCGACGGCGCGCTGACGCTCTACATGGAGCGCGGCGGCAAGACCCTCCTGGCCTGGCCCACCTCGGACCCGGCGCACTCCGCCGCACCCTCGGAAGCGACCGGCACCACGACCGAGGCGCGCCCGAGCCCCGCCCTCACCCCCGCCCAGCTCGCGGAGGACCCCCGAGTGCCCGCCGCCGCACAGGCGCTCGCCGAGGCGGCCCGCTCCGGCGCCCTCGGCACCATCACGGTCGAGCGCGTCAACGCGGAGCCCGCGCTCAGCTCCCCGTACGCCCCCCTCCTGGAAGGAGCCGGCTTCCACGCGACGCCACGCGGCCTGCGCCTACGCGCGTGACACCAACCTCCACGCCCTGCCCCACGCCGACCATTCGAGCGGCCACGGCGCCGGCACAGCGCCAGCACAGCTCAGGCACCATTCAAGGCTTACGGCGTCAGCACAGCACGAGCCCGCATCCAAGCCCATACGGCACCTCCACTCCGCGCGCCCACATCCAAGCCCATACGACGCCTCCCCAGCACGAGCCCACATTTCAAGCCCCTGCGGCGATTGAGCAGCGGGGCCCGGGGCAGAGCCCCGCGACGTCCACCGCACGGCGCCCCGAACCCACCCACGCCCTACCCCACACCGCCCCGAACCCACCCACGCCACACCCCACACCGCCCCACCCGACACCGACCCGAACCACCCCACCCCCACCTACCCTGACCCCATGCCCGAAGGAGACACCGTCGCGCAGGCGGCAAAGCGGCTGCACAACGCCCTCGCGGACCAGGTCCTCACCCGCTCCGACCTCCGTGTCCCCCGGTACGCCACCGCCGACCTCACCGGCCGCACGGTCCTGGACGTCACCCCGCGCGGCAAGCACCTGCTGACCCGCATCGAGGGCGGCCTCACCCTCCACTCGCATCTGCGCATGGACGGCTCCTGGAAGGTCTACGCCCCCGGCGAGCGCTGGCGCGGCGGCCCGACCCACCAGATCCGCGCGATCCTGGGGAACGAGACCCGCACGGCGGTCGGCTACCGCCTCCCCGTCCTGGAACTCCTGCGGACCAGCGAGGAGTCGAAGGCCGTCGGCCACCTGGGCCCGGACCTCCTCGGCCCGGACTGGGACCCCAACGACGCGCTGCGCAACCTCCTCGGGGACCCCGCCCGCCCGCTCGGCGAGGCCCTCCTCGACCAGCGCAACCTCGCGGGCATCGGAAACATCTACAAGTCCGAGCTCTGCTTCCTGCTGCGCGTCACCCCGTGGCTCCCGGTCGGCGAGTTGCCCGCAGAGACCGCCGACCGCCTCCCGGTCCTCGCGAAGAAGCTGCTCGAGGCCAACCGCGACCGCCCGGCCCGTGTCACCACCGGCCGCCCGCGCCCCGACGAGCGCCTGTACGTCTACGGCCGCTCCCCCCGCCCCTGCCTGCGCTGCCGCACCCCGATTCGCACGGCCGACCAGGGCGACGGCTCCCGCGAACGCCCCACGTACTGGTGCCCGCACTGCCAACAGGGCCCGGCCCCCACGACGTAACCGAACCCACGCCCGCCACCCGCCACCCGCCACCCGCCAAAGCCACCGAACACAACCCCCGCACGACAATTGACGCTCCGTCAGAAAACCTCGTACGGTCCCAGCATGCCCCTCACTGCGTACGACCTCACCGGACGCACCGCATTCGTCACCGGCGCGGCGAGCGGCATCGGCCGCGCGTCGGCGACGCTCCTCGCGCAGGCGGGAGCCACCGTCCACTGCGCGGACCGCGACGCGCAGGGCCTGCACGAGACGGCGGCGCTCATCAAGGAGAGCGGCGGCACGGCCCACACCCACACCGTCGACGTGTCCGACCACACCCAGGTCGCGGAGGCCGTCGCGACGGCGACGACCACCTCGGGCGGCCTCGACATCATGGCCGCCATCGCCGGCGTCATGCACAACAGCACGGTCCTGGAGACCCGCGAAGAGGACCTGGACCGCGTCCTCGCCATCAACTTCAAGGGCGTTCTGTACGCGTGCCAGGAGGCGGCCCGCACCATGATCGCGGCCGGCACCCGCGGCAGCATCGTCACCATGGCCTCCGGCGCGGTCGACACCGGCGGCCCCGGGCTGCTCTGCTACGGCGCGGCGAAGGCCGCCGTCGTCCAGCTCACGAAGACACTCGCCACGGAGGTCGGATCGCACGGCATCCGCGTCAACGCGGTGGCCCCGGGCTGGATCCGTACGCCGATGACGACCCGCCACGACGAGAGCGCGCAGGCCCACACCGAAGCCCTGATGGTGCGCATGTCGCCGCTCGGCCGGGTCGGCGAGGCGGAGGACATCGCGCACGCGGTGCTGCACCTCGCCTCGGACGCCGCGTCGTTCACGACGGGCCAGATCCTCCGCCCGAACGGAGGCGTCGCCATGCCCTGGTGACCTCTCGCCGCACCCCGCCCGCGAGCTCACGCCCGGCGCGCACGGCCCGCGTACGCACGCGTCGCGCGCCGTGCCGCCCGGGCGCCCCCGCCACGCCGGCCGCCCGGGACTTCGGCAGCGCGTGCACGGGCAGCAGGCTCAGACCCCAGCCCCCGGCGACGAGCGCCCCTTCGAACACACCGGCGCCCGGCGCGAAGGCGAGCCGCAGGGCGCCCCACCACCACAGCGCCCCGCACACGACGGCCGGCACCCACCGGAGGGCCCGCCACCCAGCCCATGCCACCGACCGCTCACCTCCGCCCGACGACCTCCGGGACCACGACCACAGTCAATCTGCCCCGGAGCGCCGGGACGGACTCTCAAGCGACCTCAGCCCCGGCTCTCCACCCAGGCCCTCAGCCCCGGTTCTCCGGCCAGGCCTCAGCCCCGGTTCTCAACCTCGGCTCTCAGCCCAGGCTCTCCGCCCAGATCCTCGGCCCCGGTTCTCAACCCGAGCTCTCCACCCAGGCCTCAGCCCCGGTTCTCCGCCTGGAACATCCAGTGATGCTTCTCCAGGTCGGCCGTGATCCCGATGAAGATGTCCTGGCTGACGGGATCCGCCTCACCGGTCGCGTCCACCCGTGCGCGCATCCGCGCGATCACCGCGCCGAGCGCGTCCACGAGCGTCCCCACCGCGTCCGTGTCCTTCACCCAGCCGTCAGGGGCCACGCCGACGCCGCTGGTGTCCGCCACCGTCTTCGCACGCCCGTCCGGCGGGACGCCCAGCGTCGACGCCCGCTCGGCCACCGTGTCGGAGTGCTGCCGGGCGGTGTCCACGACCTCGTCGAGCTGAAGGTGCACCGACCGGAACCGCGGACCGACGACGTTCCAGTGCACCTGCTTCGCCACGAGGGACAGGTCCACCAGGTCGACGAGGGCACCCTGCAGCGCCTCGCCCACGGTTTTCAGATCGGCATCGGGCAGCGGACTCTTCACGACGTACATACGTCACCTCCGTATCGAAATCACCATCAACCATGGCACACATGGTCTATTACGGACACATCGAGCGAGGTCCTCGCCGCCACCCCCGGAAGCGCACAGCAGAAAGCCCCGGCCGATCTATCGGCCGGGGCTTTCCCCATGGTCAAGCTGGGCTCAGGGCACTGAGCGCAGGCGCTACGCCGCTACGACGTCCACGGCCTCCGCAGGAGCCTTGATCGTCACGCGTTCCGGCGGTACGCCGGCCACGGAGACGGAATTGAGCATCGGACGAACCGGTGCGGGCACCGGCTCCGACGGGACCGCTGCTGCCGACTCGGCCAGCTCGGCGAGGGCGAGCTCATCGCTCACCTCGCGCATCAGCTCGGACATCCGTACGTCAAGCGCGTCGCAGATCGCGGAGAGCAGCTCGGAGGAAGCCTCCTTCTGCCCCCGCTCCACCTCGGAGAGATAGCCGAGCGAAACTCGGGCGGACGAGGAGACTTCGCGCAGAGTACGGCCCTGGCGCTGGCGCTGCCGACGCAGCACGTCACCCAGCAGGCGACGGAGCAGAATCATCGGTGGCTCCCTCCTCGGACCGCGTAGCCGCATCCTTCACGCCCCACCGTACCGCCTCGTGCCGCGGCCGTGCGGGGAGCGATGTCGTGTTCACTCAGGGCTGCAAACATCAAAACCCCCCGTTCTGTTCCGTATCCTGTGCCCGCGCTTTCCCAGTACGTTCGCCGGAATGTACTCCGACCAGCTCTTCGACGAGCAGTCCGAGCACGCTCCGTACACTCTCCATACGGATTTCCGTCCGATCGCCGTTCAATCGCAGAGCGGCCACTTTGTGGCTACCAGCGAAATCGGCCGCACCCTGGGAATGATCAGCTCCGGGCCCCGCCACCGCCACATAGACGGTGCCGACCGGCTGCCCGTCCTGCGGCTCGGGTCCCGCTACGCCGGTCGTGGCGACACCCCACTGCGCGCCCAGCGCGTCCCGCACGCCGGCCGCCATGGCCAGCGCGACCTCGGGGTGCACCGGCCCGTGCGCGGCGAGCAGATCCGCGTCGACGCCGAGCAACCGGTGCTTGAGCTCCGTCGCGTACGCCGTGACCGAGCCGCGGAAGGCCTTCGAGGCCCCCGGCACCGCCACGAGCTCCGCGGCCACCAGGCCCCCCGTGAGCGACTCCGCGACGGCGAGGGTCTCCCCCCGCTCCGTCAACAGGCGCAGCGCCTCGACCGCCTCGTACGTCACTTCTCGGCAGCCTCCGCGGACGCCTGCGCGGCAGCCTTGGACTCGGCGAGCCCGGCGCGGCGCAGCACGACGGCCTGCCGCACGTAGTCGAGCCCGGTCACCACCGTGAGCGCGACGGCGGCCGCCATCACCCACCAGCGCAGCGTCGCGAGCGGCCCGGTCAGCGCCAGGATGTACATGCCGACGGCCGTGCCCTGCGTCAGGGTCTTTATCTTGCCGCCGCGGCTGGCCGGAATGACCCCGTACCGAATGACGATGAACCGCAGCAGCGTGATCCCGAGCTCGCGCCCGAGAATGACGCCGGTCACCCACCAGGGAAGATCACCGAGCGAGGAGAGACAGATCAGCGCGGCGCCCATGATCGCTTTGTCGGCGATCGGGTCGGCGATCTTTCCGAAATCGGTGACCAAGTTGTAAGAACGCGCCAAATGCCCGTCAAAGACATCCGTGATCATGGCAACGGCGAAAGCCGCCCAGGCCCAGGCCCGCCACGCCGGGTCGTACCCGCCGTCGGCCAGCATGAGCGCCACGAAACCCGGCACCAGAAGGAGCCGGATCATGGTCAGGATGTTCGCGATGTTCCACAGGCTCGCCTGGTTGACGGCCGCGGTACCCAGCGTGCTTCCGGGCGACGGCCTGCCGGTCCCACCCGTAGCGGACGCCGGGACTCCGGTCATCTGTCCGCCTCCTCAGCGATCTCCAGCGGCTCGGCCACGAGGTCGACGCCTTCGGTGCCGACCACCTTTGCCTCGACCATACGGCCGATGGTCAGACCCGCGCCGCTCGTGAGACGCACCTGCCCGTCGGTCTCGGGCGCCTGGTGGGCACCGCGGCCGAGGACACCGTCCTCCTCGTCGACGGACTCGACGAGGACCTGCACGGTCTCGCCCACGCGCTCCTCGGCGCGCTGCGACACCAGCTGCTCGGCGAGCCGGGACAGCCGCGCGAGACGCTGCGCGACGACGTCCTCGTCGAGCTTGTCCGCGTACGTCGCCGCCTCCGTGCCCTCCTCGTCGGAGTAGCCGAAGACGCCGATGGCGTCCAGACGCGCGCCGTTCAAGAAGCGCTCCAGCTCCGCGTAGTCGGCCTCGGTCTCGCCGGGGAAGCCCACGATGAAGTTCGACCGGACACCCGCCTGCGGCGCCTTGGACCGAATGGTGTCGAGCAGCTCCAGGAACCGGTCGGTGTCACCGAAGCGCCGCATCGCGCGCAGCACGCCGGGGGCCGAGTGCTGGAAGGAGAGGTCGAAGTACGGGGCGATCTTGTCGGTCCCCGTCAGCACGTCGATCAGGCCGGGTCGCATCTCGGCGGGCTGCAGGTAGCTGACCCGCACCCGCTCGATCCCGTCGACGTCCGCAAGCTCGGGCAGCAGCGACTCCAGGAGCCGGATGTCGCCCAGGTCCTTGCCGTACGACGTGTTGTTCTCGGAGACCAGCATGATCTCCTTGACGCCCTGCTCGGCGAGCCAGCGCGTCTCGTTCAGTACGTCGCTGGGGCGGCGCGAGATGAACGAACCGCGGAACGACGGGATGGCGCAGAACGAGCACCGCCGGTCGCACCCGGACGCCAGCTTCACGGACGCCACAGGGGTGCCGCCGAGCCGGCGCCGCAGCGGGGCACGCGGCCCGGACGCGGGCGCGAGGCCCTCCGGCAGATCGACAGGGGGCTCCACCGGAGCGTGCCCCGGCAGCGCGATCCCGGAGCCGGCCTCCTGGCGCTCGGCCGGGCTGATCGGCAGCAGCTTGCGGCGGTCGCGCGGGGCGTGCGCCTCCACGCTGCCCCCGGACAGGATCGTCTGGAGGCGGCCGGAGATGTCCTCGTAGTCGTCGAAACCGAGCACGCCGTCGGCCTCGGGCAGCGCCTCGGCGAGCTCCTTGCCGTAGCGCTCGGCCATGCAGCCGACCGCTACCACCGCCTGCGTTCTGCCATGACCCTTGAGGTCATTGGCTTCGAGGAGGGCGTCGACGGAGTCCTTCTTCGCGGCCTCCACGAAGCCACAGGTGTTCACGACGGCGACATCGGCTGCGTCGGCGTCCTCGACGAGCTCCCAGCCGTCCGCCTCCAAGCGGCCTGCGAGCTCCTCCGAGTCCACCTCGTTACGGGCGCAGCCAAGGGTGACAAGTGCGACGGTACGGCGTTCGGGCATGGCATCAAGACTACTTCGTCCCACCGACAGCCCAAGCCGCGAGGGGTTACCGCAAGATCGCCCGCCTCAGTGGGCCTCAGCCGACCTCGGGGTCACCCTTCGTGTACGACAGCCGCTCGACCTGGCCGGACTGGAACTCGTCCTCGATCTGCTTGCCGTTCACATACAGCTTGATCGCGCCCGCGTCACCGAGGACGAGGTCGATCTTCTTGTTGTCCTGGAAGGTCTTCGTCTGGCCGTCCTGCAGCAGCCCGTCGAACATGATCCGCCCGTTGTGGTCCTTGGCGGAGATCCAGCTGCGCCCGTCCGACGCGTTCACCTTCACGGTGACCTTGTCCGCGGGGGCCGCGGCGATGGCGCTGTCGCTCGGTTCCGGCTTCGGGTCGGTGGGCTTCTTGGCGCTGGGGCTCGGCTTCGCGGTCGTGGGCTTGCTGGTCGCCGGGGTGGAGCCCTCGGCGGCCTGCTGCTGTCCGCCGTCGCCGTCGCCGCCACTGAAGGCGGTGTATCCGACGAAGGCGACGACCGCGACGATCGCGGCGACCATGGCGGCCGTCCAGTTGGGCCTGCGCGGTTCGGAGCGGATCCGCTCGGTCTCGAACAGCGGCGTGGCCGGCGTCGGCGCGGGGCGTCCGCCGTGCTCGTCGCCGTACTGCTCGAGGAGCGGCTCGGCGTCGAGGCCCACGGCACGCGCGAGCGTACGGATGTGGCCTCGCGCGTACACGTCACCGCCGCAGCGCGAGAAGTCGTCCTGCTCGATGGCTTGCACGATCGGGATGCGCACCCGGGTCGACTGGCTGACCTCGTCGACGGTCAGACCCGCGTCGACGCGTGCCTGCTGGAGGGCACGACCGATCGACGGCCGGTCGTCGTCCGCGTGCGGGATGCGGTCTTCCGAAGGGCGGTCGTCTTCAGGGGAGTTGCCGATGGACACGGGGGCGCCTTTCGAGCGTGTAGCCACCTGCTGGAGGTTCAGTGTAGGGGGGGTGTGAATGGGTGAGGCAACCGGGCGGTCGGACTTTGTACGCCATCGGAATGGCCTGCCATCCCGCCGGCGACGTACCAGGCTGTCTCCCCCTCAACTTGACGCAGCCGATGAGGAAACGGTTGCTCCGATGCCCGTACGGGTGACGTCGTTCGAGTGAGGGGATCACCTTAAGACTGAGCCTCCCCGCGGATCACCGCGAGCACTCCCTCCAGCTCATCGGCTTTCACAAGAACGTCACGAGCCTTCGAACCTTCACTGGGTCCGACGATGTTCCTCGACTCCATCAAGTCCATGAGGCGACCGGCCTTGGCGAAGCCCACGCGCAGCTTGCGCTGCAGCATGGAGGTCGAGCCGAACTGCGTGGAGACCACCAGCTCGGCGGCCGCGCACAGCAGGTCCAGGTCGTCGCCGATGTCCTCGTCGATCTCCTTCTTCTGCTTGGTGCCCACCGTGACGTCGTCCCGGAAGACGGGCGCCATCTGGTCCTTGCAGTGCTGGACGATCGCGTGGATCTCGTCCTCTATGACGAAGGCGCCCTGCATACGGGTCGGCTTGTTCGCCCCCATGGGGAGGAACAGTCCGTCGCCCTTGCCGATGAGCTTCTCGGCGCCCGGCTGGTCGAGGATGACGCGGCTGTCGGCGAGCGAGGAGGTGGCGAACGCGAGCCGTGAGGGCACGTTCGCCTTGATCAGGCCGGTGACGACGTCGACCGACGGACGCTGCGTGGCGAGCACCAGGTGAATGCCGGCCGCGCGCGCGAGCTGCGTGATCCGGACGATGGAGTCCTCGACGTCCCTCGGCGCGACCATCATCAGGTCGGCGAGCTCGTCGACGATCACCAGCAGATACGGGTACGCCTTCAGCTCCCGCTCGCTGCCCTCGGGCGTGGTGAGCTTGCCGTCCTTGACCGCCTGGTTGAAGTCGTCGATGTGCCGGTAGCCGAAGGCCGCGAGGTCGTCGTAGCGCAGATCCATCTCCCGCACGACCCACTGCAGTGCCTCGGCGGCCTTCTTGGGGTTGGTGATGATCGGCGTGATGAGGTGCGGGATCCCCTCGTACGCCGTCAGCTCCACGCGCTTGGGGTCGACGAGGACCATCCGGACGTCCTCGGGGGTCGCCCGCATCATGATCGACGTGATCAGACAGTTGATGCACGAGGACTTGCCGGAACCGGTGGCACCGGCGACCAGGATGTGCGGCATCTTGGCCATGTTGGCCATCACGTAGCCGCCCTCGACGTCCTTGCCGAGCGCGACCAGCATCGGGTGCTCGTCCTCGGCCGCGTCCGCCAGGCGCAGCACGTCGCCGACGTTGACCATCTCGCGGTCCGTGTTCGGGATCTCGATGCCGACCGCGGACTTGCCGGGGATCGGCGAGATGATCCGGACGTCCGGGGACGCGACGGCGTAGGCGATGTTCTTCGCCAGGGCCGTGATCTTCTCGACCTTCACGGCGGGGCCGAGCTCGATCTCGTACCGCGTGACCGTGGGGCCGCGCGTGAAGCCCGTGACCCCCGCGTCGACCTTGAACTCGGTGAAGACGGTCTGCAGGGATTCGACGACCGCGTCGTTGGCGGCGCTGCGGGACTTGCCGGGGCCACCGCGGGTGAGCAGGTCGAGGGAGGGCAGCGCGTAGGTGATGTCGCCGGCGAGCTGGAGCTGCTCGGCGCGCGGCGGCAGGTCGCCGCGCGCGTCGGGCGCGGCCTTGGTCAGGTCCGGCACGCCGAGGGAGGTGGGCGTCGGCTCAGGCTCCTTCTGAGCGCCCGCCGGGGCCTTCTTGGCCCTGGCCCCCGGGACGGGTGCCGAGCGGTCCCCTGTGGACGTCTCACCGCTGTTCTCGCCGGCGCCCTCACCCGAGACGCCCTGCGTGAGGTCCGCGACCAGCGGCGACGGCGGCATGCCGTGCAGCACGGCCCCGTCGAGAGCGGCGGCCGCCGCCGCGGCCACGTCGACCGCGTCCATCGGCCGCTCCATCGCGGGCTGCACGGACCGCCGCGACTTGCGCCGCTTGGCGAACGCCTCCTCCTCGGCCCGGTCCGGGTCGTACGACTCCGGGGCCGCGGAGCGCTTGCGCGAGCGCACGGGCGTGGCCTCGCGCCACTCGTCGTCGTACTCGTCCGGGTCCGCGTCGGCGAAGGCCGCCTCCTCGTGCACCACGCCGAGCTTCACGCCGAGCTGGTGCAGGCGCTGCGGGATGGCGTTGACGGGCGTCGCGGTCACCACGAGCAGCCCGAACACGGTCAACAGAACCAGCAGCGGGACGGCGAGCACCTGGGTCATCGTGAAGCTCAGCGGCGTCGCGGCGGCCCAGCCGATGAGCCCGCCCGCGTCCCTTATGGCGCGCATGCCGTCCCCGCGCGCGGGTGAGCCGCACGCGATGTGGACCTGTCCGAGCACGCCGACGACGAGCGCGGAGAGGCCGATCACGATCCGCCCGTTGGCCTCGGGCTTCTCGGGGTGCCTGATGAGGCGTACGGCGATGATCCCCAGCAGGATCGGCACCAGCAGGTCGAGGCGGCCGAACGCGCCGGTCACCAGCATGTCGACGAGGTCGCCGACCGGGCCCTGCAGGTTGGACCAGGTACCGGCCGCGCAGACCAGCCCGATCCCGAGCAGCAGCAGCGCCAGCCCGTCCTTGCGGTGCGCCGGGTCGAGCCCCTTCGCGCCACGCCCTATGCCGCGGAACATCGCCCCCACGCTGTGCGCGACGCCGAGCCACAGGGCGCGCACGAGCTTGTAGAGGCCCCCGGTCGGATTGGGTGCCGCCTTGGGGGCCGGCTTCTTGGCCGCGGACTTCTTGGCGGGTGCCCGCTTGGGGGCGGGTTTCTTGGCCGCGGCCTTCTTCGCGGGGGCTTTTTTGGCAGCGGCCTTCTTCGCCGGAGCCTTGGTCGGCGCCGCCGTCTTCTTCGCGGGCGTCTTCTTGGCTGCGGGACGTGAGGCCATGGGTGTGAGGTTACCGGGGGAGCCGACCTTGGACACGTGTGCCCACTGCTTCACCCGATCGTGTCGCGAACTGACGGGGCGAAAACTGACGTGCTCTCAAAGCCGAGCGGCCGCCCCCGATTCCGGGGCGACCGCCTCAGTTCTGCGAGGGCAGCGAGGGAGCTCCGCTCCCCGTTCCGGGCTCCAGGGCGTCAAGTGCCCTGCGCAGCCCGGTGAGTTTGCGCTCCAGGTGGGCGGCCGTGGCCACCGCCGCCGCGTCCGCGGACTCGTCGTCCAGCTGCTTCGACAGCGCCTCGGCCTGCTCCTCGACCGCGGCGAGCCGCGCCGACAGCTCGGCGAGCAGCCCCGCGGGCTCCTTGGCGTCCCCGACGGCCTTGCCGCCGCCCTCCAGCTGGAGCCGCAGCAGCGCCGCCTGCTCCCGGAGCTGGCAGTTCTTCATGTACAGCTCGACGAACACCGAGACCTTGGCGCGCAGCACCCAGGGGTCGAACGGCTTGGAGATGTAGTCGACCGCCCCCGCCGCGTAGCCACGGAACGTGTGGTGCGGTCCGTGGTTGATCGCCGTGAGGAAGATGATCGGGATGTCCCGTGTCCGCTCGCGACGCTTGATGTGCGCCGCGGTTTCGAAACCGTCCATTCCCGGCATCTGAACGTCCAGCAGAATGACCGCGAAATCGTCCGTGAGCAGCGCCTTCAGCGCTTCCTCCCCGGACGATGCCCGTACCAGTGTCTGATCGAGCGCGGAGAGGATGGCCTCCAGCGCCAGCAGATTCTCCGGCCGGTCATCGACCAGGAGGATCTTGGCCTTCTGCACCATGGCCCGCCCTCCTCGCCCCGGCATGGGGCCGCCCCTGTCCGCAGGACTCGGGGAGGCTCCTTTCGCCACCCCAGGGGACGACTCCCTTGCGTCGTCCGTCCTTGTGCCGGTCATGGTAGCCGCACCCCGCCTGTCGCCACACCCTGTCACCGCGATGTCACCGTGCACGTAGCAGAAACGCGGTGGGAGACCAGAAGGTTCCCCGAATCCCGCGCCTCTACACGGCTTCGACCACACTCAGTCAGCAACTCATCCTGAACATTCCGGTTTCCGGTCACTCACCATGCATCCACCGCTCCATCACAGAGAGCAGATGATCCGGATCGACCGGCTTCGTAACGTAGTCGGAAGCGCCCGACTCGATGGCCTTCTCCCGGTCGCCCTTCATCGCCTTCGCGGTGAGCGCGATGATCGGCAGCCCGGCGAACTGCGGCATCCTGCGGATCGCCGTCGTCGTCGCGTAGCCGTCCATCTCCGGCATCATGATGTCCATCAGCACGACTGTCACATCGTCGTGCTGTTCGAGCACCTCGATGCCCTCGCGCCCGTTCTCCGCGTACAGCACCGACAGGCCCTGCTGCTCCAGGACGCTGGTGAGCGCGAACACGTTGCGGATGTCGTCGTCGACGATGAGCACCTTCTCGCCACCGAACAGCAGCCCGTGCCGGGGCGCGGGCGTGCTCTTCTCGGCCGAACCCGTCGCGCCCGACATGCCGCCGCCGTCCCAGTGCTCCTCCGCACGCTCCTGGGCGGGCAGCGGCTGGCCCTGCAGCGGGGCCTGCGGCGCCGGGCGCTCGGGCTGCGTCGGAGTCGACCTGCGACGCCGCCTGAACAGCGCCGCGGGCCCGTTCTGCGTGTCCTGGTAGGACCGCACCTCGGCCGGTGTCTCCACCTCCGCGGGCTCGGGCTCGGGCGCCGCGTCGAGGGCGAGCCGCTCCCCCGGTTCGATGGTCGGCGCGAGCTGCGCGTACCCCTGGGGCGGCAGTTCGCTCGGGTGCATCGGCAGGTACAGCGTGAACGTCGAGCCGCGGCCGGGCTCGCTCTGCGCGTGGATCTCGCCGCCCAGGAGGCGGGCGATCTCGCGGCTGATGGACAGGCCGAGGCCCGTACCGCCGTACTTGCGGCTCGTCGTGCCGTCGGCCTGCTTGAACGCCTCGAAGATGACGCGCATCTTGCTGGCCGCGATGCCGATGCCGGTGTCGGTCACCGAGAAGGCGATCACATCGCCGTCCACCTCGGTCAACGAGCCGGCTTCCAGCAGCTGTTCACGGATCGCGTTCGGTACGTCGGCACCCGCCGGCCTGATGACGAGCTCGACGGCACCGGAGTCGGTGAACTTCACCGCGTTGGACAGCAGGTTGCGCAGCACCTGAAGGAGCCGCTGTTCGTCGGTGTGCAACGTGGTGGGCAGTTCCGGCGACACCCTTACGGAGAAGTCGAGTTGCTTCTCCGCGGTCAGCGGCCGGAACGTGGCCTCTACGTAGTCGACAAGCTGCACCAGGGCGATGCGCGTCGGCGAGACGTCCATCTTGCCCGCCTCGACCTTCGACAGGTCCAGGATGTCGTTGATCAGCTGGAGCAGGTCGGAGCCCGCTCCGTGGATCGTCTCGGCGAACTCGACCTGCTTCGGGGTGAGGTTCGCGTCGGCGTTGTCGGCCAGCAACTTGGCAAGGATGAGCAGCGAGTTGAGCGGCGTACGCAGCTCGTGCGACATGTTGGCGAGGAACTCGCTCTTGTAGCGCATCGAGACGGCGAGCTGCTCGGCGCGCTCCTCCAGGACCTGCCGCGCGTCCTCGATCTCGGTGTTCTTCACCTCGATGTCACGGTTCTGCTGGGCGAGCAGTTCGGCCTTCTCCTCCAGCTCGGCGTTGGACGCCTGGAGGGCCTTCTGCCGGTTCTCCAGCTCGGCGGAACGCTCACGGAGCTGCTCGGTCAACTCCTGCGACTGCCGCAGCAGGACCTCCGTCTTCGTATTCACGGAGATCGTGTTGACGCTCGTCGCGATCATCTCCGCGATCTGGTTCAGGAAGTCCTTCTGGATCTGCGTGAACGGAGTGAACGACGCCAGCTCGATCACACCGAGCACGGTGTCCTCGAACAGCACGGGGATCACGATGACCTGCGCCGGAGGCGCCTCACCGAGCCCGGAGGCGATCTTCAGATAGCCGCTCGGCGCGTTGTCCACGAGGATCGTGCGCCGCTCCTGGGCGGCCGTCCCGATGAGCGTCTCGCCGGGCCGGAACGCGGTGGGCATGGAGCCCATGGAGTAGCCGTAGCTCCCGCACATGCGCAGCTCGTACGCGTCCTCGTCGGCGACCGTCGCGTCGGCGCTGTCGTCCAGCGGCAGCGCCAGGAAGAACGCGCCGTGCTGCGCCGACACGACCGGCGTCAGCTCGCTCATGATGAGCCCCGCCACGTCGTCGAGGTCGCGACGGCCCTGCATCAGGCCGGAGATACGGGCCAGGTTGCCCTTGAGCCAGTCCTGCTCCTCGTTGGCGATCGTGGTGTCGCGCAGGTTGGAGATCATCTTGTTGATGTTGTCCTGCAGGACCTGGATCTCGCCCGCGGCGTCGACGTCGATCTTGAGGTTGAGGTCGCCGCGGGTCACCGCGGTGGCGACGGCCGCGATGGCGCGCACCTGACGGGTCAGGTTTCCGGCCATCTCGTTCACGGACTCGGTCAGGTCGCGCCACGTGCCGTCCACGTCGCGCACCCGTGCCTGGCCGCCCAGCTGCCCCTCGGTGCCCACCTCACGGGCCACCCGGGTCACCTGCTCCGCGAACGACGACAGCTGGTCGACCATCGTGTTGATCGTGGTCTTCAGCTCGAGGATCTCGCCGCGCGCGTCGATGTCGATCTTCTTGGTCAGGTCGCCCTTGGCGATGGCGGTCGTGACCATCGCGATGTTGCGCACCTGTCCGGTCAGGTTCGAGGCCATGCCGTTCACGGACTCGGTCAGGTCCTTCCACGTACCGGACACTCCGGGTACGCGGGCCTGGCCGCCGAGGATGCCGTCCGTGCCCACCTCGCGGGCCACCTTGGTGACCTGGTCGGCGAACGAACTCAGGGTCCGCACCATCGTGTTGAACGTGTCGGCGAGCTGCGCGACCTCGCCGCGCGCCTCGATCGTGACCTGACGGGTCAGGTCACCGTTGGCCACCGCGTTGGCGACCTGGGAGATGTTCCGCACCTGCATGGTCAGGTTGTTGGCCATCAGGTTGACGTTGTCGCTCAGGTCCTTCCAGATGCCGGTGACGCCCGGAACCCTTGCCTGACCGCCCAGTTGGCCCTCGGTGCCCACCTCACGGGCCACCCGGGTCACCTGCTCGGCGAACGAGGACAGCTGGTCCACCATCGTGTTCACCGTGGTGACGAGCTCGAGGATCTCGCCCTTGGCGTCGACCGTGATCTTCTTGGAGAGGTCACCGCGCGCCACCGCCGTCGTGACTTCGGCGATGTTCCGCACCTGAAGCGTCAGGTTGTTGGCCATGCCGTTCACGGACTGCGTCAGGTCCTTCCACGTACCCGACACGCCCTGCACCTCGGCCTGGCCGCCGAGGATGCCGTCCGTACCCACCTCGCGGGACACCCGGGTCACCTGCTCGGCGAAGGCCGACAGCTGGTCCACCATCGTGTTGAGGGTGTTCTTCAGCTCCAGGATCTCGCCGCGCGCGTCCACATCGATCTTCTGCGACAGGTCACCCCGCGCCACCGCCGTGGCCACCTGGGCGATGTTGCGCACCTGGGCCGTGAGGTTTCCGGCCATGCCGTTCACGGAATCCGTCAGATCCCGCCACACGCCGGCGACGCCGGGCACCTGCGCCTGGCCGCCGAGCCGGCCCTCGGTGCCCACCTCGCGGGCCACCCGGGTCACCTGGTCCGCGAAGGCGGAGAGCTGGTCGACCATCGTGTTGATGGTGTTCTTCAGCTCCAGGATCTCGCCGCGCGCGTCCACGTCGATCTTCTGCGACAGGTCACCCCGCGCCACCGCGGTCGTGACCTGAGCGATCTGCCGCACCTGAGACGTCAGGTTTCCGGCCATGAAGTTGACGGAGTCGGTCAGTTCCTTCCACGTGCCGCTCACGCCGTCCACGCGGGCCTGACCGCCGAGGCGGCCCTCCGTGCCCACGTCACGCGCCATTCGCGTCACCTGGTCGGCGAAGCTCGACAGCTGGTCCACCATCGTGTTCACGGTGTTCTTCAGCTGGAGCATCTCGCCGGAGACGTCGACGGTGACCTTCTGCGACAGATCACCGTTCGCCACCGCCGTCGTCACCTGGGCGATGTTGCGCACCTGTCCGGTGAGGTTGCGGAACGCGGTGTTGACGGAGTCGGTCAGGTCCTTCCACGTACCGGCGGCGCCGGGCACGAGCGCCTGACCGCCCAGCTCACCCTCGACACCGATCTCCCGGGCCACACGCGTGACTTCGGAACCGAAGGCGGACAGCTGGTCCACCATCGTGTTCACGGTGTTCTTGAGCTCGAGCATCTCGCCCGCGACGTCGACGGTGACCTTCTGCGACAGATCACCGTTCGCCACCGCCGTCGTGACGGTCGCGATGTCCCGCACCTGAGTTGTGAGGTTCCGGAAAACCGTGTTCACCGAATCGGTGAGGTCCTTCCACGTGCCGGCGGCTCCCGGCACATTGGCCTGGCCGCCGAGCTGACCCTCGGCACCGACCTCGTTCGCCACACGCGTGACCTCGTCCGCGAAAGTTCGCAGGGTCTCCGTCATCTGGTTGATGGTCTCGGCCAGCTGGGCGACCTCGCCGCGCGCCGACACCGTGACCTTCTGCGACAGATCACCGTTGGCCACGGCCGTGGTGACCTGCGCGATTCCACGCACCTGCGCGGTCAGGTTGCCGGCCATGAGGTTCACCGAATCGGTGAGGTCCTTCCACACGCCGGCCACACCGGGCACCTGGGCCTGACCGCCGAGCTCACCCTCCGTGCCCACTTCCCGGGCCACACGCGTGACCTCGGAGGAGAACGACG
This sequence comes from Streptomyces sp. NPDC107575, assembly GCF_055657265.1. Lineage (NCBI taxonomy): Bacteria > Bacillati > Actinomycetota > Actinomycetes > Kitasatosporales > Streptomycetaceae > Streptomyces > Streptomyces sp. NPDC107575. The sequence continues at coordinate 5,132 of NZ_JBVKBG010000002.1, read as the reverse complement.
ACAGCTGGTCCACCATCGTGTTCACGGTGTTCTTCAGCTCGAGCATCTCGCCCGCGACGTGAACCGTGACCTTCCGGGACAAGTCACCCTTGGCCACCGCGGTGGTGACGAGAGCAATGTCACGTACCTGTGCGGTCAGCCGGTACGCCATTGTGTTGACCGAATCCGTGAGGTCCTTCCACGAACCGGACATTCCACGTACGCGCGCCTGCCCACCGAGCTTGCCCTCGGTACCCACCTCGCTGGCCACGCGCGTGACCTCGTCGGTGAACGTGGAGAGCTGATCGACCAGGTTGTTGACGGTCCGGCCGACCTTCAGGAATTCGCCGCGCAGCGGATGCCCGTGCCCCTCGGGCTTCCCTTCCGGCACCTGGGCCCGCAGCTCCATCCGGGGCGACAGATCGCCGTCCGCGACCGCCGAGAGCACCCTTCCGACCTCTGAGACGGGCCGTACGAGGTCGTCCACGAGCGCGTTGGACGCATTGATCGCGGTGGCCCAGGAGCCCTCACAGGCGCCCGTCTCGAGCCGCTCGGTGAGCTTGCCCTCGCGGCCGACCATGCGCCGCACCCGGGACATCTCGCCCGTAAGGTGCAGATTTCGGTCGGCCACCTCGTTGAAGACGGCCGCGATCTCCGACATCACCCCGTCGCCGCTGACGGTCAGGCGCTTGCGGAAATTTCCGTCTCTCATCGCGACAAGACCTGCGAGCAAGCGGTTCAGCGCCGCGGTATCCACGGTCGTCGTCCCACTGCCACCGCGCGTTTTGCGCTGTTTTGTCAGGGACTGTCCGCCTTCTGCGCGCGCCTTCTTGCTTCGCGTCGCTGCGCCAGACTCCACTGTGTCCCTCCCGCAGGGATCGACCTGTACTGCTCGGGTTGCTCGGGTGTTTCTCGGATTCGCTTCTACCGCCGCATCGGCACTTCAATGCGTTCTTCTATGGAAGCTTGCCCAGTGTTTCACCATGGCTGAACCAGGCCATAACAGTTCGGCAGCTTCGCACACCGTCCGCACACCCTCCGGGCGGAAACACAGACGACCGGCATCCGCATGGACGGCGAAGGTAAGTAACCTTGCATGCGGCTGTCCACCCACCCCGGTCTGCCCGGCCTGGGCGGTGGCGGAAAACGAGCGGGCATCGGAGGGGCGGCCGAGACATGGGTACGGGAGACCTGGGCCTCGACACTCGGACATCGAGTACAACTCGTACAGGGAGTTCTGTGATCACCGCGCGCGCGGCTGCCACTTTCGAGCCGGTCGGACGCTCCGTCGCGACCGCCCGCTCCTTCGTACGCGACACCCTCCAAGGGTGGGGCCATGCGGACATCATCGACGACGCCGTCGTCCTGACCAGCGAACTCGTGACAAATGCCGTGGTTCACGCGGGCACATCCGCGGAGGTTCTGTGCCTGCGAAGTGAGGACCACGTCCGCATCGAGGTCTCGGACCGCTATCCGGAACGTGAGATCCCGCTGCAGTCCTCCGCCATGAACATGGGCAGCCCGGACCGCGAGGGAGGCCGCGGCCTCCAGCTCTGCGCCGCGCTCGCCGGCCGCTGGGGGGTCGACTATTCGGCCACGCACAAGCGGGTCTGGTTCCAACTCGACCTCCCCGAGCGCTCGGTGGGCACCCGCGCCGCGGGCCCCAACCTCCCCACCGACCTCCTCCCGCTCGCGGACGAGCGGGTGCGCGTGGCCGTCGTCCAGATCGACCGGGTCGGCGCGATCACCGGGTGGAACGAGGACGCGGAGGAGCTCTTCGGGTACGCCGCCGAGCAGGTCACCGGCAAGCCCCTCACGGACTTCGCGGCGTGGCCGCACACCCCCGGCACCAGCACGGGCATCGTCGACGCACTCCAACTCTCGCGCTGGGAGGGCAGTTACGGCATCCGCGGCGCCAGCGGCCGCGTGACGCCCGTGTACGCCTCGCACCTGCGCGTGCGCGACACCGACGGCGACCCGTCGACCGTCTGCCTCCTGGTCCGCGACCACGAGCGGGCGGTCCTCCAGACCCCGCTGCGCCTCCCCTCTCCCGACCCGGGATCGCACTCCGAGAGCCAGGGCTCCGACCCGTTCGAGGTCTTCATCGGCTCGCCTGCGCCCGACGACCTCGACGGACTGCTCCAGCGCACGGTCGAGCGCGCCCGCGACATGCTCGACGGCGACTCCGCGTTCCTGCTGCTCGCCACGGACGACGAGACGGAGCTGGAGGTCCGCGCCTCGACCGGCCTGCCCTCCGCGCGGCAGCGCTTCGCGCGCGTGCCCGTCGAAGTCGGCCCCAACCGCTACGGCTCGGCCCGCATGCCCGCCGTGCACGAGGACCTGACCCAAGTCCCGGGCGCCGTACCGCTCCTGAACGGCACGGGCATGCGTTCGGTCGTCACCGTCCCCCTCAAGGTCGAGGGCCGCCTCACCGGCTCCCTCGGCGTCGCCGCGGAAGCCCCCGACCGCTACTCGAACGAAGAGGCGCTCCGCCTCCAGTTCGCCGCCGACCGCATCGCACTGGCCGTCGAATCGGCCCGCCTCGGCGAACTCGAAAAGCTCCGCCGCGGTTCGCTCAGCTTCCTTGTCGAGGCCTCCGACCTTCTGGCGGGCACGCTCGACCGCGACCAAACCCTGGCGCTGATGGCCCAGATGACGGTCCCGACCCTCGCCACCTGGTGCGCGGTCTACACGATCGCCGACCAGGCATCGGAGCCGTACCTCTCCTATGTGCTGCACGAGGACGAGGAGCGCATCGACGGTCTGAAGGCGCTCCTTTCGAAGATCGCGCCCCCGGACCCGGTCCCGACCCCGGGCGCCCGCGTCTGGGCCGCCCCTGCGGAAGCCGCCCACCAGGCGGCGCTGCGTACGTCCATGAGAAGCCTGGGCCTCGGCGAGCCGGCGAGCGTCAGCTCCGGCATCGGCACGACGCTCCAGACGGCCTCCGCGGTCGGCGGCGAGACCGTCGTCCTCCCCCTGGTCGCCCGCAACCGCGTCATCGGCATGCTGACCCTCGGCAAGCCCACGGACGAGCACTTCCGCCAGGAAATCCTGGAGCTGGCCGAGGACTTGAGCCGCAGGGCGGCCCTGGCCCTCGACAACGCGCGCCTCTACTCGGAGCGCATGGCGATCAGCCAGTCCCTCCAGCGCAGCCTCCTGCCCCCGGAGCTCCCGGACGTCCCCGGCGTCGAGGTGGAGGTCATCTACCGCGCGGCCGGCGAGGGCAACGAGGTGGGCGGCGACTTCTACGACTTGTTCCCCATCCGGGACGGCGCGTACGGCTTCGCCATCGGCGACGTCTGCGGCACGGGCCCGGAGGCGGCGGCCGTCACCGGCCTGGCCCGCCACGCCCTGCGCCTGCTCGCCCGCGAGGGCTTCGGCGGCCCTGCGGTCCTGGAGCGCCTGAACGCGGCGATCCTCGACGAGGGCGCCCGCAGCCGCTTCCTCACTCTGCTCTACGGGGAGTTGTGGCCGCAGGAGGACGGTTCGGCGATCGTGAAGATGGTCTGCGCCGGCCACCCGCTCCCGCTCCGCCTCCGCCAGGACGGCACGGTCGAGCCGTACGCGGAGCCGCAGCCGCTGCTCGGCGTCATGGACGACCTGGAGCTGTACGAGCAGACGCTGACGCTCGACCCGGGCGACGTCCTGCTCTGCGTCACGGACGGCATCACCGAGCGCCGCGAGGGCAGCCGCATGCTCGGCGACGACGGCCTGGCGGACGTCCTGTCCACCTGTACGGGCCTCACGGCCGGTGCTGTCGCCGCCCGCATCATGCGCGCGGTGGAGCGCTTCGCCGCGGACGCCCCGTCGGACGACATGGCGATCCTCGCGATGCGCGTCCCGGGCCTGCACCACGACTGACAGGCCCGGGGGCAGGGGGCGGGGGAAATGAAAAAGGCCCCCGCCCGATGGGCGGAGGCCTTCAATTCACGAGCCCCCAAGCGGAATCGAACCGCTGACCTTCTCCTTACCATGGAGACGCTCTACCGACTGAGCTATAGGGGCCTGTCGCTTTCGCGGTTTTCCGCTCGGCAACGACATAAAGCATACCTGATGTTGAGGCCCCTCAGAACCACCACCAGGGCGGCTCTAGAAGGCCGGCTGCAGCAATCCGCCCAATGCGTTGCAGGCGTGCACGATCCGCTGCAACTGCCGCCGAGACATTGCCGCTTCGACCGGCAGCGCAAGCGTCTCGTCGGCGGCCAGCTCGGTTTCCGGAAGCGCGATGTCGTACCGGAAACCCGGCAGCCGGTGCACCGGCGTCTTCACCGGCACCCGGCACTCGACGCCCTTCCCCCGCAACACCCTCGCGAACGCGTCCCGATCCGGCCGCCCATTACCGGGCACCCGCACCACGTACTGCTGATACGTGTGCCCCTCCTGCCCGACAGGCGTCCGTACGCCGGTGAGTCGCGCGCTCAAATAGGCGGCGCGCACACGGCGTTGAGCCACCTCGTCGTACGACTTCTCGGACTCGCCGGGCTCCTCGAGCACCAGCAGGCCGTGCCGCCGGCCCAGCTCCCGCAGCCGGGCGAGATCGGCCCGATTCCCAAAGCGGTGCACGGCAACGACAGCGGCCGTCCTTGCGCTCACACCGGCAGCCACGTGGGAGGGATCGATGCAGTACGTCTCCGGGTCGATGTCGGCGAAGACCGGCACGGCCCCCGCCCGCACGACGTCCTCGGCCACCTCGGCGTTCCCGAACGCCGGCACGATGACCTCGTCCCCGGTACCGACACCTGCGGCTCGCAGCATTTCAACTGTGCCCATGTCAGGGATCGTGCCCACGCGACGTGAACGACAGGTGACGAGCAACAAAAAAGAGCTGATCCCCGAACCAAAAGGTTCGGGGATCAGCTCTTTATCAAAATTAGTTCGGCGGCGTCCTACTCTCCCACAGGGTCCCCCCTGCAGTACCATCGGCGCTGTGAGGCTTAGCTTCCGGGTTCGGAATGTAACCGGGCGTTTCCCTCACGCTATGACCACCGAAACACTATGAAACTGTCAACCGCACCGTAGTCGTGGCCCGACATACGGGGTTGTTCGTGGTTTCAGAACCAACACAGTGGACGCGAGCAACTGAGGACAAGCCCTCGGCCTATTAGTACCAGTCACCTCCACACCTTGCGGTGCTTCCAGATCTGGCCTATCAA